>NZ_MOWR01000003.1 GCF_001937065.1 Streptococcus sp. 'caviae'
TCACAGACTATATTTTTTATTACAATCACAAACGCATTAAGACAAAATTAAAAGGATTTAGCCCTGTTCAATACAGAACCAAATCCTTTCAATAATAGTTCTTGTCCAACTTTTTGGGGTCAGTACATGGAGGACAAGGAGCAATTTATTCGTGACAATCAAGAAGCGTTTAACTATGGAGCGCTGGAAGAGTTTGGCAGAAGAGATGATCATTTTGAAGAAGATGGAGAGATTATCTCACGGGAGACCATTGTTAACTCAATTGACAGCGGTCAGGCGTACAGAATTTTATGGAAGGGTAAGAAAGTCGGCGGTTTGGTCGTCCGAGTGGATGGTCAGCAGGGTGAACTTGACTTGCTGTTTACAGCGCCTGCTTTTCACAGTAAAGGGATTGGCTATGCTGCTTGGTGCGAGGTAGAGCGGCTTTTCCCCGAGGTGAAGGTTTGGGAAACAGTGACTCCTTATTTTGAAACGAGAAACATCCATTTTTATGTCAATCGCTGTGGTTTTCATATTATTGAATTTTTTAACAGCCACCATCTTAATCCTAATGATCCTGACGACAGGCATAAACCAGAAGATGAACAGTTTGCGGACGGCATGTTTAGATTTCAGAAAAAAATACAGCATAAACTCTGAGATATGAAAACAGCAGCGCAGCTTGCCTGCTGTTTTATCTATTTTTAAAAATAATTTAGGATTTCAAGGTTAATTCAATCCTAATGGTTTATACTAAATAACAACAGATTTTAAAAGATAAGGGAAAGAAGTGTATGCGAATTTTAGTTGTTGAAGATGAAGAAGGTATTGCAGAAGCTATAAAAGCTATCTTGGAAGAGGTTCATTACGATGTTGATTTAGCTTTTGACGGTGAAATGGGAATGGATTATATTTTAACGGAACTTTATGATTTAGTTTTGCTGGATATTATGCTGCCTAAGATGGATGGTATGACAGTCTTGAAACGAGTTCGTCAGCTGGGCTCAGAAGTTCCTATTATTTTCCTGACAGCTAAGTCTCAGCTGGATGATAGGGTATCTGGTCTTGATTTAGGAGCAGATGATTATATAACAAAGCCTTTTGAAGCGGATGAGCTGCTGGCACGCATTCGCGCAAGAACCCGCCAGTCTTCCGCCTTAAACGTTAACTATTTAAAGCTGGGGAATATTATGCTGAATTTGGATAAACGCGAGTTAAGTGCCAATGACCATGAGGTTAAGCTGTCCAATAAAGAATTTCTGCTAATGGAAGCTCTGCTGCGGAATCCCAGCCAAATTATCCCTAAAAATCAGCTGATTCTTAAAGTTTGGGGGCCAATGGATGGTTCGGAATATAATCAGCTGGAAGTTTTTGTTTCCTTTTTAAGAAAAAAGCTCCGCTTTTTAAAGGCCGATGTGGAAATTAAAACAACTAAAGGAGTTGGTTATTCTTTGGAGGAGGATTCTAAAAAGTATGCTAAGTAATCTGCGAAAGCAATTTGTTATTATCACCATGTCTTTGCTGGCAGCGGTTATTCTCCTGTTGTTTTTTATCAGCAATCATTATGACCGCTATTGGGATTATTACGATACTTACCGAATTGTTAAAATTGTGGCTAAAAATGGTTATGTCAAAGATTACTCTGATGAAGCTATTGCCATGGTCACTGTCAGGGAAGACGGGGAGGCCGCTATTATTGTCAATGAGACAGAACTAGCTGACAAGGCTGTAAAAGAAGTGAGCCGTTCTCTGCTGAAAAGAAATAAAAAAGGCTGGAAGTGGCGGCACTATGTTTATTCGTTACAAGAAAAGAAAGAGGGCGTCTGGCAGCTGGCCTTCATTGATTTAAACAGCTATTCGAGCTCATCTGAGCAGCTTTTGCTGACGGCTCTCTTCACTGTTTTTGACTTTTTGCTTCTGACGGGTGTCAGTATTTATCTGTCGCGCTTTATTATTCAGCCAGCTAAGGATGCTATCGATCGGGAAAAGCAGTTTGTTTCTGATGCCAGCCATGAATTAAAAACCCCTATTGCAGCTATTCGGGCCAATGCTCAAGTGCTGCAAAATCAAATCGAACCCAACCGTTACTTGGATCACATTCTTTCAGAAACCAAGCGAATGGAGCATTTAGTTCAGGACTTGCTTGGCCTCTCCAAATTGGATGAGACTAAGCAGACGGCTAATTTTACCAGGGTCGATTTGTCGAAAATCTGTGAGGAGATGATTCTCAGCTATGAAAGTCTGGCTTATGAAGAGGGCAAACTGATTGATTCTCAAATAACTGATGGTGTTTGGATCCTGGGTGAGGAGTCACAATTAAAGCAATTAATTACCATCTTACTGGACAATGCCATCCAATATTCTCTGGCTAACAGCACCATTCATATCAGCTTGGCACAAGTGAAGAAGACGGCTGTTTTGCAAGTATCGAATCCAAGTCAGATTTATTCAAAAGAAGTCATGGACAATCTGTTTGAACGTTTTTATCAGGCAGAAGGCTCTCGCCACAGCACATCTAGTTTTGGGCTTGGTTTAGCCATTGCTAAGGGAATCGTTAAGCATCATCAAGGACAGGTGAGGGCTTGGCAGGATAAAGGAGAAATGATTTTGGAAGTGCGGCTGCCAATCACGCAAGGAGTTAATTAATGAAACCATTTGTTCAATTTGTACTGAGAACATTCGTTTATGCTTTGATTTTCTTAATTTTAATTTATTTTTTCAGTTATCTGGGTCATGGCAAAGGTAACTTTATCTATAATGAATTCTAGAAAGGATCGATGTATGCTGCATGATATGATTGACAATCTTGAGCATCTGGCTCAATCGCAGGGAGATTTTCCCGTTTATAATATTTTGGGAGAGGTTCACACTTATGGGGACTTGAAGGCTGACTCTGATTCCTTAGCGGCTTACATTGATGTTGTGAAGCTGCCAGCCAAGTCACCTGTATTGGTCTTTGGCGGTCAGGAGTATGAAATGCTGGCTAGTTTTGTGGCGCTGACAAAATCAGGTCACGCTTATATTCCAGTGGATCAGCATTCAGCTTTAGAGCGCATTGAGGCCATTATGGAAATAGCAAAGCCCAGTCTCATTATTTCCGTTGGGACTTTTCCCTTGGCTGTTAAGGCTATTCCTGTCATTGAGCTGACGCAGTTAAAGGATATTTTTGCACAAAAGACTTCTTATGAGCTGACGCACTCTGTCAAGGGTGACGATAATTACTACATTATCTTTACCTCCGGCACGACTGGCAAACCTAAAGGAGTGCAAATTTCTCACGACAATCTGCTCAGTTTTACTAATTGGATAATTTCAGCAGAAGCTTTTTCGGTGCCAGATCAACCGCAGATGCTGGCGCAGCCGCCTTATTCTTTTGACCTGTCGGTCATGTATTGGGCACCGACCTTGGCTAAAGGAGGTACGCTTTTTGCCCTGCCAAAAGAACTGACAACAGACTTCAAGTACCTCTTTGACACTATCAACCAAATGCCTATCCAAGTCTGGACATCAACGCCGTCCTTTGTAGACATGGCCATGCTGTCAAACGACTTCAATGCTGAGACTTTGCCGCACTTAACTCATTTTTATTTCTGCGGAGAAGAACTGACCGTCAGGACAGCGCAAAAACTGCACGAGCGGTTTCCGAAAGCCCGTATCGTTAATTCCTATGGTCCGACGGAAGCAACTGTTGCGCTGTCAGCTCTTGCAGTGACTGATGAGATGCTAAAAAGCTGTCAGCGTCTGCCAATTGGTTACCCTAAGCCTGACTCACCAACCTTTATCATTGACGAAGAGGGCAGGGAGCTGCCCCATGGGCAGCAGGGTGAAATCATCGTAACGGGTCCTGCCGTGTCCAAAGGCTATTTCAACAATCCGGAACGCACCGAGACGGCTTTCTTTGAATTTGACGGTCTGCCTGCCTACCACACTGGTGATGTGGGCAGCATGACTGAGGAAGGTCTGCTTCTTTACGGAGGCCGTCTGGATTTCCAAATAAAATTTAATGGCTACCGCATTGAGCTGGAAGAGGTATCGCAAAATCTTAATAAATCCCGTTACGTCAAGTCAGCTGTCGCTGTGCCCCGGTATAATAAAGATCACAAGGTACAAAATCTTTTAGCCTATGTCATTCTTAAAAAAGGTGCCGGCAAGCAGTTCAGCCGGGAATTGGATCTAACCAAGGCTATCAAAACAGATTTGAAAGACATCATGATGGACTATATGATGCCATCTAAGTTTCTTTACCGCGACAGTCTGCCGCTGACGCCAAATGGCAAGATTGACATCAATGGTCTGATGAGTGAGGTAAACAGCCGATGATTGACTTTCTCCATCAGCTGCCTCACTTAGCGGCCTACAGCAATCCCCAGTACTTTATCTATTTGATTGCGGCAGTTACGCCCATTTTTGTCGGTCTTTTTTTCAAGAAACGTTTTCCAGTTTATGAAGCCCTGGTCAGCCTGGCCTTTATTGTGCTCATGCTGACAGGCAAAAATCTCCATCAGCTGGCCTCGCTCTTAGCTTACGTCATCTGGCAGAGTGTGCTGGTTTGCAGCTACAAGTTTTACCGCAGGATGCGTGATAATAAATGGGTTTTCTATCTGTGGGTATTTCTATCTGTTTTTCCTCTTGTTTTTGTGAAAATCAGCCCACTGATTGAAGTGGGAAATCGATCCTCGCTCTTTGGCTTCTTAGGAATTTCCTATCTGACGTTTCGTGCGGTGGGCATAATTATGGAGCTGCATGACGGGGTACTGACAGACTTCAGTCTTTGGCAATTCCTGCGTTTTCTGCTCTTCATGCCGACTTTCTCCAGCGGACCAATTGACCGTTTCAGACGTTTTAATGAAGACTATGAGACTATCCCTGAGCGTGAAGAATTGCTGGATATGTTGGAACAATCTGTTCGCTATATCATGCTAGGCTTCCTCTATAAGTTTATTTTAGCCTATATTTTTGGGCAGGTGCTCATGAATCCTATCAAGGTAATGGCTCTGCAGCGCGGCGGTATTTTTAATCTGCCGGCACTCGGTGTTATGTATACTTACGGTTTGGATCTCTTCTTTGACTTTGCAGGTTACAGTATGTTTGCCTTAGCCATTTCCAACCTTATGGGCATTAAGAGTCCTGCCAATTTTAATCAGCCGTTCAAATCACGTGATTTGAAAGAATTCTGGAATCGCTGGCACATGAGTTTATCCTTTTGGTTCCGAGATTTTGTCTTTATGCGTCTGGTTAAGGTTATGGTCAAAAACAAAGTTTTCAAAAACCGCAATGTGACATCAAGTGTTGCCTATATCATCAATATGCTCATCATGGGCTTCTGGCATGGGGTGACTTGGTATTATATTGCTTATGGGCTTTTCCACGGCTTTGGTCTGGTCATCAATGACTGGTGGCTGCGCAAGAAGAAAACAATCAACAAGGAACGAAAAAACAAAGGACAAAAGCCGCTTCCGGACAACAAATGGACCAAGGCTCTGGGTATCATCATTACCTTTAATACCGTCATGCTGTCCTTCCTGATATTTTCAGGATTTTTAGACCAGCTCTGGTTTCCAAAACCACTGATAAAACCGTAGACTTTATCTCCCGACACTAATCATTGGGTGACGGGCTTTGTATCTTAACCAACTGAACACGGGCTAAACGCTGTGTCAAAAAGATAGAAATCCTAGAGTCTTGAGGACTCTTCGGCTTTTTCCTATTTTGACTTTGCGTTCTTAACGCCCTTTGTATCTTAATTAAAGGAGTGACTGACAATGGATGTAAAATCAGAAGTATTAGCAATTATTGATGATCTTTTCATGGAAGATGTTTCTGACATGATGGATGAAGATTTGTTTGATGCGGGTGTGCTTGACAGTATGGGAACTGTTGAGTTGATTGTAGAGCTGGAAAGCCGTTTTAATATTACAATTCCCGTATCAGAATTTGGCCGTGATGACTGGAACACTGCCAATAAAATCATCGCCGGAATAAAGGAGCTGAACCATGCTTAAACGCCTCTGGCAGATTTTAGGCCCTGTTTTTTGCGCTCTGCTGTTAGCCCTAACTCTCATTATTTTTCATCCTATAGCTGTAAAGTACTCCTTGACGGCTGAAAAAAAGGATGCAGTGGCTCTGACTAAAACTAGTTTTAAAAGCAAATATAAAAAAGTTCGCGCATTGACAGACCCTAAGCAGCGCTTTGTCCCCTTTTTTGGCTCAAGTGAGCTGTCGCGGCTGGACAAGATGCATCCGTCAGTTTTAGCTCAGGCCTATCATCGTAATTACAGGCCTTATCTATTGGGACAAAAAGGGGCGGCCTCTCTGACACATTACTTTGGTATTCAGCAGATTAGCAAAGAACTTGAAAATAAGCAGGCTGTCTATATTATCTCACCACAGTGGTTTGTGCCTGAGGGAGCCAATTCTCACGCTTTTCAAAATTATTTTAGCAGCAGCCAGTTCGTTGATTTTTTGCAGAATCAGACCGGCAGTCCTTATGATCGCTATGCTGCTAAGCGTTTTCTGCAACTCTATCCAGATTCAGAATTTAAACCTTTAGCGCAAAAAACAGCGAAAGGAAAAGAAATAAACTCTTCCGACCAGTCTTGGCTGGCTTTAAAAGAGAAAATGTTAGCTAAAGAAGATGCTTTTTTCAGTGATCTGTCATTTTTTGATGACTATAAGAAAAAGGTTTTATCCCAGACGGCTGATTTACCCTCCCATTTTTCCTATGCTGCATTGAAACGGCTAGCTACTGAAGAAGGGGAAAAATCAACGTCTAACAATAGGTTTGGGATTGAAAATACTTTCTACAGCATGCGTGTGCAGCATCAGCTTAAAAGACTGCAAGGGTCGCAAAAGTATTTTGATTATATTAAATCTCCTGAGTACAATGATTTACAGCTGGTATTGGACCAATTTGCGAAAACCCATACTAATGTTCTCTTTGTTATTCCGCCTGTTAACAGTAAGTGGGCTGCTTTCACAGGACTTAACCAGACTATGTATCAAAAAGCTGTTGCCAAGATTAAGTATCAGCTGCAGAGCCAAGGTTTCACTAACATTGCTGATTTTTCAAAAGACGGCAGCAAACCCTACTTCATGCAGGACACCATCCACATAGGCTGGAACGGCTGGCTGGCACTGGATAAGGAGGTTAACTCCTTTCTCAGTAAAGAGGAAGATGCTCCCGCCTATACGATTAACAATCGCTTCCTGAACAAAGACTGGGCTAATTTTACGGGGCAGCCGGATAAATTTTAGACTGGCTGATAAGATTGCTGCTTTGATAGCTATTAAAAAAGCATACTTCTGTACAATATGAGACTAATAAATGGAGTGGGGAAGACAGCCATGATTGCTGCTAAAGTCTAAAGCATCGAAATTTCTTCTATCTCTCCCAAAAGTGCTATAATAAAGTTAGCTGAAATCGATTTCAGCTAAGGTGACAAATCTGACTGCTTTAGGTTTAACTGCTAACCAGCGGAGATTTTAAAGCGATTCATTTGAACTTTATGCTGGGTCGGTTGGATGCCAAAAAGGCAAATCATGATTTAAAGGAGGGAAAATCGATGAATACAATGGAAGCAATCACAAGCCGCTATGCTTGCCGGAAGTTTACAAAGACACAGCTTACAGATGCAGAGACGCAAGCTTTGATTCAAGCAGCTAACGCAGCTCCAGCTGGAATGGGTGATTACAGCGGACTGAAGCTGACTGTTGTACAAAGTCAAGAAAATCTTGAAGCTATTGAAGCAGCCGCTGCACATGGTATGCCTAGGATGGGAGACCACCCGACTTATCAGGCACCAACATTAATGATACTCAGTGCAAAAATCAATGAGCAGGTTCCCATGATTTCTCATTGTAATGTGTCTGCTGCAGCTGAAAATATTATGCTGGCGGCGACAGATATGGGACTGGCTTCAGTTTTCATCATGTCTGTTCCAGCTGTTATACAGGATAAGCAGGAACTACTGGAAAAACTGAATATCAGAGATGGCTTTAAACCTCTTGTTATCGTTGCGGTAGGACATGCAGAATCTCAGATGACAGTTGAAAAAGAAAAAAGGCTTGCAGTGGAAATACTGTAACTGCCGATTGGTTCATATCAAAAAAAGAGCAGGTATCTCTGCAGGAAGACTTCCGCAGATACTTGCTCTTTGTCTATTTAATGGTAAGATGCGATAATAAGCCGAGCCTTCTTCTGAAAAAGTGTTATAATAAAAGCAAAGCTAGTCATCAGAGGTCGTGAAGAATCAAGGAGGTTTGCTGATGAAAAAAATAAACAGTAAAATCTATCTCGTTGGTCTTTCAGTGGCCGGCATGCTGTCCTGTCTTCTACCATGGTCAGGTGTCTATATGGGCAGTATACCGCCTGGGGACCTTCCGAATAAGATTTTTTATGGCTACCAGAAAAACGGCATCATTTGCGGCGCTTGTTTTGCTTTTATTCTTTTAATCTGTTTGCTGACTTCCGTTAAGAAGCCGATGAGCCGTACAGTGGCAAGGGCCAATCTGTTCCTTTCACTTATATCATTAGCTGTCTGTTTATGGGATATAGTTGGGATTATGCTGAAATCTGGCATGGTAGGAGCTGTTCCTCTTTTGGAAGTGGGACCGTTTGTGATGGGAGTTATAGCTATTCTTACAATAGTTATTGTCATTGCTGCAGTCAGACGGAAATCTTAAGCAATTACTGATGAAGCAAATAGGTTTAACTGGTCTAGCTTTACTGAAGAGACGGAAGTCTGTTGCTTATTTAAAAATACAGCAACACAGCCCTCAGTTTGAAAGTCTGAGGAAAGCAAGAGAGCTGCTGTTTCAACTGATTGATGATGAGGGCAATGGACCGTTTGAATGTTAGAATACTGAAAGGAAAACGAATGACTGATAAACATTTGCACGAAATTCGCGTATTTGAAAATTTTGATATGGTTTCTTTTGACAAAGGCCATGTGGTGGTGACGACAGAAGTAGTGGATAAATCTTTAAATTACTACGGTTTTGCCCATGGCGGCTATATCTTTACCCTGTGTGACCAAATCAGCGGCTTGGTTTCGATTTCGACCGGCTTTGATGCGGTGACGCTTCAGTCCAGCATTAATTATTTAAAATCTGGAAGGCTGGGAGATACATTATTGATTGACGGGCGCTGTGTCCATGACGGCCGGACAACAAAAGTCGTTGATGTCACCGTCACCAATCAGCTGGAACAAGAAGTGGCCAAGGCTACCTTTACCATGTTTGTCACAGGTGAGCGCGCGAATGATTGACCGTTTATTTTGCCATCAATAAAGCGCATGCCAATGGGAGAATAATCTGATGAAAAAAATAATGATCTGGATTTCAGCTATTTTTCTTGTCATTGTTCTAGCTGGAGGTATCTATATTATAGGGTGGGGAATGCCGGGAAATGCCCTGCATGCCAAAATCAGCTACGGACACTCTAAAATCTACACCCTAAAAGATCGAAAAGCGGCTGCTAATCTGATAAGGAGAAATTTCATTACCTTTAATGGCTGCCGTCTGGAAACATTGAACTATACTTCAGATAAAACATCTCTGGAAATGTTAGCATCAAAAAAACAGATGGATACTGACAGGTATAAGGAGAAGTATGCTAAGAAAGATGTTTCCAAGACCTATGATGAGTGCATTGTTTACCAATCAAGCTTCAGCACCGACGGCTGTCCTGATGAAGGTTTTAGTGCTAATAGTCATTACAGTCATTGGAATTGGATTTTAGTCCGGAAAAAAGGCGGCTCTTGGCGGCTTTACAGCTATGGTCATGATTAAAAATGGCTTGGGCAGAAATAACAGAATAATTGCTGAATCTAGCGACCTCAACCTTTGCGGATGGGATTGCTATTGTCATTACTGTAGCGAGGGTTAAAGCTGCGCGGCTGGTTTTTCATTATGACATGACTAATCAAAAGAGAGAAACTGTCTGTCAGGCTCAGTCCAAGACTCAATAAGAAGTTTTGCTGCGGGCTGTCTGAAAACTTTTTCATGCACAAAAAAAGCAGGTGCTCCTGCTTTAGCTTGAAGAAAAAGTCTTTTCTTTGATACTTCCTTAGATGATGTCGGACGGCAGCGACTTCCTAGGGAATTCCATGCCTAAACTTTGAGCCACGGTCTCAAAGTTTCCGAGTGTCAGAATTGGCTAAAATTCACCATTTCTGACACTTTCATCACGGCGGAAGTATCCTTTATCTAACTCGTCTGTGTTTGTGGAATTTATATGGTAGTCTGCAGACTTTTTTGCTGATCAAGGTAGACAAATGGAGATTTGTCTACAGTCTGAAGAGAGTGTGCCCCACTCTCTTTAGCTATTAAGGTAAAAATTTGCCGGCTGCCAGATAGAGCTGATACCATTCGTGGTGAGTCAGTTCCACATCGGCTGCTGCACAGACATCAATGAGGTGCTTGGGATTCATGGTTCCGACAATAGCCTGCATTTTGGCCGGATGGCGCAGGATCCAAGCGATAGCTACAGCGGCTTTGGATACGCCGTATTTATCGCCCAGTTCCTGCAGGGCTTGATTGAGTTCTGGGAATTTAGGGCTGTCTATAAAGCTGCCTTCAAACATACCGTATTGGAGCGGAGACCAAGCTTGAACAGTGATGTCGTTCAAACGGCAGTAGTCTAGCGTGCCGTTGTCGCGGTCAATAGACATATCGGTTGTTTTATTGTTGACGTAGAGAGCTTGATCAATGAGCTGAGATTGTTCCAAAGAAAGCTGCAGCTGATTGAAAACAAGCGGCTGCTTAACGTATTTTTTGAGCAGCTCCATCTGAAGCGTCGGCACATTGCTGACACCGAAATGGCGCACTTTTCCGCTTTGTTCCAATTCATCGAAAGCTTGCGCGACTTCCTCAGGATCAAAGATCAGATCAGGCCTATGCAGCAAGACAGCGTCCAAATAGTCAAGCTTCATGCGGCGCAAACTGTCATCAACACTTGAGAGAATATTTTCCTTGGTCCAGTCAAATTCATTGCGCTCAAAGCAGAGCCCGACTTTGGACTGAATAATGACATCCTCGCGTTTAATGCCAGTCAAAGCAAAAGCGTCACCAAAGCGGGTTTCAGCCTCGCCACTGCCATAGCAGGTGGCATTGTCAAAGAAATTCACACCGTTTTCGACAGCGGTCTGAATCATCTCTGCAGCCTTTTCGACAGAAAGTGCCGGCATGCGCATGCAGCCAAGGATAATAGCAGCAGCGTCCTGCGGACCGTTTACAACATTGATTGTTTTCATGACACAACCTCCAGAGTTATTTTGATAAAATAAGTATATCATTTATAATAAATCCATTCCATTTTTTAAATACGATAGCCAGCATGAATGCTGTGCTATAATGTCAGTAGGAGGGATTGATATGCGGCGCTTCAACCTGCACACCCCAATCCTGTTGCAAGAAAGCTGAAAAAGCTGCCCTGCTTGCTGATGCTTGGGATGGTTTTCTGATCTTATCTTAGACAGGTGTCAATGTATTATTGTTATTTGTGAAAGGAGCTGACATGACAGCATATAAGCACTTGGTTCAATATTATGAAACGGATCGCATGGGCATTACCCATCATTCCAATTATATTCGCTGGATGGAAGAGGCGCGTGTTCATTTTTTGACAGAAATCGGCTGGCCCTATGATAAATTGGAAGAAGAAGGCATCATCTCTCCGGTTGTTTCAGTCAGCTGTCACTATCTAGCGACATCAACCTTTGCGGATGAGATTGCTATTGTCATTACTGTAGCGAAGGTTAAAGCTGCGCGATTGGTTTTTCACTACCAAATGACCAATCAAAAAGGTGAAACTGTCTGCCAGGCTCAGTCTGAACACAGCTTTTTAGCTCAAAGCGGCAGCTTTGTCAATATCAAAAAAGAATATCCTGACTTTTACAGCAAGTTATCAGAACTCAGCCAGTCTTGACCGTAACTGCCTGCCAAACTAAAACCGCTCTTTTTTGACCTTTCAATGTTATAATAAGTTTATAAGATTAAAAGGAGGTCGTTACGATGATTGCTATTACAGGTGTGACAGGAAAATTAGGCGGTAAAACTGCTGAGCTGATTTCAAAAAAAGGAATTGCAGCCAGACATCTTGCCCGAAATCCGCAAAAAGCGACTAATTATGACAATGCTGAAATTGTCAGAGCTGCTTTTGAAAATTCTCCAGAAGCTATTAAAGCTCTAAAGGGGATTGATACTTTATTGATGGTATCTGCTTCAGAAAGTCCCAATCGCTTGCAGCAGCATTTTGATTTTATCGATGCAGCTGACGCGGCTGGTGTCAAGCATATTATTTATACTTCTTTTTATAATGCCAATGCTGAGGCTGATTTTACTTTAGCGCGCGATCATGCCAAGACAGAAAACTACATCAAGGAAAAAGGCTTTGCCTATACTTTTTTGCGGGATAATTTTTATTTGGATTTCTTTTTGGATCTGTGTTTAGAAAATGGTGAAATTCGCGGACCAGCCGGTGATGGGAAAGTATCTGCCGTCGCTCGGCAGGATGTTTCTGAAGTGGCAGCAGCAATTTTAGCCGATCCTGATCAATGGAAAAATCAAACATTAAACATGACCGGACCAGAAGATTTGTCCATGACTGATATTGTTCAATTTGTCGGCAAAGAAAGAGGTCAAACCATTCCGTATATCAATGAAACGATTGAAGAAGCCTATCAGTCACGCAAGGCTTGGCCGGCGCAAGACTGGGAATACGATGCCTGGGTCAGTACTTATACAGCTATCAAAGAAGGAGAGCAAGCCGGGGTCTCCTCTGATATTGAGCGTGTCCTCGGACGTCCGGCGACCTCTTTGCAACAATTAATGCGTCAAAAAACTGACCTGAAATAAACTGTTGATTTTGTAAAGGAACCATTCATGATTGTATTAACTTATTTAGATGCTTACCAAACTAAAAGAGAAAGCCATTTTAACAGTCCTGAAGAATTTATGCTGTCCCTCAGCGGCTGTGTGACCCTGCCGGATTCTTACCAAGTTGTGTCTTTGACCTACAAGGGGCAGGATGTTGGCTATAAAGGAGCGATGGGAGATTTATACCGAACAGTCAGCCAGATGGACTGGCGGCAGTTTGAATCAAATTAAATCTTAGCTGCTTGGCTGAAAAGAAAAAAACAAAAGCGGAAAAATCGTGTGTTCAACCGAACAGATTTTCCCGCTTTTTGATTTTAATCTAACTTATCAAGAAACTTTTTAATATCAACAGTGACGCGCGTGTGATCTCCCTTGCCAATGAGTTTATCACCCTCGTAAACCTCAATATTGAAATGGGAGCGCCGCCCGTCTTTCTCAACATCCAAGATTTTGACGTCTACTGTTTTTCCGATTTTAGTAGCAGCTAAGTGCTGAACAGAAATTTGAGCACCAACCGTTGTTGTTGACACATCTAAGTCTTCTTCACAATACAAAAAAGCTGCATTTTCTATGAAAGCAATCATACTGGGAGTTGACAAAACGTTAAGACTGCCTGAACCCCAGTTCATAGCTGAATGCTCAGATGTGGTGACATAAGACTTACTGTAAATTGACATGGCTGCCTCCTTTTGCTTAAGAAAAATAAAGCGTTAATGGTTAGCTTGTATTCTAACTTTAACACATTTAATTAGAAATCACAAATAATTTCTGGAAGCGTTTCCCATAACTTGCTGTTTGCTTATTCCTGCAATTCATGGTAAGATAAATAAGATAAAACGCTGTGAAAGAGGTAAAAAAATTGGCTTTTGGAGATAATGGACCGCGTAAGAAAACACCGTTTGAAAAACTGACCTTAGTTGTCGTTATCATTATGGTTTTGGTTACTGTTGGAGCACTGGTTCTCAGTGCCCTTAGCGCCGTTATTTAAAAAGAAACGCTCACGGGCGTTTTTTTAAGCGAATTACAATAAGGTAGAAAAGTTATGAGCATGTTTTTAGATACCGCTAAGGTTTCGGTAAAAGCTGGGCGCGGCGGTGATGGTATGGTTGCTTTCCGCCGTGAAAAATATGTCGCTAATGGCGGTCCTTGGGGCGGCGATGGCGGCCGCGGCGGCAATGTCATCTTTGTCGTTGATGAGGGACTTCGCACCCTCATGGATTTTCGCTACAACCGCAAATTTAAGGCAAAAAATGGTGAAAAAGGCATGACTAAAGGGATGCACGGCCGCGGTGCTGAAGATCTCTATGTGCATGTGCCGCAGGGGACAACAGTCCGCGATGCTGAAACTGGCAAAGTCCTTGCAGATTTGGTTGTAAACGGTCAGGAATTTATTGCGGCTCACGGCGGCCGCGGCGGCCGCGGGAATATTCGGTTTGCGACACCTCGCAATCCGGCTCCTGAGATTTCTGAAAATGGAGAACCGGGAGAAGAACGTGAACTGGCTTTGGAATTGAAAATTCTGGCTGACGTTGGTCTGGTAGGCTTTCCTTCCGTTGGGAAATCAACGCTGCTCAGTGTCATTACAGCAGCCAAACCTAAAATCGGAGCCTACCATTTCACAACCATTGTTCCCAATTTGGGCATGGTGCGTACCAAATCCGGGGAATCCTTTGCAGTGGCTGACTTGCCGGGCTTGATTGAAGGAGCCAGTCAAGGCGTTGGTCTTGGAACACAGTTTCTGCGCCATATTGAGCGGACACGTGTTATCCTGCATGTCATTGATATGTCAGCGGCAGAAGGCCGTGATCCTTATGAGGATTATTTGGCCATCAATAAGGAGTTGGAAACTTACAATCTGCGTTTGTTGGAACGCCCGCAAATTATTGTTGCCAATAAAATGGATATGCCTCAGGCCGCGGAGAATCTTGAAAAATTCAAAGAAAAATTAGCTGCTAACTATGACGAGTTTGAGGAGCAGCCGCTAATCTTTCCTATTTCAGGGATTGCTCATCAGGGATTGGATGCACTTTTGGATGCAACAGCCCAGCTTCTGGATCAGACAGATGACTTCTTGATTTATGATGAATCAGACATGCAAGAAGAAGCTTATTATGGTTTTGCCGAGGAAGAAAAAGCCTTTGATATTTCACGTGCAGACGATGCTTCTTGGATACTTTCGGGTGAGAAGTTAGAGAAGCTCTTTGTCATGACCAATTTGGAACGCGATGAGGCTATCATGAAATTCTCCCGGCAATTGCGGGCTATGGGAGTTGACCAGGCTCTGCGCGAACGCGGAGCCAGAGACGGTGACACTGTCCGCATTGGCAAGTTTGAATTTGAATTTGTGGATTGATGTTGGAAGCATATCTAAGTACTAAAGTACTTGATATGCAACGGCAGCCGCTATGGCGGACTGCCTACCATCATCACTAAGGCAGTCAAGTCAGTAATACGGACTGACCTGACCGCCTGTCGTAACATTAAGCATTTTATTGGCAAGTTATCCGGTGAAAGGCGATAATTATTAGGCCGCATAGCTAAGCGACTGACTAGCTCGAAAAATGCTTAATATCGAACCGTTTTTCTCACGTCGTGATGGATGCATGAGTAATTGAAATCGATAGAGGACTGCCTACCAGCATCACTAATGCGGTCAAGTCAGTAAAATGGACTGACCTGACCGCCTGTCGTAACATTAAGCTTTTTATTGGCAAGTTATCCGGTGAAAAGCGATAATTATTAGGCCGCATAGCTAAGCAACTGACTAGCTCGAAAAATGCTTAGTATCGAACCGTTTTTTTCACGTCGTGATGGATGGATTCATGAGTAAGCAAAATTGTTAGGGCATTGCCTGCCAACCCTTAGCACTACTAACAAAACGTTAAGCACAATCAAGATGGAGGTTTTATTATGGGTGATAAACCAATATCATTTAAAGATAAAGATGGTAATTTTGTATCAGCAGCTGATGTCTGGAATGCTGACAAATTAGAGAAACTTTTCAATAAACTCAACCCCAACCGCAAGCTGCGCTTGGAGCGCGAAAAATTGGCCAAAGAAAAAGCGGAATAAGTCAAAATACCAGCCTGATATTCAGATCAGGCTGGTATTTTTAAAAAAAAATTTGCGATAAACAGCATATAACACTTGACAAGAGATATATACTGTTATATACTGTTTATAACAAGAAGGAAGACATTCAGATGATGCAAATAATAATTAATAACTCTTCTATGGTTCCAATCTATGAACAGATTGTGGAGCAAGTAAAGAAAGGCATTCGAACAGGTCAGTTAAAAAAAAATGACCTCTTGCCGTCCGTTCGCTCCTTATCCAAGGATTTAAAAATCAGTGCACTGACCGTAAAAAAGGCCTATGATGTTTTAGAAAGTGATGGTTTTACAATCACTGTCCATGGCAAAGGCAGCTATGTTGCTGCTGTAAATCCGGCACTCTTATTGGAAGAGCAGAAAAAAGAAGTAGAAACTGATTTTGAGCGTGCCATTCAAAAAGGACGGCGTTACGGCCTTTCCGATAAGGAGATCAGGAGTTTATTTGATTTGATTTTGGAGGATTAAGCAATGTTAAAAATCAAAGATGTAAGGAAACAATATGGTCGCTTTTCTCTGAATGCTTCGTTAGAAATAAAAGAGGGAATGATCACTGGTTTGATTGGACAGAACGGCTCTGGGAAAACCACACTGTTTAAGTCCATCTTAGGTTTAATTTCAACGGATGGCGGGCAAATTAGTCTGTTTGGAAAAGATAGTCGGAATTTGACCGCTAAGGACAAAGAAAAACTAGGTGTGGTGCTTTCTGATTCTGGATTTAGCGGCTATTTACGGATAGTAGATATTGTTTCGATTTTAGAAGCTATGTATCCGGCTTTTGACAAGACATTCTTTCTTAGACAGCTCGATAGATTTCAGCTGCCAAAAGAGAAGTTCTTAAAAGATTTCTCAACAGGTATGAAAGCCAAATTGAAGGTCTTAGTTGCTATTTCTCATCAAGCAGAACTTCTAATACTGGATGAGCCGACAGCAGGTCTGGATGTGATGACCAGAGACGAACTGCTGGATTTACTGAGAGATTATATGGAGCAGGATGACAGACGCTCTATCTTGATCAGTTCCCATATTTCAAGCGATTTAGAAAGTCTGTGCGACGATCTCTACATGATAGATGAAGGCCAGATTATTCTGCATGAAGAAACGGATGTTTTACTGAGTGATTATGCTGTTCTGAAAGTCACAGAGGAACAGTTTGCTGAACTGGATAAATCATTTATTCTTCGCTTTAAAAAAGGAACATTTGGTTATAGCTGTCTGACCAATCAAAAGCAATTTTACTTGGAAAACTATCCTACGATTGCTCTTGAAAAGGGAACCATTGACACGGTGACAACCTTGATGATAAGGGGGGATAAATTATGAAGGGCCTTTTGATAAAAGATTTTAAATTGATAGGGCAGCAAAAAACCTTCTTTTATTTGCTGCTGGCTGTTGTGATTGGGTTGGTTAGCTTTTCTGATGATATTGCTTTTCCTTTATATTTTATGACTTTTTCCGTTTCCTTATTTGCTCTAACAACTACTAGCTATGATGAACTCGACAATGGAAGTGCCTTTTTGTTCACCCTTCCTCTCACCCGCGGGAAGTATGCTCTTGAGAAGTATATTCTGGCCGTCCTGCTGAGCTTCAGTTCTTGGGTAGCTGCTCTCCTTTTGGCAATAGTAGCTGCCAGTTTAAGGGGAATGGCAGTTAAAGAAATTGTGATAACAGCCATCTTTGTTTTTCCCCTAGTTGTGATGATGCAAGCCATCATGCTCCCGATTCAGCTGAAATTTGGAGCAGAAAAAGGCCGTATCGCTATGATTGCAAGCATTGCCGGGCTTGTTGTTCTGGGCATTGTTCTTCTTAAAGCTGCTAAACTGTTGTTTAACATTGACTTAGCAAATTTACTCACCCAGATGCCTGCTCTAAGTGCAGAAGCACTAGCCGCTTTACTAACTCTCGCAGCTCTGCTGATTTTAGCTTTTTCCTTAAAAGTCAGTATTGGCATTATGAAAGCTAAAGAGTTTTAGCAATAAGGTTAGCTAGGAATGAAAAGAGGGTAGGACAGGCAGCCATGATTGCTGCGCCATCATCTGCAAAATAATGTTAGCCACAAGATTCAGTATAATCATCTTGACTACTGCTGAAGTTCTATAGAATTTTTTCGCAGATAAGTTAGCTTATCCTTCACGGCACCAAAGCAATTACGACAATTAAAAAGCAAGGCCGATAATGTCTTGCTTTTTAACTTAGTAAGGGAGCTAGTCAGTCCACTATAGTGGCTGACGTTGATAACTAGGACCTATAAAAGATTCATTTGCTGATGTTACGATGTAAAACAACTTAGTTCGATAATAACGAAGTTGTTTGACTAGTAAGGTGTTTAGCAAAGTCCCATAGGAGTTTGCGTAGTTTAGCTAGTGACTTTAGTCACAGATAAACTTAACACATTAGACATTCAGCACCTTATCCAAGAAGTCTTTGAGACGCGGGTGCTGTGGGTTATCGAAGATTTCTTCGGGGGTACCGTCTTCGAGGAACTGTCCGCCATCGGTAAAGATGACGCGGTTGGCAACCTTGCGGGCAAAGCCCATTTCGTGAGTTACAATCAGCATGGTCATGCCTTGTTCAGCTAAGTCCTTCATAACGTTGAGAACATCACCGACCATTTCAGGGTCAAGAGCCGATGTCGGCTCATCAAAGAGCATGATATCCGGATTCATGGCCAGACTGCGAGCGATAGCCACACGCTGTTTCTGTCCGCCTGACAGGCTGTCCGGGTAGGCCTGAGCCTTGTCAGACAGTCCGACTTTTTCCAAAAGTTCCATGCCGTGCTTTTGAGCTTCTTCCTTAGACTCTTTCCCCAGTTCAATCGGAGCAAAGGTGATGTTTTCAAGAACGGTCATATGCGGGAAAAGGTTGAAGTGCTGAAATACCATGCCGATATTTTCCCGCGCCTTATCGACATTGGTAGAAGGATCTGAAAGTTCATAACCGTCAACGATGACCTTGCCGCTGGTAACCGATTCGAGAAGGTTCAGCGTCCGGAGGAAAGTTGATTTTCCGGAACCCGAAGGGCCGATGATACAGACAACATCTCCCTCATTAAATTGCACATCAATGCCCTTGAGGACTTCGTTTTGTCCGAAAGATTTATGCAAATCCTGAACATCAATTTTTAAATCAGTCATTAGTTAATCCTCTTTTCTAAGCGTTTTGCCAGACGTGTCAAGAGTGTAATGATTACAAGATACATCAGAGCAAGAATGGCATACATGCGGAATGATTGGTAGTTGCGGGCGATGATAATTTTGCCGGCTTGGAAAAGCTCAATCAGTCCGATAGCTGAGATAATGGTTGTATCTTTAAGCGAGATAACAAATTGGTTGATGAAGTTAGGCAGCATCATTTTGAAGGCCTGCGGCAAAATAATTTTTTGCATGGTTGTCTTGTAGGAAATACCCAAACTGCGGCTGGCTTCCATTTGCCCGGTTGGAACAGCTTCGATACCGCCGCGGACGATTTCAGCGATATAAGCACCGCCGTTTAGGGTCAGGGCAATGGTACCTGCTACGAAGTCGTTGATTGGACTTTGATGGCCGGTAACAGACTCAATCAGGTTAGGAATTCCCCAGAAGATAAAGGCCGCAACAATCATCAGCGGAATACCGCGAACGACATCAACAAAAATGGCAGCTATAACACGCAATGCCTTATAAGGGCTGACACTCATCATACCAAAGAGAATACCGACAATCAGAGCAAGAGCAAATGACAGAAGAGCTAAACTCAGGGTTGTTCCAAGGCCGGATAAGAGCTGTTTATAATTGTTGGTAATCAAGCCCCGAATGGTTGATTCATCAACAGCTGAGGCTGATGAATCCTTTTGCTTATCATCAGACAGGTATTTATTGATAATCTTATCGTACTGACCGGATTTTTTAAGAGCTGCCAAACCGTTGTTAAACATTTGAATGAGCTCAGGATTATTTCCTTTTTTAACGGCAAAACCGTATTCGCCGGATTTTTCACCCGGAATCGGTGTTTCAAATCGACGACCCTGCTTAATAGCATATTTAAGTACGGCTTCATCATCCATGAGGGCATAGATAGAACCTGAATTCAGACTGTCGTACATGGTTGAGGCTTCATCGAATGATTTCAATGAGTAGCCGTATTTGTCTTTGTTTTTTTCAAGAAAGGCATAAGAAGCAGTTCCATTTTTGGCACCAACTTTTTTGCCTTTCAAATCCTTATAAGACACCACGTCGCTTCCCTTGCGGACAGCAAGCAGGGTGTTTGAAGTGTAGTAAGGATCTGAAAAATCGAAAATTTTCTTGCGTTCATCGGTAATGGACATGCCTGCCATAACAGCGTCTGCCTGACTGGCTTGGACAGTGTTGAGAGCTGCATCAAAACCAGGATTCTCGGTTTTGATATTAAAGCCCTGCTGTTTAGCAATGGCCTTGATCAGCTCGACGTCAATTCCTACGTATTTGCCGGCATCATTTTGGAATTCAAATGGTGCAAAGGAAGAATCCATGACAATTTTGTAGCTGCTTTTAACAGGTTTTGCCTTTGCATTGGCATTGCCAGTACCGGTGCTTTGCGATTTAGCGGTATCAGCAGAAGCAGACTTAGAAGAAATCCACTTGTTCATGATTTCATCATAAGTCCCATCGGCTTTCATCTGTTTTAAGGCTTTGTTGAAATCTTTGATGAGGTATTCATACTGGCTGCCTTTTTTGACGGCGAAGGCAAAGCTGCCGATAGGCTCACCCTCCATTTCGATACGGAGATTTTGCCCCTGATTGATAGCGTATTGAGCAACAGGCTTATCATCCATAACCGCATCAACAGAAGCCGACTCTAGGCTGTTGTACATAGAATCCCCAGTGTCAAAGGATTTGATTTTATAGTGGTATTTGTCCTTCTTTTTTTCAAGGAAGTTTTGAGCGGCTGTTCCGTTCTTGACACCAACCGTTTTTCCTTTTAACTGGCTGTACTTGGTAATTTTGTCCTTTTTGCGGGTAACAATGACAATTTTAGTATCATAGTAGGTATCTGAAAAAGTAAAGACCTTCTTACGTTCTTTAGTAACAGTTGTCCCTGCCATCAAAGCATCGGCCTGACCGGACTGAACGGCATTGACCGCCGCATCAAAGCCAGGGAAGGTCATCTTATAATCCCAGCCGCTGATTTCAGCCGCTTTTTTAATGATATCTACATCAATGCCCTTATAAACCTGGTCACTGTCCTTAAATTCAAATGGTGCATAAGTGGAGTCTGAGACAATCTTAATCGTATCAGCAGAAACTTTTGCGCCAAACATAAAAGCCAGTGTCAAAAATGCTGTCATAAGAGCAATTATCTTTCGCTTCATGTTCGTACTCCTTCATAAAAATTACCTTATTATATCAAATATTAGGGATTTAGGCAACTTTCATTTAAAGTAGTGTTAGGTTTTCTGACATATATAGTAAGGTTCTTCCTCCCTTAATTTTTTATCAGAATATGTTAGAATAAAAAAGAGGTAAAAACATGATTGACAAAGTTGAGAACAATAGATTTAAGTTAGTTTCTAAATACCAGCCTTCCGGCGATCAGCCGCAGGCCATTGAAGCTTTGGTGGATAATATTGAAGGCGGCGAGAAGGCACAAATCCTGATGGGTGCAACCGGTACAGGTAAGACCTATACCATGAGTCAGGTTATTCAAAGGGTCAATAAGCCAACCCTAGTCATCGCCCACAATAAAACTCTGGCCGGACAGCTTTACGGGGAGTTTAAAGAGTTTTTCCCTGACAATGCGGTTGAGTACTTTGTATCTTACTACGATTATTACCAGCCGGAAGCTTATGTGCCATCTAGCGACACCTACATTGAAAAAGACAGCTCGGTCAATGATGAGATTGACAAACTCCGTCACTCGGCGACCTCATCCTTACTCGAGCGCAACGATGTTATTGTGGTGGCGTCTGTCTCCTGTATTTACGGTTTGGGTTCGCCCAAGGAATATGCAGACAGCGTTGTCAGCCTGCGGCCCGGTCAGGAGATTTCCCGGGATCAGCTCTTAAACGATTTGGTGGACATTCAGTTTGAGCGTAATGACATTGATTTTCAGCGCGGCCGTTTTCGTGTGCGCGGCGATGTGGTTGAGATTTTTCCGGCCAGCCGTGATGAGCACGCCTTTCGTGTGGAATTTTTCGGCGATGAAATTGACCGCATTCGTGAAATTGAAAGTCTGACCGGCCGTGTTCTCGGTGAGGTTGACCACCTAGCTATCTTCCCGGCTACTCACTTCATGACCAACGATGAGCACATGGAAATTGCTATCGCAAGGATTCAAGAGGAGCTGAAAGAGCAGCTCAAGCTCTTTGAATCAGAGGGCAAGCTCTTAGAAGCGCAGCGATTGAAACAAAGAACCGACTACGACATCGAAATGCTGCGGGAGATGGGCTATACCAATGGCGTCGAAAACTATTCCCGCCATATGGATGGAAGAAGTGAGGGCGAGCCGCCTTACACGCTTTTGGACTTTTTCCCTGAGGATTTTCTGATTATGGTTGATGAAAGTCACATGACCATGGGGCAGATTAAAGGAATGTATAATGGTGACCGTTCGCGTAAAGAGATGCTGGTTAACTACGGCTTTCGTCTCCCCAGTGCCTTGGACAATCGCCCCTTGCGCCGGGAAGAATTTGAAAGCCATGTTCATCAGATTGTCTATGTCTCAGCAACGCCGGGGGATTACGAGCTTGCGCAGACTGACACAGTCATTGAGCAAATTATCCGTCCGACCGGTCTCTTGGATCCGGAAGTAGAAGTGCGGCCGACCATGGGGCAGATGGACGATTTGCTGGGTGAAATTACTAAGCGTGCCGAAAAAGGGGAGCGCACCTTTATCACCACGCTGACTAAGAAGATGGCGGAAGATTTGACAGACTACCTCAAGGAAATGGGGATCAAGGTCAAGTACATGCACTCGGACATCAAGACCCTGGAACGTACCGAGATTATCCGCGACCTGCGTCTGGGCGTTTTTGATGTGCTTGTAGGGATTAATCTGCTGCGCGAAGGTATCGATGTACCTGAGGTCAGCTTGGTAGCTATCCTCGATGCGGACAAGGAAGGCTTCCTGCGCAATGAGCGCGGTCTCATCCAGACCATTGGCCGGGCTGCCCGCAACAGCGAGGGTCATGTTATCATGTATGCTGACACTATGACCCAGTCCATGAAAAATGCCATTGATGAAACCCACCGCCGCCGTCAAATTCAAATGGCCTACAACGAAGAACACGGCATTGTTCCGCAAACCATCAAGAAAGATATTCGCGACCTTATCGCCATCAGCAAATCCACAGACAGCGATGTAGCAGAAGAAACCGTTGATTATAATGCTATGACCAAATCTGAACGCCAAGAAACCATCAGGAAGCTGCAAAAGCAAATGCAGGAAGCCGCCGAACTGTTAGACTTTGAGCTGGCCGCCGAGATCCGCGATATGGTACTGGAACTGAAGGCGATGGATTAAGAGAGGTAATATGCCAGAAAATAATTTTAATATTCAAAAAGTTAATACTATAACAGAATTTGTAAGTTTAATAAATGATTCTTTGCAATCTGACAATAAAAATTATTATTATAGAGGTGAAAATGAATACTTTGATTATAGAACTCCATCACTATATTTAGAGGAATCTCTTGTTTATTTAGGTTCAGAATATTATTATCGAACACTTATTAAAGAAATGGGAGATGAAGTGTTACTCAATAATGTTGAGTTAACACGACAACTAGCTGAAAGACAGCATTATGGTGCTAAAACTAGGATATTGGATATTACAACAAATCCTTTGGTTGCATTATTTTTTGCTGTAGATATTGATAATGATAAAGATGGATATGTTTATATTTATGAAGAGGAAAATCAAAAAGAAAAATTTGATAGTGGACATACGATTGCAATAAAAACTGCTTTGAACTTTATTGACCAAAAGGTGATTAATAATTTTCTAAGTTATATGGATTTTGCGGAGAAGTTAGATAAACAATCAAAATCTTTTGATATTAGTGAAAGTCAAACTACTGACGATATTATATCTAAATTTAGTAATAATATGCAATTTGATTTAATAAGATCTTGTATTGATGATGGCAAAAAATACTCTGAAGGAGATGATGGTCTTTATTATGTTGTTGGTGAAAAGAATTTTGGCTATTATCCCGAAGATATCGATTGTTATAAATCTTTGAGTCAGAATGAGAGGGAGCATTTTAATGATATTTTAAATAGTGATTATTTAAGTAATTTTATGGAACTACTTAATCAACGTGCTATGGTAAAGGAAAAACTCATTTATCCATATAAAATTTATAAAGATTTAAAAAAAGCTCATATTGTCTTTATTAGCAAATCAACCGAAAGAATAAAGCAACAACAAGGAGCTTTTATCTATCCTTGTTTTGTCAATACAATGGACAAAGATTTTGAAAATATAAAATCAGAAATTAATGATTCTATTAAGAAAAAATCAAATTCATTAATTATAAAAATTAAAAGTGAGATGAAAAAGACAATTAGAAAAGAGTTAAGAAAGTTTGGAATAACTGAAGGCTATATTTACCCTGATATTCAACATAAATCTAAAGATATATTGGAAGTATTAAAGGATGAATATAATAAATGATGGAACTAAGTAAAGGAGTCAGTTGATATGCATCCTAAAACTACGATTAAGATGATTGGAGTCAGTCTTATCTGGTTAGTCCTTTTTGGCTTAACGGTTAATCTGGGTTTGTCTCATGATCTTCTCAGTCTTTATATGGATGAAAAGGGAGTGATCGTCGGTGGTGTGCTGCTTAATAGTGTAGGGTTGGCAGTCCTTGCTTTTAGTCACCGCCAATGGACTAAATCGCTCATAGCGGTTAGGCAAAGGAAAACTTATCTGCTTTATCTCATCTTACTGCTGGCTGCTGGGAGTGTTCTGCTGCATTATCACTGGACGGGATTGCCGGCGGTCTACTATTTACTTTTTACGACAGTATCAGTAGTTTGGCAGGATTACCTTACCTTTGGTTTTTTGCAAAATTATTTGCGGCAGCTGTTCTCTTTTAAACAAGTTTTAATCCTATGGGCGGTGCCTATGAAGTCATCCTGCAAGCCGCTAAGAGTGAAAAGGTTAAGGTCAGTCTTCTCAGCAATGTGTTAGACAGGTTAGAAGAACTTTTTAAAATAAAGATTGATGACATTAAAAACAGCATTGATATTGATTTAAATCGGTTAGAAGATATGACTGAAGCTATTGCTAAGGAAAATCTAAAGGTTCTGATTGTCCTGCCTGAAAAATATCTTGGGAGTCTTGAACTTGGGGTCAACTGCAAGGAACTACACTTGATTAATATATGCAGTTCCAATTTTGAATTGACCGGAAAAGTCTCACGTATTACTGTGGATGGCGGTGTCGGAGAGATGGAATTTGACAGCAACTTAGATATGTTTGTTGATGTTTTATCTCACCAGGGCGAGATTGCTCTCAACCAGATTGCAGGGACATCTAAGATTCAGGTGCCTAAAGATTATGTTTTTCAAGCTGTTAAAAAGGGATTGGCTACAAAAATATCCTTTGAAGAAAATGGGGAGGCCTGTGATGATTTTTCACTTCAGGATTGTGAAAATGTCCTCGAATTAAATGGTTTTAAAAGCGAGCTGGTTATTTCAAAGAAATGAATAATTAATGCTAACTATGTTATAATGGATGTCATTAAAAAACATGAAGGAGTTCTCTATGTCCCGTTCAGAAAAGGTCATTCTAACCAATATGTGCTTAGTTGAAGATGGAAAGGGTAATATTCTTATACAGTTTCGCGACCCTAAGCGCTACACTTGGTCAGGAGCTGCTCTGCCCGGCGGGCATGTCGAAGCTGGAGAATCTCTGCACGCTTCGGTTGTTCGTGAGATTTTTGAAGAGACCGGCCTGACCATTGCCAATCCCAGTTTGGTTGGTATGAAGCACTGGCATACCAAAGAAGGTATTCGTTATCTTGTCTTTTTGTATCGAACTCACGAATTTGAAGGGGAAATTCGCTCATCGGAGGAGGGAGAAGTGCGCTGGATAGCGCGTGAAGAATTGCCTCATATAAATCTGGCTTATGATTTGCTCAATTTGCTGCGCGTCTTTGAGGAAGATGAGCTCTCGGAACTTTTTTACAGTGAGCGTTTGCAGGATGACTTTGTCAGAGAATTTTGGTAATAGTTTTTTAGCTGTTTAAGCTAATAGCGAAGTGGACTAAGATATAATGTTTTTGGATTTTTATAAAAAAATGCTTGACAAATGCATAAATATGAAATATAATAATCCTATCTTAATAAAATTAGAAATTGAGGATTGTTATGAAAATAGTTAAAAAAGTTTTAGTAGGAGCTCTTACCGCTTTATCGCTGATCAGTCTTGCTGCCTGCAACTCTTCATCCAAGGATGATTCTGTAAAAAAGATCGAAGACAAAGGAAAGCTTGTTGTTGCCATGAATCCTGAGTTCGCTCCGTTTGAATTCAAGACACTGGTTAACGGCAAAGATACCATCGTCGGAGCAGATGTTGAGATTGCTAAGGCTATTGCCAAAGAATTGGGTGTAAAAGTAGAATTTTCAGCTATGTCTTTTAACAATGTCCTGTCAAGTGTTCAGTCAGGTAAGGCTGATATTGCTATTTCAGGCATTTCGGCAACCAAAGAGCGTCAAAAGGTTTATGATTTCTCAGAAACTTATTACGAATCTGTTAATGTGGTGATTGTCAAAAAATCTGAGTTGGCAAAATATAAGAAAACTGATTCCCTGAAGGGTCTCTCCGTAGCCACTCAAAAGGGAAGCATTCAGGAAGATGTTGCCAAGAAACAATTGACAGGTGCTAAAATTATCTCTCTCGTTCAAAATGGTGAAATGATTAACGAATTAAAATCTGGCCAAGTTAACGGCGTTGTTTTAGAAAAGCCGATTGCAGAAGGCTATGTTGCTAAAAACAGCGATTTGGCTATTGCCCAAATCAAATTAAAATCCGGGGCTTCCGATTCTTATGCTGTTGCCATGCCTAAGGGAAGCACCTCTCTTAAGAAAAAAGTGGATAAGGTTATCAAGGAGCTTAAGAAATCTAACAAAATTGATAATTTTGTTAAAGAAGCCTACAACTTGTCTGTTTCCAGCAAAGAATAAGAAAATCTTCTTTGGGATAAACGTTCAGGAACTATCACGAAACCCTTCAGCAGGTGTTTGCGCATCTGCTGGAGGTTTTTTTGTTAATGCCAACCTGATTTCTTGGCATTGACAAGTACCTGTTTATTAAGTATTATCATTAGTAGGAAAACTAAAGGAGTCAAGATGAAATTACCACGTTTTGGAGTGGAAGAATGGCTGAACGTTCATGAAAAGGAGGCCCTCTATGATATTGCCGGTGTGTCTATCTCGGCTTTGACCCTGGAGGAGCTTTTTGAGCTGGCACACCAGGATCTGAGCGCTTTTTTTCAGGAACTCTCCCGAAAAAAGATGGACTATGGCTGGATAGAGGGCTCACCCGAATTTAAAAAGCAAGTTTGCGGACTTTATAAAAAAATGAGGCCTGAGCAGATTTTGCAGACCAACGGTGCAACGGGTGCTAATTTGCTGGCGCTCTATGCCCTTATTGAGCCTCAGGACCATGTCATTTCAGTCTACCCCGCCTACCAGCAGCTCTATGATATTCCCAAATCTTTGGGAGCGCAGGTAGACTTGTGGCGGATCAGAGAGGATCATAATTGGCTGCCGGATTTGGATGATTTGCGCAGGCTGATTCGTCCTAATACTAAAATGATCTGCATCAACAATGCTCATAATCCGACGGGGGCCATCATGGATGAGGCCTACTTACAGGAATTGGTCGCTATTGCTGAATCCTGCGGGGCCTATATTCTGTCCGATGAAGTCTATAAGCCATTTTCTGATCAGTCAGAAGTTCCTGCTATTGCTGACTTGTACGACAAGGGGATTTCAGTCGACAGTCTGTCCAAGGCCTATTCACTCCCCGGCATTCGTGTAGGCTGGGTAGCTTCAAATAAGGAAGTAGCGGATATTCTCAGAAACTATCGTGATTATACCATGATTTGTGCCGGTGTCTTTGATGATCTGCTGGCTGCCTTTGCACTGAAAAACCGGCAGGTCATTATTGAGAGGAATCAAAAGATCGTGAGTGAAAATCTGGAGATTTTAAAAAATTGGCTGGCGCAGGAGCCGCGAGCTCATGCTATTTTGCCGGATCATGTTTCCACCTCTCTGGTTAAACTGGATGTGCCGCTTCCCATTGAGGAGTTCTGCCGGCAGCTCTTAGCAGCTTATGGGGTGCTGCTTGTCCCGGGAAGTCGTTTTGATCTTGAAGGCTATGTTCGCCTCGGTTACTGCGGTGACAGGGACATTTTAAAAACGGCTCTGTCAAAACTATCCCAGTGTTTGGAAAGCTTTGATTAATAAAGGTTATAACTGTTATAACAGACTTATCAAATAGAAAAGAGAAAAAAATGACATTAAGAAAATTATTGCTGGCTTGCTTCAGCCTTTTGGCTGTGATTGCTCTGACTGCCTGCGGCGCTTCAAATGCAAAAGACATGCAGGATAAAGTAAAGGAGAAGAAGAAAATTGTTGTTGCTGTCAGTCCGGACTATGCACCCTTTGAATTCAAGGCTCTGATTAACGGAAAAGATACTGTTGTCGGTGCTGATATCGAATTGGCAAGGGCAATTGCCGATGAACTGGGCGTCAAATTGGAAATCTCCTCCATGAGCTTTGACAATGTTCTCTCTAGTTTAAAGACAGGAAAGGCTGATATCGCTATCTCCGGTCTGTCCTATACTAAGGAACGTGCCAAGGTTTATGATTTTTCAGATGCTTATTACGAGACTGAAAATGCTATCCTAGTCAGAAAGTCTGATGTTAATAAATATACATCACTGGCTGCTTTCAACAAGGCTAAGGTGGCCGTTCAAAAAGGAACCATTGAAGAAGGTTTGGCAAAAGATCAGCTGAAGAAATCAAATATCACTGCTCTGACTTCCATGGGTGAAGCTGTTAATGAACTGAAATCAGGGCAGGTCGATGCTATTGATTTGGAAAAGCCGGTAGCAGAAGGCTATATTTCTCAAAACAGCGACCTTGTTCTTGCGAAAGTTGCCCTGAAAACGGGTGAAGGTGACGCCAAAGCAGTTGCCCTGCCCAAAGACAGCGGTAAATTAGTTAAGACAGTTAATAAGGTTATTAAAAAGCTTAAAAAAGAAGGCAAGTACAAACAGTTTATCAGCGATGCGGTTAAATTGACCGGACAGCAAGTTGACTAAAAAGGACTTATTTTCGGGTTTAATTTTCAGCGTTCGTGAAAATAAATTTTAAAATAGTCTGAAAATGTCTTGACATTTATTTCCACATTCCTGTATAATGTTTAAGAACGTGTAAATGTTACAATGAAATTGAGGGGAGTGAGATACATGTCAAAGACTGTAGTGCGTAAAAATGAATCACTTGACGATGCTCTTCGTCGTTTCAAACGTTCTGTAACTAAAGCTGGTACACTTCAAGAATCACGCAAACGTGAATTCTACGAAAAACCTTCTGTAAAACGTAAACGTAAGTCAGAAGCAGCTCGCAAACGTAAAAAATTCTAAAGTGATTATTGTGAAAGGCTGAAACAAAGTTTCAGTTTTTTATTTTGCCATCAATTCAGTTAACTCCTTCTTTATATGTACTGTGTTTTAAAAAAGCCAATAAAAAAAGACAGCCTCACTATTGAACTGTGCCAGAAGTCAGATGAAAACTCTAACGATTGGGCTCAGTACCGTAAGGTCTGTCTTTTTTCAAGAAGAGAAGAAGCAGTTCATCGATTGTTTAATCATGATTGCTTCTCGGCGGTTTTTACTTTTGGTTTTCTAAGAGGGCTTTAATGTCTGCCAGCAGTTCAACTTCAGTAGGCTCAGTTTCAGCAGCATCTTCTTCTGCCTTTTTGGTAAGAGCCATTGCATGATTAGCAGCTTTAACAACGAAAAAGAGTGTTGTTCCCACAATCAAGAAGTTAATGACAGCACTTAAGAAGTTACCGTAAGCGACACCGTTCCATGAAAGATCAGCAATCTTGTCTACACCGGCAGCTTTTAAAGCAGGGTTCAAGAAGAGCGGTGTGATAACGTCTGAAACGAAGGATGTGATAATAGCATTGAATGCTGCCCCCATAACAACAGCTACAGCAAGGTCAAGAACACTTCCTCGGAACAAAAACTCTTTAAGTTCTTTAATCATTTCATTTTTCCTTTCTTATTATTAGTTACCTATTATACGGGAAAAAGAGACATTTGACAATATATGTGCTTCACTTTTTTCAAAAATATGGTAAAATTGAAATGCTGTAAAAAATATATTTTCTGAAGGGAAGACAATGGGAAACAGAAGACACAAGCGAAAGGGGCTAGTTCGGAAAAGAGAAATTATCGCATTAGCTATTTTTGTTTCGTCGGCCGTTTTGCTTCTGGCGGCAACGAATTCTTTCGAGGTTCTGGCCAGAACCCTGAATTTAAAGCCTATCGGAATCACCCTTCCTTTTGTCAGTAAGGAAGCAGGGCAAAAATCACGATACGATTCCGGCCAAAAGGTTCAAATAAGTTCTGGTCAAAAACTGGCAGATTACCAAAACTGGATTGGAACAATCAAGAAGGTCAAATCGACAGAGACCTCACAGCAAAAATTAGCATACACCTATGAAATTAAATTTGACAACGGACGCACCATTAAAAACGTTGGGGAAAGTGATCTAGCCAAAACTAAGAAATCAAGATACCAGCAAGGCCAGATTGTCAAGCTAAAATCGTCTGCCAAAGAGAACTTAAATGGCCGCAGCCTGTCTGATTATCGGACATCGGCCGGCCGAGTTGAGCAGGTCTCTTATAATCACAGCAGTGCTGCCGGCGGCTATAAATATGATGTTACCTTTGATGACGGCGGCAAGGTCACTGACATCCAAGAAGGGGATTTGGAGACTATTTACCAAGTTAAGCTAAAAGCAGAAAACAGTGCGGCTCAAAACAATGACGTTTTGAGACAGGCCTTTGCTTATGCTAAGGAGCACCCGGGCACCATTTTAAGTCTGCCCAGCGGTAAATTTAAAATCGGCAGTCAGACACCGAATAAAGATTACCTCACCCTGGCTTCCGATACTGAAATCAGAGGCGACAATACAACGCTTGTGGTTGAAGGAGCGGCTTACTGGTTTGCCCTGGCAACAGGACCCAAAGCAACTGATGGGGTTAAAAATTTCACCATGCGCAATCTTAATATTAAGGCCAGCGATTTGGATAAGGGCAACCACTTTATGATTATGGCCAACCACGGCGATCATTGGCGGGTTCTTAATAACAGTTTTACCATGGTTCATAAAAAGGGCAGCCACGTTTTTGACTTGGGAGGCCTGCAAAATTCCACTTTTAAGGGGAATCAGTTCACGGGCTATGCTCCAGAGCTGGTTAATGCTAAACAAATTGATGCCAATCTTTCCCTTCACGACTATTATTCGGAGGCCATTCAGTTAGATGCTTCGAGTGACAACGGTGTATGGGACGGCGGTTTAATCAAGGCGATTGACCCTAATTACGGTACGCACAATAAAGACAGGCAGATCAGCCGAAATATCGTTATCACTGATAATTCCTTTGTTCCTTATTACGACAGCAAAGGCAATATCAAAGCTTACAGCGGAAGTGTTGGTCAGCATTCTTCGGATGTAGGTCCGATTAAAATTTACAATAATGTCTTTAGCAATACGTTGGTTGACCGGCTTAATGTCAATGAGAAAAATAAACTTTGGCTGTTTAAGGCCGTCCATCTAAAGTTGGAACGCAAAGGCACTGTATACGATAATGATATAGACTAATCGCTCCTCTTAAAAAATTCTGACAGGGCACTCTCTGAGCCGGTCGCAAAGACCAAGCTCAGAGAGTGCTTTTGTACCTCTTTAATTTACAAAAAGTCCTAAAAATGTTATAATGAAAAGCAACGCTAAAATAGGGATTTTGATGTGGAGGTGATGATTTCTGGCTATTGATAAGGAAATGATTAACGACATTAAAAACAGCGTCAATATTGTTGATGTGATTGGCGAAGTTGTCAGTCTTTCACGGGCTGGCCGCAATTATTTAGGTCTTTGTCCCTTCCACAAAGAGAAGACGCCCTCCTTTAATGTTATTGAAGACAGGCAGTTTTTTCACTGTTTTGGCTGCGGGCGTTCAGGCGATGTCTTTAAATTTTTAGAAGACTACCGCAATATCAGCTTTTTAGAGAGTGTTCAGGTGCTTGCTGACCGCGCTGGAATTAATATTACGGTTCAGGACAAGAGTCAGGAAACAAGGCAGGAGCACCCCAACCAACGATTTTTCAGCATCAATGATGATGCCGGCAAGTTTTATCAGGCTGTTTTAAAGACGACCAAGATAGGGGAAACAGCCCGCCAGTATCTTTATGAAAGAGGACTGACGGATGAGCTGATTGATTATTTTAAGATAGGTTTGGCTCCGGATGAACATGATTATCTTTATCAGGCCATGCTGAAAAAATATGATGAAGATACCATCATTAATTCTGGTCTTTTTAATCTGTCGGACAGCAACACGGTTTATGATGCCTTTCGGAACCGCATCATGTTTCCTTTGACGGATGAGTTTGGTCACATTGTCGGTTTTTCAGGCCGTATTTGGACAGAGGCCGACAGTGCCAAAAAACTGGCGAAATATAAAAATACACGTGCGACAGCTGTCTTTAATAAGTCTTATGAACTTTATCATTTGGACCGAGCCAAAGCAGTTGCCAAAAAAGAACATGAAATCTACCTTATGGAGGGTTTCATGGACGTTATTGCCGCCTATCGCTGCGGAATCAGCAATGCGGTCGCTTCCATGGGAACAGCGCTGACGCCGGAGCATGTGAAGCATTTGCAGAAATTCACTAAAAAAGTAATCCTGACCTATGACGGTGACAGTGCCGGGCAGAACGCTATTGCCAAATCCTTGGACATTTTATCAGATATGGCAGTGGAAATCGTCAGAATTCCCGGTCAGATGGATCCCGATGAGTTTATCAAGGAAAATTCTGCGGAAGAACTGAAAAAACTTCTGACCCAGTCAAGGATTAGCAGCGTTGAGTTTTGGCTCCATCATCTAAAACCTGAAAATATTGATAACTTGCAGGCAGAGATTGACTATGTGGAGAAGATGGCGAAAATCATCGCCGCCTCCCCGTCAATTACTGCTCAAAACACCTATATCAATATGGTGGCAGAAGTTCTGCCGGACTTCAATTATCAGCAGGTAGAGCAGGCGGTTAATAATGAGCGCCTGCAAACGCGCTCACAAAGAAGCGAACAGGCGCTCAGCCAGCCTATTAAGGCAGAGCTGCCCATGAGTAAGCATCTGAGTGCTGTGGTTAAGGCTGAGAATCAGCTCTTTCACCGGATTCTTCACCATGGTTACCTTTTGAATGAATTTCGCAATAGGGATGATTTTAAATTTGAGACTCCGGAATTGCAGGAACTTTATCAGCTTTTAAAAAGCAATGGTGAATTGAATGCCTATGATTTGGCTCAGCTTCCCGAGGAACTTCAAAATGCCTACTACCGTGTTTTAGAGGAAAATCTTCCTGAAGAGATTGCTGAGGGTGAAATCAGGCAGCTGGAAAGCCAGAGAAATAAATACCTGCAGCAGCAGGAGATGCGAAAACAAAGCAAAACCATCCGTGAAAGCAGCAATCACGGAGACATAGATACTGCAGTTGAGGGCTTGGCGGCTCTCATCGCTCAAAAAAGAAATATGGAATAGAGGAAAAATGGCAAGTAGTAGTAAAAAAACATCAAGTACCTTTAATGTTCAAGTGGCAGATTTTATTCGCAATCATAAAAAAGAAGGGGTTGCTATTGACGATGAAGTTACTGAAAAACTCGTCATCCCTTTTGGACTTGAAGCCGAGCAAATTGACGATCTGCTGGAACGTTTGACTGACGGCGGTATCTCTATCACTGACAAAGACGGCAATCCTTCGTCTAAGTATGCTGTTGAAGAGATTAAACCCGAGGAGCTGACTGATGAAGAGCTGCTGGGCAGTAATTCTGCAAAGGTCAATGATCCTGTACGTATGTATTTAAAAGAAATTGGCGTTGTTCCTCTTTTGACAAATGAAGAAGAAAAAGAACTGGCTATTGCAGTTGAAAACGGTGACCTTGAAGCCAAACAGCGTTTGGCAGAAGCCAATCTGCGTCTGGTTGTCTCCATCGCTAAGCGCTATGTCGGCCGCGGCATGCAGTTTTTGGATCTTATCCAAGAAGGTAACATGGGCTTGATGAAGGCGGTTGATAAGTTCGACTACTCCAAGGGATTCAAATTTTCAACCTATGCAACCTGGTGGATTCGTCAAGCTATCACACGTGCGATTGCGGATCAGGCCCGCACGATTCGGATTCCCGTTCACATGGTGGAAACCATTAACAAATTAGTGCGCGAGCAGCGCAATCTCCTGCAAGAACTGGGACAGGACCCAACGCCTGAACAGATTGCAGAGCGGATGGATATGACCCCGGACAAGGTTCGTGAAATCCTGAAAATTGCTCAGGAGCCAGTGTCTCTGGAAACACCGATTGGTGAAGAGGACGACAGCCATCTGGGGGACTTTATCGAAGACGAAGTCATTGAAAATCCGGTGGATTATACAACGCGTGTTGTGCTGCGCGAGCAGTTGGATGAAGTGCTTGATACGCTGACCGACCGAGAAGAAAATGTCCTGCGCCTGCGTTTCGGTTTAGATGACGGCAAGATGCGCACACTGGAAGATGTGGGCAGAGTGTTCAATGTTACTCGTGAACGCATTCGTCAGATTGAAGCTAAGGCCTTGCGTAAATTGCGCCATCCCAGCCGCAGCAAGCAGCTGCGTGATTTTGTAGAGGATTAAAAGGAGAGGGAACTATGGCAGAAGCAAACTATACTCCCGAGGAAGTCACAAAGATTAAAGACAGAATTCTTGAAGCTTTGGAAATGGTTATTGATCCGGAATTGGGCATTGATATTGTCAATCTGGGGCTTATCTATGACATTCGTTTTGATGATTCAGGCCATACGGAGATTGATATGACCCTGACCACCATGGGCTGTCCTTTGGCCGATTTGCTGACGGACCAGATTTACGATGTTTTAAAAGATGTGCCTGAGGTTCTTGATGTTGATGTCAAGTTAGTGTGGTCACCAGCTTGGTCAGTTGACAAAATGAGCCGCTATGCACGGATTGCTTTGGGGATTCGCTAATTGGCAGCAAACAAATTAAGACAAAGACTTGATAAAAAAGATGAGGCTGTTAAGGCTGACTAAATCGCAGAAAGTTTGATAAAGTCGGCTTTTTTGCCATTTTTTGGTAAAGCTGCTGTTTTTTGATGAATATATTTTAAAGGAGAATACGAATGATTTTAATCACAGGAAGCAATGGACAGTTAGGCACTGAATTACGCCATCTGCTTGACGAGCGCAATGAAGATTATGTGGCTGTAGATGTCGCAGAAATGGACATTACGAATGCAGAAAAAGTAGATGAGGTTTTTTCACAAGTGCAGCCCAGCCTTGTTTATCACTGCGCGGCCTATACAGCCGTCGATGCGGCAGAAGATGAAGGCAAGGAACTGGATTACGCGATCAATGTGACAGGAACTGAAAACATTGCTAAAGCCTGTGAAAAATACGGTTCAACTTTGGTTTACATTTCAACAGACTATGTCTTTGACGGTCAAAAACCTGTCGGTCAGGAGTGGGAAGTTGATGATCAGCCCGATCCAAAAACGGAATACGGCCGGACAAAACGCTTAGGTGAAGAAGCCGTTGAAAAATATGTCAGCCATTTCTACATTATCCGTACTGCTTGGGTTTTTGGCAATTATGGGAAGAACTTCGTTTTCACCATGCAAAATTTGGCTAAGACCCATGATACCCTGACTGTCGTAAATGATCAGCACGGCCGTCCGACCTGGACCCGTACTTTAGCTGAGTTTATGACCTATTTGGCTGAAAATCAAAAAGAATTTGGCTATTACCATCTGTCAAACGATGCAGCAGAAGATACAACCTGGTATGATTTCGCCGTTGAAATCTTAAAAGATACAGATGTTGTTGTAAAGCCTGTCGATTCCAGTCAGTTCCCTGCTAAAGCTAAGCGCCCATTAAATTCAACGATGAGTTTGAAAAAAGCCAAAGCAACCGGTTTTGTTATTCCAACTTGGCAGGAAGCTCTGCAGGAGTTTTATAAACAAGATGTAAAGAAATAAAAAGGGGAAAGAATGAAACAGAGTTTGAGGAATTCAAGACCGTTGCTAGTGGATTTTTTGGCTAAATTAGTTCAATCTAACTCCAAAAAAATATTTTATACTTCAGTGGTAGTATTCGCTATTTTTAGAATACTATTATTAAATCATTCTAATTTTCATCTCTATCTTGAAGGTTATGATGACTTACTTCAAATTAAAAATAGTGTGACACTTGCTAATTTTGAGTGGCTGGGAGCATATACAAATATTACAATGGCCAAAAATATTGGCTTCCCGAGTTTTTTAGCTTTAGCTCAATACTTAAATCTTCCTTATGCTTTTTTATACGGATTATTGATTGTTTTAGCATCGTTTGTCTTTATTAAAGCAATTGAGCCCTGTATTAAAAATTATAGAGTTTTATTTTTAACTTATCTGTTTGTTTTATATATTCCTGTTAACCATTGGGGAGCTTTTCGCATCTATAGGAATGCTTTGGTTCCTTGGCTCGTTTTGCTGGTAGTTTCCTTTTTAATTGGAATGTTTATCAGGAGACAAGCAGCCTTTAATCAGTATTTTTTATGGTCTTTCGGCTCTTTTTGCTCTATTGGTTATTTTTGGATTTTGAGAGAAGATTCTGTTTGGTTGTTGCCCTTTATTATTACTGCAATAATTTGTCTGATTGTCTCGAATTTTTTCTACTTTAGGAAAGATAGAGGTCAGCTTTTTAGCAGAATTTTTGCTTCTCTCTTTCCACTTTTGGGAATTTGTTTCGTTACATTTTTTGTTTCTGTAATGAATTATCATTATTATGGTATATATGCAACGAATGACCGTTCACAAACCTATGGTGCTAAATTGATGACTTACCTTTATAAGATAGATGATGGGAGGAATAATAGAAAAAATTCTGATGTTTGGGCTTCTAAAAAATCTTTTCAATTAGCGATAAAAGCTAGTCCGACGCTAGCAACGATAAAGAAGCCGTTATTAGATAACTATACTGCTTGGGCTGGTGGTAAGTCAAATATTAAGGGTGATCTTGTTCAGTGGGCTGTGAGATCAGCCATGTCTGATAAGAGTGTGGGTTATTATAATAACAATGCCGTTGAAACAAACAAATTTTATAAAAAAGTATGTCAAGAATTAGACACAGCTTTTAAATCTGGTAAATTAAAGAAGAAAGACGGCATTTTCTTATCTGCGCAAACTGGAGCTTTTCATGTTAAAGATTTTTCAGAAAGTATCGGATTGAGTTTGCAGTCAACTTTCAACATTCTTAATTATCAAGATGCGGATCCGGTTGAAGAAATTTTTCACGATAACTTTAGTGAAAAAGAAATTGCATACTTCCAAGATGTTTTAGGAACAGCAATACCTAGAAATACAGTACAGTTGATTAATATTAATGTTAATCAAGAAACAGCTAAACAGGAATTTGGCTTAACTAGTACAATTGATTCAATGATGGTTAAAAACAATGCTCTTATTCGCAATCATCAATTAAGTCTAAAATTTCAAAAGGGGATTGTAAAGATTTATAAGCTTATTTCAAAATTAATGCTTCTTTGTGGTTTTTTAGGCTATATTATTTTAGTTGTGAATTTATTTAGAGATAAATTGAAAGTTGATAGCAATATACTTAACTTTTTCTTAGCCATAACAGGTTGTGCACTTTCGGGATTTCTTAATATTATGGTCGTCGTTTTATTTTCACGATGGATTACCAGAGATCCGAACAGTATTATCTATGGTTACTATGCTTCATCTTCATATGTTCTATATTCAATCGCAATGCTATTAGGATGCCTTGTTTTGTATCTTCAGGCGAAGAACGTGTATCTGAAAAAACGTAATTAAATCTTTGTAATAGTATAAATGGAGGTCGGGTAAAAAGGTTAACCTCCTCAATTAGAGTTCGTTTTAACATCATAACGCAGTGGTTGAATGGCATTTCGTTCGCGTTTTACGCTTTTGATCTGATCTATTCAACTGTGCGGGGGTGGGAAGACGAACTCTTTTGTTATTTGTTGAGTTCTTTCCCACTCCCGTTTCTTTTCGCAAAATTCCATGAAATATGCTATAATGATATGGATTGTATTGTTAAAATGGGGGAATAGAGTTTGCGTCATGTATTCATCATCGGAAGCCGAGGATTGCCGGCTAAATACGGCGGTTTTGAGACTTTTGTAGAAGAATTGGTTAAGCATCGACAGTCACAAGAAATAATTTATCATGTGGCCTGCCTGAGCGACACGGACCACCATAAGCATTTTACCTATCTGAATGTTGATTGTTTTACAATCAAAGCTCCTAAATTAGGACCTGCCAGAGTGATTGCCTATGATATGATGGCCATTAGCTACGCTTTAAAATTAATTAAGACCCAAAGTATTGCAGCCCCTATTTTTTATGTTTTAGGCAATACAATAGGCGCCTTTATGGCACCTTTTGCTAAAAAGATTAAGGGGATAGGCGGGCAGTTTTATATTAATCCAGACGGATTAGAGTGGCGCCGTTCTAAATGGTCTCGTCCCGTACAGTCTTATCTGAAATATGCTGAAAAATGCATGACAAAGTGGGCAGACTTGGTTATCTCAGATAATATTGGAATCGAAGACTATATCAAAAGGACCTATCCTTGGTCAAAGACCGTTTTCATTGCCTATGGAACTGATACATCGCCATCCGGGCTGAGTGCAGATGTTCCCAAAGTCCAAGAATTTTACGAGCGGTGGGGGCTTAAGAACAAGGATTATTATTTAATTGTTGGCCGTTTTGTACCTGAAAACAACTATGAGACGGCTATTCGAGAATTTATGACATCGACAAGTAAACGCGATTTAGTCATTATCTGCAACCATGAAGGAAATGTCTATTTTGAAGAATTGAGGCAAAAGACTGCTTTTGATAAGGATCCGCGCATTAAATTTGTCGGGACGGTCTATGACCGCGATTTACTGACCTATATTCGCGAGCATGCTTTCGCTTATATCCACGGACATGAAGTTGGTGGGACAAATCCCGGATTGCTGGAGGCCTTAGCCCATACTGACTTGAACCTTGTCTTAGGTGTTGATTTTAATCGCTCGGTTGCACGGGATGCCGCTTATTATTGGACTAAAGACACAGGCAGTCTTGCGCATTTGATTGAACAGGTTGACAGACAGGCTGATTTTTCAGAATATGGTCAAAAAGCCAAAGAGATTGTTCACAGCCATTACACATGGAAAAAAATTGTAGGAGAGTACGAGGACTTATTTTTGCATGAAAATTAATATTGTAATGTCTGCCTACAATGGTCAGGAATTTATCGCAGAACAAATTAGGAGCATTCAGCAGCAGACCTTCAAAGATTGGAAACTGCTGATCCGCGATGACGGCTCAACTGATGACACACCAAAGATTATTGCAGACTTTGCACAGCAAGATTCCCGTATTCATTTTATAAATGCTGCTGAGCGTATTAACTACGGTGTGATTAAAAATTTTTATACGCTGGTTAAATATGAAAAGGCTGATTATTACTTTTTAAGCGACCAGGATGATATTTGGCTGCCTAATAAATTAGAACTGTCTTTGGCAGAAGCACAAAAATATGACAATGCGAAGCCTCTGATGGTTTATACTGATTTGAAGATTGTTGATAAACATCTGCAGGTTTTGCATGAGAGCATGATTAAAACACAGTCTCATCATGCAAACCAGACACTGCTACAGGAATTAACAGAAAATACAGTAACCGGCGGTACAGCCATGTTTAACCATACTTTAGCTGAAAAATGGAAGGTTTACGATGGCATTCTTATGCACGACTGGTATCTGGCATTGCTGGCTGCTGCTTTAGGAGAATTGGTCTACATGGATGCTGCGACAGAACTTTATCGTCAGCATGAGAGCAATGTTCTGGGAGCGAGGACCTGGTCTAAGCGTTTAAAAAATTGGCTGCAGCCCCATAAACTGCTTGCCAAGTATTGGTGGCTGATCACATCCAGTCAAAAACAAGCTGCTTATTTATTAGACTTGGATCTGCCAAAAGATAAGCGCCAGTTGGTGACAGCTTATGTTGAGCTGCTCAATCAGCCATGGCTGCAAAGACGGCATGACCTTAAAAAATACGGCTTTGCTAAAAACAGAGCTTTTCATACCTTGATCTTTAAAACCTTAATTACAACAAAAATCGGCTATAGTCACTATCTAAAAAATGGCTATCAGGCATAGGAGAATATCATGGACTTACTTAGTAAGAAGAATCGTATCCTACTAAAAGAACTTATTAAAACAGATTTTAAATTGCGCTATCAAGGCAGCGTCATCGGTTACCTTTGGTCAATTTTAAAACCTTTGCTGCTGTTTATGATCATGTATATGGTCTTTATCCGTTTCCTGCGGTTGGGCGGAGATGTTCCGCATTTTGCTGTGGCGCTGCTCTTGGCCAACGTTATCTGGTCTTTCTTTACCGAGGCAACCAGCATGGGAATGGTCTCTATCGTAACCCGCGGTGATCTGCTGCGTAAACTGAACTTTTCAAAATCTATCATTGTACTGTCAGCAGTCTGCGGAGCCTTGATTAACTTTGGTATCAATTTAATTGTGGTGCTGATTTTTGCCTTGGTCAACGGAGTTCACATCGGCTGGTCAGCTCTTTTGTCTATTCCGCTCTTTTTTGAGCTCTTTATCATGGCTTGGGGAGTAGCGCTACTCTTGGCAACTCTCTATGTTAAATTCCGTGATATCGGCCAAATCTGGGAAGTTATCCTGCAGGCTGGCATGTATGCAACGCCAATCATTTATCCTTTAACCTTTATCACTAATCAAGGAGCTAAGGGAGTGCTTGCTGGTAAAATCATCATGCTCAATCCTTTGGCGCAGATGATTCAAGACCTGCGTTACCTTTTGATTGACAAGGCCAATCTGACCATCTGGCAGCTGATTAATCACTGGTGGTATTACGCTATTCCTTATGTGCTGCCTTTTATTATTTTTGGCATAGGATTAGTCGTTTTCAATCGTAGTTCTAAGAGATTTGCGGAGATTCTATAATGACAGAAAAAAATAATATTGCAGTAAAAGTTGACCATGTCAGTAAGTATTTTAAGCTGCCTGTTGAATCAACAAACAGCTTGCGTACGACTTTGGTTAACCGTTTTAAAGGCGTTAAAGGCTATAAGAAACAGCATGTTCTGCGTGACATCAATTTTGAAGTGGAGAAGGGCGATTTTTTTGGAATTGTCGGCCGAAATGGATCGGGAAAATCCACGCTTTTAAAAATCATTTCACAAATTTATGTACCTGAAAAAGGCTCTGTCAGCATTGATGGGAAATTGGTTTCCTTTATTGAGCTGGGAGTTGGTTTTAATCCTGAGTTGACAGGTCGCGAGAACGTTTATATGAACGGGGCTATGCTGGGCTTTTCAACTGAAGAAGTAGACGCCATGTACGACGATATCGTGGAATTTGCTGAACTCAAGGAGTTCATGAACCAAAAGCTCAAAAACTACTCCAGCGGTATGCAGGTTCGCTTAGCTTTCTCGGTTGCCATCAAGGCCCAGGGAGATATCCTGATTCTTGATGAGGTTCTAGCTGTCGGTGATGAAGCTTTCCAACGTAAGTGCAATGACTACTTTATGGAAAGAAAAGAAAGCGGCAAGACGACGATCCTTGTGACCCATGACATGGCAGCTGTTAAGAAGTATTGCAACAAGGCTGTTTTAATTGATGACGGCTTGATCAAAGCTTATGGTGAACCTTTCAATGTTGCCAACCAATACAGTTTTGACAATACCGACAAGGTTGTTGATGACAATGGTGAGATGATCGAGGCGGATGCCGATAAAGAAGAGGTCACCCATGTTGAACATTTGGCGGTTAAACTCCTGTCTGACAATCCGATGACACCCAAAGACAAGATTAGGTTTGAAATTTCTTATGATGTGCTCAATGACGTTCCAACCTATATTGCCTTGTCTCTGACAGATATTGACCGCAATATCTGGGTTTACAATGATAATTCCATGGATTATAAAACATCGGGTGCCGGTCATAAATCGGTCGTCTATGAATGTGACATTGCGCATTTGAATGATATTAAACTGAAATTGGAAGTGACTGTTCGCGATGACGACAATCAGATGCTGGCCTTCTCTGATGCCAAGCAGACCCCGATTATCGTTGTTCACCGTGATGATATTGAGGCAGATGATCTTTCAGCTTTGGATTCAGCCAGCGGTCTTTATCAGCGCAATGGTCAGTGGCAGTTCGGATAAGATAAGGAAGAAATATGAAGGTTTCCATTATTTGTACTAATTTTAATAAGGGAGATTGGATCGCAGAAGCTATTGAAAGCTTTTTGGCTCAGCAGACAGATTTTCCGTTTGAGATTATTGTCGTAGATGATGCTTCGAGCGACCGCTCACCGGAAATCATGCGGCAGTACGGTGAGCGCTATCCCGATAAAATTAGGCTGTTCTTTAATGAGACCAACAAGGGCATAACGAGAACCTGGCTTGATATTTGCAAAGAAGCTAAGGGGCAGTATATTGCCAGATGCGATGGCGACGATTACTGGACAGATAAGCTTAAACTTCAAAAACAGGTCGAACTTTTAGAAGCCTCTCCGGAATCCGGATGGTCCAACACGGACTTTGATATGGTAAATTCTAAAGGGGAAGTCACTCAAAAAGACGTGCTGAAAAACGGCATTATTCCTTTTATGGATTCTTATGAGAAAATGCTGGCCTTAAAAGGCATGACCATGGCTTCAACCTGGCTTGTGGAAACTGAGCTGATGTTAGAGGTAAACAGTCAGATTGACAGCGATGCTGTTGATGACACCTTCAATATTCAGCTGGAATTATTCCGCAGAACAAAGCTGGCTTTCCTGGAAGACTCAACAACTGTCTACCGAATGGACGCCGAATCCGATTCCCGAACAAAGGATTCCGCCAAGATAGGGAAACGTTTTGACAAACTTTTGGCAACACAGTTAGAGTATATTGCTAAGTATCCTGACAGTGACTGCAGAAAGATTTTAGAATTTTTACTGCCCCAGCACAATGAATTTGAAAAAGCTCTGGCTCAACAGGGAGAAAACAGCTGGGACAATCAGCAGATTACCATTTATTTGGATCGCGGCAGTGAACAGCCTTTTTCAGAAGAAGACAGTCTGCATTTTCCTTTGGAGCACTCAGGCAGTCTTCAGCTGACCTTTGCAGAAGATGTGCAAAAAATCCGCATTGACCTGTCTGAAATTCCAAGTTACTATCGCAAGGTTTCTTTGGTCAATACCCAATTTGACACGGAATTGCTGCCGGCTTGGACCAATGCCAAGGTGATTGGCGAAGCTTACTATTTTGTCGCTCCTGATCCTCAGATTATCTATGAGATTCCTCAGCAAAAAGGCAGAGACTTTCAGCTGACCTATGAATGGTTCAATGCTGACAGACCCGATCAGCCTGACTTCGTTGCAAACAGTTTAGCAGAAGAGTTAGCAGCAGCAAGAGCGGAATTAAAAGAAGTGCTGTCCTATAAGTATCAGTACCAAAAGACTGCCTCTGAAAGGGATCAGTACCGCCAGCAGCTCAATGAAATGACCAATCGTTACAATGCGGTCATCCATTCCCGCCGCTGGACTATTCCGACAAAAATTATCAATCTATTCAGGAGAAAGAAATGAAGCGTCTGCTTTTGTATGTCCATTTTAATAAATATAACCGCCTTAGTTCTCATGTCATCTACCAGCTGACGCAGCTAAGACCGCTGTTTTCTAAAATTGTTTTTATCTCAAACAGTGAGCTTGCCTCAGCCGATTTTGATAAGCTGAGAGAAGAGCAGCTGATGGATCATTTTATTCAGCGTCAAAATTCCGGTTTTGATTTTGCCGCTTGGCGTGACGGTATGGCTTTTATCGGTTTTGAAGAGTTAAAGACCTATGATTCCGTTACCACCATGAACGACACTTGTTTTGGTCCGCTTTGGGATATGGCGCCAATCTATCAGAAATTTGAAGCTGATCAGGCAGTGGATTTCTGGGGACTGACCAATAACCGTGCCACCAAAGCCTTTCGCGAACATATTCAAAGTTATTTCATTTCTTTCCAAAAGCCAGTTATAAACAGCAGTGCTTTCATAGACTTTTGGGAAAGTGTAAGAGAATTCCAAGACGTTCAAGAGGTTATTGCTCACTATGAAACGCAGGTGACAACCGTCCTTTTGGATGCCGGATTCAGATACGGTGTGGTTTTTGACACGCGGGAAGAAGATGCCAGCCAGCTCTTGCATGCAGATTTTTCCTATTATCACCCGACAGCCATTTTAAACCACAAGGTTCCCTTCATTAAGGTTAAGGCAATTGATGCCAACCAGTCTATAACACCTTATCTTTTGAATGATATTGAAAGCCGCTCATCCTATCCGGTTGACCTTATTGTGTCTCACATGTCAGAAATTAATTATCCGGATTTCAGCTATTTATTAGGCCATAAATACATTAAAAAAGAACACACTGCCAATTTGAGTGGACAAAAAGTAGCAGTGCATCTCCATGTTTTTTATGTCGACTTGCTGAAAGAATTTTTGGACAGTTTTGCTCACTTTCACTTTCCTTATGATTTATTTATCACGACAGACAGTGAAGATAAGAAAAGTGAAATTGAGAAAATTCTGGCAGCAGACATGGAGGAAGCTAAAATCTTTGTTACAGGCAATGTGGGCCGCGATGTGCTGCCCATGCTAAAATTAAAAGCAGAGCTGTCCCAATATGATTATGTCGGTCATTTTCACACCAAAAAATCCAAAGAAGCTGACTTTTGGGCAGGTGAGTCTTGGCGCAAAGAACTGATCAACATGCTGATTAAACCGGCCGATAGCATTCTCTCAGAGCTTGTTAGCAATCCAAAGATTGGTTTAGTTATCGCAGATATTCCTACTTTCTTTCGTTATAATAAGATTGTTGATGCTTGGAATGAGCATTTGATTGCACCAAAAATGAATGACTTATGGCAAAAGATGGGACTGAGCAAATCCATTGATTTTGAGAATTTTCAAACCTTTGTCATGAGTTATGGTACTTTTGTTTGGTTCAAATACAGCGCCTTAAAGCCGCTTTTTGACTTAGAACTATCCGATAAAGATGTGCCTTCAGAACCCCTGCCGCAAAATTCAATCTTGCATGCCATCGAAAGGCTGTTGATTTATATTGCTTGGAATGAGCATTACGATTTTAGAATTTCTAAGAATCCTGTTGATCTGACACCGTTTATAGACAACAAACTGTTAAATGAGCGAGGAAACTCAGCGCCTCATACCTTTGTTGATTTTAACCATATGGGAGGAATAAAGGGAGCCTTTAAATATATTTTCATCGGCCCAGCCAAGGCAGTCAAATATATCATCAAACGCTCTCTGCAAAAGATAAAATCATGAAAAACAATCTAAAAAATATTAATTGGGTAAAGTTGGGCTATGGTTCACTTTTACTTCTTTCCATCTTTGGCATTAATTTTTTGACGCTTAATAACAGTATTCTCAATAATCTGGGACAATCAGGCAAGAGTTTTCTGAACCATCTTAGCTTTATGCCAATTGTTTTTGTTGTTTCACTTGCCGTTATCGCTTTTGATTTGGTCCGCAATATATCTTGGAAATTTGTGGGAAAGCTAAGTCTAGGTTATGTCATCTATTTGATTGTTGCTTATTTTTTACTGATTACTCGAAATCTGAATAATGAAAAATTTGAATTATGGGACTTAGAGGGCAATGGCTTTTGGCAGGTTGACTTTTTACCCATATTAATCCCGCTGGTTATCTCTGCCTTTTTGATAAAGGTTCTGTTTGATTACCTGAAACCCAAACGCCTTAGGATTGAGTTGTTAAAAGACTGTTCAACCTCAAACCTACTGCTTGCTGGCTTGCTGGCCTCTGTCGCTGTTAATGATGGGCATTACATTAATATTCTGCGTGAAGGCTTTGTGTATGATGTCAGCACTGGCCAATTTGATGCCTATTTATATCATTTCATTACTGCCTCAGCACTTTCATTGATTGGTCTTGTTTTAGTATCTTATACAGGTCTGAAAGCAGCAAAAGAATTAACGAGAAATCAACCGACCTGGTCTCTTATTTTTTCAGCCAGCGCTCTTTTAGCAGTTATTTTTAACTATACTTTACAATTGGGAGTGAAAGAAAATGGTGCTATACTGAATAAATTTATTTTTCCAGGTGCAACCCTTTATCAAATATGCTTTTTGATAGTTATTTATCTTCTTGCCTACTTTATCATTAATCGTTTCATGATAACAACTTTTATCATTGTGACATCAGGAATTATTATTTCTGTAGTTAATGCGGTTAAACAAGATTTAAGAAGTGAACCTCTTCTAATAACAGATTTTATTTGGTTACAACAACCCGAATTGTTATTAAAATTTGTTAATATAAGTACAGTTATTATGACATTCATTTTAATTGTTGGAATCAGCTGTTTACTTTTCTTTTTAAGAAATAAAATTCTTCCTGGACCGATTATTAAGAAAAAGAGAGTTCGTCTTAGCTTGATTTCAGCTTTAGTCTGTCTTAGCTTATCTGTTTTTTTGATTTTTCGAAATGAAAATGAAAACAAAGTGTTGGAAGGAATTCCCATAATTTCAAAAATTAATAATTGGAATAATATCAATTGGATGGGATTTTCGACGAATGCCAGATACAAATCACTGATGTACGTTTGGAGTAAACAAGTTGCTAAATCTATTATGGATACTCCAGAGGGTTATAGTGAATCTAAAATTTTAGCCCTTGCTAAAAAATATCAAATTAGGGCTGATGCTATTAATAAAACAAGAAGTAGAAGTATTTCAAAGCAGACAGTTATCTATGTTTTAAGTGAAAGTTTTGCTGATCCTAGTAGAATTTCTAATGTGAATTTATCTCAGGAACTTATTCCTAATATTAATCAGATTAAAAATTCCACTACAAGTGGGTTGATAGTTTCTAACGGTTATGGTGGTGGAACGGCTAATATGGAATTTCAAACTTTAACTGGTTTGCCGTTTACTAATTTTTCATCTTCTGTATCAACACTTTATACTGAAGTAGTTCCTGGAATGCAGCTCTTTCCATCTATTAGTGATCAGTTTTTGTCTAAAAATAGAATTGCAATCCACCCATCAGATGCTGCGAACTATGGCAGGGGATTAGTCTATAGAAAATTACATTTTGATAAATTTATCACTTCTAAAAATGGTACTGAGACTTTAAAAAATGTAAAAAAAGAAGGTATCTATCCAAGTGATGAGACAACTTATAAAAATGTTTTAGCGCAGATAAATTCTAAAGAAAGTCAATTCTTTTCTGTTATCACTATGCAAAATCATGTCCCATGGTCATCGGGTGAACCTAGCCAAGTTGTAGCAACAGGTAAAGGATTTACAAAAAAAGCGAATGATGATCTGACTAGCTATTCAAGATTACTTACTTATACCGATACCTCTACTGAACAATTTTTAACTCAGCTCTCAAAAATCAATAAAGATATTACAGTTGTTTTCTATGGAGATCATTTGCCAGGATTATATCCTGATAGTGCTTTTGAAGATAGTTCTGATTTAAAGTACAGAACTGATTATTTTATTTGGAGTAATTTTAAAACGACTAAGTTAAATTATCCTTTAGTTTCTTCCAGTGATTTTTCTGCGGAACTGTTTGCTCATACTAATAGTAAGGTTTCCCCTTACTATGCTCTGTTGACAGATGTGTTAAATAATGCTACTGTTGATAAGAAGAAGTTAACATCAAGTCAAAAAGTTATTGCTGATGATTTAAAACTCATTCAATATGATATGACTGTTGGAAAAGGGTATATAAAGAAAAACAAAAGTTTTTTTAAAACTCCTTAAAAAATTCATTTTAAAGAAAGAGATATCATGACAGAAAAAATTGCAGTCTTATTACCAGCTTATAACGAAGAAGTAACTATTCAGAAAGTCATAAGTGATTTCAAAAGAGCTTTACCAGAAGCAGATATTTATGTTTATGATAATAATTCTAAGGATAATACTAATGCTCTAGCGCGTGAAGCAGGAGCCATCGTCCGTTTTGAACCACGTCAGGGGAAGGGAAATGTTGTACGAACAATGTTTCGTGAGATTGATGCTGACTATTATATTATGGTTGATGCTGATGATACATATCCTGCAGCAGAGGTAGATAAGCTTTTGGAGCCCTTGAGGAATGGTTCAGCAGACATGACTATTGGCGATCGTTTGTCAAATGGTACTTATTCTCAAGAAAATAAGCGAGGATTCCATGATTTTGGAAATAATTTTGTTAAATTCTTAATTAATAAACTATACGGAGGAAATTATAGGGATATTATGACAGGTTATCGTGGCTTTAATCGCTTATTTGTTAAAAACTTTCCTGTACTATCTCCAGGATTTGAAATTGAAACTGAATTATCAATTCATTCTTTGGATAAGCGTTTTAAATTAGTAGAAATACCGATTACTTACAAAGATAGGCCTGAAGGAAGTGAATCAAAGCTTAATACTTTCTCAGATGGTTTTAAGGTTTTAAAGATGATTTTTAATCTTTTCAAGGATTATAAACCTTTGATTTTCTTTTCAATAATATCTATAATTCTTTTTATCCTAGGATTGTTTTTTGGTATTCCGGTTATTGCAGAATTTGCTAGAACTGGAATTATTAATAAATTTCCTTCTGCTGTTTTAGCAACAGGCTTTATGATTCTAGCTGCCTTATCTTTTGTTTCTGGTTTTATTTTAGATACAGTAGTAAGACAAAACCGAATGCAATATGAGCTAAAAATTTATGATTATTATAGAGAACTTGAAAAATGATTGTTAACTGTAGTGGATGACTTGTCTTAACATCTGGAGAGAACCAACTTGGTTCTCTTTTTTTGATGCTTAAAATGATGAGAATGTTTATTTCTATGATAAGTTTATAAAAAATAATTCTTTAAATTTCTTCTTTTATATTTCGAATAATAAAGATGTAGAAAGAAATAGAAGGAGAAATTTTTTATTGAAAACGATTAAATCGCTGCTTTGGGCGGCTGGTATCCTAGGTATGGCAGCTGTGGTCAGCCCTGCTGCAGCAGATGAAAAAGGGGGTCAGGTCAGGATCAGCCATTATAATAAACAGTTTGGGACCTTTGATATTGAGGTTAATCAAGCGCCAAAGGGCAAAATTGCCCAGTCTTTAGATGTTGCTGTCTGGTCGGAAGAAGGAGGGCAGGATGATATGCAGTGGTATTCGGCTTATAATACTGGGAATGATTCTTTAACAGTTCATTTTGATCCTGTCAATCATAGCAGCAAGGCTGGAAAGTATTCGATCCATGCGTATATGACCTATAGGGATGGCAGCAGGCGGGGTATCGATTTGGGAAAGCAAGAGATTGCATTGGCAGAGCCTCAGCTGGGACTGGCTCAAAATGGTATCGAGATATTTTCCAAATTAAAACCAAGCGGGCAGGGGAAACTGGTTTCAGCGGTTTGGTCCGATGAAAATGGTCAGGACGATCTTAAGTGGTATGAGGCTGATGCTGCGGGAGAGGCTTTGGCTGATTATGACAGTCACAAAGGTTACGGCACCTACCATATCCATACCTACTTAAAGCAAGATGGGAAAATGCGGCCTGTCGCTGCTCAGACCTTACAGCTGCCTAGGCCTCATGTCAGCTGTCAGATTAATAAAATAAAGGATACAAGTTATGAAGCTGTCATCAGCAATGTTCCTCCTTATATGACCTCTATTTCTGTTCCTGTCTGGAGTGAGCAAAACGGTCAGGATGATATTCAATGGTATCAGGCAAGGAAAGAAGCAGATGGTACTTTTAAGGCGAAAATCACTTTGAAAAAGCATGCTTTTAATCTTGGAGCCTATCAGTGTCACCTGTATGGGAGCGGTCCTTTAGGGGAATGGAATGTGGAAGGTTTAGCATCGTCTGCTTTTAATGTCGAAAAGATAGCGGCTTATGAGGCTCCTCAGATAACGGTCTATAATTATAATCTGAAAGAGGGAACCTTTGAGGTCAGTGCAGATGAAACGGACGATTCTAAGATAATCAAATCAATCAGCCTTGCTGTCTGGTCGGATGCGAATCAGGCAAATCTCTACTGGTATGAATCGGATCAGCTGTCAGACGGTCAGGCTTCCATTAGTGCTGATGTGCAAAAGCATGGCAATAAGAGCGGCAGCTATAACGTCCATGCTTATATTCATTATACAGATGGGACGTCAACAGGGCAGATATTGCCAAATCTACAGCTCAATGAAGTGAAATCCTCACCTCTTGAGACTGCTGCACCGAGGATTATGGCCTATATCAGCGAGACCAACACTTATCCGGTCGGTCAGTGTACCTGGGGCGTAAAAGAGTTGGCACCCTGGGCTCCAAACTGGCTGGGCAATGGCGGTCAATGGGCTGCTTCTGCGCGTGCCAAGGGCTTCCGGACAGGCAATGAGGCACGGGTAGGTGCTATTGCCTGCTGGGATGACGGCGGTTATGGTCATGTCGCCTATGTCACGCATGTAGAAAATGATCATCGGATTCAGGTCAAGGAAGCCAACTATCAGAATCAGCAGTATATTGCTAATTTTCGTGGCTGGTTTGATCCGACCGCTTCTTACTGGGGACGTCTCACCTACATCTATCCGGACTAAGGACAATAGTCTCAAAGACAAATCCCGCAGAAAGGATGGTTATTTGAATTAGCAAAACAGTGGAAGTTCTAAATCTAAAATGTCCTTAGTCATTTGAGAGCAAAAAACAGGCATTTTGAGAAGGCCGGACCGCTTTATCTGAATGCAGTCTCCTTTCATGAGCAGGAACATCGCAGCTCAAAAGTAAGGTATTCGTTTTTCTGTAGCAAAATATTGTCAGCTGATTTTTTTTGTGATACAGTAAATCTATTATGAAATCGAGGAGTTGTTTGTATGACAAAACAATATGATTATATTGTTATCGGCGGCGGTTCCGGCGGGATCGCATCTGCCAACCGTGCTGCTATACACGGTGCTAAGGTGGTTCTTTTTGAGGCCAAAGAAATTGGCGGAACCTGTGTTAATGTTGGCTGTGTGCCTAAAAAGGTCATGTGGTACGGTGCACAGGTTGCAGAAACGATAAATACCTATGCGGCTGACTACGGCTTTGATATAGGAGAAAAGACTTTTGATTTTGAAGTGTTAAAGAAAAATCGTCAGGCTTATATTGACCGTATTCACGGCTCTTATGAGCGTGGTTTTGACAGTAACGGTGTTGACCGTGTGTATGACTATGCTACTTTTGTGGACAGTCACACGGTAGAAGCAGGCGGTGAGCTTTATACAGCACCGCATATTTTAATTGCGACAGGCGGACACGCTTTGATTCCTGACATTCCGGGCAGCCAATACGGCATGACTTCGGACGGCTTTTTTGAATTAGATGCTGTTCCCAAGCGTACCGCTGTGATTGGTGCTGGCTATATTGCAGTTGAACTAGCCGGTGTTTTGCATGCTTTGGGCAGTCAGACCCATCTTTTTGTTCGCTATGACCGTCCTCTTCGAAAGTTTGATGAGGAAATTGTTGAGACACTGGTTGACAGTATGAAAGAAGACGGCCCTGAACTGCATACTTTTTCTGTACCGAAGGAAGTCATTAAGAATGCTGATGATAGTTTGACCTTGGTCTTGGAAAACGGGGAAGAATATACGGTTGATGCTCTGATTTGGGCAATTGGCCGTGCGGCTAACACAAAGGGCTTTAATTTAGAAGTGACTGGGGTTGCCTTAAATGAAGACGGTTTTATCGCGACAGATGAATTCGAAAATACCAATGTTGAAGGGCTCTATGCACTGGGCGATGTCAACGGTAAATTAGAATTGACCCCCGTTGCAGTGGCAGCAGGCCGCCGTCTGTCAGAGCGTCTGTTTAACAACAAGCCTGAAGAAAAGTTAGACTACAGCAATGTGCCAACTGTTATTTTCAGCCACCCTGTTATTGGTTCGGTCGGTTTGTCAGAAGAAGCTGCTCTGGCTAAATACGGTGAGCAGGACGTAAAAGTGTATCGTTCAGCTTTTACCTCCATGTACACAGCAGTTACCAGCCATCGTCAAGCCTGTAAGATGAAGTTAGTGACTGTCGGACCGGATGAAAAAGTTGTAGGTCTGCACGGCATCGGTTACGGTGTGGATGAGATGATTCAAGGTTTCGCTGTCGCGATTAAGATGGGAGCTACCAAGGCTGATTTTGACAATACTGTGGCCATTCATCCGACGGGGGCCGAAGAATTTGTCACTATGCGATAAAACTAAAAACAAGGTTCAGCTGAGCCTTGTTTTTTTAAGCAGGTAATTTCTGATTTCAGAGATGAAGTAGAGGGAGCCCGTCACGACAAAGAGGTCTTCGGACTGCTCGGCTCTTTTCAGCCAAGTACGGTAGTCTTTTGTTGTGGGGTAGCACTGAGGATAATTTTCCAGCTGTTCTGCTTCATAAAAAGAAAAGGTAGTCAGGGTAAGATCAAAAGGTGCAAGCAAATCCAGCATAGTTTCTAAAGGTTTTCGTTTTAGACCGGCAAAGAGAATATGAATCGTTTTATCAGGAAATTCGTCTGTGAGCAGCTGGATAAGTTTTTTGATGCTGTCTTCGTTGTGAGCCCCGTCAAGCAGCAGGTTGTCTGCAATTAGCTCGCTTCGTCCCGGCCACACTGCTGACTGAAGTCCGCTTTTTATGACAGAGGGAGTGATTCTGGGGAACTTTGAAGAGAGAATGAGACCGGTCATGGCAGCCAGACTGGCATTGATCTTTTGATGGCGGCCCAGCATTTTTAAGTGGATATCGCTAATGTTCGCCCTTGGACTGGTGAAATCAAATGTCCTGCCTTTTTCTAAAATGGAAAAATCTTCTCCAAACTCATAAGGCGTGCTTTGCAGCTGCTGAGCAGTTTGATAGAAAATAGGCCTGACGTCATCTGTCATAGGACCAAATATGAGAGGAACGCCTTCATCCAGAGCACCCAGTTTTTGCCTTGCGATTTCTGTCAGGCTCTTTCCCAGCGTTTCTGTATGATCTTTGCTGATAGATGGACAGACAAGTGCCAAAGCCTTGAAAACATTGGTGGAGTCACGCAGGCCTCCAATACCGGCTTCAATAATGGCTATATCAACCGGATTAACCTGTCCAAAATAGACAAACATCATAAACGTTAGGACTTCAAACTCGGTTGGCCTACCAAGAGCAGTGCGCTGCAGTTTTTCAATAGTAGGCCTTACTCTGGCAGTCAATCTTATGAGTTCTTCATCGGAAATCCCTTCTCCATTGATGGCTAAGCGTTCGTTGAAGCGCGTAATGAAAGGAGAAGTGAAGGTTCCGGTCTTATAAGCGGCTTTGCTAAAAATATGCTGGAGAAAACTGGTCACAGATCCTTTGCCGTTAGTGCCGACGACGTGAACAGCAGCTAAGTTTTGCTGAGGATTGCCGCTGTTTTCAAGAAGAAAGGCCATCCGTCTTAAATCAGGCCTGCGTCCATTGGCTTTGAAAGAGTGAATCCATTCCAGTGTTTGCTGATAGTTCATAAGGCATCCTTTGACAGTTTTAATCTATTTTATTATAGCATTAACCTAGATTTATAAGGCATAAGTTTGAAAGATTTTGGACAAAAGAAAAGGCTGGGAAATGCTGTTCCAACCTTTTGAGAATTATTGACCAGCATTAGCAGCACTGTCTGTGTTATTTTGCTGTTCTTGCTGATTATTGGCTGCTGACGCCTGGCTGTCTGCCTGGTTTTGATTGGCAGCAGCGTTGCTGTCGCTGTCGTTTGCGACTGTTGTTGCCGCTTGATTTTGATCAGCAGCATTGTTGCTGTTGCCGGCAGCATTACTGTCAGCAGCATCTCCGGCCTGAGCATTATCAGCATTGCTGTTGCTGCCTGTATCCGAATTATCTACTTCTTTTTCTTTGATGATAGTGGTTTTCGAAGTCGTATCGTTTTTATCGCTGTTGGCATTGCGGTAATTATTGATAGTAATCAAAGCTGTAATAATCCCTAAGATCCCGGCAGTAATAGCAACGGTCTTTTGCAGGGCTGAAAAGCCTGTCTTGATATGCTCAGTCGGACGTCTGCGATTTTGTCCTTTAGGTTTTTTATTAGGTTGTTGACGACGAGAATAATTATTTGCCATGTTTCCTCCTTTTTTATAATATTATACGCTTTTTCCCTAAAAAAGCCATAAAAAAGCAGCTCTTATTTTCTAAAGATGTATGGGGAAATATGATATAATGTAGCTATTGTATTAAAAAAGGTGATAAGATGATTTATTTTGATAATTCAGCTACAACGCTTCCCTATCCAGAGGCCGTCAAAACCTATGAGGAAGCAGCAGTTAAGGTTTTTGGCAACCCCTCGAGTTTACACCGGCTGGGCAGCCAGGCAACGAGGATTTTACAAGCTTCCAGACAGCAGATTGCAGCTCTTTTAGGCAAGTCTGAAGAGGAGATTTTTTTCACTTCCGGCGGGACAGAGGGGGATAATTGGGTCATTAAAGGTGTGGCTTTTGAGAAGAAGCACTATGGCAAGCATATTATCGTTTCCGCTATTGAACACCCAGCTGTTAAGGAATCTGCCAAATGGCTGCAGGAACAGGGCTTTGAAGTTGATTTTGCTCCTGTTGATGCTAAAGGTTTTGTTGATGTAAAAGTCCTAGCTGACTTAATCAGACCTGAGACGACACTGGTCTCTGTTATGGCTGTTAACAATGAGATTGGTTCTGTTCAGCCGATTGAGGCTATTTCTGAGCTCCTGTCTGATAAGCCGACAATTTCCTTTCATGTTGACGCTGTGCAGGCTGTCGGCAAGATTGCAAGGGAAACTTATCTGACTGACCGTGTTGATTTTGCGACTTTTTCCGGTCATAAATTTCACTCGGTGCGCGGCGTTGGCTTTATTTATAAAAAAGCAGGCAAGCGCATTTCACCCCTTTTAAATGGCGGCGGTCAGGAAGCAGGACTTAGAAGTACAACTGAAAATGTGGCTGGCATTGCAGCGACTGCCAAGGCCTTAAGGATGGTACTTGACAAGGAAGCGGTAGCACAGCAAAAACTTCAGTCCATCAAGGAAACGCTGGCAGACAGCCTGTCTGATTATGATGATGTCACTCTTTTTTCAGGGATGGATGATTTTGCGCCCAATATTTTAACTTTTGGCATTAAAGGCGTCCGCGGTGAAGTGCTGGTGCATGCTTTGGAAGAACATGATATTTATGTTTCAACAACCAGTGCCTGCTCATCTAAAGCGGGCAAGCCTGCCGGTACGCTGATTGCCATGGGAATCCCGGCAAAATTGGCTCAGACTGCCGTTCGAATCAGTCTTGATGATGATAATGACAGGAGTCAGGCTGAACAATTTTTAACAGCCTTTAAGCATATTTACCAACAAACAAGAAAAGTCAGGTAGACTCTTGTTGTACACTTGGCAAAGCTAAGGGAAATGCATAGCGTCTCAGATAAGCAGTGAAGAATTCTGAAAGTCTTACTGACCGTTGCTTTCTTGGCTTTCCTATATATTTTTAGAAAGGACTGAAAAACAGCCCCAAAAACTCGAAAATTTAAACAGCGGTGCAGCAGAATCTGACTTTTGCCGCAGTGGTTTTCTTAGTTGAGGGGACTTATATTTTTATATGATGCAGTATTCAGAAATTATGGTACGCTACGGAGAGCTGTCCACCAAGGGCAAAAACCGGATGCGCTTCATTAATCAATTAAAACGAAATATGAAACATGTCTTATCTGTTTATCCCGATGTCAAGGTGGCAGCAGATCGAGACCGTGCCCATGTTTACTTAAATGAAATGGATTATCATCCGGTGGCCGAATCGCTCAAGCAGATTATTGGTATTCAGGCCTTCTCACCCGTTTATAAAGTTGAAAAAGACGTCACTGTTTTGGAAAAGGCGGTGCAGGAAATCATGACGGGTCTGTACCGTGAGGGATTAACCTTTAAGATTTCAAGCAAGAGAAGTGACCACGGTTTTAAGCTGGACAGCCGTGAGCTTAATCAAGTATTGGGCAGCGCCGTATTTGAAGCTTTACCGCAGATACAGGCTCAGATGAAAAATCCCGATGTTACTCTCAAGGTTGAGATTCGTGAGGAAGCGGCTTATCTATCCTATGAAAACATTAAAGGAGCTGGCGGTTTGCCGGTAGGTACTGCTGGCAAGGGCATGCTCATGCTGTCAGGAGGTATTGATTCACCGGTCGCTGGCTATCTTGCGTTGAAGCGCGGGGTTGATATTGAAGCAGTACATTTTGCCAGTCCGCCTTACACCAGTCCGGGTGCTCTGAAAAAGGCTCAGGATTTGACCCGTAAACTGACTAAATTCGGCGGCAATATCCAATTTATCGAAGTGCCCTTTACAGAAATTCAGGAAGAAATTAAAGCCAAAGCACCTGAGGCCTATTTGATGACTCTGACCCGCCGCTTTATGATGCGTATTACGGATCGCATTCGAGAAGAACGCGGCGGTCTAGTCATTATTAATGGTGAAAGTCTGGGTCAGGTTGCCAGCCAAACCTTGGAATCTATGCAGGCTATCAATGCGGTGACCGCTACGCCTGTTATTCGGCCGGTTGTGACCATGGATAAACTGGAAATAATTGATATTGCAGAAAAAATCGATACCTTTAATATCTCCATTCAGCCGTTTGAAGACTGCTGTACGATTTTTGCGCCCGATCGGCCCAAAACCAATCCCAAGATTAAAAATGTAGAGCAGTATGAAAGCAGATTAGATGTTGAGGGCCTGGTTGCGCGTGCTGTAGCCGGTATCAAGGTCACGGAAATAACCCCGCAGACGCATGAGACAGATGAAGTGGACGATCTGATTGCTGATTTATTGTAGTGCTGTTAAAAATAATAAAGCTGAGAGATCAGAACTGCCCCTTAAAAAGCTGGAAAAAATAAGCCAGCTTAAAGGGACCAGTTAGGACTCTCAGCTTTTTAAATAGCAGCGGCAATCGTTGGAAACAATATCCAGAAGCAAAAATAATATGATATAATAAACTAAAAACTTATTAAGAAACCGCTTTCTCTTGCTAGGAAGGTGATTATAATGAAAAAGAAAAGGTTTGCCAAGGATCGTAAAAAAGAAGAAACACTTGTTTTGGCAGTTGGCTTTGGCTTTTTGCTGATTTTGCTGCTGATATATCATTTCATGGATAAAGACAGCAATGAAGCGGTGAAAAACACAGGTGACGGAATTAAAACGGCTCGTGTCGTGGCAAACGGGGATATTCTTTACCATGACATCCTTTATACGAGTGCCAGAAAGAGTGATGGTTCTTACGATTTCAATCCCTACTTTGAATACGCTAAAGAATGGATTTCTAAAGCCGATCTGGCCATTGGCGATTTTGAAGGGACCATCAGTCCGGACTTTCCTTTGGGAGGCTATCCCTTGTTTAATGCACCGGCAGAAGCCGCCCAATCTATGAAGGACACAGGTTATGACGTCGTTGATTTAGCCCATAACCATATCCTTGATTCCCAGCTGTCAGGCGCTTTGAACACAGTGAAAACCTTTAATGATTTAGGATTGGATACCATTGGCATTTACAAGAAAAACCGTGCTAAAGAAGGGATACTGATTAAAAATGTCAAAGGCATCAAAATAGCTATTTTAGGCTATGCCTATGGCTATAACGGGATGGAAGCCAACCTGACTAAAAAAGAGCGGGCAGCACATCTTTCCAATCTCAATCAAAAGAAAATCAAGGCCGAGCTTAAAGAAGCCGAAAAGAAAGCGGATGTCACCATAGTGATGCCGCAGATGGGAACGGAGTACGCTCTGGAGCCGACGGATGAGCAAAAGACACTCTATCATAAGATGGTCAAGTGGGGAGCAGATGTCATTTTCGGAGGCCATCCGCATGTAGCAGAGCCGTCTGAAACACTGAAAAAAGACGGAGAAAAGAAGTTTATCATTTATTCTATGGGAAATTTCATCTCTAATCAGTCTTATGAAAATCTGCAAAATTATTGGACAGAACGCGGACTGCTTATGGATGTTACCTTTGAGAAAAAAGCAGGCAAGACGACCATCAAAACAGTCAAAGCTCACCCGACCATGGTCTGGTCTTGGGGTAAGGGCCAAGTAGGTGCAGAAGGCTATGAATATAAGGATTACCGAGTCCTGATTTTGGAAGACTTCATCAAAGGCGGCAAGTACCGCAAAAAGCTGGATGCTGCCATGAAAGAAAAAGCTGATACAGCCTATAAAGAAATGAAAGACCTGGTTCATTTGCAATGGTAGCCAAAGCATTGTTGACAAGAAAGGAAAACGATGACCTTAACCCGGCAAAAAGTAAGCCCCTTCAGCAAAGCTTATAATGATGTCAAAAAGCTCTATCTATCAGCCTTTCCGCCTAATGAGCGTCTGCCTTATTTCTTGCTGCTGGTAAACAGTGTGCGGTCTCTGGCAAAGTGCTATGCTTATTATGAGCAGGAAGAGTTTGTCGGTTTTGCTTATATTCTTGAATCTAAAAAGCAGGTGTTTATCCTCTTTTTGGCGGTTAATGAGCCGGTTCGCTCTAAGGGATACGGCAGTATGATACTGGCGCAGATTCGAGAATACGCTGGCCTAAGACCGCTTATATTGACAATAGAACCGCCTGATAAAGAAGCCCCAAATAGTGAGCAAAGGAGGCGGCGCCTGTCCTTTTATGAGCGCAATGGCTATCAGGCAACATCACATTACTATTATGAAGGGCAGGAATGCTATCAGATACTGACTACGGATCAGAATGCTGATTTGGAGCATTTCCAAAAATTAGCCAGAAGAGCTACTCTGGGATTTGTGCCTATCGAAGTTAGGTAGTTATCAGCATCAGGATTCTAGAATAATTCTCTAAATAAATTGTCTCTAATCCTTGAAATAGCCAGCTGACTGTGCTATAATGTAAAAGTTGACTAAATGCACATCCTGTGCAACCGCACGAACACCGTTTTAAGCAGTTTCGCACTCACGGTGCAAGGCGAGTCTTCACATGAGGGAAACCTCGCAGCAAAATCTTATAGGAGGTGCATAATGAGCACATACGCAATTATTAAAACTGGCGGAAAACAAGTTAAAGTTGAAATAGGACAAACAATCTACGTTGAAAAACTTGATGTTGAAGCCGGATCAGAAGTAACATTTAACGAAGTTGTTCTTGTCGGCGGCGACAAAACGGTTGTCGGTACTCCGCTTGTTGAAGGAGCTTCAGTTGTCGGCACTGCTGAAAAACAAGGCAAACAAAAGAAAGTTGTTACTTTCAAATACAAACCTAAGAAAGGCAGCCATCGTAAACAAGGACACCGTCAGCCTTATACAAAAGTTGTTATCAACGCTATCAACGCTTAATCTTTCTTTTTATGATTCAAGCAACGTTTATTCGTCATGACAGCCTGCTGGAAAGCAGCCAGCTGACCGGACATGCCGGCAGCGGCGAATATGGTTTTGATATTGTCTGTGCAGCTGTCTCAGCCCTAGCAATGAATTTTGTCAATTCACTCGAAGCTCTGGCAGACTGTAAGGCCGCTTTAGATTTAAATGAAATTGATGGTGGTTACATGAGAATTGATTTGTCGCATGTAAGCCACAAAAGAGATGAGAAAGTTCAGCTTTTGTTTGAAAGCTTTCTCTTAGGTATGACTAATTTGGCGGAACATTCATCAGAATTTGTATCCGTCAGGGTCATCGAAAATTAACTGAAAAGAGGAGACAACATTATGTTAAAAATGAATCTTGCTAACTTGCAGCTTTTCGCCCACAAAAAAGGTGGCGGTTCTACATCTAACGGACGTGATTCAGAAAGCAAGCGCCTCGGTGCTAAAGCTGCTGACGGCCAAACTGTTTCAGGCGGCTCAATCCTTTACCGTCAACGCGGAACACATATCCATCCAGGAGCTAACGTAGGCCGCGGCGGAGATGATACGCTCTTTGCTAAGGTTGAAGGTGTGGTACGTTTCGAACGTAAAGGCCGCGATAAGAAACAAGTTTCTGTTTACCCAATTGCAAAATAAACAAGACAAAACCTGCTTTTATGCAGGTTTTTTTACGCTGTGTTCTGTCTTCAAAAGACATGAGATTTTTATTTTAAAAGCCAAAAAGAAAGTGAAGCAGGATTGGATTTCTTAAAACGCTAATCTGTGCTTCACTTTTTGCTTTTAACATTAATTTTAATGCGCTTGTAGCAGCTTTATCTTTTTGGCTGTTAATATGTGAGCTTCCTGAATGAAAAGCATTGATTATAAGCGGTTAAGGCTGCTGGAGACTTGCCTTGCCTTGGGAATCAATGTGATAGGTTTTGCCATTATATGACAGCGTACGGTCAGTCCATTTTTCGCCGGTATCCGGATCAAAATAGTAGAGACTGCCATCAATTTCAAAAAGCTCTCCTTTGATTTGTCCGCCTTCTTGATGAGAATAGCCCAGCTTACTGTCATAGGAGGGCTGAAAGTAGAGCTGCTTACCGTCAATCGTCTGCCAGCCTAAAAGGGCGGCGCCATCTGCTCCCAAGTAGAGCCAGCCGCTGAAAACAGGCTGATAATAGTAATTGTTAGATGGGGTAATGTAAACAAAGCGGTTGGTCCACATCTCTCCGCTGTCCGGATCAAAATAATAAAATTTCCCCTGATCTTGAATCAGCCGGCCTTTAGCCTGACTGCCGTCAGCATAGAAATAAAGCCGCTTGCCATCAATCGTCTGCCAGCCTGAAAGGGCAGCGCCATCGTCATCTAAATAATACCAGACATCGTAGTAGCTGCTGTAGCGGTCGCTGTATTGCTTCTGACTGACAAAACGATTCGTCCACATCTCCCCGCTGTTTGGATCAAGATAATATTTCTTGCCATTAACTACCAGCATCGTTCCTTTAACTTGGCTGCCATCACTGTTAAAATACAGTCTTTGTCCGTTGATAGTTTGCCAGCCCTTGGCAAGTTGATTGTTCTCATCGAGGTAATACCAGTTGTTTTCATTCTGGTAGAATTGGCCGTTTTCGATTTTTTGATTGAGAAGAAGCCCGCTTTGGCGATCGGTCAAAATGAGCTGACCATTATCGTCGTAGCCGATACCCTTTAGCTGTCTGCCTTGCTTGTCAAAATAGTAGCTTTGATTATTGATGGTTTGATAGCCGGTCAGAGCCTTTCCCTGACTGTCAAGATAATACCAGTCACCGATATAATTGACGAAACGGTTGGTCCACATTTCCCCGCTGTTCGGATCAAAATAATACTTGTCACCATCAATCGTGTATAGGTTTCCCTTATACTGAGCGGCCGTTCTGGCCTTACCTTTTTCGGCGAAGTAGAGCTGTTTGCCATCAATGGTCTGCCAGCCGGTGAGAGCCTTTCCGTCTTCGTCCAAATAGTAGAAGCTGCCAGCTTTTTTGACAAATTGACTGACAGTTGGATGTCCTTGTGAGTCCATATAGTAAATCTCATCATTTACAGTAATCAGCCGGTCCTTCTGCAGGCTTCCGTCTGTTGAAAAATAGTAGGTCTGACCGTCAATCGTTTGAAAGCCGGTGAGAGTCTGGCCTTCTTGGTCAATGTAGTAAGTTTTTCCGTTATCTTTAGTGATAAAGCCCCTTGTTTCAGCAGAGGTCTGCCTTTTGTTTTTGGCTGTCTGTGCCTGAGAAGAAGCAGAGGTCTGTTTTTGAGCGGCTTTTTCTTTCCTTGCAGCAGCAGTTGTTTGCCCTTCGCTGCCGGCAGCCGTTGCTTCCGCTGTTGTGGCTGCTGTTTGTTCTTGGCTATCTTTTTGGGAAGCGGCCGTCGCTGGCTGAGTCTGTGCTGTGTCGTCAGAAACACTGTTGGCTTCTTGCGGCTGATCGGAATCTTTGGTGACATCAGAACTTGAATAGTGGTCTGAAACAGGCTCAGAAACAGTTTCGGTCGTTTGGGCAAGGACAGAGCTGCTTGGTGCAGGTGCCTGATCCTCAGCCAAAACCGAAGTGCCTAAAGAGCCTAGCAGCAGAGCGGCTGTGCTCATGAGGAACACTCTGTGTTTTTTAATCTTTTCCTTAGCAAATTTAAAATGTCCTTGTCTTATCATAAAAACCTCTTTCTTCTAAAGCAAAGTACCGGTCGGCACCTTTATTATAGCACGCTGTCTGGGCTTTATTCCTTAGTGACTGTAAATGATAGCGATCTGTAATGCTGCTGAGATGATGACGCTGGTTTGTCAAAAAAACGATATCTGGAGCTGTCTTTTGTGGCAGTAAAATGATTAAAAAGATCTCCTTTTCTACAGGTCAGGTGCCTGCCTTGCAAAGATAATAAGAGAAAATCACGCGTAAAGTCTGACTTTTATTGTATAATAGAAACAGCAGTTAAAAAAGAAAGAAGTATCATGAACATTCAACAATTACGATATGTGGTAGCTATTGCTAACAGCGGAACCTTTCGCGAGGCGGCTGCCAAACTTTTTGTCAGTCAGCCCAGCCTGTCTGTAGCTGTCAAAGATTTGGAGCAGGAGCTGGATTTTAAAATTTTTACACGAACAACAACAGGAGCAGTTTTAACAAGCCAGGGGCTGACTTTTTATGAAAAGGCACTGGATGTCGTCAAGAGCTTTGATTCTTTCGAGAAGCGCTATGCCAAGCCAGACAGTGATAAGAATCAATTTTCGGTAGCCAGTCAGCACTACGATTTTCTGCCGCCTCTTCTGATCGCCTTTTCTAAAAAATATCCGGAATATAAGGATTTTCGGATTTTTGAGACAACAACAGCCCAGATTTTAGATGAAGTGGCTGAAGGACACAGTGAAATCGGCATTATTTATATGAACCAGCAAAACCGCAAAGGTATCTTGCAAAAGATGGATAAGCTGGGCTTGGAATTTGTCGAAATGATTCCGTTTAAGACGCATATTTACCTGCGTCAGGACCATCCTCTGGCTCAAAAAGAACTTTTAACCATGGCCGATTTAGAAGGTCTTGAGACGGTTCGTTTCACTCAGGAAAAAGATGAATACCTTTATTATTCGGAAAATCTCGTTGATACCACCGGCAGTTCCTTGATTTACAATGTCACCGACCGGGCAACTCTCAATGGTATTTTGGAACGTACGGATGCCTACGCGACCGGATCAGGATTTTTAGACAGCCGCAGTGTCAATGGCATTACGGTCATTCCCTTGGATGACCAGCTGGACAATCGCATGGTTTATGTCAGACGCAGCAGCACGGCCTTGTCGACTTGTGCCCTCAAGTTTATCAACGTCATGTTTGCTTATTTTGAAACCTACCAGCCTTAAGGAGAACTTATGAGAAAGATATTATTGCCTTTTGCCGTTCTTCTTTTGGTTGGCTTTGATCAGCTCAGTAAAATGTTGGTTGTCAAATCAATTGCTTTGGGTGAAATCGTCAATGTGATTCCCAATGTTGTCAGTCTTACTTATTTGAAAAATACAGGGGCAGCCTTTTCAATTTTAGAAAACCAGCAGTGGTTCTTTACAATTATTAGCATAGTGGTGCTGGGAGCAGCCAGTTACTACCTTATCAAATTTATGCAGTCTGACGACGTCTGGCTGTTAGCCGGCCTGATTTTGATTATTGCCGGCGGTTTGGGCAATTTTATTGATCGCTTGCGGCTGGGCTATGTAGTTGATATGGTTCATCTTGATTTTATTGATTTTGCAATATTTAATGCAGCCGATACGTATTTGAGTATTGGAGTGCTGCTTTTGATTATTGCCTTATGGAGAGAAGAGAAAAATGGAGATTCGCATTAAAGAAGCAGGGGCGCGTCTGGATAAGGCGCTGTCAGATTTGACAGAACTGTCCCGCAGTCAGGCCGGTGAACAGATTAAGGCGGGGCTTGTTTTGGTTAATGGCAGAGCTCAAAAGGCCAAATATGCGGTTAAGGCCGGAGACGTAGTTATTTATGAGCTGCCGCAGGAAGAAATACTGGACTGCCCGCCTCAGGATTTGCCGCTTGATATTATCTACGAAGATGCCGATGTGGCAGTTGTCAATAAGCCCCAAGGAATGGTGGTACACCCTTCGGCAGGCCACCCTACTGGAACTTTGGTCAATGCTTTGCTCTTTCATATCAAAGATTTATCGACCATCAACGGCGTGGTAAGACCGGGCATTGTTCACCGCATTGATAAGGATACTTCGGGACTTTTGATGATTGCTAAAAATGACCAGGCCCATCAGTTTCTGGCTGATGAATTGAAAGAAAAGAAATCTTTGCGTCAGTATCTGGCTATTGTTCACGGAAATCTGCCAAATGACCGCGGTGTTATTGAAGCACCGATCGGCCGCAGTGACAAAGACCGCAAAAAACAGGCTGTGACAGCAAAGGGTAAGCCTGCCTTAACACATTTTCAGGTAGTGGAGCGTCTGGGTGACTACACTTTGGTAAAGCTGACTTTAGAGACTGGAAGAACCCATCAGATTCGCGTTCATATGGCCTATATCGGCCATCCGGTTGCCGGAGATCCGCTTTATGCACCTAAAAAAACGCTTAAGGGACAGGGACAGTTTCTTCATGCGGAGACCTTGGCCTTTACTCATCCTGTCAGCGGCCAACTCATGCGTTTTTCCGCAGAAGTACCGGCAGTTTTCCAAGAAACATTGGATCAGTTGCGCCGCCAGTTAAGCTAATACTCAATAAAAATCAAAAATAGACTAGGTAACGAGCTGCAGGCTGTACTAGGGTAGGCCAAAGTGATATAGTCAGGTTGTAGACAAACTCTATAGTTAGCATTTCACAAGCATACACATCTTAGGATAATATCAATTCACAATCTGTAAGAAAAATAGGCGAATTGAATGAGTCTGACCCAGATACTTTCCGCTGCAGCAAAAAACGAGAGTGGGACAAAAATCAGTAAATCGTGGTAAAATCACGATTTTGATTTTGTTGTCCCACCTCCGCACAGTTGATTAGGATGGCCGCTATCACTTGCCTAGCAAGGGATAAGGACCTCCAATCAACCACTGCGTCAAACTGCTATATCTTAAATAATTAAAGGAGGAAGGACTTTTGTCCCAGCCTCGTTCGGAGATTTTGAGACAGAGTATAAAATTAAAATCAGGATAGCAGCCGGCAGCACATGTTTGCCCGGTTTTTTTTGAGCCGACAGTTTATCGCGGTGGATTTCACAAGTTTTTGCTACAATAAATACATGAAAAAATCCAATCCTTTAAAAACAGAAACCAAACTGAAATATGTCCGCATGTTTTTACGCATTCTTACCTGGCTGGTGATTTTAGCGATGATCCTTTTGACCATTCATCTCTACAATAAGGGCTACCTGACAGATGTTCAAAAACTGCGTGCTGCCATGAAGCGTTACGGTACGTGGAGCCCGTTAATTTTTATTTTGTTGCAGATTATTCAGGTGGCTATTCCGATTTTGCCGGGAGGCGTTTCCACTTTAGCAGGAGTTCTTATTTTTGGTCCTGTCTGGGGCTTTATTTGGAATTATATTGGCATTTGCACCGGTTCTGTTTTAGGGTTTCATATTGCTAAACGGTTCGGACGCCCTGCTTTGGAAGCTTTCTTTAGTCCCAAGCTCCTTGAAAGCTATGAACACCGGACCAATTCGGACAGTAAATTTGCTAAATATTTCGCCTGGGCCATCTTTTTGCCGATTGCGCCGGATGATCTGCTCTGCTATTTGGCTGGGACAACCAGCATGACTTACAAACAGTTTATAACCATTATACTGTTAGGAAAGCCGGCGGCGATTTTGGCCTATAGTATGGGCTTAACGACCATTTTGTCAAAATTATTCGGCCTGGGCTGAGCCTGGTCTGTCTTGCTGACAGAAAAATATAGATGATGCTTGAAAAATAAAAGCAGTATGTTATAATAAATGAAATGAATATTCCTTTAACACTGTCCCGTGAGGCAGGCAAGGAGCTGGTTAGAAAAAAGTGCAGGGGAAACTGTACTTATATTTCGTGAAATCTCCTTGTATAAGGAGATTTTTTCTTATTTTTACAGAAAGGCATTCTATGAAAACAAAAGAAATTGTTGACGGTGTCACTATGAAGCGTGCTATTACACGCATCACTTACGAGATTATTGAGCGCAACAAAAGCCTTGATAAGATTGTTTTAGCAGGTATTAAGACGCGCGGTGTTTTTATTGCCCGCCGCATTCAGGAGCGTCTTAAGCAGATTGAAGGTATCGATGTCCCGATTGGCCAGCTTGATATCAGACCTTTCCGCGATGATATTAAAATCGAGGAAGATACAACCGACATGCCGGTTGATATTACAGACCGTGATGTGATTTTGGTAGATGATGTGCTCTACACGGGCCGCACTATCCGTGCCGCGATTGACAACCTTGTCGGTCTCGGCCGCCCGTCCAGAGTAAGTCTGGCTGTTTTAGTAGACAGGGGCCACCGAGAACTTCCTATCCGTGCAGACTACGTTGGGAAAAATATTCCAACCAGCGGCTCAGAAGAAATTGTTGTTAATATGACAGAGATTGATGGCAAAGATAATGTTTTGCTGCTTGCGAAAGAAGATTGAGGCTAATCTGTTGGATGCGGCCTGAGATATGGTGAATATCCGGCCGCAAAGCAAGCCCTTATGGCATTCTCTCAGAAAAGGACAGGTTCTAATGATAGTTACTGATGGTGTTGTGTCGCTTAAGCATTTGGTCAGCATGGAGATTTTATCCAATGAAGAAGTGCTTGGCTTAATTAAAAGAGGATTGGCTTTCAAAGAGAAAAAGGTTCATTTTTCGCTGGACAGGCAGTACTTTGCGGCAAATTTGTTTTTTGAATCGTCAACGCGGACTCACAAATCTTTTGAAGTGGCAGAGAAAAAGCTGGGTCTGGACGTTATTGAATTTGATGCTAAGACCAGCTCTGTAAACAAGGGTGAGACCCTCTATGATACGATTTTGACCATGAGTGCTTTAGGTGTTGATATCTGTGTTGTCCGCCATTCGCAGGATGACTATTATAAGGAGTTGATTGACAGCCGGACCATCCAAACGTCTATTGTAAACGGCGGTGATGGTTCCGGTCAGCACCCCAGCCAATGTCTGCTGGATTTGATGACCATCTATGATGAATTTGGAAGCTTTGAAAACCTTAAGATTGCCATTGCAGGGGATATTTCCCATTCTCGTGTGGCTAAGTCCAATATGCAGATTCTTAAGCGCTTAGGAGCCCAGATTTATTTTTCAGGGCCTAAAGAATGGTATTCTTCTGAGTTTGATGTTTACGGCAAGTATGTTGCCATGGATGAGATTATTGATCAGGTGGATGTTCTCATGCTGCTGCGTGTTCAGCACGAGCGCCATGATGGGCAGGGCAGCTTTTCAAAAGAGACTTATCACGCACACTACGGTCTGACCCAAGCTCGCTATGATCAGCTGAAAAGCTCTGCGATTATCATGCATCCTGCTCCGGTAAACCGTGATGTGGAGATTGCAGACAGTCTGGTAGAAGCCCCTCAGTCGCGCATTGTGGCTCAGATGCAAAACGGGGTTTTTGTCAGAATGGCTATTTTAGAAGCTATCCTTAAGGGAAAAACCTAATTAGAGCTGTAGAAATAAAGATAAAAAAGATAAATGAGAATTTCAGTCAGCCGTTTTTACTGAGCATCTGCGAATGCCTAAAGTGAAAACGTGCTGATCTTACTGAAAGGTAAAAATATGGGAAAGAGACTTTTAATTTTAGAAGACGGAACTATTTTTGAAGGACAGGCCTTTGGGGCAGACCTTGATGTAACCGGAGAAATTGTTTTTAATACTGGCATGACGGGCTATCAAGAGTCTATTACTGACCAGTCTTACAACGGTCAAATTTTGACGTTCACCTATCCGCTGGTTGGCAATTATGGCGTTAACCGTGATGATTATGAGAGTATCAAACCGACCTGTAAGGGAGTAGTCGTGTCAGAAAATGCCCGTCTGGCAAGTAATTGGCGTAAACAGATGACCTTGGATGAATTTTTGAAAGCTAAGAATATTCCGGGGATTTCTGGCATTGATACCCGCGCGCTTACGAAGATTATCCGTCTTCATGGGACAATGAAGGCGACTCTTACTAACGGCGGAGACGAAATAAACCACCTGCAGGATCAGCTGCGGGCTACTGTTCTTCCGACAAATAATATTGAGCAGGTATCCACCAAGGCAGCCTATCCGGCTCCGGGGATCGGTAAAAACATTGTTCTCGTTGACTTTGGTCTCAAGCATTCCATCTTGCGTGAGTTTTCAAAGCGCAGCTGCAATGTGACGGTTGTGCCTTATGATACAACTGCTCAGGAAATTCTTGACCTGAATCCGGACGGTGTCATGCTGTCTAACGGCCCCGGCAACCCGGAAGATGTTCCGGAAGCCTTGGATATGATTCGGGGAGTTCAGGGGAAAATTCCGATTTTTGGTATCTGTATGGGTCATCAGCTCTTTAGTCTGGCTAATGGCGCCACTACTTACAAGATGAAATTCGGACATCGCGGTTTTAACCATGCAGTGCGTGAAATTGCTACAGGACGGATTGATTTTACCAGCCAAAACCACGGCTATGCGGTGGAACGTGAAAGCCTGCCGGAAGAATTGATGATTACGCATGAAGAAATTAATGATAAGTCAATTGAAGGCGTGCGCCATCGCCATTATCCGGCCTTTTCGGTTCAGTACCATCCGGATGCTGCACCGGGACCGCACGATGCGTCTTATCTGTTTGATGAATTTTTAGAAATGATTGACGCTTTCCAGCAAGGTGCTAAAAATTAAAAAGAGAAACATTCCCATGTTCCAAGTGAAGGGAGAGACTTGCTGACAGAGACGTTTTTCACATTGGAAAATGATATTTAATGTTAACCAGAGAGCTAGCAAATAGGAGAAATAAATGCCAAAACGTACAGATATTAAAAAAATCATGGTTATCGGTTCTGGTCCGATTATTATCGGTCAGGCTGCGGAGTTTGACTATGCAGGGACACAGGCCTGTCTGGCCCTCAAAGAAGAAGGCTACAGTGTTGTGCTTGTGAATTCCAACCCGGCCACTATTATGACCGATAAGGAAATCGCAGACAGTGTTTACATCGAGCCCATCACCATCGAATTTGTAACACGTATCCTGAGAAAGGAACGGCCGGATGCTTTGCTGCCGACTCTTGGTGGGCAAACAGGTCTCAATATGGCTATGGAACTGTCCAGAGCTGGTATTTTGGATGAATTGGGTGTTGAGCTCTTAGGAACCAAGCTGTCTGCCATTGATCAGGCTGAGGACCGTGACCTCTTTAAGCAGCTGATGGAAGATTTAAAACAGCCCATTCCTGAATCTGATATTGTCAACAGCGTTGAAGAAGCGGTAGCTTTTGCCAAGGAAATCGGCTATCCTGTCATTGTCCGTCCGGCCTTTACCCTAGGCGGCACTGGCGGCGGCATGTGTGCCGACGAAGCAGAGCTCAGAGAAATTGCCGAGAATGGCCTCAAGCTCTCACCAGTAACCCAGTGTTTGATTGAACGCTCCATCGCTGGTTTTAAGGAAATCGAATACGAAGTGATGCGCGATGCGGCTGACAATGCCTTGGTGGTCTGTAACATGGAGAACTTTGATCCTGTCGGCATTCATACGGGAGATTCCATTGTTTTTGCGCCGACGCAGACACTGTCAGACATTGAAAATCAGATGCTGCGCGACGCCAGCCTCAGCATTATCCGTGCCCTGAAAATTGAAGGGGGCTGCAATGTTCAATTAGCGCTTGATCCAAATAGCTTTAAATATTATGTCATAGAAGTTAATCCGCGCGTGTCCAGATCCTCAGCTCTGGCGTCCAAAGCGACCGGCTATCCCATTGCCAAATTGGCTGCCAAGATCGCTGTCGGTTTGACCCTTGATGAAATGATTAATCCGGTTACCGGCACTACCTATGCTATGTTTGAGCCCGCTCTTGACTACGTGGTGGCTAAAATTCCGCGTTTTCCATTTGATAAATTTGAACATGGCGAACGCCGTCTGGGAACACAGATGAAAGCCACCGGTGAAGTTATGGCTATCGGCCGCAATATTGAAGAGAGTCTTCTCAAAGCCTGCCGATCGCTTGAAATCGGTGTTTACCACAATGAAATCGCAGAGCTCGCTGAGGTGACGGATGATGCCTTGGTTGAAAAAATTGTTAAGGCTCAGGATGACCGGCTCTTCTATCTGTCAGAGGCTATCCGCCGGGGCTACACCATTGAAGAACTGTCAGAATTGACAAAGATTGATATCTTCTTCCTTGATAAGCTGCTGCACATCTATGAAATTGAGCAAGCTTTAGCAAACCATATCAAGGATTCTGCTGTGCTTAGGGAAGCTAAGCGCAACGGTTTTTCAGACTGTAAGATTGCTGACATTTGGAAGATGTCAGCTGAGGATGTGCGCCAGTTTCGTCTGGATCAGCAGATCCTTCCTGTCTATAAAATGGTTGATACCTGTGCCGCTGAATTTGAATCGGCAACACCTTATTTCTATTCGACCTATGAGTGGGAAAATGAGTCCGTCAAATCGGACAAGGAATCCGTTCTCGTTCTTGGTTCAGGTCCGATTCGAATCGGTCAGGGCGTGGAGTTTGACTATGCCACTGTTCATTCTGTAAAAGCCATTCAGGCGGCTGGTTATGAAGCCATTATCATGAATTCCAATCCGGAAACAGTGTCGACGGACTTCTCAGTCTCAGACAAGCTCTATTTTGAACCATTGACCTTTGAAGACGTTATGAACGTTATCGAATTAGAGCAGCCAAAGGGTGTCATTGTTCAGTTTGGCGGGCAAACAGCCATTAATTTAGCTGAGCCCCTGTCCAAAGCTGGTGTGACAATCTTGGGAACACAGGTAGCTGACCTTGACCGCGCTGAAGACCGTGATCTCTTCGAGCAGGCCTTGAAGGATTTGGAAATTCCTCAGCCGCCCGGCCAAACAGCGACGAATGAAGAAGAAGCTGTTGATTCTGCCCGTAAAATTGGCTTCCCTGTTCTTGTGCGCCCGTCTTATGTTTTGGGCGGCCGCGCCATGGAAATTGTCGAAAACGAAGACGACTTGCGTTCCTACATGCGGACAGCAGTCAAGGCCAGCCCAGACCATCCGGTTCTGGTTGACTCTTACTTAGTCGGCCGCGAGTGTGAAGTTGATGCCATTTCTGATGGCAAAAATGTCCTTATTCCCGGAATTATGGAACATATCGAGCGTGCAGGTGTCCATTCCGGAGATTCGATGGCCGTCTATCCGCCGCAGACGCTTTCAAAAGAAATTCAGGAAACAATTGCTGACTACACCAAACGTTTAGCTATCGGTCTTAACTGTATCGGTATGATGAACATTCAGTTTGTCATTAAAGATGAAACGGTTTATGTTATTGAGGTCAATCCTCGTGCCAGCCGGACAGTTCCTTTCTTATCCAAAGTTACTGATATTCCCATGGCTCAGGTAGCCACTCAATTAATTTTAGGACGCACACTGTCTGAACTTGGCTATAGGGATGGACTCTATCCAGAAAGTCAAAACGTCCATGTCAAAGCTCCTGTCTTTTCCTTTACCAAGTTAGCTAAGGTTGACAGTCTTCTGGGACCTGAAATGAAGTCCACAGGTGAGGTGATGGGGACAGACTCAACTCTTGAAAAGGCTCTTTATAAAGCCTTTGAAGCTTCTTATTTCCATCTTCCGTCTTTTGGTAATGTCATCTTTACTATTGCTGATGATACAAAAGAAGAAGCACTGGATTTGGCACGGCGCTTTTCCGATATCGGTTACAGCATTCTCGCAACTAAGGGAACTGCCGAGTTCTTTGCTAAACATAGCTTAGACACTCAGGTTGTCGATAAACTCGGAGAAAATGATGCCAACGATATTCCTGCCTTTGTCCGAGCAGGCAAGGTTCAGGCCATTATCAATACGGTCGGCAACAAGCGTACCTTTGATGAGGACGGTGCGGCCATTCGCAGCTCTGCTATTGAACACGGGGTGCCGCTCTTTACAGCCTTGGATACGGCTGCTGCAATGGTTCGGGTTCTTGAAAGCCGAGGGTTTATTACGCAGGCTATATGATTTAAATGTAAAAAGGTCAGCTGATCTCCATAGGGTTTTCCCTTATATACAAAGCCAAATCAAAAAATCCTCAGAACTTAACTAGCTGCTTCTAGGAAAGGATGATAGGAGTTTTGATAGTTTTATAAAAATGGGAAACCCTTATTCAGCGGATTGTTGCTTAGGTTTTGAAGTGAGGGAGTGAAGTCAATCATTGTCATTTTTGCTTCACTCTCTTTTTTTCGTTTGTAGCCAGAAAAAACTTGACATCAACTGATAAAGGTTGTATATTTGTATTATAAAGTTAGAACAATAAGCTGTCTGTTTGATTTACATACAGCAGTCTTACATTTTTGTAAGGTTTTTGGGCAAAAGTGTAAGGCTTTTACGTTCGCTTTAACGGTATGATGAAAAGGAAAAAAGCAGGAGGAGAAGTTTATGCCAAAAAGAAAGGGAAAAATGACCAAAAAGAAAAAAGGCTGGATTATCGGGGGCAGCTTTGCAGCTGTTGCAGTTCTGCTGGGACTGATCTGGATTAGATTGCAGCAGTCCAGCCAAATAGAGTCACAGAATGTCGGCTATCAGACGGTTAAGGTAAAAGAGGGTTCTATCTCCTCATCAACCTTGCTTTCTGGGACAATCAAGCCTGAATCAGAACAGTATGTTTATTATGACAGCAGCAAGGGAAGCAATCCCAAAGTAGTAGTGGCTGCCGGAGATCAGGTTACTGCAGGTCAGCAACTGGTACAGTATGATACAGGCGAAGCCCAAGCGGCTTACGATCAAGCGGTTAGAAACCTTAACAAGGTTAACCGTCAGATTACCAATTATCAAAACTATGGGATTGCACCGTCAGCAGACAGTTCTGCTGACACTGGTTCTGCATCTGGCAATCCGGCAGCAGATGAAGGGAACGCTTCCGGTGCTCAAGGCAGCAATTCAGCAAGCGGTGTGACTGACAGCAGTGCAGCTGCTCTCACACCGACGAATTCTACGACCTATGATCAGCAGCTGCAGGACTTGTACGATGCCCAAGCCACTGCTCAAGATGAGGTAAACAAGGCTCAGACAGCTCTTAATAATACTTCTGTTACCAGTGAAGTCACTGGAACAGTGGCAGAAGTTAACAATGATATTGACCCTTCCGGTAAGACCAGCAAGGCTTTGGTTCATGTAACCAGCGAAGGGAAATTGCAGGTTCGAGGAACTCTGACAGAGTATGATTTGGCTAATATCAAGGTCGGTCAAGCCATTAAAATTAAATCCAAAGTCTATGATAATAAGGAATGGGATGGCAAAATCTCTTACATTTCAAATTACCCGACTCAGTCGGATCAGGATCAGTCTCAAGGTTCCGGCTCATCCGGCAGCGGTTCATCTTCCAGTGCGGCTGCTTACGAATACAAGGCAGATATTACCAGTGATTTAGGCGATTTGAAACAGGGCTTCACGGTATCTGTAGAAGTCGTTAACGAAAACAAGAGCCTTATTATTCCTGCATCGGCACTGGTGCGCCAGAATAAGAAAAATTATGTTTGGGTTTACGACAAATCAAACTCCCGAGTTTTGCGAAAAGAGGTTGCCGCAGGCAATGCCGATGCCAAGTCACAGGAAATTTCTTCCGGTCTTAACAAAGGACAGGTTATCATTGCTAATCCTGATAAGGGATTGAAAGAAGGTAAGAAGATTGACAAACCTTCTGCTAAAAACGATAAGGCTGGCGAGAAGGGGTGAGCAGTATGAGTGATAAAAAAGAGCTCATCCATCTTGAGGGTATTACAAAAAGCTATCATAACGGCAATCAGGAATTACAGGTTTTAAAGGGTATCGATTTGATTGTCAATGAAGGAGATTTTCTGGCTATTATGGGGCCGTCCGGTTCTGGGAAATCAACCCTGATGAACATTATCGGTCTTTTAGACAAGGCAACAGACGGCTCTTATGCTTTAGCAGATGAGTCCATCGAAAAGCTAAATCAAAATAAACTGGCACATCTTCGCAACGAAGAGATTGGCTTTGTCTTTCAGCAGTTTTTCCTTTTGTCCAAGCTTAATGCGCAGGATAATGTTGAGCTGCCTCTTATTTATGCAGGTGTATCAGCGTCTAAGCGCCATCAGCTGGCCCAGCAGTTTTTAGAAAAAGTCGAATTGGCTGACAGGCGCAAATATCTGCCATCAGAACTCTCCGGCGGACAAAAGCAGCGCGTTGCTATCGCACGGGCCTTGGTCAATAATCCCTCAATCATTTTAGCAGATGAACCCACGGGTGCTTTGGATACCAAGACCAGCAACCAAATTATGGAATTGCTGACTCAGCTCAATCATGAAGGGAAAACCATTATCATGGTAACCCATGAGCCTGAAATTGCTGATTATGCGACTCGCAAGATTGTTATCCGTGACGGAGAGATTACTTTAGATACGACTGACAGTGTCCGTATTGATTAAGGGAGGAAATTTTTATGCAAAATTGGAAATTTGCCCTTAGTTCAATTATGGGGCACAAGATGCGCTCCTTTCTGACAATGCTGGGAGTGATCATCGGGGTGACAGCCGTCTCTGTCATTATGGCCATGGGAACAGGCATGCGCCATTATATTACAGATCAAGCGACTAAATATCAGCATGATGTTCAGATTTATTACGCGTCAAATGATGAGGATGCACAGGAGCAGTATTATAGCTTAGATCAATCGCAGGAGGATGCACCTAAAATTAAAGAGGAGTGGCTTCAAAGCATTGTAAAAGAAGTTGATGGAATTGATAACTACTATGTGACTAATACAACTTCAAGCAATGTTCTCTATCAAAATAAAAAAGGCAAACAGGTTACTCTTACAGGTGTCAGTCAAGACTATTTTGATGTCAAGGGCTATAAAGTTGTAGCTGGCCGTCAGCTCAATACCAGTGATTACACGAACTTTTCGCGTTTTATCATGATCGATGAAATGTTAGCAGGAAAGTTATTCTCCAGTCATGAGGAAGCACTGAATAAGATTATTGAAGTCGGAGATAAAAAATACCGTGTTGTTGGGGTTTATAAGGATCCTGATGCCGGCTCGTCTGTCTATGGCATGAATTCAGATGGTAATGCTATTTTGACTAACAGTCAGCTGGCTTCTGAATTCGGTGTTGATGAAATTAGCAGCATTTATGTTCATGTGCCTGATGCCAGTGTTTCTTCAAGGGTCGGAAAAGAAGCAGCCAAACGGTTGACTAAGCTTTCCAATGCTTCTAATGGTCACTATACCATGTTTGACATCAGTAAAGAATTGCAAAGTGCTCAGTCACAAATCACTGCTATTACAACCTTTATAGGGATTATCGGCGGAACATCGCTTTTAGTTGGCGGTATCGGCGTGATGAATATTATGCTGGTGTCGGTAACAGAGCGTACCAGAGAAATTGGTTTGCGTAAGGCCTTGGGAGCTACACGCCGCAATATCTTGACGCAGTTTCTGATTGAGTCCATTGTACTGACCTTAATCGGAGGTTTTATCGGTTTGCTTTGCGCCTATGGTTTGACCAATGCTCTGGGCAATTCAGAAGGTCTGGTCAATGCTATCGGCAAACCTGTCATTGCATTGAACACGGTGCTGGTCAGCATCGCCTTCTCAGTCTTTATCGGTGCCGTCTTTGGTATTTTACCGGCCAATAAGGCAAGTAAATTAGATCCGATCGAAGCCTTGAGATATGAATGATACTTATCAAAAGGGAGAGTAGGAGAGACAGCCACAATAGCCGTCGCTCCTATTCACTCTTTTTCTTTGGACTATTCTGTAATATCTGGGCTGTCATTTGCTGAACAGACTGTTAAAAAGTGGACGGAAGGTTAAAATATTGCTATAATAAAACCAATTAAACAATAAGCCACTAGGGGTGCTGATTGCTGAGATTAACGAAAGTTAAATCCCTTAGACTTGAACTAGGTAATGCTAGCGTAAGAAATGTGGGAATCTTAATAACAGTGCCTTTTGGGGTATCTCAATCTCACACTTGCCGGTGTGAGATTTTTAGTTAACCAAAAAGGAGAAAAAGATGACAAAATTAGCGGTTGCTTTAAGTATTGCAGGAACTGATCCGACAGGCGGAGCGGGAATTATGGCAGACTTGAAATCTTTTCAGGCGCGCGGTGTTTACGGTATGGCAGTTGTCACCAGCGTTGTTGCCCAAAATACAACGGGTGTTCAGCAAATCGAAAATCTAAGTTTGGACATTTTAGAAGCACAGCTGGACAGTGTTTTTTCAGATATTGAACCGGATGCTGTCAAAACAGGTATGCTGGCGACAAAGGAAATGATGACGGTTATTAAACCTTATTTGGAAGGTTCAAAAGCAGCCTATGTTTTAGATCCTGTTATGGTAGCGACAAGCGGGGACGTCCTCATTGACGAAGAGGCCCGCCGGCACTTAAAGGCCGAGCTGCTTCCTTTGGCCAAAATAATAACACCTAATCTTCCTGAGGCAGAAGAAATTGCCGGATTGAAAATCCAAACTGCCGAGGATATTTTAAAGGCCGGAGAGATTATCCTAAGAGATTTTGGTCCGCAGGCGGTTCTTATCAAGGGAGGGCACCTGCAGGGTGATGCCACAGATTACCTTTTTACAAAGGATGAGAGATTTCATTGGTCCAGTCCAAGAATTGAAACAGTGCACACACATGGAACCGGCTGTACTTTTGCAGCGGTTATAACAGCTGAACTGGCTAAGGGTCGCACGCTGTATCAGGCTGTTGATAAGGCCAAGCAGTTTGTTACAAAGGCTATAGCTCAGGCACCGCAGCTGGGTCACGGCTCAGGTCCTGTCAATCACATGGCTTATCACGATTAAAAAAGCTGTATCTCTGATCCGCTCCAATCGTTAGATTTTTAACCTAACTTTGGGGTGCCATTCAGAGGTGCAGCTTTTTATGTCAGTGATTTAGTTATAAGTGGGCGCTTCTTACTCAATAAATTCCAAAGCCTTTTGGAATTGTTTCACTTCTTTTTGAACATCATTTGCCAGCATAATAGCACTGACGACAGCAGCACCTGCAATAGGAATGTTATGCAGCTGATTGATGTTTTTGGGAGTTATACCGCCAATCGCTACCACAGGAATATGAACTGTTTCTGCGATTTCTTTAAGGGTCTGCAGCTTGGTGTGCGGAGAATTTTTGGTTTGTGTGGGGAATATGGCTCCGCATCCTAGGTAATCCGCACCCTGACTTTCAGCCTCAAGAGAGCGCTCAACTGTTTTAGCACTGACGCCTAAAATTTTATCTTTACCCAGAAGTTTGCGAGCTTTGGCAACAGGCAGGTCATCATCACCAATGTGAAGGCCGTCTGCCTCAACTGCTAAACAAATATCTAAGCGGTCATCAATAATCAGAGGAATGCGGTAATGATCCGTAATGGCTTTGACTGCTTTAGCCAGTTTATAATAACGCAGGGTGCTGATGTTTTTTTCTCTGAGCTGCAAGAGTGTAATACCGGCCTTGCAGGCCTCCTCGACAATAGTTAAAAAAGTTTTATCGCTGAACTCATAGCGATTGGTTACCAGATAGAGTTTTAAATCACTTTTTTTCATAAACTGTCTCCTTTTATCTCTTTCAGCCAACTTTTGTCCTTATGCAAAAGGGAGAGTTGGTTGAGTGTTTGAAAACGAAAGTCAGCTAGTCCCTGAGCAGTCCTTTGGGCTTTTTCGCCGCAAATATTGATATAAGAAACAGCAAGTGCAGCGGCTGCAACCTTTTCTTCTCCGGCGCCTAAAAAACAGGCGGCCAGTGCTCCGACCAGGTCTCCGGTTCCGGTAAAGGCGTTGAGCAAAGGGGTGCCGTTTTTTAAAATAAGTACCCTGTCCTGATAAACAATGAGATCTTTGGAGCCGGTTGCCAAAAAAACAGTGTCAGGATAATGCTGGCTCATGGCTTTGAGATGGACAGTCAAGTCAGTCAGGTCATAATCAAGCGGATGAGCGTCAATGCCTCTGCCTTGAGCAGTCAGTCCGCAGAAGTGCCGCATTTCAGCTGTATTGCCTTTGATAACGGCCGGCTGATTTTGCAGCAAATCCAGAGCCAGCTGATGGCGAACAGGGGATGCTGCAATACCGACCATATCAATCAGACAAGGCTTTTCTTCCGAGCAGGCTAATTGACTTGCCCTGCGGATGGCCTTTTCTTTTTCCCTTGACAGATGGCCTAAATTTAGCAGGAGTGCCTGACTTTGTTTGAGGAAATACGTAATTTCTCTGGGATCATCTGCCATAACCGGCTTAGCACCTATGGATAAGATGGCATTGGCGACACTTTCAATAGAGATTTCATTGGTCAGGCAATGAATGAGGGGCTGTCCTTTTAAGGGGAAAGGATTATTGAAAGTTATCATAAGGCCTCCTTTTTTGAAAAGAACAGCCTTTGAACACGTTTAAAGAACTCTTGCTTGTCAAGCAAATTTAAAATGGGTAAGGCAATAACAGTTCCAATCAAAGTTGCCCCAATGAAACGCGGCGTGTAGATAAACCAGAACAGCCCCGTTTTGGTTCCCGTGAACCAGACCATCACAGGATAGGAAAGGAGCGATCCAATGATTCCTGTTCCTAACATTTCCCCCAGAGCAGATAGATAATAGCGACGCCCTAATTGATAGAAGAGACCTGCAAAAAAGGCGCCAAAAACTGCTCCGGTCAGAGCGAGCGGAGGAATGCCCTGGGCTGTCATCCGAATGATGGCTGTCACCAGTGCCATAAAGACACTGTAAGCAGGCCCCATGACAGCAGCTGCAATAATATTGACGACGCTGGACATGGGAGCCATTCCTTCGATTCGAAAGACAGGTGTCAAAACCACATCAAGGGCAATCATCATGGCTAGAACTGTTAATTTTTTAAGGTGACTATTAGTTTGATTCATATAAATGCCGCCTTTCCATTGAATGAGAAGAGATAATTAATCATTGCAGTACACAAAAGCCCCCTTTTTAAGCAACATCAAGGGAGCTGTGGAGTTAGGAATACAAACGTTTTTGGCTGTCAGGTTTGCAGCGATTAGAACGTATGCATACAGATGATTTCTTGCGATGATATAAAAACCCTAATCATATAATTATGATTAGGGGACATTTATCCATTGTGACATTTCCCTGCGTCAGTGCTAACTGCATCAGGTTCAATGGGTATCATCTCAGCCAAAGGCACCCCAAATGTTTGCTTGATATTTATGATTGCCTTAATCATAACATGAAAAATTTAAAATGTAAATGGATTCATTTTAAAATGCTATTTTTATTTCAGACTGTCAAGTTTTTTTCTTGACAGTCTGATTTTTTCTGCTATAATAAATAAAGTAGTTCATAGCACAGCTATGCTCAAAATAAAAAACAGAAAAGAGATTATTTCAAAATGGCAGTAAAAATCCGTTTAACTCGTATGGGTTCTAAAAAGAAACCTTTCTATCGTATCAATGTTGCAGATTCACGTTCACCGCGTGACGGCCGCTTCATCGAAACTGTTGGAACCTACAATCCACTTGTAGCTGAAAATCAAGTGACCCTTAAAGAAGATCGTATTCTTGAGTGGTTAGGCAATGGTGCTCAGCCATCAGATACTGTTCGTAACATCCTTTCAAAAGCTGGAATCATGAAAAAATTCCACGAAGCTAAATATTCAAAGAAATAAAGTAATTGCCTATGGATACCATTGAAAATCTGATTATCGCTATTGTGAAGCCTTTGATTTCGCAACCGGATAATTTTACCATTAAAATTGAAGATACACCTGAGTTTTTGGAGTATCATCTTGACTTAGATTCTAGTGATATTGGCCGAATTATCGGTAAAAAAGGTCGCACCATCACAGCGATAAGATCGATTGTCTATTCGGTTCCAACTCAGGGTAAAAAAGTTAGACTTGTGATTGATGAAAAAGAGTAAAAAGGTCACCTAAGGGTGGCTTTTTCTCTTGCTTGTGAAATCATCTCTGTCATGATAAAATAAGTGCAATGTTTTGAAATATAAAACCATAATTGTGAATATTATTTTTGGGGGAATAAAAGTTGGCAAGGCAAAATATATATGACAATCAGCTATTTTTTGAAGGGTATAAAAAAATTAGAGAAGATGAAGCGAACGCCAATACATTAATTGAAACTCCAGCATTATTATCTTTATTACCAGATATGACAGATAAAAATGTGTTAGATTTAGGGTGTGGTTTTGGAGAGCATTGTAAGTTATTTGCGGAAAAAGGCGCTGAAAAAGTAATTGGCATAGATTTATCTCAAAAGATGTTACAAATCGCTCAAAATGAAAATTCCCATCCTAAAATTAGCTATGTAAATCTCCCAATGGAAGAAGTAGCTACACTTAACCAAAAATTTGACATAGTTGTCAGTTCCTTAGCTTTTCACTATGTTAAAGATTATGAAAATCTAATACAGGATATTTATAATTTAATGGTGGACAAAGGAACACTGATTTTTTCACAGGAACATCCATTTGTGACCAGCCATTTAAGTGGTGAAAGATGGACAAGGGATGTCCAAGGAATGAAAATACATGCTAATATTTCTAACTATGCTAAAGAGGGAATTCGTGATACAGTATGGTTTGTCGATAATGTAAAAAAATATCATAGGACATTTTCAACCATCATCAATACGTTAATAACAGTTGGTTTTCAAATAGATAAGATAATTGAGCCACTACCAAATGAGGAGACTCTAGAAGCGTATCCCCAATATACAGATTTATATCACAGACCAGATTTTTTGCTTATAAAAGTAAAAAAATAGAATTTAGTTTTCGAGTGATGTCTGTTTCTAAATTGGAGAAAGTCTTCTGAAAATGATAAAATAAGTGTAATGTTTTGAAACGGGAGACACTATGAATTACTTTAACGTTGGAAAAATTGTCAATACGCAAGGTTTACAGGGAGAGTTGCGGGTCATGTCTGTAACGGATTTTGCGGAAGAGCGCTTTAAAAAAGGCAGCCGTCTGGCAGTTTTTGACGAGAAAGACCAGTTTGTGACCAGTCTTGAAGTTGCCAGTCATCGCAAGCAAAAAAACTTTGACATTGTGAAATTCAAAGGCCTTTATCACATCAATGATGTAGAGAAATACAAAGGTTGCTCGCTCAAAGTTGCAGAAGAAGACTTGTCTGACTTAGAAGACAACGAGTTCTACTATCATGAGATTATTGGTTTGGATGTCTATGAAAATGACCTTTTGATCGGTCAAATCAAGGAAATTTTGCAACCAGGTGCCAATGATGTCTGGGTGGTCGCGCGAAAAGGGAAGCGTGATTTGCTGTTGCCTTACATTCCGCCAGTTGTGCTAAATGTTGATGTGGCAAACAATCGCGTTGATGTGGAACTTTTGGAAGGATTAGACGATGAAGATTGATATTCTGACCCTTTTCCCAGAAATGTTCGCCCCTTTGCAACATTCGATTGTCGGCAAGGCGCAGGAAAAAGGCTTGTTGGACATTCAGTATCACAATTTCCGTGAAAATGCAGAAAAAGCCCGTCATGTAGATGATGAACCCTACGGTGGTGGTCAAGGGATGTTGCTGCGTGCCCAGCCTATTTTTGACACTTTTGATAAGATAGAATCCCAAAAGTCACGTGTTATCCTTTTAGATCCAGCAGGACGGAGGTTCAGCCAGTCTTATGCAGAAGACTTAGCACAAGAAGAAGGACTTATTTTTATCTGCGGTCACTATGAAGGGTATGATGAGCGCATCAAGTCTTTGGTGACTGATGAGATTTCTTTGGGGGATTTTGTTTTAACAGGCGGTGAATTAGCTGCTATGGCTATAATTGATGCAACCGTCAGACTGATTCCCGAAGTTATCGGCAAGGAAGCCAGCCATCAAGATGACAGCTTTTCATCTGGTCTTTTAGAATATCCCCAGTATACACGTCCTTATGAATACAGGGGCATGAAAGTGCCTGATGTTCTTATGAGCGGTCATCACGAAAAGATTCGCCTCTGGCGCTTAGAGCAAAGTTTGCGCAAAACCTGGGAGTACAGGCCTGATTTGTTGGAGCATTATCATTTTACTGAAGAAGAAAAGCAGCTTTTAGAAAAAATAAAGAGCGAGGGACTGAGCTGACCTTGATGCCTGTTTGGAAAGTTTGTTTCCTACTCTTTTTATTTGCTGGCTTTCAATTGTGCTATAATGGAATTACTTTGTTTATGGAGGAAGAAAAATTGACATCTGAAAAAGATATTTATGATATAACGGTTATCGGCGGCGGCCCCGTCGGTCTTTTTGCGGCTTTTTATGCTGGTTTGCGCGATGTGCGGGTCAAAATCATTGAAAGTTTGTCTGAACTGGGCGGCCAGCCTGCTGTCTTGTATCCGGAAAAAGTTATTTACGATATTCCCGGTTTTCCAGCGATTACAGGAGCCAATTTGGTAGACAGTCTTATTGAGCAGACAGAGCGTTTTAAAGATAAGACCAGTATTTGTCTGAAAGAAGAAGTCAAGATCTTTGAAAAAGAAGGCGATATTTTTACTATTGAGACCAATAAAGGGCAGCACTTTTCAAAAGCTATTATTATTGCTTGCGGAAATGGAGCCTTTGCGCCGCGGCAGCTCGGTCTAGAAAATGAAGAGCGCTATGCTGATTATAATATCTTTTACAATGTTCATAAATTAGATCGGTTTGCCGGTAAAAAAGTTGTCATTTGCGGCGGTGGTGATTCTGCTGTTGACTGGGCTAATGCCTTAGATAAAATTGCAGAAAGTGTTACTTTAGTGCACCGCCGTGACGCCTTTCGTGCTCATGAGCATAGTGTGGAAGTTTTGAAAGCTTCCAATGTTACTATTATGACACCTTATCTTCCTTTGGAACTTAAAGGAGACGGTGAAAAGGTCCAAAGTCTTGTTATTCAAAAAGTAAAATCAGATGAGACTCAGGAACTTGCCCTTGATGATCTCATTGTCAGCTTCGGTTTTTCAACATCCAATAAAAATCTAAAAAATTGGAATATTGATTACAAACGTTCCAGTATCAATGTATCTCCTGTCTTTCAGACCAGCCAGGAAGGTGTCTATGCTATTGGGGATGCAGCTCAGTATGCTGGCAAGGTAGATTTGATTGCGACTGGTTTTGGCGAAGCGCCAACGGCAGTTAATCAAGCTATTCACTACATTTACCCGGATCGTGACAATCGTGTGGTTCACTCAACGTCATTGATTAAATAGACGTCAGAATAAAGGAGAAGTAGGATCAAAAAGAGCTAAGAAGCTACAGCTTTTCTGCCTACTCCCAGCTGGCTGGCAGACGGATAAAGAAAGTTCACAGAGCCGGCAAAATAATTTAATGAAAAGAAAGCGGAGAGAAACCAGTCATTCGAAGAAGGTACTTTCTCTCCGCTTTTTTATGTTAAGGTGTTCAACTGTTGCGTCAAGAAGTATAATTATGAAAGATCGGCTCTTTCATGCTCAGCAGCTAGCCAAAGTCGTTTTCGTCAGTCTTTCTGCTTTTAAAACTTTAAGACAGAACGGACAATAGCAGCAGATTTACGATTTGTAAGAGATTGACAGACCATTTTGTATGTTTCGCAGGAGCTTTACTATTGTTGCTTACTTTTAAGACCTTTGTTGCTTTTTGAAAGAATTTGGCAGAAATTGCTTGACAGTTATCCTATAGCAGTATATAATAACAGGTGTAAACGATTTCAACAGGAGGTGAGGTCATATTTTAAAATCTGAACGTAAGCAGATTATCATGGAAAAGCTGTCGCAGGAAAATTTTGTAACCTTGGAATTTCTTGTTAGTATTCTTGATACTTCTGAATCGACCGTTCGCAGAGATTTAGACGAGTTGGCAAGTGAGAAAAAGCTTCACCGGGTTCATGGCGGAGCTGAAAAAAATCATCCCTTACAAGAGGAAGAAACGATTCTGCAAAAATCTATCAAAAACGTTCAAGCCAAACAGGCTATTGTTCAAAAAGCAGCTGAGATGATTTCTGCCGGTGATGTTATCTTTATTGATGCCGGCACAACGACTGAACTGCTCTTAGACATGCTGCAGCAGGAAGGGCTGACTGTGGTGACGAATTCCATTCACCACGCAGCAAAATTGGTGGAAAAAAACATCAATACCTTGGTTATTGGCGGCTATGTTAAAAATTCGACAGACGCCAGTATCGGTCAGTTTGCGATTAATCAGCTCAGTCAGCTGAATTTTGATAAAGCTTTTATTGGCATGAACGGTGTTGATTTGCATTTCCTGACAACCCCTGATACAGAAGAGGCAGCTATTAAAAAGACGGTTATCGACAATGCTCAGACGACCTATGCTTTGGTGGATGCTTCAAAAATGGGACAGACCTCATTTGTTAAAGTTGATCGGCTGGAAGCAGTGACTATCATCACTAATAAATCGGACAGCCGTATGTTAAAAGAGACGAAGAAAAAAACGAAGGTGATCGAAGTATGATTTATACCGTAACTCTCAATCCTTCCATTGACTTTATCGTCCGCATTGATACTGTAGAAATTGGCAGTGTTAACCGTATGGACAGTGACGATAAGTTTGTCGGAGGAAAGGGGATTAATGTCAGCCGTATCCTGCAGCGCTTAGGACAGGATAATACTGCAACAGGTTTCATTGGCGGTTTTACCGGCAGGTTTGTTGAAGAGGGCTTGACTGCTGAAGGCATCAAGACTGATTTTGTTCATGTTGATCAGGACACGCGGATCAATGTTAAAATCAAGGCTGATGAAGAAACCGAGATTAATGGGACAGGCCCCCGTATAAGCGAGGAGCAGGTAGAAGCTCTGGAGGCTGTTTTAAGCCGGCTTTCCTCAGAAGATACCGTTGTGTTTGCAGGAAGCGCTCCGACCAATCTGGGCAATCAAATCTATAAACGTTTGATTCCGCTTGTCAGACAGACCGGTGCCCAAATCGTGTGTGATTTTGAGGGACAAACCCTGCTTGATGCTCTTGCTTATCAGCCGCTTTTGGTCAAACCCAATAACCATGAACTGGAAGCTATTTTCAATGTCGAGCTGAAAGGATTGGATGATGTTGAAAAATATGCGCGTGAGATTTTGGCCAAAGGAGCACAAAATGTCATCATCTCAATGGCAGGTGACGGCGCTTTATTGGTAACGCCGGAGGCAGCTTATTTTGCTAAGCCAATCAAGGGACAGGTAAAGAACTCTGTCGGTGCCGGTGATTCCATGGTTGCAGGCTTTACGGGTGAATTTGTCAAGACAGCAGATCCTGTCGAAGCCCTCAAATGGGGAGTCGCCTGCGGCACAGCAACAGCTTTTTCAGATGATTTAGCCAGTATTGATTTTATAAAGGAAACTTACAAAAAAGTAGAGGTAGAAAAAAGATGAAAATTCAGGACTTACTGAACAAAGACGTGATGTTGCTTGATCTTCAGGCGACCACTAAGGAAGCTGTGATTGATGAGATGGTTTCAAAGCTGGCTGAAAAAGGTATCGTTACCGATTTTGATACTTTTAAAGCTGGCATCATGAACCGTGAAGCACAGACTTCAACAGGGCTTGGTGATGGTATTGCCATGCCCCACAGCAAGAATGCAGCTGTTAAGGAAGCAACTGTCCTCTTTGCTAAATCCAATAAGGGCGTTGATTATGAAGCCCTTGACGGTGCACCGGTTGATCTTTTCTTCATGATTGCTGCACCGGACGGTGCCAATGATACGCACTTGGCTGCCTTGGCTGAACTGTCTCAATACCTTTTAAAAGATGGATTTGCTGATAAATTGCGCCAAGTAGCCACTCCTGACGATGTTATCACGCTCTTTAATGAAACCGAAGAAGAAAAGAAAGAAGAAGCACCAGCTGCACCGGCGGCCGACAATCAAGATTTTATCGTGGCTGTAACAGCTTGTACAACTGGGATTGCCCACACTTATATGGCAGAAGAAGCCCTCAAGAAACAAGCTGCTGAAATGGGCGTTGCTATCAAGGTTGAAACAAACGGTGCTTCCGGTATCGGCAATAAACTGACTGCTGATGATATTAAGCGCGCCAAAGGTGTTATCATTGCAGCCGACAAGGCTGTTGAGATGGATCGTTTTGATGGCAAGCCTTTAATTTCGCGGCCAGTTGCAGAAGGTATCAAAAAACCGGAAGAGCTGATTAGTATGATTCTTGATGATAAGGCTGACGCTTATGCAGCTGCAGCCGACAGCACTGCTGTCAGCGAAGCTTCGGCTGCTGAAAAGCCAAGCTTGGGCGGTGCCTTCTACAAACACCTGATGAGCGGTGTTTCGCAGATGCTGCCATTTGTTATCGGCGGCGGTATCGCTATTGCCCTTGCTTTCTTGATTGATAATTTGATGGGAGTTCCTAAGGATCAGTTATCTAATCTGGGATCTTATCATGAACTGGCTTCCCTTTTCAAGAATGTCGGTAATGCAGCCTTTGAATTTATGCTTCCGGTTTTAGCCGGTTATATTGCCTACTCTATTGCTGAAAAACCTGGTTTGGTTGCCGGTTTTGTTGCAGGCTTTATTGCTAAATCCGGTCTGGCTTTCGGCAAGGTGCCATTTGCCAGCGGCGGTAAAGAAAGTTTAGCTTTAGCAGGAGTACCTTCCGGTTTCCTGGGTGCCCTTGTTGGTGGTTTCCTTGCCGGCGGTGTTATCTTGCTTCTTAAGAAACTCTTGACCGGACTTCCGCGCTCGCTTGAAGGGGTTAAATCAATCCTTCTGTATCCTTTGCTGGGCGTTCTGGTAACTGGTTTCCTCATGCTCTTTGTTAATATTCCGATGGCCAGCATCAATACGGCTCTGAACTCCTTCCTTGAAAATCTTTCAGGCAGCTCAGCTGTTTTGATGGGACTCTTGGTCGGCGGCATGATGGCCGTTGACATGGGCGGTCCTGTTAACAAAGCAGCCTATGTATTTGGTACAGGTACATTGGCAGCGACTGTTTCCTCAGGTGGTTCTGTGGTTATGGCTTCTGTTATGGCCGGAGGTATGGTACCGCCGCTTGCTGTCTTTGTTGCTACGTTGCTCTTCAAAGATAAATTTACTAAAGAAGAACGCGATTCAGGATTGACTAACATTGTTATGGGACTTTCTTTCATCACTGAAGGTGCTATTCCGTTCGGTGCAGCTGACCCGGCGCGTGCGATTCCTAGTTTCATCGTTGGTTCAGCCCTCACAGGTGCCTTGGTTGGTCTGTCAGGTATCAAATTGATGGCCCCTCACGGCGGAATCTTTGTTATCGCCTTGACCAGCAATGCTCTGCTTTATCTTTTGTATATCCTTATTGGAGCTGTGGTCTCAGGTATCCTCTTTGGCATGCTTCGCAAGGCAAAATAAAAATAGAGCCTTGGCAGCTCTGTCAATAATCTATAAAGCGTAAGCCGGATGTTAATCCGGCTTTCAGACTGAAGAAAAAGTCAATTTTTATCAAAAGAACTATTGTGTTATGATACTTTCCTTAGGTAGCGCGGACGGTAGCAACTTCCTTTGGAATTTCATACCTAGATTTTGAGCCCAAGTCTCAAAATCTCCGAACGCCAGAAATAAGTGATTTCTGGCGTTTTTGCTACAGCGGAAAGTATCTGGATCAGGCTCGTTCAATTCGCCTATTTTTCTTATAGATTGTGAATTGATACTATCCTAAGATATGTGTGCTCGTGAAATGCTAACTATAGAGTTTGTCTACAACCTGTAAGCCGGATGTTAATCCGGCTTTTTTGTGTGCTGGGCTGCAGTTTTTGGATTTTAGCTCCTGAGCAATTTTTGTTATAGTTATTAGCTATAACAACTCCTACATATATAGTTTCAAACTATATAAAAGCATAAAAACCTAAAAAGCTATAAAGTATTGATTTCACAGTAATTATCTAGTATTATTTTAATCAAAATAAAAAAATAGGTTATAGTTATGAGGTAAACTATCTAGGCACCTCTAAGCTCAAAACTATAGGGAGGATTAAATGACAAAAGTTTCTAATTTGGGTTATCCGCGTTTGGGAGAAAATCGTGAATGGAAAAAGCTGATAGAGTCTTACTGGTCAAAGAAAATTAGCCAAGAAGAGCTGTTTGCAGGTGCCAAAGCACTGCGCAATGATTTTTTGAAAAAGCAGCTGAATGCAGGATTGGATTTAATTCCGGTTGGGGATTTTTCACTTTACGACCAGATTTTGGATTTGTCTGTCCAGTTCAATATCATTCCTAAACGCTTTGCTAGGGAGGCAGCAGACATTGACTTGTATTTTTCTATTGCGCGCGGCAGCAAGGACAATGTCGCCTCTTCTATGAAGAAATGGTTTAATACTAATTACCATTATATTGTTCCTGAGTGGTCCAAACAAAGACCTAAACTGACTAATACGCGTCTGTTGGAGCTGTATCTGGAAGCAAGAGAGATTGTAGGAGATAGAGCTAAACCTGTTATTACTGGTCCCATCACTTATGTGGCACTTTCGTCCGGTGTTGAAGATTTTACCGCTGCTGTCAAAAGTCTTCTGCCGCTTTATAAAAAGGTTTTCAAGGAATTGACCGATGCAGGAGCGGTTTATATCCAGATTGACGAACCGATCTTTGTGACCGATGAAGGGGCTGATTATCTTGAGGCAGCAAAGGCGGTTTATGGCTATTTTGCTAAAGAAGTTCCGCAGGCCAAGTTTATTTTTCAGACTTATTTCGAGGCTCTGATTGATGCGGAAAGCCTGTCTCAGCTGCCTGTCGCAGCTTTTGGTCTTGATTTTGTCCATGGTTTGGAAGAAAATCTCGCAGCTCTGAAAAGGGGGCTTTTCCAAGATAAGGAAATCTTTGCCGGTGTGGTTGACGGCCGCAATATTTGGAGTTCTGATTTTGTGAAGACCGCTGAACTCTTACAGACGATCAAAGAAAATGCTGCTGAGATAACCGTCCAGCCTTCCTGTTCGCTCTTGCATGTGCCTGTGACTGCTAAAAATGAGACAGATTTAGAAGCTGTTTTGTTAAATGGCCTGGCCTTTGCTGATGAAAAATTACAGGAAGTTAAGCTTCTGGCAGAAAAGCTGGATGGCCGAGAAAGCCCTGCCTACAGGGAGCAGATTTCCCATTTTGAAGCTCTTCAGGCCGCTGATTTCAGAAATGTTGAGCTGGAAAATCTTGAAAATGTAGCGACTGAGCGAAGCAGCAGCTTTGACAAAAGGCGGCAGCTGCAGCAGGAAAAATTGCAGCTGCCGCTTTTGCCAACGACAACAATCGGCTCTTTCCCGCAGTCGCAGGAAATCCGACGGACGCGTTTGGCCTGGAAGCGCGGCAAGATAAGCGACGAAGACTATCAGGCCTTTATAAATGCTGAGATTGAGCGCTGGATCCGCATTCAAGAGGACTTGGATCTTGATGTTTTAGTTCACGGCGAATTTGAACGGGTTGATATGGTCGAATTCTTCGGCCAGAAGTTAGCAGGTTTTGCCACGACAAAACTGGGCTGGGTTCAGTCTTACGGCTCTCGGGCTGTTAAGCCGCCTATTATTTACGGGGATGTCCAGCATGTAAAACCGTTGACTGTCCGTGAAACGGTTTATGCGCAGAGTCTGACGGATCGGCCGGTCAAGGGAATGCTGACGGGGCCGATTACCATTACTAACTGGTCTTTTGAACGAACAGATATTCCGCGCAGACAGCTCTTCGATCAGATCGGTCTGGCTATCAAAGATGAAATCAAGCTTCTGGAAGATGCCGGTATTGCTATTATCCAAGTTGATGAGGCAGCGCTCCGCGAAGGACTGCCGCTGCGTAAGTCTAAGCAAAAAGCTTACCTCGATGATGCCGTTCGGGCCTTTCATATCGCGACATCGTCTGTCAAGGATGAAACGCAGATTCATACGCACATGTGCTATTCCAAATTTGATGAAATCATTGATTCCATTCGGGCTCTTGATGCGGATGTCATCTCCATTGAAACCAGCCGCAGCCACGGTGATATTATTGAATCTTTTGAGACGGCAGTCTATCCGCTCGGCATTGGTCTGGGTGTCTATGATATTCACTCACCGCGCGTGCCTTCTAAAGAAGAAGTTGTTGCTAATATTGAAAGGCCTCTGCATAAACTTTCTCCTAAGCAGTTTTGGGTGAATCCTGATTGCGGACTGAAAACCCGACAGGAAGCTGAAACTATTGCAGCTCTCAAAGTTTTGGTCGCTGCGACCAAGGAAGTTCGTCAAAAATTGGGAAATTAAGTCAAGGAGAGTGTCCATGTCCAAATTGCTAGATAAATTAAAAACCGATATTTTAGTAGCTGACGGCGCTATGGGGACCCTTCTTTATGCCGATGGTTTAGAGTCTTGCCACGACTACTATAATATCAGCCATCCGGAACGTATTTTAGCTATTCATCAGGCTTATATTGAGGCAGGAGCTGATGTTATTGAGACCAATACTTACGGTGCCAAACGGCACCGTCTTAAAAGTTTTGGCTACGACAATGATGTCAAGCAAATCAATCAGAAAGCAGTCGAGATAGCCCGTCAGGCTGCCGGAGAGAATGTTTTTGTGCTGGGAACAATAGGGGCTTCGCGAGGGCTGAGACAGTGTGAGCTTAGTCTGGAAGAGATTGTCGATGAGACCCTTGAACAGGCTCAGGCGCTTTTAGAAACAGGACAGTTGGATGGCTTGCTGTTTGAAACCTATTATGACAGAGAAGAGCTGGAAGCTGTTTTGAAAGCAGTAAGACCGCTGACTGACCTGCCCATAATAACAAATATGGCGCTCCACGAAGCAGGCATTACCGAAGACGGCCGCCCCTTAGTAGAAGCTCTCAGCAATTTAGTGATGCTGGGCGCTGATATTGTCGGGCTCAACTGCCATCTGGGACCTTATCATATGATTCAGTCCCTTAAACAGGTGCCTCTTTTTGCCCAAAGCTATTTGTCTGCTTATCCTAATGCCAGCCTTTTATCATTTGTCAGTGATGATGAAAAAGGGCAGTATCGTTTTAGTCAGAATGCTGATTATTTTGAATACTGCGCTCGGCTTTTTGTAGAAGAAGGTGTGCGTTTGATCGGCGGCTGCTGCGGAACGACACCGGATCATATAAGAGCTATTAAGCGAGGTATCCAAAATCTAAAGCCGGTCGAACGCAAGGTTATTACCCCGCTGATTACGGAACAAGAATTCATTGATGAAATCAGCAAAAAAGAAACGCTGGCAGACAAGGCTAAAAAAGAAGTGACGATTATTGCAGAGATTGATCCGCCTAAGACACTGGCCATTGATAAATTTGTTGAAGGTATCAGGGCTCTGGACAAAAAGAATATCGCTGCTATCACTTTAGCGGATAATTCTCTGGCCAAAACCCGCATTTGCAATCTCAGTCTGGCGTCTTTGTTAAAAGATGAAGTGACGACACCTTTCTTGCTTCATCTTTCCTGCCGTGATCATAATATGATTGGTCTCCAATCGCGCCTTTTGGGCATGGATGTGCTGGGATTTGATCAAATCCTTGCTATTACAGGGGATCCTTCAAAAATCGGTGATTTTCCAGGAGCGACCAGTGTTTACGATGCCACCAGTTTTAAATTACTGTCTTTGATTAAGCAGTTGAATCAAGGAAAAGGCTATAGCGGAGCCAGCCTGAAAAGGGCAACTCATTTTACAGCAGCGGCAGCTTTTAATCCTAATGTCCGCCAGTTAGAAAAAAGCAGCCGTCTTATTGAACGTAAAATAAAAGCGGGAGCTGACTACTTTATTACACAGCCTGTTTTTAACCAAGAAACGATTCATCAGTTGGGAGAATTAACCAAAGCCTACGATCAGCCTTTTTTCATTGGAATTATGCCGATAACGTCTTATAACAATGCTGTTTTTCTGCACAACGAAGTCCCAGGAATTCATTTATCAGAAACACTTCTGGAAAAGCTCGAAGCTGTTAAGGACGATAGAGCGGCCTGTCAGGCAGCTGCGCTGGCAGAAAGCAAGGCATTAATTGACTGTGCCTTAAACTATTTTAAGGGCATCTACCTGATCACGCCTTTTCTGCGCTATGATCTTACTTTGGAGTTAATCGATTATATCCAAGAGCGGACAGCTGTTGTGAAAAAGCGAGCTTAATGAACTGCAGTTTAAGGGTTAGTCTGCAACTAGCTGAGCTGCTCGTTTTAAACTGGATGCTGATGGATTTGACTAGAAATGCTATAATAGATTTGAACTGAGAGTGGGACAGGCATGGTTGGAGCACAATCGTGTCTGTCTCAGCCTTCCAGTATCTCTTAGAAATGCAGATGACAGATGAAAAATTACGCAGTCTTTTATGAAAATTTGACGGAACCAATCCGAACAAGACCTGGACTTATCCGGCTCATCAAATGGACAAATAGTCTTATTACTAAGCTGATGCCCATTCTCTATCTGCTTTTGCTGGCCTATCTTTGTTGGTCTCAAAAAACGATAGGGGCTTTGGGGCCTTATATTATCATTCCAGCTACGGCTTTTATTTTGCTGTCGCTGGTCAGGCGGATTCTTAACAGTCCCAGACCTTATGAAGTCTGGGAAATTCAGCCGTTGATTACCAAGCAAACAAAGGGGCAGTCTATGCCCAGCCGCCATGTTTTTTCGGCGACGGTTATCAGTGTCTGCGTCCTGCATGAAACTCTTTTTCTGGGCCTTGTTTTGCTGCTGCTGTCTCTTTTATTGGCCTTGTGCCGTGTTTTAGGCGGTGTTCATTATCCCAAAGATGTTATTGCCGGCTATCTAATCGGTCTTGCAGCAGGCAGCCTGCTTTTTTTGCTCTGATGGGTTTGGCGGTTCTGACACAGCTGCGCTTAGAGGCTGTAAAATTTTTTAAAGCATAAAGAAAAACTAAAAAGTAAATCTTATTTGCGGCTAAATCAAGCCATGGCCGTTAACTAAAAGAGAAGGGCTTGCACCATCAATTTCTGAGGAAGAAATGATTTGGGTGCTGCTCTTTTTTTGTTACAATAGGAGCATGAAAAATTTTTATGATGTCTATGAAAATCACGCAGAACTTCCTTATTTTGCTCCCCACTATCAGGAGGAGCTCCTAAAAAAGCCCATTCCCAAGCGCAATATGGTACGCACAGCAGAAAGTCTGCTGCCCGGCCATATCATTATGCTTTGGCGGATTAGCTTTGGCACCTACACCAATCAGTCTTCCCACCATAAGTATTTTTATACCAGCTACGGTATCGATGCCCAAAAAGAATTAGACTGGCTTATTCAAGAAAACTATGTCAGACTGAATACGGCCTTTGAGTCCTTGAAACATTTGGCTGTGCCCAAATTAAAGGAATTTTTGCAGCTGCAGCATGTTAAAGGGCTGTCCAAAATGAAACGCCTTGATGCAGAAAAAACTCTTGCACAGCTTTATTCCAATGAGGAGCTGGAAGCTCTGTTTGACCTTAGAGGCTATCAATTAACAGATAAGGGGAGGGCTGTTTTAGAGCGGCATCCAGACATCGTTGCCAAGCATCCGCAAAAGAAATTCTGATAAGGGATTTCTTTAATTTTACTTTTAAGTGTGCTATAATGAAAAGTAATGTGAAACAAGGAGAAAACAATGGAAATTGTACGTCAAAAAGAGTTTGTCAACCAGTATCATTACGATGCCAGAAATTTAGAATGGGAGAAAGAAAACGGAACACCGGAAACCGATGTTGAGGTAACCTTCCAATTAGTTGAAAAAAATGAGGAGTTAAACGAAACCACAGTTGTAGCTGTTTTGCAGTTTATGATTGTGCGTGATGAATTTGTTCTCAGCGGTGTCTTGTCGCAGATGGTCAAGATTAAGGATCGTATTGTCAACCAGCCCAGTGAATTTTCACAAGAAGAAGTGGCAACACTGGCAGCACCGCTTTTAGATATTTTGAAACGCATGACCTATGAAGTGACGGAAATTGCGCTGGATAGAGAAGGCATTACACTGGAGTTCTAAAAGAGATGAAATTAGCTGTGATTACGGACTCATCGGTCTATCTTCCGCAAGATTTTAGGCCAAGCAAGAGCCTGTTTATCCTTGACATTGAGATTACCATTGAGGGTGAAACTTACATTGAAGGTAAAAATCTAACCTTGGATGAGTTTTATAGGAAAATGGCGGCTTCTGCGGAACTGCCTAAGACCAGCCAGCCCAGTTTGGCGGAACTGAGCGACTTGCTGACAAGGCTGGAAAAAGATGGCTATACCCATGTTATCGGCCTTTTTCTATCAGGCGGTATTTCAGGTTTCCATCAAAATATTCAATATCTGACTGAGGAATACGACAATTTAACAATTGCTTTCCCGGATACCAAAATCACTTCCAGCCCTATGGGATGGATGGTCATGGAAACCTTGAGATGGGGGAAAGAAGGTTTGTCTTTTGAGCAGATTTTAGCTAATCTGGAGGTTATGATTGAAAAGACCAATGCTTTCATTATGGTAGATGATCTCAATCATTTGGTTAAAGGCGGCCGCTTGTCAAATGGCTCGGCTCTCTTAGGCAATCTGCTGAGCATTAAGCCCATTCTTTATTTTACTGATGGCAGGATTGAGGTTTTTGAAAAGGTCAGAACGGAGAAAAAAGCAGTTAAGCGTCTGATTGATATCTTAGGTGATGTTACTGCAGACGGCGATTACATGACTTATATCATCCATGCCAATGCCAGCAAGAAGGCCGAGGCTTTGCAAAAACGTTTAATGGAGGATGGTTATACAGAAAATTTAGCCATTGTTCCTTTCAACGGGGTTATTGCAACCCATCTGGGAGAAGGAGCGATTGCGCTTGGAGCCGTACCGATAGTTAAAGGAGAAGAAAAATGAGTATTAAAGTGATTGTTGCAGGTTTTAAGGGAAGAATGGGCTCAACAGCTGTTGATATGGCTAAGAGTGACAGCGAGCTGGAATTGGCTGCTCTGTTGGATCCTTTCGCAGCTGAAAAAGACCTTGATGGGGTGCCTGTCTTCACGGACAAAGCAGACCTGGCTGGTTTTGATGCTGATGTCTGGGTAGATTTTACCATGCCTAAAGTAGCTTATGAAAATACGCGCTTTGCTTTAGAAAATGGCTTTTGCCCGGTCGTTGGAACAACGGGATTTACCGAAGAACAGATTGCAGATTTAACAGCCCTGTCTGCTGATCGAAAATTGGGCGGCCTGATTGCTCCTAATTTTGCTATCGGAGCTATTTTACTGATGGAATTTGCAGCCAAGGCCTCTAAATATTTCCCTGATGTGGAAATTATTGAGCTGCACCACGATAAGAAAAAAGATGCGCCAAGCGGAACTGCAATCAAGACTGCGGAACTCATCCGTGAGGCCCGTACTTATAAAAAACAGGGTGCTGAAGATGAAGAGGAAACTCTGGCCGGTGCACGCGGTGCCGAATATGATGGCTTTAGAATCCATAGCGTTCGCCTGCCGGGTCTGGTTGCCCACCAAGAAGTGATTTTTGGTGCACAGGGTGAAGGATTGACGCTTCGTCATGATTCTTATGACCGCATTTCTTTCATGAGCGGCGTTAACTTAGGGATAAAAGAAGCAGTCAAGCGAGAGCAGCTCGTTTACGGTTTGGAACATTTACTATGAAATTAAAACATCTGCCTTCTGAATTTCAGGAGGCTTTACCAGTATTAGAGAAAATTAAGGCAGCCGGTTTTGAAGCTTATTTTGTAGGCGGCAGCGTGCGCGATGCCTTGCTGGGCCATCCCATTCATGATGTAGATATCGCCAGCAGCTCTTATCCCGCAGAGACCAAGAAGATTTTCCCGCGAACGGTAGATATTGGCATTGAGCACGGCACCGTCTTGGTTTTAGAAAACGGCCATGAGTATGAAATCACGACCTTTCGGACTGAGGATGTCTATGTGGACTACCGCAGACCCAGTCAGGTGTCTTTTGTGCGTTCTTTGGAAGAAGACCTAAAGCGCCGCGATTTTACCATCAATGCCTTTGCTCTTGATGAGCAGTCTCATGTGATTGATAAATTTAACGGTTTGGCAGATTTAAAGCACAAGCGGCTGCGGGCGGTCGGCAATGCTGCTGAGCGTTTTAATGAAGATGCTCTGCGGATTATGAGAGGCCTGCGCTTTGCTGCTGTTCTTGATTTTGATATTGAAGAAGAGACTTTTGCTGCCATGAAAGAACATGCGCCCTTATTGGAAAAAATTTCTGTAGAGCGCTCTTTTATTGAGTTTGATAAACTTTTACAGGCTCCTTTTTGGCGTAAGGGGATTGCTTATTTGCTTGCCAGCAAGGCTTACAACCATCTGCCTTTGCTGGGCGATTCCGCTGAAAATTGGCAGCGGCTGTTAAGTGATTTGCCGGAAACCCTTACTTTTTCGACGTCTGAGCAGGCATGGGCAGCAGTGCTTTTGTATTTGGATATTAAAAATCCCAAGTCTTTTTTGAAGCAATGGAAGACTGCCAATCATTTTCAAAAGACGGTAGAGAAACTCCTAGCTGTCTATGATTTGCGTCAAAACAGGCAGCCGGACAAGGCTGCTGTCTATCACTACGGCGAGGACTTAATGCTCTTGGCTGAAGAATTGCGCAAGGCTCAGGGGCTGACTGCTGACGCTGAGCGTATTAAGGACCTCAATGCCAGTCTCACCATTCACGATAAACATGACATTCTTGTTAAGGGCGGTGACTTGATAGCGGAACTGGGACTTAAGCCGGGTCCAGAACTTGGTAAACTGTTGAATCGCATTGAAATGCTTATTGTAGCAGGTGATTTGAAAAATGAGCGAGAGGCTATTTTTGATTTTGTCAGAAAGGAACTGAGGCGTGAGTGATTTTTTAGTTGACGGACTGAGTAAAATAGTCGGTGATAAAACGGTCTTTGAGGATATTTCCTTTATTATCCACGATCTGGACCGCATTGGTATTATTGGTGTCAATGGAACAGGAAAGACAACGCTGCTGGATGTTCTTTCAGGCAGGCTGGGTTTTGATGGGGATAAGTCCCCTTTTTTAAAGAAAAATGACTATAAAATAGCCTACTTGATGCAAGAGCCTGATTTTGATGAGACAAAAACAGTGCTTGATACTGTGCTGTCATCAGAACTTCGGGAAATAGAACTGGTTCGCTCTTATGAGATGCTGATGGCGGATTATAAGGAGGCTAATCAGGACAGGCTGGAAAAGATTATGGCAGAGATGGATGCCTTAGATGCCTGGACCGTTGAAAGCGAAGTGAAGACTGTCCTGTCTCAGTTAGGTATCAATGACACCAGTCAGCTGGTCGGTCAGCTATCCGGTGGTATGCGCCGTCGGGTTCAGCTGGCTCAGGTCCTGCTGGCAGAGGCTGATTTACTGCTTTTAGATGAGCCGACCAACCACCTGGACATTGACACCATTGCTTGGCTGACGAATTATTTAAAGAGCAGCCGCAGGACTGTGCTTTTTATCACCCATGACCGCTATTTTTTGGACAATGTAGCCACTCGTATCTTTGAATTGGACAGGGCTCGTTTGCTGGAATATCAGGGAAATTACCAGGATTATGTGCGTCTGCGTGCGGAACAGGACGAACGCGATGCTGCCAGCCTGCACAAGAAAAAGCAGCTCTATAAGCAAGAACTGGCTTGGATGCGCAGGCAGCCGCAGGCCAGAGCAACCAAGCAGCAGGCTCGCATTAACCGATTTCATGATCTCAAATCCGATCTGTCAGGTTCAAGGACTTCAACTGACCTTGAAATCAACTTTGAAACCAGCCGTATCGGTAAGAAGGTCATTCAGTTTGAACATGTGGATTTTGCCTTTCCGAATAAATCGATCTTGTCTGATTTTAACCTGCTGATTCAAAATAAGGATCGCATTGGGATTGTTGGTGATAACGGCGTCGGGAAATCGACCCTGCTCAATCTCATCAATGGTGATTTACAGCCCAATTCCGGGCAGCTCATTACCGGAGAGACCGTTCGCATTGGCTACTTTTCGCAGCAGATCAAAGATATGGATGAGGATAAGCGGGTTATCAACTACCTGCAGGAAGTTGCTGATGAGGTCAAGACAGTTGGTGGAAGCAGCAGTGTTACGGATCTGCTGGAGCAATTTCTCTTTCCCAGATCAAGCCATGGGACACTGATTTCCAAGCTGTCGGGCGGTGAGAAGAAGCGTCTTTATCTGCTCAAAATTCTCATTGAAAAACCCAATGTTTTGTTGCTGGATGAACCGACAAATGACCTCGATATCGCCACCCTGACGGTACTTGAAAATTTTCTTCAGCAGTTTGCCGGACCTGTCATCACGGTCAGTCACGACCGTTACTTTTTGGATAAGGTCGCCACTAAAATTCTGGCATTTGAAGACGGCGGAATCCGTACATTTTTTGGCAATTATACCGATTATCTGGATGAAAAGGAATTTGAGAAATCCAGCTCTGCTATGGCACAAAAAATGGAAAAACCTAAGACTGAAAGGGTTAAGAGCGAAAAGAAGCGCATGTCTTACTTTGAAAAGCAGGAGTGGACGACGATCGACGATGATATTGCGGCTTTGGAAGACAAAATCGAAACAATCGAGGCAGCCATGCAGGAAAATGCTTCAGATTACGGCCAGTTAGCCAGTCTGCAGCGTGATTTAGATGCTGCCAATGATCAGCTCCTGGAAAAATACGAGCGCTATGAATACTTGAGTGAGTTGGAGAACTAATGCAGCTAAGACCTATTGAAAAAAGAGACAATGCAGCAGTTGCCCAGCTAATTCGCCATTCCTTAGAAAAAGAAGATTTGGCTATTGAGGGCACCGCCTACTTTGATCCTTATTTAGATGATTTGGCGGGTTATTATCAAGCTACTCCCAGATCAGCTTATTTTGTTGTAGAAGACAATCAGATGATTATTGGAGCTGGCGGATTTGCCCCTGTTTCTGAAGAAACAGCGGAACTGCAAAAACTCTATGTGCATGAAGCCTATCGCGGCAAGGGCATAGCTAGCCTTTTGCTGAGGCGTATTTTTCAGGAGGCTCAAAAAGAGGGATTTATTAAGCTCTACCTGGAAAGTTCGCAGGTACTCAAGCAGGCTCTTAAGGTGTATGAGCATTTTGGTTTTACCGCTTTAGAAGCTCCCATGTCTTTTGGAAATTCGCATGATGCTATGGATGTTTGGATGCTAAAGGATTTATAAGAAAAAGGAGAGGATATGGCTTATATTTGGTCTTATTTGAAAAAGTATCCTAAATGGCTGATACTGGATATTTTAGGTGCTTTTTTATTTGTTGTGGTGAATTTAGGGCTGCCGACAGCTTTGGCCCGAATGATTGACCAGGGAATCACACCGGCTGATAAAAAGGCTCTTTATTTTTGGGCTGCGATCATGCTTATTATTGTTTTGCTTGGTATAGCCGGGCGGATTACACTGGCCTATGCTTCGGGAAGACTGACAACAACGATGATTCGTGATATGCGAAACGATATGTATGACAAACTGCAGCAGTATTCCCACCACGAATATGAAAAAATCGGTGTCGCTTCCTTGGTGACACGTATGACCAGCGATGCCTTTGTTCTCATGCAGTTTGCTGAAATGTCGCTGCGAATGGGGATTGTGACTCCCATGATGATGGTCTCCAGTGTCGTTATGGTTCTTTTGACCAGCGCCTCATTGGCTTGGGTTGTCGTTGTTGCCATCCCTTTTTTAATTCTGGTTGTTTATTATGTGGCGGCTAAAACACGTCCCTTGTCTGAGAAGCAGCAAAGTACACTGGATAAGGTTAATCAGTATGTGCGTGAAAATCTTACCGGTCTTAGGGTCATTCGTGCCTTTGCCCGTGAATCCTTTCAAGAGGAGCGCTTTGCGCAAAAAAACAGCACTTATGAAAACACCTCCAGCCGGCTGTTCAAGTTAACCGGTCTGACAGAAGCTCTTTTTGTGCAGATTATTATCATTATGATTGTGGCAATTGTTTACTTTTCACTGGAGCCCCTGCAAAAGTCTGAGATTAAGATTGGCGATCTTTTTGCTTTTATTGAATACAGCTTTCATGCCCTATTTTCCTTTCTGATGTTTGCCAATATTTTCACCATGTATCCACGGATGGCTGTATCCAGCAAACGCATTCAGGAAGTGATGGCTATGCCTATTTCAATTGACCCTAATGAAGGCGGCATTGTTGACAGCCAAACGAAGGGCTATTTGGAGTTTGACAATGTCACCTTTGCTTATCCCGGGGAAACTGAAAGTCCTGTTTTGCATGATATCAGTTTTAAAGCTGGTCCGGGTGAGACTATTGCCTTTATTGGCAGTACGGGATCCGGAAAATCATCACTGGTCAATCTGATTCCGCGATTTTATGATGTGACCTTGGGCAAAATTCTCGTTGACGGTGTCGATGTCCGTGATTATAATTTGAAAGCTCTGCGCCAGAAAATCGGTTTTATTCCGCAGCGAGCCCTGCTTTTTACCGGAACCATCGGTGAGAATCTTAAGTATGGGAAAGAAGATGCTACTCTGCCTGAATTGGATTCAGCAGCTGACGTAGCGCAGGCTAAAGAGTTCATTGAAAGCCGAAAAGAGAAATTTGATACCCATTTGGCTGAAGGCGGCAGCAATCTATCAGGCGGTCAGAAGCAGCGCTTATCCATTGCTCGGGCTGTCGTGAAAAAGCCAGATATCTATATCTTTGATGATTCTTTCTCAGCTCTGGATTATAAGACAGATGCTCAGCTGCGGGCACGTCTGAAAGAAATAACTGGGCAGGCTACTGTTTTGATAGTTGCCCAGCGTGTCGGAACCATTATGGATGCTGACCAGATTATCGTCTTGGATGAAGGTGAAATTGTCGGCCGAGGAACCCATGATGAACTAATGAAATCCAATGAGATATACCGCGAAATTGCTAATTCGCAGATTGATAATCATAGTTTGACAGAAGGTTAGGAGGACTCATGAAACAGAAAAATGTTTTTCTTCGCTTGTGGCAGTACTTAAAAACCTATAAAAGGTCGCTTTTTCTTGCTATTTTCCTTAAAATTCTCAGCAGTGTCATGAATGTCCTCGAACCTTTTATTCTGGGGCTTGTGATGACGGAGCTGACGGCTAATCTGCTCGATATGGCCCGCGGTGTCAGCGGAGCCCGTATCAATACTGGCTATATTTTTGGAATTTTACTGCTCTATTTTTTGCGCGGCCTTCTTTACAGTATTGGTTCTTATGGATCCAACTATTTTATGACCAATGCTGTTCAGAAAAGTATCCGTGATTTACGTCAAGATTTGAGTGAAAAAATCAACAAGATTCCCGTCTCTTATTTTGACAGGCATCAATTCGGAGATATGCTGGGGCGCTTTACCAATGATGTTGAAACCGTTTCAAATGCTTTGCAGCAGAGTTTTTTGCAGATTATCAATGCTTTTTTGACGATTATTCTGGTGATTGCTATGGTGCTCAGTCTTAATCTGCCTTTGGCTATGATTGTTATTGCCTGCATTCCTCTGACTTATTTTAGCGCCCGCTTTATTTTGAAAAAATCCCAGCCCTATTTTAAAAAGCAGGCTAATGCTCTGGGAGATATGAATAGCTTTGTTCAGGAAAATTTGACAGGTTTTAATGTCATCAAACTCTATGGTCGTGAAGACATATCTGCGGCAGATTTTCGTGATATTACGGAAAATTTGCGCAACGTCGGCTTTAAAGCAAGTTTTATCTCGGGAACCATGATGCCAGTGCTCAATGCTATTTCAGATGGGGCTTATCTGATTGTTGCAGTTGTGGGCGGTTTGCAGGTTTTGGCAGGAAAACTGACTATTGGCAATCTGCAGGCTTTTGTGCAGTATATTTGGCAGGTCAGTCAGCCAATTCAGACAATCACCCAGCTGTCAGGTGTTTTGCAGAGTGCCAAATCATCGTTGGAGCGTATTTTTGAAGTTTTGGATGAAGAAAATGAAGTCAGTCAGCCAACTGAAAAACTGGAGCATGATTTGACCGGTCAGGTCAGCTTTCGGGATGTCTCTTTCCAATACACACCTGATAAACCGCTTATCCGCCATTTTAATCTGGATGTTAAACCTGGTGAAATGGTTGCTATTGTTGGTCCGACAGGTGCCGGTAAGACAACTTTGATTAATCTTTTGATGCGTTTTTACGATGTCACCCAGGGTGCTATTGAGGTTGACGGTCATGATATCCGTCACCTGTCCCGCCAGGACTACCGTCAGCAATTTGGAATGGTTTTGCAAGATGCCTGGCTCTACGAAGGAACGATTAAGGAAAATCTGCGTTTTGGCAATTTAAAAGCCAGTGATGATGACATTATTGCAGCGGCCAAAGCAGCCAATGTCGATCATTTTATCAGAACGTTACCAGGTGGCTATAATATGGAGATGAATCAGGAATCAAATAATATTTCTCTGGGACAAAAACAGTTATTGACAATTGCCCGAGCTCTTTTAGCTGATCCTAAGATTCTTATTTTGGACGAAGCAACCTCGTCTGTTGACACACGTTTGGAGCTGCTGATTCAAAAAGCGATGGCTAAACTCATGGAGGGCCGTACCAGCTTTGTTATTGCCCACCGTCTGTCAACCATTCAGGAAGCTGATAAAATCCTTGTTTTGAAAGACGGGCAAATTATTGAGCAGGGGAACCATCAAAGCTTGCTGGCTGATAAAGGTTTCTATTATGATCTGTATATGAGCCAGTTTAGCCAATCGGCAAAAGCTTAGCAGTTAAAACAGTCTGGCTGCTTGCTTAAAGGGGAAATTCAGAATCATTTCGTTGGTTCTTACAAGATAATGTTATAAGAAAGCAAAAGCAGAATAGAAGGAGTTTTTATGGCCATTGCAAGTCTGGTTTTTCAGAAATTAGTAGTGCTTTTCCTGATTATGGGAGCAGGAATGTTTCTAGCCTATAAGGATATTTTTACCAAGGATGTCACCTTTAAATTATCAAAACTGCTGACGACCTATGTTGCGCCGAGTTTGTTTGTTTCTTCCTTTATCAGTCAGGAGTTTTCTGTTAAACGGCTGAGTCTGCTCTTAATCATGATCGGTTCTGCCTTCTTTCTCCTTATCACACGGATATTTCTGGTAAAATTTCTGCTGGCTGATGATCGCAATATGGACAGGTATGCAGCCTTATTTGCCAATGTCGGCTTTATGGGAACACCCTTGGCGGAAGCCGTAGGCGGTACTAATGCAGTCTTTTTCATCTCAGGTTTTGTTGTTGCCAATCAGATTATGCAGTGGACTTACGGTCTCTATCTCATTGCCGAAAATAAAAGTGCTATTAATTGGCGGTCTCTTTTTATCAACCCTGCCATGATTGCAACGGTTATCGGACTCTTTTTCTTTAGCCTGCCTTATGAGTTGCCCGGAGTTATGACTGATGCTATTGAAACGATAGCTAAATTAAACACGCCTTTATCAACTTTGGTTCTGGGCTCTTATTTCTACAAGGCTGACTTTAAGGAGATTTTTCTCTACAAGCCGGCGTATTACACAGCCTTTCTGCGCTTGTTTGTGACTTCTTTAGTCAGTATCATTCTTATCTGGCTTTTGCCGGTAGAGGCTTATGATATGAAGCTGGCACTGACAATAGCCTCCTGTTCGCCGACAGCCATGAATGCTGCCTTGCTCAGTCAGGTTTACGGCGGCGATTATGAATATGGTTCGCGCCTAGTACTCCTGACAACGATTTTGTCACTGGTTTCCATACCGATAAATATGACAATTGCAAGTCTTTTATATCTATAAAAATTCGGTCGCTTGACTGGGTTTTTTATTTTTTATCAACAGATTATATTCTGATTAAAAAACATTTCTAGGTTTTTGGCCTTAATCAGTTAGCAAAACAAAGAAAGAAGTTTGTAATCCGGGCGTCATCAGTTTTATAGGATTATGAAGTTATAATGTTGAACTAATAAAAGGAGGAATTTTTATGGAAACGAAACTACGTTATAAAATGCGCAAAGTGAAAAAACACTGGGTGACAATCGCCGTTGCCTCCAGCATACTTACTTTGGGCAGTGCAGGGCTGAATGTATCTGCAGCGGAGACTGAACAGGCAGCGAATAATCAGGTTGCTGTCACTCAGCAAAGTCAGAGTGAGAGCACAGCGGAGACCTCTGCAGCTGATCAGTCTGCCGCAGAAAGCGGCCAAGCACAACAGGTCACTGAACAAGAAGCACAGGTTAGCGAACAGGAAGCTCAGCAAGTTCAGGAACAAAGCAGCCAAACGGTTACTGAAACAACAGAGAATCAAGCTCAGAGCCAGAGTACCACTGTTCAGGAAAGCACTGAAGAGGCAGTGACAGCTCCGGAACATGAACAGGCAGCAAGCTCAGAGACAACAAGAGCAGCCAAAATTCAGACGTCAGGAGAACGTGTGACAGCGGCTCAGACGGCTGATCAAAATCAAACAAAAAAATTAAGTGATGCTGATTTATCAGCCATTCCAAATGTCAAAAAGATTGATGACAAGTATTATTATATTGGCTCAGACGGTCAAGTGAAAAAGAACTTTGCCTTGACTGTCGATGGGGCAACACTGTTCTTTGATAAAGAAACAGGGGCTCTGTCGGATACGGCACAGTATCAGTTTACTCAAGGTCTGACATCTTTAAATAATGAGTATACACCGCACAACCAAATCGTTAATTTTGAGAAGGAGAGTCTTGAAACCGTTGATAATTATGTAACAGCGGACTCTTGGTACCGTCCTAAAGACATCCTGAAAGACGGCAAGACCTGGACAGCGTCAACCGAATCGGATCTTCGTCCGCTTTTGATGTCTTGGTGGCCTGATAAGCAAACGCAGGTAGCTTATCTGAATTACATGAATGAGCAGGGACTGGGAACAGGCACTAGCTATACGGCTGACAGCAGTCAGGAAAGTCTGAACTTAGCTGCCCAAAATGTTCAGGCAAAGATTGAAGCTAAAATTTCGCAAACCCAGCAGATAGAGTGGCTGCGTGACATTATCAACAGTTTTGTGAAGACTCAGTCCAATTGGAATATTGAGACAGAATCCGATAGTTCGGCTGGTGAAAAAGACCACCTTCAGGGCGGAGCTCTTCTCTATGTCAATGATGAACGTACCCCTCATGCTGATTCTGACTACCGTTTGCTCAACCGCACACCAACCAGTCAGACAGGGGAGCAAAAGTATTTCGATGATAATTCTATGGGGGGCTATGAATTCCTCCTGGCGAATGATATTGACAATTCCAATCCTGCTGTTCAGGCAGAGCAGCTCAACTGGCTTCATTATTTAATGAACTATGGTTCTATTGTGGCCAACGACCCTGAAGCTAATTTTGACGGCGTACGGATTGATGCCGTTGACAATGTCAATGCTGACCTGCTTCAAATCGCCTCAGACTATTTCAAAGCTTACTATGGTGTGGATAAGAGCGAGAAAAACGCCCTTGATCACCTGTCTATCTTAGAAGCTTGGTCAGACAATGACCCGCAGTACAACAAAGATACTTACGGGGCACAGCTGCCGATTGACAATAAGCTGCGTCTGTCGCTCCTCTATGCCTTGGCCCGTCCTCTTGAAAAAGATGCAACAGATAAAAGCAATGTTCGCAGCGGATTGGAATCTGTTATTACCAACAGTTTGAATGACCGTTCAGCTGAGGGCAAAAACAGCGAACGTATGGCCAACTATATCTTTATCCGAGCTCATGACAGTGAAGTTCAGACGGTTATTGCCAAGATTATCAAAGACAATATCAATCCTAATACAGATGGTTTAACCTTTACGCTGGATGAGCTGAAGCAGGCCTTCAAGATTTATAATGAAGACATGCGTCAGGCCAATAAGAAATATACCCAGTCTAATATTCCGACAGCTTATGCCTTGATGTTATCCAACAAGGATTCCATCACCCGTGTTTACTATGGTGATATGTATACTGACGATGGACAGTACATGGCTACTAAGTCACCGTACTACGATGCCATTGAAACCCTAATGAAAGCTCGCATCAAGTATGCAGCCGGCGGTCAGGATATGCAGATAACCTATGTTGAGGGTGATAAGACCAATATGGATTGGGATTATACCGGCGTCTTAACATCTGTGCGCTATGGTACAGGAGCTAATGAAGCGACTGACAGCGGCAATGAAGCCACCAAGACCCAAGGAATGGCTGTCATTACCAGCAATAACCCAAGCTTGAAACTAAGGGCCGATGATAAAGTAGTTGTTAATATGGGGGCAGCCCACAAAAATCAAGAGTACCGCCCGCTCATCTTAACAACTCAGGACGGACTTGCCACCTACGCATCTGACGATGCTGCTAAATCGCTTTACCGCAAGACAAACGATAAGGGTGAATTAGTCTTTACGGCGGCTGATATTCAAGGCTATCTCAATCCGCAGGTATCCGGTTACCTAGCTGTCTGGGTGCCAGTAGGAGCCAGTGACAGCCAAGACGTCCGCGTGGCAGCCAGCGACAAGGCCAATGCTGACGGTCAGGTTTATAATTCTTCAAGCGCTCTGGATTCACAGTTAATCTATGAAGGTTTCTCAAACTTCCAAGATTTCGTTACCAAGGACTCTGAATACACCAATAAATTAATTGCTCAAAATGTTGATTTATTCAAATCTTGGGGTGTTACCTCCTTTGAAATGGCACCGCAGTATGTGTCATCTGAAGATGGTTCTTTCCTTGATTCAATCATTTTAAATGGCTATGCCTTCGAAGACCGCTATGATCTTGCCATGAGCAAGAACAACAAATACGGTTCTCAGCAGGATATGATCGATGCTCTTAAAGCGCTGCACCGCAATGGTATTCAAGTCATTGCCGATTGGGTGCCGGATCAAATTTACAATCTTCCGGGCAGAGAAGTCGTAACAGCAACCCGTGTCAATAATTATGGTGCATACCGTCACGATTCTGAAATTAAGGATACGCTTTATCTGGCTAATACTAAGACCAAGGGTGATGACTATCAGGCTAAGTACGGCGGAGCTTTCTTAGACGAGCTGAAAGCTAAATACCCTAGCATCTTTGAACGCACTCAAATTTCGAACGGTCAAAAAATGGATCCGAGCGAAAAGATTACCCAATGGCAGGCCAAGTATTTCAACGGTACCAATATTCTGGGACGCGGTGTCGGCTATGTCCTCAAAGATGCAGCCAGCGATAAGTACTTCACTTTGGACGGTGAGGAAACCTATCTGCCTAAACAGCTGACTAACCAAGAAGCTTTAACAGGTTTCGTTAATGATGGCAGCGGACTGACCTTCTATTCAAGCAGCGGCTATCAGGCCAAAGACAGCTTTGTTCAGGACGCCAAAGGCAATTGGTATTATTTCGATAATAACGGCCATATGGTTTACGGTCTGCAGCATTTAAATAATGAAGTCCAGTACTTCCTGCCTAATGGCGTTCAGCTGCGCGAGGCTATTTTGGAAAATGCTGACGGTACCAAGAATTACTTTGGCCGTCTGGGCAATCGCTACAGCAATGACTATTATTCCTTTGAGGGAGATACGAAGTGGCGTTACTTTGATGCCAACGGCGTCATGGCAGTAGGCTTGCAAACAATCAATGGCAATACGCAATACTTTGATCAGGACGGCTATCAGGTCAAGGGTGAATGGATAACCGATGCTGATGGTAAAAAACGCTATTTCGACGATGGCTCAGGCAATATGGTTGTCAATCGTTTTGCCAATGACAGCAATGGTGACTGGTATTACCTTGGAGCTGACGGAACAGCGCTGACAGGTGCTCAAACTATTGACGGTAAGTCTTACTACTTTGACCAAGACGGCAAACAAGTCAAAGGAAAGATTATCACTAATAGTGACGGCAAACTCTACTATTACCTTGCAGATTCAGGTGAGCTGGCGCATGATATTTTTGCAACAGACAGTCAAAATAATTGGTATTACTTTGGCTCAGACGGAACAGCGGTAACGGGCAGCCAGACAATCAATGGGCAAAAACTCTATTTTGCCCAGGATGGCAAGCAAGTTAAGGGCAGCTTTGTCAATGATAATGGCAAGATCCGTTATTATCATGCAGATTCAGGCGAGCTGCAAACCAATCGTTTCGAAGCAGACCAAGATGGTAGTTGGTATTATCTGGGCTCAGACGGAACAGCAGTAACAGGCAGTCAGTACATTAATAATCAGCAGCTCTTCTTTACCAGAGAAGGTAAGCAGGTTAAAGGTGATGTTGCCTATGATGGCTGGGGGCTGATGCGCTATTACGATAAGGACAGCGGCAGCATGGTTTATAATAAAGTCCTTACCTTAGCGAATGGCAGAAGAATCTTTATCAACCGCTGGGGGATTGCACGTTATTTATAACAGATAACTAAAAAGACTGGAATTTTCATTCCAGTCTCAGACTGAAGACAAAGCTCTTAGAATTGAATTTCTAAGAGCTTTTTGCTCTGTTTAGGAGTATACTAAAAGAAAACGGTTTGTGAGGTAAGGCCATGTTTCACAAAGAAAAGCCAGATTATAACCGCCATCAATACGGGTTCTATACGCTTGATCAGCTTGTTCCTGAGGATCACTTTCTGCGTAAGATTGAGGCTGTGATTAATTTTGACTTCATCTATGACTTAGTTGAGGATACTTACTCTTGTGATAATGGGCGTCCGAGTCTGGATCCTGTGATGCTTATCAAAATCCCTCTTATCCAATGTTTTTATGGTATTCGCTCTATGCGTCAGACCATCAAAGAGATTGAAGTCAATAATGCTTACCGTTGGTTTCTAGGGTTGACTTTGGACGATAAAGTGCCTCATTTCACCACCTATGGTAAGAATTACAGTCGGCGTTTCCAAGACAAACAGGTCATTTCTGAAATTTTTAATCAGGTGCTGCATCAAGCCCTGATGGCAGGTTTGATTGACCCCAATGAGATTTTCGTGGACGGCACTCACGTCAAAGCCGCAGCTAATAATCACAAGTATCGCAAGGAAATGGTGGAACAACAGGCTAAATTTATGAGTGACCAGCTGGAACTTGAAATTGATTTGGACAGGAAAAAGCACGCAAAAAAGTCGCTAAAGCCCGCCGCAAAAAGCGAGGCTAAAGAAAAGAAAGTCTCAACGACTGACCCGGAGAGCGGTTGGTTTCATAAAGGTGAGCATAAAGAAGTTTTTGCCTATAATGCTCAGGTTGCCTGCGACAAACATGGCTGGGCGTTAGCTTATAGTGTGGAAGCAGGGAATGTCCATGACAGCCAAGCTTTTCCTGCGCTGTTTGCCAAACTTGAGCCCTTCAGTCCTCACTTCCTTATCGCTGATCCAGGTTATAAAACTCCTTCTATCGCTAAATTCTTGCTGGATAAAAACATCACCCCTGTTTTTCCCTACACCAGACCGAAAGGAAAGAAAGGGCTGTTACAGCCTAAGGATTTTGTTTACGATGAGTATTATGATTGTCACCTTTGCCCCGAAAATCAGACGTTAGAGTATTGTACAACGACTCGTGAGGGCTATCGCGAGTATAAGAGTAAGGCCAAGATTTGTGCCACTTGTCCTTTATTAGGGAGCTGCACAGAGAGTCAGAAGCATCAAAAAGTCGTCACGAGACATCTTTGGAAAGAGGGGATGGAGATTTGTGAGGACATTCGCTATCAAAGAGGGATGAGGGAACGCTACCAACATCGAAAAGAAACCATTGAACGCCTCTTTGGGACAGCTAAAGAATATCACAATCTCAGATATACGAGAGAGATTGGCAAGTCCAAAATGGAAGACAAGGTTGGGCTGATTTTAGCGTGTTTAAATCTCAAAAAACTGGTAAAAATGATGGCAGGAAGGCCTTTTTATTTTGGACAGCTTCAGCTTTCTTATCCATTTTTCATCTCAAAGATAAGAGACACCAAAAAAGACAAACCTCCAAAAAGAAGTTTGTCTTCGGTCTGAGACTGGAATTTTCATTCCAGTCTTTTGTATGTTTTAATCAATTTGTTCTTGGGCATTTATTAAGGCAGGCGCAGAAAAACAAAAATACTTGAAATACCGATTGCTATCAAAAGAAGAGCGACAAAGCGGCCGATGATAGCCGAAGACAGCAGTGGCTGTCCCAGCAGGATAAGCCCTAAAAGAACAGCGAAAATACCGCTAATAAAGAGCCGCTTGCTGTCAGGGAAGCCCATCTTGCGCAGACGGTAAGCAGAAACAATCCGCAGGATACCGATGACAAGTGTCCAATAGGCAGCAATGGTAATAACAGCTGTTGTCAGTGAAAAAATAGAGGATGTTAAGAGGATAAAACCAAAAATAATCGAAATAATACTTTGCAGCAAATTCCAGCCATTGCGTTCTTCGCTCGGCCTTGACATATAGTCTATAAATCCAGTAATCCCCACGAAGAAAATAACCAGTGCCAGCAGCCAGCCGATTGAAGCTGTCACAACCAGCGGATGAGCAAAAATCCAAAAACCGATTAAAAGTGTTAAAACTCCAGAGGTTAGTGTGAACCATTTCATATGAAAACTCCTTAAATATTTATCTTAATTGTATAAAATGAAAGCCGTCTTGTCAAAAATCCTTGATTGTGAACAGGATTTATCTGTCAGAGAAGACTTTGGATGGTCAGTACAGCTAAATGCTGCCCAGCTTTTAATTATACTATGATGTCAGGTTATGTAACATTAAGAGATGAGTTTTTCAAAAAAATAGCGAAAAAGACTTGACAAGAATATTCAGAAAATTTATAATATTCTACGTAATAAAAATTACGAAACTCAATTTCGGAGGAAATACATTATGACAACAGGTAAGGAATACGTTAACAGCGTCTTTGAAAAAGTTAAAGCACAAAACAGCCATGAGGCAGAGTTTCTTCAAGCAGTTGAAGAAGTCTTTGAATCTCTCGTTCCGGTTTTTGATAAATACCCACAGTATATTGAAGAAAATCTTTTGGAACGTTTGGTTGAACCGGAACGCATCGTGTCCTTCCGTGTGCCGTGGGTTGACGATAAGGGAAATGTTCAAGTTAACCGCGGTTTCCGTGTACAATTCTCGTCAGCTATCGGTCCATACAAAGGCGGACTTCGTTTCCACCCATCAGTAAACCAATCAATTATTAAATTCCTTGGATTTGAACAAATCTTCAAAAATTCGCTGACCGGTCAGCCAATCGGCGGCGGCAAAGGCGGCTCTAACTTTGACCCTAAAGGTAAGTCAGACAATGAAATCATGCGTTTCTGCCAAAGCTTTATGACTGAGCTGAGCAAGCATATCGGTGCTGATACTGACGTGCCTGCTGGTGATATTGGTGTCGGCGGACGTGAAATCGGTTATCTCTACGGCCAATACAAACGCCTTCGCAATGAATACACAGGTGTTCTTACCGGTAAAGGCTTGAACTGGGGCGGATCCCTCGCCCGTACAGAAGCAACTGGTTATGGTGCTGTTTACTTTGCTGAACAAATGCTTAAAGCGCGTGGCGAAGATTTTGCCGGTAAAACAGCTATCGTATCTGGTTCAGGCAATGTGGCTATCTATGCAACTGAAAAACTGCAGTCACTGGGTGCTAAAGTTATTGCTGTTTCAGATTCATCTGGCTATGTCTATGATCCAGAAGGTATTGATGTTGCCCTTCTTAAACAGCTTAAAGAAGTTGAGCGTGCACGTATTGTCAAATACGCTGATGCCCGTCCAAGTGCCAAATTTGTTGCAGCTGGCGGCGATTCAATCTGGACGCTTAAGGCAGACCTTGCTTTCCCATGTGCTACTCAAAACGAACTGAACGAAGAAGATGCTAAAACACTGGTTGAAAACGGTGTGATTGCTGTCAGCGAAGGTGCCAATATGCCTTCAACGCTTAAAGCGATTGAAGTCTTCCACAAAGCAGGTGTATCATTTGGTCCAGCTAAGGCTGCCAATGCCGGCGGTGTAGCTGTTTCAGCCCTTGAAATGGCACAAAACAGCGGCCGTACTTCTTGGACATTTGAAGAAGTAGACAGCAAGCTCTACGATATCATGAAAGGTATCTACGACAATTCAGCAGCAGCAGCGAAGGAATTCGGCCAAGAAGGCAATCTCGTTGTCGGTGCTAATATTGCAGGTTTCCTTAAGGTTGCTGAGGCAATGTCAGCACAAGGTATCGTATAAAGAAACCGCCGTGCTTCTTGTTTAGCTTACTGCTGAGCAGTTAAATCTGACCTCCCAATAAAATATCAAGGAAGCTCTCAGGGCTTCCTTTTTTGCATCTTATCAGACAAATATGCAACTTAGCAGATCTGGGGTTTATGCCAAATCAATTTCTGTTATAATAATCGCAAAGGAGAAAAGCAGTGAAGTTACGATTAGAGCAAATTTCCAATGGTGAAGACGAGGTTATCGTGCGTTACCGTCAAATGACTCCGACTGTTCAGGCCATCAGTGACCTTGTGACACAGGAACATGAGAAAATTCTCGGCAGAAATGAACGAGGTGAGCGCTATCTCTTATTAGACGATATTTTGTATTTCGAGAGTATCGACAGCAAGACCTTCGCTTATACTCAAAAAGATGTCTGTCAAGTGGCCTGCAGCCTCAAAGATTTAGTAACCAGCTATGCTTTTAAAGGTTTCTTTCGCTGTGCCAAAGCCATGGTGCTCAACCTTTACAGGATTGAGCATTTCAAAAGCCAATCTTTTGGCCGAATTGAAGCAACCTTGGATAATGGTGAGAGTGTCATTATTTCGCGCAAGTATGCGAGTCATTTGCGGCAGCTATTAGAAGAAGGAGTACAGAATGAAGAATAAATGGGAGGCCTATTTAAGCCGAGAAATTAGTATTAAGTATAAGGCGGGCCTTTACAGTCTCTGCCACCTGTTTTACTGCGCCTCTTACCTGCTCTGGCAGAGGATTTATCATATCGACCTTTTGCAGATTGCAGAAATTGCTCTGCTGGCCTATCTGATTTGCAACCTTCAGGTATATGTTTTAAAGAATTTTGACGAGGCAGATCGGATTTCTCCTTCTGGTATCCTGTCAGCTGTTTTTTGCACCATTCTGTATACCCTCGCTGTGCATACGATGAATTGGTTTGACGGGAGCTGGCCTGCTGCTCTTGGTTTTGGTGCTTATCAGCTCTTTTGTTATTACTGTATTTATTTGATTAACAAAATCAAGCGCAGGATTGACAGCCGCTATTTGAATCAGCTGCTGCAGGAGTATAAAGAAAGGAAGTGAAATGCTCTTATGACAGAACACGTGATTGACATTAAGCATTTGCAGAAATATTACGGCAAGCATATAGGCATAAGGGATGTTTCTCTCAGCGTTAAAAAGGGTGAAATTTTTGGTTTCCTAGGTTCAAATGGTGCCGGAAAATCAACAACCATCCGCTGTCTGCTGGGGCTGATCCGAGCAAGCAAGGGGGAGATGACGCTTTTTGGCGGCAGATATAAGACTTTAACAGAAAATCTTAAGCATATCGGCTACATACCGTCGGAAGCCATGTTTTACCCTAACATGAAAGTTAAGGATGTCATTCTTTTTGCGGCCAAATCCAGAAAAAAAGACTGTTCGCAAGAAGCGGACAGGCTCTGTCGGATTTTGGAAGTACCGCTGGAAAAGAAAATTGAAGACCTCTCACTGGGCAATCGTAAAAAGGTTGGTATTGTCTGCGCTTTGCAGCACCAGCCGGAACTTTTAATCTTGGATGAACCGACATCAGGCCTTGATCCGCTGATGCAGGAGCGTTTCTTTCGTTTGGTTAAAGAAGCTTGTGCAGCAGGCAGTACCTGTTTTCTGTCTTCCCATGTCCTTTCTGACATCAAAAATTACTGTGACCGCGCAGCTATTATCAAGGACGGGGCTATTCTTACGGTTGATACGCTGACCAATCTGACGCGCAGTCAGGTGAAACACGTGACCGTTTGGAAGGACGGTCATTCAGAATCCTTTACGTTTACAGGTTCCAGCAGTGAATTGTTAGAACGTCTGACAGGCATGCAGGCAGATGACTTTTTGGTCGAAGAACCGCCGCTGGAAGACCTCTTTTTGCAGTATTATGAGGAGGTGGTGACCCCATGATTTTGTTCATGCATGAATTGAGACAAAACCTTAAAACGCTCATAATTTGGTCCTTGTCGGTCGGTCTGATTTGCTACGGCTGTATTCTGCTTTATAAGAGTGTGGAGCATCAGCTGAAAGATATGGCGCAGCTGTATACCAATATGGGTGAAATGACGAAGGCTTTAGGATTGGATAAGGTTAGTATTGCCACCCTGAATGGTTACTTTGCTACGGAAATCGTAATCATGTTTGGTCTTGGAGCGGGGATGTTTGCAGCTATGATGGGAGCAAGCAGTCTGTCCAAGGAAGAAGAGGGGCACACAAGCGAATTTCTGCATACACTTCCCTTGGGACGTTTGAATATCTTGATTTGGAAATATTTCAGTCTGCTTTTTATGATACTGATTTTCAATGGGATTGTTGCAGGGCTGGAGGTGCTTGGTATTTGGCAGATTAATCTGGACTTTTCTTATGATCTTTTGCTTAGGTATCAGCTTTTAGCTCTTTTGATGCAGGTTGAAGTTGGCAGCCTTGCTTTCCTGCTTTCGGCTCTCAGCCGTAAAAAACAAATTGGTCTGTCGCTTGGGCTGGTTTTACTTCTTTATGTTATGGATATGATGAGCCGTATTGTGCCGGATATTGAATTTCTTAAATACCTGACCCCATACTATTTTGCGAGCGGTGCAGATGTCTTTAGTCAGGTAAGAGTACAGCCGGAGTATTTAGCAATGGCTTTTGCCGTCATCGCAATCAGTCTGGTCCTCAGTTCACTTTATTATCAAAGGAAAGATTTGAGTGCCTAGATGGGTTCAGAACATCACAGACCCGCCAGAAAAACCTTAGAAATATTAAAAGGAGCGAAAAGACGCAGCTGAAAAAATGTGATTTTTAGTTGGTCTTTCCGCTCCGGGCAGCTACTTTTTTCGGTTCCATAATATCTGCAGTGGTAAATCCACTAAGAGGTATTAGGGAGTTTTTTTGGTTTGACTGTTGGAGTGCAGTTTGGTTTTTACCTTTTCCAAGCTTTGTTATTGCTGCTCCTGTTTTCTTTTTTCTTCTTCCTTGGTAATACCGTGACGTTTTGGCTCATCTTTTCGCATATAGTCTAGTTCGAAAGTGTGAGCTTTAGCGATGGCTTGTTCCAGAGAGTCTTTAAATTTTTCCTGATCTTTTGCTCGGTAGTAGGTGTTGGCTGATATAATATTGTTACCGATCTTAAAAAGATAGATACTTTCGATAACATCGCCATCAGTGTAGGGCATTGTTTGCTGATAGGCATAGACTGTTCGGCCGTGAATGGTCACAGGTGCATAGGTAATAAATCCATTTATTAAGTTATGAGAATTGGCGACATTATCGATGCTTCTGTTAAATCGCAACTGTTCCTGTCTCTTTAATTCCTGGGCAAAGACATACTGGGACTTGTTTATTTTAGCAAATTTTTTCCCCTCCTTTGAAGCTGCATAGTCTTTGACAGAGTTATATGGTTTTTGAGTTGCGATGATTTTAAAATAGGCGAAAGCACCTGAATTTCCTTTATGATTGAGAATAAGAATGTATTTTCCGAAGTTGCCGGTAGGCGCCTGCCGATCTTTATAGGTCTGCTCCCAATTTTTAGGAATCGAAACAGCAACAGCAGTACCGGGAAGCCAAGATTCATTTGCTTTTAATTCCTGCGGTTTCCTCTTTTGATAGCTGTCAGCCCAGTTCAGCAGTTGGGTCTTTTCATGCTGATCGGAAGCAGTCTGCGTGCCAGAATTCATGGCCTTTCGATAAGCCTTCTCATTAAAGAAGAGGGGGTCCTGGTACCTTTTCACAGCGACCAGGTAGTCCATTTCTGCTTCTGTATAGGGAAGGGGCTTGTTCATTAAAGCTCCATAGTAGGTTGGATAATCATTTTGGCGCCTTAATTTAAACACTTCGTAGCCGCCTACAAACAGCACAGCTATCAGCGCTATCCCTAAAATGATAAGAATGATGCGTCCGACTTTAGATTTAACAAATGTTTTCATAGGACTCTCCTTTTTAGATTGGTAACTGATAGTTTTATGGGCAGTTGATGGAAATACTCACTGTTTTGATTACCAGCCTGATAGATTTTTCAGGTTCATAAATGATCAATTTTGGGGACTTGCTTTTTGCAGAGAAAGCGCTTTTTTATTTAAGTATAGCATAAAAGGCTGCAAATGGGGATGTTAAATGAAAAATAGACTATCAGGATTTGGACAGATGCTAAAGCAATACAAAAACACTTAGAATCACTGTTACAATTGCGTGATTTTAAGTGTTTTTCTTCTAAAATGGAATCGAGCATTGCCCGCGCTTTTTTCAATGCTAACGGTTATCAATGGTTTCGGGATAGAGGTCGTGATTGGTCAGGCGGTAGTGGGCCATTTCTTCATATTTGCTGTTTGGGCGGCCGTAATTATAATAAGGGTCAATAGAAATACCGCCGCGCGGTGTAAACTTGCCCCAAACCTCAAGATAGCGCGGCTGCAGCAGTTCGACCAAGTCTTTGCCGATAGTATTGATGCAGTTTTCGTGGAAATCTCCGTGGTTGCGGTAGCTGAAAAGGTAGAGTTTGAGGGACTTGGATTCGACACATTTTTTATCTGGAATATAAGACAGATAAATGGTTGCGAAATCAGGCTGCCCGGTTATAGGGCACAGAGATGTGAATTCCGGACAGTTGAATTTGATGAAGTAATCGTTATCTTGATGCCGATTATCAAAAGCTTCTAAAATATGAGGATCGTAATCAAAGCTGTAGTCAGTCTTTTGATTTCCCAAAAGAGTTAAATCGTTCATTTCTTGTGTTTGTGACATTTTTTACCTTTCTAATTTAAACGCCGCGCTGGTTATCGTAGATTAATGTATGAAGCTGGGGCAATACTCGGACATTGCCCCAGGAATCATCCTGAGCAATGCGTTCCCATAGGTTTTTAAGCCTTGTCAGCTGGTGCTGGACAATATCACCGGAAGCCTTGGGCTCAGGATTCCCTGCTGATAAATAGAGAACATCGGGCTGATAGCGTTCCTGGATCATCTTAGCAAAATCCAGATCAGCCTCGTCAAATATAGGAATTTTATAGGTGACCTTTTGAGGGTCTAACTGGGAGACAATAAAGTCCAATGTGTCAAAATTGACATCCATTTTGCTGGAAGGGGGCTTGGGACTTAGAGTTACTTGGTCAATATCCTTTAGCCAGCTCTGCCAGCGTGAACCTTGTGTTTCAACAGCCAGTGTTACCTGCCGGTCCTTTAATTTGGCTACAAGTTCCGCCATGTTAGCTGCCAAAAGGCAGGGATTGCCTCCAGACAGCGTAACATAATCATAATGTCCCAATTTATCCAGTGCATCAATGACCTGATCGCTGGTCATCATAGTTGGTTTTTCAGAACCGTCCCAGGTAAAGGCGGAATCGCACCAATCGCAGTGATAGTCGCAGCCGCCCGTCCGCACAAACATGGTTTTTTGACCGATTGCCCGGCCTTCTCCCTGAAAAGTGGGGCCGAAAATTTCAAGAATCGGCAGTTTTAAAAGACGCTGTTTTTTCATGCTTCAAGCTCCCATTCCCTTTTAAATTCAGCATAGGCAGAAGGGGTCTCATAGAGACGGACAGATTCCATCTGCAGGCCGCGTTCTTTGGGTAAGGCTGCTTCAAAGGTCTTAAAAATCCAGTAGACCATATTTTCGGCTGTTGTATTCATATAGGGCAGGCTTTCATTGAGGTAGGCATGGTCCAGATGCGGTTCCAGCAGCTCTTGGTAGGTGCTTTTAATGCTGCCAAAATCATAAACCATGCCCTTATCATCTAAAAATCCGCTGACAGCAATCTGCAGGCGATAGGTATGCCCGTGCAGGGCCTTGCATTTTCCCTCATAGTTGAAGAGGTGGTGGGCTGCATCAAAGGTGAATTCCTTTGATACCAGCACACGTCTAGGGCAGTAGATTAGTGATTCTCCAGTTTCTTTTTTGATTTCTTTGGGTGCAGCAAACATTAATTTTTCTCCTTCTGAGCAAGATATTTATCCAGCCCTGCTTGGCGCAGATGACAGGCAGGGCACTCTCCGCAGCCGGCACCGCGGATGCCATTGTAGCAAGTCAGTGTTTTCTCACGGACATAGTCGAACTTCCCCAGACTATCCGCTAAAGCCCAGGTTTCAGCCTTATCCAGCCACATTAGAGGCGTTTGAATGACAAATTCGTAATCCATAGCCAGATTTAAGGTGACGTTGAGTGATTTGACAAAGACATCGCGGCAGTCTGGATAGCCTGAGAAGTCTGTCTGGCAGACACCTGTTACCAGATCAGTAATGCCCAGCTGCTTAGCTAAAACAGCAGCAAAAGAAAGGAACAGGTGATTTCTGCCGTCAACAAAAGTATTGGGAACCTGTCCCTCTTTTGCTTCGATGTTTATGTCGGAAGTGAGGGCGTTCTCTGTTATTTGTCCCAATAAGGACATATCAAGAACACGATGTTTTACTCCTTGCTCAGCAGCGATTTCTTTAGCGACTGCTAGTTCCTGGCTGTGACGCTGACCGTAGGCAAAAGTAACTGTTTCAACATGTTCATAATGCTGCAGAGCCCAAAAAAGGCAGGTTGTAGAATCTTGACCGCCGCTAAAAACGACGAGAGCTGATTGACGTTTCATAATAACTCCTTTAATTAAGATACGGTAGAGGATTGTTATCTAAGTGCTCTGCACTTGATAACAAACGCCAATCACCATAGTGAATTGGCTACCTCTCCCACTAACTTCGTTTGCTTAGTAAGATTGACTAACCAAACGAAGTGTCGCAAAGGGCGTGAAGAAATCCGTATAAAAATAGGAAACTAACGCTGTGTCCCCAAGACACAAGGAAGTTTATCTTTTTTACTAGGATTTTAGCTCGTGTTCAATTAGTAAGATACGGCAGAGGAATGTTATCTAAGTGCTTTGCACTTGATAACAAACGAAGCTGGACAAAAACTTGTCCAATATTCCTGTTTTGGAATAAGCTCTTGGCGCAGTGGTTGGGAGTAAGACTTGTTGGCTATGCCAACTTAGTCTTACCCCTGCACAGTTCATTAGGTGCTTTAGCTCCAATGAACCACTGCTGGCTGGCTTTCCTTTTGCCACAAAGCCAAAGCGGAAAATCTAGCCAACTGTGCGGGGTGGGTTGAAAAGGTCTGGGAGACCTTTTTAATCGGGAAATGAAGCTTGCAAAGCAAGTGTCAAAAACGGTCTGGGGAGAGACCGTTTCAGGTCGCCACCTTAAAACCAAGACGTGGTGAGAACCAAAATTTTCAATTTTTAGGTTGATCCCACTCCCTGCCTCTCCCGATAACTTCGCTTGGTTAGTAAGATCGGCTAACCAAACAAAGGGTCGCAATGGGCGTTAAGAAAGCGAGAAGAAATAGGAGCCTGACGCCATGCGCTTTGCGCATAAGGCAGGCTGTCTTTTCTCGATGCTTTTAGCCCGTGTTCAATTTTTATTGTCATTTTTTGCATAGAAAAAGGGAGCAGGACAAAACTCCGTAAAAACCATTAGCGGAATTTTGTCTCGCTCCTTTTAGATGCTGCTAAGACCAGCTGCTTGTTAAGGGCAGATAATCTTTGTCAGTTGGATCTATGCAGACTTTCAAAGCAACCTAAACTGAAGAGGCTCTTTGAAATAACTGTCTGGTTTTTTTTACGGATGGCTTTTCCCAAACATCCTTATCTAATTCTTCAATATGGTAACATGAAACATCAGTAAAATCAAGTTTTTCAGATTAATGCAAAGGAGGCACTGTCAATAGCAGACCCCTCACGGTCAATCAAGCAGCAAAAAATAGTTCTCATAGAAACTTTTTTCTTGACACTATTTTTAGAAGTCGTTATAATAGTTCTCATGAGAACTATTAGACGGTTTTCAGAAAGAATGAGGTGTTTTCATGAAAGAACCTTTTGATCTTTTTAGGAATTTTATCAATACAGTGGAAGCGGCGGTTCAGGAACTGGCTAAAGAAAACGGTATTGAACATTTGGGAGGGCCTCAGGGCCGAACAGTCAGTTATCTTTTTAGAAATCGAGATAAAGAAATTTTTATTAAGGATATTGAGGAAAGACTGCACATTTCAAAGTCGGTTGCCAGCAATCTCATCAAGAGAATGGAGAAAAATGGCTTTATTTCCATAATTCCGTCTCAAAAAGATAAGCGCTGTAAGCAGATTGTGCTGACTTCTTTAGGTCTTGAAAAGGCTGAGGACATTATCACCTTTCATCAAAACATTCATGAGCAGCTGTTAAAAGGTATTGATAAAGCAGATATTGAGACTGCTCACAAGGTTTTTGAACAAATTAAAAAAAATTTAGAAAAATAGGAGCAACCCATGTTTAAGATTTTTAAACGATTAAGCGCCAAGGAATGGGGCATGATTCTCCTGAGCACGGTCTTTATTTGCTTGGGCGTCTGGATGGATTTAAAAACACCGGAATATATGTCAAAGATCACGACCCTGCTGCAGACAAAAGGAACAACGACTTCAGATATTATGAAGCCGGGTTCTAAAATGCTCATGTTCTCCTTTGGCAGTTTTTTGATGGCCGTTTTTGTCGGCTTTTTAGCAGCAAGAACAGCTGCCGGTTTTACAACGCGCCTGCGTTCGGACATTTTCAATCAGGTCATGGATTATTCGGATGCTGAGATTAAGAAATTTTCCATTCCCAGCCTTTTGACGCGAACCACCAACGACCTGACCCAGCTGCAGATTATGATTACCATGGGAATGCAGGTGGTAACCCGCGGTCCTATTATGGCTGTTTGGGCACTGACTAAAATTTGGGGCAAGAGTGATGAGTGGACCGGTGCAGTCGGAGTAGCTGTGCTTATGGTTTTGATCTTGCTGTTTGTCCTAATGTTTGTCGCTTTTCCAAGGCAGCGCAAGGTGCAGGGCCTGACAGACGCCCTCAACTCAACGACCCGTGAATCTCTGAGCGGTGTTCGTGTTGTACGTGCCTACAATGCAGAAGATTATCAGGAAAATAAATTTAAGGAAGAAAATAAAAATCTGACTAAACTAAATTTATTTGTTTACCGTCTCATGTCACTGATGAATCCGGTCATGACAGTCGTTTCAAGCGGTCTGACACTGGCTATCTATTGGATCGGCTCTTATTTGATTGATGACATTAGCATTCCAAGAACCAGTATGACCGCGGCGGCAGCAGCAGTTAAGGATCGGGTTAATGTTTTCAGTGATATGGTTGTTTTCTCATCTTATGCCATGCAGATTGTTATTGGCTTTATGATGATGGTTGCTATCTTTATTATCCTGCCGCGTGCCCTTGTTTCTGCCAAACGGATTAACGAAGTACTGGCGCTTGAGCCATCCATACAGTTCAAGAAAACTTCTAAGGAAACTAACGGTCAAAAAGGGGAAATTGAATTTCACGATGTTTCCTTCCGTTACAGCAAGAATTCCCGCGCTGTGATAGAGCATGTTTCCTTTAAAGCAAAAGCCGGCCAAACGGTTGCCTTTATTGGTTCGACGGGTTCGGGAAAATCGACCTTAATCAATTTGATTCCGCGTTTTTACGATGCGACAGAAGGCTGGATCAAGGTCGATGGTGTTAAGATTCAGGACTACAGCCACGATGATTTGAACAAGAAAGTGGGCTATATTCCGCAAAAAGCAGTGCTTTTCAGCGGTACCATCCGCTCCAATATGGAATTTGGCGAGAGCAGCCAAACACCGCTGGATGATGCGAAAATTTGGGAGGCGCTTGAGCTGGCTCAGGCCAAAGATTTTGTTGAAGGCAAGGAAAAAGGCCTTGATACAGAAGTGGCACAGGGCGGAACTAATTTTTCCGGCGGACAGAAACAGCGCCTAGCAATTGCGCGTGCTCTTGCCCGCAAGCCTGAGATTCTCATTTTTGATGATTCCTTCTCAGCACTGGATTATAAGACCGATAGGATTCTGCGTGCTGACCTGAGAAAGAAAACCAAAGATATGACCAAATTGATCGTCGCTCAGCGCATTTCAACCATTATGAATGCCGATCAAATTTTGGTATTGGATAAAGGAAAGGTCGTCGGTCAGGGAACTCATAAAGAGCTCTTGGCTAATAATGAAATTTATCAGGAAATTGCTTATTCACAATTATCTAAGGAGGAGTTAGAAAATGGACAATAAAAAGAAATCATTATTAAGCCAGATGGCTCCTTACCTTAAGGGCTATAAGGCCTTATTTGCTCTGGCTGTTATTTTTACAGTTGCTTCCAGTACGATTACAGTTATTGGACCTGACCGGCTTAAGGAAATGACCGATACGGTGACCAAGGGGCTTGCAGGAAAGATTGATCTGGATAAAATTGCTGAAATCGCCTTTACTCTGGCACTGATGTATATTGGCGGAGCTCTGGTTTCTTACGCTGCAAGTTTTATTGTATCAACCTTGATTCAAGGATTCTCTCAGCGGCTGCGCAATGCCATTGCTGATAAAATTAATAAGGTGCCGCTCAAGTATTTTGATAGCCATTCACAAGGAGATACCTTATCTCGCGTGACCAATGACGTAGATTTGATGACCCAATCTTTCAACCAAAGTTTGGTTTCAATGGTAGCGGCAGTTGTTCTTTTGATCGGTTCAATCTTTATGATGATTAAGACAAACGGCGCTCTGGCCGCAACAGCCATTCTATCTGTTTTTGCAGGATTTGCTCTGTCAAGTATCATCATGGTAAAAAGCCAGCCGCTCTTTAAAAGCCAGCAAAAAAATCTGGCCAATGTCAGCGGCTATGTCGAAGAAATCTATTCGGGACATAATGTCGTTTCCAGTTACAATGCGCGCCGGCAAAGCAAGGAGCAGTTTGAAGTTTTAAATAGCCAGCTCTTTTCCAGTATGTGGAAGTCGCAGTTCTTCTCTGGGATTATGATGCCCTTGATGCAGTTCATTGGTAATTTTGGCTATGTCATGGTCTGTATTGTGGGAGCCCGCATGGCCCTAAACGGTGATGTGACTATGGGAACTATCGTTGCTTTCATGACTTATGTCCGCATCTTTACCCAGCCTATTTCACAAATTGCACAGGGCATTACCCAGCTTCAGTCAGCCAATGCTGCCATGGGGCGCGTTTTTGAATTTCTGGATGAAGAAGAAATGGAAGCAGAAGACCACAAGCAAAGGCAGCTTGCCACCGTTAAAGGAGATGTTAGCTTTGACAATGTCTTCTTTGGTTATCAGCCGAATAAAACCATTATTCATGATTTTTCAGCCCATGCAAAAGCCGGACAGAAAGTGGCCATTGTCGGTCCGACAGGTGCTGGGAAAACAACCATCGTCAATCTGCTGATGCGTTTTTATGAAGTTGGCAAAGGTAGCATTTCCATCGATGGTGTCAATGTGCACGATATGAAGCGTGAAGAGGTGCATGATGCCTTTGCTATGGTCCTTCAGGATACCTGGCTTTTCGAGGGAACTGTTAAGGAAAATCTGATTTACAATCAGGAACATATTACAGATGAACAAGTAATTGCAGCAGCCAAAGCTGTTGGTGTTCACCATTTCATCAAAACGCTGCCTGAAGGCTACGATACGGTCTTAGATGATTCGGTAACCTTATCAATTGGCCAAAAGCAGCTCTTGACGATTGCGCGGGCTCTGCTCAAAGATTCACCGTTGCTTATTCTTGACGAAGCAACATCATCTGTTGACACCAGAACAGAAGAGCTGATTCAAAAAGCGATGGATAAGCTGATGGAAGGCAGAACCTCCTTCGTCATTGCTCACCGCCTCTCAACTATTCGCAATGCGGATCTCATTCTTGTAATGAAAGACGGTAACATTATTGAGCAAGGCAATCACGACGAGCTTATGGCTCAAGATGGCTTCTATGCTGATCTTTACAACAGCCAGTTCACGGAAGAAGATGACGCGGCTTAATTTAATTAAGAATGCTGAGACAGCTCGTCTCAGCATTTTTTCTATCAAATAAAATGTTTGAAAGTTTGTTAAAGCAGAGCCTTTTAAAAAGTGATGGCATTTACAATCAAATAGTTAGATAAAAGCTGAAAATTATTCTACAATAAGAGCAAGAAAAAAGGAGGCTATGCTTATGGCAACATTTCATGGGGAAACAATCACATTAGCAGGAACCAAACTGCAGGTCGGTGATACAGCACCGGATTTTGTGTTGACAGATACGGGTTTGTCTAAAAAGACTTTGGCAGATTTTGCCGGCAAGAAAAAGGTTATCAGCGTTGTTCCGTCCATTGATACCGGGGTTTGCGATGCTCAGACCCGTCGTTTTAATCAGGAATTGGCAGACGCTGACAATACTGTTGTCATTACGGTATCTGTTGATTTACCTTTTGCCCAAGCGCGCTGGTGCGGCGCGGCTGGTTTAGATGATGTGGTGACTCTGTCAGATTACTATGACCATTCATTTGGCAAGGCTTATGGTTTACTGATTAATGAACTGCATTTGCTTGGACGAGCTGTTTTCGTTCTTGATGCGAACAATAAAATTACCTATCTTGAATATTTAGATGAAATGGGCAGTCATCCTAATTATGAAGCTGCTCTGGCGGCTGTTAAAGTAGTTAAATAAGCTAATAGAAAAGGCACAGCGGCCGTCAAGAGAGTTGGATAATTGTATATCGGAGGCTGGGCAAAAACTCTTCCAATATTCCTGTTTTGGAAAAGGCTCTTGACGCAGTGGTTGGGGGTAAGACTTGTTGGCTATGCCAAGAAGTCTTACCCCTGCACAGTTCATTAGGTGCTTTAGCACCAATGAACCACTGCTGGTTGGCTTTCCTTTTGCCACAAGGCCAAAGCAGAAAACCTAAACAAATGTGATGAACAGCGTTCATCTTATTTCCAACCTCAAAAGATCCCCCAGACCTTTTGAGCTGTGCGGGGTGGGTTGAAAAGGTCTGGGAGACCTTTTTAATCGGGAAATGAAGCTTGCAAAGCAAGTGTCAAAAACGGTCTGGGGAGAGACCGTTTCAGGTCACCGCCTAGAAATTAGGAAGTGGTGAGAACCAAAAATTTCAATTTTTGGGTTGATCCCACTCCCTTTTTGTGCTGTGACAGCCCCTAAAGTGGATAGTGAAAGCTATCTACTTTCTTTTTCTTTGTAATCATTAGTAAGTGAATGTCGTGAACACCCCCAAATATGTCGTGAATGGGAAAAATGCCTCTTGATTTCTCACTAAAATGACCATTCACGATCTATTTGATACCATTCACGACAATCGCCACACAAACGTATCAAAATAAGTTATACTATGAGTGTTTCTTGGCCAAGGTTACATGACTACCGCGGGAGGGACGGCATTTCTTGGGCCATACGCTATTGGTACTGGGGTCTTTGGCGCTTTAATTGGAGGTGCTGGAGGAGAAATGACTTCCTGCGGTTAATTAATGATGCATTACAATAAGATTTATAAAGGAAAAGCACAAAAGCAGATTTCGCTGCTTTTCCTTCCTTTTGTTTATTTCTATTGATATGAAAACCTCTTTTGGGAGATAAGGAGAAAAGATATGTTCGAGAAAGAAAGTCAGAAATTGAAGTTATTGAGATTGTTAACAGCTCAGCTGATTGCTGTCTGCCTGCTGATTATGCTTTTGACACAGGCTATTTTTAAGTCTCCTCTGCTTGTTCAGATTTGCTTTTTAATCATCACTTTTTGTACGGCGGCATTGAATTATTATTTTGTCAAAGAAATCAGAAAGGCTGCCCCAAAAGAAACTTCTGTTTCCGCAGTTGCTCATCAGCTCATCTTTGCTGCCGTCTTCTTGTTGTTAACCGTTTTAAGCTGCTATAAGGCTATTCATGTAAAAGCAGTTTATAGCATCATTATTTTTTCAACTATTGCTGTCATCAGTTTTATTCTTTTTATCCTTTTGTTATGGGGAATAAAATATGTCAGACAGGCCCAACAGTCTTCAAAAGGTTCTGACGATTAATCAATGATAGATCAAAACTTACCATTGCTCGTATGGTAAGTTTTTTAGTGTTTACTCCAGATAACGAATATATCAAAATTTCAAAGTCAGTTTTTTCATCGAAACGATATGAGATCTTAGGCAATATCTTCTAATGTTAGAAATTTAGAATGTCATTTGATAAAATAAGGTTTCTTTAATCTTCTATGATATAATAGAGCAAGTAAGCAAAAAGGATGAATGATGTCACAAGAAACAATTTATGGGAAGTATGAAGCTTATTTGCCTCAAATTTTAGAGGATTTGAGCCGAAAAATTCAAGCCGAAAACCAGCGTGTAAAGGCAGAAACTGGATTTAAACTGTTTGAGCATTTCCTTGCACGGGTTAAAACCAATGACAGCATGATCGAAAAATGCCAGCGCAAAAATCTTCCCCTAACGGCTGAGTCCGCCCTCAAGGAAGTTCGAGATGCGATTGGGATTCGCATTATCTGCGGTTTTGTTGATGATATTTATAAAACAGTTGCTATCCTTAAAAAAATGGATGGTATCAGCGTTTACAATGAAAAAGATTATATTGATCAGGCTAAACCTAACGGTTACCGCTCTTATCATTTGATTTTGGAAATAAGGACACCTTTTGAGGATTGTTTAGGCCGGCTGCCGGGAAACTATTTTGCGGAAGTTCAGTTAAGGACCATAGCTATGGATTCCTGGGCGAGTTTGGAACATCAAATGAAGTACAAACATGATATTAAGAATCCTGAACGCATTGTTAAGGAACTGAAGCGCTGCGCGGACGAATTGGCTTCCTGTGATCTTTCCATGCAGACTATCCGAAATTTAATTGCAGAAAGCGGTGAGTGAAATGTCTTTGAGTATTTTACTGGCAGAAGATGAAGAACAGCTGTCACGTGTGTATACAGCGGCTCTAGAGCATCAGGGCTATCGGGTTGATCAAGTTTATAACGGACAGGATGCTGTGAAAAAAGCAAGTGACAATGTCTATGATGTTTTTATTTTGGATATTATGATGCCAGTAAAAACGGGTCTGGAAGCCTTGCGTGATATCCGTGCCAGCGGAGACAGCACCCATGCGATTATGTTAACGGCGATGTCGGAAATAGAAGACAAGGTGACTGGTTTGGAAGCCGGTGCAGATGACTATTTAACGAAACCTATTTCGCTCAAAGAACTTTTGGCTCGTATGGCTTCCCTGGAGCGGCGTCTGGACAGCTTTACCGATAAAATCCTGACCTGTGGCAGCGTCAAGCTTGATATTGCCCAGCAGGAAATGGCAGCCGGCAATTCTATCCGCCTAGCGGGAAAAGAAGCAAAATTAATGGCTTTTTTTATGCTTAATCCTAATAAATCTTTGTCCACTAAGGAAATTTTCCAGCATGTTTGGGCCAAGGATGACAACCCTGAAATTGATGATGGCTATGTCTTTATCTATGTTTCCTATCTCAGACAAAAGCTCAAAGCCATTAAAGCGAATCTTGCTATCCTAGGGAAAGAAAATGGCGATTTCACTCTCGTGGAAACGGCAGGTGATGATTATGCTTCGTAAGATTAGATTTCGCTTTATTTTAATTTCATCTCTTGCCATTCTGGGAATTTTATTATCTTTTATCATTATTTTCAACTCAGTTCACTATGTTCAAAATAATAGGGAGGTTGAATCCGTCCTGCGGATTCTGTCCAAAAACAGCGGTACATTCCCGAAGCCTGACGACATTAATAAGGATCCGGAAAGAAGAAATCTATCAGGAACTATTGTTGATCAGTATCAATATTATAGCTTTATTATTAAAAATAAAAAGGAAATAACGTCTTTTAATGTGCAGCATATTCCTGATGTGGACAGGGAACAGATCGCTCAGTACATGGAAGATATCAATCTGAACAGCCAAAAAATAGGTTATTTTAAGAGAAACTATCATTTTTACGCCTACAAGGTAACAAATCTCAAAGAAAAGGATAAGCAGCTGGTAGTTGTTTTGGATGCGACGCGTTTTATTGATGACCGTTCAGGATTATTGACCCTTTCTATTAGAATGTCATTTTACAGCTTCATTCTTTTCATTCTTATTGTTTCTGTTTTTTCGGGCTTTGCTATTAAACCTTATGTTGAGAATTATGAGAAACAGAAGCGTTTCATTACAAATGCTGGACATGAATTAAAAACACCGCTATCTATTATTTCGGCCAATAATGAGCTGCAGGAACTGACAACCGGCGAGACAGAATGGACTAAGAGCACAAAGGACCAAGTCGAACGCCTGACGCATCTAATCAATCAGCTGGTTAGTTTGGCAAGATTAGAAGAACAGACGGATGTTGTTCTTGAAAGTGTTCATTTTTCAAAAATTGCACAGGAAGCAGCAGAGGCTTTTAAAGCTCCTATCATTAAAGACGGGAAAACTTTTGAGATGGCCATTGATGCTAATATCTATGTCAAGGCTGAAGAAAAATCTTTGTTTGAATTAGTTACTCTTTTGGTGGATAATGCTAATAAGTACTGTGATGAGGGCGAAACAGTGAGCGTTAAACTCAGCAAAACCAGCGGCTTTAAAAAGGCGAAGCTAGAGGTTTCAAATACCTTTAAAGAAGGTGCGAAAATTGATTACAGCCGTTTCTTTGACCGTTTTTATCGGGAAGACGAATCTCACAATAATCAAACATCCGGTTATGGTATTGGACTGTCAATGGCGCAGAGCATTGTGAACATTTTTAAAGGAAAAATTTCGGTCTCTTATAAAAATGATGCCATCACTTTTAAGATCCTGCTCTAAGGTCAACGATCAAAAAACCTGAGACACGATGTCTCAGATCAGGTTGTAGACAAACTCTATAGTTAGCATTTCACGAGCACACACATCTTAGGATAGTATCAATTCACAATCTATAAGAAAAATAGGCGAATTGAACGAGCCTGGACCAGATACTTTCCGCTGTAGCAAAAACGCCAGAAATAAGTGATTTCTGGCGTTCGGAGATTTTGAGACTTGGGCTCAAAATCTAGGTATGAAATTCCAAAGGAAGTTGCTGCGACGATTGCCGTTAGAAATCGATACTATTTCTAATGGCAATCTAATGCAAAACCTAGTCAAAAGCTATAGCGTTGGCGTTTGGTTTTGCCGTCCGTGCTACCTAAGGAAAGTATCATAACACAATAGTTCTTTTGATAAAAATTGACTTTTTCTTCAGTCTAAGTCTAACCTGAGACATCAGTGTCTCAGGTTTTTTAATGGCAATAAACTCTTGACGCAGCAGCTGGGAGTAAGCCTGACTTGACCATGCCGGTTTTAGTTTTACCCCTTCCCAACTCATAGCTGCTCTAATAACATCAGCCGCTGCTGGCTGTAATTCTCGCGTCTTGATTTTTAGAATCGAAATTTTAACAATTACTGGATTGTTTGGGCTGACAAATCAGACTAGGATAATTGAACTCCAGCTGAAAGCAAAGTTTTTTGAAACTTTCCTTGGGTAATTTGAGCAGCAATCATGTCTGTCCCACTCTCCTTTTTGAATCTGCTAGAAAAGATAGAGGATGGCCGTGATAATAGCCAAACCGCCCTGCGTCAGTAAAATCTTAGGATTGCTGCTGTAAGCACCGTATGCAGCTACCAAAATGATGTAAATCAAAATGGGCAGGATGAGCGCTGTATTAAAAATCAGTCCGTAAAGCAATCCCAGCCCCAGGAGACCATTGTAAATCCCTTGATTTTTAAAAAGAGTGCTGATTTCTTTTTCTCCTAATTTTTCCTGAGTCATAGCAAATACCTGTGCCGTTTTGGCAGACTGCGTTGCCAAGGTCTCCAAATACATGATGTAGAAAAATTCCAAGGCAACTAAAATAACTAAAATTGTTTTAATGAGTGACATATCTTCCTCCTTATACTGCCTTAGTATTATAAGATTTGTCTCTGAACTTTGCAAATGATTAGACTGATTGTTATCCTAAAGGACCTTTGATGCCGTTTTGAAAGGCCGCAAAGGGTTTAGCGCAGGCAAAAACAGCTTATAAAACAAGTAGTAGCAGAGCTGTCAGCGATGCTGCTGAAGTTTGTCAGCTGCTGAGACTGCTGTCTGTTAGGCTGTCTTTGACAGCGGAGATGAATTCTTGTGTGATGGCAGACTTTTGCTTGCGGTTATTGCTAACAAAGCCGAGGGTGTGCTTTTTGCTGTCTTTGAGAGGGATGAGGACAATCTGATCCTTGATGAAACTGTTGACAATCCCCAGTCCTGAAGCATAGGCGTCAGACCCGCAGAGGATATTCATGATAGTGCCGCGGTCATTGCTGTAAAAAACAGCTTGGTTCTCCGGAATATCCAAGGTGTCCTCGTCAAAGTTCAGACCGGCTGTTTCCTGTCTAAAGCGCACCTGTTTATAATCCTTGAGCTGTGATTTTTCAATGAGCTTTTGCTTAGCTAAAGGGTGGCCTTTTCTCAAAAAAATGCGTGTCGGGAAATCACCGAGTGCCGTAAAGGTCAGATTGTGCTGCTTGAAATAGCGTTCCAAAATATGGCGGTTATCGTCATTGAGATAGAGAATCCCCAGATCGCTTTCAAAATTGAGGACACTTTCAAGGATTTTCTTGGTCGTTGTTTCGATAAGGTGGAAATGCTGATAATCATCCTTGAAACGCTCTGCTATTTCAAGAAGAGCAATGGTTAAAAAGTCATAGTGGTGCGAACTGATGGTAAAGCTGTTCTTGTAATTATCCTGATAGCGCTGCTGAAGCAGGTCTATTTCTCCCAAAATGCGCTTGACGTATTTAAGAAAATCATAGCCGTCATCCGTCAAATGGGTTCCGGTATTTGAGCGGATAAAAAGCTGGACACCCAGCTCTTCCTCCAGTTCTTTAATAGATGAGGAAAGATTGGGCTGAGTGACATAAAGACTTTTTGCAGCTTCGCTGAAAGAACCTGCCTTGGCAATAGCCTCAACATAGCGGCATTGTTGGATATTCATAACGATTCCCCTCTTCTTGATTTTTTCTGACATTATAACAAAAGAAGCAGCAGAAAATCTGCAAAAAGCTGATAGAAAAAAGTAAAGAGGTGATACATTTTTCTTATAGACCGCTGTTCGTTTTCTTTCAAACATTGATACTGATGCTAAACTAAAGGACCAATGGCCTCAACATAGCGTTATTTATAGCAATCAATGATAAATATAGATTAGGCAGACTCAGCAGGAGATGCTACGATAAAACCAAGTTTTATGTTACAAAGGGGCTAAACAGCCGCAGTTGTTTTACCAGCATTAGGGGTCGCTTTTTTCGTATTTTTATATTAAAATAAAAAGGTAATACATTGTAAAATCATAGGCGAAGGGACGTTTGAAAGTGACTGAAAAATCTGTAAGTGTCAAATCTTATGCTAATATTGCTATTATTAAGTATTGGGGGAAGGCAGATGCTGAAAAGATGATTCCCTCGACTAGCAGTATTTCGCTGACGCTTGAAAATATGTACACCAAGACTAAACTTTCGCTTTTGCCAGACGCCGAGGCTGATGAATTTTATATTGACGGTGTTTTGCAAAATGAAGCAGAGCATGCCAAGATGAGCAAGATTTTGGATTATTTCCGAAAAGATCAGCCGCTGTTTGTGAAAATAGAAAGTTCTAATAATATGCCGACAGCCGCTGGCCTTTCATCAAGTTCCAGCGGTTTGTCTGCCCTTGTGAAAGCAGCTAACATCCTTTTTGAAGGACATCTCAGCCCAAGTGAGCTGGCTCAGCTGGCAAAATTTGCGTCTGGTTCGTCTTCCCGCTCTTTTTTTGGTCCCGTGGCTGCCTGGGATAAGGATTCTGGTGAGATTTATAGGGTTAAGACAGACTTAAAGCTAGCTATGATTATGCTGATTTTGGATGACCGTAAAAAACCAATTTCCAGCCGAGATGGCATGAAACGCTGTTCAGAAACTTCCAGTAATTTTAAAGATTGGCTTGCCCAGTCTGAACAAGACTATGCCAGCATGCTGACTTATCTGGAAGCTAATGATTTTGACAAAGTAGGAGAGCTGACCGAGCGCAATGCCCTTGCTATGCATGCAACAACTGAGAGTGCTAAACCATCCTTTTCTTATTTGACCGAAAAGTCCTATCAGGCCATGGAAAGAGTCAAGGCTCTTAGGCAGCAGGGAGAAAGGTGCTATTTTACTATGGATGCAGGGCCTAATGTCAAAGTTCTGTGTTTGGAAGAAGATTTAGAGCATTTGGCGGCTTTGCTGGCTGAGGACTATCAGATTATCAAGTCTAAAACGAAGGAACTTTAAGATGGGCGATGTTATTCAGGTACAGACAGGCGGTAAACTTTATATTGCGGGTGAATATGCTGTTTTAACGCCCGGGCAGTCAGCTATCATCAAGAATATCCCTATCTATATGACTGCCAGCATTAAAGCGGCCGATCAGATTTCTATCTGGTCTGATATGTTTGACTATCGCGCAGGGATGGCAGCAGATGTTAACTACGCCCTGATCCAGGAGACAATTGCTGTTTGGGCTGCTTTTTTGGGTAAGGATGTGTCTGATTTAAGACCTTTTACCCTGGATATTACTGGTAAAATGGAGCGCAGCGGCATCAAATTCGGTATCGGCTCCAGCGGCAGTGTGACCGTTTTGACTTTGAAAGCTTTAGCGGACTTTTATCATTTAAAACTATCCAGAGACACACTCTTTAAATTAGCCTCTTACACCTTGATTAAGCGCGGTGATAATGGTTCCATGGGAGATCTGGCCTGCATTGCTTATGATGATTTGATTTTATTTACTGCCTTTGACCGCAGCCGGGTGCGCACTTGGATTGAAAGCTATGATTTAAAGACTGTTTTGGCGAAGGATTGGGGTTACAGCATTGAAATCATTAAACCGGCTCTTGCTTGTGACTTTTTGGTCGGCTGGACTAAGGAAGCAGCTATTTCGCGTGACATGATTAATTTGGTTAAGTCAGCCCTCACAGATGATTTTCTCATGCAGACTCAAAAAGCCGTTCTGCGGCTGAGGTCCGCTTTAGAAGCAGGAGAGAAATCGTCCATCAAAGCAGAAATTGAAAATGTCTCAAATCTGCTGTCCGCCCTCAGTCCTGCCATTTACAGTGATAAGTTAAAGGAACTGAAGGCTGCCACCCAGGGACTGGATGCTGCTGCCAAATCGTCAGGTTCCGGCGGCGGCGACTGCGGAATCGCTCTGTCCTTTGATGAAAAAGACAGTCAGACCTTAGCAGAACGCTGGCAGACAAGCGGCATCGAATTGCTTCACCAAGAAAAATTATAGGAGAAAACATGGCAAACAGAAAAGATGAGCATATCAAATATGCTTTGAAGTACGAAGCACCATACAATAGCTTTGATGATATGGAGCTTGTTCATCATTCTCTGCCCGATTATGATCTGAGTGAAATTGATTTAAGCACACATTTTGCAGGCCGGGATTTTGAATTTCCTTTTTACATTAATGCCATGACGGGCGGCAGCAGCAAAGCAAAGGCTGTTAACCGCAAACTTGCTCAAGTAGCTGAAGCCACAGGGATTGTCATGGTGACAGGGTCCTACAGCGCAGCACTCAAAAATGAAAATGACACCTCCTATCCCAGCCAGCAAGACTTTCCAAACCTGCTTTTGGCTGCTAATATCGGCCTTGATAAACCAGTAACTGCTGGCCTGCAGACAGTTGAAAGAACAAAACCGCTTTTTCTGCAGGTTCATGTCAATGTCATGCAGGAACTTCTTATGCCGGAAGGAGAGCGCAAGTTTCGTCCTTGGAAATCTCATCTTTCCGCTTATGTCAGAGATATCCCTGTACCGCTTATTCTTAAGGAAGTCGGCTTTGGCATGGATGTCAAAACGATTGAAACAGCAGCAGAACTAGGGATTAAGACCTTTGATATTTCCGGCCGCGGCGGTACCAGTTTTGCTTATATTGAAAATGAGCGCGGCGGCAACCGTTCCTATCTCAATGAATGGGGGCAGACCACTCTTCAAGCATTGCTAAATGCTCAGCCTCTGATGAACCGGGTAGAAATTTTAGCTTCGGGCGGCGTCAGACATCCTTTGGATATGGTGAAATGCCTTGTTTTGGGTGCCAGAGCAGTTGGTTTGTCGCGGACGGTTTTAGAGCTGGTTGAAAACAATCCAATCGAAAAAGCTATTGACATTGTCAGCGGCTGGAAAGAGGATTTGCGGCTGATTATGTGCGCTCTTAACTGCAGAACGGTTGAAGAGCTGACAAAAGTTGATTATATCTTGTATGGCAAATTAAAAGATGGCGTTCAATTCAGAAATCCAAGGAGTTAGTTATATGCTGCTTAAAAATTTTAATTTTTACGAAATACAGCTGGTGGATTATCCCAAACTATTTTCGGATGATTTGATGGATGCATCGTCAGATAAAGTTTATTTTGCCGGAACAAACACTGCCTTTTCCCGTCTGACAGATGTATTTCATGATGTCAGTGACAGGGCAGAGGATATTTCTGATTATTTGACAATGGGCTACACAAATTTAACTGTGTACAAGCGGAATTTCTCGGTTTCTGATGATGGCTCGATGAGCAAATTTACCAAACACTGTACCGCCTATTTTATAATCTTTAAGAGGAAGAACCGGTATTTTACAATTTTCCAGAAAGGCTGTCCTCAAAAGCTGGACAGCCTCATCAGTCAATATTTAGCAAAGTCTGCTAATTCCGAGAATCTAAAGAGTGAGCTTATCAGCCTTTTGCAGCAGATCAAAAAAGAAGTGAGTGCTGACAAACTGACAGTTATCGGTTTTGAAGAATTAAAAAGTTATTTTTGGCATTAAAAAAAGTGAGTGACCTTTAAGTTTTCACTCACTTTTGTTTTACAGCATGCAGTAGACGATAGCGATATACTGCAAAGCCGAAGCTAAAAGAATAAAGAGATGCCATATCATATGAAAATAGGGCTTCTTTTTAGCATAGAAGAAAGCACCGACTGTGTAAGAAAGTCCGCCGCCCAGCATCAAAAGCCAAAAGGCCAGGCCAGTCTTGCTGATGATAGCCGGAATGATAAAGATAACCAGCCAGCCCATCAGCAGATAAAGAAAGAGACTGAATTTGTCATTAATCTTTTTGGCAAAAATTTTATATAAAATACCAAAAATAGTTGTTCCCCACTGCAAAATAATAATAAGGTAACCCAGCCAGCCGCTGACCAGAGACAGGGCTACTGGCGTATAAGATCCAGCAATAGCGATATAAATCATGCTGTGGTCAATAATGCGCAGGATGTATTTCTGCGGCGAGTCATACTGCATGGAATGGTAGACGGTTGACGACAGGAACATTAAAAAGAGACTGATGACAAAAATAGACATGCCGACTGCAGCCTTTATTCCGTAAGATTGATAGCTGTAAATAGCAGTAATAGGCAGCAAAACGAGCATTATAGCAGCACCGACAGCATGGGTGACGCTGTTGGCGACCTCTTCGCCAAAACTCAGCTGTTTGCTTAATTTAAGTGTTTGAGCCGGACTCATCTGTATCACCTCTTTTCAATTCTAAAACAAGCTGATGTGTCTGATGGTAGAGTTTCAGTGTCTGACAGGCGGAAATAATAACCGCCGGAACGTCCTCAGCACTGTCACCGTTCATGCAAGCAACAAAGTGATTGTAACTGGTTTCTGACTGCTGGTTAGCCGTCAGAATTTCCAATGTTTGGCTGATTTCCTGAATGGCAAAGACATCCTTCAAACTGGTTATGACAATCAAACGAGCCAGCTGTTTACGGCTGTATTTTTTCTTGACAGGCTTGTCAATGTGGCCGTGTTTGACATAATTGTTAATCATAGCTGCTGTCAGCCCTTTGTCATTTTGCGATGGGGAAAAGCTGGCTATCTGATTGACATACAGAAGAACCTGATCGAGATACAGATCCAGCTCCGGCAGCTCTTTCCATTGAGGATAGGAATAGATCATGAATTATCACCTTCAGTTAATCTAGTTTTCATAACTAGATTATATAATTATAAGAAATCATTGTCAAGAAAAAACTGCAGCTCTCTAAAAAGAAATACAGAAGAAAAAAGCAGTGTAGGAAGCTGACAGCAATTAGTTCCTTATTAAAGAGACAAAAGGCTAGGACAAAGGTCCTGCCTCCTTTAACTATTTAAGATATAGCAGTTTGACGCAGTGGCTGGGAGTAAGATTTGTTGGCTGGGCAAACAAGTCTTACCCCTGCACAGTTCATTAGGTGCTTCAGTACCAATGAGCCACTGCTGATTGGAGGTGGGACGACAAAATCAAAATCGTAATGTCATTACGATTTACCGATTTTTGTCCCACTCTCTTGATCTCTGAGATTTTGTAAAATAATCTGCGCGGTTTCCAAGTTCAGATGCTTAGCCTTAAGAAGCTGAGAAACAAGAGTTGGAATTTCCTTTTCCTTGGCTCCGGCAAGCAGGGCCAAGGATTTAGCCTGCAGTTTCATGTGTCCTGCCTGAATACCGGTGCTGGTAAGGGCCTTGAGTGCTGCAAAATTTTGTGCCAGTCCCACTGAAGAAATGACAGCTGCCAGTTCACGGGCGTTTGGATTGCCCAACAAGTCATGAGCTGTCCGAACACTGGGATTGAGACCGATGGATCCGCCCTTGGTTGCAACAGGCAGAGGCAGAGTCAGAGAGCCTTTGAGAATTTGCTGTTTCTGATCAAAAGTCCAAGCAGATAAGCCGCGGTACTGGCCGTCTTTAGCTGCATAGGTATGACCGCCTGCCTCTATGGCCCGCCAATCATTGCCGGTCGCCATCACAACAGCGTCAATGCCATTGAAAATTCCCTTGTTGTGGGTGCTGGCCCGATAGCTGTCTATTCTCGCCAGTTGGCTTGCCAGTTCTATTTTATGGACCAATGTCTGTGCCTTCGCCTTATCACGGCTGAGAAATCTAAGCTCCACCTGACAGCTTGCTGTGACTAGGGATTCTGTTGCGTAATTTGACAGGATTGCCATCAGCTGCTGGCCGCCGGATAATTCTTCCAGCGGCGGCATCAGGGCTTCCATCATGGTGTTAACCATATTGGCCCCCATGGCTTCCTGTGTGTCAACTGTCAGGTAAACAATAAGAAAGTCTTCTTTAATCTCTGCTGTCAAATCGCGCGCCCCCCCTCCGCGCTTGACGATAGAAGGGTAGGCCTCATCAGCCAGCTTCAATAGCTGAGCTTTGTGGGCCAGAATGTCTTTTTGGGCTTGCTTGAGATCGGGAACCTGATAAAGTGCTGCTTGCCCAATCATCAGCCGGTCATGAATGACTGTTGTAAAGCCGCCTGAACGCTTGATGATTTTGGCCGCGAAGCTGGCAGCCGCAACAACAGAAGGCTCTTCAGTTACAAAGGGAACCTGATAATCCTTGCCATCAATGAGAAAGTCAGGCGCCAGAGCAAAGGGCAGAGAATGTGTTCCTACAACATTTTCGGCCATCTGATTGGCTGTTTCCAGCGGCAGCTGGCGGTTATATTTCAAGTTGTCTATATTTTCAGAGCTGAGCAGCTGTTTTTCAGCCAGCAAATGGATCCGCTCCTGCAGGGACTTCTTCGAAAAACCTGTCCAATTTACTTTGTCTTTAGTCATTGATTTCACCGTAAATTCGCTGATGTTCTATGATTTCTTTAAGGGCAAAGCGACCCGTTTTGTAATGGTCAAAAGAAGCACTGCCGTTTTCATCTAAAGCAGCCTCTTCAAAGAACATCTTTTCATATTCTGCTACCGATAAGGGACTGCGCTGTGCGAGGCTTTCTAAACGATTGCTTGGTAACTGTTCCTTAAAATCTTTAGCCAAGGTTCCTGTAAAGATTTCTGCGACAGCACCGCTGCCGTAGCTAAAGAGAGCAATGTTATCGCCGGCTTCTAACTGTTTGCTGTTTTCAAGCAGTGAAAGCAGCCCCAAAAAAAGAGAACCTGTATAGATGTTTCCGATCTGCCGGCTGTACAGGATAGAGGCTTCAAAATTGGCGCGTAGTTTTTCCTGTGCGGCGCTTGGCAACGTTTTGTCCATGATTTTATTGAAACCTTTGAGAGCCAGCTTTGGAAAGGGCAGGTGGAAACAAAAGGCTGCAAAATCAGCCAAAGAGGTGTCAAAGCGTTTCTGGTACTCTGTCCAGGTTGTTTTCAGCATATCCAGATACTGTTTGGTAGAATAGATGCCATTAACATAAGGTGTCGTTGAATAATTAGGCCGCCAGAAATCCATAATATCACGCGTCTGAGCCAGTATTTCATCATGAAGGATCAAAATTCTCGGGTCTTTTTTGACCAGCATGGCAATACTGCCTGCCCCTTGAGTTGATTCACCGGGAGTATTGATCCCATATTTAGCAATGTCGCTGGCCAGAACGAGCACTCGCGACTGGGGGTGCTTCTCAACATGGAGTTTGGCATAATTAAGAGCCGCAGTAGCACTGTAACAAGCTTCTTTCATTTCAATACTGCGGGCAAAAGGCTGAATGCCCAGCAGCTGATGAACATAGACGGCAGCTGCCTTGCTTTGATCAACACTTGACTCAGTTGCCACAATGACCATATCAATCAGTTCTTTGTCTTCATCTGTTAAAATCTCCTCAGCAGCAGAAGCGGCCAGAGTGATGATGTCATCTGTAATAGGAGCAATACTGAGTGCGTCAAGCATGAGCCCCTTGCTGAATTTATCGGGATCTTCACCGCGAGCTGCGGCTAAGTCTTTCATTTTCAAGACATATTGGCTGGTTGCAAAACCAATTTTATCAATTCCAATTGTCATAGATATTCCTTCTTTTCTTTTTATGATTTTTTTGTAAAATGTCATAGTTATTTTATCACAATTTAAAATAAAATTAACGAATAAACTTTTTAGAATCAAATTAAAAAACGTTTCATGTTTAATAGTCCACGGAAAGACTATTTTCTGCTATAATATTTCATAAAAGAAATTCAACCATGGATTTCTATAGAGAGAGGAAAGCTATGACCAAGGCAGATCTTATTTTTAAGGAAAATATCAAAAAAATTTTAGACACGGGCGCTTGGAGCGAGCAGGCGCGGCCCAAGTATAAGAATGGGCAAACAGCCAATTCTAAATACATCACAGGTTCCTTTGCGGAGTATGATTTGGCAAATGGGGAATTCCCCATTACTACTTTGCGGCCGATTGCGATTAAGTCAGCCATCAAAGAAGTCTTTTGGATTTATCAGGATCAAACCAATGATTTGTCTGTTTTAAATGATAAATACGGTGTCAACTATTGGAATGACTGGGAAGTCGAAAATACTGGAACCATCGGCGAGCGCTACGGTGCGATTGTTAAAAAGCACGATATCATGACTAAAATTCTCAAACAGCTGGCTGAAAATCCTTGGAATCGCCGTAATGTCATCAGTCTTTGGGATTATGAAGCTTTTGAAAAAACAGCTGGGCTTCTTCCCTGTGCTTTCCAGACCATGTTTGATGTCCGCCGTGTCGGCGAGGATATTTATCTGGATGCAACCCTAACTCAGCGCTCCAATGATATGCTGGTTGCCCACCATATCAACGCTATGCAGTATGTGGCTCTGCAAATGATGATTGCCAAACACTTTGGCTGGAAAGTTGGCAAATTTTTCTATTTTGTCAACAACCTTCATATCTATGATAATCAGTTTGAGCAAGCCAAGGAGCTTTTGAGCCGTGAGCCGTCAGATTGCCAGCCTCGATTAGTGCTGAATGTTCCTGACAAGACTGACTTCTTTGATATCAAGCCTGAGGATTTTGAGCTGATCGATTACAGTCCGGTCAAACCGCAACTGAAGTTTGATTTGGCTATCTAAAGCGGCAGATAAATTTTTTCTGAGCTTTTTTTAATAAATTTTGTTAAAATAAAAGAAATGAAAATAAAAGGTAATCTGTAAAAATGACAAAAAAAATAATTGCCATTTGGGCAGAAGATGAAAATGGTTTGATTGGTGCAGATGGCAGGCTCCCCTGGCATCTGCCCAAGGAGCTGAAGCATTTTAAAGAAACAACAACAGGGCATGCACTTTTAATGGGGCGTGTCACTTTTGATGGGATGAAGCGCCGCATTCTTCCTAACCGTGAAACCATCATTCTGACAAGGGATGAAAATTTTCAGGCAGAAGGTGTCAAGGCCCTCAACAGTCTGGAAGAAGTTCTGGCTTGGTTTAATCATCAGGACAAAAATCTTTATGTTGTCGGCGGTGCCAGTATTTATAAGGTTTTTGAGAATTATTACGATGAACTTATCAGAACCAAGGTTCACGGAAGGTTTTCAGGAGACACCTATTTCCCGGATCTGAATTGGTCTGGCTTTAAACAGACGGCAAGCACAGATTTTGACAGTGATGATAAAAATGCCTATCCTTTTACGATTACTGTCTGGCAAAAAAAGTAGCAAGGAGATTTTCCTGAGATTATGCAAAGAAGTATTTTTGGGGTGTTTACTGCCTTTTTGTTTGTGATTTGTATCTTATGCGCAATTCCTGCGTTTAGGAAAAATCGCTACGGTTTGGGAATATTTTTCCTGCTGAATGCTTTTACAAATATCGTGAATACCATTCATGCTTTTTATGGAACCCTGTTTTAAAAAGAGATTAGAAATTAGAGGAAGAAATGGCTGGAAATAGAACGAATGATGTCACAGTTCACTGTTCATTCTGTGGCAAAAATCAAGATGAAGTTAAAAAAATCATTGCAGGCAACGGTGTGTTCATCTGCAATGAATGTGTTGAATTATCTCAGGAAATTATCCGCGAAGAGTTAGCAGAAGAAGTTCTGGCTGATCTTACCGAAGTGCCAAAACCTAAGGAACTCTTAGAAATTTTGGACAGCTATGTCATCGGACAGGATCGTGCTAAACGTGCCTTGGCTGTTGCGGTTTACAACCATTATAAGCCCATCAGTTTCACAGAAAGTCAGGAAGATCAGGATGTTGACCTACAAAAGTCCAACATTCTCATGATTGGCCCGACAGGTTCCGGAAAGACTTTTTTGGCTCAGACTTTGGCCAAAAGTCTCAATGTTCCCTTTGCTATTGCAGATGCCACTGCCTTAACTGAGGCCGGTTATGTGGGTGAGGATGTTGAAAATATTCTGCTGAAATTAATTCAGGCTGCTGACTATAATGTGGAGCGTGCAGAACGCGGTATTATCTATGTCGATGAAATTGACAAGATTGCCAAAAAAGGTGAAAATGTTTCAATTACCCGCGATGTTTCAGGCGAAGGTGTTCAGCAGGCTCTGCTAAAAATCATTGAAGGAACGGTTGCCAGTGTTCCGCCGCAAGGCGGCCGCAAGCACCCGCAGCAGGAAATGATTCAGATCAATACCAAGAATATTCTCTTTATCGTCGGCGGTGCTTTTGATGGAATCGAAGATATCGTTAAGCAGCGCTTAGGAGAAAAGATTATCGGTTTCGGGCAAAATAATAAAAAGGTTGATGACAAGTCATCCTACATGCAAGAGATTATTTCTGAGGACATTCAAAAATTCGGTCTGATTCCCGAGTTTATCGGCCGCCTGCCGGTTTTAGCAGCTCTTGAACAGCTGACGGTTGATGATTTGGTTAAGATTCTGACAGAACCTAAGAATGCTTTAGTTAAGCAGTATAAGACCCTTCTGTCTTATGACGGCGTTGAGCTCGAATTTGATCAAGATGCTCTGGAAGCCATTGCTCAAAAGGCCATTGAGCGTAAAACGGGTGCGCGGGGACTGCGGTCAATTATCGAGGAAACCATGCTGGATTTGATGTTTGAAATTCCAAGTCAGGAAGATGTGACCTGTGTTCGCATTACCAAAGAAGCTGTTGAGGGAACAGACAAACCGATTCTTGAGACAGCTTCCTAAGGAGATCGTATGAGTGAAATTTTAAATACCCATAAGGCCTCTCTTCTTTTGAGTGCAGCAAATAAGTCTCATTATCCGCAGGATGAGCTGCCGGAAGTAGCTCTGGCCGGGCGTTCAAATGTGGGTAAATCCAGTTTTATCAATACGCTTCTAGGACGGAAAAATCTTGCCAGAACTTCCGGCAAACCCGGCAAAACCCAGCTGCTCAATTTTTATAATATTGATGATAAACTGCGTTTTGTAGATGTTCCGGGTTACGGCTATGCTAAGGTTTCCAAAGCTGAGCGTGCCAAATGGGGAAAAATGATTGAAGAATACCTGATCAGCCGCGATAATTTGCGGGCGGTGGTCAGCTTGGTTGATTTTCGTCATGATCCCAGTGCGGACGATGTTCAAATGTACGAGTTTCTCAAATACTATGACATCCCGGTCATTTTGGTTGCTACAAAAGCTGATAAAGTCCCCCGCGGCAAATGGAACAAGCATGAAGCGGCGATAAAAAAGAAACTGGACTTTGATAAGCTTGATCAGTTCATTATTTTTTCATCCGTTGACCGCACCGGTCTGGATGCATCCTGGGACAGTATTTTGGAGCACTTATAAACTTTTAGCAAAGACAGCTCAGAAAAGCAGAATTGCTTTCTTCTGAACTGTTTTTTTGTCTTTAAAGCGTTTAAACGATGTTTGAAGGCGCTAGATAATTCATAATTCAATCATTTGACCTCCCAGGTTGTCTAAGATAGAATGAAAGCGTACCATAAAGGTAACTAAGGAGGTAAAACCTATGGACAATCAAAAAGTTATTATTGTCGGAGCTTCACATGGTGGGCACGAATCTGCTATAGAATTATTAGACCGGTATCCTGAAAGTGAGGTCACTATCTACGAAGCAGGGGACTTTGTTTCCTTTATGTCCTGTGGAATGGAGCTTTATCTAAAAGATGAAGTAACGGCCAAAGACGATGTGCGTAATTTTGCACCGGCTGATTTAGAAAAACGAGGCGGAAAAATTTTTAACAACCACCGAGTTACTGCTATTAACGCCGATAAAAAAACGGTTACTGTCACTGACACAAAAACCGAGCAGGAAAAAGAAGCAGCCTATGACAAGCTCATTTTGAGTTCCGGTGTTAAGCCGGCCGTGATTCCTGTTGAAGGAAACGACCTTGACAATATTTACCTGATGCGCGGCTATGATTGGGCGACCAAAATTAAGTCTGCTCTGGAATCAGATGCTGTTCAGAATGTGGTTGTTGTGGGAGCCGGCTATATCGGATTGGAAGCAACAGATGTCTTTGCCGGTGCCGGAAAGAATGTCACATTGATAGATGTTATCGACCGCCCTCTGGGAACTTATTTGAATCCAGAATTGGTTGATATTTTAGAGCCGGAATTTGAAAAAAATGGTGTCAACTTATGCATGGGTGCTAAGATTGAACAGTTTGAGGGCAGCGGCAAGGTTGAAAGGGTGGTAACGGATAAGGGCACTATTGAGGCTGATCTTGTTATTGTTGCTACCGGTGTCAAACCTAACACAGACTGGCTGCAGGGAACGGTAGATTTAGAAGACGGCGGCTTTATCAAGGTAGATGAGTATTTTAGAACCAATCTTCCGGATGTTTATGCTATCGGCGATGCTGTTTTACCTCTGTCTATTCCAGCCGGCAAACGCCTGCCAATCGCTTTAGCAACAACGGCCCGCCGCGAAGCTCAGTATTTGGTCCAACATATTTTTGAAGCTAAACCGCATCAAGCCTTTGCCGGTGTCGTTGGTTCCTCTGCCTTGAGTCTGTTTGATTATCAGTTCGCAGCCAGCGGTTTGAATGCTTTTTCAGCCCAAAAATGTGACCTACCCTTTAAAACGAGTTTTTATGAAGACCGTTTACGTCCGGCTTATATTCCTGATGCCAGCAATCCTAAAGTTTATGTCAGCTTGACATTTAACCCATTGACGCATCAGCTTCTGGGCGGTGCAGTTTTATCCAAATATGATGTGACAGCGCAGGGCAATGTCTTATCACTGGCTATCGGTCATAAGATGACCTTAGAAGATTTAGCGCAGGCTGATTTCTTCTTCCAACCGGGCTTTGACCGTCAGTGGAGCTTGCTTAATCTGGCTGCTCAGCAGGCTCTTAATCTGGCACGCTTTTAATCTGACTGATAGTAAAAACGATAGCAAGCATTTGATTGCTATCGTTTTTGTATGTCATTTAAAGAAAAAGGTTCAGAATCTGGTATAGTTTTTTTCTATCATCCGATATAGAAAAACTATGTCTAAATTCCTGTTTTTCTGTGGTATGATAGAGGTATTAGACGTTAGGAGGAGTCATGGAAAATCATAATTTTGAAAACGAAGGCCAATTCAAGCGAAAAATGACCAGCCGCCACCTTTTTATGCTGTCTTTGGGCGGTGTTATCGGAACAGGGCTGTTCTTGAGTTCCGGCTATACGATTGCGCAGGCCGGTCCTCTGGGCGCTGTGATTTCCTATTTGATTGGTGCAGTAGTGGTTTATCTGGTCATGCTGTCGCTGGGAGAGCTGGCAGTTGCCATGCCGGTAACCGGCTCTTTTCATACTTATGCGACCAAATTTATCAGTCCGGGAACTGGCTTTACCGTTGCCTGGCTGTACTGGATTTGCTGGACTGTCGCTCTAGGAACCGAATTTCTGGGAGCAGGCATGCTCATGGGACGGTGGTTTCCTCAGGTGCCCACCTGGGTGTTTGCGACACTTTTTGCCCTGATTATTTTTGGAATCAATGCCCTCAGCGTCCGGTCTTTTGCTGAAGCAGAGTCTTTCTTTTCGAGCATTAAAGTCATTGCAATTCTCGTTTTTATTGTTTTGGGAATTGGAGCTATGATTGGCATCGTTTCCTTTGAGGGCAAGCATGAGGTCATCCTTTTTAAACATCTGCTGGCTCACGGAGCTGTTCCGAAAGGGATTCCGGCTCTTATCTCCGTTATGCTGGCTGTTAACTATGCTTTCAGCGGAACAGAGCTGATTGGTATTGCTGCAGGTGAGACGGATAATCCTAAAGAGGCTGTACCCAAGGCAATTAAGACAACCATCGGACGTTTGGTCATTTTCTTTGTATTGACCATAGTAGTTCTGGCGTCGCTTCTGCCTATGAAAGAAGCCGGTGTTTCAAGTGCTCCTTTTGTTGATGTCTTTGATAAGATGGGCGTTCCTTTTGCTGCTGACATCATGAATTTTGTCATTTTAACGGCTATTTTATCAGCAGGAAATTCCGGACTTTATGCTTCCAGCCGCATGCTGTGGTCTCTTGCCAATGAAGGCATGATCAGCCAAAAGGTTGTTAAAATTAACGAACACGGCGTTCCTATGCGTGCCTTGCTTTTGTCTATGGCGGGTGCTGTTTTGGCTCTTTTTTCAAGTATTTATGCTGCAGATACTGTTTATCTGGCTCTGGTATCTGTTGCCGGTTTTGCAGTAGTGGTAGTGTGGCTGTCCATCCCTATGGCGCAGATTAATTTTCGCAAAGAGTGGCTGAAAAACCATACCGAAGAAGAGCTGTCTTACAAAACGCCTTTGACACCGGTTTTGCCCTATATTACGATTGTGCTGCTGCTGATTTCAATCATCGGTATCGCCTGGGATGCTTCACAAAGAGCGGGACTTTACTTCGGCCTGCCGTTTATAGCCTTGTGCTATCTTTATTATTACTGGCGTTATAAGAAATTTTAAGGAGGTTTTATGGGACGTTTTAAAACATTGTTAGAGCAGGAAGATTATTTGATTTTACACGGTGCTCTGGGAACGGAGCTGGAATTCTTGGGTCACGATGTGTCGGGAAAATTATGGTCAGCAAAATACCTTTTAGAGGATACTGATTTGATTCAGTCTGTTCATGAGACCTACTTGCGTTCAGGTTCTGATATCGTGACCACTTCCAGCTATCAGGCCAGCCTGCAAGGGCTGTGCGATTATGGACTTAGTCCGGAAGAGGCTGAAAAGACCATTGCTTTGACAGTTGAGTTAGCAAAAAAGGCCAGAGACAAAGTCTGGCAGGAATTAAGCGAAGAAGAAAGAGAGGAGCGCCCCTATCCCTTAATCAGCGGCGATGTGGGGCCTTATGCCGCTTACTTGGCTGACGGCTCGGAATATACTGGCGATTATGGCTCAATGGATAAAGAAGGGCTTAAAGATTTTCACAGACCGCGTATTGCTGTTTTGCTGGAAAAGGGCAGTGACTTGCTGGCTTTGGAAACTATCCCCAGTTTTTTGGAAGCACAGGCTCTGACAGAACTGCTGCAGGAGGACTTTCCTGCTGCTGAAGCTTACATGAGTTTTACGGCTCAAAATAATAGCAGTATTTCTGATGGTACGGCAATAGAAGAAGTGGCGGCTTTACTGGATAAGGCACCGCAGATTTTGGCCTTGGGAATTAACTGCAGCTCTCCTTCGGTTTATACTGATCTTTTAAAGAAAATAAGCGCAGTTACCAATAAACCTTTGGTGACTTATCCCAATTCAGGTGAGGTCTATGACGGACAGCACCAGACATGGAATCAGACAGCAGATAAGTCGCATACGCTTTTAGAAAATACCGTTTCTTGGCAGAATTTTGGAGCCAAAATTGTAGGAGGCTGCTGCCGGACGAGACCCAGTGACATTGAGAGTTTGAGTCAGGGATTAAAAAAGCGCCGCTAAAGGGTCGGTTGTTTCCTGTTAAAGAAGCAAGATGAGAATGTTATTTTTGAAGACAGCCCGAACAGCTGTTGACAGCAAAAACAAAGGAACTGAGCAAAGAGCTTTCAGTTCCTTTGTTTTTAGGGATTTAAAAAAGTCAGCACATCCTGCCAGTTGCTGTCTTTTTTTAGCTGAACAAATTGGTAAGGACAGTCTGTGATATAATTTTTTTCCAAGAAATCAACTTCATTTAACCTGTGTTTTAACAGTGGTAGTTTTGTTTTGGGGGGGAGCTGAAGAAGCAGTGAATCATGGAAAAGGTGATGGGGGAGTTTGAGAAGTTCTGCCGGAATTTCTTGTTTTAGCTCAGCTCGCTCCTGATTGCGAATCTGTCTGAGGTGTTTTTTGTTTTTGGCAAACATGCCATTATCAATATAAAGCGACAGTGCCTTTTGCATGATTAAGTTGGTATCGTAGTCGATCAAACTTTTGTAGGCCAGAAAGCTTTTCCGAAGTTTTTTAGGCAGGACCAGGCTTCCCAAACGCAGAGCCGGAAAGAGAGTCGTTGAAAAAGATTTAAGATAAATAATCCTGTCATTTGTATCTAAGTAATGCAGGGAAAGGTTGGACGGTTTGTCAAAATCTGCCATGTAGTCGTCTTCCACAATATAGACATCATACTTTTGCGCCAGCTCTGTCAAGAGCTGTTTTTCTCTGAGACTGTATGAGAGACCCAGAGGATTGGAGAGCCGCGGAATGGTATAGAAAAATTTAATATCTTTGTGGCGGAACAGTTCCTCTAAGAGGTTAAAATCAAGGCCTTGGAAATTGCGGTTGATAGTTAGGAAGGGGAGATTTTGAGATTTGACCAAGGCATTCATCCGGTGATAGGTAGGCTGCTCCAGCAGGATGGTCTTTTTTTGATTGGGGAAATTCATTTGAGATAAGATATAGAGCGCCTGCTGGGTTCCGGACGTCACTGCAATATTTTCCTTTTTGCTGTAAACAGCCTGATCTAAAAACAGGGTCTGCAAAGACTGGGTCAATTCTTCCAGACCTTCTTGCTGGTGATAATAATTAAAGAGGTAATTTTCCCGGCCGATCAAGGTTTCGTTCATACAGGTTCTGAAATCTTCATAAGCCATATTATTGTAATCGCTGGAAGAGACCTTGGGCAGCTGTTCTTCTTCATGATTGTCTTCAAAAACATAGTATCCGCTTTTAGGAACAGGATAGATGTATTTTTGGTATTTTAATTCTGAAAAAGCTTTTTGGACAGTGTCCTTGCTGCAGTTAAATTCAGCACTCAGCTGACGGATAGAAGGGAGTTTATCTCCTCGTTTCAGCCTGCCGGTTTCGATTTGCTGAACAATTCTTGTTAAGATCTCTTGATACTTACTAGCCATTTTGTCCCCATACAGTTTGATTTTATCCCTATTGTACCTCATTCTAAAATTTCTTACAATAATTTTAAGTTTTTAAAAAATGGGAGGTTTTTATGATACCGCGTTTGCTGGTGGCTAATGATTTACCCGGATTGGGCAAGGTCGCTCTGGCTGGCAGTCTGCCGATTATGGCAGCTTGTCAGATAGAAACAGCTATTTTACCGACAGTTCTGCTGTCTTCACATACAGGCGGCTTTACAAATATTCAGATCGATGACTATACAGCCGGCATGGCTGGTTTTCTGTCACAGTGGCAGGAATTGGATCTTGTTTTTGATGGTTTGGTGACAGGATATTTAAAAAATAAGGAGCAAATAGCTCTGCTGATTGATTTTGCAGAAAAAAAGGAACTCTCACTTTTTGTAGATCCCATTATGGGGGATAAGGGGCATTTTTATCAGGGATTTGATCAAGCTTATGCGCGGCATATCCGCCGTCTATGCCAGAAAGCAGATGTTATAATTCCCAATCTGACGGAGGCTGCTTTTTTGACAGGAACAGCTTATCTTGGGGAGCGTTATGAACCTGTCCAAATCGAGAATCTTTTACGGCAATTGGCTGACCTAGGGCCGAAAATTGTTGTTTTAACAGGAGTCTCTTTTGAAAAAAATAAGATTGGCTTAGTCATTTATCAAAAACAAACGGATGAAATCGTTTATGTGATGGCCAAGCGCTATCCTCAGCTGTTTTATGGAACGGGGGATATTGTCACGGCTATCTTGGCCAGCTGTTATTTCCATGGGATTGCATTGGAAAAGTCAGCCCGTCTGGCTTTAAAATTTTTGGATGAGACTATTCAAAGTACCTTGGCCCTAAACCGTGATTTAAAATATGGGCTTTGCTATGAACCGCACTTGCTTGATCTCATCAAGCAGCACCAATTGTTACTGGAGGAAATAAAATGAAAAAAGAAGAATTGCGTCGGATAATAGAAGTCAGTCTTTTTGCTGCTTTAATCTTGGTCAGTGTTCAATTTTTAAGAATTCAAGTGGGACCTCAGTTTATCCATTTGGGCAATGCTTTGGTTGTGATAGCTGTTCTGATTTTTGGATCGGGCTTCGGCGCCCTGGCAGCGACACTGGGGTTGGGTTTGTTTGATATTTTAAATGGCTATGCGGCAGAGGTTTGGATAACAATTTTAGAGTCTTTGATTGTCTGCTTCGTTTTGCATTTGGTTTATGAGAAAGCTATGAAAGCAGATGACAAGACGATGAATATCCTTACCGTTGGCATCATTGCTGCCCTAACAAAAATCATTCTCAACTTAATCAAGTACACAATCATTAACAGTTTGGTTGGCAGCCTGCCTTTGGCTGCCGCCATGACAGGAGCACTTGTCAAAATTGCTGGAACTTTTGGCACTTCCATAGTGACTGTTATAGCAGTACCCTTGCTGTATCCTGTTTTCAAGCGTATTGTTCGGACTACAAAAAGAAGAGTTTGAGACTTCTGTCTCAAACTCTTTTAATCTATGCAGCATCAACTGTGCGGAAGGTGGGATAGTCTCATCCACTGGATGATTTTTCCCAGTTTAGCTGTCCAGCAGATTAATTTTCTTCAATGACCAACTGGCCGTCTTTCATGTCAGCTTTGAGGTGTTTGACATCGGTATGATCCAGATAGAAGTCGGTTACCTTGTCACGAATTTCCTGTTCGATAACCCGGCGAAGCGGCCGAACGCCCATAGCTTCGTCATAACCTTCTTCAATCAGATGGGCCTTGGCGCTGTCTGTGACAGTCAGATCAATTCCTTTTTTAGCGAGCGTGATATTTACTTCAGTGAGCATCAGCTCAACGATTTCGTCCAAATCTTCTTTGCTCAGATGTGAGAATTCAATAACAGCATTGAAGCGGTTGAGGAATTCCGGCCGGAAGTAAGGAGCGATACGGTCCATAATTTTGATGTCGTCATCTTTTCCGTTTAGAGCTTCATTGCCGAAACCGGCATTTGATGTTGCAATGATAACCGTGTTCTTGAAGTTGATGGTATTGCCTTGACCGTCTGTCAAACGGCCGTCATCCAAGACCTGCAAAAGCAAGGTGATAACTTGCGGGTCTGCCTTTTCAATTTCATCAAGGAGGACAATGGAATAAGGATTGCGGCGCACACGTTCGGTAAGGGTATTGCTGTTATCATCATAGCCTACATAACCGGCAGTAGTACCGATCAACTTAGAAACGGCTGTACGGTCGCTGTATTCGGACATATCCAGACGAATAATGGCATCTTTGGAACCAAACATGTCAAAGGCCAGCTGCTTAGCCAGCTCGGTTTTGCCGACACCGGTAGGTCCGACAAAAAGGAAGCTGCCGATAGGACGGTTGCCTTCGTCAAAGCCGGCACGATTGCGGCGGATGGCACGGGAAACAGCTTCAACCGCATCGTCCTGACCGATAACTTTACCTTTGAGACGGGAAGCCATTTCTTTCAGCCGCTCAATATCGCTGGTTCCCATTTGTGAGACGGGAATACCGGTCAATCTTTCAACGGCTTCGGCTACGTCATTTACGGTTGCTGTTACCTTGTTTCCTTCCGTATGATTATCAATTTGCGATTGCAGTTTGTCAATTTTAGTTTTTGCCTTCAAAGCTTCTTCATAATCTTCTTTATCAACTGCAGCTTGCTGTCTGTCTTTTTCTGCCTGAATTTCTTTTTCCAGGGTCTTAACATCTGTAACCGGATGCTGAGCAGCCAAGTGAGCAGCCGTCATGTCAATAAGGTCGATAGCCTTATCCGGAAGGCTGCGCTGCGGAATATATTGGACTGACAAATCAACGGCAGCCTTTAGAACCTCCTTAGGCAAAACGACATTATGGTGCTTTTCATAGAGGGCTGAAATACCCTGTAAAATCTCATAGGTATCCTCAGCAGAAGGAGCGTTGACTTTGACCTCGTTAAAACGGCGAGCCAGAGCAGCGTTCTTCATGATGGTGTTGCGGTATTCATCCTGCGTAGTGGCGCCGATGACTGTCAGTTCGCCGCGGGAAAGAGCGGGTTTTAGGATATCCGCCAGACCCTTGGAGCCGCTGTCGCCACCCGTACTTCCTGCACCGAGAACTTGGTGGATTTCATCGAAGAACAGGATAATATTGCCAGCTTCTTTAACTTCACTGACCAAGTTTTGAATATTTTCTTCAAAGGAGCCGCGATACTGTGTACCTGCTTCCAGACCGGAAATATCAATCGAAATGATTTCCTTGTTTTTAATGGCGGCAGGGACATCACCGTTGATAATAGCCTGAGCCAAACCTTCAACAACCGCCGTTTTACCAACCCCTGCATCACCAACGAGAACAGGATTGTTCTTAGTGCGGCGGGACAGAATCTCAGCCGTTTCCTGAATTTCCTTATTGCGTCCGATGACCGGATCCAATTTGCCGGCGCGTGCTTCATCTGTCAGATTGCGGCCCAGTTTAGCCAGGATACCGTCTTGTTTTGGTGTATTGGGTGCTGCTTCCTGATATTGCTGAGCACCGGCACTGGCAGGGAGTTTTCCGGTTTGCCGGTATTGGGCAAATTCTTCGGGAGTAACTTCGCGGCCGTTAATTAGATAGCGACGTCGTTCTGAGTTGTAGCCTCCCATGTTTCCCATTAATTGATTGAAAATGTCATCCATATTTCCAAATGGATCACGTCCGTAAAAGTCATTTGCCATAATTAGTACCTCTTTTTATTAATATCATAGCTGATGTTGTTATACTATAACAGTTATAGAAAGTTTTTTTGCTGAAAACCTTTGCTGTTACAGCTTTTATCAGCTATTTGCCTATATTATAACACCTAGATTGTTATATATCAAGAAATATGTATTATATAATAAAATATTTTTTGCTTAGCCTAAAAAAGTAAATAGAACTTGACTTATTCTATGAATATGATATGATATTAAAGGTTTTGAAAAAAAACTGACCTAAGACAGCAGGGGAGCCGTGCTCATAATATTCCTGCCGAGGCACAAAACGTAAACTTAAAAAAACGTATTGTACTTTCGTGTCTGGGTTTGGGTACGATTTTTTTATTGTATTCAGCCAAAAATAAAAACGGAGGTTAAACACTGATGAGTGAAGCAAGTATTGCTAAAAAAGCAGAATTAGTTGATGCTGTTGCTGAGAAAATGAAAGCAGCTGCAAGTATCGTTGTTGTTGATTCACGCGGTCTTACAGTAGAACAAGATACTGTTCTTCGCCGTTCACTTCGCGAAAGCGATATTGAATTTAAAGTGATCAAAAACTCAATCCTGCGCCGTGCAGCTGAAAAAGCTGGTCTCGAAGGACTCGACGATGTCTTTACCGGACCGTCTGCTGTAGCATTTTCAAATGAAGATGTTGTTGCACCGGCTAAAATTATCAACGATTTTGCTAAAAATGCTGAAGCACTTGAAATCAAAGGCGGTGCAATCGAAGGCGCTGTTTCTTCTAAAGAAGAAATTGTGGCTCTCGCGACACTGCCAAACAGAGAAGGACTTCTTTCTATGCTCTTGTCTGTACTTCAAGCGCCAGTCCGCAACGTTGCATATGCTGTCAAAGCTGTTGCAGAAAGCAAAGAAGACGCTGCTTAAGTCTTCAACCAGCAGCCTAAAGCTGCAAATGATTTTATAAAAACATATTTGGAGGAAATTAACAATGGCATTAAACATTGAAAACATTATTGCTGAAATTAAAGAAGCTTCAATCCTTGAATTGAACGACCTTGTAAAAGCTATCGAAGAAGAATTTGGCGTAACTGCAGCTGCCCCTGTAGCTGTTGCTGGTGCTGCTGGCGGAGAAGAAGCTGCAGCTAAAGATTCATTCGACGTCGAATTGACTGCCGGCGGTGACAAGAAAGTTGCTGTTATCAAAGTCGTTCGTGAAATCACAGGCGAAGGTCTTAAAGAAGCTAAAGGTCTTGTTGACAACGCACCATCAGTTCTTAAAGAAGGCGTTGCAGCAGCAGAAGCTGAAGAACTTAAAGCTAAACTTGAAGAAGCTGGAGCAACTGTTACGCTTAAATAAGAAGCACATAGCAATTTGAGAGCGGAATACCGAATTACCAGTCTTTTAGAATCTATAGCAATTTAAAAAACTGATAAATTGATTTGGTTTCCTGCCAAAAATCCTGCCAAATTTTTTTGGCAGGATTTTTGTTTTCTTAAAATATTGAAGTAGATGATAGGTTTCGATTAGATTATAGCATTGAGCGAGAACATCTTAATAAGTGTTCTCGCTGTTCTTCCGTAAGATTATCAACAGTTCTGAATGAACCAGTTGTTCTAGATTGTCTCATCCACTTATCGAAGGTTGAGGGGGTTAAGTCGTTCTCTCTAATGATCTCACTGCGTTTTTTCCCAGCATTATGAAGATCAACGATTTGTTGTTTGAACTCGTCAGCAAAGTGACGTTGTGATTTTCTAGACATCAGTTTCTTCTGTCTTACTAAGTGTAGAACATTTTATTATTTCTGTCTAGTCTAGTGTAACCTATTCAGTTACTATAGAAATGAGGGTAGTCACAATCTGTGAACGCGTGTGAAAAATATTGTTAAACAGAAGTATAGATTATATATTGAGATGTTTATCGGAAAAAAGAAAGTTTACTTTTTGTGATAAGCTTTTTTGTTTGTTTCTATAATGTGAATTCTGATTTTAAGTCCAATTCTTTTGGTAAGCATAATAGAATACTTATAGTAAACTAACCAGTTCTCATTCTTTGCTGATAGCTTGATATAAATCAATTTATCTACTTCAGAAGTCAGTTATACTGGAGGCAATAAAGGAGGAAGAAATCATGCAAAAATGGTTATCACGTTATCGAAATTGGCTGACAGTCATCACTGGTGTTCTTATTATACTTTCTTTTTCAGTTAAATGGTTTTCAAGTAGTGAGCAGGGTTCAGCTTATCTATTGTTTGCAGCTTCATTAGTTGGTGGTTTTCCAATTTTAGTTCAAGCATGTCAAGCTCTTAGAGTTAAGGTCATTAGCATCGATCTTTTGGTGACCCTTGCTATTTTAGGGGCATTTGTTATTAAAGAGTTTGAAGAATCGGCTATTGTGGCTTTTCTTTTCTTATTTGGTGCATATTTAGAACAAAGGACATTAGTCAAGACACGTTCTGCGATTAAAAATCTCGTGGAGATGGTGCCAGAGACTACTTTTCGTAAACTACACAATGGTGACTTTGAAGAGGTGTCAGTTGAAGAAGTTAATGAAGAAGATGTTCTTTTAGTAAAAACGGGTGGAAAGATCCCAGTTGACGGTGAAGTGATATTTGGCTCTGGTGCTGCAAATGAAGCAAGTATTACGGGCGAATCTATTCCAGTCTCTAAAGGTTTAAGAGATAAAGTTTTTGCTGGTACCATTCTCGAAAATGGCACTATACAAATACGTACTGAGAAGATTGGGGAAGATACAACTTTTGGGAAAATTATTGAATTAGTAGAAGAAGCACAGGACAGCAAGTCAAAAGCTGAGAGATTTATTGACCAATTTTCAAAATACTATACTCCTTCAGTTTTAGTGTTAGCGATTATTGTTTGGCTTATTAGCCGCAATATTGAGTTAGCCGTTACTATTTTGGTTCTTGGATGTCCTGGTGCACTGGTCATTGGCGTACCAGTTTCAAATGTGTCAGGGATTGGAAATGGCGCACGACATGGTATTTTATTTAAGGGTAGTGATGTCATTACAAACTTTAGTAAAGTTGATACAATGTTATTTGATAAAACAGGAACATTAACTTATGGTAACCCTCAGGTTGCACAGACAATCTATTATAGCAGTGATAGGAGTCTTGCTGAGAGCTTACTGGCTAGTGTTGAGAGAGAATCAGATCATCCGCTCGCGAAAGCAATTGTGAACCATTACTCAGGTTCTGTAGTAGAGGTTATTGACTCAACAGAGGTCGTTCAAGGTGGGGGAGTTGTTGCTCGTATTCAAAATCACCAAGTTCTCGTTGGGAACTCTTATTTGATGAATCAATATAATATTCCTTTCACTAACCGGATGAAGAGCGACATAGCAGGGATGGAAGCAGAAGGGAATTCAATTGTCCTAACTGCTATTGATGGACAAATAGCTCTTGTTGTAGGGATTCGCGACCAGATTAGACAAGGAGTCAAGGAGGATTTAGAGACGCTTAAGAATATGGGAGTAAAAAATCTCATTCTATTATCTGGAGATAATCAAGGCACAGTTGATTTAGTTACTAATCAGTTAGGCTTAACCGAGGCTTATGGTCATCTACTACCAGAAGACAAGGCAGAATTTGTGAGAAAACGTCAGGCAAGTGGAGAAATAGTAGCATTTGTCGGAGATGGTATTAATGATAGCCCATCATTGGCCTTAGCAGATATTGGAATTGCCATGGGAAACGGTACAGATGTTGCCATTGAAACTTCAAATGTTGTTTTGATGAATTCGGATTTTCACAGAATCCCTCATGCGATTGGATTGGCTAAAGCCACACGACGTAATATGATTGAAAATATCTTCATTGCATTGCTAGTCGTAGTAGTTCTTCTTATCAGCGTTCTCTCAAGTTCGTGGATGAATATGGCAATTGGCATGTTTGTTCATGAAGGTAGCATTCTCGTAGTTATTCTGAATGCTATGAGGCTTTTAAAATATAAAAGAAAATAGAGATTCTTGATAGAAATCAATTTTTTATTCTAAATATCGTACTATACTAAAGATATAATAAGGAAAGGAAGTAAAGATGATGAAAAAAGCTATACTACAGCTTGAAACACTGGCTTGTCCAACATGTATGCAAAAAATTGAGGGAGCCATTAAAAGTGTAACAGGTGTCGATAAGGAAAGTGTCAAAGTTCTATTCAATGCCAGTAAGGCAAAAGTAAATTTTGACGCTAGTATGACAAATATTAATGAAATTGTGAAGGCAGTGCAAGCAATTGGCTATGATGTCCTAAAAGCATCAGAAAAATAATAGGAGAAAGTTACAATGTTAAAACAATTTTTTGAAGCAAACGATGAGATGCTTGATCTATATACAAATGCTATTACAAAAGCTCATGGGAAAAATCATCCAGAAGTCTTTGATGTTCGCAAAGTTTATGAAACAATTCAACATAAAATTAGGGATAATAATTTGGACCTATCAAATGAATTTTCAGAACTAAGAGCTCTTACAAAAGATTATACAATTCCAGATGATGCTTGTGAGACATTTACTAAAACTTATCAGCTATTAAAACAATTTGATGAATTATCTCAAGAATAGGTTTTATCAATTAGAAAGAGGCTATCCATGGTTCAACACATTTGTGTGACACTTGTACCATTATTTAATTATCTGTCAGAAGATGAACAGATTAAAATTAATAGATTGGCACAACACAAACAATTTAAAAAAAATGAAATTGTTTTTAGACCAGGAGATGAAAATCTAGACATCGTGGCCCTCGGAAGTATGAAAGTATTCCAACTGTCTACAAATGGTGATGAACAGCTTTTACGGGTCGTTGAACCAGGTGGCTATGAGGGTGAGAATCAGTTGTTCGGTATTAAAAATGAATCTCTTTTTGGTGAAACTCTTGAAACAACTGAAATTTGTAGATTAAGTAAACAAGCTTTTGATCAAGTAATGCTTAGGAATCCACAAATAGCTCTTAAATTATTTGAATTAAGTGCGCAAAAGATGATTCAAGTAGAGAAGCAGGCCCATATTTTATCTATGGAGCGTGTTGAGGAACGTTTAGCGAACTACCTCTTGGATCTGTCAAAAGTAGCGAACGATTATCGGTTCAGTTTACCTATGAAGATGATTGATATCGCGCGATATATAGGGACTACCCCTGAAACTCTTTCTAGAAAATTTAGATTTCTTGAGGATAATAGATTGATAAAACGTTCAGGTAGAAGAATAATTATTCTTAACGGAGATGGCTTAATTGATTTATGAGGTGAAAAATGTCGTTTGACAAATTAAAGGAATATCTACCCTATCGAGGAGAAAAATATATTAAGCCGGAAAAGGCTGGTAATTATCGCCAGTATATGATGGATTTAAGGGACCTAGCTCGACAGGCCCGGGATGAATTCAGTTTAATCAGTAAATCTTTTGAAGACAGGGTAAAGCCATTTAAAGCAGAGCGTGTTAGTCAATGGATGAATCAATCTCAGCTATGTCGTCCACATTTTTGGTGTTACTTCCGATTGCCTTCCGATGATTTGGATGATTCAGCATTGGCTATTCGTCTTTATGGGGAATCTGATAATTTTAGAATTTCCGTTGAGGTTAGTTTTGTAGAAAGAAGGAGGTCTGAAAACAGTTTAGAGAAACAAAATAAAGTTTTGAATCTTCTTCCTTTTGGAGCCATGTATTATTTTGTACAAAAAATGGTATAAGTCTCAAAATGGATGCAACAGAAGAAAATCGAAAGAGTTTACTAAAACAGGTCAAATCAGGTGAGGTTCGTAAGGTCTTGGTTAAACAGGATATTCCAATTGAGACTGACCACTCATTAGAACGGTTAATTGATGATCTATTAAAAAGTTTTGATGAATTACTGCCATTTTATAAGGAAACAAAGAAATAAACTAAAGGATAGGTAGAAGTAACACCTATCCTTTAGTTTATAAAAATTATAGAAAGTCAAATTTATCCCAAAAAGAACGAAATAGTATAATTTTCTTTCCATTTCTATTTATTAATCCTTCTTCTTGAAAAGCTCTTAATTTACGGGATATAGTTTCAGGACTGGTAGCTAGATAGCTGGCTAGTTCTTTCAGTGAGACTGGTATCGTAATGGTCTCTTCAGTCATTACCTCTGAAGGGAGAGAGAGCTGACTGAAGTAGGTAGCTAAACGATCCTCTATTGAATCAATTGCCAGTAGTTGCAGTTGCTTCTCAATCTCTAAAGATTTGTAGGCATTTAATTGAAGTAGTTTGCAGCTTAATTGTGGGTAAAGATAGATTAACTTATTGAAATCTGACTTATATAGGATACATACTTTTGTTTCTTTAATGGCCTCTCCATAAAGAGAATCATTTGAGAGACCAAAGAGATAATTCTCTCCGTCATATTCTCCCTCATTAACAATACGAATAAGCTGTTCCTTACCAGTTTTACTCAGTTTATAGATTCTCATAGCACCAGCTGAAATAATCGATAGCTGCTCTGGATCATCGGGAGAAAAAATAATTTCTCCCTTTTTAAAGGTTTTATGATATAGCAATTCTTGAACCTTACTCTGTTCATCGCAAGCAAGATTATTAAAAAGAGGAACCCGATGAACGCAGCCAATTTTTGTCATATTTTTATTCTCCCTTGCATTCTTTTATATTTCCTAAAAAATTGACCATGGTCAATTTTTTTTAATTAGGGAAGATATATAATTAAATCACTATATGTAGTGTCTGTTTTTATCATCAAATACAGTATATAGGAATTATATATATTAGGAGGGAAAAATGCAAGTGATTAGAATATACTATATCAGTCTTAGCGGGAATACGACTAATTTTCTTGAAAGATTAGATCATTATCTCCAGAAGGAACTTCAAGAGAAATTGGATTATGTTAATGTCAAGGATTTAGTAAAAAATAATGAATCATTGGAATTTGAAGTCAAAGAACCTTACTTTGCTTTTCTACCAGCCTACCTTGAAGGAGGGAATGGTGTTACTACTGGTAATATCGAAATATTAACAACACCCCTCCGTAGGCTTATTGCATATAAAAAAAATAGTAAATATTGTATGGGCATCATCGGAAGTGGTAATCGAAATTTTAATAAACAATTCTGCCTGACAGCTCACCAGTATTCTGAGGAATTTGGATTTCCAGTATTAGATGAATTTGAATTACGAGGAACTGAAGAAGATGTTATTCGCATTTCAAATCGATTGAATACTAGGTTAATAGAGTGGAGATACAGTTCAGAGCTTGTATCATATAGGCACTTACCTAATATGACATCACATCATATGCCTCATCCCTTGCGGCACAGTCATCATATTAAAGATGGGACTTGGGAAAAGATAACTATTTGGTCCGGGAAGATAAAGATTTTCGAATTGAGAGAGAATGGAGATGTTCTCAGAGAGTGTACTTATGACACTAGCAATCAACCACCATTTATTGAACCCCAAACATGGTATAAACTCTCTCCGTTAACGGAAGACCTAGTATTTTCCATTGATCTCTTTTGTAAAAAATCCGATTTTTTACATCAATAAAGGTAAAAATATAAAAATAGAAAGAAGACTAGAATGACAAAAGATTATTTTATTCTGAATAATATGTTAAATGTACCGGTAGAGGGACAGATTCCACTTCATTATGACAGGGAGGCGTTAGAAGAATATTTAAATACAGAAATTAGGGATAACTTGAAAACCTTTGATAGTATCGATGAGAAATTGGATTATTTAATTAGTCACGATTATATTGATGAAAGTGTTTTGAGTATTTATGGTAAAGATAATAGGATCTTTATCAAGGAGCTATTTAAGTTCGCCTATAACTATGGTTTTAAATTTAAAAGCTTTATGGCTGCCTATAAATTTTATAATCAGTATGCAATGAAAACAAATGATTCAAAATATTATTTAGAAAACTTTGAGGATCGTGCTGTATTTAATGCTTTGTATCTTGCGAATGGGGATAGGAATCTTGCTCATAAGATACTAGAAGAACTTATTTCCCAAAGATATCAACCTGCAACACCAACATTTCTAAACGCAGGTAAGAAGAGGCGGGGAGAAATGGTTTCATGTTTTCTTATTGATATTGAAGATTCTATGCTATCGATTGGTCGGAATATTAATTCAGCTTTACAGCTTTCTAGAATAGGTGGAGGCGTAGGGGTTAATCTATCCAATCTACGTGCAACAGGATCCCCTATAAAAGAAATTGAGAATGCTTCTTCGGGTGTGCTGCCTGTTATGAAATTACTGGAAGATTCATTTTCCTATAGTAATCAACTAGGACAACGAAATGGTGCAGGAGTAGTGTATCTTAATGTTTTTCACCAAGATATTCTGGAATTTTTATCTACTAAAAAAGAAAATGCAGATGAGAAGATTCGAGTTAAAACATTATCACTAGGGTTAGTAGTACCCGATAAATATTATGAATTGCTTAAAACAAATGAACCCATGTATCTTTTTAATCCATATCACGTTGAGCGAGTTTATGGTCTCCCGTTTTCTTATGTTGATCTGACGAAAGAGTACGATACTATGGTGGCTAATAATGAAATAGAAAAGACTGTAATTAATGCTCGTGAATTAGAACAGGAAATTTCACGTTTACAACAAGAATCTGGTTATCCATACATTTTAAATATTGATACAGCTAATCGAACTAATCCTGTAAAAGGAAAAATTATTATGAGTAATCTTTGCTCAGAAATCCTTCAACCACAAGAACCGTCTATATTAAATCCAGATTTAAGTTATAAAAAGGTGGGGACCGATATTTCTTGCAACCTTGGTTCAATGAATATGGTAAATCTTATGGAAGCTAAAGATTTTGGAAAGTCTATAGAATATGCGATTCGGGCGCTCACCACTGTTACTGATCGGGGTGCGATCAGTGAAGTTCCAACTGTGGCTAATGGAAATTCGCTCTACCATACAATTGGGCTTGGTGCAATGGGACTTCATACAGTTCTAGCTCTTAATGGTATTGACTATGAATCTGATGAAGCCTTAGAATTTGTAGATGCTTTCTTTCTGGCTATGAACTATTACTCTTTAAAGGCCAGTCACCAGATTGCAGTGGAAAAGAACGAAACTTTTCATGATTTTGAATACTCTCGCTATGCTGATGGAACCTATTTTAATTATTATCTAGTGAAGGAATTTCATTTTACATCTGAAAAAGTGGCAAAGATATTTGAAAATATCTCATTACCGACAATTGAAGATTGGCAGTTATTAAAAGAAGGTGTCATGAAAGATGGTCTCTACCATCGAAATAGACTAGCTATTGCTCCTAATGGCTCTATTTCTTATATCAATGAGACTAGTGCATCTCTTCATCCAATTACTCAATTGATTGAAAATCGTCAAGAGAAAAAAGTTGGTTCAATCTTCCATCCTGCTCCATACTTGTCAAATAAAACACTTAGATATTATAAAACAGTTTACAACATGGATCAACGAAAAATTATTGATATCTACGCTAAAGCTCAGCGACATATTGATCAAGGAATGAGCTTGACACTCTTCATGCGTTCTGTATTACCTGAAGGTATCTATGAATGGAAGAAACAAGGAAGTTCAAAATTAACAACTCGAGACTTAAATCGTCTTCGTAATTATGCTTGGACAAAAGGAATTAAGTCACTCTACTATGTTCGGACATATACGGAAGATGACGAATTCAACAGTGTAAATAATTGTGAATCTTGCATGATTTAAGGAGGTACCATGTCAAAAAACTATTTATATTATAGGGCCATTAACTGGAATGTTGTCGAGGATGAATTTGACAATGCAGTATGGGAAAGAGCTACATCACTGTTTTGGTTAGATACCAGGATTCCAATTGAAAATGATTTTACGAATTGGATAAAGCTTAATTTTGAGGAACAAAGACAGTTAAGGCGTTTACTGATACTTTTAACGAATCTGTCTACCAATCAGTCCATAGAGGTAGGTGAAATTGTTCGAAATGGTAAGTGTTCGCAACAAGAAGTTGCTATTTTAAATAATATTCAATTTATCGAGATGGTCAATACCAAAGCCTATAATCGAATATTGCTCACCTTTGATAAAGAAATTAATCTTGAAAAGTCATTTGAGTGGGTCGATAATGACTCACGTGTACTGGAATATTTAAATGATATTAATACCGTTTATAGAGAATCGAGTCTAGTTAAAAAAAGGTTCATAGCGTTATGTGTAGAAGGTCTTCTGAACTATGCTTATTTTTCGTACCTTTTTGAGTTATGGATTAATAAAGAATTTAATAACCTCGGAACTATGTTGGAAATGATTATCCGTAATGAGTCCTTACATTGCTTTTATTTTAGTCATAAGGTAAAGCTTCTACTAAAAGAATCAGACCCGCAAGAGGTTGAGCGCTTCAAAGCATGGAGTTATGAAACTGTCAATCACTTTGTAAAGTTGGGGCTTAATATAATTGGTGACTTCTATTATTTGAAGGAGAGTAAAAAAATAGCTAAAAACTTAATATTGCAGGAAGCTAATAATATTCTTATGGGGATTGGGTTGAAAGAGCAATTTAGTTTTAATGCTGAAGTGTTGAAAGGAATAAATTATCGGTTAAATAACTTACGCAGGCATAATCTATCTATCTCTAGTAATAAATCAGCTTCAACTGATGAAGAGATTATGGAAGAATCGGATTACGCGTTCTAGAGGGGAATATGAAATATAGGGATATAGACTTAATTTGGTAATTTGACTAGAAGTTAGGATTAATATCATTGATTTAGAATTAGTTTATGATACACAATTTAAAGGAATGGGGGTGATAGGTACCGTTATCATATTAATGACAAAGGATAACAATAGATTGATCGATCTTATTACTGACTAGATATATATCGTATTAAAATCAATAATAGAGGTCTCAAGTATTTATGATTAAGTAGGGGTAGGAACTTGCTTAGTAATTAGAAGGATAAGTTATTATGCATAAATTGCATTAGGGACTTGTTAGAAAAAGTGAGAATAGAGGGTAGAAATAAATAAAACTACTGTTTAAGAAAGGAATTATATTATGACAACATTTTTTGGGAAAACCGTTACAGTTTCAGCAGAGAGACAACTACATGTTGGTGATACAATGTCAGATTTTACACTAATGTCAAGTGATTTAACTCTTAAAAGTTTAAGTGATTTTGAAGGGAAGAAGAAAGTTATCTCAATTGTTCCTTCACTGGAGACTGATTTATGTTCAACACAAACACGTACATTTAACAAGGAATTATCAGAACTAGAGGATACGGTTGTTATCACTGTATCAGTTGATTTACCATTTGCGCAGGCGCGGTGGTGTGGTGCTGAAGGATTAGATGTCGTTTTACTTTCTGACTATTATGATAATAGTTTTGGTAAAGCATTTGGTGTTCTCATGGATGAGTGGCATTTACTAGCTAGGGCAGTCTTGGTTCTAGATTCTCAAAATACTGTTCAATATACAGAATATCTTGAAAATATCAATGAATCTCCTAATTATGAGGAGCCTGTTGAGGTTGTTAAATCACTATAAGTGTGTGTATTACGTACATCATATACTATTCATATATTGGTAATATTAATAAGTACAAAGGTAAGGGGAAAAGAATGCTAAATAAAACAATGAATTGGCAGCTTATTGAAGATGAATTAGATGAATATGTCTGGGATAAGGCAACTGCGCAGTTCTGGTTGGATACAAGGGTTCCTGTTTCGAATGACCTATTAGATTGGAGAAAACTTTCTGATATGGAAAGGGAGGTGGTGAAAAAAGCGGTTGGAGGGCTTGCCTTATTAGATACGTTACAATCTGAAGAGGGCTTATATGCATTAAAGAAAAATGCAAGAACCTTAAAAGAGAGAGCTGTGTTAAGCGACTTCACCTTTATGGAATCCATCCATGCCAAAACATATGGAACCATTTTAATTTCACTTAATACATTCAAAGATATAGAAGAAATATATAATTGGATGAATAATGACCGTAGAATGCAATTTAAGGCTAAAAAGATTAATGAGATCTATCAGAACGGTACACCTATGCAGATTAAGGTTGCAAGTGTCTTTTTAGAAGGGATATTGTATTATAGTAATTTCTTTATCCCCCTTTGGTACCGAGGTCAGAATAAATTAGCTAACTTAGCAGAACTTATTAAATTGGTTATACGAGATGAATCAGTACATGGTACATATCTAGGCTATAAGTTTAGACAGGACTTTAACGAGTTATCGATTACTGAACAAGACAACTTTACTAATTGGATGTACTCCTTTTTAGAGGAGCTGCTAGAGAATGAATTCGCATATACTGAAGAAGTCTATTCTGAAATCGGGCTAGTGGAGGATATTAAAACATTCGTGAAATACAATGCAAATAAGTCCCTTCAAAATATGGGTTTTGAGATATATTTTAAAGATGCCTTAGTAAATGATGTAAATCCAATTGTAATGAATGGCATCTCTATTGAAACAGCAAATCATGATTTCTTTTCACAGGTTGGCGCAGGATATCTAATGGGAGAAGCAGAGGAAATGTCTGATGATGATTATATTTTTTAAAACTAACAACCAAGAATGAGGGGATTCTTAGATGACTGCAACTAAACAACATAAAAAAGTCATCCTTGTCGGTGACGGTGCTGTAGGCTTATCCGTCCGCCTATCCCAATTAGAAGTGAGCGACTCTCGGGTGTTTTCTGCCATTGTTATTCCTGAGATGAGAGCCAGTATGAAAACGGAAGCAGGTGTCCTTGTCATGTATGCTGGTAGAGACACAGCCAATCCCAGCATCTGGTATTTCTTCGAGGTTTATCAGAATGAAGCTGCTTATAGCAGTCACTGCCAAACTCCCAATTTTAAGGACTATATTAAAAGAAGTGGTGAACTGGTTCTGAATAAAGATTTGCAAGTCTTGGCGGGTGAGATGCTGGTGCATCAGTGAAGATTTCAGAGAGGAAATTTTGTGTTGCCGTCAGATAAGGTTTGCAAGGTGAGGCTTTGCTATAGTATTAAAAACGGTTAGAACAGTTGATGTTCTAGCCGTTTTTGAGAGATGTATAATCTTAATTTGTATGATTGCTATTAAAACCAATACCAAGCTTTTATGCCTGCTTTTTGACAATTTTTGGTATAGTAAAGCAAAAAATAGGTTTCAATCAAGAAGAGGCAAGCAGTAGTAATATAGAGCACAAGGGTTGGTTTTGCTGCAAGCAAAATGCTTGTCATACCTGCAACAAACGTAGTTGCCAGTTGTAAGCTGATATAGGTTTTACTAAATTTGACGTGAGGCTTGTTGTAAATAGTGTTGGCAAGTACTGCCCGTTGAAACAATAGGAGACCAGTATAGAGAAATAGAACGACAAAAAAGTGATTAGCTCCAAGATCGGTCAAAAAACTGATAGCAACAGCTATCATGATTAAACCGATAAAGATAGGATAATGGCTATAGATCAGAAAGAGCCCCGTGTATCTTTGCTGTCATCAATCGCATTGTCGAACTGACCAAAGTAATAGAGAAACACGTTTAAAATATTGAATCAAATACTAGAGAAATGGGGTCATTGTTAGGATACCTACTGTCCAGCAAAAGTAGTTAAAGTAACCCTGCCAGTCATTGCTAATCATATTGGAAATCAAAAGAAGCATAGCCATATTGATGACGCTGACAATAATATTGAAAAGGGATTTTTTTCCATAGCGATTAGTAAAAACCGTTTGGATCATCCAAGTGTTAACCAAAATAAGGATAGTTACCAAAAAGGTTGCCATGGCAGAAAAACTCACGATTCCGTGATGGAGGTGATGGATGAGAGCGGTCGTTTTTGAATGAAGACATGAGTTGTTCCTTTCAAAAAATTGATGTATTTTAAGAGATAGATAAAAAGGCAAAGGCATCTTTTAAGGCCGCCAAAAATACTTTGGCTGCCCGGGATTGCTGGCTGTGCTTCTTCCAGATGAGGGAGAGCTGGATAGGCGGTAAATCACCTTCTAAGGGTATAAAGGTGAGAGGACTCTCTTTACTATCAGTCGCGACTAAGTCTGACCAAGTGATGGCGAGGCCCATGCCAGCTTCCACCATGAGACTGGCATTAAAAATGAGATTGAAGGTGGCTGGGATTTGTATTTTGTTAGGCAGTTTTTGATTGAAGAAGGTCTTAGATTCTGATTGGTTGGGTAAAAGAATTGGATAGGGAGCTAAATCGTCCCAGTTAAGGCTGCTGTGATTGGCCAAGTCGTGATTTTTGGGAAGGAGAACTCCCCAGTATTCCTGAGTGGGCAGAAGCAGCTGGTCATAGATATTTTTATCAACATCCCTTGCAACAATACCAAAATCAAGAATACCAGTATTGAGCTTTTCCAGAATATCATCGGCATTGGCACTGTTAACATTGAACTGAATACGAGGATAGGTCGCTTGGATGTCTTTAGCAACAGCAAAGACAGATTTGAGCGAGCGCCCCTCAGCCGCACCAATCGTCACTGTACCGGATACGGGACCCTTTTCCATGAGGTTGCTGCTGGTTTTATCAACCAATGACAAAATTTCAAGTGCGCGGTTGTAGAGGTAGTGACCATCCTCCGTCAGAGTGACCTCTCGGCTTCCCCGATAAAAGAGTTGGGTGCCTAATTCTTCCTCCAACTCCTTAATCTGCCGAGAAAGGGTTGGCTGGGTTACATGACGTTTTTGGGCTGCTTTGGAAATTGATTTTTCCTCAGCAATCGTCACAAAATACTGTAAAACACGAATTTCCATAAGATGATTTCCTTTCCTATCTAGTATAGCATGAATTTTTATATTATGCTTAGAAAGCATAACATCTATTATTTATAAGTATTTGTAATGATCTAAACAGGGGAGTATACTAGGAATAAGAAATAAATTGTACCTGCCTGTATTCCTCTGAAAATGACACTCCCTGAAATCTTATGATTGTTCATTAGAGTTGCTCGTTTTTGGGAATGCAGAGCGGTGTCATATCTTAGTAAAGGAGCTATAAGATGACTGAACAGCGTTTTAATCTGACACAAGAATGGGATAAAGTTTTTCCAAAAAGTGATAAGGTCAACCATGAGAAAGTGACCTTTCCCAACCACTTTGGCATCGCCCTTACGGCTGATTTGTATCGTCCAAAGGGAGCAGTTGGTAAGCTTCCGGCTCTCGCAGTTTCAGGTCCATTCGGAGCTGTTAAGGAGCAGTCTTCAGGCCTATATGCTCAGGAAATGGCAGAGCGTGGCTTTGTGACTCTGGCCTTTGACCCTTCCTACACAGGTGAATCAGGCGGTTGTCCTCGCTATATGCAGTCTCCTGATATCAATACCGAAGACGTCCAAGCTGCAGTTGACTTCCTGTCAAATTTAGATGGAGTTAATTCAGAAAAAATCGGGATTATCGGAATTTGCGGTTGGGGTGGTATCGCCTTGAATACTGCGGCTATCGATCCTCGTATCAAGGTGACCGTTGTCTCAACCATGTATGATATGTCTCGTGTCGCTGGCAATGGCTATTTTGATGAGGCAGACAATGAGGAAGCCCGCTATCAACAGCGCTTAGCTCTGGCTCAGCAGCGTACCGTCGATTTCGCTAATGGTACTTATGCCATGGCTGGCGGTGTGGTTGATCCTCTGCCGGATGATGCCCCGCAGTTTGTCAAGGATTACTATGCTTACTATAAGCAGCCTCGCGGTTACCATGCCCGCAGCCTCAACTCTAATGACGGCTGGGCGGTTCAATCCAATACCAGCTTTGCCAATACGCGCTTTCTTCACTACAGCCATGAGATTCGCAATGCTGTTCTCCTAGTACACGGTGATGCCGCCCATTCTTACTACATGGGCAAGGACGCTTTTGCCAAGCTAAAGGGTGACAATAAGAAGATGATTACAGTTAAAGGAGCCAGTCACACAGACCTCTATGACCAAAAAGATAAGATTCCGTTTGAAGCCATTGAAAATTTTATTCGTGAACAGCTGGGCTAAGAGTATAGGAGCAATCAGTATTTTTGCCTTGACCTTAGCAGCTCTTGCAGCCTGCCAATCGCAGAAGTCCTCTCCGTCACAGACCAGTTCATCCAGTCTGATTAAACAGAGTAATAAAGCAAATAGGAGGCTTGAAATGACCAGTATTTCATTGACGATTGATAATCAGAAGTATTGGCTGGAGCTGGCTGATACCACAGCCAGTCAGGAATTGCTGAAAAAATTAGAAGATGGTCCTATCAAAATTGCAGCTGAGCCTTATGGCGGCTTTGAATTGGTCGGTGAGCTGGGAGAGTCTTTAACAGCAAATGATACCAGTCTGTCTGCTAAAGCTGGTGATGTCATGCTTTATCAAGGCGATAAGCTGGTCTTTTTCTATGGAAACAATAAATGGTCTTACACTCGAATCGGTCATGTATCCGATCAAAACTTTCAAACAGCTTTAAAAAAAGGTGCTAGGACTATTACATTGCAAGCAGAATGATAAGAAAGAAGTGATGATTCATGCCTAAACATGAAGAAGTGAAACATAATCCGCTATTTGATTTTGGTGCCGATAATCCTTACGGCGCCAGCTTTACAGGTCAGTCTTATCTGGCTATGCTGGCGCAGGCGCCAGATGGATCTGTCCATGTTGGCAATGTGACCTTTGAACCGGGCTGCCGCAACAACTGGCACGTGCACTTGGATGGCTATCAGATCCTCCTTGTGACTGGAGGCGAAGGGCTTTATCAGGAAGCAGGCAAGCCAGCTCGTCATCTAAGGGCTGGAGATGTTGTTGTGACCGATAAGGGTGTTAAACACTGGCATGGTGCTACCGAGGACTCTTGGTTCAGCCATGTGGCCATTACTGCTGGCGCCGGTGAGTTCTATGAACCAGTAACCGATCAGGAGTACGAAGAAGCCAATCAATGAGCATGAAGCTATAGGAGGTCGATGGATATGGCTAAGAAACAAACAGCAGGGCGGGAACGGTTAGGAGACTTTGCTCCCAAATTTGCAGAAATCAATGATGACATCCTCTTTGGGCAGGTCTGGTCTCGAGAAGCAGAACTACCAGCCAAGACCCGCTCAATTGTAACAGTATCAGCGCTTATTGCCGGCGGAAACTGGGAGCAGCTCCAGTATCATCTCAAGGCTGCAAAAGCAAACGGTGTGAGCAGAGAAGAAATCTCAGAAATCATTACCCACCTTGCTTTTTATGTCGGCTGGCCAAAAGCCTGGTCTGCCTTTGGAATTGCCAAGGAAATTTGGGAAGAACAATAAGTCATCTACTTTTTGGTTTAGTCGCAGGATTCACAACGCTATTTTTAATATATAGATTTGATATGGAAGAAGGCGGCAACAGCATTTATGCTGCCTTTAGTGACATTTGGCGAAAGCAGGCTGGCAGATAAAAAACTGACTGGTCTGCTGGTTTATTTCTGGATTTTTTGTTTGCTTATCATGGTGAAGTGTGCTAAAGTATGGAGATAATTAATGCATTAAGGAGGATATTATGAAAACAACCGTATTTGTTAAAGCCGGTCAAGTGGCCGTTGAAACTATTGATAAACCCCAGATTGTTGAGGCGGACGATGCTCTTATCCGGGTGGTGCGCTCTTGTGTATGCGGATCTGACCTCTGGTCTTACCGCGGTGATGATCAAAAAGAAGCTGGTTCTGGAAATACCGGCCATGAAATTATTGGTATCATTGAAGAAACAGGTTCTGAGGTCAATACAGTTAAGAAGGGCGATTTTGTCATTGCACCGTTCACGCATGGCTGCGGTCATTGTGCAGCCTGCCGTGCTGGCTTTGAAGGCGGCTGCCAGGGGCATGATGCCAGTACGAACTTCAGCTCTGGTTACCAAGCCGAATATGTCCGCTATGCGCATGCGGATTGGTCCTTGGTGAAGATTCCCGGACAGCCAAGTGATTACAGTGAAGGCATGATTGCTTCCTTCTTGTCTCTTGCTGATGTTATGCCGACCGGTTATCATGCCGCTCGGGTTGCCAATGTGCAAAAGGGAGACACGGTTGCTGTAGTTGGTGACGGTGCCGTTGGTCTTTGTGCAGTTATTGCGGCTAAGATGCGCGGGGCTAAGCGAATTATCATCATGAGCCGTCATAAAGACCGTCAGGACTTGGCTGTAGAATTTGGTGCAACCGATATTGTTGCAGAACGCGGCGAAGAAGGTGTTGCCAAGGTTCTTGAATTGACGAACGGAGACGGCGTAGACGCTGCGCTTGAATGCGTTGGCACACAGCTCTCAACTGAAACGGCTATTAAGATTGCCCGTCCGGGTGCTGTTGTCGGCCGTGTAGGTGTTCCGCATACAGATGACATTAACCCCGGTGATTATTTCATGAGAAATACCATTTTTGCAGGCGGTCCGGCATCCGTGACGACTTATGACAAGAGTGTTTTGCTGAAGGCTGTCCTTGATGGTGAAATCAACCCCGGCAAGGTCTTCACGCAAAGCTACAAGCTGGATGATATTGATCAGGCCTACAAGGATATGGAAGCAAGAAGAACTATCAAATCAATGATTGTCATGGAATGATAGTAACTGCATAAAAATGAATAGATAAAAGCAAAAGAAGACTGATGGCAAATTTTTGCCCGGTCTTTTTTGTCTGTTCGGACGTATTGTCTCGGCCTATATCATTGAGCACAGGGCTTTCAAATTTTCAAAGATTTTGCTCATTTTTCCCATAATTAATGCTTATAGCCAACCATAAAAAATTTAGATTATACAAGACGACCAAGAGATGGTACGATATCAGAAATATAAAAAGAATAGAGGTTATTTTATGTCTAAATTTACCATACATACCATCGAAACAGCACCTGAGGAAGTCAAAGAAACCCTGCGTACAGTTGAGAAGGATAACGGCGGCTATATTCCTAATCTTATCGGACTTCTGGCCAATGCACCGACAGCGCTGGAAACGTATCGTACCGTTGGAGCCATTAATCGCCGTAATTCTTTGACACCAACTGAACGTGAGGTTGTTCAGATTACTGCAGCTGTAACCAATGGCTGTGCTTTCTGTGTAGCAGGCCATACAGCTTTTTCGATCAAGCAGATCCAGATGGCACCTGATCTCTTAGAAGCGCTGCGAAATAGTACGCCTATTGACGATAATCCTAAGTTGGATACTTTAGCTAAGTTTACTATTGCTGTCATTAATACCAAAGGGCGTGTTGGGGACGAAGCCTTTGCTGATTTTCTGGAGGCAGGCTATACACAGGAAAATGCTCTTGATGTTGTCCTAGGTGTCAGTTTGGCATCGCTTTGCAATTATGCCAATAACATGGCGGATACACCGATTAATCCAGAGCTACAGCAGTATGCAAAATAAAGGAGAAGTATATGGCTTATTTTTCAAAGGACTTTATAATTTGGCTGGATGCTAAGGCCGATCAGCTGGACAGAGAGTCCGGTCATTTGGCTGACCAGCTCTTGGAGCGAATTGCGGCAGAAGGTGTCTTTGGCATTGCTGTGCCTGAAATCTATGGCGGCCAAGGCGGCAGCAAGACAGAAGTAGTAGCCTTTTTATCAGAATTAGCTAGACATTCTTTAACGGCTGCCTTTATATCCTGGGGGCATCGGACTTTTATTGAGACTATTCTTGCCAGTAGCAACGACTCTCTGAAAAAGTCTTGGCTGCCGGATTTATTAACAGGAAAGCTGGCAGCTGGGACGGCTTTATCAAATGCCACTAAATTTTTATCCAATATCGAAGACCTAAATGTCACCATTATTGAGAAAGAAGGCCGCTACTATCTTAAAGGCCGCCTGCCTTGGATAACGAATTTACGTTCAGATAACTTTGCGGCTGTTTTTGCAGCTCAATTTGAAGACAGCAGCAAAGAGCCAATCATTTTGGTCATTCCTTCCGGAGTGTTCGGCTTGTCGCGTTCAGCTGACTTAGAATTTGTGGCCTTGCAGGGGTCTAATACGGCAGCTTTAACCTTTGATAATGTTCCCTTAGACGACACTTGGATACTGTCTGAGGATGCCAAAGGTTTTTTGGCTCAGACACGGCCAGAGTTTTTAGGCTATCAATTTGGCCTGGCTTTTGGCCTAGCAGAGCGTTCGCTGGCTGAAGTGGCACAGAGCTTAAGCAGCAACCGCTCGGTACTTAAAGAAGAGTATGATGAAACAAGAACTAAACTAAGTGCCGTGCAGCGCGACCTGTTTAAAGGTCTGGAATCACAAGAGTTTATTCAAGAACCTCGCCGGCTTTTTCAGCTGCGCATTGATATTGTCGATATTGTGGCAGCCAGTTTGCTTTTGGAATTACAGGCAAGCGGCGGCCGCGGTTACTTCAAAAATTCGGCTTCCGGTTTTATCCGCCGCTGGAAGGAGGGTGCTTTTTTACCTATTGTTTCCCCAAGCGCTGTCCAGCTGCGGCATATTCTGGCAACTGTCTAATCAGACAAAGGAACAAGGCCGAAACAAATGTGTCTCGGCCTTGTTTTCTTGTAAAAAATTATGGAAGAGCAGGAGAAATAGTATTCATCAGAATATCAGCGCTGGTATCAGGCAGAATTCTGACGCGGTTCAAGGACAGAAGACCATTTTCAGCGCTTGCCAGGCCTTCGTTGGTTGTGACACCCAGCTTGTATTGATTGTTGGCCAGACTAAGCGTCGTATCATTATAACGTCCTGCCGGATAGGCGATAGCTGTAGTTGTTTGATTGAGCTGCCTATCTAGGTACTCTTTTGACTGTGACAGTTCCTTGGCCTGTGTTTCCTGATCCAATGTCGATAAATCCGGGTGATTGACCGTATGCGACTGAAAAGACATGCCGTTTGCTTTCATTTCCTTCATTTGTTTAACGGTCAGGTTGCCGGCTCTGCCTTCATCGGTAAAGGCGGTAATGACATTGTTGGTTGCCTTAGCCTGATATTTCTTTAAAATAGGATAGGCGATAGTATAAAAATCAATCAGACTGTCATCAAAGGTCAGCCAGATAACTTTTTTAGCAGGCAGAGCATTTTGGCTGAGAGCCCGATAAGCTTCTTCGGGTGTCAAAAAATAATAGCCTTCTTCGCTTAAACGCTTGATATGGCTTTCGAAAACAGCGGGTGAAACAATGAGATTGGCGTTGGCTGCTTCATCAGGTGCCATATCATGAATGGCATGATACATCAAAATAGGCAGCTGCACAGGCTCGTTCTGTTTGGTCCACTTGACTTTTTGGACTGCTTGTTGAACTTTGTCTTGACTGACAGTGGTCACAGAATTGGCCGTTTTAGTGTTCGTTTTGCTGTTTTGCCGCAGGAGTGCTGTCAGGAGGCCCCCAACAGCTGCAAGGCAGGCAAGAAGCAATATTATATTGATAATGGTCAGCTTTTTATTTCTCTTAATCATAAATTATCCTTTCAGCTAATTATAGCATAAGGAAAGGATAATTAGCTGTAAATTCTGCTGAAAATTTGATATAATGAAAAAAATGTTTTTTGCAAGGAGAAAGAAATGTCTATAAAAATTGGTTTGCTTGGTTTCGGTACAGTGGCAAGCGGTATTCCGTTTTTGTTAAAGGAAAATAATGAAAAAATTACGGCTGCCTCAAGAGACCGTTTGGAAATTGCTAAGGTTCTGGTCAAGGACGATGAGGAAAAAAACCGTCTTTTGGCCCAGGGCAATGACTTTAACTTTGTGACTAATGTTGATGACATTTTATCCGACGAGACGATTGACATTGTTGTTGAGCTGATGGGGCGTATCGAACCTGCCAAAACCTTTATTACAAAGGCGCTTGAAGCTGGTAAAAATGTTGTTTCCGCTAATAAGGATCTGATTGCTACGCACGGCAGGGAGCTGATTAAACTGGCTCAAGATAAAGGAGTTGCTTTTTATTATGAAGCGGCTGTTGCCGGCGGAATTCCAATTTTGCGAACCTTGGCTAACTCATTGACTTCTGATAAGGTAACACGTATTTTAGGTGTGCTTAACGGAACGTCTAATTTTATGATGACTAAGATGGTTGATGAGGGATGGACTTACGAAGCAGCTTTAGCAGAAGCACAGGCACTGGGTTATGCGGAAAGCGATCCGACCAATGATGTGGAAGGGATTGACGCAGCTTACAAGGCTGTCATTTTGAGCCAGTTCGGTTTTGGAATGACCATTGATTTTGACCAAGTAGCCCATCAAGGTATCTCAAGCATTACGCCAGATGATGTCAGTGTCGCTCAGCAGCTGGGCTATGTCATTAAACTGGTGGGTTCTGTCGAAGAGACTGAGTCAGGCATCTTTGCTGAAGTTTCACCAACCTTCCTGCCCAAAGCTCACCCGCTTGCCAGTGTTAATGATGTCATGAATGCTGTCTTTGTTGAATCTATCGGCATTGGAGAGTCTATGTATTACGGACCGGGTGCCGGCCAGAAACCAACGGCAACCTCTGTAACGGCAGATATTATTCGCATTGCCCGCCGAATTAAAGACGGGAACGTCGGCAAGCCTTTTAATGAATTTGTCCGCGATACTCGGATTGCCCATCCGGATGATGTTAAGAGCCACTATTATTTCGCTGTCAACACAGCAGATGAAAAAGGGAAAATGCTGCGCCTAGCTGAAATCTTTAATTCAGAAGACATTTCTTTTGAGCAGGTTCTGCAGCAAAAAGCTAATGGTGAAACAGCGCGTGTTGTGATTATCACGCACTCTCTGAGCAAGACACAGTTAGCCAATGTTACTGAAAAGCTGAAGGCTGTTGCCGACTTTGAATTAGTAAATACCTTCAAGGTGTTAGGGGAATAGAATGAGAATTACAGTACCTGCAACATCGGCCAATGTCGGACCGGGTTTTGACTCTGTTGGTGTTGCCCTTTCCAAATATCTTTCTATTGAGGTCTTAGAAGCAGCTGATGCCTGGGAGATTAGTCATGATTTGGACAATATTCCAAGCGATGACAGCAATTTGCTGATTGTGACAGCCTTAAAGGTTGCTCCTGATCTTAAACCGCATCGCCTGCGAATGACCAGTGATATCCCCCTTGCAAGAGGCTTAGGCTCATCGAGTTCTGTTATTGTTGCCGGGATTGAGCTGGCCAATCAATTGGCAGATTTACAGCTGACAGCCGGTGAAAAGCTCAATATTGCCACCGCCATCGAAGGCCATCCTGATAATGTGGCGCCGGCTATTTTTGGCAATCTTGTCGTATCCAGCTATGTTGATGGAAAAGTTAATTATATTGCCGGCAGCTTTCCTAAATGTTCTTTTGTGACCTTTATTCCTAATTATGAGCTGAAGACCAGTGACAGCCGCGGTGTTCTGCCTGATCAGCTGAATTATAAGGAAGCCGTTGCAGCCAGTTCCATTGCCAATGTAGCTGTTGCAGGGCTTTTGACCGGTGATTTAAAGACTGCCGGGAAAGCCATTGAAGGCGATCTTTTCCACGAACGTTTCCGCCAGTCGCTTGTTAAAGAATTCTCAGCCATTAAAGCCATTGGTGAACAAAACGGAGCCTATGCGACTTACCTTTCCGGAGCCGGTCCGACTGTTATTGTTTTGGCCGATCAGGACAATGAGGAAGCAATCAAAGCAGCCATTGATCGTCTTTGCTTGGATGGGACGAGCTGTATTTTATCTGTTGACACTGAAGGAGTAAGGATTGAAAGAGACTAGACAGGGACTGTTACTCGGTTTAGGAGCATATGTGTTATGGGGAGTTATCTCCCTTTTTTGGAAACAATTATCAGGAGTTAACGCCTATGCGATTTTTTCCTACCGCATCCTTTGGACCCTAGTAACCATGCTGCTTTATATGTTTTTATCAAAGCGTCAGAGCATTTATAAAAAACAGCTAAGTGAGCTATTGGCAGATAAACAGGCAGGAAGGAACATGATCTTAGCCAGTTTTTTAATTGCCATCAACTGGCTTTCTTATATTTATGCGGTTACTAACCAGCAGGCTACTCAGGCCAGTCTGGGCTATTATGTTATGCCTTTGGTATCCGTGCTTTTGTCGCTGATCTTTTTGCGGGAGCGGCTGGACAGGTGGACCGTATTTTCTGTATTGTTGGCTGCCTTTGGAGTTGTTATTCTTATACTTAATACGGGAAAAGTTCCTTTGATAACGTTTCTGCTGGCCTTTTCTTTTGCTTTTTATGGCTTGATTAAGAAAAACGTCAAGCTTTCCAGTGATGTAGCCATGCTGGTAGAAGCTGCTGTTATAGCACCTTTAGCCTTAGTCTATCTCTTCTTTTTCAGTAATGAAAGCCTGTTTGACTACAGTCTTTGGGAAAATATTCTGCTGATGGCTTCTGGATTTATAACGGCTGTTCCGCTCTTGCTGTTTGCTGAAGGAGTCAAAAAGGCCCCTCTCAATTTAATTGGCTTTATTCAGTACATCAATCCGACTATGCAGCTGTTGATTGCGGTTTTGATTTTTGGCGAAGCCATTACTCTTGGGGAGCTGCGCGGCTTTATTTTCATTTGGCTGGCGGTTTTCGTTTTTATTATGGGACAAATCTTAGCGCTAAGAAAAGGAAGATAAGAATCGGCAAAAGCCAGTTTTTCATAAATGGTAAAAAGGAGGCGGCCGGTTTTTCATTTCTGGCCAATAAATTGGAGAAGCAATGAACTATCAAGAAGCCTTGGCTTGGATAAATGACAATTTAAAATTTGGGATCAAACCAGGTATTGAGCGGATGGCCTGGATGCTGGAAAAATTAGGCAATCCGCAGAAAAATATTTGTGGCATCCATGTTGTCGGAACTAACGGAAAAGGGTCAACCGTCAACTACCTGCAAAACATTTTTAGCCAAGCAGGCTATAATGTCGGTACCTTTACCTCTCCTTATATTATTGATTTCAGGGAACGCATTTCTGTCAACGGCCAAATGATCAGCAAAGAAGAACTGGTTGGTCTGGTTCAGCTAATCAAGCCTGTGGTTGAACGTCTGCCGCTTGAAACAGACCTGGAAGCAGCAACAGAATTTGAAATCATCACACTGCTGATGTTCGTTTATTTCGGGCAGGTTCATCCGGTTGATGTGGCGATTATTGAAGCAGGAATGGGAGGTCTGACCGATTCAACCAATGTCTTTGAGGCACAGGCGGTCATCTGCACCTCTATCGGTCTGGACCACCAGGCTGTCTTGGGAAATACCCACGCTGAGATTGCCGGGCAGAAGGCCGGCGTTCTAAAAGACAAGGTGCCCTTTATTTTTGCGGAAAAGCGCAGTGATGTGAAGGCTGTTTTTTATCAAAAGGTTAAGGAAACGCACAGCCCTCTTTATCAATTGGGAGAAGATTTTAAGATTTGGGATAAGGGAGCTGTTTTTGATTTTAGCTATGGCAGTGATACCATTTCTGATATCCGTCTTGTGATGAAAGGACGGCACCAAAGATCCAACGCTGCTTTGGCTGTTATGGCCAGTCTTTTGCTGCAAAAAGAGTTTCCAAAAGTGACAACAACCGTCATTAAGAGTGCCTTGGCAGACAGCCGCTGGGCAGGTCGAACGGAATTTATCAGAGAAAATCTCATGATTGACGGTGCCCACAACAATGAAAGTGTGACTGTATTAACTGATCTTTTAAAGGAGCAGTATGCTGACAAAAACATTCATGTACTTTTTGCTGCTATTGCCGGCAAACCAGTTGAAACGATGCTTGAGCGGCTGAGTCAATTAGCAGATGTGACAGTGACGTCTTTTTCTTACCCCAGGGCGCTTGCTTTGGAAGAGTATCCTTGCCAATATGAACAGGTGCCTGATTTTTCAGTCTGGCTGAAAAGGCTTGAAAAAGCTAAGAAAGAGGACCTCTATGTCATCACAGGGTCGCTTTATTTTATTTCACAGGTCAGAAAAGAACTTTTGAAAAATAAAGAAATAAGCTATAATAAAATGTATTAAAAAAAGAGTGAGAAGGTAAATGTCAGACCAAAAGAAAATTGAAGAGGCTGTTTATCAGCTTTTAGAAGCACTGGGCGAAAATCCTGAACGCGAAGGGCTTTTAGACACACCAAAGCGTGTTGCCAGAATGTATCAGGAAATGTTTTCCGGCTTAAATGAAGATCCTAAGGATCAATTTACAGCCGTTTTTTCTGAAGAACACGACGAAGTCGTTTTAGTTAAAGATATCCCCTTTTATTCCATGTGTGAACACCATCTGGTTCCTTTTTACGGAACAGCCCATGTCGCCTATATGCCCAGCGGCGGTCGGGTAACAGGGCTCAGTAAGCTGGCACGAGCAGTAGAAGTAGCCAGCAGGCGGCCGCAGCTGCAGGAGCGTTTGACAGCCCAAGTAGCTGATGCACTTGAAGAAGCTCTAAATCCCAAGGGTGTCTTTGTTATGATTGAGGCCGAGCACATGTGCATGACCATGCGAGGTATTAAAAAGCCCGGCAGCAAAACAGTAACCAGCGCAGCCAGAGGCCTTTGCCGTTCTGACAAAGAAGTTCGGCGGGAAATTATTTCGATGATTCACAATTAAGGAGTTAATATGAAAATTGGCAAGCATGAATTGGCGGATCAGGCGGTCATTATGGGGATTCTCAATGTGACCCCGGATTCTTTTTCTGACGGAGGTCAGTATGTTTCTGTCGACCAAGCTCTCAAGCAAACTGAAGAAATGCTGGCGGCAGGTGCTCAAATTATTGACGTCGGCGGGGAATCCACCCGCCCCGGAGCTGAATTTGTTTCCGCCGAGGATGAAATAAAACGGACTGTGCCGGTTATCAAAGCGATCAAAGAGCGGTTTGACTGTCTCGTCAGCATTGATACCTACAAGACAGAAACAGCCCAGGCGGCACTTGAAGCAGGTACTGACATTTTAAACGATGTCTGGTCAGGGCTCTATGACGGCCGCATGTTTGAATTGGCAGCGCAGAAAGATGTTCCAATCATTCTCATGCACAATCAAAAAGATGAAGTCTACGGTGATATTACTCAGGATGTCTGTCATTTTTTGCTGGAACGTGCAGAATCAGCCCAAAAAGCCGGTGTCAAAAAAGAAAATATTTGGCTGGATCCCGGTTTTGGCTTTGCTAAAAACGTTGAGCAAAATCTGGAGCTTTTGAAAGGTTTGAAGCAAGTCACCCATCTTGGTTACCCTGTTTTGTTTGGTATCTCCAGAAAACGTGTCGTGGACAGTATGCTTGGCGGCGGTACAAAACCGCAGGAACGCGACATGGCAACAGCGGCTCTGTCTGCTTACGCTATTGATAAGGGCTGCCAGATTGTCAGAGTTCACAATGTACCGGCCAATAAGGATATTGTCAAGGTCACAAGCCAGTTGATGTGAGGTTTTATGGATAAGATTATGCTAAAGGGCTGCCGTTTTTACGCTTATCACGGCGCTTTTTCTGAGGAACAGACATTGGGCCAGATCTTTGTCGTCGATGCTGAATTAGCTGTGGATTTAAAGGCTGCATCAGAAACAGATAATCTGGAAGATACGGTTCACTACGGCAAAATTTTTGAGGTCATCAAAGATCGCGTCGAAAACAGCCGTTATGCTCTAATTGAAAAGCTGGCAGGCGCTGTCTGTCAGGATATTTTTGAGCACTTTCCGGCCATCTTGGCTGTTACAATCCGAATCACCAAGGAAAATCCGCCCATTGCCGGTCACTATGACGCTGTTGGCGTGGAATTAAAGCGAGAACGCCCATGACAGCTGTTTATTTGGGTTTAGGCAGCAATATTGAAAATAGGGAAGCTTATTTGGAGAAAGCCTTGGCCAGTCTGGCTGAACTGCCTCATACCCGACTGATTAACCAATCTGTCATATATGAAACGGCAGCCTGGGGCAAGACTGATCAGGCTGATTTTTTAAATGTAGTTTGTCAGCTGGAAACTGATTTGTCACCGCAGGAGCTGCTGCAAAGCTGTCAGAACATTGAAAAGCAATTGGGCCGCATTCGCCATGAGCACTGGGGTCCAAGAACAATTGACATCGACATTCTCTTTTATGGTCATGAGATTATTGACAAAGAAGAGCTGCAAGTGCCTCATCCCTATCTTCAGGACCGTGCTTTTGTGCTGGTACCGCTGAATGACATTGCCGGCAGCTTGATCCATCCGCTGCTAAAGCAATCGATTGCCGATTTACTGCAACGAGTGGATAAGTCGGGAGTGAAACCTCTCAAAAACTGATTCTTTGCTGTCAGATTTTTCTCTTCACATTTAGTTCTGCTAAAGAGAGTGGATAATGATGACTTAAAAATCATGTCTTCTGTCGTCAAAGTAAATAAAATTTGATATAATAAAATCGGTTTGATTACCGATTTTTTTAGTATTGAACAGTATAGAATTGAGATTACCATGTTAAAAGAAATAAAAACAAGCTTAGAAGGTATTGATATCCGTTTTAACGAACCTCTGAAAAAATACACCTATACCAAGGTTGGCGGCCCGGCTGATTTTCTTGCCTTTCCGCGCAATCGCTATGAACTGGCAAGAATCGTTAAGTTTGCCAACAAGCACAATCTGCCCTGGATGGTTTTAGGCAATGCCAGCAACTTGATTGTCCGTGACGGCGGAATCCGGGGATTTGTCATTATGTTTGACAAGCTCAATAGTGTTACGGTTGACGGCTATGTTATCGAAGCGGAAGCCGGCTCTAATTTAATTGAAACAACCAAGGTTGCTCAATACCACAGTCTGACAGGTTTTGAGTTTGCCTGCGGTATTCCGGGCAGTGTCGGAGGAGCCGTCTTTATGAATGCGGGGGCTTACGGAGGCGAGATTTCTCATATTTTAATTTCTGCGCAGGTTTTGACTAGAGATGGGGAAATCAAGACGGTTGAAGCACGTGATATGCGTTTTGGCTACCGCAGATCGGCCTTTCAGGACAATAAAGAAGTTGTGATTTCAGCCAAATTTTCTCTCAAACCTGGCGACTACACCGTTATCAGTCAGGAAATGCGGCGTCTCAATCACCTGCGAGCCCTGAAACAGCCCTTGGAACACCCGTCCTGCGGCTCTGTTTTCAAGCGCCCTATGGGACATTTTGCAGGCCAGCTCATCATGGAAGCTCATCTCATGGGACATCGGATTGGCGGTGTGGAAGTCAGCAAGAAACATGCCGGATTCATGGTTAATATTGACAATGGAACCGCTAAAAATTATGAAGATTTAATTGCGGATGTCATCCGCAGAGTTAAAGAACATTCTGGGGTCACTTTGGAACCGGAAGTTCGCATTATCGGTGAAAAAGAGATACAAGCGGAGGACGCGTAAGCATTGACTAATCCAATCATTGCCTTTAAAAATGTTTCGAAAGTCTTTGAGGACAATGGTACTGTTGTTTTAAAAGATATTAATTTTGAACTGGAAGAAGGAAAGTTTTATACGCTTCTTGGGGCCTCAGGTTCAGGAAAATCAACCATCCTAAATCTTATCGCAGGCTTATTGGAAGTCAGCAGCGGTGATATTTTTCTTGACGGCAAAAGAATCAATGACCTGCCTATCAACAAGCGTGATGTTCATACGGTTTTCCAGTCCTATGCCCTCTTTCCTCATATGACTGTTTTTGAAAATGTTGCTTTTCCGCTCAAACTGCAAAAAATAGCTAAAAAAGAAATTGAGAGCCGGGTAGCAGAAGTGCTGAAAATGGTCCGTTTGGCCGGCTTTGAGAAACGTGCAATTCAAAAATTATCAGGCGGCCAGAGGCAGCGCGTGGCTATCGCCCGTGCCATTATCAATCAGCCCAAGGTTGTTTTGCTGGATGAGCCGCTGTCAGCGCTGGATCTAAAACTGCGGACCGAAATGCAGTATGAACTGCGGGAATTGCAGCAACGGCTGGGAATCACCTTTGTTTTTGTTACTCATGATCAGGAAGAAGCTCTGGCTATGAGCGATTGGATCTTTGTCATGAATGACGGTGAAATTGTCCAGTCCGGTACTCCGGTTGATATTTACGATGAGCCCATCAATCATTTTGTAGCAACATTTATTGGTGAATCCAATATTTTGCCGGCAACCATGATTGAAGATTACTTGGTAGAATTCAACGGCCGGCAGTTTGAAGCAGTTGATGGCGGTATGCGTCCCAACGAACCTGTCGAGGTGGTTATCCGGCCGGAAGATCTGCAAATCACGCTGCCTGAGGAAGGCAAGCTGCAGGTTAAAGTAGACACGCAGCTTTTTCGCGGTGTCCACTATGAAATCATTGCCTATGATGAGCTTGGCAATGAGTGGATGATTCATTCGACCCGCAAGGCTATTGAAGGTGAGATCATCGGACTGGACTTCAGGCCTGAAGACATTCATATTATGCGCCTCAATGAGACTGAAGAAGAGTTTGATGCCCGCCTTGAAGAATACGCGGAAACCCAAGAGCACGAAGATGGCCTGATCAATGCTATAGAGGAGGAGCGCCATGAAGAAAAAGTTTAATGCCTTTTCTCTCCCCTATCTTCTTTGGATAGGCCTTTTTGTTTTAGCACCGGTTGCTCTTATTCTGTATAAATCTTTTTTTGACATTGAAGGACACCTGACACTGGGGAACTACCAAACTTTTTTTGCCAGCTGGACTTATCTGCGAATGAGTCTCAATTCTATTTTATATGCTGCTATTATCACACTGGTGACACTGCTGATTGCCTATCCGGCTGCCTTGATTCTGACGCGGCTCAAGCAAAAACAGCTCTGGCTGATGTTGGTTATTTTGCCGACTTGGGTCAATCTCCTGCTTAAAGCCTATGCCTTTATGGGCATCTTTGGCCGTCAGGGCGGTGTCAACAGCTTTCTGCAATTTATGGGTCTTGCGCCCAAGCAGATTCTTTTTACGGATTTTTCCTTTATTTTTGTGGCTTCTTATATTGAAATTCCCTTTATGATTCTGCCGATTTTCAATGCGCTGGATGATATTGATTCCAATTTGATCCATGCCAGCCGCGATTTAGGAGCAACCGATTGGCAAACCTTTGTCAAGGTCGTTTTTCCTCTGTCTCTAAACGGGGTCAGAAGCGGTGTTCAGTCTGTTTTTATTCCCAGTCTCAGCTTGTTTATGCTGACGCGGCTGATTGGCGGCAATCGTGTGATTACACTGGGGACGGCTATTGAACAGCATTTTTTGACAACGCAGAACTGGGGAATGGGTTCAACCATTGGAGTGGTTTTAATTCTAACCATGCTTCTTATCATGTGGGCGACAAAGGAGAGAAATAAATGAAAAAAATAGCTAATCTTTATTTAATCCTTGTCTTTTTAATCCTTTATATCCCTATTTTTTACCTGATCTTTTATTCCTTCAATCAGGCGGGAGACATGAATCACTTCACCGGTTTTACTCTGGAGCATTATGAGAGCATGTTTGGTGACAAACGGCTGATGCTGATTTTAGCCGAAACCTTTCTTGTTGCTTTTTTAAGTTCTTTATTGGCAACGATTATCGGAACTTTTGGCGCCATCTTTATTTATCAAACAAAAAGAAAGGCTCAAAATGCTATCCTGTCTGTCAACAATGTTCTTATGGTGGCTCCTGATGTTATGATTGGCGCTTCTTTTCTGATCCTTTTTACTTTTATTGGTTTTAAATTAGGCATGCTTTCGGTGCTTCTCAGCCACATTGCCTTTTCCATTCCTATCGTTGTTCTTATGGTGCTGCCGCGATTGAAAGAAATGAACGATGATATGGTCAATGCTGCCTATGATTTGGGTGCCAGTCATTTTCAGATGTTAAAAGAAGTCATGCTGCCTTATCTGACGCCTAGTATCATTGCCGGCTATTTCATGGCTTTTACCTATTCTTTGGATGATTTTGCCGTTACCTTTTTTGTCACCGGAAATGGCTTTTCGACTCTTTCAGTGGAAATTTATTCTCGAGCCCGTCAAGGGATTTCTTTAGAAATCAACGCTCTGTCTGCTGTCGTTTTTCTGTTCAGCATTCTGCTTGTGATCGGCTATTACTTTATTTCTCAGGATAAGGAGGAAAGACATGCATAAACTTTACTCTTTTATGGGGGGTGTCTTGGCTATTGTTCTCGTTTTGGCCGGTCTGGTTTTTTACATGAGCAGGCAGGCAAGCGGCAGCGGCAAGTCTGATAAGCTGGTTATCTATAATTGGGGTGACTACATTGATCCTGAGCTTTTGACAAAATTCACCAAGGAAACCGGCATCCAGATTCAATATGAGACCTTTGATTCCAATGAAGCCATGTACACTAAAATCAAGCAGGGCGGTACAACCTATGATATCGCTGTTCCCAGCGATTACATGATTAGTAAGATGAGAGCTGAACGGCTTTTGGTCAAACTTGATCAATCGCAAATCAAAGGCTGGAATAATCTTGACCGGCAATTTCTTGGAAAAAGCTTCGATCCGTCAAATGCCTATTCGATCCCTTATTTCTGGGGAACAGTGGGAATTGTTTACAACAGCAAGATGCTGACTGAGGCGCCCAAGCACTGGAGTGACCTTTGGAATAAAGACTATGCCAACAGTATCATGCTGGTTGACGGTGCCCGCGAGGTCATCGGATTTGGTCTGAACAGTCTTGGCTACAGTTTAAACACTAAAAATTCCGCAGAGCTAAAAAAAGCTGAAAACAGGCTGAACCAATTAACACCCAACATCAAGGCTATTGTCGGCGATGAAATGAAAGGGTATTTAATCAGGGGTGATGCCGCTTTGGGAGTGACTTTTTCCGGTGAAGCCAGCGAAATGCTGGATGCTAATGAGGATTTACGCTATCTTGTTCCCAGTGAAGGGTCAAATCTTTGGTTTGATAATCTGGTGATTCCTAAAACGGTAAAACACAAAAAAGAAGCCTATGCATTTATTAATTTCATGCTAAAACCGCAAAATGCTGCTCAAAACGCCAGCTATATCGGCTATGCGACACCAAATGCCAAGGCCAAAGAGCTGCTGCCGGCTGATATCAAAAACAATAAGGCTTTTTACCCCGATGCTAAAACGGTCAGCCGTTTGGAAGTCTATGATAATCTCGGTAAAAAATGGCTGGGTGTCTATAATGATCTCTATCTGCAGTTTAAAATGTACCGTAAGTAGTTAGAAGCAGGAAAAAGTTCAAACATTTTAAGTTTTGGCTTGTTTTTACAGGCATTCTACTGTCAGCTGTTTCCCGCTTGTCCTCAAGGTCAGCTGCTGCATTAAGAGTTTATTCTAGATATAAAGAACGGATGAGTTTTTGCTTAGGCTCATGAGACGGAAGTCTTTACTTTTTGTCATTTGATTTGATATGATATAAAAGAGTGCTCGTTTATGAAGGGCTGAGGAAAATATTATGAAAATTGATAAAGTATTTAATAATAATGTTGTTCAGGTTCTGGGTGATAAGGATGAAGAGATTATTGTGATGGGAAAAGGGCTGGGCTTTCAAAAAAAGCCTGGCGATGAAGTCGATCAAGCATTAATCGAAAAACGCTTTATCTTGCAAGATACGGATATGGCAGGTGAATTATCACGTGTCTATGTCGATCTTGACAGCGATGAGATCAAGCTGGTTCTTGACATTATCCATCACGGACAGGACGTTTTAGAGCAAACCTTTGATATTTCACTGTATATTGCTTTGGCTGATCACCTGCACTATACGATTGAGCGGACAAAAGAAGGCCTGAGCCTGCAAAATCCGCTGTCTTGGGAAGTCAGAAAGTTTTACCCCCGAGAATTCCAGCTGGGCAGAGAGGCCATCAAGTATATCAAGGACAAACTGGGTGTAGAGCTGGCTGATGATGAAGCAGCTTCGATTGCTCTGCATTTTATTAATGCGCAAAAAGACGGCGGTTTGCTGGAGAAAAATCGCTTAATTTCCAAGATTGTTATCGATATTTTGGAAATTGTCCGCCTGCATTTTGGTCAAATCACAGATGAAGAATCTGTCAGTTATAATCGCTTTGTCACCCATGTTCAGTATTTTGCTCAGCGTGTTGCAAACGGTCTTGTTCAGGGAAAAAATGATGCTTTCCTTTATGAGCAGGTTAAGGACAACTACCCGCAGGCTTTTGCCTGTACCGAAAAAATTAAATCCTATGTTGTGTCCGGCTATGATTTTCCCATGAGCAGGGATGAGCAGGTTTATCTCACCATTCATATCCAGCGCCTAGAAGCCAGCCAGTAGGGCTGGGTTTTTAAAATATTTTTGTAAAAGCGCTTGCAAAATGAAATTGATATGTTATAATAATACTCATAAAGGATTGTTACTGATTAAGCAGGCAAAACCTAGATAAATACGAATTGATTGCAAAGAGTGTGTGTCTTTGTTCAGTCATTTGGTATTTGTTTAGGTTTTTTTGCGTGTGAGATGGTAATCATTCTAAAAATAACTGAGCACGCCTACGACTCTTTGGAAAAAGATAACCATTTCCTAGATGCAAACATCTTCGTCATGGTTCCTATTTTCCTATGAGTCGCTTAACGGCTTAGCATCTTATTTAACTGAGCACGCCTACGACTCTTTGGAAAAAGATAACCATTTCCTAGATGCAAACATCTTCGTCATGGTTCCTATTTTCCTATGAGTCGCTTATAACGGCTTAGCATCTTATGAAAGGAGCCTAAAATGGCTAAAGATTATACTGAATTGGCAAATGATATTGTCAAGCATGTCGGCGGCAAGGATAACATTGTCAAATTAGTTCACTGTATCACCCGTTTGCGTTTTACTCTCAAAGATGAAAGTAAGGCCGACGAAGAGTACCTCAAACAGCGAGAAGGTATTGTAACTGTGGTGAAAGCAGGAGGACAGTTCCAAGTCGTCATCGGAAATCATGTTCCCGATGTTTACGCTGCTGTCCTGAAAGTCAGCGGAATCACCGGCGAAGGCAGCGTTGATATTGATGAGGGAGATGTGCCAAAGGGCAATCTGTTTGACCGCTTTATCGCTTTGGTATCCGGACTTTTCCAACCTATGCTTGGTGCCCTTTCGGCAGCAGGTATGATTAAGGGACTGGTTGCTATTTTAGCAGCAGTAGGAGTTCCTGAAACATATGGCGCTTACGTTGTTCTTAACGCAGCAGGTGATGGTTTCTTCCAATTCTTGCCGCTCATCTTGGCATTGACCGCAGCCAAACGGTTCAAGATGGAACAATTTACTGCTCTGGCTATCGGTTTTGCCATGGTCTATCCTAATATAGCTGCCAGTTTGACTGCCAAAGAACCGCTTTATACTTTGTTCTCTGGAACCTTAATTGAATCACCTATTTATTCAACTTTCTTCGGTATTCCGATTATTTTCCCGGCTTCCAGCTATCTGCAGACAGTCTTACCGATCATTGTTGCCGTTTGGGCAGGTTCCAAGATTGAAGGATTCTTTAAGAAGATTATTCCGGATGTTGTTAAGGTCTTTGTCGTTCCTTTCTTTACCATCTTGATTACTGTTCCTTTGTCTTTCCTTCTTATCGGTCCTGTTATGAGCTGGGCTTCTGATCTTGTTGGTGCTATCTTCACAGGTATTTACAGCCTCAGCCCAATTATCTACGGTATTGCTTTGGGTGCTATGTGGCAAATACTGGTTATGTTTGGACTTCACTGGGGACTTGTTCCATTGGCTATTTTGGAGCTGCAAAAAGGTCCCGGTTTTATCCTTGTTGCAACCGTAGCTATCTGTTTTGCACAAGCAGGTGCTTTGCTTAACATCATGATGCGCACTAAAGAAAATAAAGTCAGACAGTTATCTATCCCAGCCTTTATTTCTGCTCTCTTTGGGGTAACTGAACCCGCTATCTATGGTATTACCCTGCCAATGCGTCTGCCATTTATCATGACTTGTATTTCCGGCGCTATTTCCGGTGCTTACCTGTCACTCTTCAATGTTAAAATGCAGGTTATGGGCGGATTGGGACTCTTTGCCATTCCATCATTTATCAACCCTAAAGATTCAATGACCCTCATTCACTTCTTGATTGCGATTGTCATGAACTTTGTTCTTGGTTTTGTTTTGACACAGTTTGTTAAAATCCCTTATCTTTACGGTCAGCCTGGGTCTGAAAGTGCAGGCAGCAGTTCAGAAGAAGAAACTGTTCAGGAATTAAAAGAAATCAAGCAAGAAATCATTGCCAGTCCTCTGATTGGTAAAGTTGTCAAACTGGAAGATGTCCCTGACGAAGTGTTTGCTTCCGGAGCTATGGGCAAGGGTATTGCTATCGATCCGGCTGACGGTGTCGTCGTTGCACCTGCCAAAGGAGAAGTAACATTGGTCTTTCCGACTAAGCATGCGATTGGTCTGAAGACTGAAAATGGTGCTGAAATTTTGATCCATATCGGTATGGATACTGTCTCACTTGCCGGCAAAGGCTTTAAAGGTTTTGTTGAAGTTGGTGATAAGGTGGAAGCTGGTCAGACCCTGCTTGAGTTTGATGTGAATACAATCAAAGCAGCAGGCTTGCCGGTTATCACGCCAGTCATTGTCACAAACTCAGACCAATATGAAGACGTTTTGACCACACAGGAACGAACGATCGAAGCAGGCGATTATCTCCTGACAGCTGTCAAATAACACTCCATAATTATAAGATCGGAAAAAACATTCCGGTCTTATTTTTATTTGCTAAAGACAGGCTGACAAATTCAGCTGCTGTTTTTGCGAATTAGCAGTAAATGATATTAAAATACGAAAGAATAATATTATCCTACTGAAAATAACCGAAGCGCTTGAAAGCGCAGTTTTGCTCTGCTAAGATGAAATCAGAGATTTTTGAGAAAGGAGGAGATTTTTATGCTTGGATGAAGAGTAGTACAAAACAAAATGAAAGCGTTTTAATTGTGTGAGGGATTATTATGAAAAAAGAAGTGAAAAAATTACTTGTTTTGGGAGCCTTGAGCTTTGCTGTTATGTCAGCAGATCGTGCTTTGGCATCTGATTCAGACAATCAGATTAATGATCTTAAAATCATTGTTAAGGGCTATGAGTTTGGCCCTGCAGTCCCTAAATTGCTTGTGAAGTTAGATCAAAAAGTTTCAAAGGTATCGTCTAAGGGGCTCAAGGTTCAGACTGCAGGTGTCAAACGCCAGGTTGAGAAGGTCTATTTGTCTGATAAAGCCGGCAATAAGAGCAAGGCTAAAGAGAGCCGCTATTTAACGATTCAAATGCCTGTCACCTATGACGTTGATGATGCTGATAAAAATGCATCGCCCTTTGTCTATAATATGGAAGTGTTTCACAATCAGTGGGTTAAGTCCTACCCTGTATCTATCAAGGGTTTGACTGTCAGCCAAAAGAAAAAATCCGCTCGTTTAGCTATTAGCAGCGATGCTGTCAACAAGCGGATTTCTCCGGACTCAGATGTTTTTAAGAATCGAGGAGAGTTTTCGAAAAATTATACTAATCCCTTAACCAAAAAGGACGAAAAGATCAGCCTAAAATATGCGGCTTATGAGCCCAAAAACTTGAAATCAGATCAGAAAAATCCTCTAATTATCTGGCTGCACGGTCAGGGAGAAGGCGGAACAGATCAAGATGTTACGCTGCTCGGCAATGAAGTGACAGCTCTTGCTAAAAAGAAAGTCCAAAATCATTTTACAGCAGGAAGCCAAACAGGAGCTTACGTTTTAACGGTACAAACGCCGACTTATTGGATGGATGAAGGGGACGGCACTAATGGTTCGGGCTCTGGGGTATCACGTTATACCCAAGCGCTGATGGACGCCATCAAGCAATATGTAGCTGATAATGAAGATGTAGATACTGATCGTATCTATTTGGCCGGCTGCTCTAACGGAGGCTACATGACGATCAATATGGCCCTGCACTATCCTCATTATTTTGCTGCCCTGGTTCCTCAGGCAGCAGCCTATTCTTACTATGAACATGAAAGAAATGCTGACGGAACTTATAAAATGGTAGAAGACAAGAGCAGTATTTCTGGTAAATCAGCTGTTCGTACAGATAAGGTTTGGTTTGACAGTCAAAAAGTGAAAACATTAAAGAACATCCCTATTTGGTTTGTTCATTCAGCAGCAGATAAGGTTGTCAACCCTAAAAACTACTCCCTGCCGATTTACAAGTCTCTGATTGACAGCGGCGCTAAGAACAAATGGTTCTCATATTATAAAAACGTACAAGGCCTTGATATGAAAGATACTGTCTATAACGGCCATTGGTCTTGGACATACTTCTTTAACGATCAAGTATCAGGCGTTCAAAAACCATCAGCTATCAAAAAAGCCTCAAAATTATCAGGATTCAAGGCCAGCAATAAGACCAAAGGCGGCTCTGCCACCGTCAAACTAGGCAAGAAATCCTACACCAATGTTTTTGACTGGCTGAATGATCAAAAGAAATAAAAGCAGTGTTATAAACAAGTACCATAAAAACGAACAAGTCAGTTTATTGGGATTCTCCCAAGCAGCTTGTTCGTTTTTAGCTATACTATTGCGGCCGAATGGTTTTGCCAAGTTTAGCTGGATTTCTTCGTGGTTTTCCGGTATTGACTGGGGGTCAGCTGATAATACCGCTTAAACTGACGGTTAAAATTCGATAGGTTATTGAAGCCGACTTCTGTTGCAATTTCAAGAATCGGTTTGATTGAATTGACAAGCAGATCGCAGGCTTTGCTGAGCCGAAATTGGATAATAAACTCGGTACATGATGTTCCCGTATGCTGTTTGAACACCGTCATAAAATGAGTTTTGCTGTAGCCAAAGAGCTTTGCCAGCATTTCGATAGACAGTTCTTCCTGATAATGCTGATGAATGTAGTCGATCAATTCGCGGATTTTTTCATTTTTTCGGTACATATCATCTGAATGTTTGCGCAGAACATACTGATGAAAATAGAGCAAGTAGATGAGTTCCTGCAGCTTAGCCTTTAACAGCAGCTCAAAGTGCCGTCCCTGTCTGTGATAAATATCAAAAATAGCAAACAGACAGTTTTTGATAGCCTTATAACCGGACATGCCGGGTTTGATACAAGGAACCAGTTTGAAACTGGAATGCTGCAGAGGCTGCAGATAACGAAGACTTATCTGATCTAAAAGCGAGTAGCCAACCATATCTAAATGAAAAAGCAAAGTCTCAGCCTTTTGCGCTTCGCTGCCGATAGGATGAATGGAGTGCATTCCATTTGGCCTTACGAGGATAATATCACCAGCCTGGCTGTTAAAATAATCATAATCAATGTGATACTGAGCCGTTCCCTCATAAATATAAGAAATCTCTAACTCAGGATGCCAGTGAAAAAGTGTGTCCGGAAACCCATTAGAAATAGCCGTTTCAAAAACTTTATAAGGCAGGAGCTGATTTTCGAAATCTGTTGTCTGTTTAAAGTTTTCGTCTGTTAAAAAGTCTTTCATTCTTACTCTTCCCAAATCGTAGGATAGTATTATTATAGCATATAATAAGCGATAGGAGATTAAAAAGAGAAAGTTGTTTTCACAAAATGTCTTTGATAAGAAATATTTTGTAATAAAAAAGAAATAAAATATTGACTTTTGTAATATTTGCAGATATAATTTTATATACGGGCTATCGCAACTAATATATTACAATGGGGACAGTGAAAGTGGACAAAAAGGATATTATTTTAACCGGTTTTTACAATGCGAGACTAAATAGTCAGCAGGAAGAACAGCTCATCTATAACTTACCAAATGAACAAACAGTCAAAATCAGCAGTGAAGGCAATACCTGTACTGAAGGTGAAGCAGCTTGGTATATTTATAACCGATGCGCTCAGCTAGGCAAGACTGTCAGCTCACACTGGAGTGCAGCAAGTGACTGGTGTGAGAAGGCACAGCAAGAAGGATATTCCGTCGGAAAGTCAGCTAAGGTTGGAGCGATTGCCTGTTTTTTAACAGATGATGCAGACGGAAATACAAAGGGTCATCTGGCCTTTGTAGAATATCTTAACAGCGATGGGAGTTTTGTAGTCAGCGAGATGCCTGAACCTAAAATTCTAAATTGGCGCTGTATAAGTCCTCAGGCGCAAGTTACTTTTATTTATCTTTAAACAAGCAAATTTTACAGCACAGCAGGCAAGCAAAAGTGCTGAACAAACTTTTTGGCACAGAGTCAGACAGTAAAATATCTAATAACAAGAAAAGAGAGCAGAAATCCACGAGGGTTTAGCCGTTTTTCTTGTTCTTTTTAATATCAAAGCATAGTATCAGTATTTCCAAAGATAGTGTCAGCGTTATCCTGTCTAAAAGTCGTATAATAGTATTATTAAAACGTGAAAGGAAACTTAACTATGGCTTACATATTTCCAGATGATTTTTTATGGGGCGGCGCAACAGCCGCTAATCAATTCGAAGGGGCTTATAACCAAGATGGCAAGGGCCTGTCAGTACAAGATGTGACACCTAAAGGCGGCGTTGCTCAGCCTGGTTCCTCAGCTCCTTTAATTACAGATGAGCCGACAGAGGACAATCTGAAATTAATAGGAATTGATTTTTACAATCGTTATAAGGAAGACATTGCGCTTTTTGCAGAAATGGGCTTTAAGGTTTTTCGGTTGTCAATTGCCTGGACGCGCATTTTTCCAAACGGTGACGATCAAGAGCCTAACGAAGCTGGACTCGCCTTTTATGACAAGGTCTTTGATGAATTGGCAAAATATGATATTGAACCTTTGGTGACACTGTCCCATTACGAAACACCTCTAAACTTGGCTCGTAAATACAATGGCTGGGCCAACCGTGACTTGATTGGTTTTTATGAACGTTATGTCCGTACCGTATTTACACGTTATAAGAATAAGGTCAAGTACTGGCTGACCTTTAATGAGGTGAATTCAGTTCTCCATGCCCCTTTTATGTCAGGCGGTATTATGACAGACCCTGAAAAATTAAGCAAGCAGGATCTTTATCAGGCGGTTCATCATGAGCTTGTGGCATCGGCACTTGCAACCAAAGTTGGCCATGAAATAAATCCAGATTTTCAAATTGGCTGTATGGTACTTGCCATGCCTGCCTATCCAATGACAGCTAATCCGCTTGACCAATTAGCTGTTCGGGAATTTGAAAACCAAAATTACTTATTCAGTGACTTGCATGCACGCGGGAAATATCCAAATTATATCAAGCGTTATTTTAAGGAAAACAATATTGAGATTCAGTTTGCTGATGGCGACAAAGAATTGATGCTGGAGAATACAGTTGACTTTATTTCATTTTCTTACTATATGAGTGTCGCAGCAGCGCACAATCCTGAAGCCTATGAAAGCGGCCGCGGCAATATCATGGGTGGTATTTCAAACCCTTATTTGGAGGCTTCGGAATGGGGCTGGCAGATTGATCCGATTGGCCTGCGGTTAGTACTCAACGACTTTTACGACCGCTACCAGCTGCCGCTCTTTATTGTTGAAAACGGTCTGGGCGCCAAGGATGTTCTTGTTCAAGGTCCGGATGGACCTACAGTTGAAGATGATTATCGTATTGATTATCTGCAAAAGCATTTGGTGCAGGTAGGAGAAGCGCTGCAAGACGGCGTGGAATTGCTTGGATATACCACTTGGGGACCAATTGACTTAGTTTCTGCTTCTACAGCAGAGTTGAGCAAGCGCTATGGCTTCATCTATGTAGACCGCAATGATGATGGTTCAGGGAGCTTGGAACGCTATAAGAAAAAATCATTTGACTGGTACAAGAAAGTCATCGCAACAAACGGAGCAAGTCTTTACGATTAAAGCAGCTGTGAAATCATAAAAATGCTGGAATTTTCTTCCAGCATTTTTTGGTGCCTAAACAGTACTGAGGTTACTGTCTAGTAATGTCGTTAAAAAATGAAAAAGTTTTATAGACAGTAGAAGAAGTGCCTAAAATTGAGCTTGTCAAAGGAAGCAGGGCGAAAACGGCCATTGCTCTTCTTTCCATCTCTGTCTGCTCATCATCCTTCGGCTGAGAAAGATAAGCTGCCTTAGATGCAGCACCAAGCTGGGCAATTTTTAAATCCCTGCTTATTCTATCTTTAGTCTCTGATTCCGCACCATGTTCTTGGCTGAAGAGATGGTTCATTGCTTCTCGTAAGATAGGATTCTCGCTGCTAATAATTTCATTATCTATGACCGAACGAATGGCAAGATACTGAGTCGGATTAATTTGATTTGTTTTTCCATCAGAAGTTTCAAGATTACTAATGGTTTGTTTTGTAACTCCAATCCGTCTTGCTAAATCTTCAGCAGTCCAATTGGCTATGTTTCGAAGCGATGAAAGATTAGCCTGCAATCGCTTGATGTTTTGATTTGAATGTGACACTCTTTTTGGCATAGAAAAACCACCTATTATCAATTATTTTATACTTTATTATATAAATTATTATAAAGAATGTCAATTATATATAGATATAAAATAATTTACTAAAATATAATATTTTATATCTATATATTAAAAAACTGCAAAGGGCTGTTTCTCATGAAAGGCCGGCTAAAAATGAGAAAAGAATTTTCTAAAATGAGAAGATGAGAAATTTAAAAAGTAGATGTATCAATGTGTTTTTGAAGTTTTTTAAACAAAAGATTAGAATTTTTTAAAAATAACAAATTAATGACATTTGGAGTTTTTGTGTTAAAAACAATGTTTTTTTATGTTAAAATACGTGATGTAGATATAATATTTTGAAATATTCTACAAAATCTTTAAGGAGAAATTCTTTTTATTATGAAAATGAAATGGAAACTTTTAGGCTTGGTTTCAATTCTTACTGTTTTAGTAGGAGCTTTTTGGATGACAAAAACGGCAAAAGCTGATCAAGTTACCAATTATGCCAATACGTCTTCTATTACTAAGTCAGACGGAACACCGCTTTCTGCTGATTCATCTATTCGCTATTGGGAACCTTTGGCGGTTAGTAACAGCATTACCTTTCCGGATGAAGTGAGTATCAAAGCTGGTGACACACTGACTTTAAAACTCCCCGAACAATTGCGCTTTACAACAGCACTGACATTTGATGTTTTGCATTCTAGCGGTCAGTTAGCGGGTAAGGCAGTTACTGATCCAGTAACGCAAGAGGTGACTGTAACTTTTACAGATATTTTTGAAAAACTGCCTCTCGATAAGGAAATGTCACTCAATTTCAACGTACAGGTCAATCACGATAATATAACATCTCCTGGAACGCTCAACTTCACGTACAACGGGGTGGCTTATACGACTACGGTTGAAGAAAAAGAAATTGTGCCAGTCAGTCCGGCTGTATATAAGACAGGTTATCAGGATCCTAATGATCCAAGTATCATTCATTGGCAAGTACTGATTAATAGTAAGCAGGCAGCGATTGATAATCTCACTTTGACTGATGTTGTTGGTGAAGGTCAGGAAATTGTCAAAGATTCTTTGCTGGCAGCACGCTTGCAATATATCGAAGGTGATGATGTTGACAGTTTAGATGAAGCTGCTTCAAGGCCTTATGCAGAAGATTTTTCTAAAAATCTCTCTTATCAAACAAACAATACCGGCTCAGCGGTTGGATTTACATACACCTTTGGCAGTACGACTAATAACGCTATCTTCATTTCTTATAATACACGTTTGACTAAATCACAGTCTGTTGGTAATGACATGACCAACACCATTGCCATTTCCGGGAATAATGTAAACTATTCGGATACAGTCGGCTACGCTCGCATTGAGTCTGCCTACGGTAAAGCCAGCTCAAGACAAAGAAGAGAGTTGCAAACGACGACAACTGTTGCTGAAACAACAACTTCAGGATCACCTACTACAACGACTGAAGCTACAACAGAAAGCACTACAGCTGCAGAGACAACTACAACAACAGAAAACAGCACGACTACTGAAGGAGCCACAACGACAACCGGCAATACTTCGACCACAACAGAAGCAGGAACAACAACTTCCAAAGAGACAACAAGCGGTCAAACAACTGCGACAACGGTAGGAGGTCCTTTAACGACAAATGCAACGACAACTGCTAAAGAAACAGTTAAGCGGAAAGTGAGACTGGTCTTGCCATCTACTGGTGAACAAGCTGGTCTTTGGCTGACTGCCATTGGACTCGTCATTGTAATAGTAGCAGGTGTTTATTTCTATAGAACACGCCGTTAATCAAAATGTTAAAACTAATGATACAAATAGAGGTTGGAACTAGTGGTTCCTTCCTCTTTTTTTGGTAAATAGTCAGACTTTTGGTTTGGTTACAAATATTTTTTGCGGGAATTGCTTTTTTAAGAGGGGGCATTTTATGGTATAATAGGTTTAATAATCATCCAAGGAGGTTATGTTATCAGTAGTAACAGTACAGCCAAAAGGTTATTGAAAAAGAGCCGGAAGGGTCTTTTAAGGGGAGTTTTTAGCCGGGCAACAGTTATTATTATCTTATTTCTTATTCAAATTTTGCTGCTGCTGTCTACCTTTCTGTGGTTCAATCACTATAGACTGCACTTACAAATTTTGGAAATCATTTTAATGACAGGAGCGGTGCTTTATCTGGTTAACAGTCAGATGGACACGCTTTCTATCATTACCTGGCTGTTGGTTATTCTGCCTTTTCCGCTTTTAGGAACACTTTTTTTGATTTATACTAAGCAGGATTGGGGCTATCGAGAGCTGAAAACACTTATGAAAAAGTCAACTCAGGCGATAAAGCCTTATTTTCAGCATGATCAAAAAATTTTGAACAGGTTAAAAGAGAGCCATGCCAGAACCTATAATTTGGCTCAGTATCTTCATAGAAGCGGCGGTTTTCCTGTCTATGAGAACACTAAGGTCACCTATTTCCCCGACGGACAGTCTAAATTTGAAGAGATGAAAAAACAGCTGTTAAAAGCTGAAAAATTTATCTTTTTAGAATATTTTATTATCGCCGAAGGTCTGATGTGGGGAGAGATTCTGTCGATCTTAGAACAAAAAGCCAAGGAAGGTGTAGAGGTTCGTGTCATGTATGATGGCATGCTGGAGCTGTCTACCCTGTCTTTTGATTATGCCAAAAGGCTGAAGAAAATCGGAATCAACGCCAAGGTCTTTTCTCCGATTTCTCCTTTTGTGTCTACCTATTATAACTACCGTGATCACCGCAAAATCTTGGTTATTGATAATAAGGTTGCCTTTAATGGCGGAATAAATCTTGCCGATGAATACATCAATCATATTGAGCGTTTTGGTTATTGGAAAGACACAGCAGTTATGCTGGAGGGAGAAGGAGTGGCCTCCTTTACCTTGATGTTCTTGCAGATGTGGTCCACGACTAATAAGGATTACTATTTTGAACCTTATGTGAGAAATTCCTATAAGGCAGCTGCAAACGGTTATGTTATTCCCTACAGCGATTCACCGCTCGATCATGAAAAAGTGGGAGAAAATGTTTATATCGACATCCTTAACCAAGCCAGAGACTATGTTCATATCATGACACCGTATCTTATTTTAGACAGTGAACTGGAGCATGCCCTAAAATTTGCTGCTGAACGCGGGGTGGATGTTAAGATTATTATGCCGGGTATTCCTGATAAAAAGGTTCCCTATGCTTTGGCTAAACGCTATTTTCCTGCTCTTCTTGATGCAGGTGTTAAGATTTATGAATTTACACCTGGCTTTGTCCATGCCAAAGTCTTTGTAGCTGACGGCATCAAAGCAGTGGTCGGAACAATCAACCTTGACTATCGTAGTCTCTACCACCATTTTGAGTGTGCCACATACATGTATCAGACTGACTGTATCGCTGATGTAGAAAAGGATTTTCAGGAGACGCTTAAACAATCCAGACGAGTAACCCGATCAACTCTTAGAAAAGAGAAAATTTCTACCAAAGTAATCGGTGTGGTTGTTAAGCTGGTAGCTCCGCTTCTGTAACACTTGGCAAATCACTATTCTTGTGTTACAATAGCTTTATGCGATGAGTCGATTGTGGCTATGCCACACGCGCTAAGGAGATCATAACGCAGGAGCGGATCTTGGCAAGTTGTGTGAACCTGCTTGCCACGCTTTTTACAAAGTGCCTTTTCCCTTGTTTTAACAAGGGATTTTTTATTTTAAATTCATCCTTTACAGGGTTTTATTTTCAGCTAAAAAGTAGTATAATTAAACCTATTAAATGAATAATAATAAAGAGGTAAATTGAGACTATGGGATACACAGTTGCTGTCGTTGGTGCTACAGGTGCCGTTGGAACTCGCATGATTCAACAATTGGAGCAGTCTACGCTCCCGATTGACAAAGTACGTCTTTTGTCATCATCACGGTCTGCAGGTAAGGTTTTGCAGTATAAGGGACAAGATATTACGGTTGAGCTGACCACTGAAGAATCATTTGACGGCGTTGATATTGCACTTTTTTCAGCCGGCGGTTCGGTTTCGGCTAAATTTGCTCCTTATGCTGTTAAGGCCGGTGCGGTAGTTGTTGATAATACATCTCATTTCCGTCAAAATCCTGATGTTCCTTTGATTGTGCCCGAGGTCAATGCTCAGGCAATGGATGAACACAATGGAATTATTGCCTGCCCCAACTGTTCAACAATCCAGATGATGGTGGCTTTGGAGCCTATCCGTCAAAAATGGGGGCTTGAACGGGTGATTGTGTCAACTTATCAGGCTGTGTCAGGAGCGGGCCAATCTGCTATCAATGAAACTGTCCGGGAAATCAAAGAAGTTGTCAATGATGGCGTTGAACCTAAGGATCTTCATGCAGATATTTTGCCGTCCGGCGGGGACAAAAAGCACTATCCAATCGCTTTTAACGCTCTGGCGCAAATCGATGTATTTACTGACAATGACTACACTTACGAAGAAATGAAGATGACCAATGAAACCAAGAAAATCATGGAAGATGACTCCATTGCTGTTTCAGCAACCTGTGTCCGTATTCCTGTTCTTTTCTCGCACTCTGAGTCTGTCTATATTGAAACAAAAGAAACAGCGCCGATTGAAGAAGTTAAAGCGGCCATCGCTGCCTTTCCTGGTGCAGTTCTCGAAGATGATACCGAGCATCAAGTCTATCCTCAGGCGGTTAATGCTGTCGGCAAACGTGAAACTTTTGTCGGCCGTATCCGTAAAGATTTAGATGTCGAAAAAGGCATCCACATGTGGGTTGTTTCAGACAACCTGCTCAAAGGTGCAGCCTGGAATTCAGTTCAGATTGCTGAAAGTCTTCATGAACGAGGTTTGGTACGTCCTACTAAAGAATTAAAATTTGAACTCAAATAAAGCCGCAGGCTAATCGTAAAACAGATGAAAGGGAGAGGTTATGTCAATTACAGATTTTAAAGACGCCAAAATTATTACAGCACTGGTCACACCCTTTAACGAAGATGGCTCCATCAATTTTGCAGCTCTTCCAAAACTTATTGAGCATCTGCTTGCTCACCATACTCAAGGTCTTCTTCTGGCAGGAACAACGGCTGAAAGTCCGACCCTTACTCACGATGAAGAATTAGAGCTGTTTGAGGCTGTGCAAAAGATTGTTAAGGGGCGGGTTCCTCTGATTGCCGGTGTCGGAACTAACGATACGCGTGACTCTGTTAACTTTGCCAAAGAAGTCGCAGAATTTGGTGGCTTTGCAGCTGGTTTAGCTATTGTTCCTTACTATAACAAGCCAACTCAAGAAGGGCTGTATCAGCATTTTACAGCTATTGCTGATGCCAGCGATCTTCCGATTATTATCTATAATATTCCGGGACGCGTGGTCACCAAGCTTGAAGCAGATACTATGCTGCGTCTGGCTAAACATCCCAATATCATCGGAGTGAAGGAATGTACCGATCTTGATACTATTGCCTACTTAGTTGAGAATAAGCCAGATGATTTCCTAGTTTATACCGGTGAAGACGGCGAAGCTTTTCATGCTCTCAATCTGGGGGCAGACGGTGTCATCAGTGTCGCTTCGCATACCAATGGGGATGAACTGTTTGATATGGTGGAAGCTATTGGAAACAGCGATATTAAAAAAGCAGCCCAGATTCAGCGTCAGTTCCTGCCAAAAGTGAGCGCTCTTTTCTCAGTTGCCAGTCCGGCTCCCGTAAAAGCGGTACTCAATCATCAAGGCTTTGAAGCAGGACCCCTGCGCTTGCCTCTGGTAGCTTGTACAGATGAAGAAGCCAAGCGTATTATTGAAATCGTTGAAAAATAGGAAGGATAAGGGTAGAGCATATTGCTTTGCCTTTGTTTTTTTGAATACGACGGTTTTTCCTATCGGCTGCTGTGCCAATTAAGGCTGTGAAAGTCAGCACACTTTCTTATCTTGATTCTTGATGGCATTATGGCTATTTTTCAAAGAATTGATTGTTTAGGTTAAAAGACTTGACAATTATTCGAACAATTTAGATAATAAGATAAACGTTAAAAGCGCTGAATGAATTTTAGAAAGAGGTTTCTATGCAAGTTATCAAACGCAGCGGTCAGGTCGTTGACTTTGATCCTGATAAAATTTATCAAGCTATCCTTGGAGCGGCTCAAACTGTTTACGTATTAGACGATGCTCTGCGTCAGGACTTGGCACAGGTAACAAAAAAAGTCGTTGTTGATTTAGAAGAAGCACAGACTGAACGCCCGACAATCAGCATGATTCAATCTTTGGTGGAACATCGTTTGCTGGATGCCGGTTACATCAATATTGCTGAGCACTATATTTCTTACCGTCTTCAGCGCGATCTGGAGCGAAACGGCTATGGCGATCATATCAATGTGCACTTACATTTTGAACAGCTTAAATGATGGTGCAAAGTACACAGCTTGATTTTTCAAATGATGAGAGACTGGGGCAAAAATCAGTATTCTTTAGGGGATTGATTTTTGTTCCAGTTTTTTTACAAGTATATGATTTAATTTACATTTAAAATTCAGTTACAGGCCTTTGCTGGACGACTGTCTATGCTATAATAAAAGAAAACGCAAAGTAGCATTAGGAGGTCGGGCTTTATGTTAAAGGAAAAACGAAATAAGGGCTTTGTCTTATATCTGGTTTTAGGACTTTGTTTTATCATTGGTGCTTTAGGTACTTTCGTGCTGGTTTCTCAAGGAAATAAAAAAGCTCCGGATGTTATTTATAAGGGAGAATCAACCAGCGCTTCCTCCGGGGACAAGGTATCCCTTAGGGTATACGATATTTACTCAAAACCCCTAGCGACTATTAAAGGCCGCAAGACGGTTATCTGGCTGGTCAGCTATGATAAGGGCTATGTGGGTTTGGAGTCTAAAGAAGATGACAAAGATGTCGCCAAGCTGTTAAATGCAGGCGATTCGCTGAAAGACCAGCCTAAACGCATTACCGTCAAGTACTATAATACACGTACGGGCGGCAAGAGCCGCATCAGAAACTACTCAGGTGCCATGACCGGTGTTTTAAGAACAGCTCCGGCTATCAGTAAGTATTTTTCCTTCTATACCTATGTTTCCTTGCAGGATGTCAAATCTGACCGAACAAGCCTGCCGATTGTCTGCGGAATTTTAGGACTTATTGGGGGCATTCTGATTGCTGCCGCTTTCTTCACGCGCCATAAAGTTAATCAAGCTTATGATGAATTGTATGCTGCCTACCCCGAATTGAACGGTAATCTGGATCTCCTTTTATCAGACGCGCTTTACCATGATGACAATCTTAAAATCGCAGTCTATAAAAACCATTTAGTCAGCTATTTCCGTGGCTTCTGTGTGGTTGATTTACAGCAGGTTGTTCAGCTGTATCACCGTATTATTAAAACAAAACGCTACTTTATCACGGTTAATCGGCAGTCTTTCCTTGTTGCGGTGAAGGCTGATAAGAAGAAGGTGAACATGTTCATTCGTAACCGCGGCAAGAAGACTGATGAAGAACTCCAGCCCTTCTTTGCTGCCGTGCAGGAGCATTTTCCTAACATCAAAATCGGCTATGACAAGCTTTTCTAAGAAAGTTGGTGAATCAATCTGCCCAATCAGCTGTAAGCACGAGCTTGCGGCTGATTTTTTTGAATACGAAAGTGCAGCTTCTGAATAATTGCTAATTGTTATTGAAAGCGCTATAATTTAGGTAGGCAAGCACATCAATTTTAAAAATGTCTGGAGGGCAAAGCTATGTTAGAAACATTTAAAATTACAGCTAAAAAAACAACAACCGGCTTACAGGTAGAGGCTGATGCGCGTGGTTTCAAATTTATTTTAGATGAACCGGAAGAACTGGGAGGAACAAACACAGGAATGAATCCTGTCGAAGCTTTATTGTGTGCGTTTGCTGCTTGCCAATCCATTGTCTGTGCATCGTTTGCTGAATCGCAGGATTTTAGCTATGATGAATTTTGGATAGAAGTTGAAGGCGATCTCGATCCCGATGGTTTTATGGGATTGTCTGAGGCTCGCAATGGTTTTCAAGAAATTCGTTACTCAACACATTTTGTAACAAATGAACCTCAGGATAAGATCGATGCTTTTTCCGATTTTATGGATCAGCACTGTCCGGTAAGCGATAACTTGCAAAACGGCGTCAAAGTTGTCCGAACAGCTGCAGTCAAAGAAAGCAAATAAACGACAGTGGCTACAATGAATAAAGACAGACTTGTTTACCTTGTTTTCAATGTAAATGGGCCTGTCTTTTTATATGAGGTAAAAACATAATTTTCTGCCATTTTCAGCAACCTCTGCGAAGATAAATGATATAATAGAACGTGATTATAATGTCTCAGTATGAAAGGAATTTACATATATGCCTACTATTCAATGGTTTCCGGGTCACATGTCCAAGGCACGCCGTCAAGTGCAGGAAAATATAAAACATGTTGATTTCGTCACGATTTTAGTGGATGCCCGTTTGCCTTTTTCCAGTCAAAATCCTATGCTGACCAAAATTGTGGGTGACAAGCCCAGACTGATGATTCTAAATAAAGCAGATTTGGCGGATGGTAACCGTACCAAGGAATGGCAAGCCTACTTTGAAAGTCAGGGCATTACAGCTCTGGCCCTTAACTCTAAAGAACAGAGTGCCGTAAAAAAAGTGGGAGAAGCAGCCAAGAAATTGATGGCGTCTAAGCTCTCCAAATTGCGTGAGCGCGGCATTCAAAAAGAAACTCTCAGGACAATGATTATCGGTATTCCCAATGCCGGGAAATCAACTCTGATGAATCGCCTGGCTGGTAAAAAAGTAGCAGCAGTCGGCAATAAACCGGGAGTTACCAAAGGTCAGCAATGGCTTAAATCTAACAAAGATTTGGAAATTTTAGATACTCCCGGCATTCTCTGGCCGAAATTCGAAGACGAGACTGTAGGGTTTAAATTGGCTTTGACAGGGGCGATTAAGGACAATCTTCTGCCCATGGATGAGGTCACTATTTTTGGACTCAATTATTTTAAAGAGAACTATCCTGAACGCCTGAAAGAGCGTTTTAAGGGAATGGATTTAAGCGAAGAAGCGCCTGAGATTATTATGTCTTTGACACAAAAGCTGGGATTCCGAGATGATTACGATCGCTTTTATTCTCTTTTTGTCAAGGAAGTTCGTGATGGTAAATTGGGCAGGTATACATTAGACAAGGTCAGTGATTTAGATGGCGACAATTAAAGAAATCAAAGAGCGGTTAGCTGGCATTGACAGTTTGGATGATGCATTTTTTAAGGCTCTGCTGACAGATCAGCGCTCGGGTGTTCAACAAGCAATAAAACAGCGGCAAAAGCAGATTCAAGCTGAAAGGGCAGAAGATGAGCGCTTGGAGCGCATGCTGTCCTATGAAAAGATGCTTTATGAGCAAGGCTATCAGGCTATAGCCGGAATTGATGAAGTTGGCAGAGGACCTCTGGCTGGTCCTGTTGTTGCAGCAGCTGTTATTTTACCGCCTAACTGTAAGATAAGAGGTCTTAACGACAGTAAAAAAATTCCAAAGTCGAAGCATGAGGCTATATACAATGATATTGTAAAAAACGCTCTTGCTATAGGTCTCGGCACTAAATCAAACGATGTGATCGATCAAATTAATATCTATGAAGCAACCAAATTGGCCATGCTGGAAGCTTTGGGGAAGCTGTCTGTCCAGCCTCAGCACCTGTTGATAGATGCTATGGCGCTTGAGATTGGCATTCCTCAGACCTCGCTCATTAAAGGAGACGCCAAATCGCTGTCTATTGCGGCTGCCTCTATTGTTGCAAAGGTTACGCGCGATCGTATGATGGCAGCCTATGATCGGGAATTCCCAGGCTATGGCTTTGTTCAAAATGCCGGCTACGGTACCAAAGAGCATTTAAAAGGACTGCAGGAAAGAGGAATAACACCAATACATCGGCAGAGTTTTGAGCCGATTAAGAGCATGGCAGGCCAATAACAGTTATTTTTTAAGAAAAAGTGCCTTTTTGGAGAGGGCAGGGGTGACAGTATGACAACAGAAATGGAAAAAATGCTAGCCGGCCAGCTGTATGATGCAGGCGATGCTGAATTAAAAGGACTGCGGTTAAGAGCGCGTGAGAAGATGGCTGTTTTTAATCATGAGTTTGACCGCGGCAGGCGCCAAGAGCTGCTAAAAAATTGGTTGGGCACAACTGGTAACCATATCATAATCGAACCGCAGTTCTCCTGTGATTACGGCTGCAATATCCATGTTGGGGAAAATTTTTACGCTAATTTTAACTGCACCTTTCTTGATGTCTGTGAAATTCGCGTCGGAGATAATGCCATGATTGGCCCCAACACTCAGCTGCTGACGCCGCTGCATCCGCTGGATGCCCAAGAACGCATTTCCGGTCTGGAATACGGTGCTCCGATTATCATTGGCGATAACGTATGGATAGGCGGCGGAGCCATTGTTTTACCGGGTGTCAGCTTAGGCCATAATGTCGTTGTTGGAGCAGGAAGTGTTGTGACAAAATCCTTTGGGGACAATGTTTTGATTGCCGGCAATCCTGCAAGGATTATTAAAGAATTATAAACGGAAAAGTTTGGGATAAACGTCTCAAACTTTTTCAATCTATGCAGTCCCAACTGGTTGCCGCAGTAGATGGGATCAATACTTATCTGGCCACTTCTTGATTTTCAGGAGTTCATCTTAAACAGCCGCTGGAGTGTTTAAGGACTAGGCAAGTGATAGCCTCAACAGTTTGGAGAAGTGTTGGAAATGGAACAGCAAAATCGAAATAGCCATTTTATGATAGTTTTAATTTTTATCCCGCTCTCTTTTCGAATAGTTTAAATAGCGAGGTATAAAATGGATAATTTTCAACTATTTAAACTAAAAAAAGCAGGACTGACCAACCTTAATGTTTTACACATTCTTGCTTATCAGAAAAAGAAGGGGAAATCCTTATCTTTGCGTGATATGGCCGTTGTTTCCAAATGCAGGGATCCTTTGATTTTTATAGAGAATTATAAAAATCTGAACAGCAAAGAACTGCGTCCTGCCTTTAATCGGTTCCCGTCCTTATCTATACTGGATAAGGACTACCCTTTAGAGCTTAAAAATATTTACAACCCGCCTGCCCTTTTATTTTATCAGGGAGATCTGGAACTCATGAGCAGACCCAAGTTAGCTGTGGTCGGTTCGCGAAATGTCAGCAAAACCGGTGTAGACTCCGTCAAAAAAATTATTCAGGAGTTGGAAAACCGCTTTGTTATTGTCAGCGGTCTGGCACGCGGTGTTGATACTGCTGCGCATTTGGCCAGTCTAAAAAATGGCGGAGCTACCATTGCAGTTATCGGCTGCGGACTCGATGTCTATTATCCCAAGGAGAACCGTCAGCTGCAAAACTACATCGCAAAAAATCATCTCCTCTTATCAGAGTATGAGCCTAGCAGTCAGCCGCTCAAGTACCATTTCCCGGAGCGCAACCGCATCATTGCCGGGCTTTCCCGAGGAGTTGTCGTAGCAGAGGCGAAAACCCGTTCAGGCAGTCTGATTACCTGCGAACGCGCATTGGAAGAAGGGCGAGATGTTTTTGCTGTTCCCGGAAATATTTTAGACGGGCAGTCAGACGGCTGTCATCATCTTATTCAAGAAGGAGCCAAATGCATTACATCAGGCATGGACGTGCTAAATGAATATCAGCTGAGAAAATAAGTTTTCCTATAGGAAAAGTTTGTTCTTGACAGTATTCTAAAAATGATATATTATTCTAGAAGTTTATAACTTATAGGAAGTACAGAATATTGACAAGTAAAACGACGGTAAAAACCAAAAAAACAAGCAAAAAACGGGCAACACCTAAGAAAAATTTAGTCATCGTTGAGTCTCCTGCCAAGGCAAAGACGATTGAAAAGTACCTTGGACGTTCTTACAAGGTTGTTGCTTCGGTGGGACATATTCGTGATTTGAAAAAATCGAGTATGTCTATTGACTTTGATAATAACTATGAACCCCAGTATATCAATATTCGCGGGAAAGGTCCCTTGATTAATTCTTTGAAAAAAGAAGCCAAAAATGCCAAACAAGTTTTTCTGGCCAGTGACCCGGACCGTGAAGGTGAAGCTATTTCTTGGCATTTGGCTCACATTTTAGACCTTGATCCTAAGGGGAAAAATCGTGTTGTTTTTAACGAAATCACCAAGGATGCTGTCAAAAATGCTTTTGTTGAACCGCGTCAGATTGATATGAATCTGGTTGATGCTCAGCAGGCGCGCCGTGTTTTAGACAGAATCGTCGGCTATTCTATTTCACCTATTTTATGGAAAAAGGTTAAAAAAGGTCTGTCAGCAGGGCGTGTCCAATCTGTTGCCCTTAAGCTTATTATTGACCGCGAAAATGAGATTAAGGCCTTCAAACCAGAGGAATATTGGAGTATTGACGGTTTCTTTAAAAAAGGCAGTAAAAAATTTCAGGCGAGTTTTTATGGGCTTGACGGTAAAAAAGTCAAACTTAAAACTAATGCGGACGTCAAGGAAGTGCTGGCTCGTATTCAGGGGGATGAATTTCTTGTCAGCAAGGTAGAAAAAAAGGAACGCAAGCGCAATGCACCGCTCCCCTACACTACTTCATCACTGCAGCAGGATGCAGCCAACAAGATTAACTTTAGAACCCGCAAGACAATGATGGTGGCCCAGCAGCTCTATGAAGGAATCAGACTGGGATCCAGCGGTCAGCAAGGTCTGATTACCTATATGCGTACCGATTCAACCAGAATCAGTCCAGTTGCGCAAAATGACGCTGCAAACTTTATTTCAGAGCGTTTTGGAGATAAGTATGCCAAGCACGGCAACCGCGTCAGAAATGCTTCTGGAGCCCAGGATGCTCATGAGGCTATCAGACCCTCTAATGTTAATCAGACACCTGAATCTATTGCTAAGTATCTGGACAAGGATCAGCTGAAACTTTACACGCTTATCTGGAATCGATTTGTTGCCAGTCAAATGACAGCAGCAGTCTTTGATACCATGAAAGTCAATCTTGAACAAAATGGTGTCCGTTTTACAGCCAACGGCAGTCAAGTAAAATTTGATGGTTATCTGGCTGTTTACAATGATTCTGATAAAAATAAAATGCTACCTGATATGGCAGAAGGGGACGCTGTTAAAAAAGTATCTACCAATCCTGAGCAGCATTTCACTCAGCCGCCTGCCCGTTATTCTGAAGCGACGCTTATCAAAACGCTGGAGGAAAATGGTGTTGGCCGTCCCTCTACCTATGCGCCTACGCTTGAAACGATCCAAAAACGGTATTATGTCAAACTTGCGGCCAAGCGTTTTGAACCGACTGAACTTGGTGAGATTGTCAATGGTTTAATTCTCGAATTTTTCCCAGATATTGTGGATGTTAAATTTACAGCCGAGATGGAAGGAAAACTCGACCAGGTAGAAGAAGGTCAGGAGCAGTGGCAGCAGGTCATTGACAGTTTTTACAAGCCTTTTGAAAAAGAGCTTGCCAAGGCCGAAACAGAAATTGAAAAAGTCCAAATCAAGGATGAGCCAGCAGGCTTTGACTGTGATGTCTGCGGACATCCGATGGTTATTAAATTAGGACGCTATGGCAAATTTTACGCCTGCAGCAATTTTCCCGAATGTCGCAATACAAAGGCGATTACCAAAGAAATCGGCGTTACCTGTCCGCTTTGCCAAAAGGGTCAGGTGATTGAGCGCAAAACAAAGCGCAACCGTATTTTTTATGGCTGCGACCGCTACCCTGAATGTGACTTTACCTCGTGGGATAAGCCGGTCGGCCGTTCCTGTCCTAAATCAGGCGATTTCTTGGTTGAGAAAAAAGTTCGCGGCGGCGGCAAACAGGTTATTTGCAGCAGCGAAACTTGTGATTATAAAGAAGAAATTGTTAAATAGCTCAAAAAGTTTGCGTAACAAAAGTTATGTAAACTTTTTTCTATCTATCGCTTTTTTACTGTGATAGCTGATAAGAAACAGCCTTTCAAATATGATATAATAAAAGATATTCTGTTAGAAAGATTTGAGGGAAAAGAAACGGCTGCAGCCTCTACAGACTAAGATATCTATGACTGTAAGGGCAGCTCCCGTTCTTCTTCCCAAGAGGTATTGGTGTTATGTCTCAATCTTATATCAACGTTATCGGTGCAGGACTCGCGGGAAGCGAAGCTGCCTATCAGATTGCCAAGCGCGGTGTGCCTGTCAAGCTTTATGAAATGCGCGGTGTTAAATCAACTCCGCAGCATAAGACGGATAAATTTGCAGAACTTGTTTGTTCCAACTCGCTTCGAGGGGATTCCCTGACCAATGCGGTAGGCTTGCTGAAAGAAGAAATGCGGCGGCTGGATTCTGTCATTATGCGGGCAGCGGAAAGCACCCGTGTGCCTGCCGGCGGTGCCTTAGCGGTTGATCGTGATGGTTTTTCACAGAAAGTCACCGATGAAGTAATGAAGCATCCGCTTGTTGAAGTGATACGTCATGAAATCACAGAAATTCCCGAGGATGCCCTTACAGTTATCGCAACCGGTCCTTTAACAAGCGATGCTTTGGCTGAGAAAATTCATGCGCTCAACGGCGGAGATGGTTTTTATTTTTATGATGCAGCAGCGCCCATTGTTGATAAAAATTCTATTGACATGGAAAAAGTTTATCTTAAGTCACGCTATGATAAAGGTGAGGCCGCTTATCTCAACTGTCCGATGACCAAGAAAGAATTTATGGCTTTTTATGAGGCCTTAATAACAGCAGAAGAGGCCCCGCTCAATGCTTTTGAAAAGGAAAAGTATTTTGAGGGCTGCATGCCTATTGAAGTCATGGCTAAGCGAGGCACTAAAACCATGCTCTACGGTCCTATGAAGCCAGTTGGGTTGGAATACCCAGATGACTATAGAGGGCCTCGTGATGGCGATTATAAAACACCTTATGCGGTTGTACAGCTCCGTCAGGACAATGCAGCTGGAAGTCTTTACAATATCGTGGGCTTCCAGACACATCTTAAATGGGGAGAACAAAAACGTGTCTTTCAAATGATTCCTGGGCTTGAAAAGGCAGAGTTTGTGCGCTATGGTGTCATGCACCGCAATTCTTACATGGACTCTCCCAATCTGTTAGAACCTACTTTTGCAGCACGTCAAAATCCAAATCTTTTCTTTGCCGGTCAGATGACAGGTGTTGAAGGCTATGTGGAATCTGCCGCGTCAGGACTTGTCGCGGGCATTAATGCCGTTCGCCGTTTGAAGGGAGAAGAAGCGGTAATCTTTCCTCAGACGACTGCTATCGGTGCTTTGCCGCATTATATCACCCATACAGACAGCAAGCATTTTCAGCCGATGAATATTAATTTTGGCATTATTAAAGAATTAGAAGGTCCGCGTATTCGCGATAAGAAAGAACGCTATGAGAAAATCGCTCAGCGATCGCTTGAAATTTTAACTGATTTCATGAATATCTAGTTTGAAAAAGCTGGGGCTGGTTAGTCTCAGCCTTTTTGTATGAACTTGATTCTCTGAAAAATGATGAAAATCTTTGAAAAACGTTTACATCTTTAATATAAAATTATGCGCATTGTTTTTTGATTAGAAAAATGTTACAATAATGACGTTTTGTGAAAAAAACATCTTAATTTGGGAGGTTCCTAATGGACAAGAAAGTGCATTATAAATTGCGCAAAGTTAAAAAAAGATGGGTAACCGTTTCGGTTGCATCTGCTATGATGACCTTGGCTGCGCTGTCAGGCGGAATGGTTAAGGCAGAATCGGCTGAATCCGGTGTCCCTTCTAAGGATTCCAATGCTGGTATTGTGACGGCTGCAGAAGAACCAGCTGTAACATCTGCTGATGATGCTACAGCTAATCAAGAGGTTACCAGTTCAGCTGAAACAGCGGCTGATGACAGCCTTACTATTTCCTCTGAAAATCAAACTCAGGCGGTAAACGCAACAACTCAGGCACAAACAAGTGCTCAAAAAGAACAAAGCTGGACCGCAGTAGAGACCAATCCTGCTGCAAGTGCAAGCAATACTGGCAGCCGCTCGGAGCAAGAAGCAGTTAACTCTGATGATCTTAGCCTGCTTGAAGGTATGGCTAACGTCAAGAAGGTTAATGGTAACTATTACTATTATAATGCCGATGGCTCTGTCCAAAAAAACTACACAGTAGTTGTCAATGGAAAAACCTTGTATTTCGACGAGACCGGTGCCTATACAGATACCTCAAGTGTCAAAGTGACTGCAGAATCTTCTTCAGCAGCCACAGAAAATTCTTTTGCCAAATACAATCAGGTGTACAGTACTGATGCTGAGAACTTTGAGCAAATTGATAATTATTTGACTGCGGAATCTTGGTATCGTCCTAAGTACATCTTAAAAGACGGTAAGACATGGGTTGAGTCGACAAAAGATGACTTTCGTCCGCTTCTGATGACATGGTGGCCGGATAAAGAAGTTCAGCGCCAGTATGTTAATTATATGAGCAGCCAGCTTGGACTGGATCAGACTTACAGTACATCAGCCAGTCAGGCCGAATTGAACTTGGCGGCACAGACCGTGCAGGCTAAAATTGAAGAAAAAATTTCGATCACTCAAAATACAAATTGGCTGCGCTCAACAATCTCTGCTTTTGTTAAAACACAGTCAGCCTGGAACAGCGACAGTGAAAAACCGTTTGATGATCACTTGCAAAACGGTGCCTTGCTTTATGATAATGAAAGCAGCCTAACACCTTATGCTGATTCGGATTACCGTATTCTCAACCGCACACCGACTAATCAAACTGGTCAAAAAGATCCGCGCTACACAGCAGATACAAGTATCGGCGGCTATGAGTTCCTGCTTGCTAATGACGTTGATAATTCTAATCCGGTTGTTCAGGCAGAGCAATTAAACTGGTTGCATTTCTTGATGAACTTTGGATCGATCTACGCTAACGATCCTGATGCCAACTTTGACTCTATCCGTGTTGATGCCGTTGATAATGTTGATGCTGACCTGCTTCAAATTGCCGGCGATTACTTAAAATATGTCAAAGGCATTAATAAGAACGACAAGACTGCCAATGATCACCTGTCTATCTTAGAAGCCTGGAGTGATAACGATACGCCTTATCTGCATGATGACGGCGATAACATGATCAATATGGACAATAAGCTTCGCTTATCTTTCATCTGGTCACTGGCAAGACCTTTATCTGTGCGTTCAGGTCTTGAACCGCTGATAACAAACAGCTTAGTTGACCGTACCAATGACAGCGCTGAAACAGCTGAAATTCCGTCGTACTCATTTGTACGTGCGCATGACAGTGAAGTGCAGGATTTGATTCGTGACATCATCAAGGCTGAAATCAATCCCGATTCGTTTGGTTACTCATTTACAGAAGAAGAGATTGAAAAAGCCTTCAAGATTTATAACGATGATCTGAAAGCAACCAATAAAAAATACACCCATTACAACACAGCTCTTTCTTACGCCCTGATTTTGACCAATAAATCCAGTGTTCCGCGTATCTACTACGGAGATATGTTTACTGATGACGGTCAATACATGGCTAACAAGACCATTAACTTTGATGCTATTGAAAGTCTCCTGAAAGCCCGTATTAAATACGTCTCAGGCGGTCAAAGCATGAAAGTACATTACCTTGCAAACACTGACCGTACAAAATGGGATCAATCGGTCTTGACTTCTGTTCGTTACGGTAAAGGTGCGATGACGGCTGATGAAACAGGCGATCAATTAACGCGTCAGTCCGGTATTGTTGTTATTGAAGCTAATCAGCCAAGTCTTCGTCTCAATGAGGATGAACGCTTGGTAATCAACATGGGTGCAGCTCATAAAAACCAAGCTTACCGTCCTTTGATCTTGACAACTGACAGCGGTGTGGCAACTTATAATAGTGATCAAGAAGCAGCAGCGCTTGTTCGTTACACTAATGAAAACGGAGAATTAATCTTTACTGCCAGTGATATCAAAGGTTATGCTAATCCTCAGGTATCCGGTTATTTAGCTGTCTGGGTGCCGGTAGGAGCCAGTGAAGATCAAGACATCCGCGTAGCAGCCAGCGAAACAGCAGCAACTGACGGCAAGTCAATCCATCAAAATGCAGCTCTTGATTCACGCGTCATGTTTGAAGGATTCTCAAACTTCCAAGCCTTTGCCACAACAAGAGAAGAATATACCAATGTTGTCATTGCGAAAAATGTAGATAAATTTGCTGAATGGGGAATCACTGACTTTGAGATGGCACCGCAATACGTATCATCTACAGACGGCAGCTTCCTCGACTCCGTTATCCAAAACGGTTACGCTTTTACAGACCGCTATGATTTAGGTATTTCAAAGGCTAATAAATACGGTACTGCTGATGACCTTGTCAATGCTATTAAAGCTCTTCACAGCAAGGGAATCAAGGTGATGGCTGACTGGGTTCCGGATCAAATGTATGCCTTCCCTGAAAAAGAAGTTGTTTCAGTGACACGTGTGGACAAATACGGCAATCCTGTTGAAGGATCGCCAATCAAAGAAAGTCTTTATGTGGTAGACAGCAAGAGTTCAGGAAATGACCAGCAGGCTAAATACGGCGGTGAATTCTTAGAGGAACTTCAAGCCAACTATCCTGAATTATTTGCCAGAAAACAAATTTCGACAGGTCTTCCGATGGATCCGTCTGTGAAAATCAAGCAATGGTCTGCTAAGTATTTCAACGGAACCAACATTCTCGGACGCGGTGCCGGCTATGTCTTGAAAGATCAAGCCACCAACACCTACTTTAACCTTTCTAAAGATAGTTTCTTCCTGCCAAAACAATTGCTGAATCAAGAAAGTCAAAGCGGTTTTGTTTATGATGGCAAAGGTTACATCTATTATTCAACCAGCGGCAATCAGGCTAAAAACACCTTTATCAGCGAAGGCGATAAGTGGTATTACTTTGATGCTGACGGCTACATGGTGACCGGTGTTCAGGTTATTGACGGCGATAATTATTACTTCCTGCCAAACGGTGTGCAATTAAGGGATGCTATCTATGACAATGGCAGTCAGGTCCTGTCTTATTACGGCAATGACGGCAAACGTTATGAAAACGGCTATCATCTCTTTGGTCAGCAATGGCGCTATTTTAAAGATGGAGTCATGGCAGTTGGACTGACTGAGGTTAATGGTGCTGTTCAATATTACGATGCTTCCGGCTTCCAAGTTAAAGGTGCGTTTGTCACAACCGAAGACGGTAAAGTAAGATACTTTGATAAAGATTCTGGTGATCAAGTTACTAATCGCTTTGTCAGCAATGCTCAGGGTCAATGGTTCTACTTTGACGCCAATGGTGTCGCTGTAACAGGTGCCAAAACCATTAACGGCCAACGCCTCTACTTCAAGGCTAACGGTGTTCAGGCCAAGGGTGAATTTATCACCGACCGCTACGGACGACTCAGCTACTATGATGCAGATTCAGGTGAACAAATCCGCAACCGTTTTGTTCGCAATGCTCAAGGCCAATGGTTCTACTTTGACGCTAATGGTGTCGCTGTAACAGGTGCCAAAACCATTAACGGCCAACGCCTCTATTTCAAGGCTAACGGTGTTCAGGCCAAAGGTGAATTTATCACTGACCGCTACGGACGTCTCAGCTACTATGATGCGGATTCGGGTGAACAAATTCGCAACCGTTATGTGAGAACTTCCAATGGCAACCTTTATTATTTCGATAATAATGGTTACGCTGTAACCGGCTGGAATAATATTCACGGCCGCAGACTTTATTTTGACGGCAGCTATCAATACCGTCATGGAGGTCATTCACGGCATAGCAGCGCTTTCCGCTATCAGTATCGAATCAACCGCAGCTACAGTCCCTTAGGGCATCTCTTTGGTTTCTTCCGTCCTTTCTTTTAAGAAAGGAGCAGAAGCGTTAAGAACTTGTTTTATCAGACAGGTCCGTTAAACTTACAATTCTGTAAGATTAAGACATCCAAGTGTAAGTCTTGGGTGTCTTTTTTGCTATAGAATAAAGGTACCTAAAGGAAGTGACCTTCCAAATGAATTAAGGTATAATGAAAAAAGGAGATTGTATGTTTTTAGAAATTAATCATTTAGAAAAAATCTTCCGCACGCGCTTTTCCAAAGAAGAAACACGCGCCTTGCAGGATGTTGATTTTAAGGTTGATAATGGTGAATTTATTGCCATCATGGGAGAATCCGGTTCAGGCAAGACGACCTTGCTGAATATCCTAGCAACCTTGGAAAAGCCGACAAACGGAACGGTTATCTTAAACGGCAAGGACATCACTAAAATTAAGGAAGGCGAATTAGCCAGTTTTCGTCTGAAAAATTTAGGTTTTGTTTTCCAAGAGTTTAATCTGCTGGATACGCTTTCTGTCAAAGATAATATATTTTTACCGCTTGTTCTGGATCGTAAGAGCTACAAGGAAATGGAGCAGCGCCTGCAGCGTATTGCTGCTAAGCTGAGAATTCAGGATTTATTGGAAAAACGGCCCTTTGAGCTTTCCGGCGGGCAAAAGCAGCGTGTCGCTATCGCCCGAAGCTTAATCACGAATCCTCAGATTCTTTTGGCAGACGAGCCTACAGCAGCCCTTGATTACCGCAATTCGGAAGACTTGCTGAATTTATTTGAGGCCATTAATGCTGACAGTCAAACCATTCTCATGGTTACTCACTCAGCTAACGCAGCCAGCCATGCTAAACGTGTTCTTTTTATCAAAGACGGCCGAATTTTTCACCAAATTTATAAGGGCAACAAAGACAATCAGGAATTCAGCAAGGATATCTCACTGACCATGTCAGCTCTTCTAGGAGGTGAGTAAAATGTTCTATGTCAAATTAGCTCTCAATAATATCAAGCAGTCCTACAAATATTTTGCTCCTTTCTTTCTGGTCAGCGTCACAACCTTTTTATTCAGCGGCATTACACTGCTCATTTTACTGAGTCCGGCCGCTAAAAGCATGGGGACTGGTACGACTGCCTTAGGATTGGCTAACACTGTTCTGAGTATTTTTGCTGCCATCATGTGTCTTTACAGTTACAATTTCCTGTTAAAGCAGCGCAATCAGGAATTTGGGCTTTATAACATTCTGGGCATGAACAAAAAGCAGATTATCTGGCTGTCTTCCATAGAACTAACTATCATTTATCTGGTAACTATGGTTCTGGGAGTTATTTTAAGTTTGGTCTTTGCTAACTTTTTTAACCTGATCTTTATTAACTTAGTGCATTATGATCAGCTGAATTTTTCTGTTAATCCAAAGGCTTTTACGATAAATATTCTCTTATTTGCAGCTATCTTTGTTTTGCTTGAAGTTGTCAGTGCCATTAGAATCTACCGTTCATCGGCACTCAACCTGTTCAGCAATCAAAGCCAAGGAGAGCGCGAGCCTAAGGGCAATATTATTTTAGCTTTTATTGGTATCTTAGCCCTTGGCTATGGTTACTATTTATCAGTTTCTTCAGTAAATCTGAGTGCTCTTACAGGAATTGTGCGTTTTTTCAAAGCTATCTTAGCGGTTATTTTGGGAACCTATTTATTTTATATCAGTTTCATCACATGGTATTTGAAATTTCGCCGAAAAAGCAAACGCTATTTTTACAAACCTGAGCATTTTGTCACCACCTCACAGATGATTTTCCGCATGAAACAAAATGCTGTCGGGCTGGCTAACATTACCTTGCTTGCGATCATGGCTTTTGTGACGGTGTTTTCAACAGCTGCCCTTTATACCAGCAACGAAAACCTTGTTCAAATGAGTTATCCTAAGAACACTATGATTGACTTCTATAAAGTTACTAACCGCAAGGAAGTACAGGATCTGGTTAAAACAAAAGCTGTAGAACCTCTTAAAAAAGCAGATAAAAATTTTCATAAGTCCTTTGATCAGTACCAGTCAGTAAGTTTTGCCGTTCCTTACGGTCGGCTTAAAACCTTAAAGGTCAAACCTTCTTTTATTTCTAAGAATCCCTATGAACATATGGATAAGGTCGGTGTTGTAGAAGTTGTCACTCAGGATGATTTCAGAAAAGTGGGCAATAAGGTCAAGCAGCTTGCTGCAGATGAGGTCGCTTTTTATGATTACAACCTGAATAAATCCTTTCAGTTTGATACCGTTAATTGGCTCGGTCAGCATTATAAAAAGGCTGCCTCTGTTAAAAGCATCAAAAACATGAAGATTGCAAATATCGGTATTCCAGCGGGGCTTCTCATCGTTTCTGATGATAGTGTCATGGCTGCCATGACTGAAATTTACAATAAATCAGCTGTTTCGCCATCCAATTATTCCTACTCTGCTTATGCCAACCTGTCTAAAAAGGAGCAGCAGGTCTTAATGGATATTTCAAGGAAAAACGGCGGTGCCCTCATCAATCAAAAAAAAGGCTTGTTTGCTGATCTTTCAACTGCCCAGAGTTATCGTGAGGAAGTCTTGAAACTGTCCGGCGGCTTTCTTTTTACAGGATTCTTGCTGGGGATAGCCTTTTTGCTAGGAGCCGCTTTGATTATTTACTATAAGCAGCTGTCTGAAGGGACTCAGGACAAACGTTCCTATACCATTCTGCAAGAAGTCGGTATGAGTCTAAAACAAGTTAAACAGACCATTAATTCACAGATTATCCTGGTCTTCTTTATGCCTTTGGCTATTGCCATCATGCACTTTATCTTTGCATTGCCGATTTTGAAACAGCTCCTTCTCATATTTGGTGTGCAGGGTGACCGGCTTATCTATACAGTCAGTGCTTTGACGATTTCTGGCATACTAGTCATTTACTTTATCATTTACAAAATTACCAGCAGAACTTATTACAAATTAATCGAAAGATAAGACAAGTGGCGATTTTTCGCCGCTTTTTTGGTAGAATAAAATTATGAAAAAGCAAGGAAAAGTTTATATAGTTGAAGATGATGCTACCATCGTCAGCTTGTTAAAAAATCATTTGGGACAGCAGTACCATGTCAAAAGTGTCGATAATTTCAGGGCTATTTTGCAGGAAATCGCTGAGTTTAAACCGGATTTAGTGCTTATGGATATTACCCTGCCTTATTTTAACGGTTTTTATTGGACCACTGAAATCAGAAAACAGCTGCTGACCATGCCGATTATTTTCATTTCCAGCGCCGATGAAGAAATGAATGCCGTAATGGCTATGAATATGGGAGGCGATGATTTTTTGAGCAAGCCTTTTTCGCTTCCTATCCTCGATGCTAAAATCGCTGCATTTTTGCGCCGGGCTAATGAATTTACCAAACAGAGCCATCAAATTGGGGACTTCGAGCTGACTCTGGACGGGGTATTTTCCAATACGGAAATGCAGCAAAAAATTCAGCTGACGCCAACCGAAACCAAGATTCTCTCCTTGCTGATTGACCATAAAGGCGAAGTGGTTACAAAAGAATCTCTTCTCAATCAGCTGTGGGAAGGTGAGGAATTCATTGACCAAAACACGCTCAGTGTCAACATGACCAGACTGCGCAAAAAGGTGCAGACCCTGAATTTTGATAAAATTCATACAGTCAGAGGAGTGGGGTACTTGATCAAATGATTAGAGCTTATTTTAAAGAATACAGTAACTGGTATATGATGTACGTGCTGCTTAGCTTGACTTTTTTGCTGACCTTTTACCTCTATCACCTGCCGTTCTCCTACTTTATCAGCAGCCTTATTTTTAATGGGACAATTTTAGTGCTCATCAGCCTGTACTGGTACTGGAAATTTTATCAAAAAATAAAGAGCCTGCATCATTTTATGACGGTCAGAGAGCTGAAAAATTTGAATTTTTTACAGGCACCCAGCGATCTGGCCTATAAGGCAGCGCTTGAGAAAGTATTGGAAGAACAGCTTGATGACAGACTTTACTATAAAGCGCGTGAGGAAAGCTTGCAGCAGCTCATAAAAATGTGGTCGCATCAAATGAAAGTGCCGATTTCTGCCATTTCTTTAATGGCGCAAACCAATCATCTGAAACAAGGGGATGTTCAAAGTCAGCTTTTAAGGCTGGAAAATGATTTAGCCCGGCTTTTAAACTATGTTAAATTCAGTCAGAATCAGAGCGATTTTCGTTTTGAAAAATGTCAGGTTCGTGAGATATTGGTTGATTTGATCAAGAAAAATCAGGTTTTCTTTTTGCAAAAAGAAATTTCGGTAAGCATTCAGGGTGACTGGGAGCTCAAATCAGATAAGAAGTGGCTGAGCTTTGTCTTTTCACAAATTTTGGATAATGCCATCAAGTACAATAAAAAGGGCGGTCACATCACTATTTTGATTCAGGAAAATCAGGTACTTATTGAAGATACAGGAATGGGAATTTTAAAGGAAGATATTCCCAGACTTTTTGAAGAAGGTTTTACAGGCTACAATGGACATGAACATCAAAAAGCGACGGGCTTAGGCCTTTATATGGCCAAAAAAATATTAAACAGCCTTGAGCTGGAAATTGCCGTTGACAGTCAGATTGACCAAGGAACGCAAGTCTGCATCACCAGAAAATGAAATCTGCTCAAGCATTTTTGAGGTTCTTTAAAAAATTAAAAAGAATTTTAGGAAGTTTTCCGTAATCATAAAAAGAGACCAAAAGGCTGACAGTCTTTGTTAAGAATGTGGCCTTTTAGTCTCTTTGTTTATGTTAACTAGTAGTGGATGACATTAGCTTCTTTTTGGATTTTGCGAATAAGCGGCTGAGCTTCAGGACTCAAAAAATAATTTAGACTTGTCGGAGGCAAAAGCTCTTTTAAAATGTCCAGATTTCCTTCTTTGAGAGCCTGCCGGACAGTCGAAGCACTGATTGGGCCGCTTTTATAGGCCTTGCGGGGGATAACCAAACACTCAATTCCCTGTTTGGGCAGCTCCTCAAGCATAATCTTATTGTAAATACCGGTTACCAGACTTGTCGGCTCCTCTCCAACATAGCGCTTTTGAATGCCCAAATGCTGAGCGATACGCGTAAAAATAGCCAAATCAATGCGCGCCTGACTTTCAATAACAGCTGCCTGATCTTTTTGGAAGTAGCTTGGAAATGTTGATTTGCTGATGATATAAGGACCGGTTTCATGGTAGCAAATATTGGCTAGATGAGCAGTTCCTTCCAAAATAAGCCTTTTTCGAATGTCAAAAGGAATCAGACTGCTGTCTTCACTGACCATAAAAAGGTGCAGAACATCATTATCGGCAGCTGCTTTTTCAACTAGATACTGATGTCCCAAGGTGAAAGGATTGGCATTAATCACCAAGGCAGCAGCAGTAGGAGCTTTACGTTCGGGCAGCTGGAGAGTTTTGAGATAGTTATCAAAGCCATCTTTCTTATTTTCCATGAAAACAATTTGATTATCAGCCCTGGCAATCTCGTAAAAGCCTAAATCACCAAAAAATCTGGCCGTACAGGGTTTAGTATAGAGAAAAATATGGGTATTGCCGCGTTCGAATTGAACATTGATGAGATGGGTGACAATTTCATTGAGCAATCCTTCTCCTTGATAACGGCTGCCGACACTTAGACAGCGAAGGGTATTGCCAAAACAGCTACCTGTGGCGATAACATTGAGATCGTCATCAAACATGGCACAGGTATAGTCCAGATTGGCATCCCGGTGAATGCCTTCTTTTTCCAGCAGGACATCAATCTTTTGCAGGCTGTTTTTATCGGAAGGGTAAATTTTTGAAATCGGATAGGTTGGCATGGCTTACTCCTTTATCAAATAGCGATCATCTGTAAGCGTAGAAGATGACTAAATTAAAGCACTGACATTTCTTATATTTTAGCACTAACCAGATCTTTTTTAAATATAAACAGTCATTTTAAACACTTTTAAAACCTAAAATGACTTTATAAACCGTTTTAAATGTGTCATAATAAAGGGGAAGTTGTCATGTTGATTATTAAGATAAGAAGGAAAAATTATGATTTTACAAATTGCTTTTACGCTTTTAGTAGGCCTTCTGGGCGGAATAACCGCTAAAAAACTCCAGGTTCCGGCACCGTTTATGATTGGCAGTATGGTTGCTGTGGCTATTTTTTCAATCATTACCGGACAAATGAAGATGGAAGCATCCATAAAAATCTTTGCTCAGATTGTCAGCGGCGCCTATATCGGTCAGCAAGTTTCAAAAAAAGATCTTCTCAATCTTCCCAAACTGGCCGTATCCATCGCCTCTTTGATGATACTGTTTACCATCAACATGATACTGATAGGCTTTGTGTTTATCCTATGTTTTAAAATGGATGCCGTGACAGCCTTTTTATCCTGCCTGCCCGGCGGGATTGTTGATGTGTCTCTCATGAGTATTGACATGGGAGCGCAGTCAGATATTGTTGCCACCTTACAGTCTGCCAGACTGGTGGGGATTCTAATCATTCTGCCCATGTGGGTTGCCTTTATCACTAAACGCTTTGCCCCTGAAGATCAAAAACAGGAGCCGGTTCTTTCTGCCTCTGATCTGGTAAAAGATGATACAGCTGAAGAAGAGCCTGACAATAAGCGGTCTTTAAAAGAGGAGTGGCTCAATAATGCCTTTATTTTAGCGGTTGCCAGTATAGGCGGTTTGATTGGGATGTGGCTGGATATTCCGGTCGGTGCCTTAATCTTCTCTCTGATTTTTTCCAGCATTTTAAAGATTACTAAAAACACCGTCCAGCTGACAAAGGCTATCCGCTATATAGCTCAGGTTTGTGCTGGTTCGCTTATCGGAATTAATTTCACGCAAAAAAGCCTGATAGAATTAGTCCATTTAATTATACCGATTATTTTACTGCTAACAAGCTATCTCATCATTAATGCTTTCTTTGGTTTTGTCATGTATAAGAGAGGTATTTTAGATTTGCAGTCTGCTCTTTTCGCTTCATCACCGGCCGGCGCAACAGATATTTCGCTGCTTGCTGGAGAATTAGGCGGTGATATGCCTAAAATTGCAGGGATCCAAATCAGCCGTACCCTGTACACTGTTATTGTTATGCCTATTTTAGTCAGGTTTATTGTCCATTTGCTCTAAGCATTCAAATAAAAGATGATTAAAAATGCAAGATGCTGAGGTTTTCGCCTCAGCATGTTTGTTGTGGTTTACAAAGGATAAAGACAGCCTGCCGTAGAGCACGACACATCAAAGAAGATTTTCTAAAAAAGCGAAGTAGAAGGTCAAAGACAGCAAGTCGGCAGAGCCTCCAGGACTTAAGTGCCGCTCAATCAGCTTTTGGTTGTAAACAGTCATTTGGTTAGGCAAATCTGCAGAAGGAGTCGTTTCTAAGAGGGACTTAGACTCCTCTTTGACCGTTTTCCATGCTGCGATCCCGCCGCGGTGAATCAGATTGCCGTCCTCAACAAAGGTCATCAGGTAAAGCAATAGCTGCAGCTGTACCGTATGATGATCTTTTCCCTTTGCCAGCTCCTGCCTTAAAAACGGCAGGGCTTTTTGGGTAAGCGAAGCATAGCCGCCGGCAGCTTCGCCGCGAGGGCCTTTAATACCATGCTCGAGGAAGAGCCGCTCGCCATGGGTTAGCTCAGATTTCTTTTCTAAATGGCTTAAATCCTCTTCTACCAGCTCTTTGGTCATATCGGCAGCTAGGGTACAGACAGCCTGAGTGTCGGCAGAACTGAAACAGGTCTTTTCCTGCAGCAGATGAGGATGCTTGGCTAAATAAGCACCCGTAGCACCGAGCAGCAGGGCTAAGGAAAAATTAACTCCCTTGTGGGTATTGATGCCGTGAGTTGCAGCAAACATGGCTGATTCAGCTTTAAGTCCCAAAAGTCGAAGACGGTGAAAGAGCTCGTGGGGAGCTTCGTTATGATAGGTCCAGCCTGTCTGAATGTAAAGTCGAAAAAAAGGTTCAAGTGCCATAATGCTGTCTGTGAAAGTATAAAAATCCATATCATCATGGGCACCTGTATCATAGCGGTCGACCAATCCAGGTTTAGGGGACAGTGCCAGTTCATACAAGAGAGCCTTGACAGCCAGACTGCTAACATGTTCAAGCTTTTCGTTAATGGTGTCCATCTTGGCGGCTTTCCATTTGCTGCAGAATAAATTCCAGAGAAGAGTTCAGGTGTTCGTGTGTAATCAAAGTGATTTGTTCAACGTCTCTGTTGCGCATACCGCGATAGATAATCCAGTGCTCTTTTAAAGCACGTTTACGTCTCTCTACAGAGCCAATGGAGATTTCCCTGAAATACCTCAGATAGGTCTGCAGTTCGGTCACAATTTCTCTCAGGCGCAGCATCTGACTTTTACGGTAAATGAGGTCGTTAAACTGGTTAAAGTTATCCAAGATTGTTTCGATATCGCCATCATCAATAAACCCTTCACAGTCAGTCAGAATCTTTTTCATCTCTGCGAAGTCTTCCTCGTTCATCAGATACATGGCCTTGGTTGCAGCCAGAGTATCCAGAGCCTTGCGGATGTCAAAAATCTCGATAGCATCTTTTAAGGAAATGCCGCGAACAATGATACCGCGTTTAGGAATATGCTCAACCAATTTTTCTTCCTGCAGAACTCCCAGAGCATAGCGGATCGGTGTTCGGCTGATATTGAGAGCTGTTGCCAGCTCTTTTTCATTAATGCGAGAGCCGGCAGGAATCTCGCTTAGGATAATCGTTTTTCGCAAGGCCTCATAAAAAGCGATTTTCAAAGGAACATTCTGTGATAAATCTAAATTTTTTTTCACAGCATTTACAACTGAATTCATGAATTCTCCCCGTTTTTTAGTCTTAATTTTATTATACCGAAAATACTTAACTTTTTCCAAGATATTTAGAAAAAGGACTTGAGCAAATGCTCCAAGTCCTTAAGAAAATCAGTTACTGCAAATAAGCTGCGATTTTTTCTTGTTTGCAGTTTTTATTGCGGAATGTAGAATGGCAGACGTCCGATAAGCAGGATCGTTACAATAAAGATGACGAACACTACAAGCGCATATTTAGCGGATTCTCTTTGCCATTCGCCCATATCCAAACCTGTCAAACGAAGCAGCAGGTAGATAAAGGCAACCAGCGGACTCAATAAGTGGAAAGCTTGTCCCATCAGGGAAGCCAAGGCCATGGCCATATTATCAAATCCGTATTTAGCACCAGCTTCGGCCAAGACTGGCATGATACCGTAGTAGAAGCCGTCGTTTGAGAGGAAGAAGGTACCCGGTGCAGAGATAAGAGCAATAACCACACCCCAGAAGCCGGCCAGCTGTTTTGGAATAATTGTTGTAAAGCTTTGAGCCAGAGCACCAGCCATACCAGAACCTTGGAAAAGTCCCATGAAGATACCGGCAGCAAATACCAAGATAACAACTTGCACAGCATCGCCGCCGTTTTCACCGATCCGTTTTGATTGATCTTTCAGTTTAGGATAGTTGACCATCAAGGCGATACAGGTACCGACCGCAAAGAGGAAGAGCGATGGCATTTCGATAGCTGGGATGAAGGATCCGGCAACCAGCCAGGCGATTAGGATAATGGTCAAAATACCGTTGAATACAAAGTTTTGAGGACGGCGAATTGCCATTGTGTCAGGATCGTTAGTTTCGATCAGGGCTGAAATTTCAGCTTCAGATAACTCAGTGACACCTAAGCGTTTGCGTTCTTTTTTACCCATGCTTCTAGCAACGAAGAAGATGACATAAAGCAGTGACAATATCATACCAGGTGCCAGATAACCTAAAATTTCAGAACCGACATTTAAAACGGACATGGCACGAGCTGTAGGTCCGCCCCAAGGAAGCAGGTTCATGATAGTGTTTTGCAGGATAATCAAGACACCGAGGTTCATGATCCTCATGTTCAGCTTTTTGTAGATAGGAAGAAAGGCTGAACAGCAAATAAGAGTGGTTGTTGTACCATCACCGTTAAGGGAAACAGCAGCTGCAACGACAGCAGTGGCCATCAAAACTTTCATTGGATCGCCCTTAGCAAAGCGAATCATTTTTTCCGTAATAGGATCAAAGAGACCGGCATCCAGCATCAGTGAGAAATACAAGATGGCAAACAGGAGCATAATCCCTGTGTTAGCCGTATTACTGATCCCATATAAGATCATGGGGCCAATAGCTGTCAGATTGTTTGCTATTTTATCGTCCCCCAGGAATTCGACAAAACTTTGGTCAGCTTTAAAGTCTGCGACTCCTGTCAGAATAACAATAATAGTAGCTACCAGAGGTACTATTACCAATGCCGTGAAAGGCGACATTTTCTTCTTCATGACGACATACATGAAGACGATAATCATAGCATAAGCTAAAATTGTTAATAACATAAGTTATCTCTCCTTTTTAATCTTTCTTATTTAATTCCAATAAAAAACACAGAATTCAAATAAGAAGCAAGATTTTTTTGTACAAGACTAGTATAAGTGAAAGCGCTTAAAAAAGGAATAGTCTTTCCTAAGAAGAACACAAAAAAAACATTTTGAAAGGGCTTTAAAAAAGAACACAAAAAAGCCATGAAAATTCCTAAATCCAGTATATAATAGGCTTAGAAGCATTGTTTCGGCAAGAATTATTTGCCCTCTGCACAGATAAATAGAAAGGAGAAACAGATGGGTCTTTTTACGCGATTGTTCAATAAATCACAGGAACCTGTTGAAAAAGTTAATGATAATAATTTTGAAAATAATTTGAATTCTTTTCAGGCTGAATGGGAACCTATTCCTGCTTTTATCCCGGCCGATAAATCTGATTATCAGCTGGTCAGTGTTATTGCGACAGCCATTGCAGCCGGTGATTATCCTGACAGTCAGTTTGTTGTTAAAAAGATTTTACAGCGCAATCCCGAAGCCTTAAAAGTTTCAGTGATTGCAGCCAGTATCGCAGCTGGGGAGTCTTCGGACAGCCAGTTAGCTGTTAAAAATATTTATCAAAAGAAATAAAAAAGGAGGCATTTATTAATGTTACGTAAATTTAAAATCTCAGTGGACGGCAAGGAGTACCTGGTCGAAATGGAAGAAATCGGCGGAACACCGGCACCAGCAGCAGCTCCGGCAGCGCCTGCGGCTCCGGCACCTGTTCAGGAAGTGCCAGCAGAAGCACCGGCTCAGCCTAGTCCGGCACCAGCTCCGGCGGCTGCACCTGCCAGCGCTGATGCTATGGCGGCTCCAATGCCCGGAACCATTCTGAAGATTCTTGTCAATGTGGGTGATACAGTTGCTGAAAATCAGCCATTGATGATTTTGGAAGCCATGAAGATGGAAAATGAAATTGTAGCCGGTTCAGCCGGTACCGTTTCAGCTATCCATGTGACACAGGGTCAGGTTGTCAATGCTGGCGATGGCTTAATCACAATCGCTTAACACAAATTATAATTAGAAGGAAGTGAGTTTGTGGAAACTTTAATTTCAGGAATTACATCCATTACACTTCCCCAGGTGATTATGATGCTCATTGGAGCTACTCTGATGTATTTGGGGATTAAAAAGGAATACGAGCCAACGCTTTTAGTGCCCATGGGACTTGGAACGCTCTTGGTGAACTTTCCCGGCACAGGGGTTCTGACTCAGGTTGTCAACGGCGTCAAACAAGAAGGGGTCTTCGACATTCTCTTTAAATTCGGGATTAATACAGAACTTTTCCCTCTGCTGATTTTCATCGGAATCGGAGCTATGATTGACTTTGGTCCCCTGCTTCAAAACCCATTCATGCTGCTCTTTGGAGCGGCAGCGCAGTTCGGGATTTTCTTTGTTGTTGTCGTGGCCGTTATGGCTGGATTTGATATCAAAGAAGCGGCTTCAATCGGTATTATCGGTGCAGCAGACGGTCCAACATCCATTTTCGTTGCCAATCAGCTGGCGCCTAACTTGTTAGGCCCGATAACCGTTGCAGCCTACTCATACATGGCCTTGGTTCCAATTATTCAGCCCTTTGCTATTAAATTGGTGACAACAAAGAAAGAACGTCGGATCCGCATGACCTACAAGGCCGAAAATGTTTCAAAACTGACAAAAATTCTCTTTCCGATTGTCATCACGGTTGTTGCCGGCTTTATCGCACCAATTTCCCTGCCTCTGGTTGGCTTCTTGATGTTCGGTAATCTCCTGCGTGAATGCGGCGTTCTGGACAGACTGTCACAGACAGCGCAAAATGAATTGGTTAATATCGTCAGCATCTTGCTGGGCTTGACTATTTCAGTGAAGATGCAGGCTGATTTATTCCTTAATGTGCAAACCCTGCTTATCATCTTGTTCGGCCTGGTTGCTTTCATTATGGACTCTGTCGGCGGTGTTCTCTTTGCTAAAATTTTGAACATCTTCCGCAGGAAAAAAATTAATCCAATGATTGGTGCAGCTGGTATTTCAGCCTTTCCAATGTCCAGCCGGGTTATCCAAAAAATGGCGACAGACGAAGATCCTCAAAACTTTGTTCTGATGTATGCAGTCGGAGCCAATGTTTCAGGACAGATCGCTTCTGTCATTGCCGGCGGTTTGCTGCTGTCATTCTTTAGCTAACAGCCCCAGTGAAAGGAGAGGTAATAGTATGAATATGGAACATTTGCTTCAAGCCTTTGAATTAATGGGCTTGGGGATGGCTGGTATCTTTATTGTTTTAGGCATTTTGTACATTGCTGCAGAAGTCCTTATCAAATTGTTTCCGGTTGATAAATAACGGTAAAGACTTATCAAGCAATCTAATATTATTGCGACACCCGTGAGAGCTATCTCACCAGCGCCGCATATCAAAATATATGAGGTGAAATTATGGATATCAAACAAACAGCTGTTGCAGGTTCGCTTGAGTCAAGCGATATCATGGTAACAGTAAACCCTAGCGATGCTGAAGGCATTACTATCCAATTGGAAAGCAGTGTTGAAAAGCAATTTGGTCAACAAATTCGTAAAGTTATTGAAGAAACGCTCAAGCATTTAGATGTGAAAGCAGCAGCAGTTGAAGCAGTTGACAAGGGAGCTTTGGACTGTACTATTCAAGCTCGGACAATCGCTGCCGCTCACCGCGCCGCTCAAGTCGAAGCTTACAACTGGAAGGAGATTGACTCATGGAACGTTTAAGAAGAACAATGATGTTTGTCCCTGGTGCTAATGCGGCTATGCTAAGAGACGCTCCTTTATACGGAGCTGATTCGATCATGTTTGACTTGGAAGATTCTGTTTCCCTTAAGGAAAAAGATACTTCCAGAGCTTTGGTTCATTTTGCACTTAAGACTTTCGATTACAGCAAAGTAGAAACGGTTGTTCGCGTCAATAGTTTAGAGAGCTGCGGTGCTCTGGATATTGAAGCGGTTATCCTTGCCGGCGTTGACGTTATTCGCCTGCCAAAAACAGAGACTGCTCAAGACATTGTTGATGTTGAAGCGGTCATCGAAAAGGTTGAACGCGACAATGGCATTGACATCGGCCGGACTAAAATGATGGCGGCTATTGAATCAGCTCAGGGTGTTCTTAATGCTCCCGCAATTGCCAAAGCTTCAGATCGCTTGATTGGTATTGCACTGGGTGCTGAAGACTATGTGACAAACATGAAAACCCGCCGCTATCCTGACGGACAAGAGCTGTTCTTTGCTCGCAGCATGATTCTCCATGCCGCGCGTGCAGCTGGAATTGCAGCGGTTGATACCGTTTATTCAGACGTCAACAACCCAGAAGGCTTCCAAAACGAAGTGCGTTTGATCAAGCAATTAGGATTTGATGGTAAGTCAGTCATCAATCCTCGTCAAATTCCGCTGGTCAATGAAATTTATGCGCCAACGGAAAAAGAAATTCAAAACGCTAAAGAAGTTGTTTGGGCAATTCGTGATGCTGAAGCCAAAGGTTCCGGAGTCATCTCGCTCAAAGGTAAGATGGTTGATAAACCAATCGTTGAACGGGCAGAACGTGTCATTGCTTTAGCAAAAGCTGCTGGATTGCTTACTGAGGAGGATATTTAAGATGGTAAAAAATAAATTAGGTCGCGATATCCCTCAAGAATACGCTGAGCGCTACGGTGTATTCGAAGGAGAACTTGCACATATTAAGGACTACAAGGAATCAAGCCGACACGTTAAGCCGGTAAAACCTTCTGATGACAAACTCTTGTCTTCTATCCATGAGGCTATTGAAAAAACCGGACTTAAAGACGGCATGACTATTTCTTTCCACCATCATTTTCGTGAAGGCGATTATGTGATGAACATGGTGCTGGATGAAATCGCTAAAATGGGTATTAAAAATATTTCTATTGCCCCAAGTTCTATTGCCAATGTCCATGAGCCTTTGATTGACCATATCAAAAACGGCGTGGTTACTAACATTACGTCCAGCGGTCTGCGTGACAAGGTGGGCGCTGCCATTTCAGAAGGGATTATGGAAAATCCTGTTGTTATCCGCTCCCACGGCGGCCGTGCTCGAGCTATTGCAGCAGACGACATCCATATTGATGTTGCCTTTCTGGGTGCTCCAAGCTCTGATGCTTACGGCAATGCTAACGGAACCAAAGGAAAAGCAACCTGCGGCTCACTGGGCTACGCCATGATCGATGCCAAATATGCAGACCAAGTGGTTATCATTACAGATACCTTGGTACCTTATCCCAATACGCCAATCAGCATTCCGCAGACAGATGTAGACTATGTTGTTGTGGTTGATGCCATCGGAGATCCTGAAGGTATTGCCAAAGGGGCAACGCGCTACACTAAAAATCCTAAGGAACTTTTGATTGCCGAATATGCTGCTAAAGTGATTACGAACTCCCCTTACTATAAAGAAGGATTCTCTTTCCAAACAGGTACCGGCGGAGCTTCATTGGCTGTTACACGTTTCATGCGCGAACAGATGATTAAAGACGGTATCAAGGCTAATTTTGCCCTCGGCGGTATTACTAATGCCATGGTAGAATTGCTGGAAGAAGGTCTGGTTGACAAGATCATGGACGTACAGGACTTTGACCATCCGTCAGCTATGTCTATGGATCGCAATGCTGAAAAACACTATGAAATTGATGCTAATATGTACGCATCACCGCTTAGCAAGGGTTCTGTTATCAATCAATTGGATACCTGTGTCCTGTCTGCTTTAGAAGTGGATACAGATTTCAATGTCAACGTTATGACCGGTTCAGACGGTGTTATCCGCGGAGCATCAGGCGGACACTGTGATACAGCCTTTGCTGCCAAGATGAGTTTGGTTATTTCACCATTGGTTCGCGGACGCATTCCTACTTTCGTTGATAAGGTGAATACGGTTATCACACCAGGAACCAGCGTGGATGTGGTCGTTACAGAAGTTGGTATTGCTATCAATCCTAACCGCCCTGACCTGATGGAACACTTTAAAGATTTAAAAGTGCCGCAGTTCACTATCGAAGAGCTGAAAGAAAAAGCCTATGCAGTCGTTGGCAATCCGGAACCTATTCAATACGGTGATAAGGTTGTCGCTCTTATTGAATACCGCGACGGCAGCTTGATTGATGTAGTGCACAATGTCTAAACCGCTGAGCAGTCAAACCGTTTTTGACGGACCGCAAATAGACTTAGAAGATATGATGGCTGCACGAGAAAAGCGCAGTTTCAGACAAAGAGATCTTCTTGAGAAATATAAGGAGCAAAGCTTGCTTTGTCTGACCATGAACATCCCCGGTCCTGTAAAGACATCTCCGGCATTAAATCAAGCTTTTGAAGAGATTGTCACAGACATCAGGCATGAGCTGACTAAAGATACTGTCTTTGATCATCTCTTGATGTCTGATACGGGCTGGGAGTACTATCTGATAAGCAGCCTGCCTCCGGAAACATTAAAAAGAAAAACGATTGATATAGAAACCGCAAAACCTGTCGGACGCCTGATGGACTTAGATGTTCTCTCTCTTAAGGATGGCTATGTTCAGCCAATCAGCCGGCAGGACCTGGGGTTTCCTGCAAGGCAATGCTATATCTGTCATGAGAATGCTAAGGTCTGCGGGCGCTCGCGCAAGCATAGCATTGAAGAAATGCGGTTAGCTATTGTTAATCTGCTCAATCAAAATTAAATACAATTAATCTCGGACCAAAGCAAAATTTATTTTCTCTGTCCGAAAAATCTGATCGTTTTGACACGGTCTTTGTATCTTACGAATCAAGTTTGGACTGCAAGCTGTGCAAAAAAGATAGGTTTGCCCGAAATCTCCAGTGATTCCCCGTCAAACATCTTATTTTTATCTTGCTTGCTTAACGTCCTCATATCTCATGAAAGGAGTAGAAATGACAAAAATCCGTATTACGGAGACGGTTTTAAGAGATGGCCAGCAAAGTCAGATTGCAACGCGCATGACGACCGAAGAAATGCTGCCTGTTCTCAAAACCTTAGATGAAGCCGGCTACCACGCTTTAGAAATGTGGGGCGGCGCCACCTTTGATTCCTGCCTTCGCTTTTTAAACGAAGATCCATGGGAACGGCTGCGCACCATTCGCAAACATGTCAAAAACACCAAACTGCAAATGCTGCTGCGCGGGCAAAATTTACTCGGCTACCGCAACTATGCTGATGATGTGGTAACTTCCTTTATTCAAAAATCAATTGAAAACGGAATTGATATTGTACGTATCTTTGATGCCTTGAATGATCCGCGCAACCTTCAGACAGCCGTTTTGGCAACCAAAGAGGCTGGCGGCCATGCACAAGTAGCCATTTCTTACACCACGAGTCCTGTTCACACCGTTGATTATTTTGTTGCTTTGTCGAAGCAATATGCTGAAATCGGCGCAGATTCTATCTGTATCAAGGATATGGCCGGTGTTTTGACGCCGCAGACAGGCTATGATCTGGTTAAGCGAATTAAAGAGGCTGTTGATTTACCTCTGGAAGTGCATACGCATGCAACCAGCGGTATTTCAGAGATGACCTATCTGAAAGTAGCTGAAGCAGGAGCCGATATTATTGATACAGCTGTTTCTTCCTTTGCCGGAGGCACCAGTCAGCCGGCTACAGAATCCTTAGTCATTGCTCTGGAAGAGCTCGGCTTTGAAACTGGCATTGATTTGAAAAAAGTCGAAGAAGCAGCAGCTCATTTTAATACTGTACGCGACCATTACCGCAAAGAAGGCATCTTGAATCCTAAGGTTAAAGATGTTGAACCAAAAACGCTGATTTATCAAGTGCCGGGTGGTATGCTGTCGAATCTGCTCAGCCAGCTGACCGAACAAGGCTTGGCTGACCGCTATGATGAGGTCTTAGCAGAAGTACCGCGTGTCAGAGCTGACTTAGGCTATCCGCCTCTGGTAACCCCGCTGTCACAAATGGTAGGAACTCAGTCTTTGATGAATGTTATTTCTGGCGAACGCTACAAGGTAGTGCCCAATGAAATTAAAGACTATGTCCGTGGGCTGTACGGCCGTCCGCCTGCACCAATTGCCCAGGATATTAAAGAAAAAATCATCGGAGATGAAGAGGTTATCACCGTACGGCCGGCAGATCTCATTGAACCTCAGCTGCCAATCTTACGTCAGGAAATCGCCCAATACGCTAAAAGTGAAGAAGATGTGCTCAGCTATGCATCCTTCCCTCAGCAGGCTAAAGATTTCTTAGGTCGCCGTGAAGATCCATTTTACGACGTACCTCTGCAGACAGTGGACGTCAGAATTGATTTCGATTAATGACCTTAACTTTAACAGCAATAAACCCTGAGAAAAAATCTCAGGGTTTTAAAGTTATAAATATATTTTACATAATTTAAATTATGTATCAAAGTTTGTCCAAAGCATTTTTTTGTTCGTCGTTAACGATATGTGTATAGAGGTCCGTTACCTGAGTGCTGGCATGTCCTAATTGGTGGCTGACTAAAACTTGAGACTTAGTCGCATCATAGAGCCTTGTAGCCAATGTGTGCCGCAATTTATGGGGCGTTACTCGAATTTTAAAGTCTTCTGAGTATTTGGCGACCATTTTTTCGATAGAAGAAGCGTCCATACGATTAGGAACACCGCGGTATTCTGACAAAAAGAAAGCAGTGTCAGTCTTTTCAGCCTTGTAACGCCTTTGACGGATGTTAATATAATTTTCTAAATAGGGCTTAGCAAAAGCCGCAACATTGACTGAATCTCTTTTACCGCCCTTACGGGTAACCTCAATAACCATCATTTTAAGATTGACGTCCTTTAGATCAAGGTTGACCGCCTCAGACAAACGCACACCGGAAGCTAACAGCAAAGCAATAATAGCCAAGTCACGTTCTTTATTTTTTCGGAAAGATGACAGAGCACGCTTGGAAAGTTTGTGCTCGTATTCACAATCTACGTATTCTAAAAATTCCATTGTTTCGCTGCCTAAAAAGAGTTTCTGCTTAATATTTTCAGCACGGGCTGCCAATGTTTCCTTTTTCTTTTTCGTTGAAACTTTTTTCATGACATTCCGATAAAAATAAGGTTCCCCGTCGGCATTTTCAACCTCCTCAGTCAAGTATTTGTACAGACTGGACAAGGCCGACAGCGTGCGATTGATAGTTGTCTGAGAAACGCCCTGACGTTTTGTATTCGAGTTTAACAGTGTTCGTTCCCGTAAATAAAGTATAAAGGACTCCATGTCTTTTTTACTGAGATTCTCCAGAGTCTCCAGCGAAATGTCAGCCAGTTTTTCAGCATCCGAAACACCAGCATCAATCAGCCATTCAAAGAAACGCCGATATTCTTTTAGGTATTCGTATAGAGTCGTAAAGCTGTATGGAATGGTTAATTTTGATTGATAGTAATCCAAAACATACCAGGGCATAAGTTCTTTTAGTTCCTCAATTTTTTCAAGTAAGAGTTCACGTCTCATTTTAATCTCCTAGGATATAAGCATTATATGTTAATAACAGAAGTATATCACACCTATATATAATTTTCAAGAAAATTACAGTTTTTCGGAAAGATGTTATAGGTTATCTTAACAACAAACAAAAAGAGAAAGTTTTCGCTTTCTCTTTTTAGCCAATCAATTTTAATTTTTACTAGCAAATAATTCTGTCTTGTGCTGATAATGTTTATACAAAACTGCATAGCGGCTTTTATAATCTTTTTTCCATGGTTTATCTTTACCGCAAAAATGTAAGAAAACAGTGTTCTTGATGACCCAATCAAGATCCCATTCTCCCAGACTGCGTGTAAAGTAAATGATATTGTACCTGGCATCGTAATTATAGATTTCATCGGGAATTTGGCTTGTTTTTGAGCCATAGAGAGCATTGAGAACATCTTGGTCGGGCAAAAGCAAGGTTCTTCCCTTTTTAGCGATATAATCCATGATAAGCTGACGGTTTATTTCCTGACGGCACTTCTCCAAGTTCATCAGCAAAATGCCAGTATTAAAATAGCTTTCTGCCTCAAAATTATTTAAACGCAGCTTATTGACAATATCTGTTATGCCCTTATCTGACACATGGCTGGCGGCAGCATATAAATTGCCGCCCATTTCCATCTGATAAAGAGAAACAATGTCATTCAGACAAAGGATATCAGCGTCCAGATAGAGAATCCTTGATAGATGCTGAGGGAGATACTCCTGAGCTAAAAGCCGGTAATAAATTGTCTCAGGATAGCGATCGCTGACCGGAGCGTCTTTGAAATCATCTTTGCTGATGACAACCGGCTCATAAGCAAGTCCCAGCTGACGGCAAAAAGCCGCAATTTCATCATGCCTGTTTAAAAGACCCTTTTGCAAGATATAAATGGTCAGATTTTTGCAAGAGCTGTTAACATATAAAGAATAGAGGGTTACCTTAAATTGGTCTACAAATCGGTCATCAATCGCAAACAAAAGATTAATATTTTCTGTTTCTTTTTCTTTCATAAAAATACAAATTTGGGGTGCTTCTCTCTAATCCAAATCTCGGTCAACCGGCTGAGGGCCGAAACTTTGTGAAGTCGGCATAATTTCAACGCGGTTAATGTTGACATGTTTAGGCTGCTGATAAACCCAGAGGACGGTATTGGCTATATCCTGAGGCTGAATGCTGTGAGCGCCTTGGTAGAGCTGATCAGCGCGCTCATCATCGCCTTTAAAACGCACGTTAGAAAATTCTGTTCCGCCGCAAAGACCAGGTTCAATATTGGTGACACGGACCTTGGTTCCAGCCAAATCTGCCCGCAAATTAAGACTGAACTGTTTTACAAAGGCCTTGCTTGCACCGTAAACATTTCCGCCTGGATAAGGATAGGTTCCGGCAGTTGACCCGATATTGATGACATGGCCGGATTTTCGCTCTGCCATAGCCGGCAGCACTTGGCGTGTCAGATAGGTCAGCCCGATGATGTTAGTGGCAATCATGGTTTCCCAGTCCTTAAAGTTGGCTTCATAAGCCTTATCAAGCCCTAAAGCTAAGCCGGCATTGTTGATCAAAAGTTCAATTTCTGACCATTCTGGAGGAAGACTTGCTAAAGCCTTGTCTATAGAGGCTGTATCTGTCATATCCATTTGTAAGGGATAAAAGTTTTCTCCTAAAGCTGCTTTAAGATCATTTAACTTCTCTAACCGTCTGGCAGCTCCGATAACACGGTATCCTGCTTTTACAAAGGTTTCCGCCATTGCCTTGCCAAATCCCGCTGAAGCGCCTGTAATCAATACTGCTTCTGCCATTTTCGATCTCCTTTGATTTTTTAGTTTTATCATAGCTATTATACCTTTTTTACCGGAAAATATCAGTGTACAGAAACCTTTACCTTATTTTTTCTAAAATAGGGGGTTTTATTTGTATGATTTTAATAGTATAATAGTTAATAATTAAGGAGGAATTTTTATGATTAGATTTGAACATGTTTCCAAATTATACGGGACCGCCCAAGCTTTGAGTGATTTGAACCTAACAATTGAAAACGGTGAAATTTTTGGTCTAATCGGTCATAACGGTGCCGGTAAAACGACTACGATTAATATGCTGACATCGGTCATCAATGCCAGCTATGGTGATATTTTTGTGGATGATTTAAAGTTGGCTGAACATCGCGATGCCATTAAAAGACGGATCGCCTATGTACCTGATTCTCCTGACATCTTCCTTAATCTCAGCGCCCAAGAATATTGGCTGTTTTTAGCGAAAATTTATGATGTTGATCCCAAAACAGCTGAAGATCGCATTGCTAAACTTGCCAGTCTGTTTGATATTTTTGACCGGCGCTTTGAGACGATTGAGAGCTTTTCTCATGGCATGCGCCAAAAGGTCATTGTCATCGGAGCCCTTATTCCTAATCCTGATATCTGGATTCTGGATGAACCGCTGACCGGACTGGATCCTCAGGCATCATTTGATTTGAAAGAGATGATGAAAGAGCATGCCCGTACCGGCCACACAGTTCTCTTTTCAACCCATGTTCTTTCGGTTGCCGAACAGTTGTGCGACCGCATCGGTATTTTACGGCATGGGAAGCTTATTTTTGTTGGAACTTTGGATGAATTAAAAGCTAATCATCCGGATAAAGACCTAGAAACAATCTACCTGGAACTGGCCGGACGCAAAGAAGAGCCAAAGGCAGGTGATGAGGCATGAGTTACAAAAATATTTGGGAAATGATAAAGATTAATATCCTTTATTCCAATCCCCAGGCATTGACCAATATCCAAAAAAAGCGTGAAAAGAACCCGGATAAACATTTTTCGGCCTATAAAACAGTATTAGGCCAGCAGCTTTTCTTAGTCTTGTTCTTTTTAGTCATCTACTTCAGCCTTTTCTTGGCAGTTGACTACTCTCAGTCAAGCGGGTATTTTTCCTTCCAAGTGGCTCTTTTCAGCATCATTGCTATTATTTCGGGATTTACGACACTTTTTGCGGTTTTTTATGAGAGTGATGATACCAAACTCTACCTGCCGCTGCCGGTCAAGGAAAAAGAGGTCTATTTTGCTAAACTCATTTCCTCTCAGGGCGGCAGCTTACCCTTTTTAATGCCGCTGCTGTCTCTTTTTATAATTGCTTATTGGCAGCTGACTCATTCTATCGCTGTCACTGTTGCTGCGACTGTCATTAACTTTCTGCTTCTGCTGCTTGCAACTAACTGCATGAGTATTATTCTGATTTATTTTATCGGACAGGTTTTAGTCAAAAGTTCACACAAAAAAATGATTTCGACAGTCCTGATGGTCCTATCAACGGTGGCTGCTGTCGGTACCATCTTTTACTTGCAGCTTACCGGCAATTCAGTGAACGAAAACGGCGCTGCTGCCCAAATGCCCAATATGCCTTATTTTAGAGGATTCTATGATGTCATCAAGAATCCTTTCTCAACAGCCAGCCTCTTAAATTACTGGCTGGGAATTGGGATAATAGCCATCCTCATAGCTTTTATTTGGCGCACCATTATATCCAATTATTTTGAACAGTTTTTGTCCATTCAGACAAATCAGCAAGTAACCAGAAAAATTACCAAAAAGGCATCAAATGACAGTCTCAGGCAAACTCTGATTAAACACCACTTAAACACGCTTAAAGATGCAACCCTGCTTGTCCAGAGCTATTTAATGCCCTTAATCTTTGCCGCGGCCTTTATCGGCCCTACTCTTTCCTCAGAGAATTCTTTTTTGGCAAACCTTGATTCGCGTTTCTTTGGTGTCGCGTTGCTCATAGGTATCATCATGGGGAATTTCATTTCCAGCCCCAGCAGTTTTTTGGGAGTTGCTATCTCCTTAGAAAAGAATAACTATACCTTTATAAAAACCTTACCGATTTCCTTTAAGCATTTTTTGCGGCAAAAATTCTACTGCCTTACTTTGCTGCAAATCAGTCTGCCAATTCTGATTTACTTTATTTTAGGAATTACCCTGCTGAAAATCCCTATTGCGCTGCTGCTGAGTTTTCTTCTGGGAATGGTACTGTCAAGCTTTGTTATCGGTGAATTAATGTACTGGCGCGATTATCGGCTTTTAACGCTTAATTGGCAAAATGTGGCACAGCTCTTTTCAAGAGGCTCCGGACAGTGGCTCTATATGGGAATTGTTTTTGGCAATTTGATTCTGGGAACCACCTTAGTCATTTTAGCCGTTATAATTTCCTTAAAGACGTCTATTTTGGGTGTGGGAGTCGGACTGACCGTGCTTGCATTGGCAGCCTTGGGAGCACTTCATTACTTTATCCAACAGCGCTTTTGGAAAAAATTTGACTAAAGCACTTACTTCTTAGGCTAATGCATCAAGCCATATTTTGGGATATAGATGAGCTTGTCCCTCAATAATAAGTATCAATATTTGATCAAGCACAAAACCCTCGCTAAGAGCATCATCCTAGCGAGGGTTTTTAGTTTTATTTTCATGTTTCTGTAGGTAACGGCGCAGCCATCATGGCTGTCTGCCCCGCTTTTTTGTATTAGTCGTTTTCAATGGTTTGTGCAGCGGTAATGATAGCCAGCTTATAAATGTCTTCAGCACTGGAGCCGCGTGACAGATCATTTACCGGACTGTTCAGCCCCTGCAAAATCGGTCCAATCGCTTCAAACATTCCCAAACGCTGAGCAATCTTATAGCCAATATTACCTGATTGCAAATCTGGGAAGATGAACACATTGGCATGTCCTGCAACATCACTGCCCGGTGCTTTGATAGCTGCTGTTTCAGGCACAAATGCTGCATCAAACTGAAGTTCACCGTCAAGAGCAATGTCCGGCTGAAGCTCCTTGGCAATACGGGTTGCTTCTTGAACTTTTTCAACCTGAGGTGCTTTGGCACTTCCCTTGGTTGAAAAGCTGAGCATAGCAATTTTAGGATCAATGTCAAAAATCTTTGCTGTATCTGCTGTATTGACAGCAATTTCAGCTAGTTCCTGCTCATTAGGATCAATATTGATGGCACAGTCGGCAAAAATTAAGCGCTGACTGGTATTTTCACGGTTCATAAGGAAAACACCTGACGTCCGTGAAATTCCCGGTTTGGTTTTTACAATTTGCAGAGCCGGGCGAACGGTATCAGCCGTCGAATGAATAGCTCCGGATACCATACCGTCAGCCAGCCCCAGTTTCACCAGCATAACGCCAAAATAATTGACGTCTTTAAGAAGTTTGTCAGCATCTTCAAGAGTAGCTTTACCCTTACGAATTTCCACAAATTCCTGTTTCATTTTTTCGAAATTAGGATATTCTTCAGGATTGATGACCGTATAATTCTGATCAGCAAAGCCTAGTTTAGTCAGCAAACTGCGGACATCGGCTTCATTTCCCAAAATAATGGGCTCAACCAAACCTTCAAATTTAAGACGGGCGGCTGCACGCACAACGCGCTCATCATTTCCTTCCGGGAAGACAATTTTGATATTTTTACCAACAACTTTTTCCCGCAGACTGCCAAATAAAGAACGAATACTCATTATATAAACCCTCTATCTCTTTTTTAAATCTATGATAACGCTATCAAAGTCATCTGTCAAGAAACTATTGTATTCCTTGTGTTCTTTTGAAAAAGGGTCTGTAAAGGCCAAATAATGACAGTGAAGCGCCTGCCTCTTAAGGCCATGGCTCATATCGCCGCCATAAAGGTCATCACCTAAAAGCGGAAAGCCGATATGCGCAAAATGCACGCGTATCTGATGGGTGCGGCCAGTATGCAGGCGAATATCAACTAAGTGCACATCTCCGTAACTGGCCACAATTTCATAACTGGTGTGGGCGTATTTACCTGAAGGATGGACACAGCGTGTAATAATGCTTTGATCATTTCTGGCGATAGGCGCAATAATTTCACCTTTTTCAAGCAGTTTTCCGCTGCCAGATACCAAGGCGTAGTAACGTTTTTCAATGCTTTTTTTCTGGAGCTGTTTGTCCATCCGCGCGTGAGCGTAACCGTGCTTGGCAAAGAGCATGAGGCCGCTGGTGTCCTTGTCAAGCCTCGTTACAATATGAATCTGTTTATTGGGGTAATCTCGTTCTAAATAATAGCCTTTGACAAAGTTAGCCATGGTATTGGAATGCAGTATGCTGGGAATGCTGGCATAGCCAGCCGGTTTATCCAAAACCAGAAAATGTTCATCTTCATGGACGATATTGAGCTCATGCTTGATTGGTTTTAAACTGTCGTGAGATTCCTCGTCAGGGATATCAATGGCTACCTGATCGCCTTCGCTGAGCAAATAAATGGCATTTTCTTCTTTGCCGTTGACCAGTATGGAACCGCCTTTGAATTTAATCTTGGCCAGCAGGGCTTTGGAGACATCATGTCCCTTTAAGAATGTTTTCACCTTTGTCTGCCGGTCTGCAACAAATTCAAATCTCATGAATCACAGTCTCCGATAAAAGAGTCTTTAACCCGTTCCCAAAAGCTGGTATGGCTTGGCGTTGCTACAAAACTGATTTTCCTGTGATCGATTTCATATTCAATCTTAGCGATATTTCGATGCGTATACGTTTTATTATCAACGGATAAAACATAGGAACCCAAGCGTTTGGGAATGATCTCGATCTTATCCTTCTTAGGAACAATGATCGAACTTCCCAAGGTTCTGAAAACACGATTGTTGAGACTGGAAATCTCTGTCAGCTGCAATGCTTCAATAGTCGGATGCAAAACGGCTCCGCCCAAAGATTTATTGTAGGCAGTGCTGCCGGTCGGTGTAGAAACCGAAATACCATCTCCGCGAAACCGTTCAAATTGAACATGGTTAATGATAACATCTGCGACCATTGTTTTCTCAAATCTTTTGACAGTTGCTTCATTCAGAGCTCTGGAAGTCAGCTGCCGTCCGTCACTTAAAGTCAGGGTAACTTTTAAAATTGGGTAAGAAACCTTTTCGCCCTTATCTGAGTGCAAATTATCCAGTAATTTATCAACTTCAAAATCACGATAATCCGTATAAAAGCCTAAATGTCCTGTATGAATGCCGACAAAGCGAACGCTGTCCAGATGCTTCTCGTACATATGAAAAGCCGACAAAAGCATGCCGTCTCCGCCGATAGTAATGACGATGTCGGGATTTTTCTTAGTCAGATAGAAATCATCATCATCTCTCAGAGCAGAGAAAAGTTTGCTGGCAACTCGCTTGCTTTGATATTTTCCGTTTGCAATTATGGCAACCTTCGTTGCCTTATCGGTAAAGTTCATCTGTGTCATCACTATTTCCTACACCATCATTTAGCTTTCTTTTTTCAGCATCAAATAATAACTGAGCTTCTTTGATATCATCGCGAATCTGCCGCATTTCTTCATCCAGCTGAAAAGCGATTCTGGCAGTCAGCTCTAGACGTTTTTTTATCTCATCCGGAAACTCACCGCGGTATTTATAGTTAAGAGAATGTTCAATAGTCGCCCAAAAATTCATAGCCAGTGTTCTGATTTGAATTTCAGCAAGAATAATTTTTTGACCGCTGATTGTATCAACAGGATATTCAATAACAACATGATACGACCGGTAGCCGCTGGGCTTCAAATTATTAATGTAATCTCTCTCCTGAACAATTTTCATGTCCTTACGCTGCCGCAGGAGCTCCAAGACATCATCAACGTCGTCAACGAACTGAACCATGATTCGCAGACCTGCAATATCCTGCATATCTTGGGCAAGATTTTCTTGCTTTATTCCTCGCAAAGTCATTTTTTCCTTGATGCTCTCAATCGGTTTGACACGGCCGGTCACAAATTCGATTGGCGAATGGCGGTTTTGCTTACGAAACTGTTTGCGAATTCCTCTGAATTTTATCTTTAATTCTCCGACTGCCTGGATATAAGGGTCCAGAAATTCTTCCCAGTCCATAAACTTTGCCCCCTTCCTTGTCAAAAATAAGACTTTTTTATAGAATTAAATCAACATCTTATTATACCATAATAAGCCAAACAAAGGAAAAAAGAATGAATCATCTGGAAATCGAATATAAAACGCTGCTGACCAAAGAAGAATTTAATTGTATCAAAGAACAAATGCCGCAGATTGAGCCGGTCACACAGACAAATTATTATTTTGATACGGACAGTTTTGATTTGAAAGCCAATAAAATGTCTCTGCGTATCAGAACTTTTACTGACAAGGCTGAGCTAACTCTCAAAGTACCCCAGAAAGTTGGTAATTTGGAATATAATCATGATTTGCTCCTGAGTGAAGCCGAAACAATAATCCGTACGCTGCAGCTGCCGGATATAAAAATTAAACAGCTGATTTCTCAGGCTGATATTGATGTAACTGATTTGAAGGTGCTTGGAAGCCTGACTACGGTGCGGCGTGAAGTCACCACTAAAATCGGTCTCATGGCTCTGGATTACAACCGTTATGCAGGGATTGAGGATTACGAACTCGAATTGGAAGTCTCTAATGCTCAAAAGGGTAAGGCAGATTTTGAGGCTTTTCTTCAAGCCAACCGTATTCAGTTTAAATATGCCAAAAGCAAAGTGGCCCGCTTTAGCCAGACGCTGCGCAAAAACTAAAGACCAAAAGCAGAAAATGTTAAAATCACCTGAAATTTCTCATAATATTTGGTAAAATAAAGATACTAATGTAAAGGAGCACTAAAATACCATGGCAGAACGTTACGCCGACAAACAAATTAAACTTTTTTCTTTAACCTCAAACACCGACATTGCCGAAAAAATTTCTAAGGCTGCCGGACTGCCGTTAGGGAAAATATCTTCTCGCAAGTTTTCTGACGGTGAGATCATGATCAACATCGAAGAAAGCGTTCGGGGAGATGATATTTATGTCATTCAGTCTACCAGCTATCCCGTAAATGATCACCTGTGGGAACTCTTAATTATGGTAGATGCCTGCAAACGTGCCAGTGCTAATAGTGTCAATGTTGTTATTCCTTATTTCGGCTACTCACGCCAGGACCGTATTGCCGCTGCCCGCGAACCAATCACAGCTAAATTAGTAGCTAATATGCTGGTTAAGGCTGGGGTTGACCGTGTCTTAACCTTAGATCTGCACGCTGTTCAGGTACAGGGCTTCTTTGATATTCCGGTTGATAACTTGTTTACCACTCCTTTGTTTGCTGAACATTACACTAAGCTGGGCTTGTATGGTGAGGACATTGTGGTTGTCAGTCCGAAAAATTCAGGCATCAAACGCGCCCGCAGTTTAGCTCAGTATTTAGATGCTCCGATTGCTATCATTGATTATGCTCAGGATGATGACTCCTCGCGCGAGGAAGGCTACATTATCGGTGATGTTGCCGGTAAGAAAGCTATTCTCATTGATGATATTCTGAATACCGGAAAAACATTTGCAGAATCTGCTAAAATTGTTGAGCGTGGAGGCGCTACTGAAATCTACGCTGTTGCCAGCCACGGATTATTCGCCAGCGGGGCAACAGAAATTCTGCAGGCTGCTCCAATTAAAGATATTTTGATTACAGATTCTGTCTGCACGCAACAAAAGCTACCTGATAATTTACATTACCTTTCTGCCAGTGAACTGATTGCAGATGCTATCATTCGCATTCACGAAAGACGCCCTGTCAGTCCATTGTTCGCTTATGACCGCAAAGGAGATGAATCCTAAACGTGATTTATTTTGATAACGCTGCAACGACTCCCCTGGCGCCTTCTGCTGCTCAGGCCATGACTGAGGTGATGACTGACATCTTTGGCAATCCGTCCAGTATCCATTCTTACGGCAGGGCTGCCAGCAAACTGTTAAGAGAGTGCCGGCAGAAAGTTGCTCAGGTGTTTGCAGTTCCAGCGAGAAATATTATTTTTACTTCCGGCGGAACAGAAAGCAATAACACTGCTCTTAAAGGTTATGCGCTTGCCCATCAGGCTCAAGGAAAGCATATTATTTCGACAGCTATCGAACATCATTCCGTTTTAAACAGTCTGCATTATTTGGAAAAACGTTTCGGTTTTGAAGTGACTTACTTAAATCCTATTGACGGCCGCATCTCTGTTCAGCAGGTTAAAGACGCTTTGCGTGAAGATACGATTTTAGTATCTGTCATGTTTGCCAACAATGAGACTGGAGACGTGTTGCCAATCGAAGAAATCGGCTGTCTTCTCAAAGATCATCAAGCGGCTTTTCATGTTGATGCCGTTCAGGCTGCAGGCAAGCTTCCCATCTACCCTAAGGATCTAAATATCGACTTCTTGTCAGCTTCTGCTCATAAATTTCACGGTCCTAAGGGAGTCGGTCTTCTTTATGCTAACGATTTTCATTTTGACAGTCTTCTGCACGGCGGTGAACAGGAAGAAAAACGCCGGGCCAGTACTGAAAATCTGATTGGCATCGCAGGCCTGACACAGACTTTGAGTGATGCTCAGGCTCATCAAAAAGAGCATCTGGAATATGTCGGCATGCTCAAAAAAATATTCCTAGAAGGCTTAGAGGGTCTTGATTACTATCTTAATTCTAACGAAGACGCCCTGCCCTATGTTATTAATATTGGCTTTCCTAATTATAATAACGGCATTTTGCTCACTCAGCTGGATTTGGCCGGCTTTGCGATTTCAACGGGTTCTGCCTGCACGGCAGGTACAGTTGATCCCAGTCACGTCCTAACAGCCAAATACGGTGCTGATTCTCCTCGTCTGCAGGAATCTGTTCGTATCAGCTTTTCAGATTTGAACAACCCAGATGAGACTAAGGCTCTGGCCGCAAAAATAAAGGAGATTGTAGAAAAATAAAATGGCTTTTGAAAAAACAGTAAATTTACCTGATTGCAAATACAGTTATACTATCAGTCCTAAAGTAAAAAAATTTACCTTGCGGGACACTGCTTTCACTCAAAACAAGCTGGGAAATTACGAGCTTAGCCGCCTTTTAGAAAAAATCCCTAACAGCGGTGACGGCTTTTCCCTGAAAATTACAATTAATAAGGATTTGACAGGCTTTAAGCTGACTATTACCGACAAATCCGGACTTCGTGCTGTCAATATCTTTAAATCAGCAGAAAACCAAATGATTCAGGATAAGTTTTATTTCCTAATGGATAGTTTGGCTGAACGCGATATTTTTGAGAAAAGCGAAAATTAAACTATTGCAGCGCAGCACTTCTGCTGCCTCTTTAGAAAATAAATAAAACAAGGGAGAGGGTGGGCTGAAACTTCGAAAAGCTATCGAAGTTTCAGCCCACCCTCTTTGTACACATATAAGTAAAATTGAAAC
>NZ_MOWR01000028.1 GCF_001937065.1 Streptococcus sp. 'caviae'
GCTACCTAACTGCTCCATCCCGCGATATCTTTATAAAGGAGGATGTGGGATTCGAACCCACGCACGCTTTTACACGCCTGACGGTTTTCAAGACCGTTCCCTTCAGCCGGACTTGGGTAATCCTCCAAAACAATAGTCCGTACGGGATTCGAACCCGTGTTACCGCCGTGAAAAGGCGGTGTCTTAACCCCTTGACCAACGGACCATTCCTATGGGCACGAGTGGACTCGAACCACCGACCTCACGCTTATCAGGC
>NZ_MOWR01000029.1 GCF_001937065.1 Streptococcus sp. 'caviae'
CTAGGTATTTCTTTGACTCTATCATAGTTAGTTCTATTTTCCTCATCTTTCTAGTTTAACAGACGGGACATTTTCACATTCGACCTAGCTAAGACATTATCACTTTCGAATGATAGGGTGAAAAAAAAGGTGAAAAAAAGTATGTCAATCGAAAATGACAATGTCTTGAAAAAATCGGTTAGATAAGTGAAAAATCTGTTATAATTGTGGTTGAGAGGTATTCCTCTCACGCTTGAATTCT
>NZ_MOWR01000004.1 GCF_001937065.1 Streptococcus sp. 'caviae'
CTGGCGCTTGAGGGCGTGGGGGTTCAAGTCCCTTCACCCGCATAGAGGATAAGCCGGCTTAGCTCAGTTGGTAGAGCATCTGATTTGTAATCAGAGGGTCGCGTGTTCAAGTCATGTAGCCGGCATTAAGCTATGCGAACGTAGTTCAGTGGTAGAACATCACCTTGCCAAGGTGGGGGTCGCGGGTTCGAATCCCGTCGTTCGCTTTAAGAGAGGCCGGGGTGGCGGAACTGGCAGACGCACAGGACTTAAAATCCTGCGAAGGGCGACCTTCGTACCGGTTCGATTCCGGTCCTCGGCATAAGAGATATAAGGAAGAGGCACCCTTGGCTCAACTGGATAGAGTACCTGACTACGAATCAGGCGGTTGCAGGTTCGAATCCTGCAGGGTGCATGTGCGAGTGATTGGTTTGAGGCTGATGACTTGTTTTTAGGAGGAAGGTACGGGAAGTAGCTCAGCTTGGTAGAGCACTTGGTTTGGGACCAAGGGGTCGCAGGTTCGAATCCTGTCTTCCCGATAGTATTTCTATTTTAGAAAATAAAAGACCAGAATGATTTATTTTGGTCTTTTTATGATAGTTTTAAACAGTATTAGAATATCGGGATAAGAGATATTAAATAAAGATCAATTTTTACAAGCTTCCGATGCTTAAGTAACGTTATTGGAAGCTCCGGTATAGCCTTACTAAACACCGCACCTTAAAGTGCGTCCTTGGTCAATGTTGTAAGTTAGAGATCAAAAAATGAGAGAAACCTGAGCACTTTTCAGAGCGGTTTTCTCTCATTCTTTTATGTTATTGGCTGTTGCTTTGTTATTCTGTCTCAAAAAAAGTTTGGTAAAGCGCCCGAACGGCTGCTTTTTCCTGCTCTGTCTTAATAACGAACATGACAGATACTTCACTGGAACCCTGAGAAATCATTTCCAAATTAATGTGTTTCTTTGAAAAGGCTTCGGCGGCTTTAGCTGTGACACCGATGTGATTCTTCATGTTTTCTCCGACAATCATAATGATGGAAAGATCGCGCTCAATTTCCACTTCGTCAACTTCGAGTTTACGGGTCAATTGTGAGATGATTTCCTGTTCTTTGATGGGTGTCAGTTCACGGCCTCTAAGAATAATAGACATATCATCGATACCGGTCGGAATATGTTCCCAACGAATATTTAATTCTTCTAAGATTTGCAGAACTTTACGTCCAAATCCGACTTCCCTGTTCATCAGATATTTTGAAATGTTAATGCTGACAAAATCATCGTCACCGGAAATTCCAATAACTGGAATGGTAGCTCCGGTGTGTTTCAGGACAATTTTAGTACCTGGATGGTCAGGATTATTTGTGTTTTTAATGACCAGCGGAATTTTTCCGCGGTAGGCTGGGATTAGCGCTTCATCATGCAGAACTGAAAAACCGGCATAGGCCAATTCACGCATTTCCCGATAGGTTAATTCGGAAATAGACTGAGGCTTGTGCACCACACCCGGGTGTGCTGCAAAGATGCCATCAACATCTGTGAAATTTTCGTAAAGATCAGCTTTAACACCGGCGGCCACAATTGAACCGGTAATGTCGGAACCGCCTCGGGAAAAGGTACAAACTTGATTATCAGCCGTTACACCGAAGAAACCAGGGATAACCAAGACTTCATCGCTGTCGCACAGCTCTTCCAGCTTATCATAGCTGGATGGAAGGATCCGTGCATTTCCGGGTTCACTGGTGACAATAATACCAGCTTTTTTTGGATGGACATAGCGGGCAGGCAGATCATTTTTCCTGAAATATTCAGCAATCAGTTTTGCGTTATTGTCCTCCCCGGCAGCTAAAAAAGTGTCATAGAGAAAATCATTATTGTCAATAGGCAAATTAGCGAGATCAATAATGGCCTTGGTAATTTTTTCCAGAATACCCTGTCCGAGTCCGAGTTCATCAATAATCGAACGATAGCGGTTGATAATCCAGGTTTGATCCGCGGTGACATCTTTTTCTGAAACATAAGATTTGTAGTACTTAATCAGGGCATCCGTTACTTTTGTATCTTGATCGTCACGTTTGCCTGGGGCAGAAACAACAACAAAACGGCGGCTGTCATCAGATTTTACAATGTTTAAAACCTTTTCAAGCTGCGCAGCAGAGGCGAGCGAACTTCCTCCAAATTTTACGACTTTCATATATTCTCCAAATTTCAATAAGATTATATAAATTATAGCAAAATTCAGAAAATTTGTCAGCAGTTTTTATGGTAAAATGGTTGAAGGAAGGGGATGTCATGACAGTAAAGGCAATCATTTTTGATATGGATGGTGTTCTTTTTGATACCGAAAATTTCTATTACAGGCGGCGTGAGCTTTTCTTAAACAGCAAAGGGATTTCAATCAAGCATCTGCCGCCGGCATTTTTCATCGGCGGCAATATGAAACAGGCATGGCGGCCGATTTTAGGAAGTGATTATGATAAGTGGGATATTGAACAGCTGCAAAAAGAATACACTGACTATAAAAGCAGCCATCCTCTGCCTTATAAAAATTTGATTTTTTCCGATGTTAAAGATGTTTTAGAAAGACTTCATCAGCAGGAAGTTAAAATTGCTTTGGCTTCCAGTTCGACTAAGTCTGATATTTTGCTGGCTTTAACCGAAACAGATATTTTATCCTATTTTGAATTCGTTTTATCAGGGGAGGAATTTCCCGAAAGTAAACCTAATCCGGAAATTTATAATGAGGCTGCGCGCCGTTTAAAAATCCCCAAGTCTGATATTTTAATTATTGAAGACAGTGAAAAGGGAATTGCTGCAGGTGTAGCTGCAGGTATAGAAGTTTGGGCTGTCAAAGACAGGACATTTGGTCTTAACCAGACAGCTGCCAGCCGGCTCGTTGCCAGTTTAACACAGGCGGTTGATGATGCTTTTTAATCAAAGATATCAGAAAGTACTTTTTCTTTTTGAGAACTGCTTGTTTTTATGATAGAATGAAATAGTTAAGAAGTTTGAGATTCAAACTATTTTGAAATGATACAGCGGCTCGTGTCAGCCGTTTAAACATTTAAAAATTAGAGATGGAGAATGAGAAAATGGATTTTAAAGAAATTCTGTACAGTGTAACGGACGGCGTAGCAACTTTGACCCTCAACCGTCCGGAGGTTTCAAATGGTTTTAATATTCCGATTTGTGAGGAACTTTTGCAAGCCATTTCTGCTGCTGCAGAAGATGAAAATGTCCAAATTTTATTAATTAATGCGAATGGAAAAGTCTTTTCAGTAGGCGGTGACTTGGTAGAGATGCAAAGAGCTGTTGATGATGACGATGTTCAGTCTCTTGTTCGCATTGCCGAGCTGGTTAATGAGATTTCCTTTTCTCTGAAACGTTTGCCTAAACCTGTTGTGATGAGCACAGATGGTGCAGTTGCCGGGGCTGCGGCTAATATGGCAGTAGCAGCAGATTTTTGTATTGCCAGTGACAAAACTCGCTTTATTCAAGCCTTTGTTAATGTGGGGCTTGCTCCTGATGCCGGAGGTCTTTTCCTCTTGACCAGAGCAATCGGGATAACCCGTGCTACACAATTAGCCATGACCGGTGAAGCGCTGACTGCGGATAAGGCATTAGAGTACGGTGTTGCCTATAAAGTTTGTGAATCAGAAAAACTCGAAAAAATGACAGGACGCCTGATTACTCGTCTGAAACGCGGGTCAGTCAATTCCTATAAAGCTATTAAGGAAATGCTGTGGCAGAGTTCTTTTGCCGGCTGGCAGGACTATGCGAAGCTGGAATTAGATCTGCAAAAATCCCTTGCCTTTACAGATGATTTTAAAGAAGGTGTCCGCGCTTATACGGAAAAACGGCGGCCAAAATTCACAGGGAAATAATAGCAAAAAGCCTGATAATAAACTGAAGGTATCTCAAGACAGTTACTTGAGGTGCCTTTCTTTTTTGCAGAAAATATTTTTGAATTAAGCTTGCAATTTCAGTAATCTTTTGATAAACTTTGATAGTCAAAGTTTATTTTCGTATAGGAGGTGGCAGATTGGATTATAATCAAATTAATTCTTACTTAGTTGATATTTTTAATAAAATCATGATTATTGAAGAGATGAGTTTGAAAACGAGTCAATTCAAAGATGTATCTTTAAAAGAGATGCATACGGTAGATATTATTGGAAAAAATGCCAATGTGACACCGAGTGACATTGCCCATGAGCTGCTGGTAACTTTGGGAACTGTCACGACCAGCTTAAATAAACTTGAAAAAAAGGGTTATATTGAGCGAACACGTTCTCAGTTAGACAGGCGTGTTGTTTATTTGACTCTGACACAAAAAGGCAGACTGCTTTATCGTTTACATAATAGATTTCATAAAAATGTTGTTAACCGCATTACGAAAGACATGGACACGACAGAGCTTGGTGCTTTAGAGAAGGGGCTGAGTAACCTTCATCAATTTCTTGAGGGGTTAGTTTAATGGCTTTTGCAAAGATTAGTCAAGCAGCATATTATGTACCTTCACAGGTTGTGACCAATGATGACCTGTCCAAAATAATGGATACCAGCGATGAATGGATTGCCAGCCGGACAGGTATCAAAGAGCGCCGTATCAGTCAAACTGAAGATACTGGTGATTTGGCCAGTCGCGTTGCTGAGCAGCTCTTGCAAAAGGCGGCATTAAAGGCAGAGGAGATAGATTTTATCATTGTTGCTACAATTACTCCTAATTCGATGATGCCTTCCACTGCCGCCCGTGTTCAGGCAGCTATTGGTGCTGTTAATGCCTTTGCTTTTGATCTGACAGCGGCCTGCAGCGGTTTTGTTTTTGCTCTGTCAACGGCTGAAAAACTAATCAAGTCTGGTCAGTATCAAAAAGGCTTGGTTATTGGTGCGGAAGTACTGTCTAAAACAATTGATTGGACAGATCGAACGACGGCCGTTCTCTTTGGAGATGGTGCCGGCGGTGTGCTTTTGGAAGCAGACGCTTCGGAGCATTTTCTGGCCGAATCAATTCATTCTGACGGCAGCCGAGGGGACGGCCTGACTTCAGGCTATCATAATATTTCCTCGCCATTTTCACAGGAAGCTGAAGAAGACAGTTACTACTTGAAAATGGACGGCCGGGCAATTTTTGATTTTGCTATTCGAGATGTGTCAAAAAGCATTTCAGCCTTGATTGAGCAGTCGGGCTTCTCGGTAGATGATATTGATTGCTTCCTGCTGCATCAGGCTAATATCCGTATTCTGGATAAGATGGCTAAAAAAATTGATGCTGACAGAGAAAAATTTCCTGCTAATATGATGAGCTATGGCAATACCAGTGCCGCCAGCATTCCCATCTTATTAGCTGAATGTATCGAAAATGGAACCATAACTTTGGATGGTTCGCAGACTGTCCTCCTCAGCGGCTTCGGCGGAGGTTTGACATGGGGCAGTTTAATTGTTAAAATCTAATTATACATTTTGTGCCTGGCACAGTATATAAAAAATATTTCTTAAATAAAGGAGAAAAACATGGCAGTATTTGAAAAAGTACAAGAAATTATCGTTGAGGAACTTGGAAAAGACGCAGAAGAAGTTAAATTAGAAACAACTTTTGATGAGCTTGATGCAGATTCTTTGGATGTATTCCAAGTCATTTCAGAAATCGAAGATGAATTTGATATTCAAATTGAATCTGAAGAAGGTCTTCAAACAGTTGGTGATTTAGTTGCTTTTGTTGAAGAAAAAACAAAATAAGTAAGTTTTTGAGAGTATTCTTATAAGAATATTCTTTCTTCTTATTGTGATAGTTTGACTGTCAAATTATTGAGTGAAAAGCTTAGAAAGTTTATATAAAAATGAAAACGCGTATTACAGAATTATTAGATATAAAATATCCTATTTTTCAAGGAGGAATGGCTTGGGTAGCTGATGGTGACCTGGCAGCGGCTGTATCGAAAGCTGGCGGTCTGGGCATTATTGGCGGCGGCAACGCACCTAAGGAAGTTGTCAAGGCTAATATTGACAAGATTAAAGCTGTTACAGATAAGCCTTTCGGAGTCAATATCATGCTTTTGTCTCCTTTTGCAGATGACATTGTTGATCTGGTTATTGAAGAAGGTGTTAAAGTTGTAACAACCGGTGCCGGAAATCCAGGTAAATATATGGAACGTTTCCACGATGCAGGTATTACTGTTATTCCGGTTGTGCCTAGCGTGGCTCTTGCCAGACGTATGGAAAAATTGGGTGCCGATGCTGTGATTGCCGAAGGTATGGAAGCCGGCGGTCATATCGGTAAATTAACAACGATGACTCTGGTGCGCCAAGTTGCAGATGCTGTTGATATTCCTGTTATCGGGGCCGGCGGCGTTGCTGACGGACGCGGGGCAGCAGCTGTATTCATGCTGGGAGCTGAAGCTGTTCAGGTAGGGACACGCTTTGTCGTTGCTAAAGAATCCAATGCCCATCAAAACTTTAAAAATAAGATTTTAAAAGCCAAAGATATTGACACCGTTGTATCCGCTTCAGTGGTTGGCCATCCGGTCCGTGCGATCAAGAATAAACTGTCTTCTGAATACGGTCAGGCCGAAAAAGATTTCTTAGCTGGTAAAAAATCAGCTCAGGAAATTGAAGAGCTGGGAGCCGGCGCTCTGCGCAATGCCGTTGTTGACGGAGATGTGGATAATGGTTCTGTTATGGCGGGACAAATTGCAGGTTTTGTGACCAAAGAAGAAACCTGTGAAGAAATCTTAAAAGATCTATACTACGGAGCAGCAGAAGTAATTAAAGCTGAAGCAGCACGTTGGGCAGATGTGAAATAATCCTTACTAGTGATAATAGTAAAAGACAACATAGAAAGGAATTAAATCCGGCCGGAGAGCTGAAAAAAGCACAGCTGCCTGAACCTTAGCTGTACTGCAATGCAGCGGCTTTGGAAATTGCAGTTCCTAGAAGGGCTTATTTCTCTTGCTTTCCAGCCGACTTTGATATCTTAGTTATGACTAAAACTGCATTTTTATTTGCCGGTCAGGGCGCTCAAAAACTTGGCATGGCAAGGGATTTATATGAAGTTTATCCAGTCGTCAAAGAGACTTTTCAAACGGCTGAATCAGTTTTAGGCTATGATGTGCGTGCTTTGATCGATAATGAGGAAGAAAAGCTGAATCAAACACGTTATACGCAGCCTGCTATTTTAACAACCTCGGTAGCCATCTATCGCCTTCTAAAAGAAAAGGGCTGCCAGCCTGACATCGTAGCTGGACTTTCTCTGGGAGAATATTCAGCGCTGGTTGCGGCCGGAGCCATTTCTTTTGAAGATGCGCTGAGTTTAGTCGCTAAGCGCGGGGAATTCATGGAGACAGCGGCACCGGCAGGTACTGGAAAGATGGTTGCTGTCATGAATACTGACCCCCGAGTGATTGAAGATGTGTGCCGGCAGGCAAGCACTAAAGGCATTGTGACGCCGGCTAATTACAATACACCGGCTCAGATTGTTATCGGCGGTGAGGCTGCTGCGGTTGACTATGCTGTAGAACTGCTGAAGGAAGCCGGCAGCAAGCGGCTGATTCCTCTTAAGGTTTCCGGACCTTTCCATACGGCACTGTTAGAGCCGGCCAGTCAAAAATTGGCAGAAGTTTTAGAAACTGTTGATTTTTCTGATTTTGACCTTCCCTTAGTCGGCAATACTAAAGCTGAAATCATGCAAAAAGATGAGATCAAAAGCTTACTTGCCCGTCAGGTTAAAGAGCCTGTGCGTTTTTATGACTCTATTGCGGTTATGCAGGAGTTTGGCGTGGATCGCTACATTGAAGTCGGTCCCGGTAAGGTCTTAAGCGGCTTTATGAAAAAAATTGATAAGGCTGCTAAAGTCTCAGCTGTTGAAGACTTATCAAGTCTGCAAGCCCTTTTGGAAAATTAGAAAGGTAACTACAGAAATGGAAATTAAGAATAAAAATGTGTTTATTACAGGCTCAACTCGAGGTATCGGGCTGGCGATTGCGCATAAATTTGCCCAAGCCGGAGCCAATGTTGTCTTGAACGGGCGTTCAGAGATTTCGGAAGAATTAATAGCTGAATTCAAGGATTACGGAGTTGCTGTCGCTGCTGTTTCAGGAGATGTATCGCATTTTGACGATGCCAAACGTATGGTTGATGAAGCGGTCGAAGCACTGGGCAGTGTTGATATCTTGGTTAATAATGCAGGTATTACCAATGATAAGCTGATGCTGAAAATGACAGAAGAGGACTTTGAAAAAGTTCTGAAAGTCAATTTAACGGGCAGCTTTAATATGACAAAATCTGTTTTGAAACCGATGACCAAGGCCCGTCAGGGTGCCATCATCAATATGTCCAGTGTTGTCGGACTTGCCGGCAATGTCGGTCAGGCTAATTATGCAGCTTCCAAGGCTGGTTTGATTGGTTTTACAAAATCTGTTGCCCGTGAAGCAGCAGCAAGAAATGTGCGTGTCAATGCAATCGCGCCGGGCTTTATTGAGTCTGACATGACAGACCGCATTCCTGATAAAATGAAAGATGCCATGCTGAATCAAATTCCGATGAAAAGATTTGGAACAACTGACAATGTAGCTGAAGTTGCCCTCTTTTTGGCTCAGCAGGATTATCTGACAGGTCAGGTTATTGCCATTGACGGCGGCATGACCATGCAATCGTAATTGATAAGCTAACTAAATTTCCCTCAATAAAGGAGAACAACATGACATTACAAAGAGTTGTCGTAACTGGTTACGGCGTTACTTCACCAATAGGACATACGCCAGAAGAATTTTGGAACAGTCTTCATGACGGAAAAATTGGGATCAAACCCATTACTAAATTTGATGCTTCAGAAATTCCGGTTTTCAATGCCGGAGAAATCCAAGATTTCCCATTTGACAAGTATTTTGTGAAAAAAGACAGAAATAGAATGGATGACTATTCTCTTTATGCCATCTATGCTGCTATGGAAGCTTTGGAAAATGCTGCGCTTGATATGGCGAAAACAATTCGCGACCGTGTCGGTGTCATCGTATCATCAGGTATTGGCGGTCTGCAGGAATTAGAAGATCAAATCATTCGCATGCATGAACGCGGTATGAAACGCATTAAACCTATGTTTATTCCTAAAGCTCTGTCAAATATGGGTGCCGGCAACATTGCTCTTAAGATCGGTGCTCAAGGGGTATGTAAGTCTATTACAACTGCCTGTGCATCAGCCAATGATGCTATCGGAGAAGCCTTCCGTGAAATTAAATACGGTTTTCAGGATGTTGTCTTAGCTGGCGGTTCAGAAGCTTCTATTACCCAAATCGGTATCGGTGGTTTCAATGCTCTTACAGCTCTGTCTACCACAGAAGATCCAGCTCGTTCCGCTATTCCGTTTGACAAGGATCGCAATGGCTTTGTCATGGGAGAAGGGGCAGGCGTGCTTGTTCTTGAAAGTTTGAAGCATGCCCAAGAACGCGGTGCAGCTATTTTGGCTGAGGTTGTCGGATATGGCAGCAACTGTGATGCCTACCATATGACAACACCAAGACCTGACGGTTCTGGTGCCGCTAAAGCGATGAAGCTAGCTATTCAAGAAGCTGGCATTGAACCTGAGCAGGTCGGTTATGTCAATGCTCACGGAACATCAACCCAAGCCAATGAAAAAGGTGAAAGTCAGGCCATTGTTGCGGTTTTAGGCAAAGATGTTCCAGTATCATCTACGAAGTCTTTCACAGGCCACCTTCTGGGTGCAGCTGGTGCCGTAGAAGCGATTGCAACCATTGAAGCAATACGCCACAACTACCTGCCTATGACAGCCGGCACTAAGGAAGTATCAGAAGATATTGAAGCTGATGTTATTATGGGTGAAGGCCGTGAGACAGCGGTTGACTATGCAATTTCCAACACCTTTGGATTTGGCGGGCACAATGCTGTTCTTGCTTTCAAACGCTGGGAGGCTTAATTCATGAATATTTCAGAAATCAAAGATTTGATGAGTCAGTTTGACAGTTCCAGCCTGCGTGAATTTTCCTATAATAATAACGGTGAAGCTCTTGTTTTCAGCAAAAATGAGTCAGCTGCGGCAGTTCCTGCTGCAGCTGCGGTTGAAGCAGCTGTTCCGGCCGCTGCGGTTTCAGTCCCAGCTCCTCAGCCTCAAACAGCAGCAGAAGTTTCAGCATCCCTTGCTGACCAACCAGCAGTGACTGCTGCTGAAGGCGATATTGTTGAAAGTCCCTTAGTTGGTGTAGCTTATCTTGCACCAGCTCCTGACAAACCAGCCTTTGTTTCTGTTGGCGATCAAGTCAAGAAGGGACAGACGCTGCTTATCATTGAGGCTATGAAAGTGATGAATGAAGTACCGGCGCCAAAAGACGGCACAGTCACAGAAATTTTAGTAGCCAATGAAGAAGTGGTTGAATTTGGAAAAGGACTGGTACGCATCAAATGATTGATATTAATAAAATTCGTGAGGCTCTTCCTCACCGTTACCCTATGTTATTAGTTGATCGCGTTCTTGAAGTCAGTGATGATGAAATTGTTGCGATTAAGAATGTGACCATCAATGAGCCCTTTTTCAACGGTCATTTTCCTCAATATCCTGTGATGCCGGGTGTTCTGATTATGGAAGCCTTGGCACAGACTGCAGGTGTCCTTGAGCTGTCAAAAGAAGAGAACAAGGGAAAACTTGTTTTTTACGCAGGTATGGACAAGGTGAAGTTTAAAAAGCAGGTGGTTCCCGGCGATCAGCTCGTCATGACGGCTAAGTTTGTTAAGCGCCGCGGGACGATTGCTGTAGTTGAAGCAAAAGCAGAAGTAGACGGAAAACTGGCTGCAAGCGGAACGTTGACTTTTGCATTGGGGAATTAACAAATTAAAACCTTAGGAGAAATGCATCATCATGTTTAAGAAAATTTTGATTGCCAATCGTGGTGAAATTGCTGTGCGTATTATCCGCGCAGCCAGAGAATTAGGAATTGCGACTGTTGCAGTCTATTCGGAAGCAGATAAAGATTCGCTTCACACCCTCTTAGCAGATGAGGCTGTGTGTATTGGACCGGCTAAATCAACAGATTCTTATCTTAATATGAATGCTGTTTTGTCGGCAGCCATTGTAACTGGTGCTGAAGCCATTCATCCAGGTTTTGGTTTTTTAAGTGAAAATTCTAAGTTTGCAACCATGTGTGAAGAGATGCGGATTAAATTTATCGGTCCAGCAGCTGCTGTTATGGACAAAATGGGAGATAAAATTAATGCGCGTGCTGAAATGATAAAGGCTGAAGTGCCTGTTATTCCAGGTTCTGACGGTGAGGTTTTTACGGCCGAGGAGGCCTTGAAAATTGCCGATAAAATTGGCTATCCGGTTATGCTGAAGGCCTCTGCCGGCGGCGGCGGCAAGGGCATTCGTAAGGTTGATAAAAAAGAAGACCTGACAGCGGCCTTTGAATCGGCTTCTCAGGAAGCCTTGGCAGCCTTTGGCAATGGTGCCATGTACTTGGAAAAGGTTATCTACCCGGCTCGCCACATTGAAGTGCAGATTTTGGGAGATTCTTTCGGTCATGTTATTCACCTGGGAGAGCGCGATTGTTCTCTTCAGCGTAATAATCAAAAAGTTCTGGAAGAAAGTCCTTCTATTGCAATCGGTAAGACTTTGCGCGGTAAAATGGGAGATGCTGCTGTTCGGGCGGCAAAGGCTGTCGAATATGAGAACGCCGGCACCATTGAATTCCTTTTGGATGAAGCGTCGGGACAGTTTTATTTCATGGAAATGAATACGCGTGTTCAGGTTGAACATCCGGTGACCGAATTCGTTACCGGTGTTGATATTGTGAAGGAGCAGATTCGGATTGCTGCAGGTCAGGAATTGGCTTATGAGCAGGAAGACATTCAGATTTCCGGCCACGCGATTGAATGCCGGATTAATGCTGAAAATCCTAAATTTAATTTTGCTCCCAGTCCGGGCAAGGTTAGCGAGCTCTTCCTGCCGAGCGGAGGGGTCGGCCTGCGCGTGGACAGCGCCATGTATAATAACTACACCATTCCGCCTTACTATGACAGCATGATTGCCAAAATTATCGTTCACGGTGAAAATCGCTTTGATGCTCTGATGAAAATGCAGCGTGCTCTCTATGAGTTTGAAGTGAATGGTGTTGTGACGAATGCTGAATTCCAGCTTGATTTAATTTCTAATGCAAATGTTATTGCTGGTGACTATGATACCTCCTTTTTGATGGAGACTTTTTTGCCAGCCTATACAGAGGATAAAGAATAGGTGTTGATATGGCTTTATTTGAAAGAAAAAATAAGTATATCCGTATAAATCCTCAGCGATCCGTTAAAAGGACAGAACCTCGGGAAACACCGGAAGTCCCGGATGAGCTGTTTGCCAAGTGTCCTGCTTGCAAACACATGATTTATCAAAAAGACCTTGGCCTAGCCAAAATCTGTCCCAAGTGCTCTTATAATTTCCGTATCTCAGCTCAGGAACGCTTAGCGATCACAGTTGATGAGGGCTCGTTTCAAGAAATGTTTACAGGCATTGAAACAAAGGACCCTCTCGATTTTCCTGATTATAAGAAAAAATTGGCGGCAGCCCGAGCTAAAACCGGTCTTGATGAAGCTGTCATGACAGGGACAGCTGCCTTTGCTGGACAAAAAGCAGCCCTTGCCATCATGGACTCTCATTTTATTATGGCTTCAATGGGAACGGTTGTTGGTGAGAAAGTTACCCGTCTTTTTGAATATGCCAGAGCAGAGCATCTGCCGGTTGTTATTTTTACAGCCTCAGGCGGAGCCCGCATGCAGGAAGGCATTATGAGTCTGATGCAAATGGCTAAGGTCTCAGCAGCGGTAAAACGCCATTCCAACGAAGGTCTTTTTTACTTAACGGTGCTGACAGATCCTACAACCGGTGGTGTGACGGCCAGCTTTGCCATGGAAGGCGATATTATTTTGGCAGAACCTCAAGCTTTGATTGGATTTGCCGGACGCCGTGTTATCGAAACAACTGTCCGTGAAACCCTGCCTAAGAAGTTTCAAAAGGCGGAATTTCTGTTAGAGCATGGTTTTGTTGATGCTATCGTCAAAAGAACAGACATGAAAGAAACGATTGCCAAACTGCTGGCATTTCATGGAGGTGGCAAATGAGTAATGTGTCAAGAATACTCAAAGAAGCTCGCAATCAGGCGCGTTTAACAACTCTAGATTATGCTGAGCAGATCTTTGATGACTTTATGGAATTGCATGGCGACCGCCATTTTGCAGATGATGGCGCCATTGTCGGCGGTATTGGACTGTTAGATGGCAAGCCGGTTACTGTAATCGGTGTTCAAAAAGGAAAAAACTTACAGGATAATCTGAACCGTAATTTTGGTCAGCCGAATCCTGAGGGTTACCGCAAGGCTCTGCGTTTGATGAAACAGGCGGAAAAGTTCAAAAGACCTGTGGTTACTCTGATTAACACAGCAGGCGCCTATCCCGGTGTCGGAGCAGAAGAAAGAGGTCAGGGAGAAGCAATCGCCCGCAATTTATTGGAAATGAGCGACCTTAAGGTGCCCATTATTGCCATTATTATCGGTGAAGGCGGATCCGGAGGCGCCTTGGCTCTGGCTGTTGCAGACAGGGTTTGGATGCTTGAACATACCATGTATGCTGTTTTAAGTCCGGAAGGATTTGCTTCTATTCTTTGGAAGGATGGCAGCCGCTCCATTGAAGCTGCTGAATTAATGAAGATTACCGCCGGTGAACTCCTCAAAATGGGAGTTATTGATAAGGTTATTCCCGAACACGGTTACTTTTCCAGTGAAATTGTTCAGATGATGAAGAGCAATTTAATAGAGGAACTAACGGCTCTTGAACAGCTGGATGTAGCGGATTTGTTGGAAGAACGTTACCAGCGTTTTAGAAAATATTAACGATTAATCTCATCTTAAGGTGAGATTTTTCTATTTTTTTAAAAGAGATTTTCACCTAAGAAAAGTCCTTACAGATATGATATAATTAAGAGATAAGGATAAAGGCGGAAAAAAGATGAGTAGATTGATTCCTGGACATGTTCGCCATAAGGGCATTGACTTTTACGAACAAAATTTAGTATCTATTTTAGAAGAAAAAGATAACTTTCTGCTGGCACAGGTTGCTGACCGCAAAGTTCACTACACTCTTGAAGACAGTCTTGTTTTTTGTTCCTGTGATATGTTTCGAAAAAAGGGCTACTGTCCTCATATAGCGGCTGTTGAGCACTATTTAAAAAATCACCCTAAGGGGAAAGATCTGGCTGATAATCTGATTGCAGACGAGCAGGATTTGGAAGAAAGAAGGGAGAAAACCTCTTTTGGCAGCCTTTTTCTTGACGGCCTGACAATGAATGAAGATGACAATGTCAAGTACCGTTTGTCTGCTCAGGGCAGTCAGAGTCCCTTTTCGTCAGATTTTTGGTGGACCTTAAAGATTAACCGTCTGCCTGACAAGCGTTCTTATGTCATCCGTGACATTAAGGCGTTTTTGAACATTGTAAAAAAAGAGTCGCATTACCAGATAGGCAAGAATTATTATGAACCGCTCTCGTTTTTACAATTTGATGCTGCCAGTCAGGAACTTATCGAGTTTTTATGGCGTATTGTACCCGATGTTGCTGCCAATACAGAGTTTTTGCTGCCCAATCATGCCCGCAATTTAACCTTTCCAAGTGGCTTTTTTGAAGAGGGCATCAGTCTGTTAACGGATCTTTATGACTTTTCTTTTGAAGGAGAGTCGCAAGTTTATCATGATCTCAATTTTAGGGAATTAGACAGTTCGGCGCAATTTTATCATTTTAAGGTTGTTGTGCACCGTCAGTCTATCGAGCTGATTATCAATGAAAAGCCCGCAAAATTTTTCTTTGATAACCAGTATCTGCTTTATCATAATACCTTTTATCATCTTGACCCTAAGCAAAGAAAACTGGCTGGGGCGATTAAGAGTCTGCCCTTAGAAGAGGATTTGGCTAAGCATATTTATTTTGATTTTGAAGATCAGGCAAAGCTGGCAGCCAGTCTTTTGGATTTTAAAAAGCTGGGCAAAGTTGATGCACCTGCCAGCTTTGATATCCGCGATTTTGATGTTATTTTTAATTTTGATTTGTCCGGCAATCAGGAGCTTGTACTGCACCTAGTATTTGATTACGGGCATGTGCAGGTTGCCAGCCAGGAAGAAAGAGAAGCCCTGCCTTTTGCCAGCCATTTTAAAAAGGAAAAGAAAATTACCGCTCTTCTTGAACGCTATGGCTTTTCAAAGGGCTTTACAGCCTATCATCCGCCTTTGAAGGCTCAGGAACTTTATCGCTTTTTCACGGAAACGCTGCACCATTTTGAGCGTGTAGGCAAGGTCACGCTTTCGCCGTCGCTTGAAGCCCTGCGTTATCTGGAAAAACCAAGGATTGATATTAAAACGACTCAAGGGCTGTTGGATATTTCATTTGATTTCTCAAGTATTTTTGAGGGCGATATTGATGATGCTCTGACCGCTCTGTTTGAAAATCGCTCTTACTTTGTCAGTAAGTCTGGGAAATTAGTCCTTTTTGATGAAGAGACACAAAAGGTCAGTCGTGCTCTGCAAAACTTGCGTGCGAAAAAACTCCCTAACGGCCATCTGAAGGTCAGCAAGCTTGCTGCTTATCAGGTTTCCGATGCCTTGCAGGATGTGGAAAATGTTCAATTCTCCGAAGATTTTGCTCAGCTGGTCGAGGATTTACGGCATCCGGAAGAATTCGAGCTTCCCGATTTCAAGGTCAATGCCAGCCTGCGCGATTATCAGCTCAAAGGCGTAAAATGGATGTCGGTGCTTGATAAGTACGGCTTTGGCGGTATTTTAGCCGATGATATGGGCTTGGGGAAGACCCTGCAGACCCTGACCTTTTTGACAGGCAGTCTCAGCAAGGATTCCAAGGTTCTGATTTTATCACCGTCAAGCCTCATTTATAACTGGAAGGACGAATGCCAAAAATTTACGCCTGACTTAGACGTGGCTGTCTCTTACGGTCTCAAGGCGGTCAGAGATGACGTGATTGCTGAAAACCATCAGGTGACGATTACCAGCTATGCTTCCTTCCGTCAGGACTTTGACCGTTACCAAAAGATGCATTTTGACTATCTGATTTTAGATGAAGCGCAGGTGATGAAAAATACCCAGACGAAGATTGCCCAGAGTCTGCGCGCTTTTGAAGTCAAAAACTGCTTTGCTCTTTCTGGGACACCTATCGAAAATAAGCTGTTAGAAATTTGGTCTATTTTTCAAATTGTTTTGCCGGGACTTCTGCCGGCCAAGAAAGAATTTTTAAAAATGGAACCGCAAAAAGTTGCCCGCTACATTAAACCTTTTGTGATGCGGCGCCGCAAGGAAGATGTCTTGCCGGAGCTTCCTGATTTAACGGAAATTAACTACCGCAATGAACTGGCAGACAGTCAAAAGGCCATTTATTTAGCGCAGCTCCGCCAAATGCAGGACAATATCCGGCAATCCTCCGACGCCGAAATCAACCGTCAGAAGATTGAAATTCTTTCTGGAATTACACGCCTGCGTCAAATCTGTGATACCCCCAAACTCTTCATGTCCTATGACGGCGAAAGCGGAAAGATGGACAGTCTGCGTGAACTGCTGCAGCAGATCAAAGAAAGCGGCCATAGGGCCTTAATCTTTTCTCAATTTCGCAATATGCTGGATTTAGCTGAAGAGGAGCTGAATAGTCTTGGTCTGACCAGCTATAAGATGACAGGTTCTACCCCTGCTAATGAGCGTCAGGAGATGACACGCGCCTTCAACAATGGCAGCAAGGATATCTTTTTAATCTCTCTTAAAGCGGGCGGTGTCGGTCTCAATCTGACCGGAGCTGATACTGTTGTACTGATTGATTTATGGTGGAACCCTGCTGTGGAAATGCAGGCCATCAGCCGTGCCCATCGTATCGGACAGAAGGAAAATGTTGAGGTTTACCGCATGATTACGCGGGGGACGATTGAAGAGAAAATTTTGGAGCTGCAAGAGAGCAAGAAAAATTTGGTGACAACCGTCTTGGATGGAAATGAAACCCGTGCCAGCATGAGTATCGAAGAAATTAAAGAAATTTTAGGAATTTCTGAATGATGGCTTTCAAAATTGTTATTTTTAGTTTATAATAGGAATGTTTCAGAAAGGATGTGAGTTAATGGGTCGTAAAAGAAAATTTCCCTTGGTTGCGGATGATGAGGCTGTCGTTGAAATTGCTAAAATAATGCATTTATATGAAAATGAAGACCTGATCACTAACATTCACGGTCCTTATGAAGATAAGGTTTATGACGATGTAACTCAAGGTTATCAGTTTATTCCTGATAATCCTAATCCTCAGGACGTGGCTTCAGAGCGCATTAAGACACAAAAAGCGGGGAAAACCTATGCTGAAATTGCCCGTGAAAAAGCCCGTCAGGATCTGAAAAAGAAGCGTCAGTCTTTCATTGCCACTGATTATAGCAGACCGGTCTCTAAAGGAATAATCAAGCAATCTGAAAAGGAGCCACCGGCTCCCAAGACTGAACTAGGTCGTTTTTCAAATCATCTGCATCAGGATTCTTATATTTTGGCTGAACTGCCTAAGCACTATTCAGAGCCAGAAAATCCTTCAAGAAAAGATGTTAAAAAGAATAATTACGACTTTTTAAAAACCAGCCAGATTTATAATCAGAAAGAAAAACAGGAACAGCGTGAGCGCCATGTAGCTCAGGAGTTGAACTTGGAACGTCTGGAAGATGTCAACTAGAGGAGAAATTAACAACATGTCTAAAATCATTCACTTTATTGGAATCAAAGGTTCAGGGATGAGTGCCCTGGCACTGATGCTCCATCAAATGGGGTATAAGGTGCAGGGAAGTGATGTGGATAAGTACTATTTTACCCAGCACGGTCTTGAAAAAGCAGGCGTTGCTATTTTGCCTTTTGCCGAAGCGAATATCACTGATGATATGGAAATTATCGCAGGAAATGCCTTTCGGGAAGACAATAATATTGAAGTTGCCTATGCCGTAAAAAACGGTTATCATTTTAAACGTTATCATGAGTTTTTGGGTCAGTTCATGCGTCAGTTTACCAGCCTTGGTGTGGCGGGCGCTCATGGCAAGACCTCAACAACAGGCCTTTTGGCTCATGTCCTGAAAAATATTACGGATACCAGTTATTTGATTGGTGACGGTACAGGACGCGGCTTGGCTAACAGCCAGTATTTTGTTTTTGAATCCGATGAATACGAGCGTCATTTTATGCCCTATCATCCGGAATATTCTATCATCACGAACATTGACTTTGACCATCCTGATTACTTTACAAGTGTAGATGATGTTTTTGATGCCTTTAACGATTATGCCAAACAGGTTAAAAAAGGTCTTTTTGTTTACGGAGAAGATCCTTACCTGCGCAAGATAACCTCACCGGCACCAATTTACTATTATGGTTTTAAGGACGATAATGATTTTGTTGCCTATGATATTATGAGAAATACCAATGGCTCTGACTTTAAGGTCAGACATGGACAAGAAGAGCTGGGGCGCTTTCATATACCGGCTTTTGGCCGTCACAATGTGCTTAATGCGACAGCTGTTATTGCAAACTTGTATATTGCCGGTGTTGATATGGAATTGGTCGCTCAGCATCTGCGGACTTTCTCCGGTGTTAAACGCCGTTTCTCAGAAAAACGCATTAACGATACGACTATTATTGATGACTTCGCTCATCATCCGACTGAAATCATTGCAACGCTTGATGCTGCCAGGCAAAAATATCCCTCAAAAGAAATTGTGGCTATTTTTCAGCCGCACACCTTTACAAGGACCATTGCGCTGTTAGATGATTTTGCGCAGGCTTTAAATGAGGCAGACAGTGTTTATCTGGCACAGATTTACGGTTCTGCGCGTGAGGAAGATCATGGCGATGTTAAAGTAGAAGACTTGGCAGAAAAAATCATTAAACCTGCTAAGGTGATCACTGTTGAAAATGTTTCTCCTCTTTTAGACCACGATAATGCTGTCTATGTCTTTATGGGAGCAGGAGATATCCAGCTTTACGAACGTTCATTTGAAGAACTCTTATCTAATTTGACAAAAAATACGCAATAATATAAAGGATTTCTTTACTTTTCAGTAAAGACCTTTTTTCTAAAAGGAGAAAACATGCTGATTAGACAGGTTCAGCAGGCTGATTTAGGAGCAGTCAGCCGCATTGAAGCTGAAAATTTCTCAGCTGCTGAAGCAGCTTCTCCCCAAGCTATCAAAGAGCGAATTGAAAAAATAGCCGATACCTTTTTAGTAGCTGAGCAAAATGATCAGCTTGTAGGCTATATCGAAGGCCCTGTGATTACGAGCCGTTACCTGACAGATGATTTGTTTCAAACGGTTCAGACCAATCCAACCCAGTCTGGCTACATTGCAGTAACCAGTCTTTCTGTGTCTAAACCATTTCAAAAACAAGGAATTGGAACGACTTTGCTGGCAGCTCTGAAGGATCTGGCCGTGGCCCAAAAGCGTTTAGGCATCAGCCTGACCTGTCATGAACATTTAATTTCTTATTACGAAATGAATGGTTTTACAGATGAGGGCCTCTCATCGCTGGCAGCTCTGAAGGATCTGGCCGTGGCCCAAAAGCGTTTAGGCATCAGCCTGACCTGTCATGAACATTTAATTTCTTATTACGAAATGAATGGTTTTACAGATGAGGGCCTCTCATCGTCAAATCATGGCGGCAGCACTTGGTACAATATGGTCTGGGATAATCCTGAAGCTTGATTTTTAGTTACATAGCTGTAATAAAAAACTGGTAAGATTGCCTTTAAAGCGTTTTTAGGTTATAATAGCCTGTGATAAACATTAGGAGGTTAAGCTTTGACTGATGATATCTTTAATGACAAAGAAAAGAAAAAAGCTCAACAGACGAAAAGTTTTAAGGAACAAATTTTAGCAGATATGGAGAAGGCCAGCCGCCTGCGCAGAGAAGGCAGGACTGAGCAGCCAGACAGGGGAATATCTGACAATCATTCTGCTGCTAATGCTCAGCTGTCTGAAGAATCATCCGGTCAGACAGCAAAAAAAGAGGAGCCGGCAGCTGTGATGCCGGTTCCCGAGGGAAAGATTACAGATCAGGTGGTTGACGACGTTTTAGCCAACCTAGATGAAGTTTTTTCTCCCGATTCGAGCGGCCCGTCAGATAAAAAAGAGCCTGTTCAGCCAACACCTCAATCGGCTGAGACGCCGGCAAAAGTATCGCAAACTTCAGAAGCTGCCCAGACAGAGACAGATTCAGCTCAATCGAATCCTGAGTCTGCTGAAGCCGATTCAGCAGCACTTATTGCCGATGATCCTTCTAATAATTTAGAAGTAAAAGTTAAAACAACAGGAACTTGGTTTGATGACGGTGAAGCGGAAAACTGGCAGCTGCCTGCTGATTTTATAGAAAAGCATCAAGGCAGCATTGAAGAAGAAACCAAAGAGCTGTCTGTATCCGATTTGGCATCTAAGTCCCAAGCTCAGCCAGAGCCTAAAGAGGAAACCGAGGCAGAAAAAGCAGCGGAAAATCCTAAATTTGAAGAAGAGGAGGCGCCAAAAATTACGAAAAAACCTCACCGTTCTAAAGATAAAAAGGCCCCTCAGGATACAGCCGTCAGTCTGAATCAGAGTAGGCAGCAGCGCCATAAGAAAACCAACAGACTGGCTAGAAAGATTTCGGCTGTCTTAATCACCTTCATCCTCGTCTTACTGATAGGCACAGGTGTTTTTGGTTACTATTATGTTTCCAGTGCTCTCAAGCCTTTGGATGCTAAATCTTCCAAGTACATTCAGGTAGAGATTCCAAATGGTTCCGGCAATCGGATGATAGGCAAGATTCTTGAAAAAGCCGGTGTTATTAAAAACGCAGCTGTTTTCAATTATTACACTAAATTCCGCAATTACGGCAATTTGCAGAGCGGTTATTATAATTTGCAAAAGAGCATGTCGCTGGATGAAATCGCTAAAGCCCTTCAAAAAGGAGGAACAACGACGCCTCAGGCTCCTGTTCTTGGGAAGGTCTTGATTCCTGAGGGCTATACGATCAAGCAGATTGCCAAGGCGGTTACCAGCAATGCCAACACCAAGAAAAAAACCGATAAAACACCTTTTACATCCAAGGAATTTCTAAAAACAGTTCAGGACAAAGCTTTTATCAGCAAAATGGTAAAGAAATATCCTAAACTCTTAGGCAGTCTGCCGGATGCTTCTAAGGCAACTTATCAGTTGGAAGGCTATCTGTTTCCAGCTACCTATACTTATGAGAAAAAGACCAGTGTTGAAGATTTGATTGACAGCATGCTGGCTGCCATGGATGCCAACCTGCACAATTATTATGATAGCATTGAATCACAGGGCAAATCTGTCAATGACATTTTGACGATGGCTTCCCTTGTCGAAAAAGAAGGCTCAACAGATGATGACCGCAAGAAAATTGCCGGTGTCTTCTACAACCGTATAGATCAGGATATGCCTCTTCAGTCTAACATTGCTATTCTTTATGCAATGGGAAAATTAGGCGAGAAAACAACCTTGAAAGAGGATGCCAATATCAATACTAAAATCAAGTCTCCTTATAATGTTTATACGAATAAGGGCTTGATGCCCGGTGCAGTAGACAATCCTGGCCTGTCTGCTATCAAAGCAGCGGTCGAACCGGAGTCTACCGATAATCTGTATTTTGTGGCAGATGTCACAACGGGCGAAGTATACTATGCCAAAACTTACGAGGAGCATTCTGCCAATGTTGAAAAATATATCAACAAGAAGATAGAAGACTCAAGCAGTGAGTAATGAGAGAGCTGAGTGGTTTACATGACAGCCTAAAAATATGAACAGTCTTACCTTAAAGACAGCAGCAGCTGACTTTTAGATCTATTTTTCCAAATCGTCTTAGGACTTTTTGGAGACTGTCAGCTTTGCAGGGGTGGACGGCGAGCTTTGCAGCTTGAGCGTTTGCAAAAGCTTGCCCCACTCCCTTTTCATGTCTAAAATTATTTATCATATAGAAAAGAGAGATTAACTATGTCAGAAAAAACTTATCCAATGACGCTTGCTGAAAAGGAAAAACTTGAGCAGGAACTTGAAGATTTAAAATTGGTCCGCCGTCCGGAAGTTATCGAGCGTATTAAGATTGCCCGTTCTTACGGCGATTTATCAGAAAACAGTGAGTATGAAGCTGCTAAGGATGAACAGGCCTTTGTTGAAGGGCAGATTTCAAGCATTGAAACAAAGATTCGTTATGCTGAGATTGTTGACAGCGACGCTGTTGCTAAAAATGAGGTAGCTATTGGCAAAACAGTTGTTGTCCGCGAAGTCGGCACCACAGATGAAGATACTTATTCTATCGTCGGAGCTGCCGGGGCTGATGTCTTTGCCGGGAAAATCTCTAATGAAAGTCCTATTGCGCAGGCCTTGATTGGCAAGAAAATCGGCGATAAGGTCACCATTGAGTCTCCTGCAGGCAGCTATGAAGTTGAAATCATCAAAGTGAGAAAATCAAAATAAAAAAACCATTCAAAAACAGTCTGAACGTGCTTATTCAGACTGTTTTTTTACTATAGTTTGCCAAGCAGCCACCATAGCTGTAATATCTGGCAGGAAAGGATTAAAGCCCTGTCAGGATTATTCTTTGCTGTAAAGGAGAGCTTTCTTGGTTTTTTATTATGCTGTGCTATTATTTTCTGGATAGTTTCTTTGACATGGTATATTTAATAAATAAGTTAGCAATACAAAAAATGCTTAATGATAAGCATTTTTTGTTAGGTATCTTTGATGTTTTGCCGCAACTTTATTTTCGGCTGCGCTGTTTGCCGGCATTGCGCTTAGGCTTATGCTTTTTAGGCGCCATGATAGCTTGACTGTCAGCGGCCTTTTTAGGTGTAACATCCTTGCGGGTATTAGATTTAAAGGCTTTAGGAGGATTCTTTTCAAATTCCTCATCAATTTGCTGGCGAAGTCGTGGCTTGATAATGTGATTGGTCAGCAGCTGCTGAATGAGTCCGAAGATACCGCTGATCAGCCAGTAGAGAGCACCGCCGGCAGGAGCGCTCATAGAGATGAAAATCATCATCAGAGGCATTACCAGCATCATTCCCTTCATTTGCTGCTGCTGCGCTTCAGAGACGCTGCGCGTTGACAGCCATGACTGGACGAAATAAAGAATTCCGATGATAACCGTAATGAGTAAACTTGGCTTACCGAGATTGATACCAAGGAAGCTGTGGCTGGAGATTCCCGGGGTATAGCGAGTAGCGTAGAAGAGCGCCGAGAAGAAGGGCATTTGAATCAGGATAGGCAGGCAGCCAAACCCGCCAAATACGTTGATGCCATAGTGCCGCTGAGCTTCCATCAGCTCAGTCTGTGCAGCCATCTTTTCTTCTTGGGTCTGAGCTTTCTTCATTCGCTCCTGAATAGGATCAAAAACAGGTTTGAGATAGGCCATTTTTTCCGTTTGATAGGTCATTTTTTTGACTTGGCTCAGACCCAGCGGCAAGATGAGCAGACGGACAACGATGGTCACAATGATAATGGCAAAGCCAAAACCGATGCCTAAATCATTGGCCAGATACTTGATAACATTGCCCATAGGTTCAACTAAGAGGTTATAGACCCAGCCCTCGCCGGTTGGTTTGCCATTTTTAGTCTGTACACAGCCCGATAGGAAAAGGAGCATTGACAGCGCCAGACCTGAAAATAAAAGTCGTCTATAAGTTTTTTTCACAATAATCTTCCTTTGTTTTAATAATACCTATCTATTTTACTGTTTTTTGCTAAAATTCTCAATAGTTCTTAAGCATGATTTTTAGACAAATTAATTAGCCATTCGAAAATCGTGGTAATCAGCAAAATTAGCCATATTGACATCCACATAGGTCACTTTGGAAAAAGGGGAAGGCCCTTTTCTGACTTCCTGAATAAATTTAGACATCTTTTCGGGACTTTCAGACTGTGCTAAGATTTCAACCGTTCCATCATCATTGTTCCAGACACGGCCGTAAATATCACCTATTTCCAGAGCAAGGCTGTAAGTGGAGTAGCGAAAACCGACACCCTGAACACGGCCTGAAACGACTAACCTGACTTTTTGCATACTTCTGCCTCCTTTTTTGCTATAATATCCTTATGACTATTATAACCTCAAAAGCCAATTCCTTGGTTAAAAAAACAAAAAAATTATTACAAAAAAAATACCGCAAAGAGTCTTATCTGATTGAAGGCTGGCATCTTTTTGAAGAGGCCAGGGCACACGGAGCTGAAATTCTCAATGTTTTTGTTTTACCGGATTATGCTTTTAAGGCGGATGGATTAGCCAATGTTTTCATTGTTTCAGAAGACATTTTAAAAGACCTGTCAGCTTCGAAGACCCCTCAGGGAATTGTTGCTGAGATAGCCCTGCCAAGACCGGAGCTGCCGCAAAATCTTCTTGGGAAATACCTGCTTTTAGAAGATGTTCAGGACCCCGGAAATGTAGGAACCATGATTCGAACGGCTGATGCCGCTGGTTTTGATGCTGTTTTTATTTCTGACAAGACGGCTGATATCTATAATTTAAAAACACTTCGTTCCATGCAGGGAAGCCATTTTCACCTTCCTGTCTACAGGGTGAAGCTGTCAGATGTGATAGAGCTTCTGAAAGAAGCCGGAACTTTAACCATCGCTACAACTTTGTCGGAAAACTCGCTTGATTACCGGACTTTGGATAAAGTCGAAAACTTTGCGCTGATTATGGGAAATGAAGGACAGGGAATTTCTCACGAAATGGCTGAGCAGGCGGATATTTTAACGCATATTAACATGCCCGGTCAGGCAGAAAGTCTGAATGTTGCCATCGCCGCTGCTGTAATTATTTTTAGCTTAATTTAAGCTGGTATGATATAATAGATACAGAGGTGACAGTCATGAAGAAATACGAACAGGACGAAGAATTCATGAAGCTGGTCGGACATCTGATTAATCATCCGCGCTTTAAAAAGCTGGATGGGATTGTTCAGCATCAGCATTCGACACGTTCCGAGCATTCCATCAATGTCAGTTATACCAGTTATAAGATTGCCAAAAAATTTGGCTGGGATGCGAGAAGCACGGCCCGCGGGGGGCTTTTGCATGATTTGTTTTATTATGATTGGCGCGATACCAAATTTAATAAGGGACATGCCTGGGTACACCCTAGAATCGCTGTCAAGAACGCCCGCAAAGTAACTAAGCTAAATAAAAGAGAAGAAGATATTATCTTAAAGCACATGTGGGGAGCTACGATCGCTCCGCCTCGCTATAAAGAAGGCTATATCGTGACTATGGTTGATAAATATTGGGCTGTTAAGGAAGCGATGACGCCTCTGCGCAATAAATGGCAGAAGCGCCGTATCCTGCGCCGCAAGTTTCTGGGCAGTCACAATCATTAGAAAATTTTAGGAGAAAGCAAATGGACAACAACACAATTTATACACAGAGCGACAGTAAACTCAGCAGTTTCTTCGCCAAAATTTACAGCCTGGTCGGAATGGGAATTGGCTTATCGGCCTTGGTCTCCTATCTGATGCTCTATGTTTTTCGGGATAATATGATAGCTATCATGACCAACGCTGTCTGGATTTATTATCTGGCTATTTTTGGGGAACTGGCTCTCGTCTTTATTGCAAGCAATGCTGCCCGTAAGAACAGCCCTGCAGCTTTGCCGCTCTTTCTCACTTATTCAGCTTTGAATGGCTTTACACTTAGCTTTATCATTGCTCTTTATGCGCAGACAACAGTCTTGCAGGCCTTTGTTTCATCAGCGGCAGTTTTCTTTGCTATGTCGCTTATCGGCTTTACAGTGAAAAAAGACTTGTCAGGTATGGCTAAGGCCCTGATAGCTGCTCTAATCGGCATCATTATTGCCAGTGTGGTCAATATCTTCATTGGCAGCGGAGCTATGAGCTATATTATCAGTATTCTTTCAGTATTGATTTTCTCAGGGCTCATTGCTTATGACAATCAGCTGATTAAACGTGTTTATGAACATACCGGCGGCAATGTCGGCGATGGCTGGGCCGTATCGATGGCACTTAGCCTTTACTTAGACTTTATCAATTTATTCCTCAGTTTACTGCGTATCTTTGGCAGAAACGATTAAAACCGCAGGAGAGAGCGGGACAAACAGCTGTGATGGCTGCCTGTCCCGCTTTTTTTGATCCTATCCCACTGTATTGATGGCTGAGGTTTGCCATTTAGACAGTTTTTAATTCAGCAAATGCGATGTGAACTGGGAGACAGAGTTTTGCCCGGTTCTTTTTTATGGTATAATGATAAAAATATTAATTTGGGAGATGCTATGAAAACACCCTTTATTTCAAAAGAACAGTTAGATAAGATAACAGCGCAGTTTCCGACCCCTTTCCACCTTTATGATGAAAAAGGCATTCGTGAGACAGCCCGTGCTGTGAATAAAGCCTTTGCCTGGAATCCGGGGTTTAAGGAATTTTTTGCTGTTAAGGCGACCCCTAATCCAACCATCCTTAAAATTTTACAGGAAGAGGGGTGCGGTGTTGACTGTGCAACTGACGTGGAATTGCTCATGAGCCACAAAGTCGGTTTTGACAGCAGCGCTATCAGTTTTACGTCCAACGATACGCGTCCGTCTGAATTTGCCTATGCGCGTGAAATTGGAGCAACCATCAACCTTGATGCCTACGAAGATATTGCCTTTTTGGAAGAAGCAGCCGGGCTTCCGGAAACCGTTTCACTTCGCTATAATCCTGGCGGCGTCTTTACGCTGGGCACGGATATCATGGACAATCCGGAAGAATCTAAGTTTGGGATGACCAAAGCGCAGCTTTTCCAAGGGTATAAGGACTTGAAAGCTAAGGCCGTTAAATCTTTTGGTTTGCATGTTTTCTTGGCCTCCAATACAGTGACTAACGACTACTATCCGACTTTAGCCGCTCAGCTCTTTAATCTTGCTGTTGAAATCAAGCAAGAACTTGGCATTAGCCTCGATTTCATCAACCTTTCAGGCGGTATTGGTGTGGACTATACGCCAGCTGACCGGCAGAATGACATTGCAATTATCGGTGAGGGCGTCCATCGTGTCTTTGATGAGATTTTGGCAGCAAACGGCTTGGGCCACATCAGCATCTACACGGAGCTTGGACGCTTTATGCTGGCTTCTCATGGTCTTTTGGTGACAAAAGTTTTACACCGTAAGAAAACTTACCGCAACTATGTCGGTGTTGATGCCAGTGCTGTCAATCTGCTTCGCCCAGCCATGTATGATGCTTATCACCATATCACCAATATCAGCAACCCTGACGGACAGCCGCAAATTGTAGATGTGGTTGGTTCGCTCTGTGAAAACAATGATAAATTTGCCAAGCAGCGGGAATTGCCTGAGGCACGCATTGGTGATACTCTGGTTATCCATGATACAGGAGCCCATGGCTTTTCGATGGGCTACAATTACAACGGCCGCCTGCGGTCGGCAGAAATTCTTTTCCAGGAAGATGGAAGAGCTCAAATGATTCGCCGTGCAGAGACGCCGGAGGATTATTTTGCAACCCTGTATGGATTTAATTTTGATGAGTAAGGATTTGAGAGCCAGAGCGAAAAAGGCTGCTTTTCGCTCTAGTCCTTTTATGCTATTTTATTTGTGAAAGGCTTTCAATTCTGATATAATATTCATGTAAAAAATTTAGGAGAACAAAAATGAACACTTTTCTTTGGATTGTATTAATTATTATTGCCCTGTTGGCAGGACTTGTCGGAGGTACTTTTATTGCCCGCAGGCAAATGGAAAAATATTTAGAAGAAAATCCGCCGCTCAATGAAGATGTTATTCGCAACATGATGAGCCAGATGGGACAAAAACCAAGCGAAGCGAAAGTGCAGCAAGTGGTCCGTCAAATGAATAAACAGCAAAAAGCTGCTAAAGCAAAGGCTAAAAAGAAGAAATAAATCTTTTATAAGACTGGGTTTTCCTAGTCTTATTTTAGAAAGAAGACAGCTATGGATAACAGACCTATTGGTTTTTTAGATTCTGGCGTGGGGGGCTTGACCGTTGTGCGTGAGCTTATGCGCCAGCTTCCCCATGAAGAAGTCGTCTATATCGGGGACTCGGCGCGTGCTCCTTACGGACCGCGTCCGGCTGAGCAAATTAAGAAATATACTTGGGAATTGGTGGATTTCCTTTTGACTAAAAATGTCAAAATGATTGTTTTTGCCTGCAATACGGCAACAGCTGTCGCTTGGGAAGAGGTCAAAGAAAAACTTGATATTCCTGTTCTGGGCGTAATCTTGCCGGGTTCAAGCGCGGCGATTAAGTCCACCGCATCCGGCAGAATCGGTGTCATTGGAACACCCATGACCATTAAATCTAATATTTACGAAAAGAAAATATTGGATTTGTCGCCGCAGATGACAGTGCTTAGTCTGGCCTGTCCCAAATTTGTTCCTATTGTTGAGTCTAACGAGATTCATTCCAGTGTCGCCAAAAAAATTGTTTATGAAAACCTGGCTCCCTTGGCTGGTAAGATTGATACACTGGTACTGGGCTGTACGCATTATCCCCTTTTAAAGCCTATTATTCAAAATGTTATGGGTCCCAGTGTCAAGCTGATTGACAGCGGGGCAGAATGTGTGCGCGATATCTCTGTGCTGCTGAATTATTTTGAAATTAACCGCAGCCGCGGCTTAGAAAATCAGGAACACCGTTTTTATACAACGGCCAGTACCACCAGCTTTAAGGAAATTGCTGATGATTGGCTGCCTTTGACGATTGAAGTGGAGCATGTTACTTTATGAATCCAAAAATATACGAATATAAAGATGAGCAAAACTGGTTTATCGGACAATATTCTAAGACAAACTCATCGATATATTATCAAGAAGAAGCCAAGAAGACCTACGGTTCTCTTGAAAGAGACCTGAGAAGCTTGTTTGATGAAGGTACTTCCTTGATGCTGACTGTTGTTAAAATAACTTCTGCCATGGCCTTGGTTCAGTTTATTTTAGAAATGATCAATGACCAGCAGCAACATACCTATAAGGCCAGCAGCCATAAAGGAGCTATATTGGTTACAGAGGAAGACCGTTTGGTTTTGGTCTGCCTGCCTGAGGGAGGTCTGACAGTCAGTGAGTTTTTCGGTGATGAAAAGACTAAGCCTACTGAGCTTGGAGACAGCATCCTGATTGCAACCCGCAATGAAGGAAAGACTAAAGAATTCAGTCAGATGTTTGCTAAGCTGGGGCTCAAAGTCGAAAATCTTAATCAGTATCCTGAACTTCCCGAAGTTGAGGAAACAGGTCTGACTTTCGAAGAAAATGCCCGGCTTAAGGCAGAGACGATTTCAAATCTGACGGGCAAGATGGTCTTAGCTGATGATTCAGGACTTCAGGTTGATATTTTAGGCGGTTTGCCGGGTGTCTGGTCGGCTCGCTTTTCTGGGCCTGATGCTACGGATCAAAAGAACAATGCCAAGCTTTTGCATGAATTAGCCATGGTATTTGATCTTAAAGATCGTTCAGCCCACTTTCATACGACCTTAGTTGTTGCCGCTCCCGACAGAGAAAGTTTAGTGGTTGAGGCGGACTGGCCAGGGTATATTGGTATGGAAGCTAAGGGCAGCAACGGTTTTGGTTACGATCCGCTGTTTATCGTAGGAGAGAGCGGAAAGACCGCAGCAGAGCTCTCAGCTCAGGAAAAAAATGACATTTCTCACAGAGGACAAGCTGTTAAAAAGCTTATGGAGGTATTCCCGGAATGGCAGAAGGCACATTGATTATCATGAGTGATTCGCATGGTGATCGGCAAATTGTAAAAGATATAAAAGAACGTTATTTTGGCAAGGCAGACGCTATTTTTCATAACGGTGACTCGGAACTGCCGGCCAGTGACCCCATTTGGGAAGGCGTTCAGGTGGTTCGCGGCAATTGTGATTTTGGCGACTATCCGGATTCTCTTGTGACCGAGCTGCCTAACTTGACAGTTGCTCAGACACACGGCCATTTATTTAGTATTAATTTTGGCTTTGAACGTCTGGATCTTTGGGCTCAAGAAGAGGATGCAGATATTTGTATCTATGGGCACCTTCACAGACCGGCCGTCTGGAAAAACGGCAAAACTGTTTTTATCAATCCGGGCAGTGTTTCCCAGCCTCGCGGCGATATTAACGAACGCCTTTATGCCAGAGTATGTTTTGATGAAAATACCATTAAAGTAGATTATTTCACACGGGATCATGAGATCTATCCAGCACTTTCACAGGAAATAAAACGATGATAGCAAAAGAATTCGAAACTTTCTTAAAACCGCTTTTGGAAAATGACCTGACTCCGGCTGAAGAATTGGCGATCTTTATTGATACCCATAATACAGCTCATGTCATGCTGCTCCTTGCTAATAATGGCTTTTCGCGGGTACCCGTCATTACCAAGGATAAAAAATACGTCGGTACAATCAGCATGTCAGATATTATCAGATATCAGCAGGAAGAAGATATTGATGATGAAAAGCTGGCTGCATTGGATATCTCCTATATGACCAACGGCAGCTATGCGACTGTAGGACCCAATGCTGATCTGACCGAGGTGATGCACAAATTGGTGGATGCCAATTTTCTGCCGGTCGTTGAAGCAGACGGTACCTTTTTAGGCATCATCACACGAAAAGTTATCTTGAAAGCACTGAACAGTCTGCTTCATGAATTTACAAACGAATACACACTGACAAAAAAATGATAACACTTATTCCAGAATTTATTGCTAGTAAATCCTTATCTTCAAATTCACAAAAATCCTATCTCTATGATCTGCAGCAGTTTGCAGAAATCACTGAAGGAAAAGTCAATCCAAACAAGCTTAAGCTGTATGAGCAGTCGCTGGCGGATTTAAAGATTTCAGCTAAAAAACGAAAAATTTCAGCTGTCAATCAATTTCTTTTCTTTTTATATGAGCAGGAGAAGCTGGATCATTTTTACAAAATCAAAAATAAGGAAAAACTGCCGCTTGCAAGGTCTGTTTACCAAGAAATAGATCTGTCTGCCCTCTATGAAAAAGCTGCTGACCGTACCGGGCAGCTTATTGCTCTTTTAATTGCAGAATTAGGACTTTCTCCAAGCGAGATTGCTCGGCTGAAGTGGGAAAATATTGCTCTGGATTTTCAAGTACTGACAGTGATAAGCAGCCAGTCCATGAGGGTTTTGGAACTGTCCGAACAGCTCCTCTCTCACATGCCGGAAAAAGAAGACGGGGCAGTCTATCTCTTTGACAATAAGGGGGAACCTTATTCGCGCCAGTGGCTTTTTAATAAATTAAGCCATTATTTGGCGTCTGTGGGTCTCAAGGAAATGACAGCCCAGAAATTGCGGGAGCAATACATTATCAAGGCTAAAAATAAGGGTGTCAGTATGATGGATTTGGCCAAATATCTGGGCCTGAAAAGTCCTGTAACTCTGGAAAAGTATTTTAAAAACTGATGGATATTAAATTAAAAGATTTTGAAGGACCGCTGGATTTGCTTTTGCATCTGGTCTCCAAATATGAAGTTGATATTTACGATGTTCCGATTGTTGATGTTATTGAGCAATATCTGGCTTATATTGCAACGCTGCAGGCCATGAAGCTTGAAGTGGCCGGTGAATATATGGTTATGGCCAGTCAATTAATGCTGATCAAAAGCCGCAAACTGCTCCCTAAGGTTGTTGAAAGTGTTGAACCTGAGGAAGATCCGGAAATGCAGTTATTACAGCAAATTGAAGAATATCGGACTTATAAGCTTTTAGGTGAACAGCTGGCCCTTAAGCACAGTGAGCGGGCACAGCATTTTTCCAAGCCTAAATTAGAGCTGATTTATGATGATGTTGAACTTAAGCAGGATAAATCAGTTGTGGATATTTTTCTGGCTTTTTCCAAGGTCATGGCTGAAAAACAAGAAGAAATTAAAAACAGCCATACAACAATTGACAGCGATGACTACCGCATTGAAGACATGATGCTGGTCGTTGAAGAGAAAGTTGCCAGCCAAAAAGAGACTAATTTGTCGCTCCTTTTTAAAGAGGTTGTTTCGGTTAACGAGATGGTGACCATCTTTTTAGCCACTTTGGAATTAATTAAAGTGCACCGTGTCTCTGTCTGGCAGGAACATAATTTTAGTGATATCATTTTAAGAAAGGAAAGTGCATGACCCCTCTGTCAAAGATAGAAGCGCTGCTGTTTGTAGCGGGTGAAGACGGACTTGGCCTGCGTCAGCTGGCTGCTCTCTTAGATATGCCTGTCCCGGCGCTGGTTCAACAGCTGGAAAAATTGGCTCAGAAATATGAAGCGGATGACAGCTCTGCTCTTTGTTTGATGGAGTCTTCAAGAACTTATAAGATGGTGACTAAAAAGGACTATGCCGAGCTTTTGCGCCAGTATTCTAAAACCCCGATTAATCAGAGTCTGTCGCGAGCCAGCCTTGAGGTGCTGTCTATTATTGCCTATAAACAGCCCATCACTCGGATCGAGGTTGATGATATTCGGGGTGTCAATTCCAGCGGTGCGATTTCCAAACTTCAGGCCTTTGATTTAATTCGCGAAAATGGCAAAAAGGAAGTATTGGGACGGCCCAATCTTTATGTGACGACGGATTATTTCTTGGATTACATGGGAATCAACAGTCTAGAAGAATTGCCGGATGCTTCTGCTATTGAATTAAAAGACGAAGAATTTACGCTGTTTAGCAGTAAAGACGAATCACTCGAAGAAACAAAGGAAGAAAATGAGAATTAATAAATATATTGCACATGCCGGAGTTGCCAGCCGCCGCAAGGCTGAAGAGCTGATTAAACAAGGGCTGGTGACCCTGAACGGTCAAGTGGTTACCGAACTAGCAACGACTGTCAAATCAGGAGACAAGGTTGAAATTGACGGTCAGCCCATCTATAATGAAGAAAAGGTCTATTACCTACTCAATAAGCCGCGTGGAGTAATTTCCAGCGTCTCTGATGATAAGGGGCGAAAAACGGTTATCGATTTGCTGCCCCAAGTTAAAGAGCGGATCTATCCTGTCGGCCGTTTGGATTGGGACACTTCAGGCCTTCTGATTTTAACCAATGACGGAGATTTCACAGACAAAATGATTCATCCGCGCAATGAAATTGATAAGGTCTATGTGGCGCGTGTGAAAGGGATTGCGGATAAGAACAACCTGCGGCCTTTAACACGCGGTGTGCTCATTGATGGCAGAACAACCCAACCGGCGCGCTATACCATTCTCAAAACAGACCGAGAAAAGAATCGTTCAGTTGTTGAATTGGTCATTCATGAAGGGCGCAACCATCAGGTTAAGAAGATGTTTGAAGCGGTGGGTTTAACCGTTGATAAGCTGTCACGAACACGCTTTGGCACGCTTGATTTGTCAGGACTGCGTCCGGGAGAATCAAGACGCTTGAATAAAAAGGAAATCAGTCAGCTCTACAATGCGGCTGTCAATCGGACAAACAGATGAAAAAATTGCTCATTGCGCCAGTCAGGTTCTATCAGAAATTCATCTCACCCTTTTTTCCTTCTTCCTGCCGCTATCGTCCTACTTGCTCGGCCTACATGATCGAAGCTATTGAAAAGCATGGTTTAAAGGGAGTCTTGATGGGAATGGCCAGAATTTTGCGCTGCCATCCTTTTGTCAAAGGCGGTCAGGATCCGGTGCCGGATCACTTTACCTTGCGGAGAAATGACAAAGACAGTTAAAACAATCTGATGCCCTGCGGCGGTCTTAAGAATATCATTTTATTGAAAATGAAACTGCACCCCAAAGGTTAGCTTTTCGTCTAACTTTTGGGGTGTTTTTTAATGGAATTAACTGATGAAACATTAGTCAAAGCCATTGTGAGAATAGCGCTTTTACAGCTCTGAGCGCTGTCAGAGTAAAGAAAAAGGCCTGATCCCTTTACAATTCAGGAATCAGGCCGCTGCTTCATTTTATGATTTCATCATCCACTTGATTGGCAGGTTTTGCTGCAAACCGCAGTGAAGTGCAGTATAGGGAAACAGTATTGTCTGTTTATATGAAGACTGACGGAATAGACGCTAGGTTTTAGACCAAGTTTTTGGAATAAAGAGCAGCAGCATTGGATAAATTTCCAGCCGTCCTGCAATCATTGCAAACGACAGAACCAATTTTGAAAACGGGCTGAAGATAGCAAAAGTCTTATCTGTTCCTAACATTGGTCCGATATTGTTAAAGGCGCTGGCAGCTGCACTGACAACGACCATAAACTTGTTGCTGTCAAGTGTCAGAATAAAGACCAAACCGATAAAAATAGCAAGATAGACCGTCAGGTACTTAAGAACACTGTGCTGTATCCGCTTATCAAGCGGCTGATGGTTGATATGCAGAGACATTATCCGATTAGGGTAGAGGCTGGAGAGGACTTGATTTTTAGCAATCTTTGATATAATCAAGGTCCGCATGACTTTAAAGCCGCCGGCTGTTGAACCGGCTGATCCTCCGATAAACATTAATAAGAGCAGAATAAACTGAGAGAAAAGCGGCCAGACGGTTAAGTCGGTAAGACCAAAGCCTGTTGTTGTCATGATGGTAGAAACTTCAAAAAACGAGGTTTCCAGACCTTCTTTTGCAGAAGAGAAGAGACCGCTGACATTTAGCCAGATTAAGATGGTCGCAGCCAGCACAATGCCGATATAGGTCCGTAATTCTTCATCGCCAAAGAAGGATTTAAACTTGCGCATCAGCAGCAAATAATAGAGATTAAAGTTGACACCAAAGGCCAGCATGCCTATTGAAACCAAGTTTGTAATCAGTGAGCTGTGGTAGTGGGCAATACTGTCATTAAAGACAGTGAAGCCGCCGGTACCGGCAGTTCCCATCGCAGTAACCAGACTGTCATAGAGCGGCATGCCTGCAAACCACAGAACAACAGCAAAGATGGCAAACATAGCCAGATAGATAATGTAGAGGATCTGGGCTGTGTCTTTTAGCTTAGAGACCACCTTGCCAAAGACAGGTCCCGGAACTTCTGCCCGCATGACCTCTAAATGGCTGTTTTTGCTGTTTTCCATAATGGCAAGTGCAAAAACCAGTACTCCCATCCCGCCAATCAGGTGAGTGAAGCTGCGCCAGAACAACAGTGAATGAGAAAGAACAGACACGTCCGGCAAGATAGTAGCCCCTGTCGTTGTAAAGCCTGAGCTGACTTCAAAAAAAGCATCGATGATATTAGGAATCTGACCGGTGAAAACAAAAGGCAGCGCTCCAAAGAAGGACCAAAGGACCCAGCAAAGAGCAACAATCAGCAGTCCTTCCTTGGTATAAATATGCTGGTTTTTAGGTTTAAAAATAATACCGAGGCTTCCAAGGAGAATCAGGATAGCCATAGTGCCTAAAAGACTGAACATAATTGTTCGATCTTCCTGATAAATAAGAGCAACAATCAAAGGAACAATCAGAAGCGCAGCTTCAATCAGCAGTAATTTTGATAAGAGAAAGCGTACCATACTTTTATTCATAGCTTACCTCTTCAATAAATCATAGATATGCGTGATGTTCTTGCGCAGTGTGATGACAACGATTTTGTCTCCGACTTCAAAAACATCATCACCGGTTGGGAAAATGGTCTTTCCGCGGCGAATAATAGCAGCTATTAAAACATCGCTTTTAAGTTTTAGATTGGACAAGGTTTTGCCGGCCATTTTATTAGCCTGACGAATCTCAAACTGTAAGGTTTCAATTCGGCCGTTAGCCACATGATGCAGAGCGTCCAGATTAGAATCCTGGGCATTAACGCGTCCGCGGATAAAATGCATCATGGAGTCCACTGCGATGTTTTTAGGTGTAATAATACTTGAAAACTGCTCGGGATTGATAATTTCAAGAAGGCTGGTGCGGTTGACCTTGGTAATATTTTTCTGCACGCCCAGTGTTTCTAAAAACATGGAGGCAATGATATTTTCTTCGTCAACGCCAGTAAGAGTAGCGATAGCATCGTAGTTGGCAGCACTTTCTTCCAAAAGGATATCCTTGGCTGTTCCATCTCCCTGAACAACGTGAATGTGCGGAAAGTCCTGACTGAAGAGTTCGGCCTTTTTAGGATCAAGCTCAATGATTTTGACCTGCAGATGACGATTTGTCGTTTTGAGGGTATTGAGCAGATAGTAAGCAATTCTTCCCGCTCCGATAATCATCAAACTTTTGATAACCTTATTTTTAACGAAGTTATGGAACTGAATCATGTCCATCCGATTGCCCGTTACAAAGATCTTGTCGCCGGGCTGAATAATGTCATCTCCGTCAGGAATGATCAGGTCATGTTTTCGTTCGATGGCACAAATAACAATGTTGCTGAACTTTTTGCGGAACTGATTTAGGGACATTTGACAGAGGTTGTTGCTGTCTACGATCTTAAATTCCATCAGCATAACACGGCCATTGACAAAATGTTCCACAGACAGCGCATTAGGGAAATCAACCATGTTGGCAATATAACGGGCTGTCAGCAGCTCTGGATTAACCACCAGGGAAAACCCAAGAAAGTTTTTGTCTTTAAAATAGGTATTAGAATATTCAGGGTTGCGAACCCGTACAATAGTCTCTTTAGCTCCCATTTTTTTGGCCAGAACAGCCGCGACCATGTTCACCTCGTCCATATCTGTGATAGCAATGAAGATATCACAGTTTTGAACATCGGCCTGCTCTAAAATTCTGAAATTAGCGCCGTTACCGACAATTCCCATAATATCAAGGCGTTTTGTCACATGATTAAGCACAGTTTCATTTTCTTCAATGAGAATAACATCGTGCTTTTCATCGACCAGTGAGCGGCAGAGAGCCTTTCCGACCTTACCGCCGCCAACGACAATAATTTTCATGATCTACCTCCAAATTATAATAACTATCATACCTCTTTTCAGGAGAAAATGCACTAGTTTTCTATGAAAATTCAAAAGAAAAACAAGGAGAAAGCGGCTGAAACAGGAGGCCCCTTTTTTGACAGAAAGCAATCAATGTTTTTCTGAAAAAAATCTTAATTTTTTTCTTATATCTTATTGACATCTTTGACAGAAGTGTTATACTATATAACAAGCTACTCATTGTTTTAAATCAAACCTGTTATGATTTAAGATAATGAGGCCCCATATACCACGTTACCTGCTGAGCATGACTCCGGGTTTCGTGGTTCTTTTTTTGTAATAAATCTATTATCAGAAAGTTAGCATCAGATGAATATTGAAACATTGGAAAAAGAAAATCATTTCCCGGTATCAGGAAAAAATCATGTTGTCTTGTTTGAACCGCAAATTCCTGCCAATACCGGCAATATTGCCCGAACCTGTGCAGCAACCAACAGTCCTCTCCATATTATCCGTCCCATGGGCTTTCCTATTGATGATAAGAAAATGAAGCGGGCGGGTCTTGATTACTGGGATAAGCTGGATGTGCATTTGTATGATAGTCTCGAAGACTTTATGGACAGCTGTTCTGGCCGGCTGCACTTGATTACAAAATTTGCAGAAAAAACTTACTCAGATGAACATTATGATGATGCTGAGAATCATTATTTTATGTTCGGCCGTGAGGATAAGGGGCTGCCCGAAACATTTATGCGGCAGCACGCTGAAAAAGCACTGCGCATTCCTATGAATGATCAGCATGTCAGAAGCCTTAATCTGTCAAATGCAGTTTGCATGATTGTCTATGAAGCTCTCCGCCAGCAGCAATTCACTGGTCTGGAGCTCAGTCATACTTACGATGCTGATAAATTAAAATAAAATTGTCTGTCCTTACTTTTTAGTATTTCTAATAAATGTATGAAAAAAGATTGCTCCTTGCATCAAGCAGGAACAATCTTTTTTGGCATTATTGGCAGATTTTTTTGGAGATGAAGTTCAATTCGTCCAGCTTTCCTAAGCAGTTTAATAGTGTTTAATCAACTTTGATGCTGCCAGTATTAACTTTAATGCTTAACTGATTTTTGGAGATGCCGCCTCTTAAGACATTGTCTGAAATGTTAAGATCACCAATATCTGTTTTAGCGTTGACAACTGTATCTTTAAGGCTTTTCGCAGATAAAACAATTTCGGTATCGCCAACATTATTATCCAAACTGACAGCTCCCAGAACGGTAAGATTTTCAGCAACAATATTACCCGTATTAGTTTTTCCTTCAATATTAATCAAAGTACTGTTATTAAGATAAATATTACCGACATTGTTGGCAATACGTCCCTTAGCCAGTTTGCTGTTTTTAATAAACAGATCATTTGTGCTGCCCTGCAGATTAACGTCTGAAATTGTTTGATTTTCAATACTGATATTGCCGACTTTATTGCTGATAGCAACTTTTTTCAAGAGCAGATTTTCAGGCACAGTCAAAGTCACTGTGCGGCTGTCATTTCTATGAAGCCAGTCAGAGAGATCGCTTAATTTGAAAAATTCAATAGTAAAGATATTGGAAGGCCTATTTTGTTTTAGGGATAGCCTGCCCTTAGTAAAACGGTAAGAAATATTTTCTTTAGGTTTTTCACAGTAAGTCAGCTTAAAATGCTTATCTGCAGAGGTCTTGATTTTGATATCCTTAAAATTAAAATCAAAGTTCAGTACTTGAACATTGTCTAACTGAATTTCCTTTTTTTGAGCCGCTTCATTATAGCTTTGCAGCTTTTCGAGACCGCCGGATGACAGGCCAAAGCCTAGTAAAACCAGTCCTAAAATGCTTAAAATCAGTCCGACTATTAAAGTGATTCTGAATGATTTTTTCATGATTTATAACCTCGCTTTGCAATCCACTGGCTGAATTTCAGAAAGATAAATTTAAATAATCGAGCCAGTAAAATAGTAGCAGCTGCAAACAGCAGGCTTACACCGAGTGACAGAAGGCTAGCTCCCAGACCAAGATTCAGGGTTGCTAAAGAACCGGACAGCTTGGTGACTGCTTCCCAAAGAAAAGAAAGACTTAAAACAAAACCAACGAAACTAAAACTGGCAGTAATTAAAACGGCTGACATGGCAGTAACGACAATGGCAAAAATAACACTCAGCGCTGCGATAGTTAGGGGCAGAGCCATCGGTGCTGCTAAGACAGCTAAGACTGTGAGCCAAATGGTTTGTTTGGGATTGTTACCGAGCAAGTGATTTTTTTCGATAAGCTGGCTTAAAATATCATGAGCAGCCTCCTTAGGACTCCCTAATTCCCTGATAATTTCTTCTTCCTGCTCAGGACCTGCTTCTTCAAAATATTCTGTAAAGTAATCCATGGCTTCTTCATAGTCAGCCTGCGGCAGTCTTCTTAAATAATGCTCTAACTGACTGAGATATTCAGTTTTTGTCATGGCGGATTCTCCCTTCTGCAATACCGTCAATAGTTGCCTTATAACTTGCCCATTCACTCATTAAAAAGGTAAGATGATTTTTTCCAGAATTAGTAATACGGTAGTATTTACGCTTTCGTCCTTGATATTCTTGAGTATAAGTGGTGAGGTAGCCGGCTTTTTCTAATTTTTTTAAAATAGGATATAAACTTGACTCTTTGATATTAGCTATGAGTTTAATGGTTTGACTGATGTCATAGCCATAGGAGTCTTGCCGTTTGACGATAGACAAAATAAGAAATTCTATCAAAACGGCTGAGACAGGATAATACATCTGAAGCCCTCCTGAATATATAAAAAATTTATATATAAATATTTTATATATACTATACATTTATTCCTTTAGTTTGTCAATAGCTATCAGTAAATCCATGGCTCTCTTAAACAAATGTCCAAATTCATAATAATTGCACTGTTTTCCCCTTCCTATTTGGCCAAAACAGCCAAGCTCTAAAGAATTTTTTTGAATTAAGAAAGATTACTTGTTATTAGGCTTCTTTTTTGATATGCTAGAAGTGTCTTCAGGGCAGGGTGTAATTCCCGACCGGCGGTGACTGATATTTTGAATGATTTACTTTTTCTGCTTGTTCAGGCTGCTCATTTAAAGCAGCGCTGCAAGGCAGGGGAAAAGTAGGTGCTAAATTTATCAGAAGTCCGCGAGCGTAAAGCTGATGTGGTGTGATTCCGCAACCGACAGTAAAGTCTGGATGGGAGAAGACAAAGGGTTTTTGTGCATGGCATGCTATACTCTTTGCAGCTTCTTTCGATTTGTAAAAATTGGAGGAATTTTTTTATGAAAAAAACACACATTTTAGCTAGCATTGCGATTTTATCGGCACTTTCTTTCGTGCTCATGATTTTCAATTTTCCCATTATTCCGGGTGTTGATTTTTTGAAGCTTGATTTTAGTATCATTCCTATTTTATTGGGATTGGTGCTGTTTGATCTACGGAGTGCCTATGCTATTCTCTTATTGAGAAGTTTGCTTAAGCTTTTACTGGATAATGGCGGCCCCGGCGGCATTATTGGCCTGCCCATGAATATAGCTGCGCTGGGTGTCTTTGTCTTAGCCTTTGGTCTGATTTGGAAGAAGAAGGAAGAAAAGAAAGCATTTGTTATTGCCAGTGCTGTCGGAACAGTTGCAATGACCGTGATTATGCTTGTTCTTAACTATATCTATGCCATTCCGCTCTATGCTAAATTTGCCGGGTTTGATATTGCCAGATTCATTGGTATTGGAAAATACTTGGTCAACATGGTCGTTCCCTTTAATCTTCTGGAGGGCCTGATCTTTGCAGTCAGTTTTGCTGTCATTTATGCAGCGGTCAAACCAATTTTGAAAAATTATAGGACTTATGAAAAATAAACAATTTTATCTTTTAAGTGCCTCTTTTGCGGCTCTGCTCTTTTTTATGCTGGGATATGCGGTTAAATTTTATCCTGATGCTTTAAAGGCTTTTGACAGCAGTGTGCAGGAGGCGGTGCGCGGCGACTTGCCTAAAGGCGCGACGATGTTTTTTAAAGCGGTAACTCAGCTGGGACATGAGGCCTACATTTTTGTTTATGTCTTTCTTATGGCTTTGCTCTGCTATTTTTGGAAAAAATGGAAGGCAGAGGCTTACTTTTTAGCTGGCAATCTCTTTTTAATGGGTATTTTTTCGACAGCTTTTAAATATTTGTATAATCGTGCAAGACCTGACCTTTACTATCTCATTGAAAAACCGATGGGTGCCTCTTTTCCAAGCTGGCATGCGGCATCAACCATGATTGTTGCTCTGAGCTTAGCCGTTATTGTTCAGCAGCGAATGACAAAAGAAGAGTCCAAGCGGATTGTACAGGCAATCCTGATTCTCTTGGCAGTCTTAACAGCACTGTCACGGATTTATTTGGGAGTTCATTACCCTTCTGACATAGTAGGAGGCTGGCTGCTTGCCGTCGCCATTGCCGCCTTTGTCTATCCTTTTTACGATCAAAAGCGTTTTGAATGGCGTTTTCAAGGCCGGCAGAAGTAGCATCAAAACTGGTATTAATAGTCTAACGGAGCTGTTCGTGATACTGTAAAGGTATCTATGGAACAGCTCTTTTTTCTTAAAAAATGCCGGTAATACAGCAGTTCATGTTATAATAAAGTTATTCAACAAAATTTTATTCGAAAAAAATAGATTAAAAAGGAGTGGGAAAGAAAACTAAGAGACTGGGCAAAAACTCGTCCAGTATTCCTGTTTTGGGATAAGTACTTGGCGCAGTGGTTGGCTGGCTTTCCTTTTGCCACAAGGCCAAAGCGGAAAACCTAGCCAACTGTGCGGGGGTGGGAAGACGAACCAAAATTTTCAATTTTTGAGTTCTTTCCCACTCCCTACCGATTTTTGTCCCACTCCCAACAAATTAAAAGGAGAACGTATGGAAACTCACAAACACCACCATCGTGACCACCACCACGATGTCTCTAATCAGTCAACCACTCGAATTTTTATTGCTTTTATGTCCAATTTTGTCTTTGCCATTATTGAGATGATTTTCGGCAGTATTTTTAATTCCAGTGCTATTTTAGCCGATTCTGTCCACGACTTTGGCGATGCCTTGGCTATCGGCCTGTCTTATTATTTTGAACGGCTGTCCAAGCGCAGAAGTGACTACCAATACACGCTGGGCTACTGGCGTTTCAGTCTCTTAGGAGCCTTGATGACGGCGGTTATTCTTATCATTGGTTCTGCCTTGGTGCTATTTGAAAATGTTCAAAAAATAATGCATCCTGAGCCGGTTAATTACAATGGTATGCTGATCCTTGGTTTGATTGCTATTGCTGTCAACATTGTAGCCAGCCGTGTTTTAAATGGTGAAGAATCTGAACATGAGTCTGTTTTAAGCCTGCATTTTCTTGAAGATATTTTAGGCTGGGTAGCTGTTATTATTGTTTCACTGGTTTTGAGAGTGACAGATTGGTACATTCTCGATCCGCTTCTGTCGGTGGCTATTGCACTCTTTATTTTGAGCCAGGCTCTGCCTAAATTCATCAGAAATCTGTCTGTATTTTTGGAACATGCTCCCGGGAATTGTGATATTCAGCAGTTGGAAAGGGAAATCTTGGCTCTGGAATGGGTTCAGGCCATCAATCAGTTTAATCTTTGGTCTTTGGATGGCCGAAAAAATATTGCCATGATTCACCTGCTGGTTGCTCCTGACTGCAACGAGCAGCTGCTGAAAGACCGAGTGCACCATCTTTTTCAAACCTATCATATTGTGGAGTCGGCTGTTGAATGCGACCATTCTACCTTCCAGCACCTGCACCACAGTCCTTATATAAAAAATAATTTAAATAACAGCTATGAATAAACGTTACAACACTCTAAATGCCTATTACCGCCGGCTTTTTGGCGAAAAAATTTTTAAAGTGCCTATTGATGCCGGCTTTGACTGTCCCAATCGTGACGGTACCGTAGCCCACGGTGGCTGTACCTTTTGCACGGTGTCTGGCTCTGGCGACGCTATCGTGGCACCTGAGGCTCCGATCCGCGACCAATTTTACAAGGAAATTGATTTTATGCACCGCAAGTGGCCGGATGTCAAAAAATATCTGGTCTATTTTCAAAATTTCACCAATACCCATGACAAGGTTGAGGTTATTCGTGAGCGCTACGAGCAGGCCATCAATGAACCTGGAGTTATTGGTGTCAACATTGGCACTCGTCCGGACTGCCTGCCTAATGAAACCATTGCCTATTTGGCGGAACTTTCTGAACGAATGCATGTGACAGTTGAGCTGGGGCTGCAGACAACCTATGAGGAAACCTCAAAACTTATCAACCGAGCGCACAGTTATGAACTGTATGTTGAGACGGTGGAGCGTCTGCGTCAATTGGCCCCCAAAGCAGAAATCGTTTCCCATCTGATTAACGGTTTGCCGGGCGAAACACACGAGATGATGCTGGAAAATGTCCGCCGCTGCGTGACCGATAATGATATAGATGGCATTAAACTGCATCTGCTGCACTTGATGACCAATACCCGCATGCAGCGGGACTATCACGAAGGCAGACTGCAGCTGCTTAGTCAGGACGAGTATGTGTCCATCATCTGCGATCAGCTGGAAATTATTCCGAAAGATATCGTTATTCACCGTATTACCGGCGACGCCCCCCGCCACATGCTGATTGGTCCCATGTGGAGCCTCAACAAATGGGAGGTTCTAAATGCTATTGACAAGGAGATGGAGAGACGAAATTCTTATCAAGGCTGTAAGGCGGAGGTAATGGCATGATCAAACGCCCCATTGAGCTTTCTCATGACTTTTTGGCAGAAGTTTTAGATAAGGATAGCATCGCGGTGGACGCGACCATGGGCAATGGCCATGACACCGCTTTTTTGGCTGCTTTAGCTAAGACAGTCTATGCCTTTGATGTGCAGGAACAGGCGGTACAGAAAACTCAAAAACGTTTAGCTCAGCTCGGTTTGGAAAATGCAGGACTCATTTTGGACGGTCATGAGAATCTGGATCACTATGTGACCGAGCCTATCCGCGCAGCTATTTTCAATCTGGGCTACCTGCCGTCTGCTGATAAGTCCGTTATCACAAAGCCTGACACGACTCTAATGGCGGTTGAAAAAATTTTGAATCGTTTGGAAGACGGCGGCCGCCTGTCCATCATGATTTACTACGGGCATGAGGGTGGCGATAGGGAAAAAGACGCTGTGCTGGAGTTTATCAAAAAACTGCCGCAGGAACACTTTGCGACCATGCTTTACCAGCCGCTCAATCAAATCAACACACCGCCATTTCTGGTGATGGTGGAGAAGTTATAATATTTTTGCCGGAAACACAAAAACAGCAGACTGCTTTTACTTGTAAACAGTCTGCTGTTTTATATATGGAATAAGGTTAAGTATCATTTTTTAAAAGCTCAGCCTGTAAAAAACAAAGCAAGCTGAAATCAGCTGAGAATTGTGCTTGAGTCAATCTGTGCTGAACTTGATAACAGCTTTACACCTCCGGCTTGATAAAGAAGCGCTCCTCATCAATAGGAATAATTTTTACGTGATTGTCATAGAAGTCTGACAGAACTTCCTGAGTGATAATGTCTTCTTTTTTACCCTGAGCAACAATTCTTCCTTTTTTCAAAAGAAGAATGTGATCCATGGTGCTGGTGATTTCTTCTGCGTGGTGGGTAACGTAGAGGATCAAAGGAGAATGCGGCAGTTTAGCAATCATATCAACTTGCTGCAGCAGTTTTTCTCTGGCAAAGAGGTCAAGACCGCTCGTTGCCTCGTCCAAAATGATAATTTCCGGCTCTTCCATTAAACTTCTGGCAATCAAGAGGAGCTGCTTTTCGCCCTGGGACAGATTGGCATAGGAGCGGCCGAGCAGGTGCTCTCCGCCGATAGATCTCAGCATATGGCGCGCTTCATCCAGCTCCTTGTCACCGTAAGCCTTATAAAGAATGCTGGATTTGTATTTTCCGGTCAGGACAATTTTTTCGGCCAGCATATTTTTCGGCAGGCGCTCAGCAATAAAAGAGCCGACAACTCCAATTTTAGTCCGCATATCGGGAATGTTCCCCTGTCCGAATTTGGTGCCCAAAACCTCAACCTGACCGTCTGAAGACCAGTATTCAGCCATAATCAGTTTTAACAAGGTTGTCTTGCCGGAGCCGTTGAGTCCTAAAATGGCCCAGTGCTCTCCCTTATTAACCTGCCAGTTAAGATTGCTGAGCAAGGTTTTGCCCTGTCTTTTCAGGGTTACATTTTCCATTGAAATAAGTGCCATCTTTTACCTCTTTGTCGTTTAATTGTTATTTATTATAACACAAAAATATGGTAAAATAAGCGCAAAAGGAGAGATTATGTTTAAGAACAACAGATTATTCTTTTGGACAGTAGAGGCTTTGCTGCTGACCTTGATTCTTTTTACCTGGCGGCAGATGGGGAGCATTTTTAGCCCTTTTTTCAGTGTTGCTAAGACCTTCTTCATGCCCTTTTTGCTGGGCGGTTTTCTTTATTATATCACCGATCCTGCTGTTACTTTCTTAGAAAAACGTTTTAAGATGAAGCGGATTTGGGCGATTGTCATTATCTTTGCGGCTTTAATTTCCTTACTGATCTTCTCGATTACCAGCCTGATTCCTAATTTAATTAATCAGCTGACGGACTTGATATCAGCCAGTCAGAACATTTATGTAGGCCTGCAGGATTTATTCAATGAATGGAAGGACAATCCGGCCTTTAAAAACATTGATATTAACGGCCTCTTGAAACAATTTAACCTGTCTTATGTGGATATTTTGGAAAATGTCCTCAACAGTGTAACAGTCAGTGTTTCCAGTATCGTTTCCATGATTACAAATATTGTGATGGTGTTGATCATCACACCGGTCATCTTATTTTATCTGTTAAAGGATGGCGAAGGGCTGCTGCCTATGCTGGAGCGCTCTATTCTAAAGAACGATACCCATGATATCAGCAAGCTTATGGGACAGATGAACAAGACGATTTCACGCTATATCAGCGGTGTTGCGATTGATGCGGCCTTTATCTTTGTTTTTGCTCTCATTGGCTACCATTTCATGGGTATTCAGTATGCCTTTCTCTTTGCCCTGGTTGCGGGAGTTACCAATGTTGTTCCTTATGTCGGTCCTTATTTGGGACTGACGCCCGTTGTTTTAGCCTATATTGTCAGTGATCCTAAAAAAATGATTATTGCTATTATTTACATCATGACCCTGCAGCAGATTGACGGTAACATCGTTTATCCGCGTGTTGTCGGCAGTGCCATGAAAATCCACCCCTTGACCATTATGGTGCTTTTGGTTTTGGGCGGCAATATTGCAGGGCTTGTCGGCATGTTAGTTGCAGTACCGGCTTATGCTATTATCAAGGAAATCGTAAAATTCATCGCTGGTGTTTATGAGTATCACAAGAAAAACAAAATTGTGTTATAATAGACTGACTATATATCATTTAGGAGAAAAATAACGAATATGGAAGACCCTGGTAGTCAATCCTTAATCTTACAATTCTTACTACTGCTTATTTTGACGCTTTGCAATGCCTTCTTTTCAGCCACTGAAATGGCTCTGGTATCTTTGAACCGTGCGCGCGTTGAACAAAAAGCTGAAGAAGGCGACAAAAAATACATCCGTCTCTTGAAAGTTTTAGAAAAACCAAATCATTTTCTCTCTACCATTCAAGTTGGCATAACCCTCATCACCCTTTTGTCTGGGGCAAGCTTAGCAGATTCTCTGGGACGTGAGATTGCCGCCTGGTTCGGCAACTCGGCAACAGCACGAACTGCAGGCAGTATCATCGCCCTTGCGTTTTTGACTTATATTTCAATTGTCTTAGGAGAGCTCTATCCCAAGCGTATCGCCCTCAATCTAAAGGACAGTCTGGCGGTGTATTCAGCTCCGCTTATTATTCTGCTGGGTAAGCTCGTCAGTCCTTTTGTCTGGCTCCTTTCGGCTTCAACCAATCTGCTGAGCCGTATCACGCCCATGACTTTTGATGATGCCGATGAGAAAATGACGCGTGATGAAATCGAGTATATGCTGACAAACAGCGAAGAGACTCTGGATGCCGATGAAATCGAAATGCTGCAGGGTGTCTTTTCGCTCGATGAGCTGATGGCGCGTGAGGTTATGGTTCCTCGGACCGATGCTTTTATGGTTGATATCAACGATGATACCGGTGATATTATTCAGGCTATTTTAAATGAGAGGTTTTCCCGCATTCCTGTTTATGATGGGGATAAGGATAAAATTATCGGTCTTATTCATACAAAGAGGCTCTTAGATGCCGGTTTCAAAGAAGGCTTTGATCATATCAACCTCCGCAAGATTTTACAGGAACCGCTTTTTGTGCCGGAGACCATTTTTGTCAATGACCTCCTGACGGCTCTTCGAAATACTCAAAATCAAATGGCTATTCTTTTAGATGAATACGGCGGTGTGGCAGGTCTCGTGACGCTGGAAGACCTTCTGGAAGAAATTGTCGGTGAAATTGATGACGAGACAGATAAGGCTGCAGTTTCTGTCCGCGAGATTGCAGACCATACTTACATTGTTCTTGGAACGATGACGCTCAATGATTTTAACGAATATTTTGAAACAGACCTTGAAAGTGATGATGTTGATACCATTGCCGGCTTTTACCTGACCGGTGTCGGAACGATTCCAAGTCAGGACGAAAAAGAGCATTTCACTGTTGAGAGCAATAATAAACACTTGGAGCTGATCAATGACAAGGTTAAAGACGGACGCATAACCAAACTGAAATTGCTGGTAACAGAAATTGAAGAAGCAGAAGATGAAAAAGACTAAACAGAATGTTAGTCTTTTTTTCGCTTAAAGTGTTATAATAAAGATAAGAAAAACGTTTACAGGAAAGAAAATTATGACAGAAGAAATTGACTACAGGAAGGTAACCGGACTTGTTCACTCTACAGAATCTTTTGGTTCTGTTGACGGTCCGGGCGTGCGCTTTGTCGTTTTTATGCAGGGCTGCCAAATGCGGTGCCAGTACTGCCACAACCCAGATACTTGGGCAATGACCAATGACAGAGCAACAGAACGAACAGCAGAAGATGTTTTGGAGGAAGCTCTGCGTTTTAAGGGATTTTGGGGCGATAAAGGAGGCATTACAGTCTCCGGCGGTGAAGCGACCCTTCAAATTGATTTTTTGATTGCCCTTTTTACCTTGGCTAAAGAAAAAGGCATTCATACAACTCTGGATACCTGTGCGCTTACCTTTAGAAATACGCCCGCCTATCTGGAAAAATACAATAAATTGATGGCAGTTACTGATCTGGTGCTTTTGGATATCAAGGAAATCAACCCAGAACAGCATAAAATTGTTACCGGTCACGGCAACAAAACGATTCTGGCCTGTGCCCGCTATCTGTCTGATATCGGTAAGCCTGTTTGGATTCGTCACGTTTTAGTGCCGGGTCTGACAGACCGCGATGAAGATTTGATCAAATTGGGTGAATTTGTCAAGACCTTGAAAAATGTTGAGCGTTTTGAAGTGCTTCCTTATCATACCATGGGAGTCTTCAAATGGCATGAACTGGGGATTCCTTATGCCTTAGAAGGCGTCAAGCCGCCGACGCCGGACCGCGTTCGCAATGCCAAGGAACTCATGCACACAGAAACCTACGAAGAATACAAGCGCAGAATCAATGGCTAAGATACCAATGATGGTAGATTGAAAGGGCAGCTGCTCTACATGTTTCGTTCTTATAACTGATTATAGAAGGCTGAAATGAACGTTTTCGGCCTTTTTTGCTGCTTAAAAACTGATCTTTAAATTCTTTGAAATTCGGCTAAAGCTTCTTTTGCTTAATGACATCAAATTTGGTAAAATGAGATGAAAAATAAAAACGAGGTAATGTTATGTCTAAAATTTTAGTTTTTGGTCACCAAAATCCAGATTCAGATGCTATTGGATCATCAGTAGCTTATGCCTATTTGAAACGCCAGCTTGGTACAGACGCTGAAGCTGTTGCTCTGGGAGAGCCTAATGAAGAAACAGCCTTTGTTCTGGATTATTTTGGTGTTGAGGCACCGCGTGTTGTTACATCTGCTAAAGCAGAAGGTGCCGAACAAGTCATTTTAACTGACCACAATGAGTTTCAGCAGTCTATTGCTGACATTCGTGATGTTGAAGTGATTGAAGTGGTTGACCATCACCGTGTCGCTAATTTTGAAACGGCAAATCCTCTTTATATGCGTTTAGAACCTGTCGGCTCTGCTTCATCAATCGTTTATCGTCTCTATAAGGAAAACGGCGTAGCCATTCCAAAAGAAATTGCAGGATTAATGCTGTCAGGTCTGATTTCAGACACGCTTTTGCTGAAATCGCCAACGACTCATGCTTCTGATCCGGCAGTTGCTGAAGATTTGGCTAAGATTGCCGGTGTTGATTTGCAGGAATATGGTTTGGCTATGCTTAAGGCTGGTACTAATTTGGCCAGCAAATCAGCTGAGGAACTGGTTGATATTGATGCCAAAACATTCGAACTTAACGGCAATCAAGTACGGGTAGCACAGGTTAATACGGTCGATATCAATGACGTTTTGGAACGTCAGTCGGAAATTGAAGCAGCTATTAAAGCTTCACAAGCAGCCAATGGTTATTCAGATTTTGTCTTGATGATTACGGATATTTTAAATTCAAATTCGGAAATCTTAGCTTTGGGTGCTAACATGGATAAGGTTGAAGCAGCTTTCAACTTCAAACTCGAAAACAACCATGCTTTCCTTAAAGGCGCTGTTTCCCGCAAGAAACAAGTTGTGCCTCAGCTGACGGAAAGTTTTAATGCCTAGCATAATAAAATAAGGCTCCTTGTCAACTGTAGTGGGTGATGAAAAGCTGTACTCTGGAGAGAACCTGATTGGTTCTCTCCTTTTTAAGTACGACGGGCATGTCGTACATCTGAGGTGCGGGTCCTCTACTCGATTAAAAAATAATGGTTTCTGTCAGGAGCCTATTTTATGATACAATAGAGCTGTTATGAAAATTCAGCATTTGCAAAGCGGCGATTTGCTTTTTACAGCCGATCAGTCTGATATGGGCCAAGCACTTGGTTTATTGAGGAGGACTGGATGATTAAAATTTACAATGGCAGCAAATTAACGCGCCAGCCATTTTTTACAGCTCTTATCAATTATCTGCAGCTTCATGATGATGTCACACTCCGGCAGATTAAGACGGATTTTGCTGCGGTTAAGAATTTGGAACGTTCGATCGAAGACTATGTGCAGGCGGGTTATATTTTGCGTGAGAATAAGCGTTACAGCAATGCTTTTGAACTGTTAAAAGATCTTGACGGTCTGGCGCTGGACAGTCAGATTTTTGTAGATGACCAGTCGTCCATTTACCAAGATCTGCAAACTTTAACTTTTGAAACCTGCCTGTCCAATCAGACCAACAAGGCGCTTATTGTCGAGAAAACAAGTATTAGCAGGGATTCACTGACCTTATCCAATTACTTTTTTAAACTTAAAGAAAATCTGCCTCTGTCAAGCGAACAAGAGCCGCTCTACCGTTTGCTGGGAGACGTCAATCCCGAATACGCCCTCAAATACATGACCAGCTTTCTTTTGAAATTTGGCCGTAAAGATGAAGTCGCTCAGAAGCGTCCTGATATTTTTGTTCAGGCTCTGGATTTATTGGGTTATATTGAAAAGAATGCTGAGGACAAGTACCGACTGAAAATGGCTTTTAATAAGGAGAGCCTGATCTTCGCGTCTTAAAGATTTGGCGGATAGGAAAAATGAAATTAGAAAGATTACTAGCTATTTTATCCCTGCTTTCAGAAAGAGATAAGGTAACCGCTAAAGAACTGGCGGAAAAATTTGAGGTGTCCAAGCGCACGATTTACCGGGATTTGGACAGCCTTAATCAGGCCGGTCTTCCGATTGTTTCTTATGCCGGCCGCAGCGGCGGCCTTTCGCTGATGAAACATTATAAAATGGATAAGCGTATCTTATCAACGGCAGATCTTAAAAATCTTGACTCTGCTTTAAAGGGTCTGCAAAGTATCAAGCAGCAGCCAGATTTGACTGCTTTGATAGCAAAACTGCTGCCTGAAGAAAAAGATGAGACTTCTCGGGCTGATCACTATATTAATTTTTCTTCTTGGTATGCAAATAGTTTTGCTCAAAAGAAAATTGAGATCTTGCAGAAAGCCATTGAAACAAGAAATTGTATTCTGTTAGACTATGTTTCAAAAACTGGCAGAAGGAAGCGAAAAATTGAGCCTTATCAATTAGTCTTCAAAGATTCGGCCTGGTATTTATATGCTTTTTGCCGAGAGCGAGAAGACTTTCGTCTTTTTAAACTGCAGCGGATGGCCTCACTGACTTTATTAGAGAAAGTGTTTCCAGTTCGTCCTTGTCCGCCGTTAACATTTCAAAAGACGGCTTATTCTGATTTTTCTTTAGACCCGATTGAAGGTTATATCAAGGTTGTTTTAGCTTACAAGCCTGAAGATGCCTTTGCTATAACCAAGGTACTGGATGCGTCAATACTAGCTGCTTGTAAAGAGCAGGGCAAGATTGTATTTTATACTTCAAGTTTGTCTGTCGCTTGTCATTTGGTGTTTCAGCTGCTAACAGCAGTCGAGGTTTTGGCCCCTGCTGAGCTACAGCAGTTGGTCAAAGAAAAGCTGAAGACAATTGAATCATTGTATAAAAGATGACATAAAGCTGTCATCTTTTTTGGGTTATACTATAGGCGATAATAGAAGAAAGTAGGCAGAACAATGAAAAATGACATTCTTGTTTATGTATTTGATGATTATGCGGACTGGGAGCCAGCCTATGTTTGCTCGGAATTAAACCGGCAGGACAGCCCCTTTCAGATTAAAACCATTGGCTCAGACAAGCAGCCTAAAAAATCCATGGGTGGATTTCGCGTGATTCCTGACTATGATCTGACGGATTATCCTAAGGATTTTAAACTGCTGATTATTCCTGGTGGAGACAGCTGGCTGGAGGGCAAAAATACGGAGATTTTGCCTGTGGTGGACTATGCTGTCTGCCATCGGATACCGATTGCTGCTATTTGTGCCGCGACCAATTTTTTAGCTGAAAATGCTTACTTGAATCATGTCAGGCACACTGGCAATACCCTTGAATTTATAAAAAAAGCAGCTCCGCATTATCGTGGAGAAGATTTTTATATAGAAGAACAGGCAGTCAGTGATGGTGGTGTTGTGACAGCAAATGGGACAGCAGCCTTAGAATTTGCCAGAGAAATTTTCCTCTTACTAAATAGTAAAAATCCTCAGGAAATAGAGGATTGGTATCACTTTACCAAAGTGGGGTTTTATCATTAAACAGCTTTTAATATCATCTTATTTTGAAAAAATGTATAATAATAGAAAGTAGGAAATTATGATTGATCACTATGGTAAAGCGTCCAGAATTTTCTCAGATTAAAACCTATGATGAGTTTTGCAAATATTATTGGTATCGGAAAGAGCTGTCGCAGATTTGCCGGCAGCTGGGATTGGTACACTCGGGGACAAAGCAGGAATTAAACGAGGCATTAGCGGCCTATTTTGCAGGGCAGCCGCTCAAAAAAGTTAATAAACAGACTGTTAAACCGAAAAACAAGCAGGAAATCAGCTTGTCCAGCTCTTTGTTACTGTGCGGTTTTGCCTTTAATCAGATTTTCAGGGATTATTTTGCTCAGCAGACTGGAGTTAAGTCTTTTAAATTCACCGCCGATATGGCAGCAGCTTGGCGCAAAGTTAAGGCAGAAAATGATGTCCATTTTACGCTTGAAGACATGCTGACTGTTTATGCCGGAACATCTGATTATGCCAAATATGATAATCGTGCCTGCCAATGGAATCAATTTTACAAGGATTTTTGTGCAGATAAAAGAAATGCTGACCTCAAAAACAAAATGCAGGCAGCTTCCCTTCTTTGGAGGGCTGTCAAGGGATCTGATAAGGCCAAAGTTTACACAACTCAATTGTGGGATAGCTATCCAAATTTATTAAAAAATGGATCAAAGAGCAAGAGAGGAGGTGTTTGATATGATAGAAAGATTGGACTTCATTTGTCCGACTATTCCTGAAGGTGGGGAATTTCCACTGGAACATACAGGAAAAGGGGAGGACAGGTCACCTGAATTTTTTATCAAAAACCTTTCCTCTCATGCTGAAACGCTGGTTATTACTTTGGAAGATTTGACACATCCTCTTAAAAAGGAATTTACTCATTGGCTGATTTGGAATCTTCCCGCTTCTGGCCATATTAAGGCTAATGTTTCTCGTGGGTTTGAAGTGAAAGATCCTGATGGAGCCAGACAGGGCTTGGCTTATGGCTGGTATCGTTATGCCGGTCCCAACCCACCCTTAGGTCAAAATCATAAGTATCGCTTTACCATTTACAGTTTGGATTGTTCCTTGGATTTAAATCGCTGGACAGGCAAGGGCAAATTATTGAAAAATATGGAAGGACATATTCTGCAAAAGGGGCAACTGACAGCTTCTTTTGGTAATAAAAAGATCTGGAATCAAAATTCCAGACCTCTTATGACACCATAAGTAGGGCAGGGCAGTTAACAGGTTCAGCCCAGAGCCGCTTGAATATTATGAAAAAGATAGACTTATTAGCAAACGGTCTATCCTTTTATTTTTATTGAGTATAAAGTTAGAGTACCTACAGTAAAACGATCTACTGCAGGTTATCTCAAAATTTATTTTTCCACCTTTGCCATCAGGTAAAGAAAATAAGGAGCACCTAAAATAGAAACGATAAGGCCTGTCGGAATCCCTGTACCAATCAGGAAAACCCGCCCAATGGTATCAGCCAACAGTAAAATAATCATTCCGACCAGCATAGCAGCCGGCAGGCTGATAAAGTGATTATTCCCTAAAATTTTTCGGCTGATATGGCCTGCGACCAGACCGATAAAGGTGATATTACCGGCTAATATGACACTGAGAGCTGCCAGACTGGTGGCCAGAATCAGCGTGATCAGCCGTTCTTTTTGCAGCTTTAAGCCAAGTGCCAGAGCCGTGTGATCGTTTAAACTCATAATATTAAGTGTCTGACTGCGGCTGTAGGTAAGCCCCCAAAGAACAAGTAAGAAGGGGGACAGAATAGCTAGGCTCGTCCAATTGTCACCGCTGAGACGGCCGCTCAGCCAGCCGATAATATAATCCACCTTGTAGCGATCGATGCTGCCGACAATAGAAACCATGGTTCCTGACAGCATGGTGCTGACACCGACTCCTGTGATGATGAGACGGGCAGGGCTGATATTATTGTTTTTCTTGCGGGCAATTAAATAGACGGCAAAAATTGTCAGACAGCCTCCCAGCATGGCAAAAAAGGGTAAAAAGGTTATAACCCAGCGCTTTTCCAGGCTGGCATAAGAAATAGTCAAGGCAATGACCATACCCGCTCCGGTATTGATACCTAAAATGCCAGAATCAGCTAAGGGATTATGGGTCAGGGTTTGTAAAAGCATGCCGCTTAAAGCCAAAGAGGCACCTGCCAGCAGAGCGACGAGGATTCTGGGCAGCCGCACTTTAAGAATAATCATAGCCAAAGCACTGTCGCTTTGACCCATGAAAACATTGAGAACATCAAAAATAGAAAAGCTGCTCTCTCCGATGGCGAGTGCCAGAACAGTCAGCATTAGCAGCAAAAGGATCAACAGTATGAAAATCTGTCTGGTCTGCAAATGTTTTTTCATAAATGCTGCCCCCTTCTAATCAGCCATAAAAAACAAGGAAGACCGATGATGCTGATAACAGCGCTCAGCGGTGCTTCATAGCCGGGATTGACAGTTCGGCAGGCCAAATCTGCCCAGAGCATGAAAACAGCTCCTAAGAAGGCAGTGAGGGGGAGAAGAAAGCGATAATTTCTGCCGATAAACATTCTGATAAAATGCGGAATAATCAGTCCTACGAAAGCAACGGAGCCAACTAGGGCGACAGCAGAGGCAGACAGGAACAAGACAATTCCCAGCAGAATCAGAGTCATTAAAAAGGTTCTTTGTCCCAGTGATTTAGCGACCGTTTCATTGAGGCTTAAAACAGTCAGCTGATGGGAGAAAAGCTGTGCCAGGATCAAGCCGATAATGATAAAGGGAGCAATGATTCTAATCATCGACCAATTGGCAGCGACCAAACCTCCGGCCTGCCAGCCGACAATGGCTGTTGATAAATTGAAATAGATGGTGATGGCTTGACCAAAAGCGCTGAAAAGCGTTGAAATCATAGCACCTGCTAAGATCAATCGCAGCTGATTGTAGCCCCTTCTGGGCGTATAGGACAGGGAAAACACAAGCACAGCTGCCAGCCCTGCTCCCAGCAAACAAATGAGCAGGATAAAACTATAATGCAGGTGCCTGAAAAAAGCATAACCGATAACCAGGGCCAGTCCCGCTCCGGCATTAATTCCGAGCAGTCCGGGATCTGCAATTGGATTTCTGGTTACTCCCTGCATGATACTGCCAGCTGTTGCCATAGCAGCTCCAACTAGGAGGGCACCGACTATCCGCGGCACTCTGACATCAATGACGACATCTTGAACAGGCGATGAGGTAAGAGGATGTCTCAGCACTTTAGCCAAGTCTGCATTTGTATAGCTGACGGCTCCAAATTTCAAGCTGCAGTACAAGCCGCTGATAAATAACAGTAAAATAATGAAAAAAACAAGCCAAAAGTTTTTTGGCTTATTTTCTTGAGCAACTGATGTCATAAGCATTTGTCAACCTCATTGGGCAGCCTTCAAAATACCCTTTTGAAGAGTTTTCAGTTCATACTCAAGTGTCAGCGGGTCGTTGAAGTAAAAGGCATTGGCGTTAACCTTAATAACATGGCCTTTTTTGACCGCCGGAATATTTTTCCAGACATCACTTTCATACAGCGCTGCCCCTGTCTTTTTATCCTCTGCAGCAACGATGACATAATCATCAATATAGTCGCCTAGAACTTCTTGTGAAGCAGACAGGTAGCCTTCCGGAAAGACTTCTTTAGTGACCTTGTCAGGTGCTTTAAAGCCAAGTGCTTGGTAGATTACTTCGCCGCCGCGGCCCCAATTGTTGCCGAAAAGATAGATTTCTTTTTCAAAGAGACCCATAACAGTAAATTTAGCATCGCTGCCGACAGCCTTAGTCAGTTTTTTCTTAGCTTTGGCGGTTTTGACTTTCCAGTCGCTGCGCCATTGTTTGGCTTCTTTTTCCTTATTGAAAATTCTGCCGAAGTCAGAGAAAATATCAAGGTAATTGCGCTTGCCGTATTCAATTGAGATAACAGGAGCTATGTCCTTTAATTGGTCAATCTTTTCTTCTGTCGAGCCAACCACGATTAAATCAGGCTTGAGGGCAGTAATGGCTTCAAGGTCTGATGAAGTCACTTGTTTAGCTTTTTTAACCTTGTTTTTAAGAACAGGATTTTTCTTATCATAGGAAGAAACCCCTACAAGGTTTTGGTCGAGTTTCAAAAGGTAGCCGGTATAAGTAGAGGTGATGCTGACCACGCGCTTGGGTGATTGAGGCACCTTGCCGTAATAAGTAACACCGGAAATTTTTGGCATGCTGGAAACAGCCGCTTTTTTATCTGATGATTTTGAGGCATTGCCGCAGGAAGCAAGGATCAGTGCAGCAGCAAATGCCATTAAAACTGTGAGAGCTTTTTTAAAGTTCATGTATTATCTCCTAAAAATCTATATTAGCTGATAAGTCAGCAGAACAGGGCGTTGGTGGATAGGGTCTTCCATAATCTGAGCATCTATTTGAAAAATATCCCGTAAAATAGGAGCGGTCATCATTTCTTTGACTTCCCCTTGATATTTGATACTGCCATCTTTCATGGCAATAAGATAGTCAGAAAACCGGGCGGATAAGTTTAAGTCGTGCAAAACCATAATGATTGTTTTTTGCGTTTTACGGTTGAGTCTTTGCAGGAGTTCTAAAATCTCCAGCTGATGATTCATATCAAGATAGGTCGTCGGCTCGTCAAGAAAAATCGTATCTGTATCTTGGGCGAGTGCCATGGCAATCCAGACACGCTGCCTTTGACCGCCGGAAAGACTGTCAACGTCAAGTTTAGCAAATTCGACAACTTTAGTTACTTCCATAGCCCAGTGGATCTTGTCCCTATCGTGCTGAGAAAGATTTCCCAGGTATTTTTGATGAGGGAATCTTCCGTATGAAATTAATTCATAGACTGAAATTCCTTCCGTTGCCTCCAAAACCTGAGGAAGCAGGGCCAGTTTTTTGGCAACTTCTTTGGTGGGCAGCTGAGCGATGGCTTGGCCGTCAAGAAAAATCTGCCCCTTATTAATGGCCTGAATGCGGGTCAGAGCCTTTAATAAGGTTGATTTGCCGCAGCCGTTGGCTCCGATGATGGTTGTAATCTTTTGATGGGGAATCTGAAGCGATAAGTCATCAATGACAATAGCTTGGTCATAGGCAACCTGGATGGATTCAGCACGAATATCAGACATGTCTAGCCTCCTTTCTTCAAAATTATGATTATTATAGCATAGAAAAAAGGCTTAAAAAAGCCTTTTTAAACAGGGAATGCGAAATTTTTGAACCGTCAGGCACTTGTTTAGAATCATTCAAATGAGTACTTAAAATGATTCTCATTAACCCTTGTCAGGAGCTTTTTGAAAATCAAAGATATGTCTTAGCAATTTCGATATCACCGGCATAATCTGCCCGCTGTCCCTTAACGATTTGAAAAGCATCAGCTCCCTTGCCTGCTGCAATGACAGCATCGTTTTCGGTCTGTGTCAGTGACATAGCCTTTTGAATGGCCTGCTCACGGTCAACAACAACAGTCACAGGACGTTTGATATAGCCGGCTATTTCCTGGCAGATATCAAAAGGATCTTCATTGTTGGGATCATCGGCTGTCAGAATAACGGTCAGGTCAGGGTGCTGATTGATGATGCGGCCGAAGTCTTTGCGGCGGCTTTCGCCCTTGTTTCCGGGAGCTCCGAGAATCAGAATGAGGTTGCCCTTTTGGTGTTCCTCTACAACGGACAGCAGTTTTTCAAGGCTGTCCCCATTGTGGGCATAGTCCACAAAGACCTTAGCTCCATTTTTTTGAGTGAGCACTTCCATACGGCCGGGGACTGTAGTTTGGGCGATGCCTTTTTGAATATCGCTTGGACTTGCTCCCAACTGCAGGCAGGCAAGACCTGCGGCCAAGGCATTTTCCTGGTTGAAAGAACCGATTAGCTGAATATCGTAATGGCCTGCCAGTTTTCCTGTGAGATCAAAGGAGAAGGCCTCGCTGTTTGTGATTTGATTGTCAGAATATTTGCCATAAAAATCATGCGGCTGGTCAGCGATCTGATCCCGGACAAGAGCAAAATGATCCATTTGGCTGTTAACAACAGCGTAGCGGCTGTTGTTAAGCAGGAGCCGCTTATGGTAAAAATAATCTTCAAAAGTGGGATGCTCAATTGGCCCGATATGATCAGGGCTGATATTGAGAAAAACACCGACGTCAAAAGTCAGACCGTAGACCCGCTTGACCAGATAGGCCTGACTGGAAACTTCCATAATCAAATGGGTCATGCCATTGTCAACGGCCTGAGCCATCATTTTAAAGAGGTCCAAGCTTTCAGGAGTTGTCAGTTTTGATTTGAAGAATGTTTTTCCATCCAGCGTTGTATTCATGGTCGAAAGCATAGCCGGACGGTGGCTTTGCTGTAAAATATAATAAGCAAAATAAGCTGCAGTTGTTTTGCCTTTCGTTCCGGTAAAGGCTAGGGTTTTCAATTTATCTTGAGGATTGCCGTAAAATTCCTTGGCAACAAGGCTCATAGCATTTTTAATATCATTGACGATGATTGCCGGAATACCCACCTGATAATCCCTTTGAGCAATGTAAAAGGGCAGCCCTTTTTGCACAGCAGCCGTAAGAAATTCTTTTTTAAAATTAAGCCCTTTGGCAAAAAAGAGGGTACTGTCACTTACATCTCTGCTGTCATAAGAAATATGGCTGAAAGTGAAATCAGGATAATCATTTAGGTAGTGCTCCGCGTCAATTATTTCACGAAAATTGCCGTCATCTTTGAGAATACTGAGTGTCTTCTTTAATGTAATCATACCTTTTATTGTAGACTTAAAGTTAGTGTTTTACAAGTACCAAGCAAAAGTTTATAATAAATTTATTACAAACTAGAAAGAAAATCTATGTCTGAAAAGAAAACAAAACTGAGCCAGCAGGAGCAGATGGTTCGAGGAACTGCCTGGCTGACTGCCGGCAACTTTATCAGCCGGCTTCTGGGAGCTGTCTATATTATCCCCTGGTATGCCTGGATGGGACGATACGCTGCCGAAGCCAATGCCCTGTTTGGTATGGGCTATGAGATTTACGCCTTGTTTTTGCTGATTTCAACAGTTGGCATTCCGGTTGCTGTTGCCAAGCAGGTTTCCAAGTACAATACGCTGGGAGATCCGCAAAAGAGTACCTATCTTGTGCGTAAAATTCTGCATTTCATGCTGCTTTTGGGTGCGATCTTTGCTTTAGTGATGTATGTGGGCTCTCCCTTTTTTGCTTCTCTCAGCCGCGGGGGGCGGGATTTGGTGCCGGTTCTTAGAAGCTTGACGCTGGCTGTCCTTGTCTTTCCGTCCATGAGTGTGCTCAGAGGATTCTTTCAGGGATTTAACAATCTAAAACCCTATGCCATGAGTCAGATTGCTGAGCAGGTTATCCGTGTCATCTGGATGCTCCTGACGGCCTTTTTCATCATGAAAATGGGCTCAGGCAATTATGTTGAAGCCGTGACCCAATCCACCTTTGCGGCCTTTGTCGGGATGTTCGCCAGCATTGCTGTGCTCATTTATTTTCTGTGGAAAAATGACTTATTGGCCGTTCTGTTTGGCAAGAAGCCTGCCAGCATGGTGATTGATACCAAGGACCTTCTTATTGAAACAGTCAAAGAAGCCATTCCCTTTATCATTACGGGATCGGCCATTCAGGTTTTCAAGCTGATCGACCAGTTTACCTTTGGTAATACCATGGCTCTTTTTACTGATTATTCCGACAGGGAATTAAAGGTCATGTTTGCTTATTTCTCAACCAATCCGGGCAAGGTAACCATGATTTTGATTGCAGTTGCGACAGCTATTGCGGGTGTTGGTATCCCGCTTTTGACGGAAAATTTTGTTAAAAAAGACAGGAAAGCTTCTGCCCGTCTGGTGGTCAATAATCTGCAAATGCTGATGATCTTTATCGTTCCGGCTATTGCTGGCTCTGTTATTTTGGCCAGACCGCTTTATACGGTCTTTTATGGAATACCTCAGGGACAGGCTTTGGGGCTGTTTGCAGCCTCGCTTTTACAGACAGTCATCTTAGCTATTTATACTGTCTTAGCTCCTATGCTGCAGGCTCTGTTTGAAAATCGCAAGGCCATAAGATATTTTGTTTACGGTGTGATGGTCAAGCTGCTTCTGCAGGTTCCTTTGATTTATCTGTTTCATGCTTACGGCCCGATTATTTCAACAAGCCTGGCCTTAATGGTTCCGATTGTGCTCATGTATCTTCGCATTCACCAGATTACAGGCTTTAGCCGCAGGGCTATCCGAAGAACAAGTCTTTTGGTTCTTATTTTGACCGCTCTGATGAGCCTTGCTGTCGGTGCAGCTGTTTGGCTGCTCAGCCTTTTCTTTGCTGACAGCGGCAGACTGTCAAGTCTGATCTACGTTCTTTTAATAGGTTGTCTGGGTATGGGTGTTTATGGCATCTTAGGTCTTATGACGCATTTGCTGGACAAGATGCTGGGAGAAAAAGCCCAGACTCTCCGACGAAAATTACATCTGGAATAATTGATCCTTTTGATGAGAGTGGTGTCTGCCCCACTCTTTTTTGAGTTCAGCCACAGTGCTTTAAGCGCGGCTATAGTTATTTTTTATAGCTAACTATTGAGAAATAGAATAGACGTAAATGCCGTTGCAATAAGGAATACGTGGTAAAATAAACTCATTAGGTTTGAAAGGCAAAAACTATGACAGATGATTATAAATTAGAAACCATTTTAGCCCATGCGGGTGTTAATACCGATAAAACAACAGGCGCCTTGATTGCGCCCCTTCATTTTTCAACGACTTACCAGCATCCGGAATTTGGTCAGTCTACCGGTTTTGACTATACACGGACTAAAAATCCGACTCGTGCTGTCTTGGAAGAAACGCTGGCTAAGATTGAAAAGGCAGACTATGCTCTTGTGACGGCATCCGGTATGGCGGCTTTGGTGCTGCTGTTTAATGGTTTTCCTGCTGGCAGCAGCATCGTTGCGGCGCGTGATCTGTACGGCGGTTCTTTCCGCTGGTTTAATGAACAGGAAGCCAAAGGACGGTTTTCCTTTACCTATGCTAATAGGGAAGATGAGATGATTGCTGCCATTTCAGACCAGACAGACTATGTCTATCTGGAGACACCGACCAATCCGCTGATGATTGAATTTGACATCCAAAAGATTGCTCAGGCAGCGCATGAACATGGTGCCAAGGTAATTGTTGATAATACATTTTACAGTCCTGTTTATCAAAATCCCATCACTTTGGGAGCTGATGTTGTCCTGCACTCAGCCACCAAGTATCTGTCGGGTCACAATGATGTTTTAGCTGGTGTTTTGATGACCAGTGACAAAGACATTTATGATAAACTGTTTTATGACCAAAATACTACGGGCCCGACGCTGTCGCCTTTTGATGCTTACCTGCTGATGCGCGGTCTTAAAACATTGAAACTGCGCATGGAAAAGGCAACGCAAAATGCTAAGGCGATTGCCGCCTATTTAGAACAGTCACCCGCAGTCACAGACGTTCTCTATACCGGCAAGGGAGGTATGATTTCCTTTAAAGTGGCTAATGAAAATAGGATTCCGCAGATTATTAATGGCCTGCAGGTTTTCACTTTTGCAGAAAGCTTGGGCGGTATTGAAAGCCTGATTACTTATCCGGCAACGCAAACACACTTGGATATACCTGTCCAAGTCCGCCATTCTTATGGTTTGACGGATGACTTGCTGCGGCTGTCAATCGGAATTGAGGACGCAGAAGACTTAATCAATGATTTAAAAACAGTTTTAGAAGCATAGGAGATAAAAATGGGTCAATTTGATTTTACAACATTGCCGGATCGCATAAAAACGCACTCGGTAAAATGGCAGGAAGTCCAAAAGGACAAAGAGCTGCTGCCGTTATGGGTGGCAGATATGGATTTTTTAGTCTTTCCAGAAATGCAGGCTGCTATTCAGCGCTATAGCGATTTTGGCGTTTACGGCTATCCTTATGTTTGGGATGGTGTACTTGAAGCTATTCAAAATTGGGAAAAAACTGAGCATGACTACCAAGTAGATAAAGAAGCCATTGTTCTGATCGAAGGAGTCGTTCCTGCTATATCAGTAGCCATTCAGGCCTTCACCCAGGAGAAAGACGCCGTTCTCATCAATACGCCGGTCTATCCTCCCTTCGCCCGCTCTGTCAAACTCAACAACCGCCGATTGATTGAAAATTCTTTGGTGGAGAGAAATGGCCGTTTTGAAATCGACTTTACCCAATTAGAAAAAGACATGGCAGAAAATCAAGTCAAACTTTATCTCTTTTGCAGTCCCCATAATCCAGGAGGACGGGTCTGGACATCTGAAGAATTGCGAAAAGTAGCTGAACTCTGCCAAAAGTATGGTGTTATCCTTGTTTCTGATGAGATCCATCAGGATTTAGCCCTATTTGGTCATAAACATCACAGTATTAATACTGTCGGTGATTTCAGTCAGTTCAGCCTAGTTCTCTCCAGTGCGACTAAAACTTTTAATGTTGCCGGAACTAAAAATAGCTTTGCCATTATTGAGAATCCATCATTGCGGGCTCAGTTCAAGAAACGGCAATTAGCCAATAATCAGCATGAAGTACCGACTATCGGCCTGATAACAACAGAAGCTGCCTTTCGTTACGGCAAACCTTGGCTGACGGAATTAAAGGGGCTGCTGGAAAAACACAGCGATTTTCTAGCAGATTATCTGGAGCAGCATACTAAGATTAAGGTCATGAAACCGGAAGGGACCTACCTCGTATGGCTGGATTTCTCAGCCTATAACTTATCAGACGAGGAGCTTCACCAAAAAATCAAAGAAGAGGCCAAGCTTATTCTCAATGTCGGGTCGACCTTTGGCAAGGAAGGAGCAGGCCATGCCCGCCTTAACCTCGCTGCTCCAACAGCTGTTCTGCAGGAAGCTTGTGAACGATTAGCTAAGGTTTTTGCAAAATAGGCGCTCTTAAGCAGATAAAAAGTACTGCCTCCTCCTTTCAGCGAGGGCAAGGAGAGCCAGTGTTTTTATTGGCTGGTTTTTAGACTTAGCCCATGAATATTTATGATAGGATATCACTATGGAGTACTTTATCGTTGGAGCAATTACAGCACTGCTTGTATTAACGCTCTTAAATCTAAAGAATCGAAAAAAATAATAAATTGGATTGGCAGTGCACTGATTAAAGCAGGTGCAGAGCTTACTTTAATAACTTGACAGTATTCTGTCTTTTGGAATATGGCTGCTAATCTATCCTAAGTATAAGGTGTATATGGCATGCATTAAAAATATCAGTATAAATTTTAGAAAAGGCGATGTTGGGTCATGCATGTCATTGAGTTCATTTTAGTTTTGTTTGCTCTCTTTGTTTATTATCTCTTGCATTAGTAAAAGCAAAGGTATTTTCAAACTTTAAGGCCGTATCCATGGCAATCCCAAAAAAGCCCGCCGACTTTTTGCGAAAGTCAGCGGGTTTTATGCTATAATAAAAAGAAATAAATAGAAGGCGGTTTTCCTATGGGTAAATTTCAAGTTATTTCGCATCCACTGATTCAGCATAAACTCTCTATTTTACGTCGTGAAGATACATCGACCAAGCATTTTCGTGAACTGGTAAATGAGATTGCCATGCTTATGGGCTACGAAGTTTCCCGCGAATTGCCACTGGAGGAAGTGGAAATTGAAACACCGATTACAAAGACGGTTCAAAAGCAGCTGACAGGCAAAAAGCTGGCCATTGTTCCCATTTTGCGTGCCGGTATTGGCATGGTTGACGGTCTTTTAAGTCTGGTTCCGGCTGCTAAGGTCGGTCATATCGGCATGTACCGTGATGAGAAAACCTTAGAACCGGTAGAGTATCTGGTCAAACTTCCTGAGGATATTGATCAGCGCCAGATTTTTGTTGTAGATCCTATGCTTGCGACCGGAGGTTCGGCAGTTTTGGCAATTGATTCTCTGAAAAAACGCGGAGCAGCCAATATTAAGTTTGTCTCTCTTGTTTCAGCGCCCGAAGGGGTTAAAAAATTGCAGGAAGCCCATCCGGATATTGATATCTATACAGCAGCTTTGGATGAAAATTTAAATGCCAAAGGCTATATTGTGCCAGGTCTTGGCGATGCGGGGGACCGTCTCTTCGGCACCAAATAAGCAGCAGTAGTTTGCTGGAAAAATAAAAAACACGGCCGCAGCTGATCTTATCGGCCGGTTTTGTCTTTATTTGCTGCTGAAATGGCTGAGCAGAGAAAAGTTTCAAAAAGTGAAGTAAATATTTGACCTTTTTTGACCAATGAGATATAATAAGCCCAAGATTGAATTAAAGGAGAAAAAACAATTATGATTCCTGTAGTTATTGAACAAACAAGCCGTGGAGAACGTTCTTATGACATTTATTCACGTCTTTTAAAAGATCGTATTATTATGCTGACTGGCCCGGTAGAAGACAATATGGCCAATTCCATCATTGCTCAGCTTCTTTTCCTGGATGCTCAGGACAATACAAAAGATATCTATCTTTACATTAATACACCGGGCGGCTCTGTTTCAGCAGGTTTGGCAATCGTTGATACCATGAATTTCATCAAATCAGATGTTCAAACGATTGTTATGGGGATAGCAGCGTCAATGGGAACCATCATTGCGTCCAGCGGTACCAAGGGCAAACGGTTCATGCTGCCAAATGCAGAGTATCTGATTCACCAGCCAATGGGTGGAACCGGCGGCGGTACACAGCAGACAGATATGGCTATTGCAGCGGAACAGCTCTTGAAAACACGTAAGAAGCTGGAAAAAATTCTGTCAGATAACTCTGGCAAGACCGTTAAGCAGATTCACAAAGACGCTGAACGCGATTACTGGATGGACGCTAAAGAAACCCTTAAATATGGCTTCATCGATGAAATCATGGAAAATAATGAACTGAAGTAAGGCTGATTTGCAATATGAGCTAATCTGACAACCAATGAGTGAGAGTCGCTAACTCTCACTCATTTTTTTGTGGGCAAGAGTTGGCAGGTAAGTTGGTTCAAGAGAAAAGACGGAAGCAGTATTTTTTGATATAATGGCAGTATGTTAAAAATGGATGATCAGCTTTTGGCTATAGATGATGCTCTTGATGATGTCATAACAGCTTTTTTAGAGCTAGACACAGTTAAGGCTTATCAAGCAGCTGCCCAAGCAGTCTCAGCAGATAAAGAACTGCAAGAGGAAATCAGCGATTTTCAGCGTTTAAAAGAAGATTATGACAGGCTGCAGTCTTTTGGGAAATACCGTCCGGAAGCAGGGCAGCTGAGAAAAGCCGTCCTGAGGCAGAAGCGTCAGCTGGATTTAAATGATAAAATGATTGCTATGAGAAGGGCCGAGGTAGACCTGCAGACGGTTTTGGCTGAAGCATCTCAAAAGATAGCGGCGGCCGTTTCACCGGATATTTTTGTGGATACAGGTCTGCCGATGGCACTCCATAGGCCTCCTCATGAGATGGGGCGGGGGAAAAATATTAAAGAAGGATAAGAAAAATGTTTGAAAAAACCAAGCGCTTAGGAATTAATGTTTATCTTTATTACAATCGCGATGCCAGAAAACTGAACAAATACGGGAAAGTCCTCTACCATTCGCACCGTCTGCGCTATCTAGTGGTTTATGTGGATCAGACAGAGGCTGAGGCAGTTATTGAAGAGCTTCAAAATCTTAAGTTTGTTAAAAAAGTCCTTCCATCCTATTTAGATGATATTGATCAGGATTTTGTCGGCAGTCTGCTGCGCTAGCATCGGTCTGCAAAAAATAAGAAAATATGCTTGACAATTTTCAGATAATTCAGTATTCTTATTGATGACTATAATTTAAGATAATCTTAAGGAGAAAACAATGAAGAAGAAACAAATAGCTCTAGCAGCTCTTTCTTTTGTCAGTGCAGCTGTTCTTGCAGCTTGCGGTTCTGCACCGGGCAGCTCATCAGATGCTGCCGGCAATAAAATCGGAGATACCGTTAAAATTGGTTACAATCTTGAGCTTTCAGGGGATGTAGCGGCTTACGGACAGGCTGAAAAACAAGGTGCTGACCTTGCTGTTGAAGAAATCAACAAAGCAGGCGGCGTTGATGGTAAAAAGCTTGAAGTTGTTTCTAAGGATAATAAATCAGATAATGGTGAAGCTGCAACGATTTCAACTAATCTTGCGACTCAAAGCAAAGTCAATGCTATCTTAGGTCCGGCAACATCCGGTGCGACAGCTGCAGCCAGTCCAAATGCTAATGACGCAGCGGTGCCCCTTGTAACACCTTCAGGAACGCAGGACAGCCTGACTTACTCTAAAGGCAAAGTTCAGGAATTTGTTTTCCGTACAACTTTCCAAGACAGTTTCCAAGGGAAAATCATCTCTAAGTATGCTACAGATACTTTGAAGGCTAAAAAAGTTGCTCTTTACTATGATAAATCAAGCGACTATGCTCAAGGTATTGCCGATTCATTCAAGAAGGCATATAAAGGAAAGATTACCGTTGAAGATACTTTCCAAGCGAAAGACCAAGATTTCCAAGCAGCTCTTACAAAATTCAAAAGCAAGGATTTTGATGCCATCGTTATTCCCGGGTACTACACTGAAACTGGTTTGATTACCAAGCAGGCACGCGACATGGGACTCAATCAGCCAATCTTAGGACCTGACGGATTCAATGACGCTAAGTACGTTGAAGGTGCCGGTGCAGCTAATACAAACAATGTTTACTATGTATCTGGTTACTCAACAAAAGTTGATTTAACAAGCAAGGCAGAAAAATTCTTAAAAGCCTACAAAGCAAAATACGGCGAAGAGCCAAATATGTTTGCCGCGCTGGCTTACGACTCAGTTTACATGATTGCTGATTCTGCCAAAGATGCTAAGACATCAAAAGATATGGCAGAAAAACTTGCTAAGCTGAAAAACTTTGAAGGTGTAACAGGTAAAATGACAATTGATAAGAAGCACAATCCTGTTAAATCTGCTGTTATGGTCGGTCTTAAAGATGGTAAGGAATCTACAGCGGCAGCTGTTGAAGTCAAATAAGGCTGGCTTAAGCCTAAACAATGAAAATCTGGGGAGCCATCTTCCCAGATATTATTTATTTATAGAAAGTTTGGTAAAATTATATGCTCCAACAACTTATAAATGGTCTTATCCTTGGGAGTGTTTATGCGCTGCTAGCCCTTGGTTATACCATGGTTTATGGAATTATCAAGTTGATTAACTTTGCTCACGGAGATATCTACATGATGGGAGCCTTTATCGGCTATTTCCTCATTACACAGTATCATCTCAATTTCTTTGTGGCTCTCGTATTGACTATGGTTTTGACAGCTGTTTTAGGGGTTGTTATTGAGTTTCTCGCTTACAGACCTTTGAGAAATTCAACACGGATTGCTGCCTTGATTACAGCGATAGGTGTTTCTTTCTTTCTTGAATACAGCATGGTCCGCCTGGTCGGTGCCAACAAACACGCCTTCCCGCAGACGCTCGCAACAGTCAAGTATAATTTTGGGCCAATCAGCGTCACCAATGTACAGCTGATTATTCTGGGAGTGTCTATCTTCCTGATGCTGGCTTTGCAGTTTGTTGTCCAAAAGACTAAGATGGGGAAAGCCATGCGGGCAGTGTCTGTTGACAGTGACGCAGCCCAGCTGATGGGGATTAATGTCAACAGCACCATCAGCTTTACATTTGCTCTGGGTTCTGCTCTTGCAGGTGCCGGCGGTGTTTTGATCGGTCTTTATTATAACTCTGTGGATCCTTTGATGGGTATGGTTCCTGGTATTAAGGCCTTCGTCGCTGCTGTTCTGGGCGGTATCGGCATTATTCCGGGTGCTGCTGTCGGTGGCTTTTTGATCGGCCTTTTGGAAACTTTTTCTGTTTCCATCGGACTTGCAAGCTACAGAGATGCTGTCGTTTACGCTGTTCTTATCATTATTCTTTTGGTAAGACCGGCCGGTATTTTAGGAAAAAATGTGAAAGAGAAGGTGTAAGCAATGAAAAAAATCTAAAAGCAAATTTAAGCTGGCTTGCGCTGATTCTTGTCATCTTTCTCCTTTTATTTGGCCTTATCAGTGCCGGTATCATTGATGTTTACTACACCCAGATTCTGATGGGAATCGGAATCAGCATTATTATGGCCTTGGGAACCAACCTGGTTCTCGGTTTCTCGGGTCAGCTTTCTTTGGGACAGGCTGGATTTATGGCTATCGGAGCCTATGCTACAGCTATTTTGACAACTCAAATGCCAACCTATGCCGGCTTTTACCTGTCCATTTTCGTTGGTATGGTAGTGACAGCTATTGTGGCCTTGGTTGTCGGGATTCCGACACTGCGTCTGACAGGGGACTATTTGGCGATTGCCACCCTCGGTGTAGCTGAGATTATCCGCAAGCTGATTGAAAACGGCGGCAGTCTGACCAATGGTTCCAGAGGTATCATGGGAATCCTGAAATACACCACATGGCCGGTTGTCTTTATTTTCGTTGTTTTGATTACTATTTTGGTGCTTAATTATCTGAGAAGTCCGATTGGCCGCGAAGTTCTTGCTGTCCGTGAAGATGAGATTGCAGCAGAATCTATGGGTGTCAATACGACTAAGATCAAAGTTCTGACCTTTATGTTTGCGGCTGTTATTTCAAGTATTGCCGGTTCACTTTATGTTGGCTACATCGGAACAGTTGCTCCAAAAGACTTTACAATCATGAAGTCGATTGATTTTCTGATTGTCGCCGTTCTCGGCGGTCTGGGATCTGTCACAGGTACCATTGTTGCTGCGATTGTGCTCGGTGTCTTAAACATGTTCCTGCAAAACGTATCAGATATCCGTATGATTATCTATTCCCTGGCGCTTATTCTGGTAATGGTCTTTAGACCGGGCGGCCTGTTAGGCACATGGGAATTCAGTTTTTCAAAACTTTTCGCTAAAAAAGCTAAGGAGGGCAGCAAATAATGGCACTTCTTGATGTAAAAAATTTAACCAAGAATTTCGGCGGTCTGACTGCTGTCGGTGATGTTACCATGGAGCTCAATGAAGGTGAACTCGTTGGCCTTATCGGCCCTAACGGTGCGGGCAAAACAACCCTCTTTAACCTTTTAACCGGTGTTTATGAACCCAGTGAAGGAAGTGTGACCCTTGACGGGACACTTCTAAACGGCAAGGCGCCTTATAAGATTGCGTCTTTAGGACTGTCACGGACCTTCCAAAATATTCGTCTCTTTAAGGACATGACTGTAATTGAAAATGTGCTGGTAGGTATGGGAAACAATCACAATCCTCATTTGCTGTCCAGCTTCCTGCGTCTGCCCAAATTTTATTCCAATGAAGAAAAGCTGCAAAAAAGAGCAATTGAATTGCTGAAGATTTTCAATCTGGATAAAGATGCTGATACACTGGCAAAAAATCTTCCTTACGGCCAGCAGAGGCGCTTAGAAATCGTGCGTGCTCTTGCAACCGAACCCAAGATTCTCTTTCTTGATGAGCCTGCTGCCGGCATGAATCCGCAGGAGACTGCTGAGTTAACTGAGCTTATTCGTCAGATTAAAGAAGATTTTAAAATCACAATCATGCTGATTGAGCATGATATGAGCCTGGTTATGGATGTTACCGAACGTATCTACGTTTTAGAATACGGCCGTTTGATTGCGCACGGAACACCGCAGGAAATTAAAAACAATAAGCGCGTTATTGAAGCTTATCTGGGAGGTGAAGCCTAATGACTATGTTAAAAGTTGAAAATCTGTCTGTTCATTACGGCGTCATCCAAGCGGTAAAAGACGTTACTTTTGAAGTTAACGAAGGAGAAGTTGTCTCACTGATTGGCGCAAACGGTGCGGGGAAAACATCCATTCTGCGGACGATTTCCGGTTTGGTGCGTCCAAGCTCAGGGAAAATCGAATTTCTGGGAAATGAAATTCAAAAAACAGCTACCCGCAAGATTGTCGCCTCCGGCCTTTCTCAGGTTCCGGAAGGACGCCATGTTTTCCCGGGACTGACCGTTTTGGAAAATCTGGAAATGGGAGCCTTTCTCAGCAGCAACCGCGATGAGAATCAAGCGCGTCTTAAAAGAGTATTTGAACGCTTCCCGCGCTTGGAAGAACGTAAAAATCAGGACGCAGCTACTTTATCCGGCGGCGAACAGCAGATGCTGGCTATGGGGCGGGCTCTGATGAGCCAGCCTAAGCTGCTCCTGCTTGATGAGCCTTCTATGGGCTTGGCGCCGATTTTTATTCAGGAAATTTTTGATATTATCCAAGACATTCAAAAGCAAGGAACAACTGTTCTCCTGATTGAACAGAATGCCAATAAGGCACTGTCAATTGCGGATCGCGGCTATGTTCTTGAAACAGGAAAAATTGTTCTTTCCGGTACCGGAGAAGAACTGTTGGCTTCTGATGAAGTCCGCAAGGCTTATCTGGGCGGCTAAAGAAGTAACAGGGGCTGAGCAGACTGCTTTTTCAGCCCCTGTTTCTATTACTGTCGGCTCAGGTGCAGGCTCTGACAGCTGTGGCTGCGCTGGTCTTGTGTCCGGCCCTTAGAGCCTTCGACAAAGTCCGGACTTCTGACTATGCAGAAAGAGTCACCATATATTTTTGCTTCCTGTTTAGTGAGGGAACTTATTAACGTGAATTATGATATAATGAAAACAAAAGAGAGTGAGGTTTTATGATGCCCGTAAAAGATTTCATGACCAAGAGAGTCGTTTATGTCTCTCCCGATACAACAGTAGCCAAGGCAACAGATATTATGCGTGACAAAAATCTGCGCCGTCTTCCGGTTATTGAAAATGATGTCTTGGTAGGCCTTTTGACCGAAGGAACCATTGCTGAAACCAGCCCTTCAAAGGCAACCAGTCTATCCATCTATGAAATGAACTATCTCCTGAACAAGACCAAGGTTCGTGATGTCATGATCAAAGATGTGATTACCGTTTCAAAAGACGCTCGGCTGGAAGATGCTATCTATCTTATGATGGTTCATAAAATCGGTGTTCTGCCGGTTGTTGATGGCAGCCAGATGTCAGGTATCATTACAGATAAGGACATTTTCCGCGCCTTTTTGGAAGTTTCGGGTTATGGCAAAGAAGGTGTCCGGATAAGACTTTTAGCCGATGATAAAGCTGGCGTTTTGGAGCAGGCAGTCAAGATTATTTCTGATGAGCAGCTCAATATTCGCCGCATCGTTGTTGCTGACCGTCAGGTTGGCAAAGTCACTGTTGAAATTCAAATTGACGGTAAATTTGATACAGATCTTCTTAGTCAAAAGCTGCATGGACAGGGCTTTGAGATCGAGTCAATTGAGCAAACGGAAGGCAAAACAGACTTTTAAGAAGGCACTGCCGGTAATCTGGCAGTGTTCTTTTTATGAGATTTTTGGTAAAATAGAAGTAATCATAATAAAAGGAAATCTAATGACAAAAGGAATCTTTATTTCGTTTGAAGGCCCAGACGGAGCTGGGAAAACGACGGTTTTGAAGGAAATTTTACCCAGCTTGAAAAAAATGACTGAAAATGAGGTTCTCTTAACGCGCGAGCCGGGCGGGGTCAGTATTGCTGAGAGTATTCGGGATGTCATTCTTGATGTTAACCATACGAACATGGATGATAAAACGGAACTCCTGCTTTATATGGCTGCCCGCCGCCAGCATCTGGTTGAGAAAATCCTGCCGGCACTCGAAAAGGGAGACCTTGTTCTGGCGGATCGTTTTATTGACAGTTCAGTAGCCTATCAAGGTTATGGCCGTGGTCTGGATACAGCAGCTGTGGCTTGGCTGAATGACTTTGCGACAGACGGCCTTAAGCCTGATTTAACGCTCTATTTCGATGTTGATTCAAAAGTTGGGCTGGCCCGTATTGAGCAAAATAAAGAGCGGGAAGTCAATCGGCTTGACTTGGAAAAGATCGATATGCACCAGCGCGTTCGTTCGGGTTATTTAAAATTGGCTGCTGAACATCCTGAACGCATTGTAACGATTGATGCCGGCCGGCCGCTGAACGAGGTGGCTGAGGAAGCTTTGCTTGTGATTCGGCAAAGGTGTTTAAAAAAGTAAAATGACTATTGATATGGAATTAGAAAAGCTGCAGCCTAAAATTTTTCAAGAATTCAAGCACATTTTAAAATCCGATAGGTTGAGCCATGCCTATCTTTTTTCGGGAGATTTTGCCAGTTTTGAGATGGCGCTTCTGCTGGCAAAGAGCCGCTTCTGTGAACAGCCGACAGACGGTCTTCCCTGCGGCGAGTGCCGTTCCTGCCGGCTGATTGCAGCAAATGATTTTTCGGATGTCAGGGTGGTTGAGCCCAGCGGACAGCTCATCAAGACAGAAACCATCCGGAGCCTCCTGCGGGAGTTTTCCAGCTCAGGCTTTGAAGGGCAGTCGCAAGTTTTTATTATCCGCGATGCCGACAAGATGCATGTCAATGCTGCCAACAGTCTGCTGAAATTTATAGAAGAGCCGCAGAGCGATTCCTATATTATTTTGCTGACCAGAGATGACAGTAAAATCCTGCCGACCATCAAAAGCCGCACGCAGATTTTTCATTTTCCTAAGAATACCGTTTATTTAACAAAGCAGCTGGAACAAGCGGGGCTGCTTAAAAATCAGGCTGAAATCTTAGCTGATTTGGCTAAAGACTGGAAGCAGGCAGAAGAATTTTCTCAAAACAGTAAGATGTTAGACCTGCTCAAAGCGTGTGAGCGTTTTGTGAGCCTTTTGTTTAAAAGTAAGGACCTTGCTTTCTTGGAGGGAGCGCGGCTGGCTCAGACAGCTGCTGATAAATCTGAGCAGGACTGGGTCTTTCAGATCTTAACTCTTCTCCTAGCGAAGCAATATGAAAAAAGAGCCGCTTTGGACTATTTAGAAGCTGTTTATCAGGCCAAGCAAATGTGGCTCAGCAATGTCAATTTTCAAAATGCACTGGAATATATGGTGATCAAATGATAGAAGTAATTGGTATCAAATATGAAAAAGCAGGCCGTATCGATTATGTACTGCCTGATCAAACCTATCAAAAAGAAGACCTTCTCATTGTCAAAAAACACAAGGGCAGCCACTTAGCGCAAGTTGTTCAGGCTAACTTTGCCATGCCTGCCGATAAGCTGCCTGACACTGAGCAGATGGACAGGGCTGTAAGAAGGGCAGAAACTGCTGATATTGAAACGTATCATAATAATTTGAGATTAGCAGAAGACAGTTTTCCTAAGGTCAGGGAGCTCATTCAAAAAAATCAGCTTGAGATGAAGCTGATTGACATTGTCTTTCCTTTGGAGCGTGAACAGGTTCTCATTACCTTTGTTGCGGAGCACCGTGTTGATTTTAGGCAGCTTTTGAAAGATTTGGCCAATCTTTTTAAGGCTCGGATTGAGCTGCGCCAGATTAACAGCCGTGAAGAAAGTAAGGTTTACGGCGGTTTGGGCCCTTGCGGCCGGGCTCTTTGCTGTTCGAGCTTCTTGGGTGAATTTCCGCCGGTATCGATTAAAATGGCTAAAAATCAAAACCTGTCTTTGAACTCCGGCAAAACAACTGGAATTTGCGGCCGTTTAATGTGCTGTCTGAGTTTTGAGGACGATTTTTACAGAGAATCTAAGGAAAAATTCCCGGATTTGGGTGCCAGTGTAGAGACCCAAAACGGTCAGGGTGTTGTTGCAGGAATTGACGTGATTTCAGAAACGGTCAAGGTGCGTTTTGATGAAAATCCCGGCCTTCTGACCTATGCTTTAGAGGAGGTTAGGGTCAATGGATAAAAAAGATTTATTTGCAGCCTTTGACGGTTTTTCACAAAATTTGATGGAAACATTGGCTGAAGCCGAAGCCTTGAAAAAACAGGTTAAAGATCTGGTAGAACAAAATGCAGCCCTGCGTTTAGAAAACAGCAAGCTCCGTGACCGCTTAAGCCAGTTCAGTCAGATGGAAGAAAGTGAGTCCAGCAGCAAGGGCATTAGTGCCAGAAAAGAAAATCTCGAAAACATCTATGAGGATGGCTTTCATATCTGTACCTTCTTTTATGGGCAGCGCCGCGAAAACAATGAAGACTGCGCCTTTTGCATGGAATTACTGTACCGAGAGTAGAAGTGATGCAAGTACAAAAAAGTTTTAAAGATAAAACAGCTTACGGAACCCTGTATCTGGTTCCGACCCCTATCGGCAATCTCGGTGATATGACTTTGAGGAGCATTGAGGTGCTGAAGACTGTTGATATGATTGCGGCGGAAGACACGCGGAACACCGGTCTTTTGCTGAAGTATTTTGATATTGCTGCCCGTCAGATTAGTTTTCATGAACACAATGCCTTTGAAAAAATTCCTGATTTGATCCGCTGGTTAAAAGAAGGAAAGTCTGTGGCTCAGGTTTCTGATGCAGGGCTGCCCTCTATTTCCGATCCGGGACACGATTTGGTAAAGGCTGCTGTAGCTGAAAGCATTCCTGTGGTTGCCCTGCCCGGGGCTTCTGCCGGGATTACGGCCCTTATTGCCAGCGGCTTAGCGCCCCAGCCTCATATTTTTTATGGCTTTTTACCGCGCAGGTCCAGCCAGCAAAGGTCTTTTTTGGAAGAGAAAAAGCATTACCCGGAAACCCAGATTTTCTATGAATCGCCTTACCGTGTCAAAGATACGCTGGCTAATATGCTGGCTGTCTACGGTGACAGGCAGATAGTCTTGGTTCGGGAATTGACCAAACTTTATGAAGAATATCAAAGAGGACGGCTGACAGAAATTTTGGCCTATATTGCTGAAAATCCTCCCAAAGGCGAATGTCTTCTCATTGTCTCTGGCTATGAAAAGCAGGAGCAAGCGGAAGAACTGTCCGAACAGGAGCTTCTCAGACAGGTGCAGGACTTAATCGATCAGGGTTCCAAACCCAATCAGGCTATTAAAGCAATCGCTAAAACCCATGGCCTGGCGAGACAGGAAGTTTATCAGACTTACCACCATCTGGCAAAAAACGAAAAATAGGCCGCCAGTCAAAAGTTTAGAAATTCGCTTAAATTTACAAGATAAGCGAACAGGCTGTCACTTATTTTTTGTTTTACTTTTAATACTATCAGACCGACTAAGTTTTAATAACTTTTCTGCAGTCGGTTTTTTGTCTGCCCTTTGGTTTGTGTACAGATTCTTCTTGTTTCTGCTTTTAAAAATTGCTGCCAATTGAAATTAGTTTACAAAATTCTGAAAATTTGTGATATAATTTACTTACTTTAAGGAGGTATCAGATGACAATTTACAATTTCTCTGCAGGTCCTGCAGTATTGCCAAAGCCTGTTCTTGAAAAAGCACAGGCTGAGTTCTTGAATTATAATCACTCAGGTATGAGCGTTATGGAATTATCTCATCGCTCCAAAGAATTTGATGACATCATCAAGGACGCTGAGCGTTTGCTCCGTGATTTGATGGTTATTCCTGATAATTATAAAGTGCTCTTTTTGCAAGGCGGAGCCTCGACTCAATTTTCAATGCTGCCCTTAAACCTTGCCAAAGGCCGTAAAGCCTATTATGTGGTAGCCGGTTCATGGGGGAAGAAAGCTTATACAGAAGCTGTGAAATTGTCCAAAACGATTCCTTTTGAGCCAGTTCTTTTGGCCTCATCAGAAGATACAGTCTATGACCATATCCCAGAAATGGACAGCCAGCAAATTGACAAAGATGCAGCTTATGTGCACATCACTACCAATAATACCATTGAAGGAACAGCCATTTATGACCTTCCTGAGACTCATGGTGTTCCAATCGTGGCTGACATGTCTTCCAATATTTTAGCGGTTCGTTACAATGTCGCTGACTTCGGTCTGATTTATGCCGGAGCCCAAAAAAATATTGGTCCTGCCGGTGTTACCATCGTGATTGTCCGTGACGATTTACTAAATGACGAGCCGGTGCTTTCAAGTATGCTGGACTACCGCATTCAGGCCGATGCCGGTTCACTTTACAATACACCGCCAACTTACGGCATTTATATTGCCAAATTAGTCTTTGAATGGGTCAAAGAGCTGGGCGGCGTTGATGCTATGGAAAAGATAAACCGCGAAAAATCCGGGCTGCTCTACGACTTTATTGAACAATCTGACTTCTACAGCAGTCCCGTCAAAAATCCTAAAGACCGTTCTGTAGCTAACATTCCTTTTGTGACTCCAAGCAAGGACTTGGATGCTGAATTTGTTGCTCAGGCCGATGCCCTTGGCTTCAAAAATATCAAGGGCCACCGCAGCGTCGGAGGCATGCGTGCCAGCCTTTACAATGCCTTTCCGCGTCAAGGAGTGCTGGATTTGCTGGAATTTATGAAAAAATTTGAAGAGGAAAATAAGTAATACTTAAGCCGGTTTTTGGGATTAAAAAAGCAATAGGCTGGTATTATTGAAGCTCAAAAACTGAAAGACAGAGAAGGCGCAGCCTTAAAAAGCAGGTAGAAAAAATGGACATTAGATTAGCTTTTCCAAATGAAATAGACCGTATTATGTCTATTATTGATGAAGCTAGAGAGGGAATGGCCTCTTACGGAAGCGACCAGTGGCAGGGTGATTACCCTAATCAAGAAATTATTTTTGAAGATATTTTAGAAGGGCGCGGCTATGTTGCCCTTGCTGAAGGGGAGATTGCGGCTTATGCGGCAGTTATTGATGGACATGAGGCTGCTTATGATCAAATTTATGAAGGCGAATGGAAGCATAAAAACCATCGCTATGTGACTTTCCACCGAGTTGCTGTAGCCAGTGCTTACCAGGGGCAGCAAGTTGCCCAGACCTTTCTTCAAGGCTTGATTGAAGGCTATGCGGGACATGATTTTCGCTGTGATACCCATGAAAAGAACAAGGCTATGCAGCATATTTTGGAAAAATTGGGCTTTGTCTACTGCGGAAAAGTTCCCCTAAACGGTGTTAGACTGGCCTATCAAAAAATAAAAACCAAAGGTGAAAACAGCCTCTATCAAGAAATTGAGGAATAAGTCAGAAGGACTTTGAACTGCTTGGTCAATCAGGCAGTGTCAGATTATAGCAGAAAAGGAGACGCCAAGGATTTTCCAAGGCATGAACAAGTATGGTATTTAGTGTAAGAACATTTAATAATATTAATCAAATCGGATTAAAAGAATTAGGCAATGGTTTCCAAATTGACGGCGATTTGAAAGACAATCCGGATGCCTATATTATTCGGAGTGAAAATCTTCATAAGGCTGATTTTCCTGAAAATTTAAAGGCCATTGCCCGTGCGGGTGCAGGAACCAATAACATTCCCATCGATGCAGCCACTGCCAAAGGAATTGTCGTTTTTAATACACCCGGTGCCAATGCCAATGCGGTTAAAGAAGCTGTCATTGCATCTATTTTGCTGGCAGCGCGTGATTATATCTCAGCTAACCGTTGGGTGAATACCTTGTCAGGAGATGATGTTCCTAAGCAGGTTGAAGCAGGTAAGAAACAGTTTGCCGGAACAGAAATTGCCGGAAAAACCTTGGGAGTTATCGGCCTTGGTGCTATCGGTGCCCGTATTGCTAACGATGCCCGCCGTCTGGGCATGAATGTACTGGGTTACGACCCTTATGTATCTATTGAGGCTGCTTGGAATATTTCCAGCCATGTCAAACGTGTCAATGATCTGAAAGAAATCTTTGAAAACTCAGATTACATTACCGTCCATGTTCCTTTGACAGAAGATACCAAGGATACCTTCGATGCAGACAGTTTTGGTCTGATGAAAAAAGGAACGGTCGTTATTAACTTTGCCCGCGGTGAGCTGGTAGATAATGAAGCCCTGTTTGATGCGATTGAAACGGGTGTTGTCAGACGCTACTTTACCGATTTTGGAAGCGAAGAACTGCTCAATAAGGAAGGCATAACGGTCTTTCCGCATGTTGGCGGCTCTACCGCAGAAGCTGAGCTGAACTGTGCTATTATGGCCGGACAAACCATCCGCCGTTTCATGGAAACCGGTGAGATTACCAATTCGGTCAACTTCCCTAACATGCACCAAGCCTTGACAGCACCTTATCGGATTACTTTAATCAATAAAAATGTTCCTAACATTGTAGCGCGCCTGTCAACTGCCGTTTCTGATTTGGATATTAATATTGATAATATTCTGAACCGCTCAAGAGGAGAATATGCTTATACAATTCTTGACCTTGATGAAACGGATAAAGGAAAAATTGATGAGCTGGTAGCTAATTTTGAAGCCAGCGACAATATTGTCCGCGTCCGCTTGATTAAGGGAAAGAGCAAGTCAGCCAAATAACCGGCTGAAAATGAGGGTGATAGTTAGCTCGATCATGGGCTGACATCACCTTTTTCTATAATTATTTGATCCCAGACAGGAGCAGCAAAAGGTTAACAGTGTTTGCTGTTTCACTCAACGTTTTCGCTAATAGCAAAAGGAGGCTGCCCATGACCCTATACAAGCAAATCTATCATTCTCCTTTGGGAGATTTATCGTTGGCTGCCGATGAGCAGGGGCTTATTGGTATCTGGTTTGTCGGTCAAAAATATTTTGAACAGGGTATAAGCCACCAAGCGTTTTTAGAAGCTGCCAACCCTGTTTTAAGTCAAGCAAAGCAGTGGCTGGATGCCTATTTTGCCGGAGAAAAACCTGAGCAAGATAAGCTTGTGCTGTCTCCTCGGGGGACCCCTTTTCAAAAGCAGGTCTGGCAGGCATTGCGGGAAATTCCTTTGGGTCAAACGCAGACTTATGGCGAAATTGCTAAGAAGATAAACTGCCACTCTGCCCAAGCAGTCGGTGGAGCTGTCAGCCGCAATCCTTTAAGTATTATTGTTCCCTGCCACCGGGTTCTAGGTTCTAACGGCCAACTGACAGGTTATGCCGGCGGTATAGATAAAAAAATCTGGCTCTTGCAGCATGAAGGTGTTAAGCTTGACAAGCAGCCTGTCTTCTCGTTAAGATAGAACAGAAAGGAGAAATAATGCTTGTATTTTATGAATACCCTAAATGCAGTACCTGCCGCAGAGCCAAGGCAGAGCTGGATCAGCTGGGTCTTGAATATCAGTCGGTTGACATTAAAAAAAATCCGCCGCAGGCAGATTTTATCAAAAAGTTGATAACAGCCAGCGGACTGGAACTGAAAAAAATTTTCAACACTTCCGGTCAGTCCTACCGGGCGCTGGGCTTGAAGGATAAAATAGATCAGCTCAGCCTTGAGGAAGCTGCTGATTTATTGGCTGGTGACGGTATGCTGATAAAGCGTCCGCTTCTGATCAAAGACGGCAAACTCTTACAAGTTGGCTATCGGACCAATTATGCAAATCTCAGCTTTTAAAAGCCGAGATTTTTTCTTTCCTTTACCTTTCATGCTATAATGGAAACAAGGAGAAATTGGAATTATTATGGTTTTATCAAAAAAACGAGCTCGCAAGGTTTTAGAAGAAATTATTGCTCTTTATCCTGATGCCAAACCTAGCCTAAATTTTAAAAATCATTTTGAACTGCTGATTGCTGTTGTCTTATCGGCCCAAACAACGGATGCCGCAGTCAATAAGGTGACACCGGCTTTATTTGCAGCCTATCCGAAGCCCAAGGATCTGGCCGAAGCGAATTTAAAAGATATTGAGTCCTACATTTCAAAAATCGGCCTCTACCGCAATAAGGCAAAGTTTTTAAAAGAGTGCTCACAGCAGTTAATGGACAGGTATGGAGGAGAAGTGCCCCATACGAGAAAAGAGCTGGAAAGTCTATCAGGTGTGGGCAGAAAAACGGCGAATGTTGTGATGAGTGTGGGCTTTGGCTATCCTGCCTTTGCCGTTGATACCCATGTCAGCCGTATTTGCAAGCATCACGATATCGTTAAAAAATCGGCGACGCCTCTGGAAGTGGAAAAACGTGTTACCGATGTTTTGCCGCCGGAACTCTGGCTGTCTGCCCATCAGGCCATGATTTATTTCGGTCGGGAAATCTGTCATCCTAAAAATCCAGAGTGTCATCAGTATCCTCAGCTTTACGATTTTTCAGATTGTTAGTATATCAAAAAAAAATTGAGGCAGACCGTATAATTTACGGTCTGCCTCAATCTTTTTGCACTTAAATCAGCAGATATGCTAAGGGGTTATCACAAGTCAACCTTTAGCATAATCGGCGTGTGATCCTGCCGTGTTCCGGAGTCGATCATTTCCGATTTAAGAACTTTGTCGGCAATACGATTGCTGGTCAGCCAATAATCAATTCTCCAGCCTGAATTGTTGATTTTGCTGGTTTTGCTGCGTTGAGCCCACCATGAGTAAACATCAGGAATGTCACCGTGGATATAGCGGAAGGTATCTGTAAAACCTTTGGCCAATAAGTTGGTGAATCCGGCACGTTCTTCATCTGTGAAACCTGGAGAGCGGCGGTTGCTGGACGGATGAGCAAGGTCAATTTCCTGATGGGCGACGTTGTAGTCCCCTGCTGCCAAAACAGGCTTTTGCTTATCTAATTCTGCCAGATAAGCAGCATATTTTTCATCCCAAATTTGCCTGTCTTCCAGACGTTTAAGACCATCGCCGGCATTGGGCGTGTACACTTGCGTAACAAAAAATTGATCAAATTCAAGTGTGATGATCCGTCCCTCAGCATCCATCGTTGCCGGAGCACCAATGTTAGGGTAAGTGACAGTTGGTTTAAGCTCCGATTTATAGATAAACATGGTACCGGCATAGCTCTTGCGCGCAGGTTCCACAGAAGAACGCCAGGCAATATCGTAATCAGCAAAATAGTTTTTTAGAATCTCCAAGTGCTTTTTGGTCGGCCCTTTAGCAGGCAGTTTTGTTTCCTGAATCGCAATGATATCAGGTTTTTTCTCAGCTAAAGTATCAATAACCGCACGTGAAAGCAGGGCTCGGGCTGAATCGCTGGTAAGAGCGGCATTAAGAGAGTCAATATTCCAGGAAATAAGTTTCATAAATAAGATACCAAGAACATACCCCAGTCCGGCAAACTGAGGAAATCAGCGAAAATAAAAGCCTTTCCTGTCTATTTTGCAGACGCTGGCAAGACGTTTTTTTCGCTGGTGTTCTGTCTTTCTAATCCATTTTTTATTATTGTATCAAAAAATAAGTCTCAGAGCGACTGAAACAGTCTGAAGTGACTTGTTAGCATTTCGTCAAATCCTAATATCAGCTGAACCTTTGAACTATCTTTCCAGACAGCTCAAAGGTTCAGCAGGGCGCAAACACTGTTCTGCCTTGTAAAACTGAGCGAAGCCATAGAAATCAAAAAAAGACAAAAGGCATTCTTCCGGAAGAAGCTCTGTGAGAATTAGTTTTCGCCTATTCCAAGGGCGTTCATTTCTTGCTGGATCATACGGTAGACAGCTTCCCAATCCTTGGTTTTATTGATGTCAAAGTCATCTGTCTGAATCCTCATTTTAGGACTGTAATGATAGTTTTCATACCAGTCCTTGTAGTTGCGATGCAGCAGCTGGTAGTAATCCATGAGGCCGTTATCTTTTGTCGGCTGTTCAAAGGAGCGGCCGCGTTTTTTAATATTGTTTAAGATGTGGTCAAAACTGCCGTCTAAATAGATTAAAAGATCCGGTGCCTTCTTAGGCAGCCCATTGATTTCTTCCATCATATTGTCCAGAAGTTCCAGATAAATCTGATATTCCTGCTGGCTGATACTTCCTTGTAAGGTATTGATGTAGGTAAACAGTGCATCTTCATAGATGGAGCGGTCCAGAACATTGTTATCCTGATGGTAGGCACTCTTGATGGATCTAAACCGTTTGTTGAGAAAGTAAATCTGCAAAGCAAAACCGTATTTTTCAGGATCTTCATAATACTTATCCAAAATAGGGTTGTTATCAACAGGCTCAAAAAAGGCCTGAGTTCCTAGGCTTTCTGCAATACGGGATGTATAAGTTGTTTTTCCGACGCCAATCATCCCAGCTAATATAATCACGATTGTCAAGCACCTCCGACTAGAAAGACTGTACTTTGCTGTTTAGACAGACAGTAAAGCAAGTCTTTGCACAATGTTTTAAGATTAGGTATTTGCACAATATATTGTGCAGCAATTAATATAATAACACTAGATATTGTATTTAATCAAGTCTTAAGCCATAATAATTTTATGAGCCGCTCAAATAGTTCTTAGGGGTAGCTTCATGAGGCCGCAGGCTTTCATGATTGTTTTAGAATAAGATCGTTTAAAAGCCAAAAAACATTTAAAAAATTCTGCAAAATGGGCCTGTAAGTATGGTAAAATAAAAGAGTAATAAATTATTAAGGAGTTCAAGATGAATCAAAACGAATGGCAACAGCAATTCCGGGCAGCAAATGGACGCGAGCCCAGCCAAGAAGAGTTTCAGGCAGCTTTTCAGAGAGGAGAATTTACAGAGACCCGTCAAAAAGCTAAGAAAAAGATGAAAACATCAACAATTGTTATTATCAGTGTGGTGTCTGCTCTTGCAGTTTTACTGCTGATTGCTGCCGGTGCTACGGGTTATTATTACTACACGGGCAATATAGACGGTGTTTGGGAAAGAGATTCTTCATCTTTTTACAGTTCAAAAAAAGATAAGTGGATCGATTTGGATAAACAAAATGAAACATACGGCATGGATTACCACAGCTTTTTGAACATTAAAAAAGGTTCCGTGAAAACCTATGCTTATTATCGGTTAAAAAATTACGACGGACTGGGCAGTGATGAAAGCTATAATTATGTCGGAAGTGTCAGCACTGCCTATACCGGTCATATCAGACCTATGCATAAGGTCAATGTCTGGAAGAGAGAGTTTGAGCTTTCTATTTCTCAAGAAGACTTTTTAAAGGATATGAACCGCTATATAAAGGATCATATTGAAAGTAGATATTCCACCACCAACTATATTCAACAGCTGAAAGACTCTTACAAAAAGGATTTTAAAAACCAGAAAAAGGAAAGAGTTTCCTATCAGAAGAAGGGCAGTCGTTTGATTGTTAAGGGATATAACAAAAAAGGCAAATTAACAAATAAAGCCATCTACATCAAACGCACCGGCAAAGCTGCTGATAAGCTGTCTAAAGCGTACAAAAAGGCTGTAAATGATGAACGTAAAGCCTTAGAAAAGCTGAATTCTGTAGATTATTAAGGCAGCCATGCCAATCGCTAAGAATAGAACCCACAGTCATTTTTGCTGCGGGTTCTATTTCACTTGTCTTGATTAAGTCCTTATTGATATACTAAGATAGTATGGGAAGAAAGAGGAGAACATGTCCTTTCTCACAGCCATCATTGATGATTATTTAGCAGAGTCTGATGTCTCCCTGGCTTATTTTGATAAGGAAGGATGTTCAGGCGGGAAAATATGCGGACACTTGTCAGAAAAGTTGGGAGGACTTTAATGTTAGGTTTACAAAAGCTATTTGCGCCATTGTTTTCAAAAAAAGCAGGATCAGTACAAAAACAAAAAGAGCAAATCGAACTCTCTCCAGAGCTTCTTAAGCAGGTTAAGAAGCGTTTTAAGGTCATCTATCAGGATTTTCAGATAGGAAAATATGCGGCCGCTTTTGAGCGTTTTGACACTTGTCAGAAAAGTTGGGAAGACTTTAATCAAGAAGTTCAGGATTTCCTCAGCAGCCAAAATCTTACTGCCTTTCATCTCATTCCTTTTGACGAGGCAGAAATTGCTATCCTGGAAGTCGCTGATGGTCATTTTGAAGCTGATTTGTTTCTTTATGATACTGAGGCACAAGAGTTTCCTGAATTTTATCTCATTTGCAAAGTTAGCTACCAAGATGAGATCTTAAAAACGATAGAATTAGTTGAATTGGGATACTAAATAACAGTTCATCGTCCAAAATACTTTGACAGACCGAGAATCTCGGTCCTTTTTTCTTGCTCCAAATCGTGGTATAATAAATTGTTACTATAAACGCGTCTCATTTGCGCGAAAGGAGTCATAATGACAGAAAATAAATCTTTTTATATTACAACACCGATTTACTACCCATCAGGGAAATTGCATATCGGCTCAGCCTATACGACCATTGCCTGCGATGTTTTGGCACGCTACAAGCGTATGATGAACTACGATGTTTTTTATCTGACGGGACTGGATGAGCACGGTCAAAAAATTCAGCAAAAAGCTGAAGAAGCTGGCATCACGCCTCAGGCTTATGTAGACGGTATGGCAGTAGGGGTCAAGGAACTCTGGAAACTCCTTGATATCTCTTACGACAAGTTTATCCGCACGACTGACGACTATCATGAAAAGGTTGTGGCTGCTGTTTTTGAAAAATTGCTGGCGCAGGATGATATTTACTTGGGTGAGTATTCAGGCTGGTATTCTGTCTCTGACGAGGAATTTTTCACGGAAAGCCAACTGGAAGAAGTCTTCCGTGATGAAAACGGTGAAGTTATTGGTGGGATTGCACCGTCAGGGCACGAAGTAGAGTGGGTGTCAGAAGAGTCTTATTTCTTACGTCTGAGCAAATATGCTGACCGCTTGGTAGACTTTTTCCATGCGCATCCTGATTTTATCCAGCCGGATGGCCGTATGAATGAAATCATCAAAAACTTTATCGAACCCGGTCTGGAAGACTTGGCCGTATCGCGTACCTCTTTTACATGGGGGGTTAAGGTGCCATCGAATCCTAAACACATCGTTTATGTCTGGATTGATGCTTTGCTTAATTATGCGACAGCTCTTGGTTACGGTCAGGAAGACCACGCTAATTTTGATAAATTCTGGAACGGCACGGTCTTTCACATGGTTGGTAAAGACATCCTGCGTTTCCACTCTATCTACTGGCCAATCATGCTCATGATGCTGGATATGAAATTGCCTGAGCGTCTCATTGCTCACGGCTGGTTTGTCATGAAAGACGGTAAAATGTCTAAATCAAAGGGCAATGTCGTCTATCCAGAAATGCTGGTAGAGCGTTATGGACTTGATTCCCTGCGCTACTACCTCATGCGTTCATTGCCGGTCGGATCAGATGGAACCTTCACACCGGAAGATTATGTTGGCCGTATCAACTATGAGCTCGCCAATGACCTTGGTAACCTGCTTAACCGTACGGTTGCCATGATTAATAAATATTTCGGCGGCGAAATTCCTGCTTACGTGGAAAATGTGACAGCCTTTGATGCTGATTTGGCAGCAGTTGTTGCTGACAATTTGGCAGAATACCACAAGCAAATGAACGCCGTGGATTATCCGCGTGCGCTTGAAGCGGTTTGGAATATTATTTCTCGTACCAATAAGTATATCGACGAAACAGCTCCTTGGGTATTGGCTAAAGATGACGCTAAACGTGATGAATTGGCAGCTGTTATGGTCCATTTGGCAGCCAGCCTGCGCGTGGTAGCTCATCTCATTCAGCCGTTTATGATGACCACTTCAAACGCCATTATGGAGCAGCTTGGTTTGGCTGGCCAATTTGACCTTGAACACCTGACTTTGGCCAATTTCCCAGAGGGTGTCAAAGTAACGGCTAAAGGCACACCGATTTTCCCGCGTCTGGATATGGATGAGGAAATCGCCTATATCAAAGAGCAAATGGGTGCTGGCTCTGCTATTTCTCAAGAAGAAAGCGAGTGGGATCCAAGCAAAGTTGAACTGAAAAACGAAAAGAAAGCAGTTAAATTTGAAGATTTTGACAAAGTTGAAATCCGCGTAGCTGAGGTCAAGGAAGTATCTAAGGTTGAGGGCTCTGACAAGCTTCTCAAGTTCCGCTTGGATGCCGGCGATGGTGAGGACCGTCAAATTCTCTCTGGTATCGCCAAATACTATCCAAATGAGCAGGAACTGGTCGGTCAGAAAGTCCAGATTGTTGCCAACCTCAAACCGCGCAAGATGATGGGCTTGATTAGCCAAGGCATGATTCTTTCGGCTGAGCATGCTGATGGTACACTGAGCGTTTTGACGGTGGATCCGGCTGTGCCTAAGGGCAGTCAGATTGGCTAGAGATGTCTGGTTTAATAAAAAATCAGCAGAAATTTTCTGCTGATTTTTTGCCGTAAATGGCAGTGCTGTTCCCTAACTTCTCGTCTTAGTCGTATGTGCAGCTGCCTCAAGAGTTTTTAATTGTAATTATTCTAAATAAGAGTATAATGATATATATATTTAGAATGATTCTAAATGAAATGGTGTTTAAAATAGTCGGAGGACAGCTTTAATGACGAATTTGAAAGATTATGCCAAATCAATTGTTTATGGAGGTTTGGATGGTATTATCACGACTTTTGCCGTGGTTGCCGGTGCGGTAGGAGGAAAGCTTGGAACGATGACCATTATTATTCTGGGCTTTTCAAATTTACTGGCAGATGGTTTTTCCATGGCTATCGGTGATTACTTGAGTTCAACAACGGAAAAGCACACGGATAACAAACAGGCTGTTAAAAATGCTTTGGCAACCTTTCTTGCTTTTAATGGTTTTGGCCTGCTCCCTCTATTGTCTTACCTGCTCATCAATCAAGTGGAGCTGTTTCGGAATTACACCTTCCTTATTGCCTGCCTGCTTGTTGCTTTGGCTCTGGTTTTGCTGGGAATAGTGAAGGCTGCCATTACCCACCAATCCAAACGAAAAGAGGTTGTACGTACAGTAACAGTCGGTCTTATTGCCACCTTTGTTGCTTACTATGTCGGCTATTTATTGGGGCTGTTGGCCTAACAAGGTTGAAAAAAAGAGTGAGAAAAAATCAATTTCTTCGAAATGACGATGGCTTCTCACTCTTTTTGTTTTTATAAAGACCAGTCTAATTCTGGTCCGACTGGCACGATACCCGTTGGATTGATGGTCTTGTGGCTGCCGTAGTAGTGCTTTTTGATATGGCCAAAATTAACCGTAGCAGCAATACCGGGCATTTTATAAATGCCTTTGGTGTAGTTCCACAGATTGGGATAGTCAACAAGGCGGCGGATATTGGTTTTGAAATGTCCGTAGTAGACGCTGTCAAAGCGTACCAGCGTTGTGAAGAGGCGGATATCCGCTTCGGTGAAACGGCTGCCAACGAGAAAGTCATTGGCAGATAGCAGAGCTTCTAATTTATCCAGTGCAGCAAAGAGATTTTTGACCTCTTCCTCGTAGACGGCCTGAGAAGTAGCAAAACCTGCCTTGTAGACACCATTGTTGATATTTGGGTAGACAAAATCATTCATGGCATCAATGTCAGCCCGAAGTTCTTCTGGGTAATAATCATCGGTGTTGCCTGTGATGTCATTGAAAGCAGTGTTAAGCATGCGCATGATTTCAGCAGATTCATTGTTGACAATGGTCTTGGTTTTCTTGTCCCACAGAACAGGTACAGTCACACGGCCGGAATAATCAGGCTGCGCAGCCAAATAAACTTGGTAGAGATAGTCGCTATGCAGCTCAGGGTCAGCAATGACACCGTCAGCCTGCTCGAAGGTCCAGCCGTGCTCCAGCATGAAAGGATTGACCACCGAAATGGAGATGTGCTCTTCTAAGCCTTTGAGGGTGCGCATGATAAGGGTGCGGCTGGCCCAAGGACAGGCCAGTGAGATGTAGAGGTGGTAGCGGCCGGACTCAGCCTTGAAGCCGCTTTTGCCAGTTGGACCGGCGGAGCCGTCCTTAGTAATCCAGCTGCGAAATTGTGTGGTCGTGCGAATAAATTTTCCGCCGGTTGACTTGGTGTCATACCACTTGTCAACCCATTTGCCGTTTTGTAAAAGTCCCATAATAAATAGTCAAGTCAGCAGGGCTTGATTTTTTATTTGCCCGACTAATCTTGTTTCCTTTCTTTTTAAGTTGTTACTATATAGTGATAGTTTAACCTTTTAACCGAAAAGATACAAATTTTCAGCTTGAAATGACAAGCATCAAAGACAGTTGTCTCTTTAGCGATTGTTTTTACATGTCACTGTTTACTGGCTTGTCAAAAGGCTGATTGATATAGAATTAGGAATTTATTTTTAGAATCTCAGCTACTATGCTTTACATACTAGTGAAAACATGCTATACTAAAAGAGAAAAGGTAGTAGGTATTACATACTAGTAAAAAAGGAAACGATGAGTCCAATGACTGTGCTGATGAAAGTGCTTTTTGACTGGCAGGGGTATTATACTAATTAAGCATGTTCGAAAATAAATAGGGTGAAGCTAATGAATGAAACGCAAATGCTCAAAGGCGTGTTAGATGGCTGTGTGCTTCAAATCATTGCCAAAGAAGAAATTTACGGCTATGAGCTTGTGCAGCGGCTAAAGAAAGCAGGTTTTGTCAATATGGTGGCGGGAACGGTCTACCCGCTTCTGCAAAAATTGGAGAAAAAAGAGCTCATACAATCTCAGCTGAAACCCTCTCCTGAGGGTCCAGACCGTAAATACTTTATCATAACGGATGCAGGAAAAACTTGTCTATCAAATTTTTGGCAGCAGTGGCAGGATTTGGTAGGCAAAGTTAATGGCTTAAAAGGAAGTGATGACTATGAGAGAAGTACAGATTCATGATTTTTATTTAAAAACACAGGAAGCCGTCAAAGATCTATCGCCAAATAATCGAACATATTTTAAAAAGCTAGAGGATTATATGCTGCTGTCAAGTTTTTTCTACGATGAAATTGAAATTCGTGAACTGCTTTATGGCATGGCTTGTGATTTGGCAGATGCAGACCGGGATGGCATGACAGCGGAGGATTATTTTGGCAGGAAAGCGCAAAAATTGGCAGATCAGGTATTAAAATATGCGACCCTGGAAAAAAAGCGCAGTCTCTTGACTTCGGCGGCTTATATTTTGGGATTTCTCTGGTTTTATCGCTTTCTATCAGATTTTAGCAGTCTGGGTCTGATAGAAGTGAACCTTCTGTCTTATCTGTCTGATGCGCTGATGAGTCTTCTTGTACTTATCTTAACCTTTCAAGTGATAAAATTTGGTATCTGTCATTTCAATCATTGGGGTCGATTTAAATTTAAGATATTTGGAGAAGCAGTGACAATTGGAGAGTGTCTCACCTACTGGTTGGCAGCTCTGCCTTTTATAGGCTGCGTTTTGCTCCGTATTTATGGTGATTATTATTATCCAGACTGGCTGACTTTCCGAATACCTCAGTCTGCAGGCTTTCTTTTGGTAAGTATTCTGGCTCTGGCTGCTATGGTTTTAGTTTGGAAAAATATTATTATCAGACCAGCTATCTGCCCAATTTTAGGTTATCTTATTACGGGATTTTTGAGAGCTGGCGTCAATGCCAAAGTGCTGACAGGTATTTGGCCAGAATTGATTTTACCCTTGATTATTATCATTCTGTCCTATTTGATTTTTATCTTCTGGACACGGAAGAATCTCAAGGACAATAGAGCGCCTTCTCATTAAAGAAATAGTAAATGCTGAGCTATTATCACATTAAGATTAAATAGAAACCAGCTTTGAGCTGGTTCAGACTGAAGAAAAAGTCAATTTTTATCAAAAGAACTATTGTGTTATGATACTTTCCTTAGATAGCGCGGACGGCAAAACCAAACGCCAACGCTATAGCTTTTGACTAGGTTTTGCATGAGATTGCCGTTAGAAATAGTATGGATTTCTAACGGCAATCGTCGCAGCAACTTCCTTTGGAATTTCATACCTAAGTTCAAGATACAATCCGCAGCCTGTGTTCAATTAAGATTTTGAGCCCAAGTCTCAAAATCTCCGAACGAGGCTGGGACAAAAGTCCTTCCTCCTTTAACTATTTAAGATATAGCAGTTTGACGCAGTGGTTGATTGGAGGTCCTTATCCCTTGCTAGGCAAGTGATAGCTCCAACAGTTTGGGGAACTGTTGGAGGATATCCAATTCTATGAACGTTAGTTCATGTCAATCCCTAATCAACTGTGCGGAGGTGGGACAACAAAATCAAAATCGTGATTTTGCCACGATTTACTGATTTTTGTCCCACTCTCGTTTTTTGCTGCAGCGGAAAGTATCTGAGCCAGGCTCGTTCAATTCGCCTATTTTTCTGATAGATTGTGAATTGATACTATCCTAAGATGTGTATGCTTGTGAAATGTTAACTATAGAGTTTGTCTACAACCTGACCAGCTTTAAGCTGGTTTTTTGTGATACAATGAAAAGCAGCAGAAAAATCGTAAGTTTAGATATTTATTTTAGTAGGGCATCGGAGGAATAATGAACGCGCAAGAACTGTGGAATGAGTACAAGCAAATCAATCCGGCTATTGGTGATGAAATGGACGCCTGGGCATTTGGGGCAGAACCCGATCTGCTGGCGCAGCTGGTGCTGGGAGGTGTTAAAACAGCCACGGCCTCGGCTTATGATTTGTATGAAGCAGACAATGAACCCCTGCCTCAGGCAGGCAGCTATGATGTTATTTTGGACAGTCATGATGAGGCTGTCTGCATCATTGAAATTACCAAGGTGACCATTGTTCCTTTTAGGGAAGTGTCCGCTGATCATGCTTTTAAAGAGGGCGAAGGGGACCGTACGCTGACTTGGTGGCGCTCTGTTCACCAGCAGCTTTTTAGGCAGTGGTTTGCAGACTGCGGCTTAGTCTTTACAGAAGACAGTCCCATTGTTCTTGAGGAGTTCCGTCTGGCCTACGTTCCCTAATTTAACAAATGATTAGAAAAGTGCTATAATAAAATGAACATTTTTGTTGTATTATTTTTGCAAAGGACATTTTATGAATAACTATGCTATTATTCTTGCTGCAGGCAAGGGTACCCGAATGAAATCAGATCTTCCCAAAGTTTTGCATAAGGTTGCGGGACTGACCATGTTAGAACATGTTTTTCGCAGTGTTTCGGCTTTGAATCCTGCCAAAAATGTAACAGTTATCGGACACAAGGCCGATCTTGTTAAGGATGTTTTAGCAGATCAGTCTGATTTTGTCCTGCAAACCGAACAGCTTGGAACAGGTCATGCTGTCATGATGGCTGAAGAAGAATTAGCCGGTTTGGACGGACAAACCCTTGTCATTGCCGGAGACACGCCCTTGATTACCGGAGAGAGTCTGCAAAATCTGGTGGATTACCACAGAAATCATAAAAATGTAGCCACGATTTTAACAGCAGAAGCTGATGATCCTTTTGGCTACGGCCGCATTATCCGCAATCAAAATGCCGAAGTGACAAAGATTGTTGAACAAAAGGATGCTTCGGAGTTCGAGCAGCAGGTCAAGGAAATCAACACGGGAACCTATGTCTTTGACAATAAACGCCTCTTTGAAGCTCTGAAAGACATCAATACGGACAATGCTCAGGGCGAGTACTACCTAACAGACGTTATCAGCATCTTTAAAGCAGCTGATGAAAAAGTTGGAGCCTATAAACTTCGTGATTTCAATGAAAGTTTGGGAGTTAATGACCGTGTTGCCCTTGCTAAAGCTGAAAAAGTAATGCGTCAGCGTATCAGCTATGCTCATATGGTCAACGGCGTTAGCTTTACCGACCCAGACAGCACCTATATTGATGCCGATGTTGAGATTGCACCGGATGTCCTTATTGAGGCAAATGTCACACTTAAAGGACAGACAAAGATTGCTTCGGGAGCTGTCCTAACCAATGGCAGCTATATTGTAGATTCGCTGATTGGTGAAAATGCTGTGATTACCAATTCCATGATTGAGTCTTCGCAGGTTGAGCGCAATGTTACGGTTGGTCCTTATGCGCATCTGCGGCCAGATTCTGTTCTGGAAGAAGATGTTCATGTCGGAAACTTTGTTGAGGTCAAAGCTTCAACCCTGGGCAAGGCAACAAAAGCAGGCCATCTGACCTATATTGGCAATGCTGAGGTCGGCCACGATGTCAACTTTGGTGCAGGAACGATTACTGTCAACTACGACGGTCAAAATAAATACAAGACAACCATTGGCAACCATGTCTTTATTGGCAGCAATTCAACGATTATTGCTCCGCTTCAGGTAGGAGATAACGCCCTGACGGCAGCTGGATCAGCAATTCATAAGGATGTTCCGGCGAACAGTGTTGCTATCGGCCGCAGCCGGCAGGTCAATAAAGAAGGCTATGCCAAGAAAAAGCCTCACCATCCGGATAATCATTAGGAGAGATTCATGGAATTCGAAGAAAAAACCATCAAGCGTCAGGAGATTTTTGATGGACAGATTTTTAAGGTTGCTGTTGATGATGTTGAATTGCCCAATCAATTGGGAACAGCTAAGCGCGAACTGATTTTTCATCGGGGTGCGGTCTCTGTTTTGGCTGTTACGCCGGATAATAAACTGGTCATTGTCAAGCAGTACCGCAAGGCAATTGAAAAAATCTCTTATGAAATTCCGGCAGGAAAACTTGAAATCGGTGAAAATGGCGGCGAAAAAGCAGCTGCTCTGCGTGAATTGGAAGAAGAGACGGCTTATACAGGGGATTTGCAGCTGATTTATGAGTTTTATACGGCTATTGGATTTTGCAATGAAAAAATAAAGCTTTATCTGGCTACAAACCTTAAGAAGGTTGCCAATCCGCGTCCGCAGGATGATGATGAGGTTATTGAACTTCTGGAATTAACTTATGATGAATGCATGGAACTGGTGGCATCAGGAGACATTGAAGATGCTAAAACCTTGATTGCTCTGCAGTATTTTGCCTTGCATTTTAAAACTAAATAGAGGAAATGTTATGGGAAAACCGCTTTTAACAGATGAAATGATTGCGCGTGCCAACCGCGGCGAAGAATTTGATGATAAAGAGGATTTTGATCCGGAAAAAACGATTGTCATTCGAACAGACAAAACAGCTGCCTCTGATTACACCGGCAGTGACAGTACTGGTGATTATGATGACGATTTTGATTTTGCTGATTACGATGAAGATCCCATCATCAAAAGCCGCCGTATTGAGAATGCTAAGCGCGGTGAATTTCAGTCTAAACTCAACTGGATTTTAATCGGTATTGCTCTGCTTTTGGCAATCTTAATTTACGCTGTTTTTAAACTTTAAAGGAAAAGAAAATGAAAATCGGAATTATCGCAGCCATGGACCAAGAACTAAAGCTTCTTCTGGAGAAGCTGAATCACAGGACAGAAGATGTTTGTCTGGGACGGACTTATTACAGCGGCCGTCTGGGCAAATATGACGTTGTTCTTGTGAGAAGCGGTGTCGGCAAAGTGATGAGCGCTATGAGCGTCGCTATTTTAGCTGATCATTTTGCGGTTGACGCTCTGATTAATACGGGTTCTGCCGGAGCCTTGGCGCCGGATTTGGGAATTGGCGATGTTGTGGTGGCAGACAGGCTTGCCTACCATGATGTTGACCTGACTGCTTTTGGCTATGCCTTCGGACAGATGTCAGAGCAGCCTCTTTATTTTGAATCGGATAAAACTTTCGTAGCTGCTTTTAAAAAAGTGCTGGCACAGCATCAGATAAATAGTAAGATTGGCTTAATTACCAGCAGTGACTCTTTTATGGCCGGTAAGGAGAAAACCGATTTTGTTAAGGAACACTTTCCGGAGGTTGCAGCCGTAGAAATGGAAGGAGCCGCAGTTGCTCAGGCAGCCTCCGCAGCTCAGCTGCCTTTTGTGGTTATTCGTGCCATGAGCGATACCGCAGCGCACGATGCTAATCTCACCTTTGATGAATTTATCTTGGAAGCTGGTAAGCGTTCTGCCCAAGTTCTTCTGGACTTTTTAGATGTTTTATAGATTCAGGAATCTGATAAAAAGGCCTTAGAACAGTTGTTCTAAGGCTCTTTGGTTTGTACAGATTAAATGATGCCAGAAAATAGTCAGAAAGTTTGCTCTCTTTTTATGCTTAAATATCGATTTCATTAAATAGGCAGAATTGGTCTTGTGTAAAGAAGAGTTAGGGGTTAGAATATAAAATAAATTTTTCAAGGAAATTTTTAGAATCATTACAGGTTTTATTAGTAACCATATGAAAAATTTAAATTGTGTAAAGCTGGTAAGCTCACTATAAAATTTTAGGAGGATTTTATGAGCACAGTAACATTAGATTCAATGGCCTTTGAAGAGTTTAAGATGGCTACCTCAGAAGAACTGACTGAGGTAAATGGTGGAGGTTATATTCTCGCTGCAGCTGGTGCAGCAGGAGGGAGTTATGTAGGTACATCAGCAGGAACCCTAGCTGGACAATATATTGGGAGTACAATTGGTACGATGATTTGCCCAGGTTTAGGATCTGTAGCGGGTTATCTTATGGGAGGAGCTATCGGTGGAGTAACAGGAAAAATTGTTGGCACTGGTGTAGGTGGCTATGTTGGAGCTAGTGTCAATAAAGGCGGTCTTCTTTAAATATTAGATGTATGAAATTGGCTATATAGTGTATCAAAAAGCAAGGATTAAAATGGAAGTGACAATAGATATTATTAATGCAGTCGTTATTATTGCTATGTTTTTTTTAGCTGATCAGGGACTTAAACGTTGTAAATCCAAAAAAATTAGGTTTTATGTTTCAGGTTCTTTGATGCTCTATTTGATTGCAATGGCGATATATTATTATTTACGTAACAAGTAGTGAGAACTTCTCATGGGAAGTTTTTTCACTGCTTTTCTTTTTTACTTGGAAAACTGATAATCTTTTATAACTGTAATCGTCTTGATAAGCACTTTTTCCTGAGGTTTGCCATTTTGATCGGTCTTGACTGCAGCGATGGCATCAATGGCTTTCATGCCTTTAATGACTTGTCCAAAGACGGTATAATTGCCATCAAGCTTGGGTGCTCCGCCCTTCTTATAAGCATTGATTATTTTTTGCGGATAGAGGTCGGATGAGAGCTGCTTAGCCTGATTGGCCTTGTTTTGGACAATGTAAAATTGGCTGGCATTGGTGTGGGAACCGGCATTGGCCATAGCCAGAGCACCCCTTAGATGATAGAGATATTTTGAGTTTTCGTTGGCAAAACCTTGGCCGGAATCTTTTGATTTGTCCTTGCCCTTCCAGATGGATTCGCCGCCGGTGCCGTCACCCTTAGGGTCGCCGCCTTGAACAACAAAATCAGCGATAATACGGTGGAAGGTCAGATTGTTGTAATAACCGTTTTTAGCATGGGTCAGGAAATTTTCAACAGCCAAGGGAGCGTATTTGGGAAACAGCTTAAGGGTAATGTCGCCTTTAGATGTCTTAATTTGAACCTCAGCCTCATTTTTGGCAACCTTTTGAGACAATTGCGGGAAACTGGCCTTGTTTAATTTTTTCAGCTTATTTTCAGCCTTTTGCTTGGCAATGCTGTTATCAACATACTTATCTCCTTTAATAGCACGATCCATGCTTTCACAGCCCGCCAAAAAAACGGCAGCTATTAAAATGAGACTTAAAAATTTTTTCATGATTGCTCCTTGTCTTTGAAAGATAGCTCTATTTTACCATAAAAACGACTGTCCGTTGTCTGTCCTGCTAAATTTTTACCAAGGATTTGAAGGATAGGATTAGTCGTCATGCTTTTCTGCAGTATCTTTAAAGCCTGTCACAAATTTGGAAAAAGAGGCAGGCACTTCTTTCCCCAAATACCATAAAAATGGTATAATAACATCATGGCTAAAGCAAAGAATAAACGAAAAGGACGGAAAACGCGCCGTCCGACAAAAGCAGAATTAGAAAAGCAAAAAGCGATAAAACGAATGGCAGCTGCCTTTATGATAGCATTTGTCCTCTTTTTTGCTGTTTTTAAACTGGGACGGGTAGGGATTACTGTCTACAATATTGTTCGCCTCTTGGTGGGAAGCCTGGCTTACCCTCTTATTTTTGCTGTTTTAATATATCTTTTTGGAGCAAAGTGGCTGCGTAAGTATGAAGGTCTGGTTGGAGGCTTTGTTGTTACCATGCTGGGCTTGCTTTTGGAGTGGCAGGCTTACCTTTTTTCCATGGCCGGTATGGAAGGGCAAAACGTCATTAAGGCAACCCTTCTCATCGTTTTCAGCGATTTGACTAATTTTCGTGTTGCTAATTTTGCCGGCGGCGGTCTTTTAGGGGCACTCTTTTATATGCCGGCAGCCTTTCTGTTTTCTAATATTGGTTCTTTTTTGATAGGCGGTCTGTTTATCCTTTTAGGACTTTTTCTCATGAGTCCTTGGGATGTTTATGATATTATGGACTTTTTCAAAGGAGCCTATGTTAAATTTCAGACCAAGCGTGCAGAACATCGTGAAAGACGCTTTGCTGAGAAAGAAGAAGAGCGCCTTCAGGCTGAATTAGAAGCTGCTCAAAAAGCGCAGGAATTGGCAGAAGTTGAGCATGGGATTAATGCTGCTATTGATTTGGAAACGGGTGAGGTTTTGGATCAGGCTCAGACCATTGATCTGGATGATTTTGACGGTCAGGTACACAGGGAGCCTGAAATTATCGGCTATCAGCCAAATGATGAGGAGGAGACGCTTGAAGAAACGCCTTCTGTCCAGCCGGCTGAAAATACTGAATTAAAACCTGAAGATGACTATTCTGATGAGCCTTTAGAAGTTGACTTTACGCCGAAAGAAAATCTTCACTATAAACTGCCTGGGATTGATTTATTTGCTAAGGACAAGCCTAAAAATCAAAGCAAGGAGAAGAAGCTTGTTCGTGATAATATCAAGATACTGGAAGAAACTTTTGCCAGCTTTGGGATCAAGGCCAGTGTTGAACGTGCTGAAATCGGTCCTTCGGTAACCAAGTATGAAGTCAAGCCTGCTGTTGGTGTCCGCGTCAACCGAATTTCCAATCTTGCAGATGATTTGGCTCTGGCCTTGGCGGCTCAGGATGTCCGGATTGAGGCACCGATTCCCGGCAAATCCTTGGTCGGGATTGAAGTGCCCAACTCTGAAGTGGCAACAGTAACCTTCCGTGAACTCTGGGAGCAGGCTAAGACATCACCGGATAAATTGCTTGAAGTGCCGTTGGGTAAGGCAGTCAACGGCTCGGTCCGCTCCTTTGATTTGGCCAGGATGCCCCATATTTTGGTAGCAGGTTCAACTGGTTCTGGGAAATCAGTAGCGGTCAATGGTATTATTGCCAGCATTCTGATGAAGGCCCGGCCTGATCAAGTCAAGTTTATGATGATTGACCCTAAGATGGTCGAGCTGTCCGTCTACAATGATATTCCGCATTTGCTCATTCCTGTTGTGACCAATCCGCGCAAGGCCAGCAAGGCTCTGCAAAAGGTTGTCGATGAAATGGAAAATCGCTACGAGCTGTTCAGCCATTTTGGAGTGCGCAATATCGCAGGCTACAATGCCAAGGTAGAAGAATTCAACCGCCGCTCAGAAACCAAGCACATTCCTCTGCCGCTCTTGGTGGTTATCGTAGATGAGCTGGCCGACCTTATGATGGTAGCCAGCAAAGAAGTTGAGGATGCCATCATCCGCTTAGGGCAAAAGGCGCGTGCAGCCGGTATTCATATGATTCTGGCGACGCAAAGACCTTCTGTCGATGTTATTTCAGGCCTTATTAAGGCCAATGTTCCCAGCCGGATTGCCTTTGCGGTTTCAAGCGGGACAGACAGCCGAACCATTCTGGATGAGAACGGTGCTGAGAAGCTCCTTGGCCGCGGGGATATGCTCTTTAAGCCGATTGATGAAAATCACCCGGTCCGCCTGCAGGGCTCCTTTATTTCAGATGATGATGTGGAACGTATTGTCTCCTTTATTAAAGAACAAGCTGGTGCTGACTATGATGACAGTTTTGATCCGGGGGAAGTTTCTGAAAATGAGGGCTCTGACGGTAACGGTGCTGCTTCAGAGGGAGACCCGCTCTTTGAAGAAGCCAAGGCACTGGTTTTAGAAACGCAAAAAGCCAGCGCATCAATGCTGCAGCGCCGGCTTTCTGTCGGATTTAATCGGGCTACCCGCCTGATGGAAGAACTGGAAGAAGCCGGTGTTATCGGCCCGGCCGAGGGAACCAAGCCGCGCAAGGTCTTGCAAAGCAATTAAATAAAAATGAAACGAGTCTGGGACATTGTTGCTCCAGACTCGTTTAAGATATAATGTGCTGTCAGTTGGCCAGAAAAGCCGCAATAACAGTTGCTAAATAAAAGAAGAAGGTCAAAATAAAGCCGGCCCGCCAAAAAAATTTGAAAAAGCGTCTGAAAGAAAAAGCCTTTCTTTTCCTGAGCTGCCGAATGGCCAGCGTCAAAGCCAGAATGGACATGGCCAGCAAATAATGCGGCAGAAAACTGTGGGTATAAAACTTAGCTGAGACCAGAACAATTTCTGCTGCAAAAAGCGGCAGTGCCAGGTCAGCAAGATTTAGACCAAAGCGCCTCAAACGAAAGGTGGAAACAATGATATAAGAAAATACAAGGGTGAGAAAAATAAAGGCCACAGCCATAAATTTGTACATAGTCATAATCCTATTTTATAACGATTTTACAAGAAAGTAAACGCCTGAATGAAAATAAAAATGCGCAGGCCTCACATCATTGACAAAGGCAGAACAGAAAAATTCCCTGTTTAAATATCTTGATTTTTGTCTAAAATAGTGTATAATAGGTGAGTATGCTGTAATGGCATATTTGTGGGAGGTAAAAATCTTTTAATTACCGAGAGAACCACAACAGGAGGATTTTATAATGGCTAAAAAAGTCGAAAACATCGTAAAACTTCAAATTCCTGCCGGTAAAGCAACACCAGCTCCGCCAGTCGGACCAGCACTTGGTCAAGCAGGAATCAACATCATGGGATTCACGAAAGAATTTAACGCTCGTACAGCTGACCAAGCTGGTATGATCATCCCAGTTGTTATCTCAGTTTATGAAGACAAATCATTTGATTTCGTTACTAAAACACCGCCGGCTGCTGTTCTTTTGAAAAAAGCTGCAGGTGTTGACAAAGGTTCTGGTGAACCTAATAAAACTAAAGTTGCTTCAGTAACGCGTGCGCAAGTACAAGAAATCGCTGAAACAAAAATGCCAGATTTGAACGCTGCAAACATTGAGTCTGCAATGCGTATGATCGAAGGTACTGCTCGTTCTATGGGATTCACTGTTACTGACTAATAGAAATCCTGATAAGGTGTTATCCGCGTTTACAAAATTTCGCTGCTGTGATAAGGCAGAGGGAAATTAGCTGAACAGCGGGAAGCACCAGACCCGCAATGCTTGATCATATGTTGACGAGTGACGTGGGAGATGAAAATCGATATGACCACATTACAAGGAGAAGATAAAATGGCTAAAAAAAGCAAACAATTACGTGCTGCTCTTGAAAAAATCGACAGCACCAAAGCTTACAGCGTAGAAGAAGCTGTAGCACTCGCAAAAGAAACTAATTTCGCAAAATTTGATGCAACTGTAGAAGTTGCTTACAACCTTAACATTGATGTTAAAAAGGCTGACCAGCAAATCCGCGGTGCCATGGTATTGCCAAACGGTACGGGTAAAACTCAGCGTGTGCTTGTTTTTGCACGCGGTGCCAAAGCTGAAGAAGCTAAAGAAGCTGGTGCAGACTTTGTTGGTGAAGATGACCTTGTTCAAAAAATCAACGGCGGTTGGTTAGATTTTGACGTTGTCATTGCAACACCTGATATGATGGCAGTTGTCGGCCGTCTTGGCCGTGTCCTCGGACCTCGTAACCTTATGCCAAACCCTAAGACTGGTACAGTGACTATGGATGTTGCTAAGGCAGTTGAAGAGTCTAAAGGCGGTAAAATCACTTACCGTGCTGACAAGTCTGGTAACGTACAGGCTATCATTGGTAAAGTATCGTTTGATACAGATAAGTTGGTTGAAAATTTCAAAGCTTTCAATGATGTTATCGTAAAGGCAAAACCTTCTACTGCAAAAGGTACTTATATCACTAACCTTGCTTTGACAACAACTCAAGGTCCTGGTATCAAGGTCGATGCCAGCTCATTCTAAGCAGATAAAAAGATTGGAAATATAGTTTTTCCAGTCTTTTTTATTGGGCAGTCTGATCTCAGGATGATATAAAAGAGAAAACCAGCCTGCAGCTGTTGACGGACAGGTTCTGATTGTATAGGGAATCCGTGAAGCCTGCCTGCCTTTTTGCATTTTCCCTATTTCAAACAGAAAAGATACTATAAATTTTAAAGGAAGTATGGTAAAATATTAGGGATTAAATAAGGAGTACAGATAATGGTAAAACCTAAATATAATCGTGTATTGATTAAACTTTCCGGAGAAGCTCTGGCTGGAGAAAAAGGAGTCGGCATCCATATTCCGACTGTTCAGGCCATCGCTCAGGAAATCAAAGAAGTTCATGATTCAGGTGTTGAAATTGCTCTGGTTATCGGCGGCGGTAACCTCTGGAGAGGAGAACCTGCTTCTGAAGCCGGTATGGATCGTGTTCAGGCTGATTATACGGGTATGCTGGGGACGGTTATGAATGCCCTTGTCATGGCAGACGCGCTTCAGCATGTCGGCGTTGATACGCGTGTTCAGACAGCCATTGCCATGCAGCAGGTCGCAGAGCCTTATATCAGAGGCCGGGCTCTCCGTCATTTGGAAAAAGGCCGTATTGTTATTTTTGCAGCAGGTGTCGGTTCCCCTTACTTCTCAACAGATACCACATCTGCCCTGAGAGCTGCTGAAATTGATGCAGATGCCATTTTGATGGCTAAAAACGGTGTTGACGGAGTTTATAATGATGATCCTCGTAAGAATGCCGATGCTATCAAATTCAATGAGTTAACGCATATGGAAGTCCTTAAGCGCGGTCTGAAGATCATGGACTCGACAGCCAGCTCACTGTCAATGGACAATGATATTGATTTGGTTGTTTTCAATCTTAATGAAGCAGGCAATATTAAGCGTGTCATCTTCGGCGAGCAAATTGGAACAACGGTCACCAGTAAAATTTCTGACTCAGAATAATTGAACACGGCTACGACACTGTGCAAGAAGACAAAGGCTTCCTAGATGCTGGGCATCTTCGTCAGCTTTCCTATTTTGCTGTGTGCCGCTTACGCCTTTGCGACACTTCGTTTGGTTAGTCGATTTTACTGACCAAACGAAGTTAGTGGGAGAGGCAGCCAATTCACTGTGGTGATTGGCGTTTGTTATCAAGTGCAAAGCACTTAGATAACAATCCTCTACCGTATCTTAAATAATTGAACACGGCTACGACACTGTGCAAAAAGACAAAGGCTTCCTAGATGCTGAGCATCTTCGTCAGCTTTCCTATTTTGCTGTGTGTCGCTTACGCCTTTGTATCTTAAATATAAGGAGAATATAAATGGCAAACGCTATTGTAGAAAAAGCAAAAGAAAGATTTGAACAATCTCATCAGTCCCTGGCACGTGAATTCGGCAGTATCCGGGCCGGCCGTGCCAATGCCAGTCTTTTAGACCGCATTGAAGTAGAATATTATGGTGCTCCGACCCCTCTAAACCAGTTGGCTTCAATCACTGTTCCGGAAGCACGTGTCCTTTTGGTGTCGCCATTTGATAAAACATCACTAAAAGACATTGAACATGCCATCAATGCTTCAGATATTGGTATCAACCCGGCAAATGACGGCTCTGTTATCCGTTTGGTTATTCCTGCTTTGACAGAAGAAACCCGCCGCGATCTGGCCAAAGAAGTGAAAAAAGTCGGTGAAAATGCTAAAATTGCTATCCGCAATATTCGCCGCGATGCCATGGATGAAGCTAAGAAGGCAGAAAAAAGCAAAGAAATTACTGAAGATGAGCTGAAATCTTTGGAAAAAGATATTCAAAAGGTAACAGACGATGCTGTCAAACACATTGATGACATGACAGCTAACAAGGAAAAAGAACTGCTTGAAGTCTAAAATTTAAGTTTAACTTCTAAAATCTGCCAGTCTTACTGGCTGCATTCTCCTTGTTTTAAGTCTCTTAAACAGCATCAGAGATATGGGGCAGGCGACACATCAAAACAGTTTTAGCTTTTGATTATGTTCCTGCTCCTATCTTTTCTTAAACAGAAATAGGAATGATATGAATGAATTATTGGCAACTGTTATCACAGGCATGATAACAGATGAAAATGCTGCATTTTACTTTATCCAAAAAGACGGTCTGACATTTGCACTTGATAAAGAAGAAGGCTCCCATCAGCTTGGTGACATGGTCACAGGTTTTGTCTACACAGATCTGCATCAAAAGCCCCGCCTGACAACAGTTATTCCAGCGGTAAGCCGGACGTCTTATGGATGGGGTGTGGTGACGGATGTGCGCCGCGATCTCGGTGTGTTTGTAGATACAGGGATTCCTGACAAGGAAATCGTGGTTTCTTTGGATATTTTGCCGGAATTAAAAGAATTGTGGCCTAAAAAAGGGGATAAATTGTATGTTAAGCTAGATGTGGACAAAAAGGGCCGCATCTGGGGCATCCCTGCTGAACAAATGGTTTTTCAAAAATTAGCCGGTCCGGCTTATGATAATATGCAAAATCAAAATTTGCTGGCCATCGTTTATCGTCTTAAGCTGTCAGGTACCTTTGTTTACTTACCGGACAATAATATGCTGGGCTTTATCCATCCCAGTGAGCGCTATGCGGAACCTCGCTTAGGAGAAGAGGTGACAGCGCGTGTGATTGGCTATCGTCAGGTTGACCGCACGCTCAACCTCTCTTTGAAGCCGCGTTCTTTTGAGATGCTGGAAAATGATGCTCAGATGATTTTGGCTTATCTGGAGAGCAATGGAGGCTTTATGACCTTGAATGATAAGTCTTCGCCAGAAGACATCAAGGCGACCTTCGGTATTTCAAAAGGGCAATTCAAAAAAGTCCTCGGCGGGCTGATGAAGGCAAAGAAAATCAAGCAGGATAGGAACGGAACTGAGTTAATCGGATAAGGTTTCAGATGGGAGACTGGCAATGGTTTTGTGCTTTCAAGTGACCGTAGTCGGTCTCGTGATGAGTTTGGTGTTTAACGGTGCTCTTGCTAAGCTCTGGCTAGCTTATCCGACGGCAGTAGTTTCCATGCTGCCCAAGCAAATCCAAGAGCTGGCTCCCAAGGCTGACTGGGGCCAAAGACAGAAAATCAGATGGCGACTGCTTTGGATTTACTTGCTGACTTTAGGTCTGGGCTTGGTGACGACAGCTTTTCTGCCCATCAGAGGTTTTCTTGCACTATTTGTGACAGGTTATTGGCAGATGTTTTTGGTTAATTTGGGCGACCTCATCGGTCTGGATTGGGTTTTTCGTCAGAAAAAACTGTCTCAGCTGATGATTTCTGGAACTGAAAGATGTTCAGCCTGGCAGACTAAAAACTGGATGATCAGTCTGGGCCTGCCAGAACACCTGATATTGTGGCCCTTAGTAGTTTGTCCGCTTGTGGGTCTGCTCTACCAAGTTTTGCAATTCTTGTAAGATGATGGGAAAGTTTTTATATTCATCCAAGCAGAAACTATTCAAGACTACAGTCCGGCCCCTCCTGACAATTGCAGGGAGGCGTCCGGCAGCTGCATCAGACCATCTGCTAACTGCTTTTGCAGCCAGTATTCAGCCAGTATGAGCAATGATGATGTTCCCACTGTTAACTGATCCAGCTGGCTGTTTCACTTTCTTTGTTTAATCGATTTAAGTCATCTTTATTGACAAAGTCCCTTTGATAATGCCATAATGAGCCTATCTTAAGTCAGTAGGAGGACTTTTATGATTTATCAAACCATTGCGACTAACAGTCAGGGGCTTAGGGGAAAATTGGACTTTTCTGACCATGCTTCCATTGAAACGCAGCATCCTCTTGATAAGGGGGACGGCTTCAATCCTGAACAATTGATTTCCAGCGCTTGGGCAACCTGCCTGAATGCAACTGTTGAATCACTTTTAGAAGCTCAAGGAAAGTCTCATTATCCATCAAAAACAGAAGTAACTGCGACGTTAAATAAAGAAACCAATAAGCCGGGATATTATTTTTCTTTAGATGCAAGAGTGACCATCGAGGGAATGCCGCTGGCACAGGCAGAAAAACTTGTTGAGGAAGCACACCAGCGCTGTCCTGTTTCAAAACTGATCCGGCAATCGCCAACAATAACGCTTCAGGTGGAAGACGCAAAGGCTCTGGATTAAAAAATATCAGCCGTGCGGCAGTTTAAAAAGCTTGTTTTGCTTGGCAGGTGAATGGTCAGTGCTGCTGTAACGACGATTGAAGCAGCGCAGCCCTTTTATGAAGCAGAAAGTTACCATCAGGCTTTCTATCGGAAAAATCCCGAACGCTATGCGCAAAGCAGCGCTGTTCGCCATCAATTTTTAAAGGAGAACTGGCAATGAGAAAATCATTTTATACTTGGCTGATGACGCAGCGCAATTCAAAAAGCAATGACCCTGCTGCTGTTTTGGCAGATCTGGTTTTTGAGGATACTACCTTTCCCAAGCATACGGACAGTTTTGAAACTGTCAGCCGGTATTTGGAAGATGAGGCGAATTTTTCCTTTAATCTGAGTGAATTTGACAAGATTTGGGAAGATTATCTGTCACATTAAAAGTCACGCGGTCAGCGTGATTTTTTGATATAATAATAACAAGAGTAAGAAGATGAAACAGGGCTGCATATCACTATGTATCGGCTTCGGCTGAAAAGAGCAATGTGATATGCTCCCTTAAAAATATACAAAGGAGCTGCTTTTGCAAGATTATTCTGTTGATATTACCTTAAACCATCCTGACGATATGATGAGTCTTTTTGGATCCAATGAGCGTCATTTAAAGCTTATTGAGGAGCATCTCGGTGTCATCATTCATGCCAGAACTGAACGGGTGCAGATTCTGGGAGACAGTGAGGAGGCAGTTAATCTGGCTCGTCTGACGATTGAAGCCCTGCTTGTTTTGGTCGGCCGAGGCATGATCATCAATACTTCGGATGTGGTAACAGCCCTCTCTATGGCTCAAAATGGTTCTATTGATAAATTTGTGGCCCTCTATGAAGAGGAAATTATCAGGGATTCTTATGGCAAGCCCATTCGTGTTAAAACACTGGGGCAGAAAGTTTATGTAGACAGCGTCAAGAATCATGATATTGTTTTTGGTATCGGCCCTGCCGGAACAGGGAAAACCTTTCTGGCTGTCACGCTGGCTATAACAGCTTTAAAAAGAGGTCAGGTCAAACGCATTATTTTAACGCGTCCGGCTGTTGAAGCAGGTGAAAGTCTTGGCTTTTTGCCGGGCGATTTGAGAGAAAAGGTTGATCCTTACCTGCGTCCTGTCTATGATGCCCTTTATCAAATTCTGGGGAAAGAGCAGACCGCACGGCTCATGGAACGTGAAATCATTGAAATTGCGCCCTTGGCTTACATGCGCGGACGGACCTTGGATGATGCCTTTGTCATCTTGGACGAAGCGCAAAATACGACCATCATGCAGATGAAAATGTTTCTGACCCGCCTTGGCTTTAATTCCAAAATGATTGTCAATGGGGATATCAGTCAGATTGATTTGCCTAAAAATGTCAAATCAGGTTTGGTGGACGCTTCAGAAAAACTAAAGGACATTAAACAAATTGATTTTGTTTACCTGTCAGCTAAGGATGTGGTCAGACACCCTGTAGTTGCTGAAATCATCAATGCTTATGAAAGTTCATCCGACAGGGAGCGCAGCTATTTTCCAAAAGAAGAGAAGTCAGGTCTGACCAGCTATGAAACCATTGGTGAGCCAGCCAAGGAGTCAGCAGATGAGCAAGACAGCTCTCTTAGCACTGCACACGACTGAATTTGGGTGGCTTCGCTTGCAGAAGAACCTAAGGAAGCAGAATATAAAAAATGATTGAACCATTATCGACGTCTTACAGCTGCCGCCAACTGACGGAAGCGGATATTCCAAATGTCTTAGCCTTATATGAAAGCAATCCTTTGTATTTTCAGCACTGTCCGCCAGAGCCGAGCTTAGACAGTGTGAGAGAAGATATGCTTCGCCTGCCTGATGGTAAAATCAGGGCTGATAAATTTTTTGTCGGTTTTTGGCATGAACAAGACTTGGTAGCTGTTCTGGATTTTGTCCTGGCCTATCCTGATGAGAAGACTGTTTTTATTGGTCTGTTTATGGTCAATCAAGCTTATCAGGGGAAGGGTGCGGGCAGTCAGATCATCACAGAAGCGCTGGCTCATTTTTCAAAAAAATTTCAAAAAGCGCGTTTAGCCTATGTTAAGGGGAATCCTCAGTCACAAGGCTTTTGGGAAAAACAAGGGTTTAAGGCTGTCGGAGATGAGATTAAGCAGGCACACTATACGGTTGTTGCTATGGAAAAGGTCTTAAACTAACCATTGGTACTGCAAAAAGATTATGACATAGAGATATGAGGTTGATATAAACAATGAAAGCGCTGATTTTTGATGTTGATGATACGCTTTATGACCAAATTCAGCCCTTTCAAAAGGCGCTGGAGAAACATTTAGAAGTAGCAGAAACTTTGCTGGAACCTATTTATATTGCCAGCAGGAAGTATTCAGATGAGGCCTTTGAAGCTGTTAATTCAGGGGAAATGACACTGCAAGCCAGCCATATCTATCGTTTGCAAAGGGCACTGGCTGATTTTGAAATAGAAATATCAAGTGAGGAAGCGCTGACTGTTCAAGCAGACTACAGCCGCTACCAAGGCCAGCTGACCCTTGCTCCGGAGTTCAGGGACGTATTTGCCTACTGTCAGCAAGCAAACATTACTATGGGTGTTATTACCAACGGTCCCCATCAGCATCAGCTAAAGAAGATTAAGAGTCTGGATCTTTTTCGCTGGATTCCTCAGGAGAATGTTCTTATCTCAGGAGCAGTAGGACTTGCCAAACCATCGCGGGAAATCTTTGATTTATTAGCTAAGAAGCTGCAGCTGATATTTATTATATCGGAGATTCTTTTGATAATGATGTTGTCGGCTGTTTTAATGCCGGTTGGAAATCTATCTGGCTGAACCACAGAAACCACCTGCCATCGCAAAAAGAGATTCAGGCAGATCATACTTTGCAGCATCGTTCTGAACTGTTGCCGCTGCTAAAGACAATTCAACAGTAACCTTTCTGACTGCAATTTTATCAACGATGTAACAGCTATAGGCTGTACGTTTTCACGCCTGCGTTTGTGGCTGCTTGATCAAAACCAACGATATTGTAATACCTCAAACCAAGTTCTTTGGCAAGCGCCAGCTCTTCATCTTTGCGGCCAGTGAAATTAGATGCGTATGGATATCAAATATCTGTAGCATTTTTTTATATCTTCTCTTACTTTCTTAAATAAAATCTGAGATCTCTGTGCTTCTTTTTTTAGTCTGCTTCTAATAAATAGACAGTATCTGGTGTTATCGTGTTTTTTTCTGTATAAAGTATCCAATCTGTTAGGTCGGATAAGCTATAATCTCCTTCATCACCTTCATGTAAATGAGAAATATTATAGGGTTCTTGTGTCAATACTGCTCTAAATTTACTGCCATTTATTTCCAAAAGCTGGAACCAAATATGTTCTAATTCATCGGCCGTTTCTCCCTTATCAACCTTAAGCCCTAATTTCAAAAGAACATCATAATGTTCTGATTGACTTTTTAACTTGCGGATACCTTTTTCTAAATAGGTGAACCTTTCTTGTGCCAAGTCTCTCGTTCTACTAGACTCTTCTTTACTGCGATAAAAAATAGGATTCTCAGCCAGCAAATCATTTATTTCAGCCACTTTGCTTATTTTCTTATGCCTATAATTTTTTTCATTTGTGTAAAAGAAAATAAGGGATGTCTCTGCATTATGATCATTTTTGCGATCCTCCAGTGTGCCCAGTCCTGTGTTTTTATAATATCTGATTCCTTCAGTCCAAGGTAAATAGGTAGCAAGGATAGGAGCACCATTGTTGAGCTGACCGAGCACAAGCCCGTATTCATCTTCACTGAGCGTTTCTCCCTCAAGCAGTCTGTCTGAGAAAGTCGCGATGACTTCATGGTGATTAGCATAATTTTCTTGATCTGAATCCAAAATCTCCAATTCTGTAAGACCAAATCGAGCTAATCCATGAGTGTGCAGCCATACTTTATCCTCATTATTATCAATCACTGCTTGTACGCTATACAAATCTCTTAAGGAAGGCAGAGTCTTTGCTTCTATGGTTAATCTAACCCACTTAGCATTTAATATTTTCTCAGCACTTTCATCCAAAAAGGCGAGACTGTTTGGCAGCATAGCTGACAGAATTTCCAGCTGCATTTTATAGGTTTCCTGAGGTTTATCATCAATTTTTAAAAATAAAGTCAGACCTTTCCCCCTATCTTTCAGAGCGAGAATTTCCCTCTCTGAAAAAAACTGCATTTGAAAGGGAAGATAATTGCTAATTTGGAAATCAGAATAGTAAAAGCCCGCTTTAAACGGTCTGCCTTTGTATTCAAATTCAAGACTGCCGGCTCTCTCGTGTTCTTCGTCAGGCCATTCATAATGTTTTAAAGATAAGTGACTGATTTGAGCTACTCGCTCCAGCATGGCCTTATCAAACATCACCTTGTTTTCATCTTCAGGTATGCCGATAAGATACGAAAATTTTTCCCAGTAAGCTAGAGGCTGCTTTTCTATTTTTGGAGGGTAGCACCCTTTTTGCTTAAAAAACCACATAACAAGCCCCCTTTCTTTTATTAGACAAATTTAGTTTATTAACGGAGTAATAAGATGTTCTTACTGCCATTATAACATAGGACAAACTAAAATGTAGCTTGATGAGTGAGAGATAAGAGGATAGCATTTTGGCTCTCATTCACTTCATAAAAACTTGAAAAGATTATCAAGAAAAAACTGCTGACTAGCTGCCTACAATATTAATAGCTGTCATTGGACTCATTGAAGCCGTCGCTAATGGATTGTTTCTGTTTCTTCTCTTTAGGCATAATAATTTGGGAATGGCTCAAAAATTTCACGGAGATTTTATACCTAATCTTCCTAGATGACACTGTTTTGCGGGTGGTTGTGCAGCAATCATGGCTGTCTTCCCCACCCCCTTTCTTTAGAAAGTAGGGGCTTTATGGTATAATAAAGTGATAAGATTAGATCAGGAAGGATAAGGCTGGTTTGTGCTTGAAAGCAGGCACAAACCAAGGTTTGGAATTTAGATTGGTCAAGAAGAAGCTTTACTTGCGGTTTTAAAGAAATCTGCAGCTTTGCTCTTTTAGTTTAAGATTTGAAAGGGCTTAGCCTGCTTCAAATGATTGAGCTGCAGCTGGGTGGCTTGGTTCTTTTGTTTTAACTGTCTAAATTTCTGCCGCATCTGGCCTTTTAGATTAGATATGTATGTTGAAATGATTGATGAGACCGGTAAGGTTCCTGAAAGTATCAAAAAACAAACCTTGGATATTTTAGCGTTTGCCGCTAAAAAGACGGGCAAAGAGGATAAGGAAATGGCGGTCACCTTTGTCAGCAATGAGCGCAGCCATGAACTTAATCTCCTCTATCGTGAGACAGACCGCCCTACAGATGTGATCAGTCTTGAGTACAAACCCGAAACTGAACTGGCTATTGATGAGGAGGATCTGGCAGAAAATCCTGATCTGGCGCAGATGATGGCGGAGTTTGACAGCTATATCGGCGAATTATTTATTTCGGTCGATAAGGCTGAGGAACAAGCCAATGAATACGGCCACAGCTTTGAGCGTGAAATGGGTTTTTTAGCGGTGCATGGTTTTTTACATATCAATGGTTATGACCACTATACTCCCCAAGAAGAAGAAGAAATGTTCAGCCTACAGGAAGAGATATTGAATGCCTATGGACTTAAGAGATAATAAACAAAGCCAAAAAAAATGGAAAAACAGAACCTTAACTTCCAGTCTTGAATTCGCTCTGACGGGTGTTTTTTCGGCTTTTAAGGAAGAGCGCAATATGAAAAAGCATGCGGTATCAGCTGTTTTAGCTGTTATTGCAGGCTTTGTTTTTAAGGTATCAGTTACAGAATGGCTTTTTCTTTTGCTAAGTATTTTTTTGGTTATTACCTTTGAAATTGTTAACTCGGCAATTGAAAATGTAGTTGATTTGGCCAGCGATTATCACTTTTCCATGCTGGCTAAAAATGCTAAAGATATGGCAGCCGGCGCTGTTTTGATGATCTCAGGCTTTGCTGCTTTGACCGGCCTGATTATTTTTGTGCCAAAGATTATTGATTTGATTTTTGGCTAAGGGCAGAGCTGGGGAAAACAGCCCTGTGAGCTTGTCTTGTCAGAGCGTTTGCCCCACAGCTTTAAGCTGGGTTGGCAGTGCAGCCCGAAAGTAATAGAAAAAGTAAAAAAGAAAGGAATGGACGCGTTCATGTTTTGAAATGAACACAGACTAAAAACTGCGAAAAAGACTAGCTGCCTAGAGAATCAAGAGGTTCTACTGGCTGCTTAGCTTTACCTTGTTTTAGCGTCCTCTGTATTTTATGTTTAAATCAGGATTTGTGGCTATTTTAGGCCGTCCTAATGTTGGTAAATCAACATTTCTCAACCATGTCATGGGGCAGAAAATCGCTATCATGAGCGATAAAGCCCAGACAACGCGCAATAAGATTATGGGCATCTATACGACCGATACGGAGCAGATTGTCTTTATTGACACTCCGGGAATTCATAAGCCTAAAACAGCTCTGGGCGATTTCATGGTGGAGTCGGCTTATTCGACCCTGCGTGAAGTGGAAACCGTCCTTTTTATGGTGCCGGCTGATGAGGAGCGCGGCAAGGGCGATAATATGATTATGGAGCGCCTCAAGGCTGCTAAGGTTCCTGTTATTCTGGTTATCAATAAGATTGACAAGGTCCATCCCGATCAGCTTTTGGAGAAAATTGAGGATTTCCGTTCGCAGATGGACTTCAAGGAAATAGTTCCCATTTCAGCGCTTCAGGGCAATAATGTGGAAACTCTGATGACCATTCTCAAGGACAATCTGGAGGAAGGTTTCCAGTATTTCCCTGAAGACCAAATTACTGACCATCCGGAACGTTTCTTGGTCTCTGAAATGATTCGCGAGAAAATCCTGAAGCTGACCGAGCAGGAAGTTCCGCACTCAGTTGCCGTCGTTATCGAATCCATGAAGCGAGACGAAGAGACCGATAAGGTCCATATCCGCGCAACCATCATGGTGGAACGTGACAGCCAAAAAGGAATCATCATCGGCAAACAAGGAGCCATGCTCAAGAAAATCGGCAAGATGGCTCGCCGCGACATCGAACTCATGCTGGGCGATAAGGTCTACCTGGAAACCTGGGTCAAGGTCAAGAAAAACTGGCGGGATAAGAAACTGGACTTGGCAGACTTCGGCTATAATAAGAAGGAGTATTGAGAGTGGGACAGAAATCATTATTTCGGAGAAATTGATTTCGTCGTCCCACCTCCGCACAGTTGATTAGGATGACCGCTATCACTTGCGAAGCAAGGGATGAGGATTTCCAATCAACCACTGCGTCAATTGTTTAGTACTGTATAAATTGAAAGCGTTTGGAACGTTTATCCTAGGTTCATGACTGCCATCTTGCAATAGAAAAGTGGCAGGAGCATGAGCCGGAAAACTGGTGAGCGAGGTACGGCCAAGTGGACTGTTTTAGGCCATCGCCTGAAAATAAGAAAGCGGAGGTCCGGGGGACCTTTTTAACCCGAGTCCAGAAATGGGGAAGTGAGGCACGGATAGATTCGCAGTCCAAGTTGAGCTTAGTGAAGGAACAGACCAATGACAGCTAACTTATTTATCGAAGAGACAGGACAAGAACAGAAACAAACGATAATCTTTTTGCACGCCTCTGGTTCCAGCAGCAGGATGTGGCGGAATCATTTGGCTGCACTTCAAAATGATTTTCATTGTATTGTCATTGATCTTCCCGGACATGGCAATAGCCGTGATATTGAATGGACAAGGTTTGATGAAGTCGCTGATCTCATTGCTGAAATAATTAAAAGCAGGTCGCATGGCAAGCCGCACCTTGTTGGACTGTCGCTAGGTGCCTGCCTCATTTTTAGTCTGCTGGAAAAGCATGCTGACTTGATTGACCGAGTGATTGTTGATGGTGCCGGTCATCAACCCATAAAAGGACATGGCAAAGTCATTGCGGGTGTCTATTTTATGTCATATTTAAAAAATACTAAGCTAATCGCAAAACTCATGACTAATATGATGACCAAGAGCGGGGTTCCTCAAGAAGACTGCCAGCTGTTTATTGAAGATTTACAAAGATCAACGAAGCGTTCCTTTCGCCGTGCTATGTCACAGGCTAATCTGTTAAAGGTCAATGCAAACTTTGATAACCCTGCTTTCTTTGTTTCAGGCGGTAAGGAATCTGAGACAATTCATCAATCGCATCAGCTACTAGCAGGACAACATACCAACAGTGAATGTGCCTATTATCCCAATAAGGGTCATGCTTGGCTGCTTAGTGATGTTGCTACGCATATTCAGCTGGTAAGGTATTTTTTACAGGGAGCTGCATTTCCAGAGAATTTGAGACGATTTGCTGATTAAGTGTATGTAAGCTAACATTTATAGCTGGGCGGTCCCCAGCTTTTGCCATAAGGAGGTAACAGTATGACTTATTTAGATATGTTGGTAGAAAGTGTTGACCGTGCACAGGAACGATTTGATCGTTTGTTTAAAGGTGTAACAGTTGAAGAGGCTAGTCGTTTCCCGGCTGCAGAGGTTTCAGGTCAAATTAAATCCATGACCTGGCTGGCTTGGCACACGGCGCGGGAAATGGATTTACAGATTTCTGATTTAGCCAATGCAGAGCCAATCTGGTTTAGTCAGGGCTGGAGAGAAAAGTTTCATTTGGACTTGCCCGATGATACGCCAGACTGGCAGCATTCCTTGGAGGAAGCCCAAAAGGTTCAGGTGGATGACCTAAGTCTTGTGCTGGGCTATTTGGATGCAGCTGCCAAGCTTACTAAAGACTACCTCAAGTCGCTGGATGAAGACAGTCTTGCTGATATTGTGGACGACTCTTGGACGCCTGCGGTCACTCGCGGTGCCCGTCTGGTGTCCATCATTGATGATGCTGCCATGCATTCGGGTCAGGTCATCTATGCCAGACGTTTGCTGGGTTTGACAGATTAAGCTGTTAAAAAAGCCAAAACGTATAAAAAATTAATGAAAGAAAGGAAGGGGCAGCCTAGATTCCCAGAGGAAAAGCTGACGAAAAAGATAAGAGGCCTAGGAAATCAAATTTTTCTGTCTTGTCCTTATTTCTATCAGTTTTTCCGGCTGTTCCTGATGTCTTAGATATGCCCGAATTACCAGAGGTTGAGACGGTCAGACGCGGTTTGGAGTGTTTGATTGTTGGCAAAAAGATTGTATCGGCAGATGTGCGTGTGCCCAAGATGGTCAAGACGGATTTTGACAGCTTCAAACTGGACTTGCCGGGTCAGACGGTTCACTCTATGCGCCGCCGCGGCAAATATCTCATTTTTGATTTAGGCGCTCAGGTGCTGATTTCGCATCTGCGCATGGAAGGCAAGTATCTGCTCTTTCCCGAGCAAGTGCCCGATAATAAGCACTTTCATGTCTTCTTTCATTTAGGTGACGGCTCAACCTTGGTGTATCAGGATGTCCGCAAGTTTGGAACATTTGAACTGCTGGCAAAATCGGCTGAAACTGCTTATTTCAAACAAAAGAAATTAGGGCCTGAGCCAAGCAAAAAAGACTTTAAACTGGCGCCCTTTGAGCGAGCTGTCTTGTCTTCTCATAAGCCTATTAAGCCGCTGCTTTTGGAGCAAAAATTGGTTGCTGGTCTAGGCAATATCTATGCCGATGAGGTTCTCTGGGCAGCTAAGGTCTATCCGGAACGTTCGGCCGACAGCCTGAAAAAAACAGAAATCAAGCGCATCCATGACGAAACCATTCGTATTTTGCAGCTGGGAATTGCGCAGGGCGGATCAACTATTCGTACCTACCGCAACGCACTTGGTGAAGACGGAACCATGCAGCAGTACTTGCAGGTCTACGGCAAATCTGGTGAGCCTTGTTCGCGCTGTGGAGCAGAGATTCAGAAAATCAAAGTAGGAGGACGCGGGACGCATTTTTGCCCGTCCTGTCAAAAACGATGAGCAAGATTATTGGAATTACAGGCGGCATTGCCTCCGGCAAGTCAACGGTTGTGGAGCACATTCGCCGAGCCGGCTATCAGATTATTGATGCGGATCAGGTCGTGCATGAGCTGCAAAAAAAGGGAGGCAGACTTTATCAGGCGCTCATTCTTGCCTTTGGGACAGAGATTTTAGCAGCTGATGGGGAGCTGGACAGACCTAAATTGGCTCAGCTGATTTTTTCCAATAAAGAAAATCAGGAAAAATCTGCCAAGCTGCAAAATCGGATTATCCGTGAGGAATTGGCCCGCAGGCGTGATGCTTTGGCTGCTAAAGAGCCTCTCTTTTTTATGGATATTCCGCTCCTTTATGAGCTGGACTATCAGGACTGGTTTGATGAAATCTGGCTAATCTATGTTGATGAGGACAAGCAGCTGGAGCGGCTGATGAAGCGCGATCACTACAGTCTTGATGAGGCGGCTAAACGTCTGGCTGCCCAGATGCCCTTACAAAATAAAAAGAAATGTGCTCAGGTTATCATTGACAATAATGGCAGCCCGAAAGAGACTCTGCAGCAGCTTCAGGTGCAGTTAAAGCGTTTAGCAGATGGCTGATTGAAAGGAAAAAGCAATGGCTGAAAATTATTTTGAAGACAATCGTGTCAACTGGAATGACCGTGCCCGTCTGCATCAAGAATCAGGCTACGGAATTAATGAACTCCTAGAAGACGAAACTTATATCACACCCGAAGTCGCCCAGGATAAGGAGTTAATAGGAGATCTGACGGGCAAAGCTGTTGTCCATCTCCAGTGCCATCTAGGCACAGATACTGTTAGTCTGGCACGTTTAGGGGTTGAGCGTCTCGTCGGTTTAGACCTTTCTGATGAATCTTTGAAGCGTGCTAAAGAGCTGGCTGAAAAGGCTAAAGCCGATATTGAATTTATAGAAGCCAATGTCTACGATGCTAGAGAAGCCATCGAGGGAGACTTTGATTTGGTGTATACGTCCTTGGGTGTCCTGTGCTGGCTGCCAGACATCGCTGCTTGGGGCAGAGTCGTTGCCAGTCTCTTGAAGCCTGGCGGCAGGTTTATCATTCGCGATGACCATCCCATGTTTATGACTCTTGGTGAGGACATTAGTCAAGGTTTTAAAATTGAACAGCCTTATTTTGAACAGGCAGAGCCTATGACTTGGGAAGACGAAGGGTCTTACATCGAAGCAGCTGCGTCTTCAGAAAAAATCCAGCATCCGCGCAATCACCAGTGGAACCATGCACTCAGTGAAATTATTATGGCCTTGATTGAAGCAGGTTTGCAGATTGATGTGGTTGATGAAAGCAAGCAATCTTCTTGGAATATCTGGCCGGACTTGATGGAAAAACGTTCGGGCGCTTATGTTCTCAAAGAGGATTCCCAAAACCTGCCCTTGCAGTTTCTCATTGCAGCTCATAAGCCTAAAGGCTAGCTGTGAAGGGAAATAAAAACAGTTTCAAATAAGACAGATTGCTAATCAAAAAAATCCGTTTTGTGCTATAATAATGAAGCAGTTTAGAGAAAGAAGATGATGAATTATAGAAGCGCAGAGTGTTGTGACTGTAAATTGGCGGCAGAATATGAGAGTCGCTTGGTTTGGCAATTTTCTGACCGGAGCAAGTTTTTCACTGGTTATGCCTTTCATGGCACTTTTTGTGGAAGAGCTGGGCGCTGATCCGAGCAGAGTGGAATTCTATGCGGGTCTGTCAGTATCACTGTCAGCTCTGGCTTCAGCTCTGGTTGCTCCTATTTGGGGAAAACTGGCTGACCGCTATGGGCGTAAGCCCATGATGATTCGGGCCAGTCTGGTTATGGCCTTTACCATGGGAGGCTTGGCCTTTGTTCCCAATGTCTTTTGGTTACTAACGCTAAGGCTCATCAATGGCGCCTTTGCAGGCTATGTGCCTAATTCTACCGCCTTGATTGCGGGTCAGGCCCCGCAGGAAAAACTAGGCTATGCACTGGGGACGCTGGCAACGGGAGTTACGGCCGGTACTTTGATTGGCCCTCTTTTGGGCGGTTATTTTGCTGATTTACTAGGCATTCGCAATCTCTTTCTTTTTGTCGGCAGTCTGCTTTTGCTGCTGAATTTTATGACCATCTTTTTAATTAAGGAAGACTTTACACCGGTTAAAAGAAGCGATGAACTGCCAACCAGAGAACTGCTGAAGCAGATTAAAAACCGTCAGATCATGGTGGGGCTTTTTGTGACCAGCATGATTATCCAAATTTCAGCTCAGTCCATTGCACCGATTTTAACACTTTACATCCGTCATCTGGGTCAGACCGACAACCTCATGTTTGTATCAGGCCTGATTGTATCCAGCATGGGATTTTCCAGCATGCTATCCAGCTCTTTTCTGGGGAAAGTCGGGGATCGTATCGGCAACCACCGTCTCTTGCTGGCCGCCCTTTTTTACAGTTTTTGCATGTATATTTCTTTTGCTCATGCCAAAACGCCTCTGCAGCTGGGGCTGCTTCGCTTCATGTACGGCTTTGGAACAGGAGCCTTGATGCCCAGTGTCAACTCTCTCTTGACCAAGATTACTCCTAAGGAAGGAATTTCACGTATTTTTAGCTACAATCAGATGTTTACCAATATGGGGCAGGTCATCGGGCCTTTTATTGGATCGAGCGTGGCTGCAGGACTGGGATATGACTGGGTCTTTTATGTGACCAGTCTGATTGTCTTCGTTAATTTCTCTTGGAGCCTCATCAATTTTAGACATTATTTGAAAGTTAAGGAAATTTAGTGCGTATTAAGATTCATTTACAGTGTTCGAGCTGCGGCAGCAAGAATTATCTGACCAGCAAAAATAAGCAAAATCACCCTGAAAAAATTCAAGTGCTCAAGTACTGTCCCAAGGAAAGAAAAGTAACCCTGCATGTTGAATCTTAGCAGGAAATATGTTAGAATGGCTAAGATGACAGTGGAGGAAGTAAGTACATGTACAAGTTTTTATTAACAGCACTTCTGGTTTTATCTTTTATTTTGATAATTGCGATTTTTATGCAGCCGCAAAAAAATCCCAGCAGCAATGTTTTTGATAACAGCGGATCGGAAGCTTTGTTTGAACGTACGAAAGCTCGGGGCTTTGAAGCCTTTATGCAGCGCTTTACAGCGGTTCTAGTCTTCTTTTGGCTGGCAATTGCCTTGGCGCTTGCGATTTTATCAAGTAAATAAAAAGTGAGCTTGACCTGGTCTGGCTTATTTTTTTTGAAACAAACAATCAAGGAAAGAAAATGAAAGAAAAAATTATTAATTATTTGCAGGAGAAGGGCAAATCAAGCGTTGATGACCTGGCCAGCAGCCTAAATATGGCCGGTGCGAAAAAATTCCCTTCGCTGATTAAGGCCATTTCCAGTCTTGAAAGCAAGGGAAAACTGCGCTTTGAGCGAGACGGGAGCATCTCACTGAGGAAACAAACAGAAAAGAAAGACCAGATTACCGTTAAGGGGATTTTTCGGGCTAACAAGGCAGGCTTTGGCTTTGTGACTGTTGATGAGGCAGAAGAGGATCTTTTTGTCGGCCGCAACGATACCGGTTATGCCATTGACGGTGATACGGTTGAAGTGGTCATTAAAAAGGTAGCTGACCGTCTGAAAGGAACGGCAGCAGAAGCGCGTGTGGTTAGGATTGCTGAGCACAGCTTGAAGACTGTTGTCGGCCGCTTCGTTTTAGATGATGAAAAACCGCGTTATGCCGGTTATATTAAGAGCAAAAATCAAAAAATCAGCCAAAAAATTTACATCAAAAAAGAACCCATTGCTTTAGACGGTACTGAAATTATCAAGGTTGCTATTGATAAGTACCCTACACGGGGCCATGATTATTTTGTTGCCAGTGTCCGTGATATTGTGGGCCATCAAGATGATGTGGGCATAGATGTCTTGGAAATTTTAGAGTCCATGGATATTGTGTCAGCATTTCCCGATGCCGTTTTAGCAGAAGCTGAGGCTATTGCAGAAAAGCCGAGCAGCAAAGATTTTATTGGTCGCCTTGATCTGCGCGATGAGATCACCTTTACCATTGACGGGGCTGATGCTAAGGATTTGGATGATGCGGTTCATATCAAACTGCTGGATAACGGCAACTTTGAGCTTGGCGTGCATATTGCGGATGTTTCTTATTATGTTAAGGAAGGCTCCGCCTTGGATCGCGAAGCCCTGGCCAGAGGAACCAGTGTCTATGTGACAGACCGAGTGGTTCCCATGCTGCCTGAGCGGCTGTCAAACGGCATCTGCTCTCTCAATCCCAATCTTGACCGCCTGACCCAGTCGGCCATTATGGAAATTGATAAACAAGGGCATGTTGTTCGCTACCAAATCACCCAGACAGTCATCAAGACAGCCTTTCGCATGACTTACAGCGATGTCAATCAGATTATCAGCGGTGATAGGGAGCTGACAGAGAAATACAGCAAGATTGTGCCCTCTATCCATTATATGGTGACCCTGCACAAGATTTTAGAGAAAATGCGTGAGAAACGCGGAGCTCTCAACTTTGACACCTCAGAGGCTAAAATTTTGGTCAATGATAAAGGTGTTCCTCTGGATGTTGTGCTGCGCCGGCGCGGGATTGCCGAACGCATGATTGAATCTTTCATGCTGGCTGCCAATGAATGCGTGGCTGAGCATTTTGCTAAGAAAGAGCTGCCTTTTATCTATCGGATTCACGAGGAACCCAAGGCTGAAAAGATACAGCAGTTTATGGATCATGCCAGCATTTTTGGTGTCAGCATCCGAGGCACCGCTAATAACATCAGTCAGGCAGCTCTGCAGGACTTTATGAAAAAAATGGAAGGTCAGCCCGGCAGTGAAGTGCTCTCAATGATGCTGCTGCGCTCCATGCAGCAGGCGCGGTATTCAGAGCACAATCACGGCCATTACGGTTTGGCTGCTGAGTTTTATACGCATTTTACCAGCCCGATTCGCCGCTATCCCGACCTTTTGGTGCAGCGCCTGGTGCGCGAATATGACAGACCAAATGCTGAAAAAATAGAGCATTTTGCTGAGCGGATTCCTGAAATTGCGGCACAAAGCAGCAGTCTGGAACGCCGGGCGGTTGATGCTGAACGCGCTGTTGAGGCTATGAAAAAAGCTGAATACATGGAAAATTATCTGGGACAAGAGTTTGAAGGTGTCGTATCCAGTGTTGTTAAATTTGGCCTCTTTGTAGAGCTGCCAAATACTATTGAGGGGCTCATTCATGTAACAACTCTGCCGGAATTCTATCATTTTAATGAACGCAGCCTCAGCCTTCAAGGGGAAAAATCCGGTACCGTTTTCCGTGTCGGCCAGAAAATAAAAGTGAAAGTGATCAAGGCTGACAAAGCAACCGGCGATATAGATTTTGACTATATCCCCAGTGATAATGATGTTGTTGAGAAGGTTTCACAGGCGAAAAAGGGTAAGCCGCGTCGTTCACGCCCAAGTGGCGACAGCAGCTCAACAACCGCTAAGCGCAGCAGGAAATCGGCTCTTTCACAAAAGAAGTCAAAAAAGAAAAAGCCTTTTTACAAAGAGGCAGTGAAGAAAGGAGGCAAGCATGGCAAAGGGGCAGGGAAACGTCGTCGCACAAAATAAGAAAGCGCGGCACGATTATGAGATTTTAGAAACCTACGAGGCCGGACTTGTGCTGACGGGAACTGAGATCAAAAGTGTGCGGGCAGCCAGAATAACGCTTAAAGACGGTTTTGCCCAGATCAAAAACGGTGAGGCTTGGCTGAACAATGTTCACATTACACCCTATGAGCAGGGCAATATTTGGAATCAGGATCCCGACCGCACGCGCAAGCTCCTGCTGAAAAAGAAAGAGCTTGCCAAGCTGGAAAATGAGCTGAAAGGCTCAGGAATGACCTTGGTTCCTCTTAAGGTCTATCTCAAAAATGGCTTTGCCAAGGTTTTGCTGGGTCTGGCAAAAGGGAAGCACGACTATGATAAGCGCGAAACCATCAAGCGCCGCGAGCAGGAAAGAAATATTAAGCGTATCATGAAGAATGTCAACATGCGGGCTTAATAGATCTTATCATTAACATCGTTTCTATTTAAAAAAGCGAGAGATGTCTTCCTTTCAGGAATTGACTCTCCCGCTTTTTTCTTTGGTCTTAAGCATTAAATTTTTTTAAATCGATAATTTCAATTTTGTAACCATCTGGGTCTGTGATAAAATAGTACATCTTTGGTCTTCCGGGCAGACCTGACAGATCGGTCACGGTATAGCCCGCTTCTTTATGAGCCTTGTGGCTGCCTTCCAGATCATCGACCCCAACAGCAATATGGCCGTAGCCGTTGCCCAAATCGTAGGCTTCATGGTCGTAGTTGTAGGTCAGCTCTAATTCATAATCAGGGTCATCATCTAAAGCCAGATAAACAATCGTAAATTTATGCTCTGGAAAATCTCTGCGGCGGGCTTCTTTAAAGCCGAGTGCGTCTTGATAGAATTTAAGTGAAGCGTCTAAGTCCTTAACGCGGACACAGGTATGTAAAAATTTCATAAGTATTTCCTTTCTTTAATTAAGGGTTAAGCTGTTTTAGTCAAACAGAAAAACTGCTGTTACTTAGGCCAAGTAATGACTTCTTCGCGCGGCTTGCGTGATCTAGGATGTTTAGGGTCCCGCAGGCGGTAGCCAAAGGAAATCATATTGGCAATGCCTTCGGTTTGAGGATTGATAAGACCGGCTTGGCTTAAGATATGATTGGCCTTGTCATAATCAAATCCTTCGATTGGACAGGAGTCAATGCCAATCATGCTGGCCGCGGTCATCATATTGCCCATGGCAATGTAAGTCTGCTTAGCAGCCCAGTCAAACAAAGCACGCTCGCTGTCCAGCTTCAAATCACTTTCCTGGAAAGACTGATAGAGCTTGAGACGGGCATCCAAGCCTTCCCCCTCTTTTATCCCGCGGCGGATCAGGCTTTGACGGATATTTTCCGAATCATAGCGGACGTCTTTGCTGGCTATGGACAGGACAAAATGGCTGGCTGTTTCCAGCTGGTACTTAGCTCCCCAAGCAATTTCTTTGAGCTGCTTTTTGACCTGCTCATCTTCCAAAACGATAAAGCGCCAAGGTTCAAGGCCGATAGAAGACGGGCTGAGCCAGGCCGTATCAAGGATAAATTCCATGTCTTCTTTGGGAATCTTCTGGTCATTATAAACCCGTACGGCAACACGGTGATCAAAAGCTTGACGGACTTGTTTTTTAATGTCTTCTTTAGTCATAGTCAATGTCTCCTTAGTTTGATAAATTTATCATACCATAATTTATGAAAATAGGGGGAAAGAGTCCCTAACAATTTTTGCAGATGCCAATTTCAATTAACCTTGGATGCAGCTGCAAATGACAATTTCCTTAGCCTTTAAGGAAATTTTCTCTATGGTTAATATTGAAACCGTTTGCTAAAATAGAAATAAACTAAACGATTATAGGAGGCAAAATTATGTCTAAATTACCTGAAAATTTTCTCTGGGGCGGTGCAGTTGCTGCCCATCAGCTGGAAGGCGGCTGGCAGGAAGGCGGCAAGGGAATTTCTGTTGCTGATGTGATGACAGCAGGCCGACACGGCGTTCCGCGGGAAATCACAGACGGTGTTCTGCCGGGGAAATATTATCCTAACCATGAGGCTATTGACTTTTATCATCATTACAAGGAAGATATCAAGCTCTTTGCGGATATGGGCTTTAAATGTTTTCGGACGTCCATTGCCTGGACGCGCATCTTTCCTAAGGGAGATGAGACTGAGCCCAATGAAGCAGGACTGCAGTTCTACGATGACCTTTTTGACGAATGTCTCAAATATAAGATTGAACCGGTTGTGACCTTGTCGCATTTTGAGTTGCCTTATCATCTGGTGACCGAATACGGCGGCTTTACCAACCGCAAAGTCATTGATTTCTTTGTTCGCTTTGCAGAGGTTTGCTTCCGTCGTTACAAAGACAAGGTCAAATACTGGATGACCTTCAATGAAATCAATAACCAAGCCAACTATCAAGAGGATTTTGCCCCTTTTACCAATTCAGGCATTGTCTACAAAGAAGGCGATGACCGTGAAGCCATCATGTACAAGGCTGCGCACTATGAATTGGTAGCGTCTGCGCGTGCTGTAAAAATTGGCCATGCGATTAATCCTGATTTGCAGATTGGCTGTATGATTGCCATGTGCCCGATCTATCCGGCAACCTGCAAGCCATCTGATGTGCTGATGGCGCAAAAAGCCATGCAGAAACGCTATTATTTCACAGATGTCCATGTGCATGGCTATTATCCAGAACACATCCTAAAATACTGGGAACGTAAAGGCATTACCGTTGATGTGACAGAAGAAGACAAGGCTGACTTGCTGGCTGGTACGGTAGACTATATCGGCTTTAGCTACTACATGTCCTTTGCCATTGACAGCCATCGTCCAAACAATCCGCACTATGACTATCTGGAAACAGAAGACCTAGTCAAAAATAACTATGTCAAAGCGTCTGAATGGGACTGGCAAATCGACCCCGAAGGTCTGCGCTATGCGCTCAACTGGTTTACCGACATGTACCACCTGCCGCTCTTTATCGTAGAAAATGGCTTTGGGGCGATCGACCAAGTGGCAGAAGATGGTATGGTGCATGATGACTACCGCATTGACTATCTGGCAGCCCATATCAAGGAGATGATCAAAGCTGTTGATGAAGACGGTGTTGACCTCATGGGCTACACGCCTTGGGGCTGTATTGACCTTGTTTCTGCCGGAACTGGTGAAATGCGTAAACGCTATGGCTTCATCTATGTGGATAAGCACGATGACGGTTCAGGAACTTACGCTCGTTCACCAAAACTGTCCTTTGACTGGTACAAGAAAGTCATCGCTTTAAACGGTGAGAACTTGTAATATATTAGTTGGCAGGAATAATAAGCGGGAGGCATGGGGAAAAGGGTTCATAGCTGTTAGAAGAAAGTCAGGTGAATTTTATGTGGAATACTGTTCTAGAAATTTTATCTGCAATTGCTATTATGGCTTTGTTATTCTATCTTATTTTGAAGGTGAGAAAGAAAACCATAACTCCTACCTATCAAGGTAAAAATGGCAAGCCGGCCAGCACTTACTTTATTAGTTTTAAGGGAGTTGAGAAACCGAATATTCGTCAAAATCAGAATATTATGGCTGTTTTAGCGATTAAATTTGAAACTCCCGACGGCTTTGCAGTAGCCTCAACAATCAATGATGTCAAATTACGGGAATTACTCGTGCAGGAATATCAACTGAAGCTTAAAAATGTTATCGTAACTTTCCGTCAGTTGGTATAGATTGTTTAGCAGGCCTGATGCTGAGCTATTTGACCGCTGTCCATGTAAAGGGCAGCTTGATGAGCTTATTTTATTTCAAGATTATAGAGCCGGGCAGTTAAGCCCGGCTTTATAGTTATGCAGCTGAAACATTTTGCTTCAGGCAGGTAGGAAGAAAGCAGCAGCTCCTTGAAGAAAAGATTACAGCAGCCAAGCTTTCCGCCTATTCTTAGTTCATTTGCCGATCATTACGGAAAAGATAATTATTAAGGTAGAGTTATTTCCGTAATGATACGGAAATATTATCCATGGATAATGTAAACGAATACAAATATAATAGAGTTACAGAAAAAATATTTGGAGGAAACAATTATGGCAAAACAAGCTTTAATTATCTGTGCAGGAGGCATGTCATCTTCGATGATTGCTAAAAAAACGATGGCTCTTCTTCAGGAACAAGGTGAAGATATTGAAATGGATGCAGTCGGCGTTCCGGAAGGACAAAAACGCATTGAGGCAGATAAATACAATCTTTATCTTGTAAGTCCTCAAACAAAAATGAACTTCAAACAGCTGGCAGATGCGGCTGAAAAGAAAAACAAACCAATCGTGCAAATTCCGCCGCAAGCCTATATTCCAATCCCTATGGGAATCGAAAAAATGGCACAGCTGGTTAAAGATAATATCTGAAATGGCGGCAGTATAGTTATTCCTAGAGCAGAATAAGGAGGGTAATTATGCTAGGTCAAAAGGAAAAGGTGATTGTCAATTATTTATCTCAGCACCGAGACCGATTTGTGACGAGTAAAGAATTGGCTGAGCATTTGTCCTGTTCAGATCGAACAGCCCGAACCTATATTAAGTCTCTCATGGCTTATTCGCCACAGGATACCGGTATCAAAATCATTGCTAAACAGGGCTATGGCTATCAAATGCAGGTCACTGATGAGCAAAAGTATCTGTCCTTTCTTTCGGACAATCATTTGGATCAAATCAGAGAAATGATTGATATCACTGACAGGCATAATTACATTTTAAATAAACTTATTTTTGAACAAGATAAAATCTTCTTTGATGACCTGATGGATCAGCTCTATGTCAGCCGTTCTACGCTGTCTTCGGATTTCAAAAAAATCAGAAAAGAACTGATGAAATACGATTTAAATATCGAAAGCAGAGCTAATAAGGGAGTTTTTGTCAAAGGAAGTGAGCACGACAAAAGACGGTTCATCATGGATTATTTTTTCAGCGGTCACTTCCTTAAAAATCTGCATCAGTATGTGGGTGATGAATTCTTCAATCTTCCCATCAGTTTTGAAGAGCTGACGATTATTGTTCTTGATGAATGCCGCAGTGAAAACTTAAAACTGTCGGATTTTATGATTCAAAATCTGGTTGTTCACATTGCCCTTGCTATCAAACGGGTTAAGGACGGCTTCGACCTCTCTCCCCTTGCTATTGATGACGAGAAATTCCATAAAGAAATTACAGTAGCCGGACGCATCTTAAAGAGAATTCAAAACCGCATGGAGCTGAATTTCCCAAGAGAAGAAGTGAACTATATCGCTTTGCACCTGCTGGCTCAGAAAAATGACGATCAGCATGCAGAATCTAAGGACAGCAATAAGCTCTTGCGCCATGATCTGACGGAGGCTCTTGAAAACATTGACAGCCGTTACGGTTATCATTTTGCAGCTGATTTCACCCTGATTGAGGGGCTTTTGGTTCATTTGGAAGTGTTAGCAGAGCGTTTGGCGATTGATGTTCATCTGGACAATCCGCTGCTGGGGGAAATCAAGGAGCAGTACAGCCAGGCCTTTCATTTGACCCAAAAACTGCTGGAAGATTTGGCGGCTTTTGCAGCTTACCGTTTATCTGACGATGAAATCGCCTACATTACACTTCATTTGATGGCGTCTTTAGAACGGCAGTGCGAAGAAAACAAATTAAATGTCTTGGTCATCTGTGCAACCGGCTATGGCAGCGCTCAAATGCTGAACAACCGGCTTAATAATGAACTGAGCCCCTATATCAACGTTGCAGATGTTATCGGATATTATGATATCAGCGATGATAAGCTGCAGGGAATTGATCTCATCGTTTCTTCAATTGATTTGTCGCATTTAGTTTTTAGTGTTCCTGTCCTGACAGTCAGCGTCTTTTTAAAAGAGGAAGAAGTGGCTAAGATTAAGGAAAAAATAATAGCCCTTCAGCCATCTTCTAAAAAAATAGACAAACCTAAGGATAACCTTATCTTAGAGCAGGTCTTCGATGACTATTTTTCAGAGCGCTATTTTCAGATCTTTGACAGTGCTGACAAGGAAGAACTCTTGGCATCCATGGTGAATTCCCTCAATGATAAGCAAGACGCCTGCTACGCCAAATCAATGCTTGATTTAGTTCATCGCCGTGAGGAGATGAGTACCGTGGCATTCAGCGATGTGATTGCCGTGCCTCATCCAATCAAGGCGATTGATAAGCACCATAAAATTGCAGTAGCTATTATTAAACATGGGATTGACTGGGATGTTCATTTTAGCAATGTTCAGCTAGTCTTTCTGGTGTCACCGTCTGTCTATGAAAATGAGGGACTGGCTGCTATTACAAATAAGATTGTTGACTTGACGGATCAGCCCAAGCTGCAGGAGCAGCTGCTTGCAAGCGAGTCATTCACAGCGTTTAGGAAGGTTTTTTTATCTGAACATAAGGAAGGATAGGAATTTTATGGATACAGAAGAATTACAGGTTGCAGCTTTTGAAATTATTTTAAATTCTGGCAATGCGCGTTCAATTGTTCACGAAGCATTTGAAGCCATGCGTGCCGGCAATTACGCCCTAGCTGAGCAAAAGCTTGAAAATGCAAATGATGAGATGCTTAAGGCCCATCAGGCGCAGACCGATCTTTTGCAGAAATATGCCGGCGGAGTTGAGATTAAAATCGAAATCATCATGGTTCACGCTCAGGATCACCTCATGACAACGATGACCCTGAGAGAAGTGGCACTTGAAATGCTGGAATTGTATAAGAAGGTAAATTAGAAAGGAACTGGGATGTCTAAACAATTGGACAAAGAGTCAAAAAGGACAGATAATCAGCAGCTAAAACAAAAGATGAGACTAAAAAATAATCTGTTTTCACGCTACTTGCTGTTTCGATACAGTCTGGCTTTATTTTTCTTTGTGAATCTTTATTGGCTACTTTCTCAGGTTTACAGACCGAGCGTCTACCTCATTTTACCAGTGATTCTGCTGTTTTTGATTATTGCAGCCTGTGCTGAGCAGTTTAAACTTTACGGAGCTAAGGAGGTTTATCTTGAACAGACTAAGCGGGCTTTCAAAATTCAAATCAGTGTAGAGTTGTTGCTGCTGGCTGTTACGATGATACCTCGGCAGCTACCAGCGGCTGTTCCTTTCTTTTCAAATACTGTGTCAGCCCACATATTTTTTGCCCTAGCACAGCTTCTTGGTTTGCTTATCTGCTGGTATAATCTCAGGCGTATCAGACAAATCAATAATAACGAAGACAAATTTTACAGTCGTTTTCATAATCATATTGAAAAGTATATTTAATGGAGGAAAAATTTATGGATGAACAAAAAGGATTGTTTGGTTTTCTGGACAAGTATCTCATGGGTCCAATGAGCATTATTGCGCAGTATAAAATTGTCCGAGCCATTACAGCAGCAGGGATGGCTGTTGTACCATTTACTATTGTTGGCTCTATGGTCTTAGTTTTTAGTGTTTTGCCGGTTTCGTTTTCTTTCTTGCCTGTGATCAAAGATATTTTCGCAGCTTCATTTGATAAATTTACAGCCCTATATATGATTATTAATTACGCAACTATGGGCTCTTTATCACTCTATTTTGTCTTAACTATGGGTTATGAATTGACAAAAATTTATGCGGAAGAGGAAGAGTTAAATATGAATCCTCTAAACGGTGCCCTGCTTTCTCTTTTTGCCTTTTTGATGACTGTTCCTCAAGTTGTATTTAATAAAGGATCAATGTCAGCTGTTAGCCAACTTAAAAAAGGAGCAGTTATTGCAGATGGCTGGGCTGTCAGCAATGGAGTTACTCGTTTTGGTACAACAGGAATCTTCACCGCTATTATTATGGGGGTTCTGACTGTTTATCTCTATCGTTTATGTATTAAGCGCAATTGGGTCATTAAAATGCCAGAGGCTGTTCCGGAAGGAGTGTCCCGTGGTTTCACCGCCTTGGTACCGGGATTTGTGATTGGTTTTGCCGTCATTATTCTTAATGGTATCTTTATTATGCTTGGAACAGATATTTTTGAAGTTATCTCTATTCCGTTTAGCTTTGTACGGAATTTAACCGGTACCTGGATTGGTATTATGATTATTTATCTCTTAACACAGGCTCTTTGGATTGTAGGGATTCATGGTGCTAATATTATCTTTGCCTTTGTTAATCCGATTGCACTTGCTAATATGGCTAGTAATGCTCAGGAAGGAACGCGTTATATTGTTGCAGGTGAGTGGTCTAATATGTTTGTTATCGCCGGCGGATCCGGTGCTACTCTGGGGCTTTGTATTTGGTTAGCTAGCCGTGCTAAATCGGAACAATTAAGTGCTATTGGTAAAGCTTCAGTTGTTCCAGCTATCTTCAATATTAATGAACCGCTTATTTTTGGGATTCCAATTATCTATAATCCAGCATTGGCAATTCCATTTATCTTGGCGCCTATGACTTCCGCAACGCTTTATTATCTCGCTATGAAGTTGGATTTGATTAAGGCAGTGTTTGCTAATGTTCCGTGGCCAACTCCAGTTGGTATTGGAGCATTCATCGGTACAGGAGACTGGAGAGCCATCATTTTGGCCTTGATCTGTGCTTTAGCTGCTTTCCTTGTTTACTATCCATTTATTAGAAATTACGATAGGAAATTGGTTAAAGAAGAGCAAGGTGCTTAATAATCAATAACCTAACCCAAGTAGGGTTAGGTTATTTCAGTACAGTTAAACGTTTTAATTCATCAGAGTTAGAACGTTTTTCTATCGGAATATAAAAACAGATATTTTGTTTGTATGTCCAGAATCATTTTGGTTTTTTGACTAATATAAAAATGTGACTTCCTGAGTACTTATTATTTTCCTCATTTTCCCAGCACGTCTCTGTTCCACTTTGCTAAGAATGTGCTATAATAAGCTTATACGAAAAGAGGAGAGACCTTTTGAAGACAATAGCGATGATGTATGTGACCCTTTTGCCTGTGATTTTTGCTTGGGTTGCCAATAAATTTTTTTGTAAATCTGACTTCCTGGCTTGGATCGATGAGCCCATTGACGGCGGTCTCAAAAAGTCTGACGGCAGACGTTTTTTAGGCCCCAATAAAACGTGGAAGGGCTTCTGGGGGATGATTGCTCTGACTGCCTTTTTTCAGATTATTTGGGGGCTGTTTTTGGGGATCATTCCGCATTTTCTTTCCCTGTCTTTGGTCGCTGATTACCACAATGACATTTTCTTCAATCTTTTTTTTGGTTTTCTTCTGGGCAGTGCTTACGCTCTTTGTGATCTGCCCAACAGTTTCTTCAAGCGCCGCTTCAATATCTCTGCCGGACAGGAAGGTCAGGGCAATGCCAGATGGGTTTTCCTTGTCTTAGATTATGCGGTTCCTTTTGTTGGCTCTATTGCTGTAATTGCTCTTTTTAGTCCCATGACTTTTTCTTATTATGTTGGCTATGTGCTTTTAGCTGCTGTAACTGTTTTTGCGGTTAATGGCCTTCTTCAATTTATTGATATGAAAAGAAAACGGCACTAATCATCGCAAACGGAATAATTCTAAATAAAGAAATTATATCAAACGAACCTGGGGTATCATTGCCCTAGGTTCGTTTTTTTCACTTCTTGATGAGAGCAGGACAGGCGCCATGATTGCGGAGCTGTTCTGTTTTTTATTTGCGCCTGATATAGGTCAGCCCAATTCAAAGGAAAAAGCGGAGACCGAAATTGTGCTCAAAACAAATTGAAAATGACAGCGCTTCCTTATATACTGGAACCATAGGAGGAATTGAAATGTTATCCAATGAGCTCATTAAAAAATTTCAAGTCTTTTCTAAATACCCTAATGGTTCTTTTAATGAATTTGAATATATATTAAAAACCAACAGAAAGTCTTTGCTTGCAGATATTGCCAGAATAAATGATGTCCTGCAAAAATACGCTTATGACCTCATTGAGGTGAAAGAGGACCGTCTCTTGGTTCCCAATGTTTCCATGACAGAATTATTGGAGCGCATGTTTCCTGATTTTGAGGATTACTTCTTTCAAGAAGAGCGGCAGGATATGATTATTTTGTACCTTTTGCTCCGGCAGAACTTTATTTCCAATTATCATTTACAGTATTTGCTTAGGGTTAGCAAGAATTCTGTTTTGACGGATTTAAAGGGTGTCAGAAGTAAGCTGGCTTCCTTTCAGATTGACTTGCATTATACCAGGAAAAAAGGTTATTTTCTTGAAGGGGGTGGTTTACAGCTAAGAAAGCTCCTGGAGAATACCATTGCTCAGCTGCTTTCTTTTAACAGCGGCAAGTGGCTGATTCAGTATATTGCTGTTAATTGCCAGATAAAGCTGGATATTACAGCAATTGCTTCAGTTCTTATCGCCCTTGGGAAACAGTATAATGTTTATTTCATTTCAGAAAAGACCAATGAAGTCTGCTATTTGATCGCTTTTTTAAATCACTTATCCTTGAAGTCTGATATGCCGCATGATTGGGATAAATTGGAGCAGATTTCTCAGACAGCTGTGGGGCATTTAATCCAGGATTTGTTCAAGGCCTTTCCCAATTTGTCAGAAGAAAAATGGTTTGTGACTTCTCGTATTGTCGGCTGTGTACAAGGGGATTATTTTGATTTTCCGGATGAGACGGTTACTGCCATTATGTCGGATATCATTGATTTGGTAAAGGTTAATACCGGTCTGACTTTTCAGGATTCTGTGCAGTTTCGCAAGAACTTGTACACGCATCTTCTGCCAGCCTACTACCGTCTCTTGTTTGATATTGTTTTAGTCAACCCTTTGAAATCGCAGATTATGTCAGACTACCGTTCCTTATTTTACTTGGTTAAGAAGAGTCTGACACCCTTGGCAAAGAGTGTTGGCAAGGCTGTCAGTGATGATGAAGTAGCCTATTTTACCATTCATTTTGGCGGCTATTTGACAGCCAAGCAGACCCAAACCAAAAGGCAGCTGACAGCACTATCTGTCTGTCCAAATGGCATCAGCTCATCTTTGATCATGCAGTCAGAACTCAAGCAGCTCTTTCCCAAAATGACTTTTCAGGAAATTCATCAGCTGGATAAGATTAAAAACATTGACTTGACCAGCTACGACCTTATTTTTTCATCGGTCTACTTTGATAATCTCAAACCAGTGTATGTAATCCAGCCCTTGATGAATCCTATTGAAAAAATGATTTTGAAAAAAAGAGTCTGTGAAGATTTTCAGTTATCCATTGATGATGGTATTTCTATAGAAGAATTGCTGGCTGTTATTGAAAAACATACCACAATCCATGATAGATTATCACTGATTAATGATTTATCAAATTATATTATCGGAGCAAAGCAAATAGAAGAGATAGGAGGATTAGGATTATTGGATTTATTAACGATTGATTTGATCCAGCAGGCGGATACTGCTGGAGACTGGAAAGATGCTATCAGAATGGCGGCTCAGCCCTTGCTTGAACAGCAGTATATTAAACCAGCCTATATTGACGGCATGATTGAATCTGTTAATAAGCTGGGAGCTTATATTGTTTTGGCTCCTAAGGTTGCAGTGCCGCATGCTTCTCCTGATTATGGTGTCAATAAAGTGGGCATTAGCCTCTTGCAGTTAAAGGAGCCGGTTGATTTTGATTTGGAAGCAGAAGGAGATGAGGATAGGCAGGTTCAGCTAATATTTGTCCTTGCAGCGGCTGATTCCACAGCGCATTTAAAAGCCTTGCAGCAGCTTGCCATGGTTTTGGAAGATGAAGAGGCCATTGAAAAACTGATTGCTGCTAAGGATAAGGCGGCGATTTTGACAATTATCAGTCAAACAATTGAGGAAGGAGAAGAGGATGATTAAAGTTGTAACAGTTTGCGGAAATGGTATTGGCAGCAGTTTGCTTTTACGGATGAAGGTTGAAGCTATCGCTAAATCCTTAGGCATTGAAGTGGAAGCAGAGTCTTGTGATTCAAATGCGGCAGTTGGCAAGGGTGCAGATTTGTACGTCACCGTAAAAGAATTTAAAGATATTTTTCCTCCAGAGGCAAACGTCTGCATTGTTAAAAGTTACACCAATCGCAAGAAAATTGAAGAAGATTTAGTTCCTGTTTTACAAGAAATGAATCAGTCATGATAAAGTTGAGGTAGAAATAAAATGGAAGCAGTGTTAACCTTTTTACAAAATATTTTAAGTGAACCAGCATTCCTGATGGGCTTAATTGCCTTTGTTGGTTTAGTCGCCATGAAGACACCCAGTCACAAAGTGCTGACTGGAACATTGGGTCCTATTTTAGGTTATTTGATGCTGTCAGCTGGTGCCACTGTCATTACGGACAACCTGTCGCCTTTGGCTGCTTTAATTGAACACGGGTTTCATATCACCGGGGTTGTGCCCAATAATGAAGCCGTCACTTCCGTAGCTCAAAAGGTACTGGGTGTGGAAACCATGTCCATTTTGATTGTTGGTCTGTTGCTAAATTTAGCCTTTGCCCGTTTTACGCGCTTCAAGTATATCTTTCTGACAGGACATCACAGTTTTTTCATGGCCTGTCTCCTGTCAGCGGTTTTAGGAGCCATGAAGTTTAGCGGTTTAACTTTAGTCATCATCGGCGGTTTTCTTCTGGGTGCCTGGTCAGCCATTTCACCGGCTATCGGACAAAAGTACACGCTGAAGGTTACCGACGGTGATGAAATTGCCATGGGACATTTCGGCAGTCTGGGCTATTATCTGTCCGCCTGGATTGGCAGTAAGGTTGGTAAAGGCAGCAAGGGGACAGAAGACCTGCAAATTTCTGAAAAGTGGAGTTTCCTGCGCAATACGACCATTTCCACAGGTTTGATTATGGTCATCTTTTATGTGATTGCCACAATTGCTTCCTTGCTAAGAGGCGGCTCCGTTGTCGCAAAATTGGCTGATGGCAAAAATCCTTTTATCTTTGCTGTTCTCAGCGGTTTAACCTTTGCAGTAGGTGTTGCGATTGTCTACGCAGGTGTTCGTATGATTTTGGCTGATTTAATTCCAGCCTTTCAGGGTATCGCTTCAAAACTGATTCCCAATGCGGTTCCGGCGGTTGACTGTGCGGTATTCTTCCCTTATGCGCCAACAGCAGTTATTATTGGTTTTGCTTTTAGTTTCCTGGGCGGCCTGGTCGGGATGTTTATTTTAGGTGCCATTGGCGGTGTTCTTATTATTCCTGGTATGGTTCCTCATTTCTTCTGCGGAGCAACGGCAGGTATTTTCGGCAATTCAACAGGAGGCCGCCGCGGTGCGGTAGTCGGTTCATTTGTCAATGGTTTGCTGCTGGCCTTTCTGCCGGCCATGGTCTTGCCGGTTCTGGGGAAATTAGGCTTTGCTAATACGACCTTTGGCGACGTTGACTTTGGTGTCTTTGGCATTGTTCTGGGGCGTGTCGGCGAATGGATTGGCCAAGTCGGTATTTACATCATTGTCATCTTGTTTGCGATTGCCTTGCTTTTGCCATCGCTTGTAAGCAAATCAAAAGAAGCTCTAAACAATCAGTACGAAGAAGAATAAATTATCCTAGGAGGGTACCATGTCACAAGAATTATCAGTTAAAGTTTTCTCAGATGGTGCTGTTTTAGAAACCATGCTAAAGGATCTTAAATCAGGTCTGGTAACTGGTTTTACCACAAATCCCAGCTTGATGAAAAAGGCAGGCATAACAAGCTATATTGGCTTTGCTAAAGCAGCTTTAAAGGAGATTAGGGATTATCCAGTGTCTTTCGAAGTATTTGCAGATGATTTAGACACAATGGAAAAAGAAGCAGAAAAAATTGCTTCTTTGGGTGAAAACATTTATGTCAAAATCCCTGTTACTAATTCCAAAGGCCAAACAACTCTTCCGCTCATCAGAAAACTGTCGCAAAAAGGAATAAAATTAAATGTAACAGCTATTTTCACCCTCAAACAAACGCAGGCTGTGGTTGATGCTTTGCAAGCAGGTGTGCCGGCGATAGTTTCTATCTTTGCCGGACGGATCGCTGACACAGGCGTAGATCCTTTACCAATCATGGCAGCAGCGCTGGCGATTTGTCGGACCAAGGAGGCTGTTGAACTGCTGTGGGCAAGCCCTCGCGAAACTTTCAACATTTATCAGGCTGATCGCTTGGGTGTTGATATTATTACCTGTACGTCAGATTTAATCGCAAAATTAGCCTTAAAAGATAAAGATTTAACGGAATATTCACTGGAAACAGTGCAGATGTTCCTGCGGGACAGCACCAGCCTAGGCTTTAAAATTTTAGAAGATTGATGAAGTCAAGGCAGTAAGAGTGACAATGGCTGCCAGAGCTGCTACAGTTTCTGTTGCCATAAACATAAAAGCCTATCATCTTAGTGGAGCATGTTGCCCCAAGATGATAGGCTTTTTTGGCTCATTGTCAACTGTAGTGAGTGACTGATAAGGAACAACGAGAGAGGACCAGATTGGTCTTCTCTTTTGTTAGGTTCCAAGCGAGGAAAATGCGTTTTTTAAAGTTGTCAAAGTTCCGATAGCCAAAGCCATCGAATTTAATGTCACTGTGTTCATAGTATTTTTCCTTCCTGTTACAAGGATATCAGACAAAATCTTTATGGGATAATAGTCCTATTACTATTTTTATAAAAACAATCCAAGCATAGATGGTTGCTAAAATTTCCATAATCCCAAAAATGAGGAATAAATTTCCATCAATTACTTCATACTTGCGAAGACGGCTTAGTATAACCAGGCTGAGGACATAGATTACTATAAAAACGAAAGTATTTTTAGACATGGTTGTATGTTCAGTCAGTTTTAAATTCAGTTTCATACTTCCTCCATAAAAATATTTTTAGCCAAACAGTCTTAGACTGAGGATATTCTCCTAGTAAAACTATTCTTCAAATCATTATCGTTTATTTAGAGTATACACATATTCCCCCTTCTTTGTCCCTCTGCTAAATATCCATCTTGGTCTGTGATCGTTTCTTAATAAACCTTCATACTATTTTCACAGTGTGGTCATGTCTTGAAAAATTTTATAAAAATTTACGCTTTTATTTTAACGCTTAGGATTTTCTTAAGCAAGGGGTCTTGGTCTAAATTAATATTATTTAACAAGTCTGATGCGAAAATTCAAAGAAAAAAAGATTCTGACAATTTATGTGGAATATGAGAAAAATATCCCTCTAACTATTCCGATTTTTAATTAAGTGAGCTAATAAATCTGGTCATGCAAAAAGACTGAGAAACTGAATAGCTCCCTGTCAAGTGGACAGTGAAATAATAAACGATCAAGCAATGGCCTTGTTCCTCATTTCAAGAGGGGCAAGGCCGTTGTGCTTCTCTTTTTGATAAGTGGATCAGACAGACTAAAACAACTGGTTCTTTTAAAACTGCAGATAATCTAACGGATGAACAGCGTGAGCTCATCGCGCTTAGAAAAACACTTTATAATTTTTGTTCAGAAAACTGTTGTCTTTTCAATGGAACACCTGAAGAGTACACAGATTTAAGCAGATGGAAAAATAAAAACATCAAAATTTTGTTTATCTTACACCATCAAACCCATATCGAAATACAAGCTAGATTATTAAGCGCCTGTCTGCCCACACTGTTAGGAAAACATGTTCAAATATGATTTTTAGAAAGCCTAACCCCCTATCTTTATTTTCAACTGTCTTTAGAACCTTCTTAAACACAAGGCTTATATCACTAAGGCCCTTGAATATCCTTATTTCAATGCCAAGCTGGAGGCAACCAACAAGCTCATCAAAGATATCAAACGTCAAGCTTTGGCTTTCGAAACTTCAACAATTTCAAAACGAAAATTCTCATTGCTTTAAACATCACAAAAGAGAGAATCCATTTGATTCTCTCGTGCTTAATTATAAGTCCCCACTACAGTTGACAAGGAGCCTCAAAATATTAGAAATACAGCAATTCTTTAGGTGTTTTAGTAAAGACTTCAAAGCCGTTTTTGGTGACATGACCGCAGTCTTCAATACGCACACCGACTTTTTCAGGAATATAGATACCGGGTTCAACAGAAAAACACATGCCCTCTTCCAGGATCAGATCATTGCCGGCCATGATAGAAGGAAATTCGTGGACGCTCATACCGATACCGTGGCCCAGTCTGTGATTGAAGTATTCTCCGTATCCGGCTTTTTCGATGACTGAACGGGCAGCAGCATCGACCTGAGCAGCAGTGACACCGGGTTTGATAAAATCAAGAGCTGTCAGCTGAGCTTCCAAGCAGATATTATAGATGTCCTTTTTGAACTGATCAGGCTGGCCGACAGCGACTGTACGGGTCATGTCGCTGACATAGCCGCTGCTTTCCACACCAAGGTCAAAGAGCAGCAGATGATTGTTTTCGATCTTATTAGTACCAGGGATGCCGTGAGGATTAGCGGCGTTCTTGCCTGTCAGCACCATGGTTTCAAAGCTCATCTTATCGACGCCCAGCTTTTTCATTTGAAATTCAATTTGGGCGATGATGTCTGTTTCGGCAGCATTAAGGGAAATACTGTCAAAACCAATTTGAACAGCCTTGTCTGCCAGCTCTCCGGCTTTTAATAATTTTTGGATTTCATCGGCCGATTTAATCAGGCGCATGCGGTTCATAAAGGGGGTCAAATCAGTAAACTGTCCGGAAAAGATGCTTTCGAGTCCCTTAAACTTGGTGACATTAAGATGATCAAATTCCAGTGCAACCTTTGAGTAGTCAGTTTTGGTTAGTGATGTCTTAATCTTTTCCCAAGGATTTTCCGAATCAATATAGCCAAGAACCGGGAAATCAATGAGATTTTTGGCTCTGGCGGCATCAAGCTCAGGTAAAAAGAGCAGAGGGTCTTTATCTGCAAATAAAAAGAGCAGCATGAGCCGTTCGTGCGGGTCGCTGTAAAAACCTGTGAGATAGCTGATGGAAACAGGATCAGACAGGACAGCTGCAGCAGTTCCTTCCTGCCTGAGCGCTTGAATTAATTGTGCTTGTTTGGACATATAAAAACCTTCTTTCGCCTTCTATTCTTTCAAAAAAGCACAAAAAAATCAAGTTTATGCTAAGTTTTTCATAAAACTTGCACTCTTATACTTGAAAGTGTTTTCAAATAGTGCTAGAATAGCATTGGAAGCGTAATTTTCAAAGTAGAAAGGATGATGCAAGGATGAACACAGACGACACTATCACTATTTACGATGTTGCCCGGGAGGCCGGAGTATCTATGGCGACGGTCAGCCGCGTTGTAAATGGCAATAAAAATGTAAAAGAAAATACTCGGAAAAAAGTTCTGGAAGTCATTGACCGTCTGGATTACAGGCCCAATGCTGTGGCGCGTGGTTTAGCGAGCAAAAAGACGACAACCGTCGGTGTTGTCATTCCTAATATTGCCAATGCTTATTTTTCAATCTTGGCTAAGGGAATTGACGATATTGCGACGATGTATAAATATAATATTGTTCTTGCTTCAAGCGATGAGGATGATGACAAGGAAGTCAATGTCATTAATACCTTATTTGCAAAGCAGGTAGATGGTATTATCTTTATGGGACACCATCTGACCGAAAAGATCCGTGCGGAATTTTCACGTTCGCGTACACCGATTGTGCTGGCAGGAACGGTTGACCTTGAGCACCAATTGCCAAGTGTTAATATTGATTATAAGTTGGCTGCTCAAAATGCTGTTGACTTACTGGCTAAAAATCACGAAAAGATTGCCTTTGTATCGGGACCTCTTATTGATGATATTAATGGCAAGGTGCGCCTTTCCGGCTATAAGGAAGGGCTTAAGAATAATAAGCTCAGTTTCAAAGAAGGGCTTGTTTTTGAAGCACAGTATAAATATCAAGAAGGCTACAATCTTGCTCAGCGGGTTATTAATTCGGGTGCGACGGCTGCTTATGTTGCTGAAGATGAGCTGGCTGCCGGTCTTTTAAACGGTCTCTTTGCTGCCGGTAAAAAAGTACCGGATGACTTTGAAATTGTTACCAGCGATGATTCGGCCATTACTTCCTATACCCGTCCGAATCTGACTTCTATCAGCCAGCCTGTCTATGACTTGGGTGCTGTTGCCATGCGCATGCTGACCAAGATTATGAACAAGGAAGAATTGGAAGAAAAAGAAATTGTTCTTAACCACGGTATCAACCAGCGGGGAACAACCAAATAAGGAACGGCTAAAGGGCAAGAAACGCTGTTAACCGCGATAGAAGCAGCTTTTCTGCTTTACCGAAAATTATAACTTTTATAGGACCTTAATAAAATCTACAGAAAATGATGGGCTGCACATCTGAGAGTGTCCAAAAGCACTTGAGCAGTTACCTATCTCAATTAAGGACTACATTATCTCTGCAAGCAGTCTGGGAGTTATCTTCTGGACTCTTTTTATAAAAAGGAGCACTTATGACAAATGAAACAATGATACAGTATTTTGAATGGTACCTGCCGGATGACGGACAGCACTGGCAGCATTTAGCTCAGGATGCCCAACATTTAAGCGAAATCGGCATCAGCAAGGTGTGGATGCCGCCGGCTTTTAAGGGAACAGGCTCAAATGATGTTGGTTACGGCGTTTACGATATTTACGATTTGGGAGAATTTGACCAAAACGGAACCGTTCGGACCAAATACGGCACCAGGGAAGATTATTTAGAAGCTGTCAAAGCTCTCAAAGAACAAGGTATCATGCCGATTTCGGACATTGTTCTTAACCATAAGGCCAATGGCGATGCCAAGGAAAAATTTGAGGTAATCAAGGCCAATCCCAGCAACCGTCAGGAAAAAATTTCAGAGCCCTATGAGATTGAAGCCTGGACGCAGTTTAATTTTCCGGGACGGCAAAATGCCTACAGTGATTTCAAGTGGCACTGGTACCATTTTACCGGTGTAGACTACGATGCCCTGCATAATGAAACAGGTATCTACATGATTCTGGGGGACAATAAAGGCTGGGCCAATCAGGAAAATATTGATCAGGAAAACGGCAATTACGACTACCTCATGTATGATGACATTGACTTCAAACATCCCGAGGTAGCAGAGCATCTCAAATCCTGGGCCGGCTGGTTTTTGGAAACAAGCGGTGTCGGCGGTTTTCGCTTAGATGCTGTCAAGCATATCGATAAGCATTTTATGGCGGAGTTTATTGGTTATATTCGCGATCATTTTAAAGAAGACCTCTATGTCTTTGGGGAATATTGGAAGGACAGCAATTTTGATATTACCGACTATCTTAATGATACCGGACTTCAAATGGATCTCATTGATGTCATGCTGCACATGAATTTTTTTGAAGCCGGACAAAAGGGGGCAGATTTTAATTTAGCAACCATTTTAGATGACAGTCTCATGCAAAGCAATCCTGATTTTGCTGTCACCTTTGTGGACAATCATGATTCGCAAAGGGGACAGGCTTTGGAATCAACGGTTGCTGAATGGTTCAAGCCTTTGGCTTACAGTTTAATTCTGCTGCGCCAAGAAGGAACGCCCTGTGTTTTCTATGGCGATTATTACGGTATTTCAGGTGATTTCGCCCAGGAATCCTTCCAAACCGTTTTAGATAAGCTCCTTTATATTAGGAAATACCATGTCTACGGTCCGACTGAGAATTATTTTGATCATCCGAACTGTATCGGCTGGACCTGTCTGGGAGATGAGGAACACCCTGATGGTTTGGCTGTTGTCATGACCAACAGCGAGGCAGGCTGGAAGCATATGACCATGGGAGAAAATAATAAGAATAAAGTTTTTGTGGATTATCTGGGCAACTGTTCGGAAGAGGTTGTTTTAGATGATCAAGGCTGGGGCGATTTTCCTGTGCAGGCGGGTTCTGTATCTGCTTGGGTAAGTAAGGATGCTCACTCCTAATGCTATAAGGAAAAAGCGAGGACTAAGAGTCTGCGGCGATGATGCTCAAGTCTTTATCCTCGCTTTTTGCGGTCTTGTTTTTCAAGCTGTTTTCTTGTAGTAAAGTGCTTGAAAAGGCGGAGGATAGGCAGTTTTAGCCGCTTTATTTACAGATTTTTGGCAGGAACTGCAGCATAGCTGGTCAATTTGGTGCAGCAGCCGTCAGTGGCATCTCAAAAGATTTAGTGTTATAATTAGAAGCATGAAAGTTTTACTGTATTTGGAGGCAGAGCACTACCTGAGAAAATCAGGTATCGGCCGCGCCATCAAACATCAAGAGCGTGCCCTGACCTTAGCGGGAATTGAGTACACGACAAATCCAGAAGATGATTACGATCTTGTTCATATAAATACTTACGGTTTTAAAAGCTGGCGTCTAATGAGCCGTGCCAGAAAATCAGGCAAAAAGATTATTATGCACGGGCACTCGACCGAGGAAGACTTTAGAAATTCCTTTATCGGTTCCAATTTAGTGGCGCCGCTTTTTAGAAGATATCTTTGTCATTTTTATAAAAAAGCTGATGCCATCATTACTCCGACTCCTTATTCAAAGCGTTTGATTGCAGGATACGGCATTACAAAGCCCATCTATGCTGTTTCTAACGGTATTGATTTGGAGCGCTATGTGCCTAGCGAGGCCAAGGAAGAAGCCTTTCGCCGTTATTTTCAGCTGACAGGAGATGAGCAGGTGGTTATCTGCGCCGGCCTGTATTTTAAGCGTAAGGGGATTGAGGATTTTATCAGGGTTGCTGAGAGAATGCCGCATGTTCGCTTCATCTGGTTTGGGGAAACCAATAAATGGGTTATTCCCCATGATGTCAGAGCCATTGTTGCTAAAAACCACCCCCAAAATGTGACCTTTGCCGGCTATATTAAAGGGGATGTTTTTGAAGGAGCCATGAGCGGTGCGGATGCCTTCTTTTTCCCTAGTTTGGAAGAGACAGAAGGTATCGCTGTTTTAGAAGCTTTAGCTAGTCATCAGCATGTTATTCTCAGAGACATTCCAGTTTATGAAGGCTGGATAACGGACGAAGACGTTGAATTTGCGACTACAGCTGAAGGATTTGAAGAAGCTATTCAAAAAGTTCTTGATGGCCGCAGTCATAAAAAAGAAACTGGCTACAGAGTAGCTAGAAGCCGCAATATTGATAGAATAGCTCAGGAATTGGTCAGCGTTTATCAAAAAGTAATGGAGGAGTAGGATGCGTGTAGGTCTTTTTACCGATACTTATCTGCCGCAGATTTCAGGTGTTGCAACAAGTATCAAAATCCTGAAGGAAGAACTGGAAAAGCAAGGGCATGAAGTGTATATCTTTACGACGACTGATAAGCATGTGGGGCGTTATGAAGATCCAACAATCATTCGCCTACCTAGTGTTCCCTTTATTTCCTTTACGGATCGCCGAGTTGTGTATCGGGGACTTTTTGCGTCTTATAAAATTGCCAAGACCTACAAATTAGATATCATTCATACTCAGACAGAATTCAGCTTGGGGATTTTAGGAAAAATGGTCGGAAAAGCCCTGCGCATCCCGGTTATTCATACCTACCACACCCAGTATGAAGACTATGTCCGCTACATCGCCAACGGCAAGTTGATTCGCCCCAGCATGGTTAAATATATCATTCGCGGCTATCTAAGCGACCTTGACGGGGTTATTTGTCCCAGCCGCATTGCTCTGAATTTGCTGGATGGCTATTCTGTAAAAATTCCTAAGCGGATTATTCCCACAGGCATTGAGTTGAAAAATTATGAACGGCCGGATATCAGCCAAGATGATATTGATGCCCTGCGCCAAAAGTTAGGTCTTGCACCTGACGAAACGGTTCTTTTAAGTTTGTCCAGAGTATCCTATGAAAAAAATATTCAGGCTCTAATTCAAAATCTGCCAGACATTTTGACGGGAAATGCCAAGGTCAAGCTGCTTATTGTTGGAGACGGTCCTTATCTTGACGATTTAAAAAAGCAAGCTGAAGACTTGGCGGTTACAGATCATATTATTTTCACAGGAATGGTAGAGCCTGATGAAACAGCTCTTTATTACAAAGTTTCTGATTTCTTTGTCAGTGCCTCAACCAGTGAAACGCAAGGTCTGACCTATACTGAAAGTCTGGCCAGCGGTAAACCTATTATCGCTCAGGCTAATCCTTACCTTAATGATTTGATTACTGATAAGATGTTTGGCACCCTCTATCAAACCGAATCTGATTTGGTAGATGCTGTTTTAGATGCTATCATATCTACGCCAGCCAAAGATGACAAACTCTGGCAGAAAAAGTTGTACGAAATCTCTTCTGAGCATTTTGGAAAATCTGTTTTTGCTTTTTATCTGGACATGATTATTTCGAAAAAGGCTAAACAAAAGGAAAAACTGTCCTTGGCTGTTGAAGGCAACAGGACAGATACTTCTATCAAACTTGTAAAATCAACCATCAAACTTCCGGCTACTGCCCTTAAAAAGACTGCCAAGACATCCGTCAAGGTGGTTAAGGCTCCGGTTCGTCTGGTCAATGCTATTCGCGATTTTCTAGATTAGAGGCTTGAAAAACTAAGAAAACCTGCTATAATAAAGAGCGAAGACAAGTTTCTTGTGTCTGGTCTTCTAGCGAGCGCTTGGTCGGTGAAAAAGCGCAGGCCTATCAAGAAATACTCCTTCCTCGATTTTATGCAAACATAAAACGGTGGCTACGATATAGCCAATCTGAGGTGTCAACAAGCTTGTTTTGTTGTACACGAATGAAGGTGGAACCACGTTGCGACGTCCTTTTTAGGGCGGCGCTTTTTTTTGTAAGTGCCAGACAGCCAGACAGTCGAGCTTTTTATAACGATGTTTAAAAGGAGTCAGCAAATGTATTCAGACGATTGGATTAGTAGAAGTGTCGCCATTCGCAAGGCCTACCACCAGCTGGAAGAAAAGCACCACGGCCAGGCTTGGTCTATCGAAGAGGATTTGCTAGCGCTTGGAAATGATATTGGTAATTTAAATCGTTTAGTGATGACCAAACAAGGTCGTTACTATGATGAAACTCCCTATCAACTCGAGCAAAAGCTAGCAGAGGCGATTTGGTGGCTCCTAGAGCTGTCTCAGCGTCTCGATATTGATATCCGAGCAGAGATGGAAACCTTCCTATCTGATAAGGAGAAACACTTAAATCTGCAAAATAAAATGGAGTGAAGTAGGTGAGCCTAATAAGAGCAGTAAGCTTTTTATAAATATCTCGGAAAGGGAGAAGAGTATGTTTTTAAAATATGAAGAAGTGATTGAGTTTTTAAAAGAAAAGGAAATTTATTCGGAAGATAGCAAAGTTATCTGGGCTACAAAAAGAATAGGCAGAAGTAGTACAAATGCTTATTTCTTACTTATTTTTTCAAGCGATAGACTTATAGTGATAGGTGTTTCTGCAATGGGGAAACCTGAAGAAGTTTTGGACGTTATTGAAGTAGCAGATATGGAGCGATGTGAGTTTAAGAAAAAACTACTAATGGGCTATCAATTGACGATTGAGACCAAGGAAAGTAAATCTACTACTCTTCATGTTAACAAGGCGATGGTAGGTACCAAATGGCACAAGGAAAACTTTGAATCTATTCAAGGTAACAACTTTGATTATGTGACATTTACTTAAAGTAATTTGGTAAAGTCAAAAGACATTAACAAGAGAAAATAAAGGAGAAAATTATGATTAAAATTACTTTTCCAGACGGTGCTGTACGCGAATTTGAATCTGGTGTGACAACCTTTGAAATTGCGCAATCAATTTCAAATTCTCTGGCTAAAAAAGCTTTAGCTGGGAAACTCAACGATAAACTGATTGATACGACACGCGCGATTACCCAAGATGGTAGTCTAGAAATCGTGACACCTGATCACGAAGATGCATTGCCAATTCTTCGTCATTCAGCTGCTCACCTCTTTGCCCAAGCGGCACGCCGCCTTTTTCCAGATATTCATTTGGGTGTTGGCCCTGCTATTGAAGATGGTTTCTACTATGATACCGATAACGAAGCTGGCCAAATCTCAAATGAAGACCTGCCGCGTATTGAAGAAGAAATGAAGAAGATCGTCAAAGAAAACTTCCCATCTATTCGTGAGGAAGTGACAAAGGATGAGGCGCGTGAAATCTTTAAAAACGATCCTTACAAGCTGGAGTTGATTGAAGAACACTCAGAAGATGAAGGTGGCCTTACCATCTATCGTCAAGGAGAATATGTGGATCTCTGCCGCGGCCCACATGTGCCATCAACTGGTCGCATCCAAGTTTTCCACTTGCTTAATGTGGCTGGTGCCTATTGGCGCGGAAACAGCGATAATGCTATGATGCAGCGGATTTACGGTACGGCTTGGTTCGATAAAAAAGACCTCAAAGCTTATCTCAAGCGCTTAGAGGAAGCTAAAGAGCGTGACCACCGTAAACTTGGTAAAGAACTCGATCTCTTTATGATTTCCCAAGAAGTCGGACAAGGTTTGCCATTCTGGTTGCCAAATGGGGCAACTATCCGCCGTATCTTGGAACGCTACATTACCGATAAGGAATTAGCTGCAGGCTATCAACACGTGTACACACCACCAATTGCCTCTGTAGATCTTTACAAGACATCTGGTCACTGGGATCACTACCGTGAGGACATGTTCCCAACCATGGATATGGGAGATGGTGAAGAATTTGTCCTGCGTCCAATGAACTGCCCACACCATATTGAAGTCTACAAACACCATGTTCATTCTTACCGTGAGTTGCCAATCCGTATCGCTGAAATCGGTATGATGCACCGTTATGAAAAATCGGGTGCCCTGACTGGTTTGCAGCGTGTGCGTGAAATGTCATTGAACGATGGTCACACATTCGTGACACCAGAGCAAATTCAAGACGAATTTAAGCAGACACTGCAATTGATTATTGACGTTTACGAAGATTTTAATCTGACAGATTACCGTTTCCGCCTGTCCTACCGTGATCCTAAAGACACTCACAAATACTATGACAACGATGAAATGTGGGAAAATGCGCAAGCTATGCTCAAAGCAGCCATGGACGATATGGAATTGGATTACTTTGAAGCAGAAGGTGAGGCAGCCTTCTACGGTCCAAAATTGGATATTCAGGTGAAAACAGCACTTGGCAATGAAGAAACCCTGTCAACTATTCAGCTGGACTTCCTCTTGCCAGAACGTTTTGACCTCAAATATGTCGGCGCAGATGGCGAAGAACACCGTCCAGTCATGATTCACCGCGGTGTTATTTCAACTATGGAACGCTTCACCGCTATTCTGATTGAAAACTACAAGGGTGCCTTTCCAACCTGGTTGGCACCGCAGCAAGTAACCGTCATCCCAATCTCCAACGAAGCGCACATTGATTACGCTTGGGAAGTCGCTAAAACGCTTCGTAACCGCGGTATTCGTGTGGAGGTGGACGAGCGCAACGAAAAAATGCAGTACAAAATTCGTGCCAGCCAAACCCAGAAAGTGCCTTATCAACTCATCGTTGGAGACAAGGAGCAGGCTGATAAGACTGTCAATGTCCGCCGTTACGGCAGCAAACAAACACACACTGAAAGCATTGCTGAATTTACGGAAAATATCTTAGCCGATATCGCAAGAAAATCACGTCCAGCAGAGGCAGAATAAGCGGGACTGAAGCTGCGGCGCATCTGGAAGACAAGCTGCCTTTGTCATAGCAGAAAAACATCTGGGATTTTTAACAGTCCTGGGTGTTTTTCTTATGATGTGTATGGTCTGGCTGATGAGTCACGGTAAGAGAGGCTGAGCAAAAATGTCCAATATTCCTGTCTTGGAATAAACTCTTGACGCAGGGGTAGGAATACGACCCCAAATTTTCAATTTTTGGGTTGCTCCCATTCCCGTCTCACTGTCTTTTTTGTTATAATATGATTTTGAAAGGAGGGAGCCTATGTGGTCAATTTTAGGGAATTATCCCTTTTCCCAAGCAGGGCTGAATAAGCGCTATCAGCAGGCTAAGCAGCTGCTCTTATGGGAAAGTGCAGGGTGGACTAGACAGGATATCAAGCAGCTGGCTAAAAGGGATTTGCGGCCATCTGATTTTTGCATAGGCTCTCAGGTTTTTCAGTTATTGTGGCAAACTGCTTATGGCAGGAAAAGGGCTAAGCAGCTGCTCAGGATTGTCTTGGATATGGCTGCTATGCCGGAAGAATTATCCGGTGATTTGCAGGAAAATCAGCAATTAGTCCGCCGTTTTGCAAATGATTTGGCGCCAGATCACGCTTTTTGGCAGGAGCTGTCGCTGCTGGTGCAAGAGACTTTCCCCAAGGACAAACTCAGTGCTGAAACAACTTTTGCTAGGCGCATTCACCAGTTTCGCTATGTCATCTCCAGTCAGCAGGCCCAATATATTCGCCGGAATTTCAAAAAGGCAGGAATGGCCGATCAAGAAGCTTTGGCTGCTTTTTTAAAAGGCAAAAAGCAGCAGCGGTTTTGGCGGAAAACAGCTGATTATAGCCTGCAAGAATCTGCCCGGCTCCACAATAAGCGGGCCTTTAAAGACGGCACCGTTATTTATCCGGATAATCGCATGCGGGTCAATTTCAAGGTGCTGCTGAATTATCATACCGAGTTTATTCTTGATGATGAGGGCCGATTTTTAAATGAAATGGATGCTGAATATATCAGCCAAAATGCTATTATCAACGGTGCCAGCTTTAACTATGCCAATAAGACAGACAAGCGCCATTGGGAGTTGGATGTCAATCCTGCCAAAAGGCATGATCCTGCTTTCAGAAAACAGCTGATTGCTAATGAAGGTCTTTACTTTCGGGCTCCTAAGGCTGTTTCTAAAAAGAATAAGGCCGATTCTATCGAGGATTGGCGAAGGAGTTATTTTAATAAAACGGGTCTTTATGCCGACAGGCGCAAGAGTAACTTTAAGGCTGTTAAAAAGCAGGTGCGGCAATTTAAATGGAAAATTTTTAAACTGAAATGGAAACGAAGGTGAGGGTCGTAACTTTTAGGAAATAATTCCCAAAAGTTGCTTAAATTTTGATAAAATAAGAGTAGTGTGACGCGCGAAAGGAGTTTTTGATGGAAGACATACGCTTGATTGCTACAGATATGGATGGCACTTTTTTAAATCCTGCCGGCAGTTTTGATGCTGAACGTTTGGATAAACTGCTGCAGGAGTTTGACAAGCAGGGCCTTATCTTTACTGTTGCCAGCGGCCGTGGACTTCTCGCGCTGGACAAGCTCTTTGCTGACTTTATGGACCGGATTGCTGTCATTGCTGAAAACGGCAGTGCCATTCAGTACAAAAATAAAGTTTTGTTTGAGCGGTTTATGTCTGAGGAGCAGTATCTCTCTTTAATTGCTAAAATTTTAGAAAATCCCTATAATCAAGGGACAGAGCTGCTTTTGTCCGGGAAGAAAGCAGCTTATATTCTGGCCGACAGTCCTCAAAGCTATGTGGAAAAAATGCGTTACTATTATGAAAATGTCTGCTTGGTTGAAGATTTTAACCATCTGAATGATGATATTTTTAAAATCACGACCAATTTTCCTGTTGAGGATGTTAATAAGGGTATGCACTGGCTCAATCAAGAGCTGCCACATATGCAGGCCGTGACAACTGGTTTTGAATCTATCGATGTTATCTTGCGGGGTGCCAACAAAGGTTTTGGCCTCAATCGTCTCTGCCAGGCTTTAGACATCCGCTCGGATCAGGTTGTGGCTTTTGGTGATAATTTAAATGATTTTGAAATGCTGACCTTTGCAGGAAGGGCAGTTGCTCCTGAAAATGCACGGACTGAAATTCGTGAAATCGCAGATGATGTTATTGGCCACCATCAAGAAGAATCAGTGATCGCTTATATGGAAGGTATGGTAAAGAATGGCAGAATTTAAATTACTGGCTTTGGATTTGGACGGAACACTTTTTAATACTCAAAAGGAAGTCAGTCCTGCAAATAAGGCTGCTCTCAAAGCAGCACAGGAAAAGGGAGTTAAGGTTGTTATTACGACAGGCCGTCCCTTGAAAGCTATTGAACATTTACTGGAAGAGCTTGATTTGATATCAGAGGACAATTACCTCATTACCTTTAATGGCGGTTTGGTTCAGCGGACAACCGGAGAAATTCTGGATAAGACTGCCATGACACGCAAGCATATTGAAACTATTCAGACAGAGATGGAAAAATTAGCCCTGCCTGTTGATGTGCTGAGCGACGGAACGGTCTACAGTATCAGCAACCAAGACAACCATTCGCTTTATCAGGTGGCAAATCCCATGCTGACTTTTCGTGAAATTGACGGTCTTAAGCACCTTCCTGACGTGATCTATAATAAGGTAGTTGTTGTTTACAATGCGGATTTTTTGGATCAGCAAATCACCAAAATTCCTCAGTATATGTATGAGGAATTCGAAGTCTTTAAATCGCGGGACATCATTTTAGAATTTATGCCCAAAGGTGTTCACAAGGCGGTTGGACTGAATCTGTTGATTAAGCACCTAGGGATTGACCAAAGTGAAGTGATGGCTATGGGAGATGAAGAAAATGATCTGAGCATGCTGGAGTGGGCCGGCTTTGGCGTAGCCATGGCAAACGGTGTTGCTGTTGCTAAGCAAACGGCCGATGCTGTTACCAAGCGGACCAATGACGAATCCGGCGTTGCTGAGGCTATTGAACAATATATTTTGAGCGAGGATTGAAATGGGATTATTTGACCGCTTATTTGGAAAGAAAAAAGAAGAAGATAAGTTAGAAACGACAGACATTTCTCAGGCGGCGGAGCAAGCAGAAGCTGATGAAAAACCGGCACAGGCAGATTTGTCAGCTGCAGCAGAAAGTCTTTCGGGTGCAGATCAAGCATCTGCTGCTGAAGATTTGCCTGAGACTGACCAATCTGTATCTGATTCGGTCTCTGAAACTGCTTCAGAGACCGATGAGGTTCAGGAGTCCGCGGCTTTAGATTCTGTCCGGCCGGCAGATCAGCCCGCAGAGACATCAGAAGATTCTCTTGAAATTGCTAAAGATACAGCTGCCGGTGAAGAAGTCACGGCTGGTCAGGCTGAGTCAGAGAAAGCAGCAGCTGAACCGAAAAGCAGTTCAGCAGATTTTATGGCAGATTACTATGCCCGCAAGGCCGCGCTGGCCCAGCAAGTCAAGCAAGAACCAGCCGTCCAGCCGGAAACAAAAACAGAAGAGGTTGCGACTGAGACTGAAGCAGATGTTTCAGAGCAGGAAAAAGATGCCGGTCTTTCTCAGGCGGACGAGAGCAGTCAAAAAGAATCTGAGGAAGAAAAATATAACCGCAGTCTGAAAAAAACGCGTACGGGTTTTGGCGCCCGTCTGAATGCTTTTTTGGCTAATTTTCGCAGTGTTGACGAGGAATTTTTCGAAGAACTGGAAGAAATGCTGATTCTGTCGGACGTCGGTGTTCAAGTTGCATCAACTCTGGCTGAGGATTTGCGCTATGAGGCCAAGCTGGAAAAGGCGCGAAAACCAGAAGCGCTTCGCCGTGTCATCATTGAAAAATTGGTTGATATTTATGAAAAAGACGGTCAGTTCAATGAAAAAATCAATCTGCAAAACGGCGTTACGGTCATGCTCTTTGTCGGTGTTAATGGCGTCGGCAAAACAACATCTATCGGGAAATTAGCTTACAAGTACAAAAACCAAGGGAAGAAAGTCATGCTGGTTGCAGCTGATACCTTCCGGGCCGGAGCTGTCGCTCAGCTGGTCGAATGGGGCCGCCGTGTAGATGTGCCCGTGGTTACAGGTCCTGAAAAGGCTGATCCGGCCAGTGTTGTCTACGATGGAGTTGAAAAGGCCGTGGCAGAAGGCGTTGACATCCTCATGATCGATACGGCCGGCCGTCTGCAAAACAAGGACAATCTGATGGCAGAGCTGGAAAAAATCGGCCGTATTGTCAAGCGTGTCATACCAGATGCTCCCCATGAGACGCTTCTGGCTCTGGACGCCTCGACGGGACAAAACGCTCTCGTTCAAGCCAAGGAATTTTCTAAAATAACGCCTTTGACAGGCCTAGTTCTGACAAAAATTGATGGAACGGCCAAGGGCGGTGTCGTCCTAGCCATTCGTCAGGAACTTGACATCCCTGTGAAATTTATCGGTTTCGGTGAAAAAATTGATGATATCGGTGAATTCAATTCAGAAGACTTCATGAAGGGACTTTTGGAAGGGCTACTGTAAAATACAAAAAAACTCTCTGGCATTTGCTGCTTTCAAGCAGATGTCAGAGAGTTTTTCGATTTATTAATTCTTTTTCAAGGAAGCAAAAAGCATTTTGAAGCAGACAAAGATGAACAGGACTAAGATAAAGAGAGCCCAAAAAATAGTTTTAACGCCGGCAGTCATATTTGGTGCCAGCTGCAGAACCACAGAAGACAGTGCTGTTCCCAGAGCCCCTGCGAACTGCTGCATCATCTGAAAAATAGCAGTAGCATCAGCTGTCTTATTTCTCGGCAGCTGTGAAATGGCGACTGCCATTGTATTGTTGAAAGACATATTACGGCCGAATGTGAACATGATATAAATCAGTGACATCAGCATGACAGTCAGCGAGTCAGCCCATGAGGCAAAGATGAACAGACTGACAGCAAAGAGACTATTGCCAGTGTAGAGGGAAAGTTTTGGTCCTTTAACATCATAGAGTTTCCCGAAAAAAGGTGCCAGCAGTCCGCCCAGAAGGGTTCCCGGAAGCAGCACGAATCCGGCGGCAGTGGTCGAAACATGCTCGACCTGAACTAAAAAATTGGGAATCAGAAAGTTGGAAGCCAGGTTTGAAAATTGGTAAATGAAAAAAGGGATCAGTCCTAAAATGACGGGAAGCTGCTTCAGAATGCGAATGTCCAGAAAAGGTGTTTCTGATTTTAGAGTTCTTACAACAAACAAAACACCGGCCAGTATGAAAATCAGCAGAGCAATCCAATTGACAGAGCCTGACTCTAAGCCGGAAATCAGGATCAAAAAGAAACTCAGCGTAACTGCCAGCAGGAGAAAGCTGATGAGATCAAAGGGACGTTTTTGCTTTTTAACAGAATTGTCAAGGGCAAAATGACTAATGAAAAAAGCGATAACAGGAACTGGAAGTGTTAAGAGGAAAATCCACTGCCAAGAAAAATGGGCAATCATAAAACCGCCGTAAGTGGGTCCAAAAGCAGGTGCCAGTCCCATGATGAGACCGCCAATGCCCATATAGGTTCCGATTTTACTGATGGGGACACGCTCGATGATCAGATTAAACATCAAAGGCATGGCAATTCCGGTGCCGGCTCCCTGAAGGGCACGGCCGGCAATCATGACAGCAAAGTTTTTGCTGGCGATACAGGTCAGCGTTCCTAAAAGAAAAAGCAGAACAGCTATATTAAACTGATGCCGCTCTTTAACATTTTGCTGCAAAGTAGCACTGAGAGTCATCGAAATGGCAACCGCCAGCAGATAGACAGTCGTAATCCACTGAAGGCTGCTTAAGGGCAGATGAAAAACAGACATTAACTTGGTGAAAGTCACGTTCATGCTGGTTTCAGACAAGATACCAGAAAAGCCCAGCAGGGCCGTTGCAACAATGGACAGCTGAGTTCTAGGTGAAACAGTTTCTGTGTGGTGTTTGAGGGTCATTGGGTCTCCTATTCTTCTTTTTTATCATTGTAGCACAAACAAAGAGAGCAGAACAGATGCAAATCATAAAGAACGATTTAGACTGTTTTACTCTCTGAAAAGCTCGGTGAAGCAGCTGATTTTTCCAAATATTTTGGCGAAGCGCCGTTAGAGTTTAAAAAACACGGTAAACATAAGGGTTTTTAGGCTGCATTGCTCTTGAACTCTGCGAAATGTGCAGCACTGGTAGGGTCTGTTTCAGATTTTGATTGTATTCAACAGAAATTTTTCCGGAAACCTTCACCCAGGTATTATTGTCATAGTGAGTGTGTCCGCCAGTTGTCAGCAGACCGTAAACGCCCGAATCAGCAATACAGTGGATGATTCCAAAACGAAAGAGGAACTGGCTGTTTTTATCCATGGGATCATTGTAGATAAAGCCGACATACTCAATTTGACGGTTTTTAAATTCATCTGGGAAGAGGTAGATAATCTCCATCACTTCCATGTAATTCTGCGTGGTAATCTGCAGTTTTCCGCTGCCCTTATATTTGTTTAAGGTGGTCCGCATTTCTTTTTGATAAGCTGATTTGGTAAAATACAGACTGGTATCTGGCTTAAGGTACTGAACACGAGTGCCGTCTGGACTGACACCTGAACCAGCTGATCCAGCCGCCACCGGGAAATGATAGCCTTTAGCCGAAACGGTTGTCGAATCTAAAGACACTGTTGGCACTAAGAGTCCGACAAAAATCGGTACAGCCAGGATAAGGGGGCTGAAGAACTTAGCCCATTTTCCCGACAGATGGGAGGGGACTTTTAAATTTTTCATCCAAATGGTCAGCTGTACAACTGCTAAAATAAAGGACAGGACCATAGAAATGTATGCTAGGTAGGAGTAGTGAGTGTTGATGTAACGGTCCAGCTTTCCGGAGAGCTGCAAATACATGCCCAATTCAAAGTAGCCTGCAAGAATCAAAAAACGAATCATTAAATCACCCCCACAATCAGGCAGTAAATGATGATGACCAGGCTTGATGTACCGACAAACTGCACAATAAATTTGCCTTTAAAGACATTTTTCATCATCATCAGATTTTTAATATCTACCATCGGACCAATAAGCAGGAAGGCCACCACAGGAGCAACACCAAAGGTTGCCAGAAGCGATGTTCCGATAAAAGCGTCGGCTTCGCTGCACAGTGACAGAATAAAGGCTAGGAGCATCATAATAAGGATAGCCGTTAAGGGATTGTGGCCGATGGTGGTCAAAATCCGAGTTGGAACATAAATTTGCATGGCGGCAGCGACCAGGCTGCCAAAGATCAGATAGCGTCCCGTATCAAAGAGTTCATCAACCGCATGAGCCAGGGCATAAAAGATTTTTTGGTAGATTTTTTTATCAGAGTAATCGTGGTAATGGCAGGGCTTGGCACTTTCTTTGGTGATATTTTCATCAGTCAAAAAGCCCAGCAGAATACCCAAAGATATGGCAACGATAATGGCACCGAACAGTCTGAGAAAGACAAAGCGCCAAGAATTGCCGAAGGCCGAAAAAGTCGCAAAGAGGACAATTGGGTTAATAATAGGCGCCGTTGCCAAAAAAGGGATAGCGGTATAGCTGGGAACTTTTTTCTCCAAAAAACGATTGACAATGGGAACAATTCCGCATTCGCAGGAAGGAAAGACAAAGCCTATAAAAGTTCCAAAAAGAATCCGCGGAATCTTGTGCTTAGGAAGGTATTTTTGAACCAGGCCAGGTGTCAGATAGACCTCAATGAAGCCTGACAGAATAGCTCCCAGCAAAATAAAAGGCAGGGCCTCAATAATAATGGAGAGAAAGATAGCCAGACACTGCAGAACACTGGCAGGCAGATGGTTAAAAACAGCCATAAAACTTATTTCTTATCTTTCTGCTTGTTTTTTTGCTCGCCGTCTTTGGCATCCGGAAATGTCACATCTTCCAGATCAGGAAGTTTGGCAAAGTTTTCCATCATCTTTTCCAGTTCATCTTTTTTCTTAAATGTAATAGCCATAAAAATACCTCATTTCTAAATCAATAGTATTATTATACTACCAAATAAAAAAATATGACAGTTTAAACTGTGCCTGTCAGGAAAACAAATAGATTGTAATTACTACTAATTAGTGATATCATGTTGCTATTAGCATGATAGACAGGAGTGATTGATATGACAATTGAATTAGGAATTTCAACCTTTGGTGAGACAACACCTCTTGAAAAGACGGGACAGGTGCTTTCTCATGATCAGCGTATCCGTGAATTGATTGAGGAAATTGAGCTGGCGGATCAGGTTGGCTTGGACATCTATGCTGTTGGTGAGCACCACCGAGAAGATTTTGCTGTCTCTGCCCCTGAAATTGTACTGGCTGCTGGCAGTGTTAACACCAAGCATATTCGCTTATCAAGTGCTGTAACCATTCTTTCTTCGATTGATCCCGTGCGTGTTTACCAGCAGTATGCGACCATCGATGCGCTGTCAAACGGCCGGGCAGAAATCATGGCAGGCCGCGGTTCCTTTATTGAATCGTTCCCGCTTTTTGGCTACGATTTAAAAGATTACGATGAACTTTTCAACGAAAAGCTGGACATGCTTTTGATGATTAAAAATCAAACCAATCTGAAGTGGAAGGGCGAATTGACTCAGTCTGTTGATAACCGTCCGGTCTATCCGCGTGCGGTGCAAAAAGATTTTCCCATTTGGGTAGCTACAGGCGGCAACCTTGATTCTACTGTAAGAATTGCCGAGCAAGGCCTTCCTATCGCCTATGCAGCTATCGGCGGCAATCCCAAAGCCTTTAGACAGCTGGTTCGTATTTATAAGGAAATTGGCAGCAGGCACGGTCACCGTCCGGAGCAGTTAAAAGTCGCTGCTCATTCATGGGGCTGGATTGAAGAAGATAGGCAGTCTGCTGTTGAGCATTATTTCTATCCAACCAAACAGACGGTTGACAATATTGCCAAAGGACGTCCGCACTGGCGGGAAATGACCAAGGAGCAATACCTAGAAGCTGTTGGCCCTGATGGTGCCATGTTTGTCGGAGATCCGGAACATGTGGCACAAAAGATCATCAGCATTATTGAAGACTTGGAATTAGACCGCTTCATGCTGCACTTGCCAGTTGGTTCAATGCCGCACGAAGAGACGCTCAAAGCTATCCAATTATACGGGGAACAAACCGCTCCAATAGTCAGAAAACATTTCGATAACAAGTAAAGGCTTTTGCTGCTAACAACAAAAGCCTTTACCATAGCTAGAAAGAACAGTCTATACCGTGTTTTAGAAACACGGCTTGATAGTCATAGAGATCTTCAGGATGCAGCGCGGCATAATCAGCCATGGCATAGCTGCGGTATAAAAGCTGGTATTTGTTTTGACCAAACTGGTGGAAGGGAAGGAGCTGCACCTTATTAACTCTCATATCCTTAAATAAGGCGGCAAACTGCTCGGCATCTTCCAGACTATTGTTAAAATCAGGAATCACAGGAATTCTGAGTACAATTATTTTATTATGAGTAAAAGCATAGGTGATATTTTTGATGATGAGGCTGTTATTGACGCCGGTCACCTTGCGGTGCCGGAGCGTACTGTAATGTTTCAAATCGGTGTAAATAAAATCAGCATATTGAATCAGCTCAGCAAATGTCTCATGGGGAGCAAAGGCTGTTGTTTCGATGGCTGTGTGAAGCCCTTCTGATTTGGCGCGCTGCAAAATAGCTTTGGCAAAATCTGACTGAGCAAAAATCTCACCGCCTGACAGGGTCAGCCCGCCGCCGGATTCTTCATAAAAATCAATATCCTTTAATACTTCAGCCATAATTTCATCAACTGTTTTTTCTTCTCCCATGATGATAGACTGTTTTGTCGAGGCATCCATCATTTCTTCCGGCTCATGCTTTTGTGATTCAGGATTAGAGCACCAAGGGCAGCGCAGCGGACAGCCCTTTAAAAAAACGGTTGTCCGAATACCCGGACCGTCGTGGATAGAAAAGTGCTGAATGTTAAAAATAATTCCCTTTTCACCTGCCATCGTTTTTCTCCTTATCTCTTTCTTACATTTTAGTATAACATTCGAAAGAAAACAATTCAATTACGAACGTAAAAATAATCCTTTTATTTTCCCTCTTTTTTTGTTAAAATGGACATGAGGTAAAATTATGACGCGTTCGGAATATATTTTAAAATTATTATCACAGGCTGAAAAGATAGATGTCAATACTCTGTCTGAAAAACTGGGTGTTTCAAAAGTCACTGTCCGCAAGGATCTGGATAAGCTGGAAGAAAAAGGTCTTTTGCGGCGTGAGCATGGCTATGCTGTTTTAAACAGCGGCGACAATATCAATGTGCGGCTTTCTTTTAATTACGATATTAAAAAGAAAATTGCAGCAGCAGCAGCCCGACTGGTGTCGGATAATGACACGATCATTATTGAATCGGGTTCGACCTGTGCCTTGCTGGCTGAGATTATTTGTCAAAACAGACGCGGTGTAACCATCATCACGAACTCTTATTTCATTGCGGATTATGTTCGCAGCTATGATTCCTGCAAGATTATCTTGCTGGGAGGAGAATATCAAAAGCATTCTCAGGTAACTGTGGGGCCTCTGCTCAAGGAAATGCTGGCTTATTTTCGTGTCAGTTACGCTTTTGTCGGCGCTGACGGTTTTGACGAAGGGCTGGGCTTTACAGGCAAGGATTTAATGCGTTCAGAAGCAGTTGCCAGAATGTCAGAGGCGGCAGATAAAACCATCATTTTGACGGATTCTTCCAAGTTTCACCACCGCGGAACGGTCAGCCAATTTGGTCTCAGTCAGATTCAAAAAGTTATCACTGATGACCATATTCCGGCAGACAAAGAAGCCATTCTTAAAAAGCAAGGCATTATTGTTGAGAAAGTATAGTTTTTGAGGCATCACAACAAACAGGCTTTCAAAGGGCCTGCTGCAAATGAAAGCCGAGTTTTAAATGCGCTTAGTTTCCATGAGGGTCTGCTATGAATGATTATCGTAAGAAACAGCTGGCAAAGGTCGCTTATCTTTACTACATCGAAGGCAAAAATCAAGCTGAAATTTCCCAAGAGCTGGGAATCTATCGGACGACTGTCAGCCGTATGCTGGCGCGTGCCAAGCAGGAGGGCATCGTTCAAATCAGTATTGAAGGTCTCGACAGCAGCCTCTTTCAGCTGGAAAATTACATTAAAGATAAATACGGTCTGAAAAGTATTGAAATTGTCCCGAGCACGAGCAAGAAGAAAGCCCTGGATAATCAGGTCGCACAGGCAGCGGCAGCTCTGATTCATCAGCTGCTCTCCAATCAAAGCCGGGTTGGTATTTCTTGGGGAAGTACGCTGAGCCGTGTGGTTGCAGCCCTGCCCTTTAAACAGCTGAAAAATACTCATTTTTATCCTTTGGCCGGCGGTCCCAGCTATATCAATGTCCGCTACCATGTCAATACTCTGGTCTATGAACTGGCTAGAAAATGCCAGGGGAAGGCTTCCTTTGTCAATGCTGCAATTATTCAGCAAAATCAGGAACTGGCGGCCGGTGTTTTTGCTTCCCAAGAGTTTGCAGATATTAAAAAGAATTGGGAGCAGTTAGATTTGGCTATTGTTGGTATCGGCGGCAAAATGAAAGAGAACAGACAGTGGCTGGATATGCTGACCGAAGAAGACTTTCAGCAGATAGCAGAAAGTCAGGCTGTGGGTGAGGTCTGCTGCCGTTTCTTAAACAGTCAGGGTCAGGAAATATTTAAAGACTTGGATCAACGCACTGTTGCTATTTCTTTGGCAGCTCTAAAAGAAGTCAAGGATTCAGTTGCTGTTGCCTATGGGGCTGCTAAAGCAGCAGCTATTTTGGCTGTCCTAAAGCAGCACTATGTGAATCATTTAGTGACAGACGAAGCAACGGCTCTGGCATTGTTGGAAGAAGATCAGGACTTTGCTTTTTCAGTAAATTAAGTTTTAAAAATATGAGCTGGCCTGCCTGTCTATCAGCTGCTTTAACAGACTAAAGAGCGGTCAAACCAGCTGTAATCAGTTTTGCAGAGGTGAAAGCACAAATTATTTCCCTAAGGAATGATTTGTTTTTTCCCTCTTTTTTTTATGGGAAATTGCACATTTGTGCAATTATAGCAGACTTCAGAAAAGTTGTGGTTTTAACTTGTTTTCATTCGGCGAGCATGTTATTATATTTTCGAAAGAAGCGAAAATAATTTCAAATGAAAGAAAACGGAGGCCGATATGAGTTCTCAACGTTTAACGCAACATTATACCAACGATGTCCAAACGAATTCTCAAAAACATTTTGGCTACCTGACTGAACGGATGTACGCTTACCGGAACAAGGTGCTTGATAAAAAGCCTTATATTGATGCGGAACGTGCTATTTTAGCGACCGAAAGCTATCAGGAACATCAGGAAAAGCCAACTGTTTTAAAGCGGGCCTACATGCTCAAAACTATTTTGGAGAAGATGAGCATCTATATTGATGACGAGACCATGATTGTCGGCAATCAGGCGTCAGGAGATAAGGATGCACCGATTTTTCCTGAATATACCCTGAAGTTTGTGATGGATGAGCTTGATTTGTTTGAAAAACGAGACGGCGATGTTTTCTATATTACCGATGAGACAAAAGAGCAGCTGCGCTCCATTGCTCCATTTTGGCAAAACAACAATTTGCGCGCCCGTGCAGAAGTTATGCTTCCAGAGGAAGTTCAGGTTTACATGGAAACAGGCTTTTTTGGAATGGAAGGCAAGATGAACTCAGGCGATGCTCACCTGGCAGTTAATTATCAAAAGCTGCTGGAGCAGGGCCTTGTCGGTTTTGAAAAAAGAACGCGTCAGGCTAAGGCCGGTCTTGATTTGACAGAACCTTCCAGCATTGATAAGTATCATTTTTACGATGCCATTTTAATAACGATTGAAGCTGTTAAACATTATGCCGAGCGCTTTGTTCGTTTGGCCAAAGAGATGGCCCAAACGGCTTCTGGCAAACGCCGTCAGGAGCTTCTGGAAATCGCGGCTATTTGTTCTCGCGTGCCTTATCAGCCAGCACGGACTTTTGCCGAAGCTATTCAGTCGGTTTGGTTTATTCAGTGCATTCTGCAAATTGAATCCAACGGCCACTCTTTGTCTTACGGCCGTTTTGACCAATACATGTATCCTTATGCTGAAGCGGACTTAAGAGCGGGACGTGAGACCGAAAACTCCATTGTAGAGCGTCTGACAAACCTCTGGATTAAAACGCTGACGATTAATAAGGTCCGCAGTCAGGCCCATACCTTTTCATCAGCCGGCAGCCCGCTTTATCAAAATGTGACAATCGGAGGTCAGACGCGCACGAAAAAGGATGCTGTCAATCGCCTGTCCTTCTTGGTTCTGAAATCAGTTGCGCAGACACACCTGCCCCAGCCCAATCTGACGGTTCGTTACCATGCAGGGCTTAATCCTGACTTCATGAATGAGGCGATTGAGGTGATGAAGCTTGGCTTTGGTATGCCGGCCTTTAACAATGATGAGATAATTATCCCGTCCTTTATAGCTAAAGGAGTTGCCGAAGCAGATGCCTATGACTACAGTGCTATCGGCTGTGTGGAAACAGCTGTTCCTGGTAAATGGGGCTACCGCTGCACAGGTATGAGCTATATGAATTTTCCTAAGGTACTTCTTATTGCAATGAATGACGGTATCGACCCGGCTTCTGGCAAGCGTTTCACACCGGGATACGGTCACTTTACGCAGATGAAATCTTTTGCTGATTTAAGAGCTGCTTGGGAGAAGACCCTTCGTTACTTGACCCGGATGAGTGTTATTGTTGAAAATGCGATTGATCTCAGTCTGGAACGCGAAGTCCCGGATATTCTCTGTTCGGCTTTAACAGATGACTGTATCGGCCGCGGCAAACATCTCAAAGAAGGCGGGGCTGTCTATGATTATATTTCCGGTCTTCAAGTCGGTATTGCCAATCTGGCCGACTCACTGGCTGCTATTAAAAAGTTAGTCTTTGAGGAAGGGCGTTTGACAACAGCTGAACTTTGGGAAGCCCTGCAATCAGATTATGCAGGTGAACGGGGCGAAGAAATCCGCCAAATGCTTATCAATGATGCTCCTAAATATGGCAATGACAACGATTATGCTGATAAGCTGGTGACAGAAGCCTATGATGTTTATATTGATGAAATCGCTAAATATCCCAATACCCGTTACGGCCGCGGACCAATTGGCGGTATCCGCTATTCCGGAACATCCTCTATTTCGGCTAATGTCGGTCAGGGCCGCGGAACCTTGGCGACGCCTGACGGACGTCATGCAGGAACGCCTTTGGCTGAAGGGTGCTCGCCTTCCCACAATATGGATCAAAATGGACCAACCTCAGTTCTTAAGTCCGTTTCAAGATTGCCGACAGCTGAAATTGTCGGCGGCGTCTTGCTGAATCAGAAGGTCAATCCGCAGACACTGGCCAGGGAAGAAGACAAGCAAAAGCTGATCGCTTTGCTCAGAACCTTCTTCAATCGTCTGCACGGCTATCACATTCAGTACAATGTGGTTTCCCGCGAGATTTTAATAGATGCGCAGAAGCACCCTGAAAAGCACCGCGATTTAATTGTCCGCGTTGCAGGCTATTCAGCCTTCTTCAATGTTTTGTCCAAAGCAACCCAGGACGATATTATTGCTCGTACCGAACACACCGTTTAAAAGGAGAAAGAACAATGGAATTGATGATAGATAGTTTAAATTTACAGGAAATTGAAAAATGGGCAGCGATTTTACCGCTTGCCGGCGTGACCTCAAATCCTTCAATCGCTAAAAAAGAAGGCGCGATTGACTTTTTTGAGCAGGCTAAAAAAGTTCGTGACATTATTGGTCAAGAACCAAGTTTTCATGCTCAGGTTGTTGCGACCGATACTAAGGGGATTATTAAGGACGCTCACAAATTAAGGGATGAATTGGGCGGCAACCTTTATGTAAAAGTCCCCGTTTCTAAGGCTGGCCTGACGGCTATCAAAGAGCTCAAAAAACAGGGCTTTCAGATCACTGCAACAGCTATTTACACTGTTTTTCAAGGACTGTTAGCCATCGAAGCCGGTGCCGATTATTTGGCACCTTACTATAACCGAATGGAAAATCTGAACACGGATTCCAAGGAGGTGATTGCTCAGCTTGCGCAAGCTATTCAAAATAAGGGAAGGTCAGCTAAGATTTTGGCAGCGAGCTTCAAAAATGTCCATCAGATGACTGAGGCACTGGCTGCAGGCGCCGAGGCTGTAACAGTAGGCGCAGATGTTCTTGAAGCCGGCTTTGCCAATCCATCCATCCAAAAAGCTGTTGATGATTTTGCAGCTGATTGGAAAGAAACACAAGGGCGTGATTATATCTGATATAAGAAAAGAGGTTATTGATGATGAAGATTTTTGCGAGTCCATCCCGTTATATTCAGGGACAGAATGCCTTGTTTGAAAATGCAAAAGCAATTCTCAAGCTCGGCTCCAGTCCTATTTTACTGGCAGATGATGTCGTTTATGACATTGTCGGACGAGATTTTCAAACCCATCTTGAACAAGAAGGGTTTCTGGTGACCCACGTTTCCTTCAATGGAGAAGCCTCAGTAAATGAAATAGACCGTGTTGCTGCCATTGCTGAAGCCAATCAAAGTGATTTGATTATAGGCCTTGGCGGCGGAAAAACCATTGACAGTGCTAAGGCCGCAGCCGACCTGCTGGAAGTGCCGGTAGTTATTGCTCCGACTGTTGCATCAACAGACGCGCCAGTATCAGCCTTATCGGTTATTTATACAGACGAAGGAGCTTTTGAAAAATACATTTTTTACTCAAAAAATCCTGACCTTGTCTTGGTGGATACCAGAGTTATCAGTCAGTCGCCCGTCCGACTGCTGGCCTCAGGAATTGCAGACGGTCTTGCAACCTGGGTAGAAGCACGGGCAGTGATGCAAAAGAACGGACAGACCATGGCCGGTGCCCGTCAAACTTTGGCTGGAATTGCGATTGCAAAAGCCTGTGAAGAGACCCTGTTTGCTGATGGTCTTAAGGCATTGGCAAGCTGTGAAATTAAAGCTGTGACTAGGGCTTTGGAAAATGTCGTTGAGGCTAATACGCTGCTTAGCGGTCTGGGCTTTGAAAGCGGCGGTCTGGCTGCAGCGCACGCTATTCACAACGGCTTTACAGCACTGGAAGGGGATATTCATCACCTGACCCATGGGGAAAAAGTTGCTTATGGAACGCTGACGCAGCTTTTCCTTGAAGATCGGCCGCTTGAGGAAATTGATCGCTATATTCGCTTTTACCGCCAAATTAATATGCCAACCAGCCTAGAAGAACTTCATTTGGGCAATGCCGGCTACGAAGACCTATTAAAAGTCGGCAGGCAGGCAACGATTGCCGGTGAAACCATTCATCAAATGCCGTTTGACATCAAGGCCGAAGATGTGGCAGATGCTCTGCTGGCAGTCGATCAATACGCTAAAACTCTGATTTAGTCTCGGTGAGATAAAATCATTTCTAAAAAAGAAGGGATCATTCCATGATTGAAATTCAGGGAATTCATCCCTTTTTTCTTTTTATCAAAAACTGTTAAAAGTCTTTTTAGCCAGCGGTGAAAAATAATGTCCGGCCGTTTTTTCTTTATCTCTAATAGGAGTAATTATGCTATAATATTTTTTATGGAAATTATTGATAAAATTACTCAGGATTTAAATCTGAAAGAAAGTCAGATTAAGAAAGTTTTAGAATTAACAGCAGAAGGAAATACTATTCCCTTTATAGCCCGTTACCGTAAGGAAATGACTGGGAACCTTGATGAAGTTGACATCAAGGCTATCATTGATCTGAATAAAAGCCTGACAGCCTTAGCAGAGCGTAAGACAAGTGTTCTAGCTAAGATTGAGAGTCAGGGCAAACTGACGCCGGAGCTGCAAAAGGCTATCGAAACAGCAGATAAGCTGGCAGATGTAGAAGAACTTTACCTGCCTTATAAAGAAAAACGGCGAACCAAAGCAACCATTGCGCGTGAAAATGGTCTTTTTGCCTTGGCGCGCCTCATTTTGCAAAATGTACCAGATTTGAGAAAACAGGCTGAAAGCTTTGTTACTGAAGCATTCCCGACAGCTGAAGAAGCCCTTGGCGGTGCCATGGATATCTTGATTGAGGCGTTGGCTGATGATACGAAGCTGCGTTCGTGGACCTATAATGAAATTTGGGCCAACAGCCTCATTTTATCAGAAGTCAAAGACGCAGAATCAGATGAGAAGAAGGTCTTCCAAATCTATTATGACTTTTCTGAACGTGTTTCCAAAATTCAGGGCTACCGTGTTTTAGCACTCAATCGGGGCGAAAAGCTCGGTGTTTTAAAGGTGCATTTTGAGCACAATCTTGATAAGATGGTTCGTTTTTTTGAAACTCGTTTCAGAGACAAAAATGATTATATCAAGCAGGTTGTACAGGCAGCGCTCAAAAAGAAAATCCTGCCGGCCATGGAGCGTCGGATTCGGGCAGAACTGACTGACAAGGCAGAAGACGGGGCTATTCAGCTCTTTTCTGATAATCTTAGAAATCTGCTGTTGATTCCGCCTTTAAAAGGGAAGATGGTTCTGGGCTTTGATCCCGCTTTTCGGACGGGAGCCAAGCTGGCCGTTGTTGATCAGACAGGAAAACTGATAACGACACAAGTTATCTATCCTGTTCCTCCGGCCAGCCGGGCTAAGATTGAACAGGCAAAAGCTGATCTGGCTAACCTGATTGCAGACTATGCTATTGAGGTTATTGCTATCGGCAACGGAACTGCCAGCCGGGAAAGTGAAGCCTTTGTGGCAGAAGTGCTCAAGGATTTCCCCGGAGTTTCTTATGTTATTGTCAATGAAAGCGGAGCGTCGGTCTATTCTGCTTCTGAATTAGCCCGGCACGAATTTCCGGAGCTGACTGTTGAAAAACGTTCGGCTATTTCAATTGCCAGACGCCTGCAGGATCCTTTGGCAGAATTGGTAAAAATTGATCCTAAATCTATCGGAGTCGGTCAGTACCAGCACGATGTCAGCCAGAAGAAATTAGCAGAAAATCTTGATTTTGTGGTGGAAACAGTGGTCAATCAGGTCGGCGTCAATGTCAATACGGCCAGTCCGGCTCTGCTATCACATGTTTCCGGCCTCAATAAGACCATTTCCGAAAATATTGTCAAATACCGGGAAGAAAACGGGCGCCTGACCTCCCGCAAAGACATTCAAAAAGTGCCCCGCTTAGGAGCCAAAGCTTTTGAGCAGGCGGCAGGATTTTTGCGGATTCCTAATGCTGACAATATTTTGGATAACACGGGTGTTCATCCGGAATCCTACGGCGCTGTGGAAAAACTTTTTTCCTTACTCGAGATTACAGAATTGGATGACTCCGCTCAGGCGAAACTTCAGTCTGTAGATATTGAACAAAGAGCTGCAGAGATTGGTCTGGGACAAGAAACCTTAAAGGATATTATTACCGATTTGCTCAAACCCGGCCGTGATTTGCGCGATGATTTTGCTGCCCCTCAGCTGCGGCAGGATGTGCTGGAATTAGCTGATTTGGAAATCGGGCAGCAGCTGGAAGGGACCGTTCGTAATGTTGTTGATTTCGGAGCCTTTGTTGACATCGGTCTTCACGAAGACGGTCTGATTCATATTTCGCAGATGAGCAGTCAGTTCGTTAAACATCCCAGTCAGGTCGTAGCAGTTGGTGATGTGGTCAGAGTTTGGGTTTCAAAAATTGATCAGGAACGTGAGAAAGTTAACCTTTCTCTGGTGGCTTTAAATGAACTTAACTGAATACGTTAAAGATGTTTCCCGTCAGGATTTCGGGATGGAATTTAAGCATAAGGCGCTTTGGAATTCTCGTCTGCAAACGACCGGCGGACGTTTTTTCCCACAGGATGGGCACCTGGATTTCAATCCGAAATTTTATAAAAGGGATGACTTAGAGACTTTTAGAAAAATTGTCCGCCATGAGCTCTGCCATTATCATCTTTATTATGCGGGCAAGGGCTATAGGCATCGAGACAAAGATTTCAAGGAATTATTGCTCAAGGTTAACGGCAGCCGCTATGCGCCGAGCCTGAGAAGCAAAACGTTTTACTATTCTTACCAATGCCAGAACTGCGGTCAAGTGTATCAGAGAAAAAGGCGCATTAATACGGAAAAATTTGCCTGCGGCAGCTGCCGTGGCAGATTAAGTCCGCAAAATCAGTCGCAAGGCTGATGCCAAACTTTTCTAAAATGTTATACTGGTACTGTCAATGAAGTTTATGACAGATTTTTAAAAGGAACGAGAAGGAAAGTTTTAATGACGAAGGCTATCTTTTATAAGCAAAGAAAAAATCGGATGATTTGCGGCGTAGTGGCAGGCTTAGCCGATAAGTACGGCTGGGACTTGCCAATTGCCAGAGTTTTGACAGCTCTTTTTGTTTATTTTTCAGGCGGCTTTGGTATTATTCTCTATATTATTTTGGCAATCTGTCTGCCCTATAAGGAAGATTTGGGGAAGAACGGACAATCAGGCAGCTATCATCAAGGACCGCGCAAACGCAAGGATGCTGAAGTCATTGATGACAAAGATAAAGAGAAATGGTTTTGGTGACAGCACAGACGCTCTAAAAAAACAGCATCTGTTTTAGAGATTCTTAGAACAGGAAAGAATCATGAATTATCTGCCGGTAAAAATACAGCCGGCAGATTTTATTTTTAAAGGCTGTCCAATCTCAGGAAAACGAGCTGTTTTATAAGCAAGAGAGCCTTGTCAGTCTCTGGTAATACAGGAGGCTGGCAGAGCTTTTTTCTTTTACAGCGAAAATCCCATTTTATACGTATTTGTGGTATAATAGGGTGCTAAGGAGGTAGTATGTCAGTTACAGTACAGATGTTGGTTGACAAGGTGAAATTAGATGTTGTGTATGGCACCGATGAGCTCTTGCAAAAGACCATTACAACAGCTGATATTTCCCGTCCGGGTCTTGAGATGACCGGTTACTTTGATTATTATGCACCCGAACGTATCCAGTTACTGGGAATGAAAGAGTGGTCTTACTTAACACAGATGACCTCGCATAACCGCTATTCTGTTTTAAAAGAAATGTTTAAGACAGAGACACCGGCTGTTATTGTAGCCAGATCTCTGACCATTCCGGAGGAAATGCTGAAGGCAGCCAAAGAAGAGGGCATTGCTGTTTTGCAAAGTCACATTCCTACCAGCCGGCTTTCAGGTGAAATGTCCTGGTATTTGGATTCCTGTCTGGCTGAGAGAACCAGTGTCCACGGTGTTCTGATGGATATTTATGGCATGGGTGTTCTCATTCAGGGAGACTCAGGGATTGGTAAGAGCGAGACAGGTCTGGAACTTGTGAAACGCGGTCACCGTCTGGTTGCCGATGACCGAGTTGATGTCTATGCTAAAGATGAGGAGACCCTTTGGGGTGAACCGGCTGAAATTTTGCGGCACCTGCTGGAAATCAGAGGTGTTGGTATCATTGATATCATGAGCCTTTACGGAGCCAGCGCTGTCAAGGATTCCTCACAGGTTCAGCTGTCTATTTACCTTGAAAATTTTGAAAATGGTAAGATTTTTGACCGTCTGGGAAATGGTAATGAGGAAATTGAAATGTCCGGTGTCAAGATTCCCCGTGTGCGCATACCCGTTAAGACAGGGCGCAATGTTTCAGTTGTGATTGAAGCTGCTGCCATGAATTACCGTGCCAAACAGATGGGCTATGATGCGACGAAGACCTTTGAAGATCGTCTGACACAGCTAATTGATCAAAATGAGGAGTCCAAATGATTAATCCCATTGCCGTTCAGATTGGTCCTATAGCCATTCGCTGGTATGCCATTTGTATTGTAACAGGGCTTATTTTGGCTGTTTATCTTACAGGGCTTGAAGCACCTCAAAAAAACATCAAAAAAGAGGATGTTTTAGACTTTATTTTAGTCGCTTTTCCTTTAGCCATTATTGGCGCACGGCTTTACTATGTGATCTTCGATTGGGATTATTATGCTAAAAATCCCGGTGAAATTCTAGCCGTTTGGCACGGCGGTATTGCCATCTATGGGGGGTTGCTTACAGGAGCTGCTGTACTCTTTGTCTTTTGCTACTACCGGATGATTAAGCCGATTGACTTTCTGGATATTGCAGTACCGGGAGTAATGCTGGCACAGGCCATTGGCCGCTGGGGAAATTTTATGAATCAGGAAGCTTATGGCAAGGCTGTTGCCCATCTCAATTATCTGCCCGACTGGATCAAAAATCAGATGTATATTGATGGTCACTACCGCACGCCAACCTTTCTTTATGAATCCCTGTGGAATTTGCTGGGTTTTGCCATTATCATGAGCTTGCGCCACAGACCCAAACTGTTAAAAGAAGGAGAAATAACTTTCTTTTACCTGATTTGGTATGGCTGCGGCCGCTTTGTTATTGAGGGAATGCGAACAGACAGCCTCATGTTTATGAATTTACGGGTATCGCAGTGGCTTTCTGCTCTGCTGGTTGCTGTTGGAATTATCCTTGCTGTCTATCGGCGCCGCCGTCAAACAGTGCCTTACTATCAGACGGCTCGAAAAAGTTAGTTAGATTAGGAGAAAATTATGTGGGAAATTGCTTTATTGATTATTGCCGTTGCCTTTGCTGTTTTAACTGTTTTTATCATTCTTTTGCTCAGAAAAATTTCAGATACTGTTGATGAATCTCGGCAAAGTTTGAAGGTTCTGACGAGCGATGTCAACGTCACACTTTATCAGACCAATGAACTGTTAGCTAAAACCAATGTACTGGTAGAAGACGTGAACGGCAAGGTTCAAACTATCGATCCGCTCTTTACAGCCATAGCTGATTTATCAGAAAGTGTTTCTGATCTTAATCAGCAAGCCCGCTATTTTGGCCAAAAGGCAAGCAATGCTACCTCTAATGTCGGCAAGGCAGGAGCAGCTTATACAGTTGGCAAAGTAGCTTCTAAATTATTTAGAAAGAAAGGAAAATAGTTATGGGTAAATTTTTAAATACGGTTATCATCGGTGCTGCATCAGGCGCTGCAGCAGCTTACTTTCTCTCTACAGATAAGGGAAAACAATTTAAGCAAAAAGTCAGCGAAACATTGTCAGCCTATAAAGAAAATCCTGAAGAATACCATCATTATGCCGCTCAAAAAGCCAATGAATATAAGTCAGCAGCAGTCAACACCGTCAAGGACTATAAAGAAAAAATGGCAGCCGGTGAGCTGACCAAAGAGGATGTGGTATCTGCAGTTAAAGAAAAAGCTTCTCAGGTGGGAGACTTTGCTAATCAAACTTTGTCTGAAGTCAAGGATCGCCTGTCTCAAGCTGCTGAAAAATCAGAAGAAACAGCTGAAGCTGTGAAAGCCGAAGTTGATGATATTGTGATTGACTACCAAGAGGAAGCAGAAGCTTCAGACGGTATAAAAGATTAAAAAAGCAGTTTTCTCCAGCTTTTGAGACTGTCAGTCATAGTGGAGTGTGTGCAGTTCCCAAAAAACTGCTTGTTATCGCTTGACTATAGCCAAAAGCACAAGAAAGAAAGTGACTAGCTCCCTGTCCAATGACAGTTGAATAATACCATTAAGCAGCGGCCTGATTTCCAAATGTTAAAGGAGTCAGGTCTTTTTGATTGCTTTGACTGCGTTTAGAGTGATACTTTAGGCAAATGAGGAGGAAGTCAGCTCAGTTTATCTTCAGCCTTAATTGCATAAAAAAGCACTCCAACGCTTAAGCTTAAGCGTTGGAGTGCTTTGATTTTACGGGTGAAATCCCGCTTTTTTATTATTAAGATTTAAGGCGTTTCAGCCCGGCTTGCGCTGCTGATGTAATTCCCCAGCTGACCAGCAAGGACAGCGGGAAAGCAAAGACAGGAGAGAACTTAGCAACCAGAAGAATAAAACAGGTCAGGATTGTCACGACACAGAAAAAAGCCAGTTTAGCGAAAAAAATAAGTTCGTCTAGCTTTGTCCTGCTATCATCAAAATCTTGAAATTCTTGATACTTAGGCGTCAGATCTTCTTGATAATCAAGTTCTTCATAATTTTCTGTCTGCCTGTTCAGATTTGCTGACATGAGTTCCTCCTCTGGATATTCCTTAACATCTTATCACAAATTGTGAAGTTTGTCATCTGTTTTCTGAAAATTTTTTTGGAATAAGCCAGCTTTCGCTTTGATAGGGCTTTAAATTTTTCAAAAAAGTGGCTTTTTATCTTAAATTTGATACAATAATAGGTATGGAAAAAATTGTTATTACTGCAACTGCAGAATCTGTTGAACAAGTCAAAGAATTGTTGGACGCTGGTGTAGACCGCATCTATGTTGGCGAGGAGGATTATGCTTTGCGTCTGCCCCATACTTTTAACTATGATGAGCTGAGAGAGATTGCTGCGCTGGTTCATGGAGCTGGAAAAGAGCTGACGGTTGCTGCCAATGCTCTCATGCACCAGGAGATGATGGATAATATCAAGCCTTTTTTGGAATTGATGATGGAAATTCAGGTGGATTATCTGGCGGTCGGTGATGCCGGTGTTTTTTATGTCAATAAGCGTGACGGTTATCATTTTAAGCTGATTTATGATACATCTGTTTTTGTCACTTCCAGCCGTCAGGTTAATTTTTGGGGGCAGCATGGAGCTGTGGAAGCTGTTTTAGCGCGTGAAATCCCTTCAGAAGAGCTCTTTGCCATGTCTGAGAATTTAGAAATTCCAGCTGAAATCTTGGTTTACGGGGCTTCTGTTATCCACCATTCCAAACGGCCTCTGATTCAAAATTATTACAATTTTACGCATATAGACGATGAAAAATCAAGAGAACGCGGTCTTTTTCTGGCTGAGCCCAGCGATCCGGAATCGCATTATTCGATTTACGAAGATAAGCATGGAACGCATATTTTTATCAATAATGATATTGATCTGATGACGAAGCTTTCGGAATTAACCGATCACCATTATAATCATTGGAAACTGGATGGTATTTACTGTCCGGGTCACAATTTTGTAGAGATTGCTAAATTATTTGTTAAGGCGCGTACCTTGATAGAAGCAGGAACTTTTACGCAGGATCAGGCTTTCCTCTTTGATGAAGAACTCCGAAAACTTCACCCCAAAGGCCGAGGGTTAGACACTGGCTTTTATGACTTTGACCCTAATTTAGTTAAATAAAGGAAAAGGATGTAAAATGACACAAATAAGAAAAAAACGTCCGGAGGTTTTGTCACCGGCCGGAACCTTAGAAAAACTTAAAGTGGCTGTAGATTACGGAGCAGATGCTGTTTTTGTCGGCGGGCAGGCCTATGGTCTTCGCAGCCGTGCCGGTAATTTCTCCATGGAAGAAATGGCCGAAGGCATTAATTATGCTCATGAACACGGTGTGAAGGTCTATGTAGCTGCCAATATGGTTACTCATGAAGGCAATGAAATCGGAGCAGGGAAATGGTTTAGAGAGCTGCGTGATTTAGGTCTTGATGCTGTTATCGTATCAGACCCTGCCCTGATTGCCATCTGTGCAACGGAGGCACCAGGTCTTGAAATCCACCTGTCAACCCAAGCCTCTTCAACAAATTATGAAACTTTTGAATTCTGGAAGGAGCTGGGGCTGACACGTGTCGTTTTGGCGCGTGAAGTCACTATGGAAGAGCTGGCTGAAATTCGTAAGCGCACCAGCGTTGAAATCGAAGCTTTTGTACATGGTGCCATGTGCATTTCTTACTCAGGGCGCTGTGTCTTATCCAATCATATGAGCCATCGTGACGCTAACCGCGGCGGCTGCTCACAGTCCTGCCGCTGGAAATATGATCTCTTTGACATGCCTTTTGGGCAGGAGCGCCGATCGCTCAAGGGTGAAATTCCTGAGGAATATTCAATGTCAGCCGTTGATATGTGCATGATCGAACATATTCCCGACATGATTGAAAACGGCGTTGACAGCCTTAAGATTGAAGGCCGCATGAAATCCATTCACTATGTTTCCACAGTGACCAACTGTTACAAGGCGGCTGTTGACGCCTATCTTGAAAGTCCGGAAAAATTTGAAGCCATCAAAGAAGACCTGATTGACGAATTATGGAAGGTAGCTCAGCGGGAATTGGCGACTGGCTTTTACTACAGTACCCCAACTGAAAATGAGCAGCTTTTCGGAGCGCGCCGCAAGATTCCGCAATACAAGTTTATCGGCGAAGTTGTTGACTTTGATGAATCAAGCATGACAGCTACCATTCGTCAGCGCAACGTCATCAACGAAGGAGACCGAGTTGAATTTTACGGACCGGGCTTCCGGCATTTTGAAACCTTTATCCAAGATTTGCATGATGCCGACGGTGTCAAGATTGAACGTGCCCCTAAACCGATGGAGCTTTTAACGATTACGGTGCCTCAGGCAGTAAAAGCAGGTGATATGATTCGTGCCTGCAAGGAAGGCCTGGTAAATTTATACAAGGAAGACGGCAGCAGTGTGACGCTCAGAGCCTGATATGTCCTATATCTTTGGGAGTCAAACGTCGCTGACTTGGCCGCCCAGTCTAATCTTAATTTTTTCGAGTTTTAATTAATATAAAAAAGCCCCTAAGGTTAGACAGAAAAATCTAATCTTAGGGGTGAGCTTATTTGGGTCTGTTTTTACCTGCAGTTCAGTTTAGTTTTTGGGAATCTCTGACAGTTTTTGGCACCAGAGTCAGGCGTTTGATGTCTGAGATACTGATGATAGCTGATATATTCTTTTGGAAATTTTTTAAAATGAGCTTATTGTTTTCTTTGTCGTATTTGACAATATCTCCCGTGAAACTCTTATCAAGATAGATCACATGGACAGCTTCATGCTTTTTTTGTGCCTGCAAAATCGTATGTAATAATTGATTGGTTTTTAAAATAATATCGGGAGATTTTTTGGTAGGTTCAATGAATTCTCTCACATGCTCTAAAATCGTTTGTAAAAATCTTTTCATGGCATTTTCTCTAAAAAATTGTTAGAATGATTATACCTTATTTTAGGTTAAAATAAAATACTTAATTAAAAATTGTAAGAAAAACGATAAATTTATCTTTTTTAGCAAACTTTCTTACGAATATAATGATAGGAGGAATATATGGCAGAATTTACCTTTGAAATTGAAGAAAAACTGTTGGTCCTGTCTGAAAATGACAAGGGCTGGACCAAGGAACTCAACCGTGTCAGCTTTAACGGTGCACCGGCCAAGTTTGACATCAGATCTTGGAGCCCGGATCATACAAAGATGGGCAAGGGCATCACGCTTACCAATGAAGAGTTTGATGTTTTAGTCAATGAATTTAGAAAATGAAGCCGAAGCACAGCACTGCTTCGACTTTTTTTTACCCTAAAGGTGAAGCTCCTCTGCCTAAAAGAGTGTGTTTAAGATTAGCTGCAAGTTGAGGATTGTCAGTAAAACAGCCACTCCATACGCGAGATAGGTATTCCATTTGGCGTTGACAAAGTCCCCCATGATTTTTTTCTGGGAGGTAAAGTAGACCAAAGGAAAGATAGAAAAGGGCAGGGCGACAGACAGGAAAACCTGCGAGTAAACGATGAGCTGGTCTAAAACCTTTTCCTGACTGCCATAAATGATGGCAGCAATTAAGACAGGAAGCAGGGCTAATAGACGCGTCACCAGACGAATGAGCCATTGGGGCATTTTTAAATGCAGGAATCCTTCCATTACAATCTGACCTGTAAGTGTTCCGGTAATGGTTGAATTTTGACCGCTGGCTAAAAGAGCAATGGCAAACAATGTTGACAGAAAGGAACTGGCAACCGCTCCGGCAATGCTGTGATCAGCAAGAGCGTTGTACATTTGTGCAAAGGCACTGATTTCACTGGCATGCCCATAGAACAGCGATGCTCCGAGAATCAGCAGGAGAGAATTAACAATAAAGGCCAGGCTTAGCTGAATGTTGGAGTCCCAAGTCATGAATTTTACAGCCTGCTGAATGGAAGATTTTTCTTTGTAGTCCACCCGGCGCGTCTGTGAGATGGATGAGTGGAGGTAGAGGTTGTGCGGCATAACAGTAGCACCAATAATGCCTAGAGCCAGAGTCAGTCTGCTGTTGTCAGCAGTTCTGGACAGATCAAAGATGGAAGTGCTGGGCAGATAGCCTTTGAAAATACCAGCTGCACTGGGATGAGAAATAAAAACGAGATAGGCAAAAATAAGCAGAATCGTCAAAATTAAGGTTGAGACAATCGCTTCAATCTTTCTAAAGCCTAATTTCATAATGGACAGAAGCAAAAAAACATCTAAGATAGTAATGAAAATTGAAAACAGCAGCGGCCAGCCAAATAAGAGGTGCAGGGCAATACCTGAACCGATGACTTCTGCTAAGTCAGTAGCCATCAGAGCCAATTCGATAATGACAAATAAAAGGTAGCGCAGTCCTGTGGGAAGGTGGGCTGCTGTTGCCTGTGCTAAGTCTTGACGTGTCACAATGCCTAATTTTCCAGCCATTTGCTGCAGCTGCATGGCGATAAGGGAGGAGATCAGAACAACCGATAAAAGCAGGTATTTATAACTGGCTCCGCCGACAACGCTGGTAATCCAGTTGCCGGGATCCATATAGCCGACCGCAACAAGGGCTCCCGGTCCTAAAAAAGCCCTTAGAGTTGCCCAAAAAGAAGCATTTTTAGGCACTTTAACACTTTGATTGACTTCGCTGAGGGACTTTTTCTTAGGAACTGTAGAAGACGAATGAGTTTCCATTTGAAAATCTCTTTTCTAATTACTTTTATCTCAAGTATAGCACAAAAATTCTAAAAGGTTAAGGATAACAAAGTAAAAAATTAGGTATGCTTTATTTAATAAAAATAAAAAATTTGGATAACTCTGAACGGATTGCCCAAGCCGAACATAAAAGCTCAAGGCTGTACCCGCTGTTCACAGTTTCCAAACTCATTTAAATGAGTGTCATGGCTAGTCTTTGTTCTGATCTAAAACATCCCTGATGCCAATGAGGATAAAGACGATACCGAGTAGCAAAAAGATGTGATGCTGTTGCAAGAGACCATAAGCTATAAAAATAGCAGCCGATAAAAAAGAAATGTAATATTTTTTCATGTTAATAATTCATTGGCCAAGAAGCGGGAAACCAAAAGTCCTTTCTTTAAGAGTCAGTATTAAAAAATTCCGATTTCATTCTACCATGAAAAGCCATCAGAAGCCAGCAATTAGAAATAAGACGTGTCTTGCAATATTAGCAAAAAATCAGACTAAGAAGTCCAGCCTGTTAACCAAGCTGGATTTTTAATGTGCCCAGCAACAGAAAAGAATGCCTGTATGGGTTTGATACAGCAGTTGATTATTAAAGAGAAACTATTTCAGCGTGAAGAGATAAAAACAATAAAAGGAGAGCAAATTATTTCTAGGATTATTCAAATCTCAGACAACTATTAAATATATTTATTTTAGTTTGTATAACTTTGGTGTACTGATGATTTGTATTAGCGATAAGCATTTACAATTTGGTTTTTATCAAGAAATTTGTACCATGTTGATATAGTAAGAATCAGGGGCGTGAGCAAAATATTTGAAAGGCAGATTCGATTTTGTTAAACTGATTGCAATCAATCGATTGAACGAAATTGTTCATAAGGAGGTTACATTGAGACAAACACAGGAAATAATAAGTGAAAAGCCCCAAGAGCAGCCACCATCTCTGCTTTTAGAACACAACCTCTGCTTTTCTTTGTACGCAGCTTCGAGAGAATTTATCAACCGTTACACGCCTTTGTTGGCCGACATCGGACTGACCTACACACAGTATGTGGTTATGATGGTTCTCTGGGAAGAGCACAGCATTGTCACCCGTGAGCTGCGTGATAGGGTCTTCCTAGACAGTGGCACTCTGACACCCGTACTAAAAAAATTAGAGGAAAAAGGGTTCGTTACTAAGGAGCGCTCACAAGCGGATGCCCGTGACTTGATTGTCACCCTCACCCAAGAAGGCGTAAATCTAAAGCAAGCCGCTCTGGCTGTTCAAGCTGAGATTGCCAAAAACTTCAAAGGCAGTTCAGACAATGAGATGCTTTTACAGTTGCTCCAAGAACTGATGGCGACATTCCGACAAGAACGAAAGAGGAGATAAGTTACTATGACAAAAATCGTTTATGCAAGCCGTACAGGCCATGTCGAGAAAATCGTGAACCAACTGGGTGTGACAGATGCCTTGAAAATCGAAACAGGCAAAGAAACACTTGACGGGGACTATGTGATTTTCACGTATTCTACAGGACAGGGTAAAACGCCCAAGGTTGTTGAGCAGTTTTTAGCGCATAATCCGGGTGTCAAAGCTGTTGTTGGGAGTGGTTCCATGGCAAAGCATGCTGAGACTTTCAATTTTGGCGCAGAAAACATTGCCAAGGCCTACAAGGTACCAATCTTAGCCAAGTTAGACGGCGTGGGAACATCTCAAGAGATTGCAGACTTAGCTAAGCGCTTAGAAAATTTGTAACCAAAACAGAATTTTACCAGATAAAAAGGAGAACTCATTATGACCATCGTACAAACAGCCGTATTTACCGTAGACAAAGACTACCAAGAAGCTTTTCTTGAAAAAATCAAACGCGATGTTGCTTCCCTCAAAGCGTGGCCAGGCAATTTGGCAGCTGAAGGCTGGCAAGGTGAAGACAAGGGAGATAGCATCGAATTTATCCTGCTCTCAAAATGGAATTATAAAACTGATTTTGAGGCGTGGTTGAATCGCCCGGGTCACAAAGAAGGGCACTCAGACCCAAAAACACAGGAGGTTCGCAAACATGTCTCACGCAAGGTGAGCACCTATAAAGTCTTGGCTGACTAAACAAAGAAATAGGAGAAAAAATATGAACTATGATGTGATTTTTATTGGAAGCGGTCATGCCAACAACCACGGTGCCCGTCTGCTGGCTGCGACAGGAAAAAAAGTGGCCATGATTGAAGTAGACAAATTTGGCGGTGTCTGTACCAACTATGGCTGCGATGCCAAAATTCTCTTAGATGGTCCCTTTGAGTATGTAGATGGGCTGAACAACTACCAAGATTTGGGCTTGAAAGCGGATGTGCAGATTGATTGGGCAGCCATGATGGCTCATAAGCGCAAAACTCTGGCTGGCTTTCAAGAGGTATTTCCTCCCATGTTCCAAAGCTTGGGAATTGACATTATCAACGGACGTGGAACTATCGTTGATAGCCACACGGTCGCTGTCGGAGACCAACACTACACGGCTGACTACATCGTCATCGGGACCGGTGCCCGCAATGCTAAGCTTAATATTCCGGGCAAAGAGTTCACACAAGGCAGTACTGAATTTTTAGATTTGGATGCTTTGCCTGAACACATGATTGTCATTGGTGCAGGTATTATCGGAATGGAATTTGCCTCGATGGTTTTGCTGGCAGGCAAGAAAGTGACCTTCTTTGAATATGCTGAGCGTCCTTTGCTGGCTTATCCAGAACAATATGTCCAAAAAATCGTGGCTAAATTTGAGGCTCAAGGCGCAGTTTTCCACTTTGGTCAAGGTGTTTTCCAAGTTGAAAAAGTGGACGATGGTTTGCGTGTAGCGACAGCTGAAGGTCTTTCAGCGACAGGCGATTTCGTGCTGGATGCGACAGGACGTATCGCTAATATTGAAAACCTAGGCTTGGAAAATCTTGGTATCGAAGCCAGCCCACGTGGTATCAAGGTGGATGACCACATGCGTACCGCTGTGCCAAATATCTACGCCTCAGGTGACGTTGTTGACAAGACTATTCCCAAATTAACACCGACAGCCGAGTTTGAATCCAACTATATCGGCCGTGATATTTTAAATCCTGACGGACCAGCCATCACCTATCCTGTCATCCCTAACCTTGTCTTTACTCTGTCACGCATTGGGCAAGTCGGTGTCACTATTGACCAAGCAAAAGCCCATCCTGACCAATACAAATTGGTCGAAATCCCATGGGGAGAACAGCACGACTGGGTCAACAACCATGAGCTGGACGCTGAGTTAGCGCTGATTTTTGACAGGGAAGATTATCTGGTGGGTGCAGCTGCGATTTCCAGCCAAGCTGGCACTTGGTTGGATTGGCTGACTCCGATCATTGAGAAAAAGATGACCGCGCAGGACCTTAATAGCATGGTGATGTCCTTTCCTACCCAGACCTATGTGCTCTGGTCAACCTTAACACCGCTTTTAAGAGCGCAATAACTGATAAAACATTCACTCTCATTATCTGTAAACAATCACAAGGAGGTTGTCACATGACAGAAGAATCAAAAGAAGCATTACGCAAGCGTATCGGCGATTTGGCCTATGAGGTTACACAGAAGGCCGCAACTGAGCGTGCTTTTACAGGGGAATACGACGAGTTCTTTGAGAAGGGCATTTACGTTGATATCGTGAGTGGCGAGCCTTTGTTCTCATCCACCGACAAATATAACTCGGGCTGCGGTTGGCCGGCCTTCACCAAACCCATTGACAGCCATCGGGTGACCGACCACGAAGACCGTTCTTTCGGTATGCGTCGTATCGAAGTTCGCAGCAAGGAAGCTGATTCGCACTTGGGACATGTCTTTAACGACGGTCCACTTGACCGCGGCGGTCTGCGCTATTGCATTAATTCTGCTGCGCTCAAGTTTATTCCTTATGAAGAGATGGAAAAAGAAGGTTACGCAGATTATATGGCTGTCGTTGAGTAAGCACTTAGTATGGAAATGGAGGAAGTATATGAAAACAATTTATCTAGCAGGAGGCTGCTTTTGGGGTGTTGAAGGTTACTTTGACTTGATTGACGGTGTTGTGGAGACTCGTGTGGGCTATGCTAATGGTCAATCTGAAGTGACGTCTTATGCTTTGATTGATGCCACAGATCATGCGGAAACTGTCGCTGTCACATACGACCCGGAACGTATCACACTGCGTGAGCTGCTCCAGCATTATTTCCGCATTATTAACCCTTTCTCCATCAATCGTCAAGGCAATGATAGCGGCCGTCAATATCGCACAGGTATTTATTACACGGATGAGAGTGACAAGGTGATTGCGCAAGAAATGATGCAAGCCGTCAGTCAAAAAAACGATGGCCGTCCTCTGGCTGTTGAGTTAGAACCCTTACGTCACTTTATAGATGCTGAGGACTATCACCAAGATTACCTCAAGAAAAATCCCAACGGCTACTGCCATATTGATTTATCCTTAGCCAAAGTCCCTATTGCAAAGGGTGAATAAAGACTGGTTTGCTAGTTACTAACTAAAAACTAATTAAAACCCAGCATCTACGAGAATCTAATTAGTTTAAGGATTTTTAAAAATATCAAAGTCATTAGATTTGAATCATTCAAAAAACCGAACATCTTCCTCAGATACCAAATCTGAATAGAAGGTGTTCGGTTTGTTTTTATTTACCATTTTTTCAAGGTATAAAAATTTGGTGCTAAGTTTAGGCAAGTTGTGGTTACAAATCCCGCAAAAACAACGTTTTGAGATCCGATTATTTCATCGTAGGGAATAACAAGACATCGCGGATAGTGGTGGTATCAGTGAGAAGCATGACTAAGCGGTCAATGCCGATGCCCAGTCCGCCGGTTGGCGGCATGCCGTATTCGAGGGCTTCAATGTAGTCATAGTCGATGCCTGTTGCTTCATCGTCTCCCAGTTCTTTGGCAGCAGCCTGAGCCTTGAAGCGTTCCAATTGATCGATAGGATCATTAAGCTCGGTAAAGGCGTTGCCGTATTCATGGCACATGATAAAGAGCTCGAAGCGATCGGTGAAACGAGCATCATCAGCGTTTTTCTTAGCCAAGGGCGATACTTCAACAGGATGGCCGTAAACAAAGGTAGGCTGAATGAGCGTTTCTTCGACCAATTCTTCAAAGAAGGCATTGATAATGTGACCGACAGAAGTGTAATGTTTTTCAAGCGGTACATTTTTTTCCTCAGCCAAGGCCTCTGCCTCTTTTAAGGTCATAGGCTGCCAGAAATCAACACCCGTTACTTCCTTGATTAAGTCAACAATATGAGCGCGTTTAAAGGGTTCGTTGATTTTGATTTCGGTGCCTTGGTATTCGATCGGACCATCTCCTTTGACGGCCTTAGCAACATGCTGAACAATACCTTCAGTCAAATCCATAATATCTTCAAAGTCAGCATAGGCCTGATAGACCTCAATAGATGTGAATTCAGGATTGTGAGTGGCATCCATACCTTCGTTACGGAAGATACGGCCGATTTCATAGACCCGCTCCATGCCGCCGACAATCAGCCGCTTAAGGTGCAGTTCGGTAGCAATCCGAAGCACCATGTCCATATCCTGAGCATTGTGGTGAGTGGTAAATGGTTTTGCAGCAGCACCGCCGGCTTCATTATGGAGAACAGGCGTTTCCACTTCTAAGAAACCAAGATCATCAAGGTAGCGGCGGATTTCTGAGATGATTTTTGACCGAGTGACAAAGCGCTCAAAACTGTCGCGATTGGAAATCAAATCAAGGTAGCGTTTGCGGTAGATGGTTTCAACGTCTGTCAATCCGTGGAATTTTTCAGGAAGGGGACGAAGAGCCTTAGACAGGTGAGTGATATGCGTCGCCTTGATAGAGAGCTCACCCATATCGGTGCGCATGATTTCTCCTTCAACACCTAAGAAATCCCCAATATCAGCTTTTTTGAAAATCTGATAATTGTCATCACCGACAGTATCTTTACGCACATAAATCTGAATTTGGCCTTGGCGGTCCTGAAGGTGGGCAAAACCAACCTTGCCTTTGCCGCGTTTGGTCATGAGACGGCCGGCGATAGTGGCTCTTTCATTAATGTCGTGCAGTTCTTCTTTTGATTTGTCAGCATATTTTTCTTTTAATTGACCAGAAGTAGCAGTACGCTCGAAACGTTTGCCAAAGGGATCAATTCCCTGTTCAGAAAGGGCAGCCATTTTTTCACGGCGGACAATCTGTTGGTCATTTAATTCTTCTGTGTGTTGATTTGACATGTTTTCCTCCAAAAAGTTTTCCTATTTATTTTACCATAAAATAAGGACATGTGATATAGGAAAATCTGCGAAAATGCTTTGCTGGAGAGAAAGAGGGTTAAAGAATCGATTTGCTTGTGAAAAATTTTAAAATCAGTTGACAGCAAGGCAACAGAAAGAATATAATAGGCGTAAAGAAACAGTAACATTTTTGCAAACTAATGTTAATTTTTTAATTTAACCATCATCAATGGTTAATGGCGGATTTCTGGGAGGATGACCAATGAAAAAGAAACAGCTTTTTAGCAGTGCTATGATGCTGGGTGCTCTTGTCTTGCCGATGCTTGTGCAAGCAAAAGCAGCAGCAAATGATTTTTATGCTGATCAAACCAATGCTCAGCGTGCTGATATTACCAATTGGGTTGCCAGCACTCCGGATCAGATCAGCAGCAATATATCATCTCAAAATATTAATTTGAATCACTTAAACGGTGAACGTTACATTATTCAGTGGGGTGATACTCTTTGGGGAATTTCGCAGGCAACTGGTATTTCTATCCAAAAGCTCGCCTATGACAATAACATTGCCAATGTAGATTTGATTTATGCAGGGGACGTACTTATTCTGAACCGCGATGGCAAGGTGCCTGCATCTTATACCTATAAAGGAAGCGGACGCTATTGTGCCCATACCTCAATCAATATTAATTTCTACAGCGATAATGATACTGTGATTATTGTTAACAACACCTCTTATTATGAAGATAATCATATTGAGCACAATTATCCTGCTATTGATGATCAAGACGACAGTTCATCATCTTCTGATAAAATGACTAAAGAGAGTACAGATCGTTCTTCAAATGAAGATGACACCGATCAATCAAGTACTGATACTAAAAAGAAGACTAAGCCAAAAGCTAAAGAAAAAACATTAGAGACTGAAGTTTATCAGGATACTGTCCAAGACGAAATGAATAAACTTATGATGGAAGAATCGTCCAAAAAAATCAGCTTTATCTCCCATGATGAGGAAGAAAAATCAGATGACGTTCAAGTCGAAGATTTGGAAAAAGAAAGCTTATACCAACAGGCTCAAACCATTGAGGTAAACAGCACTGCTCAAACACAAAAAGCGGCTAAAGAAGCTGCCAAAGCTATTTACGAACAATTAAAGAATGACGGCCATCTGCAAGACTTGATGGATGCTCAGGCGGTCCAGCTGGATGTTTCGGCTGAAAGTAAAACGGAACTCAGCTTCAATCTAAGCCTTTATAATAAGCCTGAGGAAACAGAGCCAAGCGACACTTCCAGCGATGATGAAAGTGATGTTCCAAATGCAGATACTGATAGAAGCAGCAGTGATACAGCGGATAGTAATAGCAACGATAACAGCGATGCTGCGGATACTCCGTATAATAATGATACGGATGACTATACAACAGCAGCAGAGCCTTATGAGGAAGAAGACACGACAGAGGCTGTAACAGAAGCGGCTGACGAGTCCTATGATAATCTAGAATAGTGAGGGAAATAATGACTAAACGCAAGCTCATAACTATTATTGCTGCAGCTCTTCTTGCTCTTATCGTTATCGGCGGCGGATTTTATTACTATGCCAGCCATCATGTAGCGAAAATGATTCCGGGGCATGCCTATAAATATTCAAGTGTCCTTAAAGGAGAGAAAAATGACCGTGTAATGTATGTTGCTTTTTCCGGCACTAGTGATAAAGCCATTGTTACGCGAAATAAAGCAGCTGCTTTAAAAGCTGCCCAGAGCGACAGGCAGTTTGAAAAAGTTTATAAGGATCAAAGTACAAGTGCATCTTGGAAATATAAGGCAAACGGCAATAGAGTGACTTTAGGAAAAGTCGAAGATAACAAGCTGTCTCAGTGGCAGTATAACAGCGTATTAGCTTTTGGCAAGCACTTCACTTCAGGCAGTTTTACTTATCAGATTTCCGAAGCCGGTCAAGGGCAAGTAAAGCAAAAGATGCGCTTTGAACAAATTGATTAGCAATCATGAAAAGAGAGATTTATTTTGCATTATTCTGACTGTGAAATAAATCATTAAAGGGGCTTAGTTCTGCAAACAGCTGAACTAGGCCTTTTTAAGTGTCCGGAATTTTTAGACAGAAGAAAGCCTGCCGGTTTTTCTCCTTATTTCAGCTGAAGCTCTGCCAGAGGATGGCTGAGTGCAAAATGAAGGAATAGCTGACAAAGATTTTGAAAAAAGGCTGGAAAAATAGTATAATTTTTTAGAATTAAGATTTAGAAAGAATGACTTATGATTAGTGCTATTGTTTTTGATGTTGATGACACTATTTATGATCAGCAGGCGCCTTACCGAATTGCTGTGGAAAAATGTTTTCCTGATTTTGATATGACTCAGATCAATCAGGCTTACATCCGTTTTCGCCATTATTCGGACACAGGTTTTCCGCGGGTAATGGCTGGGGAATGGACCACGGAATACTTCCGTTTTTGGCGCTGTGAGCAGACCCTCTTAGAGTTTGGCTACCGGCAAATCAGCGAAGATGAGGGAAATCATTTTCAGGAAGTTTATGAACAGGAACTGGATCAGATTACTATGCTGGATGAAATGCGTCTGACACTGGATTTTCTGAAAGAAAAAAATATTCCCATGGGTGTTATCACCAACGGTCCGACGGAACATCAGCTGAAAAAAGTGAAAAAGTTAGGGCTCTATGATTATGTTGCCCCTAAACGGGTGTTGGTCAGTCAGGCCACAGGCTTTCAAAAACCGCAGAAAGAAATCTTTAATTTGGCTGCTGAGCAGTTTGATATGAATCCTGATACGACTCTGTATGTGGGCGACTCTTATGATAATGATATCATTGGTGCTCATAACAGCGGCTGGCATTCTATGTGGTTTAATCACCGGGGCCGCCGCTTAAAGGCCGGGACAAAGCCTGTTTTTGATTTGCAGATCGATTCCTTTGAGCAGCTCTATGGGGCTGTGAAAGTTTTATTTGACCTGCCCAGCCACAAATTTATTTTTGACACAAATGACCGCAGCAATCCTGTCTTACAGCTGGGAATTAATAACGGTCTTATGATGGCTGCTGAACGACTATTAGAAAGCAATATCAGTATTGACAAGGTTGTTATTCTGCTTAGACTGGATAAGAACCAAGAAAAGGTGCTGCGTCTGAAATATGCTAAGTAGAGGCTGTTTAAGCATACAGTTTGCTTAGTATGAAATACAGTTTGATAAAACTAAAAAGAGAGTGGGTAGAAATCAATCATTCAAAAATTGATTTCTACCCACTCTCTTATTTTTAGCTGTTCGGTCTGAAACAGACCACTGGACTTTCAGGTCACCACCTTAATACCAGGACCTGGTGAGAACTAAAATTTTCAATTTTTGGGTTGCTCCACTCCCTCTTTTTGAAAAGGTATCAAATGCTTTGTTTTAAAACTGCTTTTTCATAAGACGTGTCGTTCCAAGTGATCAGCTTAAAATGTTTGAAGTCTGCTGTTTCTAAAATGGTGACACTGGCATTATCAAGCCCGCCGTCCCGGCGAAGCTGAGCAGGTTCGCAGCCTAAGAGTGACTGAATAGCGGCTGTCAGTGTGGCCCCGTGGCCCACCAGTAAAATATTTTGGGCCTGTAAGTCCTTAAGTGATTTCACAAAGTTTGAGACGCGGTGCGTTACACGGTAAACAGACTCAGCATCAAAGATGGAATGATCAAACTGTGCCAAATTATGGCGGAAAGCCTTCATTTGTTTAGGATAGATGGAGCTGACCAGACTGATTTTTTGACCTTCCAATCTGCCCAGATTCCATTCTCGCAGATTTTTAGTATAGGTGATATCTGTTGGATAAAGGTTTTCCTGAGTGATAATCTGGCTGGTGAGCCTGGCGCGTTTGAGGTCGCTGGAATACACTCTGTCAAATTTGATATCTTTCAAATAGTGTCCCAGAAGTTCAAGTTCCTTAACAGAGCTTTCCAGAAGCGGCGAGTCTCCGCTGGCACCCTGAAAGCGGCCTTCCAAATTCCATTGCGTTTTTCCGTGTCTGACAAAATACAGTTTCACAATTCTTACATCTCCCAAATCTAATCAATAATTTCAACACCAAAAGGAAAAAGACTGATACCGGCCATCTTTACCGATTGTACAGCGAAAGGAATTCCGATAATGGTTATGCAAAGGACAGCAGCACTGGACAGATGCATCAGAGCCAGTTCCCATCCGGCCAGTAAAATCCAGATGATATTCCCTAAGAGGCTGGAGAAGCGGTTGGAAAAGACGATTGTTTTGCCAAAGGGAAAAAGGCCGAAAGAGCCGATTTTAAAGCACTGCAGTCCAAAAGGAATTCCTAAAACGGTGATACAGAGCACTAGCCCCACTGCATACCAAGCAATGGCAGCCCAAAGTCCAGCACAAAAGAACCAAATAATGTTTCCAAGTACTCTCATTTTCTACTCCTTAATATCAGCAAATTCAGCATGGACAAAGTCTGCCAAAACTTGGCTGTCAATGCCAATAGACCGGCCGATTTCACCAGCTGATACAATCATTTTTCCCTTTTCAAGCGCCGTGCTGTCAATATAGATAGGAAAAGGATGTTTTTGCCTGATGCCGACAGGATTATTCGCACCGTGAACGTAGCCGGTTGTTTTTTGCAGTTCCTTTTGCGGAATCATGCTGACTTTTTTATTGCCCGATATTTTAGCCAGCTTTTTTTCAGACAGGTGCTCTGTGATGGGAATAATTCCGATAATTGGGCCTGTCTTATCGCCTTTTAGAGCCAGCGTTTTAAAAATATCTTCCTCTCGGATATCTTCCGGCAAGTCTCCTTCTAAGGCATTGATGGCTAAACTGTCGTGTTCTATTTTTGCTTTATCCAAAATCTGATCAACCAGTGTTTTTTTCAGTTTATGCTTTTTACTCATTTGTATTTTTCCTCAAGTTTGCTCATCCAAGCTCCCAAAGCAATACCGGCTATACAGCACAAAGCAGCCAGTAAGAAGGTTACCCAGCTGCTGCCAGCATAAGAGATACTCTCAGCATTTCTTGGATTTGGAATAATAATCAAAAGCGTACTGGAAATGACAAGTCCTAAAATAAAGTGATAAACACGGGAATGATAATGGTTCAAAGCGTAGTCCATAGCCTTTGAAAAGAGCAGCACAGCTGCCATACCGCCGATAGCAATCGGCAGAAAAACACCCATTAGATCAAGGTTTTTAAAACCGGTCAGCATGGGTGAATAAAGGCCCATGATTAAAAGGAGATTGGACGGACTGAGTCCCGGCACCAAGACACCAAGAGCAATCAGGACACCGGCCAGAACAAAGCTGGCAAAGTTGGCTGGAATGGTACCGACCAAGTCATTTAAGAAGTAGAGCAAAAGGCCGGAGACCAAAAAGGTTCCTAAAAGCCAGATCCAGTCTGCTTTATCGCGTTTAGATTTTTGAGTGGATTCAGCAAACAAGGTTGGCAGAGTTCCGACAATCGTTCCTGTAAAGGCCCAGAGAACAGGAACTTGATAATGTTCCAGCAGGTATTCTAAAGGTGCAGAAAAAAGAGCGATTCCCAGAATGCCGCCGATTCCTACAGGGATAAAGAAAAGAACATTTTTGACAAAATCTTTTGACAGGTGTGCCAAAAATGAAATGATACGCTCATACAGCCCTAAAATAGATGCCAATACTCCGCCAGATACGCCAGGCAGAATAAAGCCCAAGGCAATGATAACTCCTTTGATTAATCTTGCTATCCAAGAAATCATGATTTCCTCCAAAATAAAATAATATACCTTCCCATTATATCATTTTAAAGCTGATTATAATAGACTTGAATTAAATCCAGAAAGTCCTGTACGGAATAATCGCTGGCAAAAAATTCTGCAGCAGCCCCATTCCAATAGTCATCTGGGTCTTGATGGTCTGTCCCGCCTAAATAGCTGGACACCATCTGGTGCGTCCAGACAGTTCCTGAAGCATCTTTTTGGCCCAGCGTAACTGGCAGCTGGTATTTTTTAAGCATGACAGCCGTATAATAAGCGGCATTGGCTAACTGTCTGGCGAAATTTTCCTGGCTGTGCTCGCGTATCAGTTCAAACTGCAGGTAATAAGGATTGCCTTTAGGACCGGCACCCTGAGCCATGTAGCGATCATCGGCAATCTGAAAAATACTGTCTTTGTCAATAAAGCTGTGGACAAAGACGCCGGCTGATTTGTAATTCTGCTTCATATAAGAGACCTCGCTCTGAAGAGATGAACTGTCGTTGCCGGTATCGTGAATGATAATACCCTTAGGCTGTGCAGATGCCCCAAAATAAGCTTGCTGTTTAAACTGCTGGTAAATAGCCTGGGTAATTTCAGCATGAGGGTAATTTAAAGAAGCAATGTACTGATTGATGGTATTGGTCTGCTGAATTTGAAGGTTTTTAGCATCAAGGTAATAGCTGCGCCCCCTTAATGTTATTTTAGCCAGAGTCACCTGTTTGCCTTTTAATTTTGTCAGAAAATAGCCTTCCACTTGTACAGTTGCATTTTGTTCTAAGCTGTCGGCAGCCAAATCAAATAAATAAGGATAGAGCATCGGTGAAGAATCAGCTGTAATAATCGCCTTTTGATTGACTTTATAAGAAGCAGAAACATGAAAGCGGTGCTGGTAGATAAAAAAAGTAAGTGCCAAAAGAGCAAGCAGGAGACCTGCAAGGACTGGATACTTCATTTGTTTTTTCTTTTTGCGCTGCCGGCTGCGCCGGCCTCTAGCAGGAGATTGTTTCTTCGTTTTTCGTTTTTTAGCCATATCATTATCATAGCACGATTGCTTTAAAAAAACTGAAATCAAGAAAAAAGGCAGCTGATTTTTTAAGAAGAACATGATGCCAAATGAAAAAGAACGGGAGCTTTAATCCCGTTCTCAAATTGAAGATAAATCTCGTTTTGCTTGTGAATTGGGGAACTAATTCTGGCATTTACAGGGCTTAAAAAAATTTTGCCTTGAAGATAGTTCTGTCTATATTCCAAGAAAGCGGAATAGATAGCCCTGATGGCGGCGTCATTACTCACAAAAGAGTATCATCCGGAAGATGACGTATAAGCAATCAGTCATCAAAAGCAGTTGCTTTCGCCGTTCCGCTCTCTTTATGAATTGTCAGCTCCCTTTACCTGTTTTTGTTTTGGTCTTAGGCAAAAAGAACTGCGGCTGACTTGGCACCAGGACAAGCAGAACCAGAATAACCACTAGAAAGGTAAACAGTCCTGCACTGCCATTGACCGTAAAGGAATACCAGAAAGGAGACATTCCTTTTGGTGCGTAACTTCCCCAAAAGATAAAGCCGGCGATGTAATGGCAGACATATCTGGTGAAGGTGGCAGCAAAAGCTCCAATAATGGCATAGGACAGAGCCTTGGACTTGTGCCCCTTTTTAAGAGCCTGCTGAAGGGGCTTTTGCATAAAACCGGCAAAACCCATGCAAAGAAAAGCAAGGATATATTCCAGAATGACCTGTGAAAAGCTGAGATAGTAGACTTTGGCCAAAAGAAAATGCAGCAGCCCCCAGAGAAGACCGGATAAAATCCCATATTTAGCGCCTCTTCTCAGAGAAAAGATAATGAGCGGAATGGCTCCGAAGGACGGGGTAAACCAGCTGGCAAAATCAGGCAGGAGTGACAGGACCATGGCTAAAGCAGCAGCCAGTGCCGCTTCGACAAGAATGACAGAATTTTTGGACATAAAAAGACCTCCTTCATTCAAGGAGTCTGCATGTGTTAATTTCATCAATTAGTCACATCCCCACGCCAGTATTAACTAGATCAGGTCCATAGGATTTTGCAAAAAGCAATCTCAGCTAAGAAGCACTCCTTGTGATATTCTATTAACTACATTATATGACGGAAACCAAAGACTGTCAAGCTTATTCATTTACCGGTCCGAATAATTTTTCATAGGTTGCTTTGGTGTCTTTGTTAACAGCAATTTGATTGAGGTCCAGTGTGTGTTTAAACCCTTGCAGCCGTCCCTGAGAAGTGTATTGGTGCAGGTCGTAGTTTAACTTGGTCTTGGGAACAGCTTCAAAATAGCCTGAGTCGGTGCCGTAAGTAGGTATCCAGATGGCATCAAAGCCCTTGGTAGAAATGCTGTGTTCCTCCATGAAATAGGTACCAATATAGATGCCGACATTCTCGGCACCGAGGCGTTTCAATTCATCACGGAAAGCCTTGACGCCCTTATTCATGTCAGACATGGTTTTCTCTTCAACATCAAGCCAATAGAAAGTCGGATTGTAAGGCGAAGCATTTTTATAGAAAGTTTTGGCTTCAGCTTTCATCTTCTTGACACTAGACCCGCGGACATAGGCGTAGACGGCTACAGGAATACCTCGTTTTTGAAATTCTTCAATATGTGTCTTAAACGATTTATCAACTCCGGAACTGTGAGCGGCATTGTTTTTCTTGGCGATACCTGAGCCGCCCTGCACACGAATAATAGCACCCGATATGTTGCTAGACAGGGTATCATAATCAATTTCGCTGGGCAGCTGCCAGCCGGAGATATCAATAATCGGATTAAGAGTAAAAGTGTCTCCATCTGAATTTGTTTTTTGTTTCTTTGCAGTTTGTTCAATTTCAGGAATTGATTTTCGAGCTGCAGCTAATTCTTTTTGCCGCGCATTTTCAGAACGGCTGTTGCTCAAAATTAACAATAAAGCGAACAAACTGAAGAAAGCCAGAACAAAAACAGGCTTAATTCTTCTTCTCATCTCCCCTATTTTAACGTAAAGTTTGGAAAAAAGCAAAATATGTCTGCTGGGCAGCATCAGATATAGCTATTAACTATAATAAATCATAATATATTTATATTTTACAGCTATAGGAACAGATGATAAAATGAAAGACAATCATTTCCATCTATCTAATAAGGAGAAAAAAATGACAAAAAAATATTTTGAACATGTCGGCAGTTTTTTGCGTCCGGAAGCTCTGAAAAAAGCTCGGGAAGCATTTGAAGCTGGAAACATTTCTAAAGAGCAGCTGCGGGCCACTGAAGATCAGCTGATTAAAGAATTGGTTGACAAGGAGATAGCGGCAGGGCTCGAAAAGGTGACCGACGGGGAATTTCGCCGTGCCTACTGGCATTTGGACTTTTTCTGGGGATTTCAGGGGATTGACCATGTTCAAGCAGCCGAAGGCTATCACTTTCACGATGAGACAACCAAGGCTGACTCGGCTCTGATTGCCGGAAAGATAAGCGGAGAAAACCATCCCTTTGTTGCAGATTACAAGTTCTTATATGATTTAGTTGCCGATAAGGAAGATGTCGAAGCCAAATATACTATTCCAGCGCCGGCACAGTTCTATTTTGAATTAATCCGCGATGCTGACCATGTTGCCAAGTTAAGTGCAGTTTATCCCGATTTTGCTGAATTGCGGGAGGACATAAAAAAGGCCTACCTGACAGTGATAGAAGACCTGTTCAATGCTGGCCTTAGAACACTGCAGGTGGATGACTGTACTTGGGGGACTTTGGTTGATGAGGCCTTTTTGACAGCCTGGGGTGCTCCGCAGAACAAGACTTCTAAACAGGTCAGGGATGAACTGGCAGATATTTTTCTGACGTTAAATAATGATGTGTATCAAAATGTTCCGGCGGGTCTGCAGGTCAACACCCATGTCTGCCGAGGCAACTATCATTCGACATGGGCTTCATCAGGCGGATATGGACCTGTTGCCCACGAGCTGTTTGGCGAGGAAGCGGCCAAAACTTACTTTTTGGAATTTGACAGTGAGCGGGCAGGCGGTTTTGAACCTTTAGCAGATTTTAAGGATCCAGATAAGGTGGCAGTCCTTGGCTTGATTACTTCAAAGGATGCTAAGCTTGAAGATAAAGATGCTGTCATTGCCCGTCTGAAAGAGGCCAGTCAGTATGTGCCGCTGGATCAGCTCTGGCTGTCTACCCAGTGCGGCTTTGCATCAACGGAAGAAGGAAACATCTTGACAGAGGAAGATCAATGGGCTAAATTAGAACTGGTAAAAGAAATTATTGATCAAGTCTGGAGATAATATGCCGCTTAAAAAAATCAGCCGCATTGCGATTCTGTCAGCACTAGCGATCGTTTTGCGGATCGCCTTTGCCGGCTTGCCCAATATTCAGCCTATAACTGCCATCTTTTTAGTATGCGCAGTTTTTTACGGCTTGTGGGAAAGCGTATTGATAATGTCCGTAACAATGCTGGTTACCAGTTTTCTGCTGGGATTCGGACCCTGGGTTTTGGGTCAGATAATAAGTTTTGCCAGCATCCTGTTCCTATGGAAATTCATTTGTTACCCTCTGACCAAATCTTTGCCTTTGGGCAGGATAAAGGAGATGATTCTGCAGGCTGTTTTGGCCGGTTTGATGAGTATTCTCTACGGTATAATCGTTGATGCTTACTCAGCTTTGCTGTTTGCAGCTCCATTGTTTGCTTATATTCTGGCCGGCATGACCTTTAATCTGATGCATGCTGTTTCAACAATGCTCTTTTACCCCCTTATCGTATCAATTTTTAGGAGATTTGTATTTAATGAAAAAACTATGTAAATTTTTAGTGTTAACCGGAATTGTCTTCCTTTTGGCAGCCTGCAGCAACAGGGGAAGCAACAGCAGGACTGAGACATCCAAAGACCTTCAGGTCAGGCTGATTGTTAAGACCGGTTCTGATAAAACGGATGAAAAGGTTTCCTTTAAAAAAGGAGATACCGTGATGGATGTGCTGAAGGCTAACTATAAGGTCAAAGAAAAAGGCGGCTTCATCACTGCCATTGACGGCCTGTCTCAGGACGAGAAGGCCGGACGTTACTGGATGTTTGATGTTAATAATAAGTTAGCTCCTAAGTCAGCTGATAAGATCAAGGTCAAAGACGGCGATAAGATTGAATTTTACCAGAAAGTCTATAAGGATAAGAATTAAAGCAGGTACCTGTGCTGATTATTATGATGTCAGCAGAGAAAAACTCAAGCGGCTGTGCTTTTAGCTATGAAAACGCACCAATACCAGAGAATTCATTTACTTTTTTTCTAAAAGTGATATGATAGAAAATATCAATAAAGAAGGGAATTGCATTTCGTGACAGTCAGTAAATTAGAGAGCAGAAACGATAAAGAGGCTATCGCCGAAGAGATCAGTATTCTTACTGAATCATTGGATGATGTGACAAAGAAAATGATTGGAAATGATAGTTTTGATAAGATTAATCTCTTAAAAAAATTATCCGTTGAAGAAAAGCATCAGGATTTAGAGCAGGCGATCAAGCAGCTGAATAATAACGAGATGGTTGTTGTTTCACGCTATTTTGCGATTTTGCCGCTTTTGATTAACATCTCTGAAGACGTTAATTTGGCTTATGAGGTTAATTATCAAAACAATAATGACATTGACTATCTCGGCAAGATATCAGCCACTATTGATCTGGTTTCTGAGCAGGACAACGCTCAGGAAATTTTAGAAAATGTTAATGTTGTACCGGTCTTAACAGCCCATCCGACTCAGGTTCAGCGTAAAACCATGCTGGATTTGACCAATCGAATTCATGAATTGTTGCGTAAATACCGCGATATTAAGTCTGGCTCTATCAACAGACAAAAATGGTATGATGAGCTGCGCCGCTATGTTGAGCTGATCATGCAGACAGATATTATCCGCGAGAAAAAACTCAAAGTTACCAATGAAATCACCAATGTCATGGAATACTACAATTCCTCTTTGATCAAGGCTGTTACGAAATTCAGCACCCAGTACAAGCATTTGGCTGAGCAAAAGGGGATTGATTTGGCTGCAGCAAAACCGATTACCATGGGAATGTGGATCGGCGGTGACCGTGACGGCAATCCTTATGTAACGGCTGAAACTTTAAAAATTTCTGCTCTGGTTCAAAGTGAAGTCATTTTGAATTATTATATCAGCAAACTCTCAGACCTGTATCGGACCTTCTCTTTATCTGACAGCCTTTCGACTATCAGTGAGGCTGTCAAAGAGATGGCAGAACGTTCGACGGATGTTTCCATTTACCGTGAAAAAGAGCCCTACCGCAAAGCTTTTCACTATATTCAGTCAAGGCTGCAAGCAACTCTGGCTTACTTAAAGAAGGGGGACTTTGCTAAAGAACCGGCCGATTCAGAAGCTGCTGACAGCCAGCAAATTCGTCCCTATCAAACGGCTCAGGAATTTCGGAATGACTTAGAGCTCATCAAGAATTCTTTGCTGGAAAATAATGATTCTGCTCTGGTCAGCGGTGATCTGACCGAAGTGATTCAGGCAGTTGATGTGTTTGGATTCTTTTTGGCCTCTATCGATATGCGTCAGGATTCCAGTGTCCACGAGGCCTGTGTAGCAGAGCTCTTGGCTTCGGCTAATATTGTGCAGGACTACAGCAGCCTGACTGAAGAAGAAAAGTGCCGGATTTTGCTCCATCAGCTGTTAGAAGATCCTCGGATTCTTTCGGCGACCCATGTCCAAAAGTCGGAGCTTCTTCAAAAAGAACTGGCTATTTTTAAAACAGCCAGACAGTTAAAAGATGCTCTCGGCGAAGATGTTATTAAGCAGCATATTATTTCGCATACAGAAAGTATTTCTGATATGTTTGAACTGGCGGTCATGCTTAAAGAAGTCGGTCTGGTTGATACGGAAAAAGCGCGTGTGCAAATTGTTCCTCTCTTTGAAACGATTGAGGACTTGGATAATTCTCGGGAAATCATGAAGCAGTATCTTGATTATGATATTGTCAAAAAATGGATTGCTGCTAATAATGGTTACCAGGAAATTATGCTCGGCTATTCCGATTCTAACAAGGACGGCGGCTACCTGTCTTCCGGCTGGACACTGTATAAGGCACAGAATGAATTGACAGAGATCGGTCTGGACAAAGGTGTGAAAATCACCTTCTTCCATGGCCGCGGCGGAACAGTCGGCCGCGGCGGCGGACCGTCTTATGAAGCCATTACCTCACAGCCTTTCGGCTCTATTAAAGACCGTATTCGTTTGACAGAGCAGGGCGAGGTGATTGGTAATAAATACGGCAATAAGGATGTCGCCTATTATAATTTGGAGATGCTCGTATCCGCAACTCTGGATCGCATGGTGACAAGAAGAATTGTTGATGCCGAAAATCTGCCTGACTACCGTCTGATTATGGACGAAGTTGTAGCAGACAGCAATGCTATTTACCGTGACCTTGTTTTTGGCAATGATCATTTCTACGATTATTTCTTTGCAGCCAGTCCGATTCGGGAAGTTTCCAGCTTAAATATCGGCTCACGTCCTGCAGCCCGTAAAACTATTACGGAAATCAGCGGCTTGCGTGCCATTCCTTGGGTCTTCTCATGGTCGCAAAACCGGATTATGTTTCCTGGCTGGTATGGCGTGGGTTCAGCCTTTAAACATTTCATCGATAAGGATGACAAAAACTTAGCTAAGCTGCAGGAAATGTATCGGTCTTGGCCGTTCTTCCATTCCCTCTTATCCAATGTGGACATGGTTCTGTCAAAATCAAATATGAACATCGCGTTTGAGTATGCCAAACTGTGTCAGGATGAGGCAACAAAAGAAGTCTTTAACACGATTCTGGACGAATGGCAGCTGACAAAAAACATTATTTTAGCGATTGAAAATCACGAGCGCCTCTTGGAGGACAATAGCTATCTGCAAGCCAGCCTCGATTCCCGCCTGCCTTATTTCAATGTCTTAAATTATATTCAGATTGAATTGATTAAGCGTCAGCGCCGCGGTGAGCTGGGTGAAAGTTTAGAAAATCTGATTCACATTACCATTAACGGTGTGGCTACCGGCCTGCGTAATTCTGGTTAAGGTCGAAGCCTTGTTTTGCACAGATAAATGGCTGAGATGATTACTTCCAATGGGTATATCAGTAATGTTTAGCTGAACTGTGATCTAAGCAGATGTCTGACAGCTTTCCTGCGCTTGAGTATGAGTCGGTTGTCAAGACGCGGTCAGATGGCAAAACAGTATAAAACATATAGAGGCTGGAACATGATGTTCCAGCCTTGAACTTTGTCTTGAACTGCCAGTTTAAGACAGTACTTGGGGGCTGCTCTGCTGACTTTAGTCAGTCTAAAATTTTCTTCTGGAAAAGTTGCTGAGATTTTTTAGTGTTCGTCAGCTATGGCTGATTGAACAGCTGCTTTCTTGTTTTTAGGCTTCTGCCTTAAGAGCAGCTGTTTCGTCTCATTTCGGAACTAATCAATCTTTGTGCCAAGGCCAAGGCAAAATTGATTTAACTGCCTGCCGATTTTTATCCACTCTCTTCTTTGTTTTAAATCTAAAAGATGGTATAATGCTAATGTTAGAATTGTAAGGATATTTTGAGGAAAACATATGAAAATTGACAAGCGGCACCTGCTGAATTATTCGATACTGCTGCCCTATTTGATTTTGTCGGTTTTTGGATTGATTATCGTCTATTCAACAACCAGTGCCAACTTAATTCAGAATGGCTTAAATCCTTTTCGCTCGGTTATCAACCAAGGTATCTTTTGGATTATTAGTTTGCTGGCTATTCTTTTTATTTACCGGCTGAAATTAAATTTCTTAAAAAACAGCGGTGTCTTGACTATTGTGATGCTGATAGAAGCTATACTGCTGGTCATCGCCCGCTTCTGGACTCAGGAGGTCAACGGAGCGCACGGCTGGATTGTTCTTGGACCTATTAGCTTTCAGCCGGCAGAGTATTTAAAAATCATCATGGTTTGGTTTTTGGCTTTCACCTTTGCCAGACGGCAGCAGACCATTGAAGTCTACGATTACCAGGCATTAACTAAGCGTAAGTGGCTGCCCAAACAGTTAAGCGATTTAAAAGATTGGCGCTTTTATTCTTTGGTCTTAATCCTTTTAGTGGCAGCGCAGCCGGACTTGGGTAATGCAACCATTATCGTTTTGACAGCCATCGTGATGTATTCAGTCAGCGGTGTCGGCTACCGCTGGTTCTCAGCTCTGCTGACCGGCATTATTGCCTTATCGGCAGTTTTTTTGGGACTCATTAATATGGTTGGTGTTAAAACCATGAGCAAGGTCCCCGTTTTTGGTTATGTAGCCAAACGTTTCAGCGCTTTTTTTAATCCATTTCAGGATGTCACGGACTCCGGACATCAGCTGGCTAATTCCTATTATGCTATGAGCAATGGCGGCTGGCTGGGCCGCGGCCTGGGCAATTCTATTGAAAAGCGCGGTTATCTGCCGGAAGCCCAGACAGACTTTGTCTTTTCTATTGTTATTGAAGAATTGGGGCTGATTGGTGCCAGTTTGATTCTGGCTTTGATTTTCTTTTTGATTTTGAGAATTCTTTTGGTCGGCATCAAGGCTAAAAGTCCTTTCAATTCAATGATTGCTCTGGGCGTTGGCGGTATGATGCTCATGCAGGTGTTTGTTAATATCGGCGGTATATCCGGCCTCATTCCTTCAACGGGAGTTACTTTCCCATTCCTGTCGCAGGGCGGGAACAGTCTGCTGGTCCTGTCGGTAGCGATTGGCTTTGTTTTAAATATTGATGCCAATGAAAAACGAGAGGAAATTTATCGGGAAGTAGCAGAGGCAGAGCGCAATACCGATGATGTCTTTGTAGCATCTCAGGAAGAAATCTACGAAGAGCTCTACAATGAGTAACAGAATTAGAATAATAGTTTTAAAAAGGATTGGATTTGCAGGCTGCAGCTCCGGTCCTTTTCCTTTTAAATGCTTGCTGTATCATTGACAGCAGAGACAGTACTAAATTTTAAGTCGGAAAACGAAGGCGTCTGTCTCTTTTTAACTCTCTGAGAGCTGATTTTAGCATTTCTCAGAAAAAAAGATAGAGACATACATATAAAATGCTTGCATTTTCAGTGTAATTTGTTAAAATAATAAGGTAAAGTTAGACTGTATTGCCTACCGTCTATCTATAAAATATATTTTATTGGAGGCTTTTCCTAAAATGGCAAAAGAAAAATACGATCGTAGTAAACCACACGTTAACATTGGTACTATCGGACACGTTGACCATGGTAAAACTACTTTGACAGCAGCTATCACTACTGTATTGGCACGTCGTTTGCCTTCAGCAGTAAACCAACCAAAAGATTACTCATCTATCGATGCTGCTCCAGAAGAACGCGAACGCGGTATCACAATCAATACTGCACACGTTGAGTATGAAACAGCTAAACGTCACTATGCTCACATTGACGCCCCAGGACACGCGGACTATGTTAAAAACATGATCACTGGTGCCGCTCAAATGGACGGAGCTATCCTTGTAGTAGCTTCAACTGACGGACCAATGCCGCAAACTCGTGAACACATCTTGCTTTCACGTCAAGTTGGTGTTAAATACCTTATCGTCTTCATGAACAAAGTTGACTTGGTTGATGATGAAGAATTGCTTGAATTGGTTGAAATGGAAATCCGTGACCTTCTTTCAGAATACGATTTCCCAGGTAATGACATTCCAGTTATCCAAGGTTCAGCTCTTAAAGCTCTTGAAGGTGACACTGAACAAGAAGATGTTATCATGAAGCTTATGGATACTGTTGATGAATACATTCCAGATCCAGAACGTGATACTGACAAACCATTGCTTCTTCCAGTCGAAGACGTGTTCTCAATCACTGGACGCGGTACTGTTGCATCAGGACGTATCGACCGTGGTACTGTTAAAGTTAATGACGAAGTTGAAATCGTTGGTATTCGTGACGATATTCAAAAAGCTGTTGTTACTGGTGTTGAAATGTTCCGTAAACAGCTTGATGAAGGTCTTGCTGGTGATAACGTTGGTGTGCTTCTTCGTGGTATCCAACGTGATGAAATCGAACGCGGTCAAGTTCTTGCTAAACCAGGTTCAATTCATCCGCATACTAAATTCAAAGGTGAAGTTTACATCCTTACTAAAGAAGAAGGCGGACGTCATACTCCATTCTTCAACAACTACCGTCCACAGTTCTACTTCCGTACAACTGACGTAACTGGTTCAATTGAATTGCCAGCAGGTACTGAAATGGTTATGCCTGGTGATAACGTTACTATCGACGTTGAATTGATCCACCCAATCGCTGTTGAACAAGGTACTACTTTCTCTATCCGTGAAGGTGGACGTACTGTTGGTTCAGGTATCGTTTCAGAAATCGAAGCTTAATCAGAACAATTAAGTTTTCCCAATTAACAATTTAAGTCAGACAACTTATCTTGTAAAAGAGTCTCTTTCGAGACTCTTTTTTTGCTGTTCTTGTCAGGCAGCAATATTTTAGCGGTTTTATTGTGAAGACTTTCATAAAATAATTTCTTAATCTTTCAATCACCCTGAATTTGTGGTAAAATAGACAATGTAAATAAAAAATGGAAGAGGTATGTGAAATGTCACGTAAACCAATTATTGCCGGAAACTGGAAAATGAACAAAACAGCTGCTGAAGCTCGTGAGTTCATCGATGCCGTTAAAAACAGCATTCCTTCAAATGAGCTTGTTGACACTGTTGTAGGCTCACCTGCTTTGTTCCTTGAAGGCATGAAAAAAGGTGTCAGAGATACTGAATTGCAAGTAGCCGCTCAAAACTGCTACTGGGAAGATTTCGGTGCTTTCACTGGAGAAACAAGTCCGGCTGCTCTTGAAGCTTTAGGTGTTGACTATGTTATCATCGGTCACTCAGAACGCCGTGATTACTTCCATGAAACAGACGAAGAAATCAATAAAAAAGCTCATGCTATTTTCAAACATAACATGACGCCAATCCTTTGCTGCGGTGAGTCTCTTGAAACTTATGAAGCAGGAAAAACTGCTGAGTGGATTGAAGGACAAATCACTGCTGACCTTAAAGGTTTGAGTGCTGAACAAGTATCTAACTTGGTTATTGCTTATGAGCCAATCTGGGCTATCGGTACAGGTAAATCAGCTGATGCCAACATTGCTGATGAAATCTGCGGTGTTGTTCGTGCAACGGTTGAAAAACTTTACGGGAAAGAAGTGGCAGAAGCTGTTCGTATCCAATACGGCGGTTCTGTAAAACCTGAAAACGTTGCTGAATACATGGCTAAAGAAAACGTTGACGGAGCCCTTGTCGGCGGTGCTTCCCTGCAAGCTGACAGCTTCCTTGCTCTTCTTGACTTTGTCAAATAAGCTAAGTAAGCTAATCAAAGAGGATAACTTTCTTTCTGCATGCTAGTTTTTAAAACGGCAGGAAGTTCCTTTCATATTAAAAACACTGCTGATACAATCAGCAGTGTTTTTTGCAGGAAAAAGAAAGAGGCTGGGACAAAAGTCCTTCCTCCTTTAACTATTTAAGATATAGCAGTTTGACGCAGTGGTTGATTGGAGGTCCTTATCCCTTGCTAGGCAAGTGATAGCGGCCATCCTAATCAACTGTGCGGAGGTGGGACAACAAAATCAAAATCGTGATTTTACCACGATTTACTGATTTTTGTCCCACTCTCGAAGACATACTCAGACTGTAGTGCAAGCAGGCTAACGTCTTAGAATTTTTTTAAGAGTGCTTAAAAGCTTGTATTTCAGCGGTTTTGGATAGTAGCGGAAGGTTCCCATTTTGCGGACAATGTAACCATTGAAGTTTTGCTTGAAACGAAGCACACCATCTGAGCCATCAAAGTGTCCTGTGATGCCAAGCAGATTGTAAAAAGAAATTCCGCGTTTGAGAGCCTCAAGCATGACATGTTCCTGCAGGAGAGCAGGCGCATAGAATTTATTGAATTCCGGATAAGATCCCGAAAAGAGATAGACGGCTTCTTGAGGTGTATAAATGAAGAGGCTGCCAGCTAAGATAACATCTTGACTGCCATACTTTTCAAGGAGTTCCTGAGCTTCTTGCTTGCGGGTTGTAAAGGTATCAAATTGGCTGGATAGTTCGCGCAGCTGATTTTGTTTTTTCTCAGAATGAGGATTTTTTTCCAAATCGGCCTGCAATTTAGCGATTCTATCACCCAGTTTTTTCTGATCTTTTTGCAGATGGTCAAGATAGTCTTCAAAATTAAGACTGGCTACCATAAATTCGGCATTGTCTCCAAAACTGTCGTAAAAGTCTTGGTAATAGTCTAAACTTTTGTCGCTGTATTCGCGGCGATCGGAAGTCGCAGAGGTAATGTCCTTGAAGAGATGCAGTTCATCACGCTTGAGCTGACGGAGCTTGGTACCAAAGGTCTTAGCTTTTTTAACTAGAGGACGTCCCTTTTTGCTGAAGGATTTGAGGAGCGTCCGCTCGTCTATACCTGATAATTCCTTGACGTAGTGCCAATCTCCTTCCCCATTAGGATAGTCCGTCTGTAAGCCGTCAAAGCGGTAGTCTAGGTCGGTCAGTTGAGTGATGAGCTGCTTTTGCTCCGCACCGGTTGCCTGCCCATCGCTGTCAAAGGTTTGATAGGTATCATAAGGTTTGATAACCAATTCCAAAGCCCCTTTTTCTTTGACATAATCCTTTAAATCCCGATAAAAATCACTGAGATGATCAGCAGCAGTGATGACAGGGCCGCAGTTAATTTCAAAATAGCGGCCGCCGGTCATCGGCATGCTGTATAAGATAGCTGAAATTTCAATGGTTTCTTGCTCTTTCCAAGCAACATAGTCAATATCATAGCCTCTTTTAGCAAGAAGCTCAGCCATTTCCAAAGTCTGCATGAAAGACTTCTTACGGGCTTGCTGGATATGGTCTGCAAAATCATTTTTTGAAATGCTCTGTAAGGACATCAGTGCTTGCTCCTTCGTTTTTTGCGCAGTGTATAGGCAAGGTTGGCCAATTTGTAGAGCGGGCTGACAGGCAGATTAAATTCGCCGATAAACTCTTCGATTTCCGGTTTAAATTTTGACTTGAAGCTGTACAGGCCGCCTGATAAATCATTTTCAATACCACCCATATTCTGCCACTTATTGCCTCTTTCAAAGGCGTGGTTGGCTGTTGCAAACCAAGTATAGATGGCAGCTTGATAGCGGCGGAATTCTTCGTCCATGCCGGCATAGACATTTTCGGATGTTCCGCCGAATTCCAGAGACAGTGTCCCTGAAAGAGGGACAGTATCCCTACCCTGGGATAAATGCTCTTGAAGAAAGGCGATCTCATCACTGAGGCGTTCGATTTCTTTTTTAGTGTTGTCAATTTTACTTGCTTTGACATTATCACCAAATTTGGCCAGACTGTCTTGAGCTTTTTCTCGCTGACTTTCCAGTTGGGCAAGTCTTTCTTTTAAATTGAGACTGGCTACCGTAATGAAAGATTGTTTGGGATAATTGTCTAAGAGCTTGCGATAGTAGTCAATGCCTCTGAGATGGATATTTTTACGATCTTCTGTTTTTTTCATTAAATTGGAGAAGTCTTCCAGAAGTTCATAACCGCCAAAGCGGAGGGTAACCCCCTTGTTTTTGGCCGTGCGGATAGATTGCCGTATTTTCTTAGATAGGTTAGCTTCAGAGAAGTCTTCTGCGTAAATATTGGCTTGAAAACGCGGCTGAATGGTTTCTCCCATATCAGTTGTCTGTCCCAGCCACTCACAGCCAGACTTTTTCAAATTGGCAATAATATCCTGAGCTTGCGGATTGGTGATGTCTTCTTCATCAATTTGATGATGATTGAGCAAAATAAAAGGATCAAACTTAATGAACAAGGCACGTTTTCTTTTGGCAAATTTTTTCAAAGAGGCCAATACAAAGGCTACTAGATCTTGGTTTTGATAATCCATGACGGGACCTCTTGGAATGTAAAACATTGTCATGCCAAGAGGCAAAGGTCTGATTAAGATAGAGGCAGAGGCCACAAGTTTATCATTTTGATAAAAGCCAATGCGTTCATTTCCCCATTCATCTTTGACTTTTGCCCAAGCACTGCTTTGCAGCAGATTGGTCTGCTTGCTTTCCTCAACAAAGCGGTCATGTTCTTCAGCCGGGATACCGATTTTATAAGTGTACATTAGTTTAGAACCCACTCTCTAAGGGCGTAGGCAACGCCGCTGTCGTCGTTTGATTTAGTGATATATTTAGCTATTTTTTTGAGTTCGGGAATACCATTTTCCATAACAACAGGGTTACCAACAGCTTCAAGCATAGGGCGGTCATTTTCTTCATCGCCGATTGCCATGGTTTCATCTTTGCTGAGCCCCAGTTTTTGTGCTAATTGATTGACAGCAGTTCCCTTGCTGACCTTTTTATTCATAAATTCTAAGTAAAAAGGACGTGATTTAACGATGGTAAAATCCTGGTAAAAGCTGGCCGGAATCTTGGCAATGGCTGCGGCCAGGACATCCGGTTCATCAATCATCATGATTTTGACGATTTCTTTGTCAGCCATTTCTTCGGGTGTGCGGTAATAGAGCGGCATATGGAGAAGACTGGCTTCGTGCACAGTATATTTGCCGATGTTGCGGTTGGCTGTATAAATGCCTTCCTTGGTAATAGCATGCATGTGTACGCCCAACTTACGGCTGAGCAGTTCAATATCAAGATAGTCCTCATAAGCCAGAGGTTCTTTGACCAAAACCTCACCTGTAGCTGTATCCTGCACCAGACCGCCATTAAAGGTAATAACGTAATCGCCTTGGTTTCTGAGATTGAGTTCTTCTAAGAGGCCAGTGACACCAGCGATAGGACGACCGGTAGCGATAACAATTTTGACCTCTTTTTTCTTAGCGTCCTGAATGGCTGAAAAGACCTCCGGTGTCACTTCTTGTTTGTTATTAAGCAGGGTGCCGTCAATATCAACAGCAACTAATTTAATTGACATAAGTTTTCCTAATTTCTAAATACAATTTCTACAGACTATCTTACTAAAAATCACGCTATTTGTCATGCTGAGAAAAAGAATTTATCCTCAGCATAGACAGCAGACAGGCAATATCTGGGGTTGGTCCGTTTAAAGGAACAGACAAAGTTAAAGGAAGAATCCCTCATTTAGTTGGACCGATCAGGCACAGTCAGATGTTTGTTTTTGATATAGCTGGCAAAAGTTTCTTTGGCCTCAGCAAACAAATCATCTTGAATCAGCATTTCTTTTGGAAAATAGAAGCGCCGATCGCCGTGTATGGTGCCGGACAGGGTATGAACAAGAGGTGAGAGGGTAGACAGCTCGGCGATAGAGCCGTCTTCCTGCAGCATTTCAATTTGGGTCCGTGGATTTTTGACGTCCGGCTTGTAAACATCATAAGGCAGATCAAAATTCAGATGGACAGCAGTGTAGTAATCAGGATCAAAACCAAGCGATTGGACAATATCCCTTAGCTTATCCAGTTCAGAAAGTTTATCCTCATCAAAAGTAATTGATTTGAAAACCTTTCGGTTAACAAAGCGGCCGGCCAGATCGGCCAGTATCTTATCGCCGCTGTTCATCCATGTCTGAAAATAGGTATTCATCACACCGTCATCTAAGCTCAGATAGTCTTCCAGAGTAACTGCATTTTCAAAAAAAGGAAGGAGATGAGGCGATGTAATGGTAAAGAATTCTTTTTCTCGCGGATAGAGATATTTGGCTCGCTTGAGGAGGTTTTGCAGCAGCACTTCCATGGCCCGGCTGGCAGGATGAAAATAAACCTGCATGTACATTTGGTAGCGGCTGATGATGTAATCTTCAACAGCATGCATGCCGTCTCGTGAAAAGGCAATGCCGTTATCAATCGGACGGATAACCCGCAGGATGCGAGTCAGATCAAAGGCTCCGTAACTGGCACCGGTAAAGTAGGAATCCCGTAAGAGGTAGTCCATACGGTCAACATCAATTTGGCTGGAAATCAGCTGTTCAACCTGTTTATTAGGATAGGTATGGTTGATGACACTGGCTACCTTATCAGGAAAATCAAAGGATACCTGCCGCAAAATCCGGTTGATTTCTGTTTCCGGACTTAAAATAATCTGCTGGGTGATGGCTTCGTGATCGGTATTAAAAAGTCTTTCAAAAGTATGCGAATAGGCTCCATGGCCGATATCATGAAGAAGTGCCGCAGCCATCGTCAGCAGCGATTCATCCTTATTCCAGATGTCTGGGTACTTTTTGTCAAAAATATTGGTGACACATCTGGCCAGATAGTAAACACCGAGACAATGCGAAAAGCGGCTGTGTTCAGCACCATGGAAGGTAAAGCTGGATGACCCCAGCTGTTTGATGCGGCGCAGCCGTTGAAATTCTTTGCTGTTGATGAGGTCGTAAATGACCTCACTTTCTACAGGAATGTAATTGTGAACAGGATCGCGAAATACTTTTTCAATCATAGTTCCATTATAACAAAATTTGTTAGAGATGCCTGTTTTCTAAGTGGCAGCAGGATAAAAATTTCTTTTTGTATTTACGGATTTCCCAATTTGCATTATAATGAATGAATGACAAACAATTTAATACTCCATGCCATCCAGCTGCTCTTATTTACCCTGATTGTCGGGATTATGGGAACTATTTTATGGCATGCTAAAAAACATCGAATTAATTTAAAAGAAAAATTTTTAACAGGCTTTTGGATTGGCTACCTGACTGACCTGCTTGATACTCTGGGAATCGGGACTTTCGCCACGACAACGACCCTGTTTAAGGCGACCAAATTAGTCGAAGATGACCGCAAAATCCCGGCTACCATGTCAACAGCGCATGTGATTCCTGTTTTGGTAGAGGCCCTTTGCTTTGTAACCATCGTTAAGGTGGACATTACAACCTTGGTCTGCATGGCAGCAGCCTCCTTTACCGGAGCCTTTGTCGGCAGCCGTATCACTAAAAATTGGAACACCCGTCAGGTGCAGCGCGTCTTGGGGATTTTACTGATTATCGCAGCCTTGGTAATGGTCTACCGAATGCTGACCAATCCGGGAGCCGGGATTTCGTCTGATGTCCGCGGTTTGAAGGGGATATGGCTGTTAATTGGTGTTGTTTTTGATTTTATCATCGGTATGCTGATGACTATGGGGCTTGGCAATTATGCACCGGAGCTGATTTTCTTTTCCCTGATGGGCATAAATCCTTCCATCGCTCTGCCGGTTATGATGCTGGATGCCGCTATGATTTTAACCGCCAGTTCCATGGAATTTATCAAGTCTGACCGCGTGCATTGGCCGGGGACAATGGGAATTATCATCGGAGGTATTCTTGGCGTTTTGACCGCAGCCTTTTTCCTCAGCAATTTAGACATTAACAATCTTAAAATTTTGGTTGTTTTCATCGCGCTTTTCACCGGCGGAACTCTGCTGCGCTCTTCCATTATCAAAAGATAAATTGGAACAAAAAACGGTGAAACAAGACTTATATTACAGGAGACAGTATGCAGCTTTATTTACGAAATCACATTAATGTAGATGGTCAAGCAGAAGTTATTGAGCAGTCCTTTCCTGTTGAGATAACGGAAAAAAATGGCTTTTCTTATCTGGTCTTTACCAATGAGGAAGATGAGAAAGTTATCATGAAATGCAGTGACGAAGAGCTTGCTGTAACACGCTTTTCCACTCCTAAATCTACTGTGCGTTTTCATAAGGATAAAAAAGCCTTGGCCAGTTTTCCTACGCCTGCAGGGATCCAGCATTTTGTAACAGAGACCAGCCTGTTTAAAGTGGAGCAGCAATCTGTCCAAGTTGATTATGTTTTAAAAAATCCAGATCCGGAGTCAGACGAAATTTTTGCCGAGTATCAATTAGAGATGAAATGGCAGTAGAGAGAACGAATGAATTCTGCAATAGCTTATTTGCTTATTTGCAGAATTCATTCGTTTTTTAATGCCATTTTAGATAAAATCTTTTGTTCCAGTCTTAAATCTGCTTTCCTATTACAGAGAGAAATTTTCAGTCATATTGTGTGTGATAAGGTTTTAGAGCACGAAGGATATAAAGATGTTTCAAAAAGAAACTAAAAAGAAAGAATAGGATAAATGACTAAACTTTATTTTTTTATGTTTCATTTTGTTTCGTATTTGCTTGCAAAAATCTTCTAAACAACTATCAAAATAGTTATAATTAGGATTATTAAAAACAAGAAATCCCCTTTTAGGGTAAAGGAGAATCACACATGAAAACGATTGAGCTAAAAGGAATCATTACTCCCATTTTAACGCCAATGCGAGATGACGAGTCGGTCAATTTAGATGAGCTGCGAAATCAAATTGAACGTCTAATCGAAGGCGGCGTACATGGAATTTTTCCATTTGGAACAAATGGGGAAGGTTACATTTTAAGCTATGAAGAAAAGCTTGAAGTGTTGAAAACGACCATTGAACAAGTTAAGGGAAGAGTTCCTGTTTATGCTGGTACAGGATGTATCTCTACTAAAGAGACCATCCAATTAAGCAAGGCTGCACAGGAATTAGGAGCAGATGTTTTATCTATTATCACACCAAGTTTTGCCCTTGCTTCACAAAAAGAACTCTATGATCACTATGCAGCGGTTGCCAAAGAAGTTGACTTACCAATTGTTTTATATAACATTCCAGCACGGACAGGGAATAAACTTCTGCCTGAAACAGTTGAAAAATTGGCTCGTGATATTGATAATATCATCGGCGCAAAGGATTCCAGCGGTGATTGGGAGAATCTCAAAGAATACATCCACAGAACGAAAAATCTAGAGAAGCAATTCTTTGTTCTGTCCGGAAATGATGCTTTAATTCTGCCAGCTTTAAAAGAAGGCGGAACGGGAGGAATTGCAGGCTGTTCAAATGTCTATCCGCATGTTCTTTCATCAATTTACGATCTTTTCCAAGAAGGAAAACTGGAAGAAGCCCAGAAAGCTCAGGATTCTATTGCTGATTTTAGAGCTGTTTTCCAATATGGCAATCCAAATACTGTCGTCAAAACGGCTGTAAAATTATTAGGTTATCCAGTTGGCGACTGCCGCCGTCCATTCAATTATTTACCGGAAGAAGGGATAACTGCTTTAAAAACTGTTTTAGCAGCTAATAAAGAAAAAGGGATGAATTAAACTAGGAGCAAATAGAGGAGGATAATTATGACAACTCAAATGATTATTGCGTTGGCAATTACCGTCTTTATGATTATTTTAATTATGAGAGACAGACTGCCATTTGGAGCTCCGCCGCTTATCGCCTTGCTTTTATTGGTTGTGACAGGGGTATCTGATATTAAAGGTGCTTTTGCAGGTTTTGCCAATTCAACCATTATGATGCTTGCTGCTTTTATGGCTATCATTGCTGCCTTGCAGAAGACAAGTTTTATTTCTAAATTTAAAATAGCCATGTTTAATATGGCTAAAAAGGGCGGTTATAAAGCCTATGTTCTATTAATCGTCATTGTCATGCTGGGAACCAGTTTGTTTGGTACAGGCTCCACAGCCTATTATGTTTTAGTCATTGGGTTCCTGTCTGCTCTGCCTGAAAATAAAGCGCTTGCTCCATCTAAGGTCTTGATGCCTGCAGGCTTTGCTGCTAATCACCCTTTGGTACCATTTAATACAGCCTTGCAATATGGGATTACCGTCGCTGTGCTGGACGCTGCTGGAGCAGCTACTAATGTTAACCTAGTAAAGTTTTCAATTGTAAACCTTATTCTTTCTTTAGGTTTCCTTGCATGGTCGATTCTAGCTTATAAGTTTTTACCAGAACATCCAATATCTAAGGACTCTTCAGATAATGAAGCAGATGAAAAAGAGGAGACGCATCTGACTAAAAAGCAAGAGCTCGTAACTTATTTGGCTTTTGCACTTGCTGTAGTTGGCATGGTTTCACAAAGTTATATAGGTGATGCTGGCTATGCTTTGACAGGTATTGCGGTTATCCCAATCTTTTTAGTAGGTGTCTTAGATTTTAAAGAAATCAGAGATGCCATCAGCGCACCGATAATTATTATGTCAGCTGGTGTTATTGGTGTGGCAGATGCTTTGGGAGGCACTGGCCTTACAGAAATGGTCGGTAAATCTGTAGCAGGTATGCTGGGTTCTAACATTAATCCTTTCTTATTGATATTTGCCTTCTGTATTTTAACCAGCTTATTAGCCACTTTGACTGGCTCCACGATTGGCACCGTCTACGTATTTGCTCCATTAGCTATTGCAACTTGTTTAAAACTTGGATTTGATCCGACCGCTGCGGCAACAGCTATTGTCATTTCTGGCTGGTGCGGCCATTTCTTACCTGTAGATGGGATGCCGGCTTTGATTATGGGGACAGGGAATTACACAATGGTTGAATTTTGGAAATTTACTATCCCTCAATACTTTATTCGTTTATTTGCACTTACAGCAGGAGCTTTGCTCCTATTCCCAGTTTAATATTGACGAGGTTTCACTATGAAAAATACATTTGAATTAGCTCACGTTGGGATTAACACAGAATCTGAAGAACAAGCATTAGAACTGGCCAAATTATTGAGTTTAATGTTTAACTTAGAACCTAGACATGGAATGAAGTCAGAATTTGCAGGCAGTTATTTTGAATGCCTCAAGAGTCCATACCTAGGCAAAAACGGTCACGTTGCGATGATTACTGCAGATGTAGAATCTGCTGTTGAAGAATTAAAAGAGAAAGGATTCAGTTTTTTAGATGACACGATTCAGCTGACTGAAGATGGGAAACTAAAAAATATTTACCTTGATGGTGAATTTGGCGGCTTTGCTATTCATATTTTAAGAAAATAAGGCGAAGGACAAAAAGAGAGAGTATTGGAAAGAGACAAGGAAAAAAGTCCTGTCTCTTTTGTCCTGCTCTAGATTTACCAGATTGAACTCTAAAAAGTCCTTTTTCTTTGATACTTTCTTAGGTGATGTCGGACGGCAGCGACTTCCCAGGGAATTCCATGCCTAAACTTTGAGCCACGGTCTCAAAGTTTCCGAGTGTCAGAATTGGCTTAAATTCACCATTTCTGACACTTTCATCACGGCGGAAGTATCCTTTAAACGCGTTTGCCTTCGTGGAATTTATATGGTAGTCTGCAGACTTCTTTGCTGATCAAGGTAGACAAATGGAGATTTGAGTGAGGTTGGACTTTGTCCAACCTCACTTTATTTTGAGATAGCGCCAAAGTGTTGTTCGGCTGATCCCTAATTGCTTTGCGGTTTTTGTTTGATTCCCTTTATTGTATTCGAGAACAGTGCGTACAATATCCTGGCTGTAATCAAAGAGGGTCTTTTCTTCGATAATTACCGGTTCAGATTTTTTCGAATCATTTGAACTTAGCTGCAGGTGATTTTGATGTTTGCGTTCTTCGGATAGAACCTCTATTACTGCATTTTCTAAAATATAGTAAGAATTGGCAGATAGTATTAGCTTTTTAATGACTCTTTCCAACTGATAAAAATTACCAGTCCATTGAAATTCCTGAAGAGTATGCATGGCCTGAGGTTCAAAGCCGATAACCTGCGTGTGGCATTCAATATTGGCTTTATTAAGCAGAAGGGTAATAATGCTCGCTAATTCTGTATGGCGTTCGGATAATGAAGAGGAGTAGAGGCTGGCACAGTTCAGTTCTTGCATAATTTCCTTAAAAATCAGCTTATCGGGATCAGCTTTTTTGGTTGTATAGGTGAATATAATATTTTGTCTTTGTAATAAGCTGCTGCTTTTTATAAGTTCTAAAAGTTTGCGCAGATCCTCCAGAGACAGCTGTTCACAATGCTGAAAGAGAAGGGTGTTGCCAGAGTAAAGCAAAGGAGAATTGCTGGTGTGGCTGAGATATTTCCACAGACGTTCACCAAACAATTTACAATTTATACTGATGAGATTTGCTGTATGGTACTGAAATTTCAAGAAACAGGAATAGGCAAGGCTTGTTTTTGCCGTTCCTTCTTCTCCAAAAATGATCATAGCATTATAATGCTTTAGAAGTTGGGACATGAGAACGAGATTTTTCTCTTGAATAAAAGAAGCAAAAAGCAATTTCTGGGATATTTTGTCTTCAATTTCTGAACGACTGTTAAATGTGACACCAAATTGCTGGTGAATTAGAGGAGGGGTTACCATTTTTAATTCACAATGGTAATAAGTCTGGTCATTGAGGGATAAAATACTGCATCTAACCTGATACGTTTGTCCTTTATGCGTATGGTAGAGCTGCTGGTTATCCAGATGCTTTTGCTTTTTTAGAAAACGGATTAAAGTCTGGGTGAGTTTTGCTGAGAGATTGGAGGAGACAGGGGTGAAGTCTTGGTCTAAGACCAGTGTTGCCAGTGCTTGCTTTGAGAGTACCTCTTGAAGCAAATTTCGCTGAGTTTCTATTTTTTGTATGTATTTGGTAAAGGTTATGGCCTGCTGATAAGCAGTTTTGATACTTTCTAATCCGGAAGTAATTAAAATTGTATTTAATGACAGTCTAAGAGCGGTATGATTGGTAATAGCATCACAAAGAACTAACTCACACCCTTCTTCTTTGAGTTTGACCAAGGTATCGGCAGTCTGCTCAGGCTGATCAATCGTGATAATCTTGATGTTATATTGGAGAACATCACAGATAAGATGAGCATTTTTAGTAATGCTTTCATAGCCAACAATTGCTATGTTTTGGCTGTAATTGTAAGCTAATTTGATACTGCTCAAGATATCATAAATAGAAATTGAAACATCAATTACAGGTATATCAACAGCATCTTGAATAAGATGGGCTGTACCTCCGCGAGAAATAATGGCATCATAATCATTATGAGCCATTTGTACAGCTAAGTCTCTTCCTTCTTGCAAATTCGCATTAAACACATCTATGGATAAGGAATCAAATTGCTGAGCAACCAGATTCATAGAATGGTTTAATTCTTCATAGGGAGCAATACCAAGTAAGCGAATAGGTCTCATAACAGCCTCCTGTTTCATTTGTAAACTATTATATAAATATTATGAAAAAAATTCAATATTCTTTATGATGGTTCAAAAAAAGACAATTATTTTTTTTGAAACCTAGTATTTTTTTCTTACAAAGTATAAACTAGGACTATAATTAATCAAAGGAGGTGTTGCAGTGTTACAGCTGTTAGTTTTGGCTGATGATTTTACGGGTGCCCTTGATACAGGAGTTCAGTTTTCAAGTCAAGGAATCCATACATTAGTAACGACTAATCAATCGGTAGACTATACCAGTTTAGAGGATGACATAGAAGTACTGGTTATTAATACAGAAAGCCGTTATCTGCCCTTTGAAGATGCTTATCAGCTAGTCAGCAAAATTTTATCTGATGCTAAAAATTACGGCATCCCTTATTTCTATAAAAAAGTGGACTCGGCCCTTAGAGGAAATATCAGTAGTGAGATAAAAGCGCTTTTAGACCAATTTCCAGAGAAAAAAGCAGCCATGGTTCCTGCCTACCCAGCTATTAAGCGAGTGGTTCGGGGAGGAAAACTGTATATTGATGGGGTACCGGTTTCAGATAGTGTTTTTGCTAAAGACCCTTATGAACCTGTAACCGAAAGCGACATTGCCAAACGCCTCAATCAAGAGGCTGGTATTGAAACATCACTGGTAAGCAGCCAATCATTCTTGAAAGCTAAACAGCAATTGCTTTTATTTGACAGTGAAACCGAAAGCGACATAGAGGAAATTGCAGCTAACCTCCATCAGCAAGACCAACTGTCAGTCACTATCGGCTGTGCAGGCTTTGCCAAGTATTTGGTTAAGCAGCTTTTTCCTAAAAAGGAAGTTTTAAGACCTCAGCTTACTAAACCGCTTCTTGTTATCTGTGGCTCAGTTAATCCGATTACTAGACAGCAGATTGAATATGCTCAAGAAAAACAGCATTTGCGTATTTCCTTAAATTCTCAGGAGTTATTGGAAGAGCATTATTGGCAGAGCGACAGCGGTCAAGATAAATTAGAGACTTATTTGGAGGATATCTCACAAAGTGATCTAGCCATCATTGAAACGCTGGATGAAAAAACCAGCCGTGACATTGTGGCCTATGCTCAAGCACAGGGCTTAGATAAAAATGCTATTCGTTTTAAAATCGGCCAGTCTCTGGGCGAGCTCACGGAGCAGCTTTTAGAGAAAGAATTGGTTCGAACCTTTCTTTTTACAGGCGGCGATACACTTTATCAGTCGATGCAAGTATTGCAGATTGACCAACTAAAACCGCTATGTGAACTCAGTGCGGGTGTTGTTTTAGCCGAATTAACCTGGAAAGACAAGGTCATTCAAGTCATCACAAAATCCGGTGGTTTTGGACATCGAGAATTATTTGAAGATATTAACAAGATGGTACAAAAGGAGGAAAACCATGTTAACTGATTACAGTTTGAAAATGCCTAAAAATGTATTGGCTGGAGAACATGCCTTGGAAGAAATAAAGACTGTTATTCCAGCTGCTACAAAAAAATTGTGATTTTCACCGATAAGGGGATTCTTAAGGCAGGTTTGGTTAAACTGCTTGAGGAAGTTTTGATCGATTTGGGCTTTCCCTACACAATCGTATCAGACATTCCTGCAGAACCGACTTATGAACAAGTGCAAAAAGTAGTCGATCAGTTTAAGGCTGAAAAGGCTGATTTTATCATTGCCATTGGCGGTGGCTCAGCTATGGATTCGGCTAAGCTGGCCTCTATTCTTTCAACAGATGACTACGGTGTTAAGGATTTGCTGGACAATCCGCTTTTAGCTAAAAAACAAGTGGCCAGTTTATTGATTCCGACAACAGCAGGGACTGGCTCTGAAGCAACTCCCAATGCTATTGTATCCGTTCCGGAGAAAAACCTTAAGATTGGCATTGTCAATGCCGAAATGATTCCAGATTTTGTTGTTTTGGATGCTCGCTTTATTAAAAATCTGCCAGCACGCATTGCAGCGGCTCCTAGTGTAGATGCTATGTGCCATGCTATTGAATGTTTCACGTCGAAAAAACGCAATCCTTTTTCCAATTCATTCGCCTTAGAGGCCTTTGACTTGATTTTTAATAATATTGTGGAAGCAACTCTAAATCCAGATGCTATGGAGGCTAAGAAGAAGATGCTGATTGCAGCTTTCTACGCTGGTGTTGCCATCACAGCCTCCGGCACAACAGCTATCCATGCTTTGTCTTATCCATTGGGCGGTAAATACCATATTGCACACGGTGTCTCTAATGCCATTCTCCTCATGCCGGTTATGAAATTTAATGAGCCAGCTATTAAGGAATACTTGGCAGAAGCCTATGACCGTGTGGTTCATGATGGCGATAAATCGCTGTCTGTTGATGAAAAATCTCAGTACATCATTCAGGAAATGGATCGAATTGTTGAAGTGCTCCAAATTCCAAAAAGTTTAACAGAGTTTGGTGTTCCAAAGAGTGATTTGGAAGAATTGGTTGCTTCTGGTATGGAAGTTCAGCGGCTGTTAGTGAACAATATGCGTCCAGTGACAGCAGACGATGCACGAGCTATTTATCAGCAAGTTTTGTAAATAAAAAGAAAGCAATAAGGAGGGAAAGATGTCTAAAAAAATTATTGGTATTACCATGGGTGATCCTGCCGGAATTGGCCCCGAGATTTCAATAAAGGCCTTTAACAAGCCTGACCTGTATGAACGCTGTCAGCCGCTTTTGGTTGGTGATGCTTCTGTTTTGACTTATTATTTAAAGAAACACCCTGAACTGAACTTAGCAGTTAATCTTATTCAAAATCCTAAAGACGGTAAATATGAATATGGCACGATTGATTTAATTGATTTAGGTGTTGTTGATATGGCTGATTTTGAGATTGGTCAAGTGTCAACAACTGGCGGCGATGCTGCTTTTCAATATGTTAAAAAGGTTATTGAGCTGGCTCTGGCCAAGGAAATTGATGCGACCGTAACCAACCCGCTCAACAAAGAAGCCATGAATGCAGCCGGTCACCACTATGCTGGCCATACCGAGATTTATGCAGATCTGACTGGAACAGATAAATACACGATGATGCTGGCTGACGGTAATCTTCGTGTTGTCCATGTTTCGACCCATGTGTCACTGCGTGAAGCCTGTGACCGTGCGACCAAGGAACGTGTTTTGGACGTTATTCGCATTGCCGATAAGGCTTGTAAGAATCTGGGCATTAAAAATCCAAGAGTTGCTGTTGCGGGTCTCAATCCTCATTGCGGTGAAAACGGACTTTTTGGCCGCGAAGAAATTGAACAGATTAATCCGGCTGTTGAAGCGGCTAAGGCTGAGGGTATTAATGCAGAAGGCAGTCTCCCGGCAGATACGCTTTTCTCTAAGGCTAACGGCGGCATGTATGATATTGTCGTGGCTATGTATCATGATCAAGGACACATTCCTTTGAAATTGCTTGGTTTTGTCTATGATCAGGAAAAAGGAGCTTGGCAGGCTGTTCAAGGTGTCAATATCACACTGGGCTTGCCGATTATCCGCGCTTCTGTGGATCACGGAACGGCCTTTGATCAGGCTGGCAACTGGACGGCTAGTGAGCTGAGCTTGGAAAATGCCATTGATTATGCCATTCGCTTAGCAGAAAATTCATAAGATTGATCATAAAACTGTTTTCATGTAAATGAGCCTATAAGCTTTACAAAAGCTGTTATTAAATTAGAAATAGAATAAAGAGGTGAACTATGGTTACAGAACTACCGAAAGTAAGAATTTCAGATCCTAATGGAATTGTTTATCGAGATGACTTTTTAGGTGTTGATTTTGCCTTGATTCCGACTGGAGGTAAGGCAACGGCCCATGCGCCAGCTCTGATTGAAACCCAAGACGGCGGTCTCTTGTGTGCCTGGTTTGCAGGTTCCTTTGAAGGCAGCGGTGACATTTCCATTGCTGTTTCCAAACTCGATCCAGAAAAGCAGGTCTGGTCTGTTCCCCAAATTGTTTCCAAGGGTAAAGACCGAAGCGAGCAAAACCCTGCCTTTTTCCGTGCACCTGATGGGCAGATTTGGCTGATCTACACATCTCAGCTCAGCCGTCAGGAAGGTAAAGATAACATGCAGTTTACCTCTGTGATCATGGTTCAAAAATCGAGCGACGAAGGTCAGACATGGGGAGAGCCGGAGGTTCTTTTCCCAGAAGAAGGAACCTTCTCGCGTCAAGCCATTCAGATTTTGAGTAACGGCCGCTGGATTTTTGCAACTTGGCTGTGTGAAGATTCGGCTGAAGGTTTGACCAATGATCCTACAGAATTTCGAGTGTCTGATGATGCTGGCCAAACATGGAAGCGTGTCCGTATGCCGGAAAGCAATGGCCGGGTGCACGCTAATCTGATTGAGGTTGAGGCAGGGCATTTAGTGGCCTTCATGCGCAGCCGTTTTGCAGATAATATTTATATTAGTGAGTCTTACGATTTCGGTGATACATGGAGTGTACCGCAAAGAACTGTCCTGCCTAACAATAACGCCAGTATCAGTGCTATTAAGCTGCAATCAGGCGAAATTGCTCTAGCTTACAATGTTAATGCCACCCGCCATCCGGAATTCGGTAAGGTTGCTTGGCCGGGTCTTCGCAATCCAGTAGCTGTCTCTGTGTCAGAAGATCTTGGTAAAACTTGGCCTATCGGCCGTGTCTTTGAAGCAGCCGAAGGGTTTATTGGAGAAGAAAACAAGACCAACAATGCCCAGTATGAATATCCGACGCTTTACCAGACCAAAGACGGCCTGCTGCATCTTGTTTATGCTTATAAGAACAGACTTTGTGTCAAATATGTCCGTTTTTCGCCGGCGGATGTTTTCGGTGAAAAAAGAGAAGCAGATGGTATTTATAATCCGACTTCAGGTGAAGGAGTTAAAAATTAAAGATTTTTAGCTTTCCAAATCTGCTAAAAAGAAAACACTTTTATGGTTTTCGTTATTGAAAAGGCTTTTATTTATGGTATAATGAAAGTTATCAAGGGAGTAGCTAGCGGTTTTGCCGTGATGTTGTCGTCAATCCGAAACTGTTTTCCGGCAACATATTAAATAGCGAGACTTGTTTATCAAATAAACAGGTCTTTTTCTTTTAAAGACCAAGAAGGAGAATATTTTGTCGAAGAAACAAAGAAAAGAAGCTTTCTATGTCCAAGACGAAGAGACTGTCTTATCCGGTTTGGAGACTTCTAAAAAAGGTCTGACGACTGCTGAGGCTAAGCAGCGCTTGGCTGATTACGGACACAATGAATTGGACGAGGACGAAAAGCGTTCGATATTCGCTAAGTTCATGGACCAGTTCAAAGACTTAATGATTATCATTTTGCTTGTGGCTGCCGTGCTTTCAGTGATTACTGAAGGAATGGAAGGTCTGACAGATGCTATCATTATTCTTGTGGTTGTTGTCCTCAATGCAGCTTTTGGGGTCTACCAAGAAGGGCAGGCAGAAGCAGCTATCGAAGCTCTCAAATCCATGTCCAGTCCTCTGGCGCGTGTCCGCCGCGATGGACATGTAACCGAGGTTGATTCTAAAGACTTGGTCCCTGGTGATGTTGTCCTGCTGGAAGCAGGTGATGTTGTACCGGCTGATATGCGTCTGTTGGAAGCCGCTTCGCTGAAAATTGAAGAAGCAGCCCTAACCGGTGAATCTGTCCCTGTTGAAAAAGATCTGGCGGTTGAAATTGCTGAAGATGCTGGAATTGGCGACCGTTTAAACATGGCCTATCAAAATTCTAACGTTACTTACGGCCGCGGTATGGGTGTGGTTACTAACACTGGGATGTTCACCGAAGTCGGTCACATTGCCGGTATGCTTGCCAATGCCGATGAAACTGATACACCGCTGAAGCAAAACCTCAATCAGCTGTCCAAAGTCCTCACTTATTTGGTTGTAGCGATTGCGATTATTACCTTTATTGTCGGTGTCTTTGTCCGTCAGGAACCGCCTCTTAAAGGTTTGATGACTGCGGTTGCTCTGGCCGTGGCTGCTATTCCTGAGGGACTTCCGGCGATTGTTACGGTTGTGCTTTCTCTGGGAACCCAAACGCTGGCTAAACGCAAGTCTATTGTGCGTAAGCTCCCGGCTGTTGAGACTCTTGGCTCAACTGAAATCATTGCTTCCGATAAGACCGGTACTCTGACCATGAACCAGATGACGGTTGAAAAACTTTACTACAGCGGTCAGCTGGCAGATGCCAATGATGATATTGATGTTAATAATATGGCGCTGCGGGTCATGAATTTTGCCAACGACAGCAAACTTGATGTCAATGGAAAATTGCTGGGTGATCCTACAGAAACAGCTCTTGTGCAGTACGGTTTGGATCATAATTTTGATATTCGCGACGTTCTCAAAGCAGAGCCGCGTGTGGCCGAGCTGCCCTTTGATTCTGACCGCAAACTGATGTCAACTATTCATAAGCTGGATCAAAATAAATATCTCGTTGCGGTAAAAGGAGCGCCCGATCAGCTGCTCAAACGTATCACACAGATTGAGGAAAACGGAAGTATCCGTCCGATTACCGAAGACGATAAAAAGACCATTCTTGAGACCAATAAATCGCTGGCTAAACAGGCTCTTCGCGTTCTTATGATGGCTTATAAGTACGAGGATCAGATTCCAACATTAGAAACTGAAATCGTTGAAAACAATCTGATTTTTGCCGGTCTGGTAGGAATGATTGACCCAGAACGTCCGGAAGCTGCCGACGCTGTTCGTGTAGCTAAGGAAGCTGGTATCCGTCCGATTATGATTACAGGGGACCACCAAGATACAGCCGAAGCCATTGCTAAGCGTCTGGGCATCATTGATGATGATGGTATTGATCATGTATTCACAGGTGCTGAACTCAATGAACTTTCCGATGAGGAATTCCAAAAAGTCTTCAAGCAATATTCTGTTTATGCGCGTGTATCTCCGGAACACAAGGTGCGCATTGTTAAGGCTTGGCAAAATGAAGGCAAGGTTGTTGCCATGACCGGTGACGGGGTTAATGACGCGCCGTCCCTGAAAACAGCCGATATCGGTATCGGTATGGGAATTACTGGTACTGAAGTGTCTAAGGGTGCTTCTGACATGGTTCTTGCTGATGATAACTTTGCAACCATCATCGTTGCCGTAGAAGAAGGACGCAAGGTCTTCTCCAATATTCAGAAGTCCATTCAGTACTTGCTTTCCGCTAATATGGCCGAAGTCTTTACTATCTTCTTTGCTACCTTGTTTGGCTGGGATGTGCTTGAGCCGGTTCACCTGCTTTGGATCAATCTGGTAACAGATACCCTGCCAGCGATTGCGCTTGGTGTTGAACCTGCTGAGCCGGGTGTCATGAAACATAAGCCGCGCGGACGTAAATCAAGCTTCTTCTCAGGCGGAGTCATGGGAGCAATTCTTTATCAAGGTCTCTTGCAGACACTTCTGGTGCTTGGTGTTTATGGATGGGCTCTGCTTTATCCGGAACACTCAGCTATGCGTGATGTCCATGAAGACGCTTTGACCATGGCCTTTGCTACTCTGGGATTAATCCAGCTGGTTCACGCTTACAATGTTAAGTCCGTTTACCAATCTGTCTTTAAGGTCGGACTCTTCCGCAACAAGCTCTTCAACTGGTCCATTCCTTTGGCCTTCATTATCCTGATGGTTACAATTGTTGTTCCAGGCTTCAATAAATTCTTCCACGTAGCGCATTTAAGTGTCACTCAGTGGCTGGCTGTTATTACCGGAAGCCTGCTCATGCTGGTGATTGTTGAAGTGGTGAAAGCTGTTCAGCGGGCACTAGGACAAGATCAAAAAGCTATTTAAAAACCTATTTAGAGTTTGGGACAAACAGTCTCAAACTCTTTTTCTATGCAGCATCAACTGTTTGACGCAGCGGTTGGGAGTAAGACTTGTTGGCTGCGCCAACCTAGTCTTAGCTACTCCCTTTTTAGCTGACCGCAGCTTAAAGGATTCTCATCAGACTGTCATTTCTAGGCTGAATAAATGTTCTCGTCAAAAATTTATGGTAAAATAAGGGTACTTTTATGTAATTTAGAAAGAAACTGATGACCCAAATTTTTGCTCATAGAGGAAGTAAATCCAATCGCCCGGAAAACACTCTGGCTGCCTTTGCTGAGGCAGCACGTGTTGGCAGTGACGGTATTGAACTTGATGTTCACCGAACCAAAGATAATCATTTGGTTGTTATTCATGATGAGTCTGTTAACCGCACGACAAACGGCCGTGGGCTTGTGCGGCATCTGACCTTGCAGCAGCTAAAAAGCCTTGATGCCGGATCTTGGTTCCATCCAAGTTACTTCCGCGAAAAGGTGCCGACCTTAGAGGAAGTGTTACAGTTTTTAGAGGAGCAGCATTTTACGGGTATTTTAAATATTGAACTGAAAACCAACAGATACCCTTATCCTAAGATTGAAAAACAGATTGCTCAGCTAATGCATGCTAAAAAACGTCCCTTTTCTCACATGTATTCCAGTTTCAACTTTCTTAGTCTGCTTTTGATGAAAAAGCACGACCCTAAGGCTGAGCGGGCTTATTTGGTGAAGCTGAAACCTCTTTATTACTGGCTTGGAAGGCATTTAAATTTTATCGAAACCGTGCACTGCCACCGCTCTTTCTTTTTGAACAAGCCCCAAAAGGGAAAGCAAAAGCCGCTCAGGATTTGGACCATTAATAAAAGCAGTGACATGAAAAAAGCTTATTTGGCTAATATTAAGGGTATTATTACGGATAAGCCGGAAGAAGCGGGCAGAATCAGAAAATCGTTATCGAAGGCGAAAATGAAGCAGAATAAGAATTAAGGGAGTTTTTCTTCGTTTCAGCAACATTCTGCAAGGTTTTTCGGCTCCTTGTCAACTGTAGTGGGTGACTTATAAGGAACAACGAGAGAGGACCAGATTGGTCTTCTCTTTTGTTAGGTTCAAAGCGAGATAAATCCGTTTTTTGAAGTTGTCAAAGTTTCGATAACCA
>NZ_MOWR01000005.1 GCF_001937065.1 Streptococcus sp. 'caviae'
CCCAGCCTCGTTCGGAGATTTTGAGACTTGGGCTCAAAATCTTAATTGAACACAGGCTGCGGATTGTATCTTGAACTTAGGTATGAAATTCCAAAGGAAGTTGCTGCGACGATTGCCGTTAGAAATCGATACTATTTCTAACGGCAATCTAATGCAAAACCTAGTCAAAAGCTATAGCGTTGGCGTTTGGTTTTGCCGTCCGTGCTACCTAAGGAAAGTATCATAACACAATAGTTCTTTTGATAAAAATTGACTTTTTCTTCAGTCTGAAACACCTCATTGAGGTGTTTTTTAGTATATAATGAGAAAACAGGACATTTATGTCCTGTTCTTAAAATCGCTTTAGCTTTATAATGATGTCATCAAACAAAGGAGGGCATCGTAAAGATGGAAGAAGATTTTGAAATTGCTTTTAATAAAGTTAAGCCGATTATATTTAAGCTGCAGCGCTGCTACTTTATTAAGCTGTGGACTCGGGAAGACTGGCAGCAAGAGGGAATGCTGGTTTTACATCAATTGTTAAAAGAACATCCTGAATTAGCTAAGGATGATGCAAAACTTTATGTTTATTTTAAAACGAGATTCTCGAATTATATTAAAGATGTTTTGCGTCAGCAGGAAAGTCAAAAGCGTCGTTTTAACAAAATGCCTTATGATGAAATCAGTGAAGTGGCTCACTGTGTTTCTAGTGCAGGCATGCAGCTGGATGAATATGTCTTATTTTATGACCGTTTAACGGCTTACAAGAAGGGACTGGATGAGAATCAGAAAGAGCAGTTTGAGCGTCTGGTCGCTGGGGAACGATTTTTGGGAAGGCAAAAAATGCTTAAAGATCTCAAGAAAAAATTGAGTGATTTCGATGACACCAGTTTAAGAGAACAGTAGGAAAAATTCTTTACTGACCGCCTGCTGAATTAGTTTAATCTTGATTATCTTATGACAAAAAGGGAAGAGCTATCAAAAAGTTAATCAAACTGGGACACACAAAAGGAACTTTACAAAAGTTTTGTGTTTTTCTTGCATGGACAGCAAAAGATCTAAAACAAAAGGCTGAGATAATTGATATACTCCCCATATAGTGGACAGTGAAAAAACAAAAATTCACTAGAAACTATAAGGGGAGTTTTCGTATGTCTAAAAGAAGTCAAAAATCAATAGAGGAAAAGTTAGAAATCGTACGACTTTATTTAGAACAAGGAGTCTCTATGTCCACCCTAGTAAAGTCTTATGGAGTGAGTGATATCACCATTAGAACTTGGGTTCGTAAATACATGTATGCAGGCAAATAGGAGCTAAAAGAAAGTCAAACTTGGAAGCACTATAGCCAAGAGCTGAAAGAACAAGCAGTTCATGATTATCTTAATGGAAAAGGGTCAACGTATACTATTTGTGACAGGTATCAAATATCCTCTAAAAGTGTTCTCGAAAAGTGGATAAAACGGTATACTAGTGGTAAAGAAATCAAAGCAACTAGTAAAGGACTCAGTCGTATGAAACAGGGACGTAAAACCACTTTTGAAGAACGTGTGGAGATTGTCAATTTCACTATTGCTCATGATAAGGACTATCAGGCAGCGATTGAGAAATATGGCATTTCCTACCAACAAGTTTATTCTTGGGTGAGGAAGTTTGAGAAGGATGGTAGTCAAGGACTTTTAGACCGCAGAGGTAAAGGGTTAGAAAGTAAGCCGAACCTTACCCCAGAAGAAGAGATGCAGCTCAAAATCAAGCAACTAGAAGAACGCAATCGTTCCCTTGAGATGGAGGTAGGACTGCTAAAAAAGTTACAAGAAATCAGACGCAGAAACCGACGGTAAGACTTGGACGTTACTTGGAAGCCTTTCAAGCTATTCAAGATTATTCTGCTAAACATCATGAAGGCTCTATTAGCCAGTTATGCCAATTGCTTGGTGTCTCTCGGTCAGGTTATTACAAATGGCTCAATCACAAGGAAACGACATCTGAGAAGACGAATCAAACACTATTAGAGAGCATTAAGGAACTTCATGCCAAACACAGAGGAATTTTAGGTTATCGTCGAATGACACGATTTGTCAACCGCCAACTTGGGACAACTTATAACAAGAAGCGAATCAGGAGGCTCATGCGAATTTTAGGAACTTCCTCAATTATTCGCCGCTCTAGAGGCTACTGCACAAAGACTAGCTTCGTCAACATTGAAGAGAACCTTCTTAATCGAGAGTTTACAGCTCAGTCACCTAATCAGAAGTGGTGTACAGATGTGACCTTCTTGCAATATGGATTAGGTTGTAAGGCTTATTTAAGTGCTATTAAAGACCTTTATGACGGCTCTATCGTAGCTTACCATATCAGTAAGCATAATGATAATCTACTTGTTATGGAAAATCTAAGAATGGCAATGGAGATTAACCCAGGAGCCACGCCACTGCTCCATAGTGATCGAGGTTCCCAATACACTTCACGGGAATACCGAATGGTAACGACACAATATCAGATGACACGCTCTATGTCACGAGTTGGAAAATGCATTGACAATGCCCCAATTGAGAGTTTCTTTGGTCACTTTAAAACGGAATGTTATGATTTGAAGACCTACAAGACATTTGAGGAGTTAGTCGCTGATAGTGATGACTATATCTATTTTTACAACAATGAACGTTTTCAAGAGAAGCACAACGGCCTTGCCCCTCTTGAAGTGAGGAACAAGGCCGTTGTTTAATCTTTTATTATTTCATTGTCTACTTGACAGGGAGCAGTTCAATCTATGTCAGTCTTTTTACATGTCATTTGGCTGTTTTAGACTGGGGAAAACTTCGCTTTTATGCGGTTTGGCAGAGCACACAAGAGAAGTTTTTGGTATAATGAATATAATCATTCACAAGAAAGGCATGATATGGAAATTGTTGAGAAAGCTCCTGCTAAAATCAATCTTGGTCTTGATATTGCCGGCAAGCGTCAGGATGGTTTTCACGAACTGTCAATGATTATGGTCAGTGTTGACTTAAATGATTATGTTACAATTACTGAAATCGCTGAAGATCAGGTCATCGTCAATTCCAATAGCTGTAAGCTGCCTTTGAATAGTAAAAACGATGTTTGCAAGGCTGCTCAGCTTTTGAAAGATCGCTACCAGATTAGTACCGGCCTTGAAATAACACTTCAAAAATCGATTCCTATATGTGCTGGCCTAGGCGGAGGTTCCAGTGATGCTGCTGCGACCCTGCGTGCTCTTAACCGTTTATGGGAGCTTAACTTATCAGAAGAAGAGCTGATTGAAATTGGCTTTGAAATTGGAAGTGATGTTCCTTATTGCATCAAAGGCGGCTGTGCTCTTATTTCGGGCAAGGGAGAGATTGTCGAAAATCTGCCCAGCTCTTTGTCGGCCTGGGTGGTCTTGGTTAAGCCCGACTTCGGCATCTCCACAAGGACGATTTTCAAAGAAATTAACACAGAGACTATTTCTCGTGTCAATATTGATGCTTTAAAAGAGGCTATTCTGACAGATTCCTATGACGATGTGCTGCAATTCATGGGCAATTCACTTGAGGATATTACCATTGCCAGGAAACCTTTTATCCAAAAAATTAAGGATCGTATGGACAAATGCGGTGCTGACATTTCTTTGATGACAGGCAGCGGGCCGACAGTTTTTGCCCTTTGCCGGACTGAAAAACGCGCCAACCGCGTTGTTAACAGTATGAAGGGCTTTTGCAAGGAAGTTTATAAGGTGAGAATAATATAAAAAGAATCAATTTCATTTGCTTCTTTTTTTTATTTATGGTAAGATTAAGCGATAAATAATTAACCGGTTAATTAAAAGGAGGGAGCTATGGCATTAGGACAGGAAATTGATCGCTTGATCAATCAGATTCTTTTAAAGGCTGAAAATCAGCACGAACTGCTGATCGGATCTTGCCAAAGTGAGATTAAGCTGACTAATACTCAGGAGCACATCTTGATGCTGCTGTCACAGGAAAATCTGACCAATTCAGACTTGGCCAAACGCTTGAATGTGAGCCAGGCAGCGGTGACGAAGGCAGTCAAATCGCTTGTGAAGCAGGAGATGCTGGAGTCTATCAAAGATAAGGCTGATGCGAGGGTGACTTATTTTCGTCTGACGGACTTGGCTAAGCCTATTGCTCAGGAACACGAGCACCATCATGCTTTGACGCTATCGGTTTATAATCATCTCTTAGACACCTTTTCAAAAGAGGAACAGGCTGTTATCAGTCGCTTTTTAACTGCCTTAAGTGAGGAATTAAAGGAGTAGCTGTGCGATATATTACTGTTAAAAATCTATCTTACCAATACGATTCAGAACCTGTTTTAGAAGGGATTACCTATCATTTGGACAGCGGTGAATTTGTCACTTTAACGGGTGAAAACGGAGCCGCCAAATCAACGTTAATCAAGGCCACTCTGGGTATTTTAAAGCCCAAGGTTGGTTCTGTGGAATTTTCTAAAACAAATGTAGCTGGTAAAAAATTACGTCTGGCCTATCTGCCTCAGCAGATTGCCAGTTTTAATGCTGGTTTTCCAAGCACGGTTTACGAATTTGTTAAATCAGGCCGTTACCCCAGAAATGGCTGGTTCAGAAGGCTGACAAAGCATGATGAGGAGCATGTTAAGGCTAGTTTGGAATCCGTCGGTATGTGGGAAAATCGTCATAAGCCTATTGGCAGTCTTTCCGGCGGACAAAAGCAGCGTGCTGTTATCGCCAGAATGTTTGCCAGTGATCCTGACATTTTTGTGTTAGACGAGCCTACGACCGGCATGGATGCAGGAACAACAGAAACCTTTTATGAGTTAATGCATCACAGTGCTCATCGGCACAGCAAGGCGGTCTTGATGATTACGCATGATCCTGAGGAAGTCAAAAAGTACGCCGACCGAAATATTCATTTGGTAAGAAATCAAGACTTGCCTTGGCGCTGCTTTAACATCCATGACAAAGATAAGGGGGAAAAAGATGATGTTAAGTGATATATTAGCTTATGATTTCATGCAGCGTGCCTTACTTGCTGTTGTGGCAATCAGTCTCTTTGCTCCGATTTTGGGGCTCTTTCTCATTTTGCGCCGCCAGAGCCTGATGAGCGATACCCTGAGCCACGTCTCTTTGGCCGGGGTTGCTTTTGGGGTTTTACTGGGAATTTCTCCGACCTGGACGACACTTTTAGTGGTTACTTTGGCTGCTGTCGTGCTTGAATATCTGCGTACGGTTTACCGTCACTACATGGAGATTGCAACAGCTATTCTGATGTCGATGGGCTTAGCACTTTCTTTAATTGTTATGAGTAAGGCTGGTGATGCCAGCAACGTCAGTTTGGAACAGTACCTTTTTGGTTCTATTATTACGATTAGTTTTGAACAGGTGGTTGCCCTCTTTGCCATTGCTGCGATTGTCTTAATTCTCACTGTCTGCTTTATTCGTCCTATGTATATTCTAACTTTTGATGAGGATACCGCTTTTGTGGATGGGCTGCCTGTTCGGCTGATGTCCATTTTATTCAATGTGGTTACAGGAGTGGCTATTGCTCTGACGATTCCGGCAGCCGGTGCCCTTTTGGTATCAACGATTATGGTCTTGCCTGCCAGCATTGCAATGCGATTGGGAAAAAGTTTTAAAACCGTTATTGCTCTGGGAATTCTGATTGGTTTCATGGGAATGGTGTCCGGCATCTTTATTTCTTATTTGGCAGAAACTCCCGCCAGTGCAACTATAACCATGATTTTCATTGCTATTTTCTTGCTTGTCGGTCTTTTGAACCGGCTGATAAAAGATTAAACAGATTTAAAAAAGAGTGACCTAAAATCAACATTTTTTAGGTCACTTTCTTTATTGGGCTGTTAATAAGTTAAGACAAAATATTTCTTCTTACCGCGGCGGATAACAGTTAGTTCATGATCAATTTTGTCTTGGTCAGATAATTGATAATCTAAGTCCTGAATGCGTTCGCCGTTGATATAAATAGCGCCGTTTTGCACATCTTCGCGAGCCTGGCGTTTAGAATTGACAATACCAGTAGCGACTAAAATATCAATAATATTAAGGCTGTCCTCTGATTTCACCGCATAGTTAGGCACATTGCTGAGGCCTTGTTTGAGTTCTTTAGCAGAAAGGCTCTTGATATTTCCTGCAAAGAGCTGTTCGGTAATTTTTACAGCTTCTTTGTAAGCTTCTTCACCGTGAACGAAGGTGACAACTTCTTTTGCCAATGTTTTTTGTGCTAAACGTTCATGAGGAGCTGCTTCGAATTTGAGACGAATATCTTCAATTTCATCCAGAGACAGGAAGGTAAAAATTTTCAGGAAACGCACAGCATCAGCATCCATAACATTCAGCCAGAATTGATACATTTCATAAGGAGACGTCTTGTCGGCATCCAGCCAGACAGCATTGCCTTCTGATTTGCCAAATTTTTTGCCGGTAGCATCTGTGATCAAAGGAACAGTAATCACATGTCCCTGCGCGTCAGCCTTACGGCGAAGCAGTTCAGTACCGGCAGTCATATTGCCCCACTGATCAGAGCCGCCGATTTGCAGGGTCACACCGTATTTTTGATTGAGAACATAAAAATCATAGGCCTGCATAATTTGGTAGGCAAATTCAGTATATGAAATTCCGGTTTCAATGCGTTTTTTCACAGATTCCTTGCTCATCATATAGTTGACTGTGAAATATTTGCCGACATCGCGCAGGAAATCAATAAAGCTGACAGATTCAAACCAGTCATAGTTGTTAACCATCTGCGCTTTGTTATCACCGTTTTCAAACTCAATAAAACGCTCCAGCTGGCTGCGAATGCTTTCAACCCAGCCTTTGACAGTCTCCTTAGTCTGAAGGCTACGTTCATCATCTTTAAAGGAAGGATCGCCAATCAAGCCGGTAGCTCCTCCTACGAGCGGATAAGGTTTATGTCCGGCTAACTGCAGATGCTTCATGACCAAAATGGGTACCAGATGACCTAGATGGAGGCTGTCTGCTGTTGGATCATAGCCTGAATAAAAAGAGACATGCCCTTCATCCAACGCTTTTTTCAGGGCCTCTTCATCAGTAGTTTGAAAGACTAAGCCGCGTGCTTTGAGTTCTTCAAAAATAGTCATAGCTTTTCTCCATATTCTTATAACATTACAAAGCATTATATCAAAAACAACAGGGGCTGTGCAAGTTCTTATGAAAGAGGAAGAAAATAATTGACTTGATAGGAACATCGGCTATGTTAAAAATAATAAATTTGATATAATGTAAACTGAGGTATTGTTATGTCCCTGCTAGAAAAAATTAAAAGAAAGTTCAAAGAAGTATTTGCTAAAAGGCCTGATCTTAGCAAAATTGACTTTGCTAAAGCAATTAAAAACCTGAAGTTAAAGGAATTAAAGCGAGCTGATTATCTGGATTTCGGTTCAGTTTTTTTGCGCACCCTTAAACTGCTGTCCGATTTTGCTTACATTCTTATTCTTTTATTTCTTTTTTTAGGCATTGGTGTGGGATTCGGCTATCTGGCGAGTCAGGTAGAACATGTAACTGTTCCTGAAAAGACGGACTTGGTCACTCAGGTTAATACTTTAACCAGAATTTCTAAGATGACCTATTCAGATAAGTCGCTGATTTCAACCATTGATACAGATCTTTTAAGAACACCGGTAGATGGCAAGGACATTTCGGAAAATGTGAAAAAAGCCGTTATTGCAACGGAAGATGAAAACTTTAAAGAACACAAGGGAGTGGTTCCCAAAGCTGTTTTTCGGGCAACGCTTGCCTCGGTTTTAGGACTTGGTGAGAGCAGCGGCGGTTCAACACTGACGCAGCAGCTCTTAAAACAGCAGGTTTTGGGAGATGATCCTACCTTTAAACGTAAAACCAAAGAAATTATTTATGCTTTGGCTCTTGAGCGTTATGAAGATAAGGATAAAATTCTGACCAATTATCTTAATGTCTCTCCGTTTGGGCGCAATAATAAGGGACAAAATATTGCCGGAATTGAAGAAGCGGCTCAGGGAATTTTTGGTGTTGCTGCTAAAGATTTAACCATTCCTCAGGCAGCCTTTTTAGCCGGACTGCCGCAGAGCCCTATTGCTTATTCACCTTATACAGCTGCAGGGAAGCTCAAATCGGCAAAAGATATGCAGCTGGGCTTGAAACGCTCGCAAAATGTGCTGTACAATATGTATCGCACAGGTGTCTTGTCAAAGGCTGACTACGAAAGTTATAAAAAATACGATCTTAAAAAAGACTTTAAAAAACCGCAGGCAGCACGGGCAGACTCCCATGATTATTTGTACTATTCGGTCTTTGAAGAAGCTCAGGATCTTATGTACGACTATCTTGTCAAAAAGGATAAGGTTTCTGCACAGGATTTAAAGAATGATAAAACCAAGGAAGCCTATAAAGAAAAAGCCCTGCAGGAGCTGCGTTTAGGCGGCTATACCATTACAACGACTATCAATAAGAAAGTTTATAAAGCTATGCAGACGGCGGTTGCCCAGCATGGCGGTTCTCTTGATGATGGAACGGGCAAAGTTGAAGTCGGCAATGTTCTTATGGATAATTCCAGCGGAGCTGTCCTTGGATTTGTAGGAGGACGCGACTATAAAAGCAACCAAAACAATCATGCTTTTGATACGGCAAGATCACCCGGATCCAGCATCAAGCCATTATTGGCTTACGGCCCTGCCATTGACCAGGGACTTATGGGCAGCTCAAGCATGCTTTCAAATTATCCCACAACCTTTGCCAGCGGACAAAAAATTATGCATGCCGGTGATGAAGGTACGGCTATGGTCAATCTGCAGGAAGCACTGGATGTTTCTTGGAATATTCCAGCTTACTGGACCTACCAGATGTTACTGCAAAAAGGCGTAGATGTTCCCAATTATATGGAAAAAATGGGCTATCATATTCCTGAATATTATATTGAAAGTCTTCCTTTAGGCGGCGGCGTTGAAACAACGGTTGCCCAGCAGACAAATGGCTACCAGACCCTTGCTAATGGCGGCGTTTATCAAAAACAATATATGGTTGAAAAGATTACTGACAGTCAAGGCAAGGTCATTTATCAGCATCAATCTAAACCGGTGCGGGTCTATTCGAAAGCAACTGCCAGCATCTTAAATGAGCTGCTTAGGGGTCCTATTAGTTCGGGCAAAACGACAACTTTTAAAGATAAGCTGAAAGCCCTCAATTCAGGTCTGGCCAATGCTGACTGGACAGGGAAAACGGGAACAACCGATGATTATACTGATGTCTGGCTGATTCTGTCTACGCCCAAAACAACCCTTGGAGGCTGGGCCGGCCATGATAATAACACGTCTTTAAAATCAATGTCGGGTTACAACAACAATGCCCAATATATGGCGTACTTGGTCAATGCGATTAATCAGGCAGATCCAAATGTTTGGGGGACCAATCAGCGCTTTAGCCTTGATTCCAGTGTTATTAAAGCCAATGTTCTGAAATCAACAGGCCTGAAACCAGCGACGGTCAATGTCAATGGAAAAACTATTTCGGTCGGCGGTGCCACCACTACGAGCTACTGGGCGAAAAACGGTCCGGGCAATACAGTCTATAAATTTGCCATAGGCGGTACAGACAGCGACTACCAAAAGGCCTGGTCAAGCATTGGAGGAAGGTAGTATTTCTTGACAAGCATAAAGAGATAGTATATAATATATGTAATTATTTGTCGTCTGCTTTGGTTGAAATATTGTCCAATCAGAGCTTACAGCAGTTAAATCAAGCTTTAAAGAGTCAGATTTAGCTGCTCTTTTTGTGCTTAATTTTAGGAAATGGCTTTATTTGTAATACACATTTAAAGTTTCTGAAAATTGCTGTAAACGGCAAATTTGCTAACGTTTTGGCCTCTTGAGAGGTCTAGAAAGAAGAAGGAGTTAAAACTTGGCAGGACATGAAGTTCAATACGGTAAACACCGTACTCGTCGCAGTTTTTCAAGAATCAAAGAAGTTCTTGATTTACCAAATTTGATTGAAATTCAAACGGACTCATTCAAAGACTTTTTAGATACTGGTCTTAAGGAAGTTTTTGAAGATGTTTTTCCTATTTCAAACTTTACTGAAACCATGGAACTCGAGTTTGTGGGGTATGAAATTAAGGAACCTAAGTATACTTTGGAAGAAGCAAGCGCTCATGATGCACACTATTCAGCGCCAATTTTTGTGACCTTCCGCCTGATTAACAAAGAAACCGGTGAAATCAAGACTCAGGAAGTTTTCTTTGGCGATTTCCCGCTGATGACTGAAATGGGAACGTTCATTATCAATGGTGCTGAGCGGATTATTGTTTCCCAGTTAGTTCGTTCACCAGGTGTTTACTTTAATGATAAGGTTGATAAAAACGGTAAAGTCGGCTATGGCTCTACTGTTATTCCAAACCGCGGTGCCTGGCTTGAACTTGAAACGGACTCTAAGGATATCGCCTATACAAGAATTGACCGGACGCGTAAAATTCCATTTACAACACTTGTGCGGGCTCTTGGTTTTTCCGGCGATGATGAAATCCTCGATATCTTTGGGGACAGCGAACTGGTTCGCAATACTATTGAGAAAGATATTCATAAAAATCCCAATGACTCCAGAACTGATGAGGCTCTTAAGGAAATTTACGAACGTCTTCGTCCGGGTGAACCTAAAACAGCTGACAGCTCGCGCAGCCTTTTGATTGCTCGTTTCTTTGATGCCCGCCGCTACGATTTGGCAGCTGTCGGCCGTTATAAGATCAACAAAAAGTTAAATATTAAAACCCGTCTGTTGAATCAAGTTATTGCTGAAAATTTGGTGGATCCTGAAACAGGTGAAATTCTGGTCGAATCAGGAACTGAGATGACACGCAGTGTGATTGATTCCATCTCTGATTATCTGGAAGGCGATCTCAACAAGATTGTCTATACCCCTAATGAGTATGCTGTTTTGACAGAGCCTGTTATTCTGCAAAAATTCAAAGTCGTTGCTCCTAACGATCCGGACCGTGTTGTGACTATTGTCGGCAATGCTAATCCGGATGACAAGGTACGCCACCTGACACCTGCCGATATTTTGGCTGAAATGTCTTATTTCCTTAACTTGGCTGAAGGTCTGGGCAAGGTTGATGACATTGACCACTTAGGCAACCGCCGTATCCGCGCAGTCGGTGAGCTGCTGGCCAACCAATTCCGCATCGGTCTGGCTCGTATGGAGCGCAATGTTCGTGAACGCATGTCCGTTCAAGACAACGAAGTGCTTACACCGCAGCAGATCATCAATATTCGTCCGGTAACAGCAGCCATCAAAGAATTCTTTGGTTCGTCTCAGCTGTCACAGTTCATGGATCAGCACAATCCGCTGTCTGAGCTGTCTCACAAGCGCCGTCTGTCAGCCTTAGGGCCTGGCGGTTTGACCCGCGACCGTGCCGGCTATGAAGTTCGTGACGTACACTATACTCATTACGGCCGTATGTGTCCTATTGAAACCCCTGAAGGACCTAACATCGGTTTGATTAACAACCTGTCTTCTTATGGGCATCTGAACAAATACGGTTTCATCCAAACACCGTACCGTAAGGTTGACCGCAGTACAGGCGTGGTTACCAATGAAATTGAATGGCTGACTGCGGATGAAGAAGATGAATACACTGTTGCTCAGGCCAATTCAAAACTCAATGAAGATGGCACATTTGCTGAAGAAATCGTTATGGGACGCCACCAAGGGAACAACCAAGAATTCCCAGCAAGTTCTGTAGAATATATGGATGTTTCGCCTAAACAGGTAGTTGCCGTTGCGACAGCATGTATTCCATTCCTTGAAAACGATGACTCCAACCGTGCCCTCATGGGTGCCAACATGCAGCGTCAGGCTGTGCCTTTGATCGATCCGAAAGCGCCGCTTGTGGGAACAGGGATGGAATATCAGGCTGCCCATGATTCGGGAGCTGCTATTATCGCTCAAAATGATGGGAAGGTTGTTTATTCTGACGCGGACAAGGTTGAAGTCCGCCGTGAAGACGGTTCCCTTGATGTTTACAATATTACAAAATTCCGCCGTTCTAACTCAGGAACTGCCTATAACCAGCGAACACTTGTGAAGGTAGGCGACAGTGTTGAAAAGGGTGACTTTATTGCTGACGGACCTTCCATGGAAAAAGGCGAAATGGCTCTCGGTCAAAACCCAATCGTCGCCTATATGACATGGGAAGGCTACAACTTTGAAGATGCCGTTATTATGAGTGAGCGTCTGGTTAAAGATGATGTGTATACATCGGTTCACTTAGAAGAGTTCGAGTCAGAAACCCGCGATACAAAACTTGGCCCTGAAGAAATTACCCGTGAGATTCCAAATGTTGGGGAAGAAGCCCTCAAAGATCTTGATGAAATGGGTATTATCCGCATTGGTGCCGAAGTAAAAGAAGGAGATATCCTTGTCGGGAAAGTAACGCCTAAAGGTGAAAAAGATCTGACTGCTGAAGAGCGTCTCCTGCATGCTATCTTTGGTGACAAGTCGCGTGAAGTGCGCGATACTTCTCTTCGCGTGCCGCACGGCGGAGACGGTGTTGTCTGCGACGTTAAGATCTTTACCCGTGCTAATGGTGATGAACTTCAGTCAGGTGTTAACACCTTGGTTCGTGTTTACATTGCGCAAAAACGTAAGATCAAAGTCGGAGATAAGATGGCCGGACGTCACGGGAACAAGGGTGTCGTTTCACGTATTGTTCCTGTTGAGGACATGCCATATCTTCCGGACGGAACACCTGTTGATATCATGCTGAATCCTCTCGGTGTGCCATCACGGATGAATATCGGACAGGTTATGGAACTTCACCTTGGTATGGCTGCCCGCAGCTTAGGCATTCATATTGCAACTCCGGTCTTTGACGGTGCGACATCTGATGATCTTTGGGAAACGGTTAAGGAAGCCGGTATGGCTTCTGACGCCAAGACCGTCCTTTATGACGGCCGGACTGGTGAACCATTTGACAACCGTGTATCTGTCGGTGTTATGTACATGATTAAACTGCATCACATGGTTGATGATAAACTCCATGCTCGCTCTGTCGGTCCTTATTCAACGATCACTCAGCAGCCGCTGGGAGGTAAGGCTCAATTTGGCGGACAGCGTTTCGGTGAAATGGAAGTTTGGGCGCTGGAAGCTTACGGTGCATCAAATGTTCTGCAAGAAATTCTGACCTACAAGTCTGACGATATCACAGGCCGTCTCAAAGCTTATGAGGCCATTACCAAGGGCAATCCAATTCCAAAACCAGGTGTGCCGGAATCATTCCGCGTTCTTGTGAAGGAATTGCAGTCGCTGGGACTTGATATGCGCGTTCTTGACGAGGATGACAGAGAAGTTGAACTTCGCGACCTTGATGAAGGTGAAGATGAAGATGTCATGCATGTTGATGACCTTGAAAAAGCGCGTGAAAAACAAGTTATTGAAGCCGCCGAATTTGCAAATGGTGATGAAAAATAACAGATAAATAAACTGCCAGCTGCTTAATCTGTAGATAGCTTAGGCTGTCTGGCTGCTGATAATCATAAGAAAGGTAAAATTAGTGGTTGACGTAAATCGTTTTAAAAGTATGCAAATCACATTAGCTTCGCCTAATAAAGTCCGCTCATGGTCTTACGGCGAAGTTAAAAAACCTGAAACAATCAACTATCGGACCTTAAAACCAGAACGTGACGGTCTGTTTGATGAGGTTATTTTCGGTCCAACGAAAGACTGGGAATGTGCCTGCGGTAAATACAAGCGTATTCGCTACAAGGGGATTATCTGCGACCGCTGCGGTGTTGAAGTGACCCGTACCAGAGTCCGCCGCGAACGCATGGGACATATCGAATTGAAAGCACCTGTTTCTCATATCTGGTATTTCAAAGGTATTCCTTCTCGCATGGGTCTCACTCTTGATATGAGCCCGCGTTCCCTGGAGGAAGTTATTTACTTTGCCGCTTATGTGGTGATTGATCCCAAGGACACACCGCTTGAGCCAAAATCTCTGCTGACTGAGCGTGAATACCGTGAAAAGCTTCAAGAATACGGTCCGGGATCGTTCGTTGCCAAAATGGGTGCAGAAGCTATCCAAGACCTCTTGAAACGTGTTGATTTAGAAGCAGAAATTGCAGAGCTGAAAGCTGAATTAAAAACAGTTTCCGGTCAAAAACGCGTGAAGGCTGTTCGCCGTTTGGATGTTCTTGACGCCTTTCAAAAATCAGGCAACAAACCCGAATGGATGGTACTGAACATCCTGCCTGTTATTCCGCCGGATCTTCGTCCAATGCTGCAGTTGGACGGCGGCCGCTTTACAACTTCTGACCTTAACGACCTCTACCGCCGTGTCATCAACCGTAACAACCGGTTGGCACGTTTGCTTGAATTGAATGCTCCCGGTATCATCGTTCAAAATGAGAAACGGATGCTGCAGGAAGCGGTAGATGCTTTGATTGATAATGGCCGCCGCGGCCGTCCGATCACAGGACCCGGAAGCCGTCCGCTTAAGTCTTTGAGCCATATGCTTAAAGGGAAGCAAGGCCGTTTCCGCCAAAACTTGCTCGGTAAACGGGTTGACTTCTCAGGCCGTTCCGTTATTGCCGTTGGTCCGACACTTAAGATGTATCAATGCGGTGTTCCGCGTGAAATGGCTATCGAGCTCTTTAAACCGTTTGTGATGCGCGAAATTGTCGCCCGCGACATCGTGCAAAATGTTAAGGCAGCAAAACGCTTGATTGAGCGCGGCGATGACCGCATTTGGGATATTCTCGAAGAAGTTATTAAAGAGCACCCTGTTCTTCTTAACCGAGCACCGACTCTTCACAGACTGGGTATTCAGGCTTTTGAGCCCGTTTTGATTGACGGTAAAGCTCTCAGACTTCATCCGCTTGCCTGTGAAGCCTACAATGCCGACTTTGACGGGGACCAAATGGCCATTCACGTGCCGCTGTCAGAAGAAGCTCAGGCAGAAGCCCGTCTCTTGATGTTAGCTGCTGAACACATTCTTAACCCTAAAGATGGTAAACCAGTTGTAACTCCTTCTCAGGACATGGTTCTTGGTAACTACTATCTGACTATGGAAGATGCCGGCCGTGAGGGTGAAGGCATGGTCTTCAAGGACCGTGATGAAGCAGTTATGGCTTACCGCAACGGTTATGTGCATCTCCACAGCCGTGTGGGTATTGCTGTTGACAGCATGTCTGACAAACCATGGACAGATGAGCAAAAGCACAAAATCATGATTACAACTGTTGGTAAAATTCTCTTTAATGATATTATGCCGGCAGACCTTCCTTACCTTCAGGAACCAAACAATGCTAACTTAACAGACAAAACTCCTGATAAGTACTTCTTAACGCCTGGTTCTGATATCAAGGAAGTTATTAAAAATCTTGACTTAAATATTCCGTTTAAAAAGAAAAACCTCGGAAACATTATCGCTGAAATCTTTAAACGTTTCCGTACAACGGAAACCTCGGCCTTCCTTGACCGCCTGAAAGATCTGGGCTATTACCACTCAACCTTGGCTGGTTTGACAGTGGGAATTGCAGATATTCCGGTTATTGATAACAAGCAAGAAATTATTGATGCAGCCCACCATCGCGTTGAAGAGATTTCCAAAGCTTTCCGCCGCGGTCTGATGACTGACGACGACCGCTATGAAGCTGTTACCGCAACTTGGCGTGATGCTAAGGAAAAACTGGAAGAGCGTTTGGTTGAGACACAGGATGCTAAGAATCCAATCGTTATGATGATGGACTCTGGAGCGCGTGGTAACATCTCTAACTTCTCCCAGCTTGCCGGTATGCGCGGCTTGATGGCTGCTCCTAACGGACGCATTATGGAGCTGCCTATCCTGTCTAACTTCCGTGAAGGTCTGTCTGTATTAGAAATGTTCTTCTCAACCCACGGTGCCCGTAAAGGTATGACCGATACAGCGCTTAAGACTGCCGATTCCGGCTATCTTACCCGCCGCTTGGTTGACGTTGCACAGGATGTTATTATCCGTGAAGATGACTGTCATACGGACCGAGGCTTGACAATTACAGCCATTACTGATGGCAAGGAAGTGACTGAAACGCTTGAAGAACGCCTCGTCGGCCGTTACACTAAGAAGACAGTTAAGCATCCTGAAACAGATCAGGTTCTTGTAGGAGCTGATGAATTAATCACTGAAGACATGGCCCGTAAGATTGTTGATGCCGGTGTTACTGAAGTGACGATCCGTTCAGTCTTTACATGTAACACGCGTCACGGTGTCTGCCGCCACTGTTATGGTATCAACCTAGCAACAGGCGATGCTGTTGAAGTTGGTGAAGCAGTTGGTACGATTGCTGCCCAATCAATCGGTGAACCGGGTACACAGCTGACGATGCGTACCTTCCACACGGGCGGTGTTGCTTCAAATGCCGACATTACACAGGGTCTTCCTCGTATTCAGGAAATCTTTGAAGCCCGCAATCCTAAAGGTGAAGCTGTTATCACAGAGGTTAAGGGACAAGTCACAGACATTGAAGAAGATGCTGCTACCCGCACTAAGAAGGTCTACGTCAAAGGTGCAACAGGGGAAGGTGAGTACACTGTACCGTTCACAGCTCGCATGAAAGTTGAAGTGGGCGATGAAGTTCACCGCGGAGCACCGCTGACCGAAGGGTCTATTCAGCCCAAACATCTACTGGAAGTCCGTGATACCTTATCTGTTGAAACTTACCTTCTTTCTGAAGTACAAAAAGTTTACCGCAGTCAAGGGGTAGAAATCGGAGATAAGCACGTTGAGGTTATGGTTCGCCAAATGCTTCGCAAAGTACGTGTTATGGATCCGGGAGATACAGATCTTCTTCCGGGTGTTCTGATGGACATTGCTGACTTTACAGATGCCAATAAGGATATTGTCATTGCTGGCGGCATTCCTGCCACAAGCCGTCCGGTTCTCATGGGAATTACAAAAGCTTCCCTTGAAACAAATTCATTCTTGTCTGCTGCTTCTTTCCAAGAAACAACTCGTGTTCTTACAGATGCTGCTATCCGCGGTAAGAAGGATCACTTGCTTGGTCTTAAAGAAAATGTTATTATCGGTAAGATTATTCCGGCCGGTACCGGAATGGCACGCTACCGCAACATTGAGCCGCAGGCTGTTAATGAAGTTGAGCTTATTGAAGATACTGAAACTGATGAAAGTCTCGTAACAGAATAGAGAGGAGCCCTGCTTAGCAGGGCTTTTTTATAATAATTCTAATCTTTCTCACAAATGAGCAAAATTTTTTTAAAAATGAGGCTTTTCCTATATAATGAGTGTATCAAGGAAGTAAGGTTTATGTATCAAGTAGTAAAAATGTACGGCGATATGGAACCCTGGTGGTTCTTAGATGGCTGGAAAGATGACATTGTTCAGGTCTATGAATTTGAGCATTATTATGAAGCTTTGAAATGTTATAAAAAGGAATGGTTAAACTTACATGGTACCCATTCAAGTTTTAACAGCCGCAGCAGTATTATGACAGCTTTTTGGGATGAAGAGGATCAGCGCTGGTGTGAAGAATGCGATGAATATGTGCAGCAGTACTATTCTTTAGCTCTTTTAACCGATTGGCAGGAAGTTCCTGAGGAAATGCACCGCCCGGCCTATGACAGACGAAATGACAGACCGAATCATCGGACCTGTTCTATTAAGAAGAATAAACCGCAAGTATAAGCCGCGGTTTATTTTTTTGGCTTTTACAAGCAATAATTAATAATAGTTTAGTCAAAATTTCTCTTCTTTGCGAATAAGTAAAGTAGGAGGATTTATGGTTCAAGAGTTAGGAAAGAAAATTATTGCAGAAGCAGTTCAAAACAGAGCTCAGGACATTTATATTATTCCTAAAAGAGATTTTTATGAGCTCTATATGAGAATCGGGGATGAAAGAAGGTTTATTGATGATTACGAGCATCAGTTTATGGCGAATCTTATCAGCCATTTTAAATTTGTCGCGGGAATGAATGTTGGCGAAAAAAGGCGAAGCCAGCTAGGGGCTTGTGATTATCACTATGATGAAGACAAAACAATCTCTTTACGGCTATCAAGTGTCGGAGATTATCGCAGTTATGAAAGTTTGGTCATTCGTCTTTTATTTGATGGCCGCCACGATTTAAAATTTTGGTTTAATGGCATGAATCTCATTTTAAAGGAAATTAAAGGGAGAGGACTTTATCTTTTTTCAGGGCCGGTCGGCAGCGGGAAAACGACACTGATGTATCAATTGGTCAAGGAAAAGTTTAGCAGCAGACAGGTGATTACCATTGAGGATCCTGTGGAAATTAAAGAGGATAATATGCTGCAGCTGCAGCTAAATGAAAGTATTGATATGACCTATGATAATTTAATTAAACTGTCTCTCAGGCATCGGCCGGACATTCTGATTATCGGGGAAATCAGAGATAAAGAAACAGCGCGGGCAGTTATCAGAGCAAGTCTGACTGGGGCGGTTGTCTTTTCGACTGTTCATGCTAAAAGTATTCCCGGAGTCTATGCCAGGCTGCTGGAATTGGGAGTCAGCCAAGAGGAGCTGGAAAATGCTTTGCGCGGAATTGCTTACCAACGTTTAATCAAGGGAGGAGGTGTAATTGATTTTGCCCAAAGAAACTACCAAAAACATTCAGCTCAAAGGTGGAATAAGCAAATTGACAGCCTTTTTGCAGAAGGATATATCACTAAGGAAGAAGCCGAAGCAGAAAAAATTGAAGACTGAAAAACAAAGGAAAGTCATCCAATTATTTAATAACCTTTTCACCAGCGGCTTCAACCTGACTGAAATTGTAGATTTTTTAGAGCGAAGCCGCTTACTGGCAAAGGTTTATACGGACGGCATGCGTCAGGGACTTCTAAACGGCTTGAATTTAGCGGAAATAATGAGTTCTTTAGGTTTTTCAGACAATGTTGTGACACAGTTGGCACTTTCTGAAATTCATGGGAATACTCAGAAAAGTCTCTTAAAAATTGAGGCTTATTTAAGCAATCTTGTTGTTGTTAAAAAGAAGCTGATTGAGGTAGCTACCTATCCTGTTATTTTAATCCTTTTTCTTATTCTCATCATGCTGGGATTAAAAAATTACCTGCTTCCTCAGCTTGAAAATGGAAATTTTGCGACAGCACTTATTTCTCATTTTCCGTCTATTTTTCTCTTAGTCTGCGGATTCTTCATATTTTTAACAGGAATCCTTTATTTTGCTTCAAGAAGAATGAGCCGGATTCGCTTAATGACAGTTTGCAGTCGGATACCGTTTGCTGGCAGTTATTTTCGGCTGTATTTGACAGCTTATTATGCACGAGAATGGGGCAATCTTATAGGACAAGGAGTAGAGATGGCTCAGATTGTTCGCTTGATGCAGCAGCAAAAGTCAAAGCTCTTTAGAGAAATAGGCAGGGATATGGAAATGGCGCTTATATCTGGGCAGGAATTTCATCAGAAAGTTTTAGACTATCCTTTCTTTTTGCGAGAGCTTAGCCTAATGATTGAATATGGAGAGATCAAGTCAAAACTGGGCAGTGAGCTTGAAATTTACGCCGAGGAGAGCTGGGAGCATTTCTTTAGCAGACTCAATAAGGCTATGCAGCTCATCCAGCCTCTTGTCTTTGTTCTGGTGGCGGTGATTATCGTGATGATTTATGTGGCAATGCTGCTGCCGATTTATCAAAATATGGAGGTTAATTTGTAATGAAAAAATTAAAGAAAGTTACCGTTAAAGGGTTCACATTAATTGAAATGTTAATTGTGCTGCTGATTATCAGTGTTTTGCTGCTTTTATTTGTACCCAATTTAGCAAAGCAAAAAGATAAGGTAAAGGATACGGGCAATTCGGCTGTTGTCAAAGTGGTCGAAAGTCAGGCTGAACTGTATGAATTGGATCAGACTGACTCGGCAACCCTTTCAAAATTAGTAGCTAGCGGCAATATTACTCAGGAACAGGCGGATTCTTATAAGGCTTATTATGCGAAACATCCTGAAAAGGCATGTCATGTGGCGAATTAAAGCTTTTACTCTCCTGGAGAGCCTAGTAACTCTAGCCATTACAGCTTTTTTAATTCTAAGTCTGTCTGGAGGAATTAATCAGACCTTTGCCAGTGTAGAAGAGCAGCTCTTTTTTCTGTCCTTTGAGCATCTTTATCGTGATACACAGAAGCTCAGTGCTCTATCTAAACAGGAAATGACTCTAACTTTAGACAAAGAAAAGATTTCTAATGGTATTGAGACGCTTGATGTTCCTGAGAATATTAAATTGGGAAAAGACATGACGCTGCATTTTGATCAGGCAGGCGGGAACTCATCGCTAGCTAAACTTAGTTTCCAGACTCCAAAAAAGACGGTAACTTATCAATTATACATAGGGAGTGGTCAATATAAAAAAACAGAAAATGAAAGCTTATATTCTCCTTGAAAGCCTAATTGCTCTAGGTCTTTTAGTAACAATCACATCTTTAATTCTGCAGCAGATTAATCACGACCAAAAAAGAGCAGCTGACAATTTGCAAAGACAGGAAGTGATGAACGCAGCGATAATGGCTGTTCAAACGAAGCAGGATAAACTGAGCCTCAACGGCGTCAGTGTGAGGGTTGTCAGAGATGAAACTTCGATCGCCGTTTACCACGATCAAGGGGAGGTCATAAGTCTTGTTAAAGAATAAATTAAGAGCATTTACACTTCTGGAGTGTCTGGTCGCCCTGCTTGTCATTGCCGGCAGTATTTCTGTTTACAGTGGCTTAACTAAAGTGATTAGCAGCAATATTCACTATTTGTCAAAAAATCAAAAAGATAGATGGCTGCTTTTCTGCCAACAATTTCGTTCAGAACTTGAAGGGACAAGTCTGCAGAAATTAGATAACCATAAACTTTACATCAGTAAAGACGGACAGAACTTGGCTTTTGGCAAATCCAAAGCGACAGACTTTAGGAAGACGAATGCTGACGGGCGCGGCTATCAGCCTATGCTGACAGGAATTAAGACAGCTTATTTTAGTCAATCCGGAGAAATTGTCAGGTTAGATATTACTTTTGACGATGGATTAGAGAGGACTTTTGTCTATGCATTTGACGAAAAAAGTTAAGGCAGGTGTTCTTCTATATGCCTTGCTAATGGCAGCGATATTTAGCCTTTTATTGCAGTTTTATCTTAACCGTGTTCTTGCGACGCAAAGGCAGAATCAGTTGCAATTATCAGCCAGTCAGGCCTATCTTATGGCAGAATTAACTCAGGATCTGGCCAAGGATAATAGCGGGCAGTTTACTTTTAATTACGGCAGTTCATCTTATCAGAAGGAAAATCAGCAGATTGTGATTGAAGTGCGTTTGAAAAGCGGTCGGTCTTACCGCTATCACTTTAAAGAAGAAAGTGATAAAACAAAGGAGGAAACGGCTGAAAGAAATTTTGAAAAAGAGAAAACAGCCCCTGAAGAATCGAAGGAAAAGAGACCTTCTCAAACCCATAATTGATTTTGCCAGTTCCATCTATTTTTGATATGATAGGTGCTGGAGGAAATCATGGACTTTGAAAAAATAGAAACAGCCTATAAGTTACTGTTAGACAATTGTCAGCAGCTGGAGGCGAAAATTCAGACAAACCTTTACGATGCTCTAATTGAGCAAAATGCTTATTATCTGGGAGCTGACGGAGCCGATGATATGATTAGACAGAATAATGATCAGTTACGGCAACTGAATCTCAGTAAAGAAGAGTGGCGCAGAACCTTTCAGTTTCTGTTTATTAAGGCGGCTCAGGAGTCTCAGCTGCAGGCAAACCACCAGTTTACTCCGGACAGTATCGGCTTTATACTTCTTTATTTACTGGAAGAATTGACTGACAGTGATCAGTTAGATGTTCTTGAAATTGGTTCAGGAACAGGAAATCTCGCAGAAACGCTGGTTAATAACAGTTCGAAAGAGCTCGACTATATGGGTATTGAGGTGGATGATCTTTTGATTGATCTATCCGCAAGTGTTGCAGATGTCTTAGATTCTCCTGTTCATTTTATTCAAGAAGATGCTGTGCGGCCGCAAATTTTAAAGGAAAGTGATGTTATTATCAGTGATTTGCCTGTTGGTTTCTATCCTAACGATGACATTGCCAAACGCTATGAGGTTGCAGCGGCAGAAGGGCATACCTATGCTCACCATCTTTTAATGGAGCAGTCGTTTAAGTATTTAAAGAAAAATGGATTAGCTATTTTTCTGGCACCTGTTGATTTGCTGACCAGCGAACAGAGTCCTTTGTTAAAGGCATGGCTGCAGGAAAAGGCTGCTGTTTTATCGGTTATCTCTCTGCCGGAGAAGGTTTTTAGTCATAAAAACAATATGAAATCTATTTTTATCTTAAAGAAACAAGAAAAACAGGCTTGCGAGACCTTTGTTTACCCGCTGACGGATTTACAGAATCCTGATGTTTTACGAGGTTTTATGAAAAATTTTAAAAAATGGAAGGAAGATAATGTCATTTAAGGGATAATCTGCTATAATAATCATATATTATCGTAAACGATTTCATGAAGGGGTATCTTATGTCAAAAACAATTTCTATTAATGCAGGTTCTTCAAGTCTGAAGTGGCAGCTTTATCAAATGCCTGAAGAAAAAGTATTAGCAAAAGGCTTAATTGAGCGTATTGGTAAGGATGATGCCATTTCAACGGTAAAATTTGATGACCAAAATGTTTCTGAAACTTTGGCGATTAAAGACCATACGGCTGCTGTAAAAATTCTCTTGGATGATTTAATTCATTTGGGAATTATCCAATCTTATGATGAAATTACAGGTGTGGGGCACCGTGTGGTTGCAGGCGGAACTTATTTTAATGAATCTGTTCTGGTGGACAGTGAAGAGGTCATTGAAAAAGTTGAAGAGCTGGCCCTTCTGGCACCCCTGCATAACAAGGCCAATGCTGCAGGAATACGAGCATTTAAAGAAATTCTTCCAGACATTACCAGTGTTGTGGTTTTTGACACGGCTTTCCACACAACAATGCCGGAGGTTGCTTACCGCTACCCATTGCCAAATAAATACTTTACAGAAAATAAGGTTCGTAAGTACGGCGCTCATGGGACCAGTCACTATTATGTTGCTCATGAAGCGGCTAAAGTTTTAGGTAAGCCTATTGAAGAGCTTAAACTTATTACGGCTCATATGGGGAACGGTGTTTCGCTCACAGCGGTTGACGGCGGTAAATCAGTGGATACTTCCATGGGATTCACTCCGCTGGGCGGTGTTATGATGGGAACGCGCACGGGGGATCTGGATCCGGCGATTATTCCTTATCTGATGGATAATACCGATGATTTCAAAACGCCGGAAGATATTCGCCGTATTTTCAATCATGAGTCTGGTCTGCTCGGTATTTCAGAATTATCTAATGATATGCGTGAGATTGAGACGGCAACAAAAAATGGCGATAAGGATGCTTCCTTGGCCTATGCTATGTTTATTGACCGTATTGTTAAACATATCGGTGCCTACGCTGCGGTAATGAATGGTGTTGATGCTATTGTCTTCACAGCAGGCATTGGTGAAAATGATGCTCATATTCGAGATGAAATTATCAAGCACTTTTCTTGGATTGGTGCGGATATTGATGCCGAAAAGAATGAAGCGCGCCCAGCCTATGGTGTGGTGTCATCGGATGATGCTAAGGTCAAAGTGCTGGTTATTCCGACCGATGAAGAGCTTGTCATTGCGCGTGATGTTGAGCGTCTGAAAGTTAAATAAGTTATCACATTTTATGATAAGACCGAAAAAGCTGATAGATATTCACCTATCAACTTTTTTGTTAAATCAAAGCTCAGTTATGTAGGTGAAAAAGATTTGCAGCAATCACTTGCGTAACTGGTCTTTTATGTTAGCTGGCAGGCGTTATAAATATACCCTTCTGCTTTAAAATCGCGAGAAAAATAGTTATTAATCAAAGGAGAGATATGAAAGGAATTTTAAAAAAAGCAGCGGCTGCAGCCGCTATTGTTGGTTTATTTGTTGTGAGTCAGGTGCCTGATTTAGTAATGATAATTTGGAAAAGGGAGAGCTCAGTTCTTAATGTGTGGCAAACATTAGCGATTGTTATTATGCAAGTCCTTGTGATTGCTGGTTTCTATGTGCTGGCCAGGCGCAAAGAACTGCTTGGTTCTGATATTAAGAACTGGCTGAGCTGGAAAACTTTTGCGGTGGTCTCGCTGGGATTTATAGCGCTATTTATTGTTAAGCTTATCGGCGGCATTATTTTAACGCTGGAAGGCAAGACGACTACGAACAATCAGGCAACGATTGATCAGCTCTTTGAAAACTCCTCGCTTTTGATTATGTTCATCTTTATTGTTATTATAGCTCCTCTAACGGAAGAAATTATTTTTAGAGGTCTTATTCCTAGATTATTCTCGAAGCGGTTTGAAGGTTGGGGATTTGCTCTTGGCGCTCTGCTTTTCGGCCTGCTCCACGGCCCCAGTGATATTGGCAGTTTTGTCTTGTATGTTGGTATGGGAGCTGTTTTAGCTATTGTTTGTTACAGATTTAAGCATCTGGAATACAGTATCTGGATACATGGTCTCAACAATGCTTTGGGATTTGCTGCCCTGCTTGTGACGAATCTGATGAGTCAGTAAGTTTGAAACCTTTACTTGCTGTGGGAAATGGCTGATTTGCGGATTTTCAATTATCATTTAAAAATAAAATGCTCGCAAAGTGTCAGCAGCTTTACGAGCATTTTTCTTTTACATGTTTTTAGCTTTTTCGATCGTTGTATCAATAGCTGAGATGGCACTGGCAGTAAAACCGGTTTTTTCCAAATCTAAGAGTCCTGCGATGGTTGTGCCGCCCGGGCTTGAAACCTTATCAATAAAATCATTGGGGCTGATGCCGTTTGAGAGAAGGTTCTGGCTGGTAGCCAGTACTGTTTGACTGACAATATCAAGAGCCAGATCTTTAGAAAAACCATATTTCAAGCCGGCCTTAGCCAGGGCTTCAATAAAAAGGGCAATATAGGCGGGACTGGAGCCTGCCAGAGCAGTAAAAGTATCGAAGTCTTTTTCAGCAATTTCAAAGGTTGTGCCAAATGAGTTTGTAATTTGTTTGGCTGTTTCAAAAAGTCGATCAGAGACCTTGCTATTTCGGCAAATAGCAGTAGTGCTCTGCAGCAGCTGTGCATTGAGATTAGGCATAATGCGGATAATAGGCAGGTCTGCCTGAGTCAATTCGGCCAAACGGCTTAAGCTTGTTCCGGCGGCCATTGAAAGAATGGGCTTGTTCATATCCAAATCGGTTAGAACAAGAGGTAGAACCTGCGGCTTAACACCTAAAACAATAAGGTCAGCCTTGTCAATAAGCTCTTGCTGGGAGGCGGCAAAATCAACATCCAATGCTTCAGCTTTTTCCCTGCTTTTTTCGGGACTGCTGTCTGAGATGATTACCTTGAATTCTGTTTTTTTCAGTCCGGTAATGATGGCGCTGGCCATTTTTCCAACGCCGATAAATCCAATAGTCATAATGGGAGATTTGAGAGGTGCAAGGTGCTCATGAGGTCGATATGGATTGAGCAAACAGAGATTGTAGAGCACCTGTTCCGTCTCGTCCTTTCTAGTAATTTTTAATAAGATCAACCGTTGAGCGGTCAAGTTTTTTAACAATGGCTTGGAGGAAATTTTGCGCCTGCAGAAAATCATCCAAAGAATAAAGTGTTTGATGCGAGTGAATATAACGGGCACAGACACCGATAGTTGTGGAAGGGATTCCTTTGTTTTGAAGGTGAGCTGCACCGGCATCTGTTCCGCCTTTAGCAGCGTAGTACTGGTACTTAATACCAGCTTCTTCCGCTGTTGTCAGCAGGAAGTCCCGCATATTTTTAAGCATCAAGTGTCCCGGATCGTAGAAGCGAATCAGGGTTCCTTGGCCGATGTTTCCCTGATCGCCGTAAACATCGCCGGCAGGCGAACAATCAACTGCAAAGAAGAGTTCCGGATCAAATTGAGTCGTTGAAACATGAGCTCCGCGCAGGCCGACTTCTTCCTGAACATTGGCTCCGGCAATGAGAGTGCTGTCTATCTGCTGGTCCTTCAGGCTTTCTAATAATTCGGTTACCATCAGAATTCCATAGCGGTTGTCCCAAGCCTTGGAGATGACATTTTTTTGGTTGGCTGTTAAAATGGCTTGTGTTTGCGGCACGATAATATCACCTGGAGAAATACCGTAAGACTCCGCTTCTGTCTTATCAGCAAAGCCCCCATCAAAGACAATATCTTCAACTTTTGGCAGTGAAGGAGAACCATTGCTGTGACGCAGAAAATGCGGCGGTACAGAGCCAGAAATAAGGGGGATGGCCTGATTGTTCCGAGTATAAAGGGTGAAGCGCTGGGAGCTGATAACCAAAGGATTCCAGCCGCCGACAGTCAGAGCACGCAGCGTACCGTCTTCTTTGATCTGACTGACCATAAAACCAACCTCATCCATATGGGCTGCGACCATAACTCGAGGGGCCTTTTCAGCAGAACTGTGCTTAATGCCAAAAATACCGCCCAGCCCGTCTGTCTGGATTTCGTCTGTTAAAGGTGTTATTTTAGAACGCAGAAAATCGCGAACAGTATTTTCATAGCCGGCAATACCGTCCAATTCGGTGACGGTTTTGATTTTATCAAATAAATCTGTCATGTTTACCTCTCATAGCTGCAAAGGGATGTGTCGAACCATACCAGCATCCCTGCTTAATTCTATACTTTATATTTTAGCATGTTTTATGATAAAATAAAGGTTATGAAAAGTAAAAAAATCACACTGGTGTCTGCCGGTCTTGCGGGAATAAGCGGTGCTGCTCTTGCCGGTCTGCTTATTCAGCAGCGTTTGGCAGACCAAAGGCGGAACAGAATTAAAAAGAAAATCCGGCAGTTTTTCAGTCAATTTGGTGAGATTGCTGTTCTCTATATCAATGAATTTGAATCCGATAAGAAAAAGCTTCGCGGCGGCGTGGTCATGCAGGATGATACTGTCTATCAATTTACCTATCAAAATGGCAGTATTGATTATGAGGAGGAAAAGAGATGATTGCTCCGCAGTCCTATGAGGAATTAGCCGCGTGTCTGGAACAAAAGGGGAAGACCGTCTTCTTTTTCACAGCAGATTGGTGTCCGGACTGTCAGTTTATCTATCCGGCCCTGCCTGAGATTGAAGCGGAAAATTCCGACTTTACTTTTGTGCGTGTGGATCGCGATGCTTTTATGGAAGTGGCTCAAAGGTGGAATATCTTTGGTATTCCGAGTTTTATTGCGGTGGAAAACGGGAAGGAAATCGGCCGTTTTGTTAATAAAGATCGCAAGACAAAAGCCCAAATCAATGCCTTCTTGGCTGAGCTCAGGGCGCATCAGCCTTAAACTCTACGTTAGATAATTGGTGTTCAGTTTTATTTGAAAACTGCATAATTGAAAGGAATAGAAATGATTTTTACTTACAACAAACAATATGTCGGTGATGTTTTGATGGTTATTGTCAAAGACAGCAAGGGTGGGAAACTAACTTCTGAGCGCAAGGGGAGAGTTGCCCGTGTTTTCTTGCAAGAGAGCGATGAAACGGTTGCTTGGAATATTTTTGAAGTGTCTGAACTGATTGCTCTTGAGGGAGTGGGTCAGGTATCGCTGACAGATGAACAAATAGCTGTTTTAAATGCTGAACTGGCTAAGGAAGGATTTCAAGAAAGTCTGGAAAATGATCCAAATCCTAAGTTCGTAGTGGGTGAGATTGTTGAAATGGTTCCTCATCCGGACAGTGACCATCTCAATATTTGTCAAGTCAAGGTGGCGGACGATAAAATCATTCAGATTGTTGCCGGTGCACCCAACGCAGCCCTTGGTTTAAAGACGATTGTTGCTTTGCCGGGAGCCATGATGCCAAACGGCAGCTTGATTTTCCCGGGTAGCCTCAGAGGTGAAGAGAGTTTTGGCATGATGTGTGCACCGCGGGAGCTTGCTCTGCCGAATGCTCCGCAAAAACGCGGTATCATTGAGCTTGCTGCACAGACGACCGTAGGAGAAGCCTTCGATGCTAAGAAACATTGGCAAGGATAAGGCCGGCAGCCAAAGGAGCAGGCGGTAAAACGGATATCATTTTCAGGAGCTTAGCTAATATGTGCTTTGCTCCTTGTTTTTTGGCTAAGAAGCAGTGATGAATTGTTCTGACTGGATAAAATAGGTTATCAGGCTCAGGCAATCCGATTTTACGGCAAAAACGGCCCTTGAGCAAAGGTTTGCTTGACTGCCTGCAAATAGGAATTAGGCCCAATAAGCCTTGATCAAATTAATGCGGGTTCTGCTGTCAGCTAGGAGAAAAAGTTCCTCTAAGATGACGTAATCGGTATGATGTTAGCAATTATCAAGCTTGTTCATAGTATTTTGATGTCTGCTGTCAATTTTTGTCTGCTTTTTCGAATAATAAAGCAGGAGGAAAAATGATGTACAATAAAGTTATCTTGATTGGCCGCTTAACAGCCGCACCGGAAGCCGTCAAAACGGCTAACGATAGGACCGTATCGCGCGTAACCCTAGCTGTCAACCGTCGCTTTAAAGGACAGGATGGTGAGAGGCAGGCTGATTTTATTCAAATTGTTTTTTGGGGGAAATTAGCTGAGACCTTAGTCTCATACAGCAGCAAAGGAAGTCTTTTGTCGCTTGATGGTGAACTGCGCACTCGCAGATATGAAAAAGACGGGGTTACTCATTTTGTGACAGAGGTCTTGGGACATTCTTTTCAGCTGCTTGAAAGCCGGGCTCAGCGGGCTATACGTGAAAACAATGCTGAAAATGAATTGGCTGATCTGGTTCTTGAAGAGGAAGAGCTGCCATTTTAAAGACGGGCGGTAGGATATGCATCAAAAAATACGTAAATGTAGTTTTTCGAGCTATTGTCAGTCTGGCCGAGTTTTAAACGGTTCATCGGGGCCCCTCTTTTCAGCTGCGACTTGGCTTACTTTGCAATATCTGGTATCTGCAAGCTCTCTTAGGACTTTATCCTGAGAGAGTTTTTATGTGACTTCCAGTCCTTTTTGTGTCCTTTGGTGCAAAACAAATAAGGCTGTCTGCCCACTCTCATGCTTCGTTCAGATATAATCTGACAGGTAAAAACAACTGGTCCGAAAAGTCCAATTTGTGTCAAAAGGCACCTGTCTTCAGAGCATCTGATGGGGTTTGCCATGGGTAGCTGAAAGTGTTAAACTAAAGTAACAGACAAGACGCTGTAACTGTTTAGAGAAGGAAGACTTGTAAACAATTCTTGCTTTCATCTGCCAAACACTTTTTTAATGAACAGTATAATTTGATTGTAAAGACAGGGAGGAAGATATGAAATATAAACAGCTTCTCAGGCTTCTGGCTTGCCTTTTTGTCACGGCAGTGGTCTGTGCCCTATTTTTCCATTACAAAGAAGCACCTGTTTTTCCCCAGCAAACAAAAATCGGTGCTACATATATGACCATGAATAATGATTTTTATAAGTACCTGAATGCTGAAGTTGAAAAAAGTGTTAATGAGCGGCACGATCAGCTTTACACGCGCGACCCGGCTCTCAGTATCAAAAAACAGGTTGAACAGGTTCGTTTTTTCATCAGAGAAAAGGTTGACATTATCATTATTAATCCGGTGGACGGCAACAGCAGCCAGCTGATTGCCAGTCTCAAAAAGGCTAAAAAAGAGGGGATTAAAGTGATAGCGGTGGACAGCCAGTTTAAGGACAGCTCGGCTGTTAATACGACAATTGCTTCAGATAATTATAAGGCAGGCGTCTTATGTGCTGAGCAGATGATGAGGACAAAGAAAAGTGCTGATATTTTGCTTTTAGAACACCGGGATGCTTTGTCTGCAGCGAGCAGGATTCAGGGTTTTCTTGATACTATCAAAAAGCACAGAGCCTACCGAATTGTATCGCGGATTGACAGCTTAGGACAGACTGAGATTGCTATGCCCAAGGTCAAAAAACTGATTCAGGACGGTCTTGATTTTGATACGGTGATGGCACTTAATGATCGAGCGGCTATCGGAGCTTTGGCTGCTATTAAGGGGGAAAAGAAGGCAAACACGCAGATTTACGGCATTGATGGGTCTCCCGATATGAAAAGTCTGCTTGCTGCGACGCCGGAAATTCAAGCGACTGTTGCTCAGTCCCCTTATACCATGGGACAGGAAGTCATCAAAGCAACCTTTAAACTTTCCAAGAATCAAGCGTATCCCAAAGAAATTGTTGTACCAGTTCAGCTGCTGACAAAAAAGAACATCGGGGAAGCTGATTTAGCAGGGTGGCAGTAATGAATAGCTATAAATATTTAAAATACAGTCAATATGCCAAACGAGCCTTGATTTTTATCAATTTGCTGGCGGTGATTTACTATGCTTTTGTGTATCTCTTTGCCAGTAAGTATATTGTTGCCAAAAACTTAAGCCATGTCCTTTTGGACAATTTAGATGTTGTTCCGACGGCTCCTGAAAGCATCTTTTTTTCAACCATGTTCTTCTTTGCCTTATTCTTAATAGTCATGTTTTATCGCGAAAGCATTCTTAATAAGAAGGAAGAAATCAATGACTGGCTGATTGCGGCGGAAGTTATGCTGATTATTTTCACCTTTATTTCTCTGCAGTTTTCTTATAATGGCCTGTTCCTCTTGGTCTTTGCGGATGTTTTTTACAGCTACGCTAATTTCTATAATGTCAAGGAACAAAGGTATTGGCTGCTCTTTATTTTTCTGGGTTTCGGCCTGCTGCTGATATCTAATTTTGACCTTCTGTCTCTGGTCATGAAACTGCCGTCTTTGGACGTTTACATTAGTTTTTTCCCCAGCACCAGCCGTCTGGTTGTCCTCTTTATTAAAAACTTTCTTTATTCTTTGAATATCATCGTTTTTATCGTATCGCTGGTGGCCTATATTATGTACTCAATTGCTGAGAATCACAAGATCGAAGAGGAGCTGCGCATGGCTGCGCGTGCTAATACCGAATTAAACGCTTATGTTTCTCTGGCTGAAAAAATTGCTGAGGACAAAGAGCGTAAGCGCATTGCCAGAGAAATTCACGATACCTTAGGACATGCTTTAACAGGTATCTCAGCAGGAATTGATGCGGTCAGTGTTCTGGTGGATTTAAATCCCAGCCATGCTAAGGATCAGCTGAAAAATGTTTCAGATGTTGTCAGGGAAGGTATTCAGGATGTCAGAAGGTCCTTGGAAAAAATGAGACCCGGCGCTCTTGAAAAGGGAAGCTTGAAGGAAGCTCTCCTGAAGATGATTGCTGATTATGAAACTTTGTCCAAACTGCAGGTCAGCTTGGATTACAAATGGGATAATGTTGATTTAGACATAACGAAAGAGGACATTATTTTCCGTCTTATCCAAGAGACCATTACCAATTCCTTACGCCACGGCCATGCGCGCCATGTTTGGATTGAAATGCTCAATACAGATTCCTATATCATTAAAATCAAGGATGACGGTTTAGGCTGTAAGGAGATAAAACCGGGTTATGGACTGACGCAGATGCAAGAACGTCTGGCTATCATTGGCGGCCGCGCCAGCTTTGAAAGTAAGGATGGTTTTCAAACCACTGTCATTATCCCCAAGAAAAAAGGAGAAGAAAAGTGATTAAAGTACTTATTGCTGATGACCAAGAGCTCATTAGAGAATCGCTGAAAATTGTTCTGTCATCTTATAAGGATATTGAAGTTGTCGGTGCTGTTGACGACGGGACTGAGGTTTTGGAGAGCCTGAAGAAAAGCCAGCCTGATGTCATTTTGATGGATATCCGCATGCCGAAGATGGATGGGGTTTTATGCACCAAGGAAGTCAAGGAAAATTATCCTCATATCAAAATCATTATTCTGACAACCTTTGACGATGATGATTTTATTTTCAAGGCGCTCCAGTATGGGGCTTCGGGCTACATTTTAAAAGGTATTTCGATGGAAGATCTGCATCAGGCTATTGTAACAGTCAATAAGGGCAATGCCATGATTAATCCGGATGTTGCAACGAAAGTTGTCAAACTATTTTCTCAGATGGCTCAGTCCAATTCGGCCATTCAGGTGCAGGAAAAGAGCGTTGAGCATATCTCCAAGGCCGAGTGGAAAATTATTCAGCAAATCGGCTTTGGTCTCTCTAATAAAGAAATTGCAGCCAAGCTGTTCCTGTCAGAAGGAACGATCCGCAATTACCTGTCGACCATTCTGTCCAAGCTAAACCTGCGTGACCGAACGCAGCTGGCTATTTGGGCAGTGCAGACAGGCGTCACTAACAGATACTTTGGAGATGATAATGATTAAACAATGGATTCGGCGCCGTAAATTTCCTTTGATAGGCGGTTTGGTCCTTTTAGCAGCCGTGCTGAGCTTTTTCGTCTTTCAGTCAAGGCAAAAGAAAATTTTGCGTTTAGGTGTCTATGCCGGCAGCAGCTGGGATGTTCCCAGCGGCAAAGAATACCAATTCTTAGATGAAGTCATCAGCCGTTTTGAAAAGAAACATCCCAATGTTGAGGTTCAGTATGAAAGCGGGATTTTGAAAGAGGATTATTCTTCCTGGCTGTCCGGCAAGATTGTTGAGGGCACACAGCCGGATGTCTTTGTGGTTCCTGAAAATGATTTTAATCTATTGGCCTCGACAGGGGCTCTGGCCAATTTGGACAGCCGCATAAAAAAGGAACTGAAGACCTCTCAATTCTATTCTTCGGCTTATAATGCCGGGCACTTTGGGCAAAATCAATTTGCCCTTCCTTTTGAAAGCAATCCCGTCATGATGTGCATTAACATTGACTTATTAAAAAAAGAGGGCATAAAGCTGCCTGCTTCGGATTGGACAATAGCAGATTTTTATAATATTTGTAAAAAAGTCACTAAGGATACTGACGGTGACGGTGTTATTGACCAGTATGGCAGTTTTAGCTATGGCTGGGAAGAGGCTCTGGCAGCCTATAACATCAAACTGTTTAATAAGACGGGAACTGAAGCGTATTTTAACACGAAGAAAGTTCGCTCGGCCTTATCCTTGGTGACGAAATTAAAGAATCTAAATGGCAGTTACCGTGTGACACTTAAGGATTTTGATGAAGGCAGGGTAGCCTTTTTCCCTATGACTTTGGCTCAGTATAGGACCTATAAGCCTTATCCTTATCACGTTTCAAAATATTCTTCCTTTTCTTGGAGCTGTGTTGAAATGCCTTCTCAAAAATCATCCTTAGCAAGAACTCAATCCAGCACTTCTTTGTATGCCATATCTGCTAAAACTTCCCAGTCTAAGCTGGCCTGGGAATTCCTGAAGCTTTTGTGCGCGGATAAAAAGACCCAGCAGCAGCTGTTTGAAGATTCCCAGGGAGCTTCTGTTTTAAAATCGGTAATGAACAGCCAGGAAAGCAAAAATCTCTTGCAAAATGATAGTTTTGGGGCCAAGGCTCTGACGGTAAGCACGCTTGACAGCATGCTGAAAAAAGCGACAACTACTCCTAGGTTTAAGTCCTATAACACCATTTATGAAAAGGCGGGCTATCTCATCACCAAGTCTTTGGAAGAAGATACTGTTGAAAGTGACCTATCAGATATCCAAAAAGACATTGAGGATGAACTGAAATAAAAAAGTAGCCCGTTTCACCGCAGGGCAGTGATTAGTAAAGCGAACAGCTGACAGCAAATTTTGCCATATCAGCTGTTCGTTTTTTGCTTCCGTGATAATTTCTTTTAGGTTACATCGATCTGCTTTTCCTTTAGTTGTGCTTTTATGGGTATTGATAGAGAGAATTGACAAATGTCACTTCTCAAATGACATTTGTCAGGTATTTAAAGATGACAAATGACACTGCAAAAGCGTTTTCAAAAATTATAAAATAAGAGTGAAATTAAAAGAAGGTAGGGGGTAGTCATGAAATACCTAATACTTGTGAGTCATGGCGGCTTTGCGCAGGGTTTAAAAACGTCTTTAGCCATGTTTGCTGAAGATAAGGTTGACCAAGTGATAGCTGTCGGTTTAGAAAATGGCAAATCTGTAGATGATTTTGCTCAGTCCTTCAGGGAAGCTCTTTCAGAGCTCAAGGAAGAAGATTCAGTGGTCGTTTTGGCGGATATTGTTGGCGGCAGTCCTTTGACGACAGCCTGCAACGTTCTGGCAGAATTAGGCAAACTGGACGATGCCGTTGTTCTGGGCGGAATGAATCTGCCAATGGCAGTAAATGCAGTGGTTATGAAAGACATGCTTGATGGATCGGATTTTGTAACAACTGTTTTGGGTGAAGCAACAAGTGCTTTGCAGGAATTCAAGGTCACTTCTGATGATGAAGATGACGACGATGATGACATCTAATAAAGGAGAAGAAAATGACTGTATCATTTGTAAGAATTGATGACCGTATGATTCACGGACAAACTGTAACACGCTGGGCTAAGGAGTATCCATGTGATGGCTTGATTGCTGTTAACGATGCTGCGGCTAAAAACAAGGTGTTAATCCAAGCCTATAAAGGGGCTTCAGACAAGAAGACTTTTGTTTGGACTAAGGAAGCCTTTGCTCAAAAATCACAAAAAGTATCAGACTCAGACAGCCGTTACTTCCTAATCACTAAAAACCCTATTGATATGAAAGAAATTTTGGTGGATCAGGGATTTGTTCCGGGAGATGTGAAAGAAATTATCGTAGGCCCTGCAAATGACCGTCCAGGTGCTGTTAAGCTCGGCAACAACCAATCAATTACTCAGGAAGAAGCAGACGCTATTGAAGCTATTGAAAAAGCCGGCTATAAAGTAAAATTCCAACTTTTGCCGGATGTTTCAATCGGTTACTGGTCAGATTTCAAATCTAAATTTGGTTATTGAGGTAGCCAATTCACTATGGTAACTGGCGTTTGTTGTCAAGTGCGAAGCACTTAGATAACAATCCTCTGCCGTATCTTAAATAATTGAACACGGCTACGACACTGTGCAAAAAGATAAAGACTTCCTAGATGCCAAGCATCTTCGTCAGCTTTCCTATTTTGCTGTGTGTCGCTTACGCCTTTGTATCTTACTAATTGAACACGGGCTAAAAGCGTCGAGAAAAAGATAGCCTGCCTTATGCGCTAAAGCGCATGGCGTTAGGCTCCTATTTTCTTCTCGCTTTCTTAACGCCCTTTGTATCTTAATAAAAGGAGAAATATTATGACAATTTCTTGGTTACAAGCAGCCATTCTTGGCTTGTTTGCCTGTTTGTCTTCAATGCCCGGTTTGGGTGGTACTACCATTGGTAACTATACTCTAGGCCGCCCCTTAGTCGGTGGTTTGGTCTGCGGCTTGGTTCTTGGAGATGTTAAGACAGGTATCGTTTGTGGGGTTGCTATGCAGCTGGTTTACATTGCCTTGGTAACACCTGGCGGTACGGTATCGGCCGATGTCCGTGCAGTGTCTTATATCGGTATTCCTTTGGCAATGGTTGCCATTCATTCACAAGGACTGTCTGCTAATTCAGCTGATGCAGCCAACCTTGCAAAATCAATGGGTACTCTGGTAGGAACCATTGGTACTGTACTTTTCTACGGAACAGCTACTATGAACCTGGTTTGGCAGCATATCGGCTGGAGAGCAGTTGAAAAGAGAGATTATAAAAAACTGTACGCAGTAGACTGGGGCTTCCCTTGGATTTCTCATATCGTCTTCTCATTTATCCCAACTTTGATTATGTGTAAGCTGGGAGCAGATGCTGTTACAGCTCTGAAGGAAGCTCTGCCAATGGACGGTATCCCAATGAAAACCCTCTTTACCGTTGGTTCTCTTCTGCCATGTGTGGGGATTGCCATCCTCTTGAAACAAATTGTTGAAAAAGCTGTTGACTTTGTTCCATTCTTTGTTGGATTTACCTTAGCAGCTTCACTGGGATTGAATCTGGTATCATGTGCCGTAATTTCCCTGATCTTTGCTGTATTGTTCTATGAATTGGAAATGGCCAAAAATGCTAAAGCTACGGCAGTAGCCGGTGCAGACGGCGTAGATTTTGATGACGATGAGGAGGATATCTAAGATGGCTCAAAAGAAAATTTCAAAGAAAACCCTAAGCAAGTCCTTCCATCATTGGTACTATGGTAACCTGACCTGCTTCTCACAAGAGCATATGCAAACTTTTGGTTACCTGACTTCTATGCTGCCAATCGTTGAAGAACTTTATGACAATGAAGACGACAAAGCTCGTTCAATGCAAACTTATACAGCCTTCTTTAACACTGAACCGCAATTAGGTTCCCTTATTGTCGGTGTTACAGCGGGTCTTGAAGAAGCGCGTGCCAACGGTGCTGACGGTGTTGATGATGAAACCATCAATGGTCTGCGTGCCGGTCTGATGGGACCGGTTGCCGGTATCGGAGACTCTCTGGTTGTCGGTACTTTGATTCCAATTATCCTAGGGATTGCTCTTGGTTTGTCAACGGGCGGTTCACCAGTCGGCGCCATCTTTTATATCATTGTCTGGAACCTTCTGGCTTACTTTGGTATGCGTTTTGCCTACTTCAAAGGTTATGAACTGGGAGATAAGGCGGTTGAAGTGCTGGTTGGCCCTCAAGGACAAGCTATTCGTAAAGCCGTAGCCATTGTCGGCGGTATGGTCGTCGGTGCGGTAGCGGCAACTTGGGTACCTATTAAGACGGCCTTTGAACTGAAAAATTCTTCCGGCAAGGCTTTCTTGGTGCTCCAAGATCAATTGGACGGCGTTTATCCGGGATTGCTGACAGCCGTGTTCACTGTATTTTGCTGGTGGCTGATGGCTAAGAAGAATATGTCACCAATCAAAGTTATGCTTTTACTGGTAGTCATTGCTCTTGTTGGTGTCTTGACAGGATTCTTCGATCCAGGATTGAAATACTAAGCTAAAAAGGAGAGATTATGCTGACAAAAGAAGAATTTATCAAAGGCTATGAAGAAGAAATAGCTTATCAAAAGCACATGATTGAAAATCTGGGACGCTGGTTTACCCTGATGTTTATCATTGCCAGTATCGGAGTTGTCTTGATTTATTCCTTCTCAGCTAATCTGATCGGACTTATTATTGGCATTGTTTTAACCGTTCTGGGTATCTTAGCCATGTTGATTTTTGGCTATGGTATTTACAAAGGTCGGATCAATGTTCAGAAGGTTGTTAATGATTTTGAAGAAAAGCTGAAACTTTCTGAGTCCAAATAAGTTCAAAAAACTTTACCGAAAGGTAGAGTTTTTTCTTGACTATTTCTGACCAAGTGATACAATAATAATTGTAATTAGCACTCGATGGATAAGAGTGCTAAAAATTTCTATGGAGGTATGTTATGTTAAAACCCTTAGGAGACCGAGTGGTCGTACAAGTAATCAAAGAAGAAGAGAAGACAGTCGGCGGTTTTGTTCTTGCCGGTGCCAGTCAAGATAAGACGCAAAAGGCGACGGTAGCAGCTGTCGGTGAAGGTATTCGTACATTGAGCGGTGACTTAGTTGCTCCAAGCATAGCTGAGGGAGATACCGTCCTGCTTGAAAGTCATGTGGGAACACCTGTTAAAGATGGTGACGAGGACTATCTCATTGTTCGTGAGGCAGACATTTTAGCGGTCGTTCAGGACTAATGAGAAAGTCTGTAACATATATCTGAAAATGTGAGGCTGCAGTTTTAAGGTTTTGGCGCTAAAAAGCGCCTGATGAGACTGACAGATTATTAGATTATATATTATTTAGATAAAGAGGATTAGATTATGGCAAAAGATATTAAATTTTCAGCAGATGCCCGTTCCGCAATGGTACGCGGCGTAGATACTTTGGCAGATACCGTTAAGGTGACCTTAGGCCCTAAAGGACGCAATGTGGTTCTTGAAAAGTCATTTGGTTCTCCTTTGATTACCAACGATGGGGTAACCATTGCTAAGGAAATCGAATTGGAAGACCATTTTGAAAATATGGGAGCTAAGCTGGTTTCAGAAGTTGCTTCAAAAACCAATGATATTGCAGGTGACGGTACGACAACAGCGACTGTTTTGACACAGGCCATTGTTCGCGAAGGTCTTAAAAATGTAACGGCCGGTGCCAATCCAATCGGCATCCGCCGCGGAATTGAAACAGCTGTTGCAACAGCTGTTGACGGTCTGAAGGCTATTGCTCAGCCTGTTTCCGGCAAGGAAGCTATCGCTCAGGTTGCAGCTGTGTCGTCACGTTCTGAAAAAGTCGGAGAATACATTTCTGAAGCCATGGAAAAAGTTGGCAATGACGGTGTTATCACGATTGAAGAATCACGCGGTATGGAAACTGAGCTTGAAGTGGTTGAAGGAATGCAGTTTGACCGCGGCTACCTGTCTCAATACATGGTAACTGACAATGAAAAAATGGTTGCCGATCTGGAAAATCCTTATATTTTAATTACCGATAAGAAGATTTCAAACATTCAAGATATTCTTCCTTTGCTGGAAGAAGTTCTTAAAACGAACCGTCCGCTTTTGATTATTGCTGACGACGTGGATGGTGAAGCTCTTCCAACCCTCGTTTTGAATAAGATTCGCGGTACCTTCAATGTTGTGGCTGTTAAGGCTCCCGGCTTTGGTGACCGCCGTAAGGCCATGTTAGAAGATATTGCCATCTTAACTGGCGGAACTGTCATTACAGAGGACCTCGGTCTTGAACTTAAAAATGCGACAATGGATGCTCTTGGTCAAGCAGCCCGCGTCACAATTGATAAGGACACAACGGTCATTGTTGAAGGTTCAGGCAGCAAGGAAGCTATTGAAAACCGTGTTGCACTTATCAAATCACAAATTGAAACAACAACGTCAGACTTTGATCGTGAAAAACTGCAAGAACGTTTAGCCAAATTATCTGGCGGTGTTGCTGTCATTAAAGTCGGAGCAGCTACTGAAACAGAATTAAAAGAAATGAAACTTCGTATTGAAGATGCGCTTAATGCGACACGCGCTGCTGTTGAAGAAGGCATTGTTTCAGGAGGCGGTACAGCCCTTATCAATGTGATTGAAAAAGTTGCTGCCCTTGACTTGGAAGATGATGCTGCAACAGGCCGCAATATTGTTCTGCGTGCCTTGGAAGAACCTGTTCGCCAAATTGCTAAAAATGCCGGCTATGAAGGTTCAGTTGTTATTGACAAATTGAAGAACAGCCCTGTAGGTACAGGCTTCAATGCTGCCAATGGTGAGTGGGTTGATATGATTAAAGAAGGAATCATTGACCCTGTGAAGGTGACACGTTCAGCTCTGCAAAATGCGGCTTCTGTAGCAAGTCTTATTCTGACAACAGAAGCAGTTGTAGCTGATCATCCAGCACCAGAAGCACCTGCAGCTCCAGCCATGGATCCAAGCATGATGGGCGGCATGATGTAATTTAAAACAAGAAAATAAGACTGCAGAATCAAGGAGATTTTGCAGTCTTATTTGTTTATAAAGTTAATTGATTCTTTATCAACTACAATAAGCGATAAAAGCGATGAGAGTTTTCGTTTTAAATTATTGGTAATATATTTTTGATACTTGAGAGAAATTTTGAAGGCAGTTGGAATTAGTCTTAAGCCGGTCTTCAAAGAGGTCAAAAATTTAACTCGCAATTCAATATAAGTTTGATGTTATAGAACAAATAAATATTGATGCTTATTCTTTTTCAATCAAATCAGTAGTATTCTTAGGGTGTTCCATATGACTTATAATGTAAGCTTAATCATTTTCATTATAAGTCATATGGGACTTTTTTACTTAGAAGTATTTTATAATCTTTGTGACAGAGCCTATTACAAAGATTATAGAGACGACACTAAAATTTGATACATTATTGAGAAAACGTTAAAAAAATGATATACTTTGATTATCAAAGTAAGGAGCATAGGAATGAGTGAAATTTTTAAAATTGTGTTGCAAAAAAATAAAGTTAATTTTATCTTATCAATTTTATTTTGTTCAATTACAGCTATATTTAATATAGCATCAGCTTTTATTTTAAAAGATTTTATAGATATAGCTTTGTCTGGAAATATCAAGAGATTAAATAATTTATTGCTTTTGGCAATAATCTATATCATATTATTTCTTTTGATTTCCTATGCGGCAACTTTTTTTAAAAATTTATATATTTCTAAAGGAAATTATAATTTAAAATCTAAATTATTAAATACAATTCTTTATAAAACTATTAATTTTTTTAATAGTGAAAACACAAATCGTTATATCAAATTATTTTCCGTAGATTTAGAAACAGTAAAAGTCAATATTATTGAAAATAAAGTTGATTTTTTTAAAAATATTATTACTTTAATATTAGGCCTCTTGTCTATGATATTTTTAAATATCTATTTATTTTTAGGAATTCTTGCTACTACAATTGTATCTGTTTTAATCGGTGCACTGTTTAATAAAATTCTTCCAAATATTGAAAAGCACACAATTAAAAGCAGTAATTCACTGAATGTATTTATTTCTGATTTATTAAAAGGCTTTCAGATAGTTAAAATTTTCCAAATTGAGAAAAGAACAAATAAAATCTTCTTACGAAAATTAGATACAGAAGAAAAACTATTGTTAAGGAAGAATAATATATACAATATTGTAAGCGTTTTCTCTGAGGCTAGTACAAATATTATGGCTTTTGTATTATTTTATATTGGAGCTAATCAAGTAATATCAGGTAATACAAGTATGGGTACTGTTGTAGCATATATTCAACTTTTAAATTTTGTCGTTGTTCCAATTCAAAAAATCCCTAGTTCAATTATGAAATTTAGTTCTTCTAAGAATATTGTGGATTTTATTCTTCATTTGATAAATGAAAAACCACGAAGAGAGATAGGGGAAGCTTCTATATCTTTTTCACAAGATATAGTTTTGAATAATGTTTCATTTTTTTATAAAGATTCTAGTTTGCCAGCTTTAGATAATATAAACTTTACTTTTAAAAAAGGGAAGAAGTATGCAATTGTTGGACATAGTGGAAGCGGTAAAAGTACTTTGTTAAATATTCTTCAAAAACACTGGGAAACTTATTGGGGAAATATTTATATAGGTGGAATAGATCTTAGAGTGATTAGTAGTAATCTTCTATACAGAAACCTATCAGTTATGCAACAGGAGGTCTTTATATTTGATGACACTATTATAAATAATATAACTTTGTTTTCAGATTTTAAAGATGAGGATGTAAAATCTGTCATAAAAAATTCAAATTTAGATGAGGTAATAGTCAATAAAGGAATAGATTATTTATGTGGAGAGAATGGTTATAATTTATCAGGAGGAGAGCGACAGAGAATAGCTATTGCTAGAAGCTTGTTGCAAAAAGCTCCTATCTTGCTATTTGACGAAGCGACGTCCTCGCTTGATAATGAGACTACTGCTAATATTGAAGAATTAATATTAAATATGGATGAAGTTACTTGTTTAGTTGTTTCACATAAGTTACACAAGAATATTTTATCTAAATTCGATCAGATATTAGTTTTAAAAAATGGTCGACTTGTTGAAAGTGGAACATTTGATGAATTGATGAAAAATCAAAGCGATTTTTGGGCGTTGTATAAATTAAGTAATTAAGGAGAAAATATAAATATGAAGCATTTACTGACACTGTCTCAAAATCAGATTAGCACATTTTCTCAAATGGTTGAAGGGGATTACTCAGTTGGAATTGATGTTGTTTTTAAAGGAAAAGTAAAACGAGATATATTTGAAAACAGTCTAAAAATGATTATTAAAAATAACGATATTTTTAGAATACAATTACAGCAAGAAGAACTGCAAATTTATCAAGAACTCTTAACCAACTCCAAATATACTTATAAAATAATAGATTTTCAAAATCTTGAAGATTTTAAACAGTGGAAGAGTAGCTATGATTTTAAAAAAATAAGCCTTAATCATTTAATGGAGCTATATGGTGTAATAATAAAAGATTATGGATTTGGATTATATTTTAAAATTCATCATATAATTTCAGATGCTTTTTCAGTTGGACTATTAGTTAATGAATTTATTTTTACCTATAGAGGGCTTGAAAAGGGAGAAGCTCCTAGAATTGAAAGAGGGTCATATGAAACTATACTTGAAGAGGAGCAAAACTACAAAGACGGGAATAAGTTTAATAAAGATAAAGAATTTTGGTTAAATGAATTTTCAACAGATATAAGCAATAGTTATATTTCAAATAAAACATCTACAAATTATAAAGTCAGACGTTTATCTTTTCATTTAAATCATGAGGAAAGTGAGAGTATAAAACAGTATGCTAAAAATAGAGGTATTTCAGAATTATTTTTGTATATGTCCGCTTTTTCAGTTTACATGTCAAGGCTCACTAGAACTAATCGGATAAATATCGGTACAACACTTCATAGTAGATTTGGCAAAAATCAAAAACATACAATGGGAATGTTTGTAAACACTGTCCCAGTTCATATTGAATTAAATGAAGCCCAAAGTTTTAAAGATTTTGTTTCTCTGGTTGATAAAAAAAAGATGAAAATTTTCAAGCATAGCAAATATAATTATACTAGCCTGAAAAATGAATTAGCTAAAAATATTGGTTTTAAAGGTGATTTATTTGATGTTATTATCAATTATCAGTCTGCTAAGAAAGAATTCCAAGATGAAATAAAAATTAATTGGCAAAATTGTCAGTACCAATCAAATAATTTGACGATAAGCTTAAATACATGGGAAAATGGTTGTTTTGATATTGACTTTGATTTTTTGGAAGATATATTCTCTATTGAAGAAATCAAAGGACTTCACAGACATGTTAAAAATCTTTTGTTTGATGGAGTTCAAAATGATAAAAAGACTATTTCGGAATTGACAATGGCTGATGAAATTGAAAGAAATCTTTATAAAACACTCAATCAATTTTCAAATGTCAAGTATCCAAAAGTTAATATTAAAGATATCTTCGAAAAAATTGTTCGCCAATTTGGCAATAAGACAGCAGTTATTCATAATAAGAAAGAATATTCATACTCTGAAATAAATAAAAAAGCAAATCAAATTGCTAGAGTGCTATTAAATCAAGGGATTCGTTGTGGAGACTCTGTTGCTGTTATTTCAGATAAAAATGAAAATATAATTATTAATATACTAGCTGTTATAAAAGCTGGAGCTAGATATATACCAATTGATCCTAAATATCCAAAAGATAGAATTAACTATATGTTAGAAGATAGTGATGTTAAACTCATTCTTTACTCCTCTGAAATAAAGCATTATTTTGATATTTCTGTAATTGAAACAACTAAGATTTCAAATTTTAAAAAGGAATTAGAAGATGATCTGAAAATAGATATCAGCAGTGATGATTACTTATATGTTATTTATACATCAGGAACAACAGGAAAACCAAAAGGAGTTCAGATTTCTCATAAAAATGTGGTTAGATTATTCTATAATGAAAAAACACAATTTGATTTTACTTCTCAAGATAATTGGTTACTATTTCACTACTATGGTTTTGACTTTTCAGTGTGGGAGATTTTTGGGGCGATGCTTTTTGGAGGTACTTTAATCATACCTACTTTAGAAGAAACACAAGACAATTTTGCACTTATTAGTCTTCTAGAAAAATATGAAGTAACAGTTTTTAACCAAGTTCCCTCCTCTTTTTATGCACTGCTCTTATCATTAGGTGATAAAAAATTAAATAAACTGAGATATTTAATTTTTGGTGGGGAAGCATTAGAAACCAGAAGAATAAAAGATTTCTTTTTGAGTAATCCTCAAGTATCAATCATAAATATGTATGGTATAACCGAAACAACTGTTCACGTTACATATAAAAAAATTAATGAAACTGATATCAAACTTGGAATTAGTAATATTGGCTATCCGTTATCCACTTTAGGAATCTACCTGTTAAATAATAATGAACTAAGTGGCATAGGGGTTCCGGGAGAAATTTGTGTATTTGGAGCTGGATTATCTTCGGGATATATTGGAAATTCAAGATTAACTCAGGAAAAGTTTATATATCACCCAAAATTTAATAAAAAATTATATCGTTCTGGAGATTTAGCAAGGCTTTTAAGTGATGGGAGCATTGAATATTTAGGTAGAATTGACAAGCAAGTTAAGATTCACGGATTTAGAATAGAGTTAAAAGAAATTGAAAATACAATACTAGAAAAATTAAAAAAAGAGATAAAAGATTGTGTTGTAATTGACAGATTTGATAATGCAGGAGAGAAAGCTCTGTATAGCTATGTTATCAGTCACCAAAATAAAAATCTTGATTTTCGAGATATTTGTAACAAGCTTCGAGAATTCTTGCCAACTTATATGATTCCTAAATATTGGAAAGCTGTAGAAAGTTTCCCTCTGACTAATAATGGAAAACTTGATAAAAATAAGCTTCCAGATATTAATATTGAAAATACAGATAAAATTATCTCCCCAAGGAATAAAAAAGAGGCTGAAATTCTTGATGTTTTTAAAGATGTTCTGGGATATGAAAATTTAGGAATTTATGATGACTTTTTTGAATTTGGTGGTGACTCAATAAAAAATATGATGCTAGTAGCTAAATTAAGACATATAGGATATGAAGTAACTTCAAAAGAAGTTGTTCATAATTCCACTGTTGCAAATATTGCTAGTATATGCAGAACAGTAGACTTTATGAGTGTTGATCAATCACCCGTTGATGGAATTGTTGAAAATACTCCTATTTTATCAAGTTTTTTTGAAAAACAGTATTTCAAACCTGAACATTATAATCAGTCAGTGCTACTGCAGTTTCAAGGACATATCAATGAAACATATATAATTCAAACACTTAAAAAGTTAACAGCCCATCACGATATGCTGAGGGCACATGTATTAAATAATTCTTTAAATATCTCGCATATTAAAGACTATTTACTTGATATTGACTTTATTACTGTTTCCGATTTAACTGAGTTAGAAAAAGTGTGTAATAATTTACAAGAGTCTTTTGACTTCAATGGTAGCAATTTATTTAAGGTAAGGGTATTTAAGATGTTACAGACAGAAACAGAATATGTATTTCTAATTGCCCATCATCTTATTGTTGATGCAGTCTCATGGAGGATTTTAGTAGATGATTTAAATAGTCTGTATTCTCAATTTTCCCGTGGCTTAAACACTGAACTACCGTTAAAAACTGTTCCTTTTAAAAACTGGTCTCAGATATTAAAAAATTATCAAAATTCACCTAGTTTTAAACTTGAAAAAGATTATTGGAATGATATCATCAATAAACTAACAAATTTCTTGCATAAAAAATCAACTAATGCAGATTCTCAAATGTTGACTAACCTAGTTTTGTTAGAAAAAGAACAAATCAATCAAGTCTACAAAAAATCTCTTACAATTTTAGAGTTAGAATTTTCAGAACTATTATTAGCTGCAGTAGTTTATGCCTTATCTAATATTCTAGATGAAGAATTTATTGTTAATGTAGAGGGACATGGAAGAGAAATCCCTTTTGAGACAGTTCCGAATGAACGGACGGTGGGCTGGTTTACTGCTATTTATCCCTTGATTTTAAAATATAAAGATAATCCATTAGATTTGACTTTGTCAATTAAGGATAAATTGAGAAGATCAGCACAGCATCAAGTTAGTTTTGGTTTGATAGAACAAGAAGACCAATTGTACACTGAATATTCCCCAGATATTATTTTCAACTATCTAGGTAATTTCGAAGCTGAAGCTAAGGAAAATAAATTATTTAGTTTGGTTAATCTACCAGTTGGTAGAAGTATTAATGTAAAAAATTTGAATCAGGAAGCTATAATAATAAATATATACAATAGTGAAGATTTCAAATTTGAATTAAGCTATAATGAAAAATTTGAAATAGATATCCAAAAATTTAAAAACAGAATTACAATGTTCTTTGCTAAAATGAGTCAAATTCTAAGTGGTTCAGATGAGAAAATTATTACTCAATCAGATGTATCCGATACGGTTTTAGAAGATGAGCTTTGGGAAGAATTGGTTGATTTTTACCAATAGAAGGGAGGAGATTCTTTGACTAAAAGTAACATTGAAAAGGTGTTAGATTTAACTCCTATGCAAAAGGGAATGCTTTTTAACTATGTAAAAAGCGGAGTGAGGACTTATTTTGTTCAGAAGTCAGTGAAATTGACAGGGAATTTTTCCATTCAGAATGCAATTTTGAGTTTGAAAGTATTAAGTCGTAAATACGAAATTTTAAGGACCTCATTTTTTTATAAAACGGGTGCAGATCCTAAGCAAGTAATCTTAAAAAACAGAGAAATTGAATATACTGTTATAAAGGCTGATGCAAGTTCTCTCAAAAAAATTGAAGAAGGCGAAAAGTCTCGAGGGTTTGATTTATCGAAAGACCCTCTTTTAAGGGTGGTTTTTGTGACCCATGATGATAATCACTGTACCATAATTTGGAATTTTAACCATATTATTTTGGATGGTTGGTGTATGTCAATTCTTTTACGTGAATTTTTCAAGTACTATGAGTCGTTTCAGAAGGGCAATTCTTTTGAATCTATAGTTGATCATTTAGAAAGTGTATTTGATTATAAAGAATATCTGAACTGGTTAAGAATTCAGGATTATGATTCTGCAAAAAACTATTGGTCAAATTTAGTAAAAGATTATCAAGAAAATGGAAATATTGAATCAAGACTTCAATATAAAGAAACAGATAATAATACTGGAATTATATCTTACTTTCCAAGCAAAACTTTAATTGATCGAATATCAAAGCTTTGCCTCGCTAATAATATTACAATTAGTACATTTTTTGAATTTTCTTGGGGATTGTTTTTAGCTAAACAAAATTTTGTAGAAGATATCATTTTTGGTAAAGTTGTTTCAGGTAGACGAGCTTCTCTTCAAGGAATTGAAGAGGGGTTGGGACTTTTCATAAATACTATTCCAACACGATTAAAATTAAATGAGGAGTTATCCTATCAATCACATTTAAAATTGTTGTATAGTCAAAATTTAGAGAGTGATGAGCATGATTTTTATCCTCTATTTGATATTATGAAGCTCAATGATTTAGGTACTAATCTTATTAACAGCTTATTCATATTTGAAAATTATTTTATTGATGAAAATGCACTGCATACGCCAGCTGATCTTGAAGTTGAAATAGAGAATAAGCAAGAGTTTACAGAGTACCCTTTATCATTATCAATCATTAAGCAAGCAGACTATGAAATTGATATAAATTATCATTCAGAAATCTTTTCTAAAGAAGAAATTGAGTTATTTATGTCACATTTTGTTTCAATTATCAATGATATCATTGATAATCCTGATAAAAAAATTGCAAATGTAACTCTGACTTCTGTTGAAGAAAAGAAAAAATTAAAAGATTTTTCGTTGGGGAGAAATAAAGAAAGCGGCTTTACTTCAATCATTAAACAGTTTGAGCATCAAGTTTTATTGAATCCAAACACTGTTGCAGTTAGGGATGCAAATGGTTCTATCACATATTATGAATTATATAGGTACATTTTAAAGATTGAAACTAAATTAATTAAAAGTGGTGTTAAAAGCGGAGATAGACTTCTTATCTTATGTAATAAAACTATAGACTTTATTGCAAGTCTTTTTGCATCAATAAAATGTGGGTGTACGTATGTTCCTGTAGATAAGAAATTTAATAATGATAGATTATTATTTATTCTAAAAGATAGTGGAGCCAAACTTGTATTATCTGATTCTGATAACGTTTTAGAAGGTGTAAAATGTATAAATGTTAAAAAAATTGAAGAATATGTAGAATATGAACAAAGTACTACATCGGATAATCCTCATCTTTATATACTCTATACTTCAGGAACTACAGGGACTCCAAAGGGAGTTTTGGTAAAAGAAAGCTCAGTTATTAATTTAGTTCATTTTTTGAATGATGAAATATATTCAAAATATTCTAGAACAAATGTTGGAATGCTAGCTAATCAAATTTTTGATGCTTCAGTTCAACAAATTTTCACATCCTTATTATTTGGGCATACTTTACATTTAATTAATGAAGATTTAAAATTTGCTCCTAAAACTCTCTGGAATTATCTCAATACGAATGAAATAAAAATTTTAGATGGAACTCCCTCTTATATAGAACTTTTAATATCTGAAAATCAAGGACAGTTGGGTGTCGAGAATTACTTAATTGGTGGAGAAGTATTATCGCCTCAGTTGGTAAAGCAGATACATATTGTGTCACGGCAGTCGGATATTTATAATGTTTATGGCCCTACTGAGACAACAGTAGATGCAACATATTATTTATGTAATTCTATAGATGATACTTTAAATAAAATTCCAGTAGGGAGACCAATATACAATACAAAGATTCAAGTTGTAAATAATCAATCAATTTGTGGAATTGGGATGCTTGGAGAAATATTTATCTCTGGTGAATGTGTTGCTGATGGCTATGTATCTTTTAACAAAAAGAACTATACTGATACTGGTTTTACTAATTGGGGAAGTGACAAAGAAAGTGGCTATTTAACAGGAGATATTGGATATTGGAATCAAAATGGACAATTAGAGATCGTAGGCAGAAGGGATTCACAGATTAAATTAAATGGTCATCGGATTGAGTTAAGTGAAATTGAGACATTGTTGATTCATATGCATGCAATAAAGAAAGCAGTAGCATTAGTAGAAAAAAACAATATTTTTGCATTTATTATGTCAAATGAAGCTATTGATTTAGATAATTGTTTATCTCAATTGGAGGAAAAGCTACCTTACTACATGGTTCCTAGGGGTATAAAACAACTGGATGCTTTTCCGATGACTATAAATGGAAAGCTTGATATACAGAAATTGAAAATGCTTCTTGGGGATGTCACTTGTGAGGCTAAGGAATTAAAAAATTCAAAAGAACTAACAAATGATGAAAAAAAGATATTAAATGTTTATAAAAAAATTTTTAAGAATAATCATTTAACAATAACGGACAATTTCTTTGAGTTAGGTGGAGATTCTATTCAGGCTATTAGAATTGTTTCCTTATTAAGTGATTTTGAAGTTTCAGTTGATGATATTTTGAAGTATCCTACAATTTCACAATTAGCAGGACATTTGAAGAGAAATAAAAATGCAATATCTCAAGAAGAGATAAGCGGACAATTTAAACTTTTACCAAGCCAAAATAAATTTGTTAGTTGGGTAAAAGAGGTTGAAGCAGATTATTTTAATCAATCATTCTTAGTTAAGTCAAGAGAAATGATTGATTATGATACTTTAAATACTATTTATCATAAATTGCTGAAACATCATGATTCTTTAAGAGTCTGTTATTCTTATGGAGTTAATTTCGCAACAATTTTAAATTATAAATCGTTGAAGATTAAAATGAATGTTGTAAGTGTAGAGTGTTTTGAATCAGAACTAGAGGCAATTGCAACAGAGCAGCAGCAAAGTCTTAGCCTTAAAGAAGGAGACGTATTTAGATTAGTCTCTATTCGGACAGAAAAAGGACAATATCTTTTATTTATATTACATCATTTTATTTCTGATGCAGTATCAATGAGGATTATTTTTGATGATTTTTGTACGCTATATAGAAATCAAAATGATGAAAATGTATTGCCATTGAAAACAAATTCTTTGATTGATTATAGCAAGGAATTATTTGATAAAGTCGATGAGGGAATCTTTAAAGAGGATGAAGAGTTTTGGAAGAAAAATGAAATTTCAAGTTTTTTAAACAAAAAAGAGCTGTGCAAGGTTAGCAAGTCACGTCATTTGAAAATTGATTTTGGGAAAGACTTATCCGCTCAAATCCGTCAACACATTAATCAGGATATTAACATTAATATACAGGATTTACTGGTTTATAGCTTCTTAATGGCTATATTTAAAGTATATAGAAGTCTCGAACATTTTACGATTGATTTTGAAGGTTATGGACGAAATATAAAGAAGATGAGTTCAAATGTCTCTAGAACAATTGGATGGTTCACTTCTATATACCCAATTACATTTAAAAAATTTAGCAAGGATATGCCATTAGAAAGTAAATTACACAATATTCATGAACATCTTGAAGGAATACCAAATGGAGGAGTGTCTTACTATTTAACAAGAAAGGAAGAAGTCCAAAATTATGCTCCTGTCCTATTTAATTACCTAGGTGAGTTTGATTCAAAAGAAGAGACAGATGCAGATTTGACTTTGTTACCAACAACAATAGGTCAGGAAGTTTCTGGTAATATAGAGATGCAAAATCCAATGATTATTAATATAGCAATACAAGATGGTCAATTAATAGCGGATTTCAGGTATGATAAATCTATATATAATTATTACAGGGTACAAAAACTAATCTCTTATTTTAAAAATAATTTAAAATGGTACTTAAAATCAGTTTCTAAAAGCAATTCATCTATTCTTAACCAGCTAAAAGATTATAATCCTAATAATGATTTAGCAGATGTTATGAATTCAGGAAGTTCGAAAAATATTTTTATTTTTCCACCTGCTATGTTAAAGGTGGCTTATCTACCACTGTATAAAAAGCTTTTTTCTGATTTGGATTATAAATGTCATGTTTTGCATCTACTGAACGATAAGGATATAGTAGAAAGATATGCTGAATATATTATGTCGCAAAATTGCGAGGAGCTGGTTTTTATAGGTTATTCAGGAGGAGCTAATATAGCCTATGATACTGCTTTGTTTTTGGAAAAGAATTTCAATATCAAGGTCAAAATAATCATTATGATTGATGGTTTCAAATGGGAAGATGGTTTGGATTTTGTCGTTGTCAATGAAAAAAATATTGATGAAATGCTGGAAGAATTTCTAAAACAAAATCATTTGACCAGATATGATTTGGGAGAGAAACTTGAGAAAATGCTTTTAAGAGAGCGAAGCAATTTTCTAAATGAAGCTCAAGTTTATCAACAATATTGTCAAAACAACAAAAATAAGACAGCAGTTTTATCGGAGACTAAGATATATAATATTGAATCAGAAGATCACTATGTGGATCCATCAAAAGATACACGTCACCGTTGGGATGATGTATCTGCTTCTGAGGTTACCTATATTAAAGGTGTAGGCAGTCATTTAAGTATGTTAAATGATGAAGAGATGCTTACTATAAACAGAAATCATCTTCTTGATATTTTAAAAGAATGCTATTCTAATAAAAAAGATCTTATCATAAAAGCAGAGAATCTTATTAAAGAATATGGGAATAGCAGTACTAAGTTTAGAGCACTAAATAATGTCAGTCTTGATATATACGCAGGTGAGTTTTTGGTGGTTCTAGGAACTTCTGGTTCAGGAAAATCAACTCTCCTCAATTCACTGAGTACTCTAGAAGAATTTGATGCGGGTAAATTATGGTATTATGGTGAATCTGTCAATCATTCTGATAAGAAACAAATTTTGAAGATCCGAAAAGATTATATAGGATTTGTTTTCCAGCAGTATCACTTAATTCCTAACCTCAATGTAACAGACAACATTGCAACAGGAAGTTATTTAGCTAAAGATTCATTAGATATGTGGAAAATACTTAAGGAATTATCTTTAGATGATAAACTGGATAAATATCCTAACCAGCTATCGGGCGGTGAGCAGCAGCGTGTTTCGATTGCCAGGGCTCTTGCCAAGAATTCAAGAATTATTTTTTGTGATGAGCCTACTGGGGCTTTGGACACCAAAACAGGTATTGCTGTTTTAAAAATACTAAAGGAATTGCAGAAATTGTATGGTATAACTATTATTTTAGTAACTCATAACAATCAGATTGCTTCAATTGCAGATCGGGTTCTTCATATGAGGGATGGTGCAATTACTAAAGTAGATAATCATTCTGCACCTCTTAAAGTAGAGGAGGTTGATTGGTTATAATGTATCAGTTAATAAAAAATAATGTATTTGGATTATTAAAAAATAAAATTTTTATTGTTTTGTTGGTTTTATTATCCAGCATACTCGGCTTTATTATCTCTTATTTATATTTTGGGAATGTTCCCATGAAAGAGTTATATGAAAAGCAACTTAAAGACAGCAACGGCGAGCAATTCAGAATTATTCCGGAGTTAAAGTTAAGTAGTCGGGAATACAAAAAAATAATAAAAGATTATGAAATTAAAAATGCCTCTCCTCAAAAAATAGATGGACTGGTTAAAAAAGATGTTATTGACTTAACCGACTATTATCAGAATCGAATATCAACCTTAGAAAAGAAGTACGGATTTACATCAGAAATTCTAAAAAGAAAGTATGTTAAAACAAATGGAATTACCTACTATCTAACCTTTTTCCAAGGAACAAAACTCAATAAGATAACAATGGTTGAAGGAGACAATAAATTAAAAGACGGAAATGTCTTATTGTCAGTTCAATTTGCCAGACAAAACAAAGTTTCTGTTGGTGATACTTTAACCTTGCAAAATAAAAAGTACAAAGTATCTGGTTTATATTATCAGCCTTCTGAGAGTTTGATCTACAACTCAGCTTATTCAGCAAATTTAAGCACAAAGAAAAATGCAGGAGTTTTACTCACTAATAACGATTTAAAACGGATGAACGGTCCTGCAGAGTCAATATATGTTTGTCGATTTAATGATAAAGTCTCAGACTCAGTCTTAACTGATAAATTGCAAAAGATTATGGAAGACAATAGCGTTAAAAAATTATCCAGTAGCAAAGATTTGCCCCTCTATAATTCTTTTTTATCGAATTTTAATACAAGCATATCAATTATGGTCATTTGTCTTAGTTTATTTACTTTTGTTATCATTGTTTTACTATTTCAAATATTGGGAAACCAGTTACAGCAGTATTCTAAAAGTCTGGGGATTTTAAGAGCGACAGGATATAGTGCCTTGAAGCTGTCGTTGACATTTTTAATTTTCTCAATTCCCATCATGCTTAGTTTAATGATTGGTTTTATAGTTGGCTATATTAAATCTAAAGAGTTTAGTAATTCTTATCTGAAAACCTTTAACTTTATTGCGCCTAAAGTACCTATAAATATTGCTAAGCTGTTAGTTATTTGTCTGCTAGTGTTTTTCATTTTAAATGTGATATGCATTTTTTATACTAACCGTATACTTTCAAAACCAATTTTAGACAGCATTTATTCTCGCAAGTCAGAAAAACAAAAGCGTTATTCTCTGCAGTTTTTTAATGGTGAAATTGGTAAATTACCTATGGTTAGCAGAATGAGAGTCAGTTTTTTATTAAAGAATATTATCAGAAGTCTTATTGTATTCTTTATGTCGTTTATATCCTTTATTTTATTAAATTTTGCTTTTTCCTTATTTAGCCTTTCATCGAAACCCTTGAATGATTACAGCAATTCTTTAAATTATAAATTTGAAAATACTTTTAACACAGTACAAAATAGTCATTTGGATAGACTGTCAGAAAATCAGAGCTACTCTGCATCTTTTCTTGCAGGAACATCAAAGGCTGACTATCAATATTATAATATATCTTATGTAAGTCCTGAATTTACTGCTTTAAATATCCGTACATCAAAGAACACCAGTATCTTTAGAGAACTTTCTAATAAAAATAATATTATCATTTCAAAAAAAATGGCTGCGAAATATCAGTTGCGTAAAGGGGACATTGTTAAGGTTAAAACATATACAGGAAAAACTCACGCTTATACGGTAGTGTCTATAAATCCTGTTGCTTATGACAATACCTTATATGTTAATATTGAATCAATTGAAGGTATGGCAGACGGTGTTAGTCAATCAAGATATAATATAACCTATACTGATACTGCTGTAAAAGAAAATCAGACTGTTAAATCTCAATCAAAAAAGGAAAAAGTACATCAGATTAAAGATTTAGTAAGCAGCAGTTTAATGTTAATTCCTACCATTGTGACGATAACGTTAGTCATTGTGTTCAGTATATCAATACTGCTGGCCTATCTCAATATAAATGATAATAAGAAAAATATCTCTATTTTGATTCTGATGGGTTATTCGAAAAAATTAATCATGAATATGCTGATTAATATTTATACTTGGATAATGCTAGCGGGCTGCCTTGTTGCAAGTTGTTTTTTAGGAAAGATTTTTCATTATTTTGAGACTTACATCAATTCAGCTGTTGATATCTACATTGAATTCAATAGTTCTTTTCTCAATGTTGTTGCTTCTTTTGTTTTGATATATATGATTTATAAGTTATCGATTGTATCAACTTATAAAATCTTTGATAATATTAAAGTGAGTGACATTAATTATGAATAATATTAAAATTCTCTCTATTAATGATATTTCAGTAGAAGTATATCAGTTACACTTAAGTCTGGCTTCTTCTTACAAAAGGGAAAGGATAGACAAATTTAAAAATAAGGATGATAAATTAAGAAGCATTGCTAGTGATATCTTGATAAGACAAACAGTTTCAACTTATAAAAACATTCCAATTGAGAACGTTGAAATTTTGACCAATCCATTTGGAAAACCGTATACACCAAATTGTCGTTTAGAATACAGTGTCAGTCACTCTCATCAATTATCTATTCTTGGCTTTGGGTTCCATCCGATTGGGGTAGATATAGAAAAGATGGAAGAGATAGAGTTTGATGCTATCTTTAAACAGTTTGGCACAGATTTGGAATATGCTAATTTCAAAAAAAGTGTTTATCAAAAAGAGTATTTTTATAAAATTTGGACCTTGAAAGAAGCCTATTTTAAGTGTCTTGGAACAGGAATCACCGATTTACAGGCAATTGAAATCATAATAAAAGATGACCAAATCATCGTAGATAAGTTAGGGTATCATTTTGAATCTTTCTTAATAAATAAAGATTATATGGTTGCTATTTGTTATCAAATATAATTGCTGGGTTTAAGCTTTGTTAGTGAAATATTCTCTGTAAGGTTTATAGTCAAATATTTATTGAATTATGACGGGTATTGTCATAAAATAAGCAAACAAGAGAGTGGGGCAAATGGTAGAAACCAATTTGTCCCGCTCTCTTTTGACGTACAGACTTGATATTTTTTGTAATAAAAGGAGGCCGCCGATAAGCAAAATAATACTATCTGCAAAATTTGACAGTCATTAAAAGAAGGGAACTTATTATATTTACTCAAAAAAACAGTTGATTTTGATAGTTTTGTTATCATTTTGTTATAATTTAAAAAAAGAAAAAAAGTATAATGCGATAACAGCCTAAAAGTTTGATTTCTGAACGGTATCCGCTTAGAGACTGCTGCTGATCTGCCTGCCGTTCTTTTTGTCATAGAAGGACAGTAAACATTAAGAGCAGATAACAGTCAATCGAAGCGCCGTCAGCGCTTTTAGTGGTGAGGAGTAAAAATGGAGAATTTAAAGAAAAAGTGGCAGCCGGTCATTCAAAAGATAAAAGAGCTGCTGGGACCGCTTTTTGAAAGAATGAAGAAGGAAGGCAAAAAACTGCTCCAAAGAAAGCCCATACGTACAGCTCTCGTGATTATTGGGGTTCTTTTGGTCATCTTTGGTTTGTGGGGAAGTCTTCATTATTCCAAAACAGCTACGCTGGACCGCTATATCAAGGATCGGAGTGCTTCAGGAAAGACTTTTGAAAACATCAAGGAATACATGGTCTGGGATGATACCAACGAGTTAATCACTAATGATGAAGCTCAATATACCAAGTTTTCGCGCCTGAAAACAAAAGCCGCCCAGCGCAGTCTGCGCCAAAAACTGTTGGCGGCTGATACTTCTGACACTGTTTACCTCAAACGTGTTGGGCGCCGGTTCTTCTTTTTTTCAGACTATCGCCTAGCAATGAAGCCGCTCAAATTAAAGTTAAAAACAAATGTTGCAAATTTGGATGTTCTTTTGAATGATAAGAAGGTTGCTACCAGCGATTCTGATCAGTATCAGCTGACTCTTGACCATTTACCGGTGGGGGATTATCGCTTTACTTTGAATGGTTTGCACAATGGAAAAGAAGTTGAATTCAGCAAAGATTATGATGGCAAGCACAGGACAGTCGATATGACTTTGGCCTTTAAGAACTTTACGGTCAAAAGCAATCTTGCAAATGGCGATCTTTATTTCGGCAAAAAGAAGGTTTCTTCTCTTTCTAACGGCGAGTATGCGGTCAGTGATTACCCTGTCATGGGAAGCAGACCTGTCTATGTCAAAAAGACTTTTTCAGACGGCGAAATAAAATCTAAAGAACAGTCGCTCCTTGATATTGCAGACGGCAGCACGGTTCAGCTGGATGTTGCCAATCAGCTGGACGATGCAGCTGCCCAGAATTTGCTGAAGTCTGCTTTTGAGAAATTTTCTGCCTATGCTACCAGCGGGCAGGATCCTGCAGATTTAGCTGCTCTTTTTGAAAACGGCACAGCCAATAATTTTTACAGTGCTTTAAAAGGCAGTATCAAGCAAAAGATGGTAACGGACAGCCGAAAACCATCCAGCTTTGCCATTACTTCTGTGGCGCTCAGCGATTTGCACCAAACAGGTGTAAAAACTTACAGTCTGTCTTATGCGGCCACCTATGATTATTACTATGATGAAGCAACAGATCCGGAAAAGAAGACCTCGGGTCATCTGCTGCAAAGCTTTACAGGTCAAATCAGGGTGAAAAGAACAGCAAAAGGTTACACTATTGTTAAATCAATCAGCGGCCCAAATATGGTCGGCGAGGACAATCAGGTGAAAAGTCCTACACCGCTGCCTGAGGAGCTGATAGGAACTTGGGAGACCAAGGAAGATGATAAGACAGTAACTATGACTTTCTCAGAAGACGGAACTGTGACGAAAAAGACTGATTATAAGGATGATAAGAAAGAAGACACGACAAAAACGGCTAAGGTCGAAAAAACTGAGGAAACATCGGACGGCACCTATCGCTATTACTATCAATCCGGCGATAAAGCAGCCTTTACCGTTTTGGATGATATCGGTGCTAATGATCAGTACACCTACGGTGTGAAAATCAATGGCAGCAGCATTACAACTGTTTACTGGGAAACCGATGATACCAGCGGTGCTCCTAAGACAGGTATCAGTTTGAATAAAAAGTAAATAGTGGAAATTCCTATTTCCCTTGTCTGCATAAAGTCTGCAGGCCAATGAGCCGGTTTTCCTTGTGCACAAGGAAAGTAATTTATTAGAGATAAGAAAAGAGATCCTAAAATGATAATTTTTGGATCTCTTTTTCAAAACTGTCTGATTGTGTTTGCACGGTTATTTTCTGTAAGGTCAAAGGATGTATGAAGCTTAATTGATGGGCATGCAGCATGAGCCTGCCGGCAGTTTGCCTGCTGTAAAGAGGATCTCCTATCAGAGGATAGCCGTGGTAAGCCAGGTGAACACGGATTTGATGGGTGCGGCCGGTCTGAAGCCGGCATTTGATCAGGCTGGTATTATTGGGAAAATGCTTTAAGAGTGAAACGTGGGTGATGGCTGTTTGACCGTGCTTTTGGTCCACCAACCGTTTACGGCGGTCATGGCGGTCGCGTCCGATTTTTTCCTTAAAAACAGCTGTTTTTTTAGGAAAGTGACCTGCTGACAAGGCCCAGTACTCACGCTGAATGTGCTTGTTTTCCAGCAGCCGGTTGACGATAGGCAGGATAAAGGGATTCTTAGCAAACAGGACAGCCCCGCTGGTCTCCTTATCAAGCCGGTGTACAACATAGCAGGTCTGTCCCGCATAGCTGGAGACATGGTTTAAGAGGGCGATTTCCTTAGGTTCATTACCGTGTACTTTCATCCCTTCGGGTTTATTGACGATAATCAGGTGCTCGTCTTCATAAAGGCAATCTGCCAAGTCCTTGTTTCCCATGGGAATAGTCTTGACGGGATAATCATCACCATCAAAGATTAACTCAATCAGGTCTCCCTTGTTAACAGGGCTTTGCCAATTGATATGTTGGCCATTAATAAAAACATGTTTCTTAGTTCTTAGAAAATGTCTGATTTTCCTTGGAATCAGCAAATGCTCTTCTAAAAGCTCCTTAACAGTCCCTTTAGGATAGGGATTGGTAATTTTTACGGTAAAAGTCATGATTTTATTATATCATTTTCGCCAAAATTGATATAATAGGGACATGAATATATTAGATTTGTTAAAAAAGAAATTTTTTCCCAAACAATATCAGGCTGAACAGGAGCGCCGCAAGAAAGAGACAGCTGCTGCCCAAAGCAAGGAAGATGAAGCAGATGACAGCGGCTACCATCGCAGCTACGGCCAAAAGGCAGACACTGGTAAATTCAATGTCTTCTTAAGCAAGATTGGTCTGGCTAAAAATGGGCTGGTGCGCAGGTACTGGCGCCGTTATCATGTCGGAAAAATTTTGCTGATTGCCTTTGGAACCTTTGTTCTTTTGACGGGTTCTTATCTTTTTTATCTTGCCAAAACGACCAATGTTTCCAATTTGCAGCAGGCTCTGAAAGCAACAACAGTTATTTATGACAAGAATGAAAAGCAGGCCGGCTCTCTTTATGGGCAAAAGGGGACCTATGTTGAGCTGGATGCAATTTCGGATGATTTGGAAAATGCAGTTATTGCAACAGAAGATAGAAGTTTCTATGAAAACAGCGGTATTAATTACAAGCGGATGCTGCTAGCTGTCGTTACTTTAGGCTATTCCGGCGGCGGCTCAACCATTACCCAGCAGTTAGCCAAGAATGCCTTTTTGACTCAGGAACAGACCGTTAAAAGAAAGGCGCGGGAGTTTTTCCTGGCTCTGGAACTGACGAAAAAGTACAGTAAAAAAGAAATCCTGACCATGTATCTGAACAATGCCTATTTTGGCAACGGTGTCTGGGGTGTTGAAGATGCCAGCCAAAAGTATTTTGGAACGACGGCTGCTCAGCTGACCCTTGATGAAGCAGCGACTCTGGCGGGCATGCTTAAGGGACCTGGCATTTATAATCCCCTCTATTCGATTGAAAATGCAACCAACCGGCGCGATACCGTCCTGCAAAATATGGTGGCTGCCGGCAAGATTTCGCAAAATCAGGCTAGCGAAGCGCAAAGTGTCGGTATGGGCAACCGCTTGAATGATACCTATGTGGCTAAAACAGATGACTATCAATACCCGTCTTACTTTGATGCTGTCATCAGTGAAGCCAGCTCTGTTTATGGCATCAGTGAAAAAGATATTGTCAATAATGGCTACAAAATTTATACGGAACTGGATCAGAACTACCAGACTGGTATGCAGCAGACCTTTGATGAAGACAGTCTCTTCCCTGTTTCGCCCTATGATAACAGCAGTGCGCAGGCTGCCAGTGTGGCTCTCGATCCCAAAACCGGCGGTGTCAGAGGCTTGGTCGGTCGGGTGAATAGTACCAAAGATGTCACCTTTAGAAGCTATAACTATGCAACACAATCCAGCAGAAGTCCAGGATCAACCATTAAACCTCTGACTGTCTATGCTCCGGCCATTGCTTCGGGCTGGTCTATGGATAAGCTTCTTCCAAATAAAGCCAGAGATTTTGACGGCTATAAGCCAAATAACTACGGCAATATTGAAACAGAAGATGTACCCATGTATCAGGCTCTGGCTAATTCTTATAATATCCCTGCCGTATATACTCTTGATAAATTAGGCATTAACAAAGCTTTCTCTTATGGCAAGAAGTTTGGTTTAAATATGGACGACGCTAAAAGAGAACTGGGCGTCGCCTTAGGAGGCAGCGTTACGACCAATCCGCTGGAGATGGCTCAGGCCTATGCGGCCTTTGCCAATGGCGGCGTTATGCCGACAGGCCATCTTATTACCCGGATTGAGACTGCCAGCGGTGAAATTTTGAAGAAATTTACACCGAATGATAAACGCGTCATCAGTAAGTCTGTGGCGGATAAAATGACCAGCATGATGCTTGGTACCTTTTCTAACGGTACAGGAGTTAATGCCAATGTTTACGGTTACACCTTAGCAGGGAAAACGGGAACAACGGAAACTAATTTTGATGCTAATCTTGCCAGCGACCAGTGGGTTATCGGCTATACGCCGGATGTTGTTATCAGCCAGTGGCTGGGCTTTAATAAGACGGATGAAAATCACTATCTGAGTGATTCCAGTTCAGGAACGGCTTCAAATATTTTCAGTACCCAGGCCAGCTACATTCTCCCTTATACGAAAGGTACGGAATTTAAGGTTAAGAATGCCTACTTCCAAGACGGCATTGAATCAACCTATGACCCGGATGATACTTCAAATGCAACTAATACAGATTCTCAGGACATCATTGACAGTATCCGGGAAAAGGCTAAAAATGCTACAGATTCGATTAAGAAGCAAGTGGATGATGCCAATCTGGCAGACAAGGCGAAAAACCTTTGGGACAAGGTCGTCAATTATTTTGAGTAACTTGCAAGAATAATTGAACCGTGTTAAAATAGAAAAGCTATGGAGGCATTATGGCACAGAAAAAAGCAAGTCTAGCCTGTGTGGAATGCGGCTCGCGCAACTATTCTATTGGAGTGAGCAGCAATCCCAAACCTAATCGGCTGGAAGTTAATAAGTTTTGTAAACATTGTAAGAAATACACACTGCACAAAGAAACACGTTAGGAGAAAGAGCGATGAAATTTATCGGAGGCGTATTTTCCCTTCTAAAAAATACCACTTGGCCGACGCGCAAGCAGTCTTGGCATGATTTTATTTCGATTCTTGAATACTCAGCATTTTTTGCTCTGATCATCTTTTTATTTGATAAGTTGCTGAACCTTGGTTTAACAGATTTATTGAATCGTTTTTAATCAGAGGAAATGAAATCTTGTGAGCAGAAGATGCAGTGAATTCTTCCGATTATTGGAAGGTTCAACTGTTCAATTGGTAAAAAGCGGGACACAGCTAAGCGGTCCCGCTTTTGCTGTCTGGAATGCAAAAAAGCCTATCGTTTTTGACACTTTTATGGTATAATAGAACAAAAGTTCCAAAAGCCGCACAGGCTTTTTTATAATGGAGGAAATTACTATGTTAGATTCATTTGATAAGGGCTGGTTCGTTTTGCAGACCTATTCAGGTTATGAAAATAAGGTTAAGGAAAATCTTCTGCAGCGGGCACAGACTTACAACATGCTGGATAATATCCTGCGCGTGGAAATTCCCACACAGACTGTCAATGTTGAAAAAAATGGGAAAACCAAAGAAATTGAAGAAAATCGTTTTCCAGGCTATGTTTTGGTTGAGATGGTTATGACAGACGAAGCTTGGTTTGTCGTGCGTAACACACCAAATGTCACCGGTTTTGTCGGTTCACACGGGAACCGTTCTAAACCGACACCGCTGCTTGAAGAGGAAATTCGTTCGATTCTCCTGTCAATGGGACAAACGGTTGATGTTATTGATACCAACATCAAAGAAGGCGATGTGGTTCAAATCATTGACGGTGCCTTTATGGGACAGGAAGGCCGTGTTGTCGAAATTGAAAACAATAAGGTCAAAATCATGATTAACATGTTTGGCGCTGAAACACAGGCAGAGCTAGAATTGTATCAAATTGCAGAACTGTAAGCACAATGAGGCTGAAACGCTTGTGACTAGCACTCCGGGAGTTAGATAAAATCTAACGGCTGGGGTGTTTTTCCTTAGCTATGGGAGTTCTTGCGTGCAAAAACCGGTTCTGGTTTCCCGCATTTTCGGCGGGCTTTTGCTATAATAAGGACAATTAATTGGTGAAAGGAAGGATAAGATGTCTGTTGGTTTGGTTTTGGAAGGCGGCGGCATGCGCGGTCTGTACACGGCTGGTGTGCTGGATGCCTTTTTAGATGCAAAGATTAAGGTTGATGGCATTGTTGCAGTATCTGCGGGTGCTCTTTTTGGGGTGAATTATGTATCAGGACAGCGCGGCCGTGCCCTGCGTTACAACAAAAAATATATCTCCTACCCTAATTATATGGGACTGCGCAGCTGGCTGACAACCGGCAATGTGGTTAATAAGGACTTCACCTATTATAAGATTCCTATGGAATTAGATGTTTTTGATGAAGAGGCTTTTGAGAAAGCGAATATTCCTTTTTATGCAGCAGCGACAAATATAGAAACCGGCAAGCCCGACTATATCCAAATTACAAATGTTTTTAAGCAAATGGAAGCTCTTCGGGCCAGCTCGGCTCTTCCCGCAGTTTCTAAAATTGTCGAATGGGAGGGCAAAAAGTATCTGGACGGCGGTCTTTCTGACTCTATTCCGGTTGATTTTGCCAGAAGTTTGGGATTTGATAAGCTGCTCGTGGTCCTAACACGGCCTATTGACTATCGCAAAAAACCGTCCGGCGGCCGAATATATAAGCTGCTCTATCGCAAATACCCAAACTTTATTAGGGTAGCTTCGAAGCGTCCTGAGCACTACAATGCGACAGTTGAGCATATCATTAACCTGGAAAAAGACAGGGAACTCTTTGCTCTTCGTCCCAGCCGTGCGGTTGAGATTGGCCGTCTGGAGAAGAATCCTGAAAAATTTGATGAGATATACCAGCTAGGCCTGGCTGACGCTGAAAAACGCATGCCTGCTCTGAAGACCTACTTAGCAGATTAAATGAAGCAGAAAACAACTAAAAAATTGATTTAAAAAATTAAAGTGATAAAATTTAAAAAGTAAGGTGCATATAGTTAATTTGAAAGGAGTTCCTTATGACAAAAGAAGCAGCTGCATATTTGCAAAATCTTGTAACAGCAATGAATACGCAGGCAACCCATCATCAGATGCAAGCTAGAATTTTTGGGGCACTCGGCTTTAGTAAGTTAGAAACAAAATATGACGGTCACGCAGAAGAAGAGCGTGACTTTATGAATCAATTCATTAATCGTATTTTGGACTTGGGCGGAGAGCTGAAGATGGAAGCAGGGGAAGCAGAACCGCTTTTTCAAAACCCAATTGATTATTTGAAGCACGATCTTGACGTTTCACGAGAGGGGCTTGCTTCCTTAAAAGCAAACGGTCTTTTTGAAGATTTTAAAACAGACTATGCCACCTATGATCTTTTGAAAGCTTACTACAAAGATGAAGAGGAAGATATGCTTTGGACAGAGGCTCAGCTTGATTTGATTGAGCTGATTGGGGCACAAAACTGGCTGACACAGCAGCTATAAAAAGCACAATAGTGAAGAATCGGCTCTAATATCCAAAGTGAATGTACCCATTGCAGCTATTAGAGAACGACTGCAGCTGTTTGCTGAGGCAGAGCTGCCTTACCTAGTACTATCAACCGAAAAGGCGGAGAAGGGACTTTTTCCGCCTTTTTTCTTTATCTATTTCGTGCTATAATAATACCGATATTATTTTTTGGAGAATACTATGGTTTACTATAATCACAAAGCAATTGAAAAAAAATGGCAGACCTTTTGGGCTGAAAATCATACATTTAAGACTGGAACGGATGCCTCAAAGCCTAATTTTTATGCACTGGACATGTTTCCTTATCCATCAGGAGCAGGGCTCCATGTAGGTCACCCGGAAGGTTATACGGCGACCGACATTCTCAGCCGCTTCAAGCGTGCCCAAGGCTATAATGTTCTTCACCCAATGGGCTGGGATGCTTTTGGCCTGCCTGCTGAACAGTATGCTATGGATACGGGTCATGACCCTGCTGAATTTACGGCTAAAAATATTGAAACCTTTAAGCGGCAAATCAATTCGCTCGGTTTTTCTTATGACTGGGACCGCGAAATCAATACGACAGATCCTAATTACTACAAATGGACGCAGTGGATTTTCACCAAACTTTATGAAAAAGGTTTGGCTTATGAAGCCGAAGTCCCTGTCAACTGGGTAGAAGAGCTGGGCACAGCCATTGCCAACGAAGAAGTCCTGCCTGACGGGACATCAGAGCGCGGCGGTTATCCTGTTGTCCGCAAACCCATGCGCCAATGGATGCTCAAAATCACAGCCTATGCAGAGCGCCTATTAGAAGACTTGGAAGACCTTGACTGGCCTGAATCTATCAAGGATATGCAGCGCAACTGGATTGGCAAGTCAACCGGTGCCAATGTGACCTTTAAGATTAAGGATACAGACAAAGACTTTACAGTCTTTACAACGCGCCCTGACACGCTGTTTGGGGCAACCTATGCTGTTTTGGCTCCTGAACATGACTTGGTGGATGTTATTACAACTGCTGATCAAGCACAGGCGGTCGCTGATTACAAGCACCAAGCAAGCCTTAAATCGGATCTTGCCAGAACCGACCTTGCCAAGGAAAAGACCGGTGTTTGGACCGGTGCCTATGCTATCAATCCTGTCAATGGCAAAGAAATTCCTATCTGGATTGCTGACTATGTACTTGCCAGTTACGGAACCGGTGCCATCATGGCTGTTCCGGCTCACGATGACCGCGACTGGGAATTTGCCAAACAGTTTGGCCTTGATATTATTCCGGTTCTCGAAGGGGGCAATGTAGCAGAAGCTGCTTATACGGAAGACGGTCCTCACATTAATTCCGAATTTTTAGACGGTCTTGACAAGGCTGCCGCTATTGATAAAATAGTGTCTTGGCTGGAAGACAAGGGTGTCGGCAATAAAAAAGTGACCTACCGCCTGCGTGACTGGCTCTTCAGCCGCCAGCGCTACTGGGGTGAACCGATTCCGATTATTCATTGGGAAGACGGGACTTCAACAGCTGTTCCAGAAAACGGACTGCCCCTTGTTTTGCCGGTGACGAAAGACATTCGTCCGTCAGGTACAGGTGAGTCGCCGCTGGCTAACTTGACAGACTGGCTGGAAGTGACTCGCGAAGACGGTGTCAAAGGCCGCCGTGAAACCAATACCATGCCGCAGTGGGCAGGTTCAAGCTGGTACTTCCTGCGCTATGTTGATCCGCACAATGACCAAAAACTGGCTGATGAAGACTTGCTCAAACAGTGGCTGCCGGTTGATATTTATGTCGGCGGTGCCGAACATGCCGTACTTCACTTGCTCTATGCTCGTTTCTGGCATAAATTCCTTTATGATATTGGTGTTGTACCGACCAAGGAACCCTTCCAAAAGCTCTTTAACCAAGGCATGATTTTGGGAACTAGCTATCGTGACCACCGCGGTGCCCTTGTCGCAACAGATAAGGTTGAAAAACGTGATGGTTCTTTCTTCAATATTGAAACAGGAGAAGAGCTGGAACAAGCACCGGCCAAGATGTCTAAATCGCTCAAAAATGTTGTCAATCCGGATGATGTAGTTGAGCAGTACGGTGCCGATACTCTGCGTGTTTATGAGATGTTTATGGGCCCGCTTGACGCATCTATTGCTTGGAGCGAAGAAGGACTTGAAGGGTCACGTAAGTTCCTTGACCGCGTGTACCGCCTTTTGACCTCGAAGGAAATTGTCACTAAAAATAATGGCAGCTTAGACAAGGTGTATAACGAAGCGGTTAAAACGGTGACAGAGCACATCGAAGCCATGCGCTTTAATACGGCCATCTCTCAGCTGATGATCTTTGTCAATGCTGCCAATAAGGAAAACGAACTCTTCCTTGACTATGCCAAAGGTTTTGTTCAGTTGTTAGCGCCGTTTGCGCCACATTTGGCTGAGGAGCTCTGGCAAAGGCTGACACAAAGCGGAGAATCCATTTCCTATGTGGCTTGGCCGACTTACGACGCCAGCAAATTGGTTGAAGATGACGTTGAAATTGTCCTTCAAATCAAAGGAAAGGTCCGTGCCAAAGCTGTTGTTCCTAAAGATTCCAGCCGTGAAGAACTCGAAAAGATTGCTCTTGCCAACGATAAAATTCAGGCTGAAATTGCAGGAAAAGACATCATCAAGATCATTGCAGTTCCTAATAAGCTGGTTAATATTGTTGTGAAATAAAAGATAGTTCAAGGCAGATCAAATAAATGCTAATCTGCTCAGACTGAAGAAAAAAGTCTATTTTCTCAAAAAGTAATATTTTGTTATGATACTTTCCTTAAGTAGCACGGACGGTAGCGACTTCCTTCGGAATTCCATACCTAGATTTTGAGCCTAGGTCTCAAAATCTCCGAGAGGCAGAAACTCGATGTTTCTGTCTCTTTTGCTACATCGGAAAGTATCGGGTGAGGCTTCGATCATTTTTGTATCATCTTATAAAAATGAAAAGTGATACTATTCTATGATGAAATTTTAGAGAGAATTTAGTTTTGAGAGTTTGTCTACAATCTGGGCAGATCAGATAAAAACTGATCTGTTTTTTAATGTTAAAAAAGCCAAAAAGCTGTGATAGAAATATCTTATCACCGTGATAGAAATTATATAATAGGCAAGGTTCTCAATTAGTGATAAGATAGATATAATCATTATTTTGGGAGGAAACTTATGAAATTGAAAACGATTTTTAAGACAGGCGCTCTTGCCGCTGCCTCGGTTCTTTTGCTGGCGGCCTGCAGCTCTGGCTCTAAATCATCAAAAGAAAGCGTAACGCTTGCAACTGTTGGGACCACTAACCCTTTTTCTTATGAGAAAGACGGTAAATTGACGGGTTACGATATTGAAGTTGCAAAGGCTGTCTTTAAGGGAACAGACAAATACAAGGTCAAATATCAAAAGACCGAATGGACCAGTATTTTCTCAGGCCTTGACAGTGACAAATACCAAATCGGAGCGAACAACATCAGCTACACCAAAGAACGGGCTAACAAATATTTGTATTCCAATCCGACAGCGTCCAATCCTTTAGTGCTCGTTGTGCCTAAGGACAGTGACATTAAGTCTTATGATGATATTGCCGGACACAGCACCCAAGTGGTTCAAGGGAATACAACAGTGTCCATGCTGCAAGACTTTAACAAAAAACAAAGCAAGGCCAATCAAGTAGAGCTGAATTTCACCAGCGAAGACATTGCCCATCAAATCCGCAATGTCAGCGATGGCAAATATGACTTTAAGATCTTTGAAAAAATTTCCGCTGAAACAATCATCAAAGATCAAGGGCTCAATAACCTGAAAGTCATTGAACTTCCGTCAGAGCAAAAACCGTATGTTTACTTCATTTTTGCTCAGGGACAAGAGGATCTGCAAAAGTTTGTCAATAAGCGAATCAAAAAGCTGTATAATGATGGAACGCTGGAAAAAATTTCTCAAAAATATCTGGGCGGAAGCTACCTGCCGGACAAAAAAGATATTAAATAATCTTACAAGGAGCGGACTGACCAGATGGATACTTGGAAAAGTCCAGCTCTTTTTTAGCAGCCAGACGGAAATGAAAAACAGAGTTATAGTTTAAAACTATAGGAAAATCATTGAAATAACAATTTGATAGCTATAAGCAATTATGAGAAAATAAATTTACTTTAGTAGAAAAGGTGGATGATTAATGAAAATAAAGAAAATAATAAGTGTTTTAGGTTTGGCCTTAGCAGCGGTAGTTTTCCTTGCAGCCTGCGGTCAAAAAAGCGATAAAAATACTCTGACTGTCGGTGTGATGACTATGACCGATTCGGATAAGGCTCGCTGGGATAAAATTGAAGACCTGCTTAAGAAGGATGATATCAAGCTTAAATTTAAGGAGTTTACAGATTACTCTCAGCCAAATAAGGCTTTGAAAAACGGAGAAGTCGATATCAACGCCTTCCAGCATTATAATTTCCTCAACAACTGGAATAAAGAAAATAAGGGAGACTTGGTGACTGTTGCTGAAACTTACATCAGCCCTGTCAATCTCTTCTCGGGGACTGAAAACGGCAAGGCTAAATACACCAGCGTCAAACAGCTGCCGGACAAGGCTCAGATTGCTGTTCCTAACGATGCTACCAATGAAAGCCGCGCCCTGTACGTTCTTCAGGATGCCGGTCTTATTAAGCTAGATGTATCAGGCGACACGCTGGCTACTATTAAGAATATCAAGTCCAATCCAAAAGATCTTGATATCAAGGAAGTAGACGCCAGTCAGACAGCCCGTAATCTGACTTCTGTCGACGCTGCGGTTGTCAATAACAGTTACGCTGTTCCGGCTAAAATTGATTTTAAAACATCTCTTTATAAGGAAAAAGTCAATGATGGTTCTAAGCAGTGGATTAACATCATTGCAGCGCAAAAGAACTGGAAAAAATCAGATAAGGCAGCTGCTATTAAGAAACTAGTCAAGGTTTATCATACAGATGCTGTTAAGAAAGTTATCGAAAAAACATCCAAAAATGTTGACCAGCCTGTTTGGTAACAGGAAGCCGCTGCTTAACACATAGTAGGATGACTAAAAATGAGAGGCTGAGACTGGGTTTCAGCCTCTTATCATATAAGAGGAGAATAATGGTAGTTTCAAGCGAAAAAGAACAAATTGCTAAGTTTTGGCAGGATGAAGTGGCTCAGCATTATTTTGAAGTTTTGCGAACCCTGATTTCTAAGAAGTCTATTTTTGCTCAGCAGGTAGGGCTTCAGGATGTTGCTGCCTATCTGGGAGAAATTTTTGCCAATGTTGGTGCAGAAGTGACTATTGATGAGACCTATACGGCTCCTTTTGTCATTGCTAAATTTAAGAGTTCCAATCCTCAGGCCAAGACAATTATTTTTTACAATCATTATGACACAGTGCCGGCTGATGACGATCAGATTTGGACAGATGATCCCTTTAAACTGACTGTCAGAAAAGGCTATATGTACGGCCGCGGCGTCGATGATGATAAGGGACACATCACAGCTCGCCTGACAGCCGTCCGAAAGTATATGCGCGAGGTTGGCGATCTTCCTGTTAACATTACCTTTATCATGGAAGGAGCAGAGGAGTCGGCTTCGACTGACCTTGATAAGTATTTGGCCAAGTATGCAGACAGTCTGCTGCCGGCAGATGTTTTAATCTGGGAGCAGGGGGTCAAAAACAGCCTCGGACAGTTAGAGCTGACAGGCGGAAACAAGGGGATTATTACTTTTAATCTTTCAGTTTCCAGTGCTGAGGTTGATATTCATTCTAAATACGGTGCCGTTGTTGAATCAGCCAGCTGGTATCTTTTGAATGCTATCTCCAGTATGCGGGCTGATGATGGCCGGATTTTGATTGACGGTATTTATGATCAGGTCTTAGAGCCCAATGAGCGCGAACTGGATTTAGTAGAGCGCTTTGCTCTTGAAAACAGCGAAGGTCTGCGCAGAGTTTACGGTTTAAAACTTCCAGCTTTGAAAAAAGAGCGTCAGGATTTTCTTAAAACCTACTTTTTTGAGCCGGCTCTGTCTATAGAAGGGCTTTCCTCGGGTTATCAGGGGCAGGGTGTCAAGACCATTCTTCCGGCTTCTGCCAGTGCCAAGATGGAAATGCGCCTGGTGCCGGGGCTCAGTCCCAAATATGTTTTTGAAAAGATTAACAGCCACTTGCGAAAACTCGGATTTGAGCATGTTAAGGTGACTTATACCTTGGGAGAAGAGTCCTACCGCAGTGATATGAGCGCTCCGGCTATTTTGAATATTGTTGAATTGAGCAAGCAGTTCTATGAAGCGGGAGTTTCGGTCTTGCCGACAGCAGCAGGTACGGGTCCTATGCATACGGTCTATGAAGCTTTGGGGGTTCCTATGCTGGCTTTTGGCATCGGCAATCCCAACAGCCGGGATCACGGCGGCGATGAAAATGTGAACTTGGCCGACTATTATACCCATATTGAATTAATAAAGGAGTTAATCAGAAGTTATGAGTAAGGCGATTATACAACTCGATCATATTGATATCACCTTTCATCAAAAGAAACGCCGGATAGAGGCGGTTAAGGATGTCAGTGTTCACATCAATCAAGGCGATATTTACGGCATTGTCGGCTATTCCGGTGCCGGTAAGTCGACCCTTGTGCGTGTTATCAATCTGTTGCAGACACCAACAGCCGGAAAAGTCACAGTTGATGATGATGTTACCTTTGATAAAGGAAAAATTCAGCTGTCCAGTCAGGAACTGCGGCAGAAGCGACATGAAATTGGCATGATTTTTCAGCATTTCAATCTCATGGCTCAAAAGACTGCTAGGCAAAATGTTGCCTTTGCCTTGCGGCACTCAAATTTAAGCCCTGCAGAAAAAGAGCAGAAGGTGACAGAGCTGCTGGATTTGGTCGGCTTATCTGACCGTGCGGATAATTATCCTGCCCAGCTTTCAGGCGGCCAAAAGCAACGCGTGGCTATTGCGCGAGCTCTTGCCAATGATCCTAAAATTTTAATTTCAGATGAAGCGACCTCTGCCTTGGATCCCAAAACGACCAAGCAGATCTTAGCGCTCTTGCAGGATTTGAACAAAAAATTAGGTCTGACTATCGTCATGATTACCCATGAAATGCAGATTGTCAAAGATATCTGCAACCGTGTGGCAGTTATGCAGGCCGGCTCTTTGATCGAAGAAGGTTCGGTCTTGGATATTTTTTCCAATCCCAAGGAAGAACTGACCAAGGACTTTATTGAAACGGCGACTGGTATTGAAGAAGCTCTGATTAAGATCAAGCAGCAGGATATTGTTCAAAACCTGCCGGCTGATGCGGTCTTACTGCAGTTGAAATACGCTGGTACAGCCACAGATGAACCGATTTTAAATAATCTTTACAAGCACTATCAGGTAACTGCCAACATTCTTTACGGCAATATAGAAATTTTGGAAGCAACGCCTGTCGGTGAAATGATTGTTATTTTAGAAGGTGATGCTGCTAATATTCAGCAGGCACTTGATCATTTAAAATCCTTAGATTTAACAGTGACTATTCTAAAGAGAGGGGCTTAAGGAATGCAGTTAATTCAAACTTATTTACCAAATGTGTATGAGCTTGGTCTGACCGGAGATGCGGGCTGGCTGACAGCCCTTTTAAATACGCTGTATATGACCATTGTTCCTTTTATTATCGGCGGCGGCGTCGGATTGGTTTTTGGTCTTCTGCTCGTGCTGATGGGACCTGACGGCGTCATTGAAAACAAGACTGTCTGCTGGATTATTGATAAGGTGACATCTGTCTTTCGTGCCATTCCTTTTGTCATTTTGATTGCGGTACTGGCGCCCTTGACCATGCTTTTGATGCAGACCAATTTAGGGGCAACGGCGGCCTTGGTTCCTCTGTCCTTTGCGACCTTCCCCTTCTTTGCCCGCCAGGTGCAGGTTGTCTTTTCTGAGTTAGATCGCGGTGTTATCGAAGCGGCTCAGGCTTCTGGCGCTACCTTTTGGGATATTGTCAAGGTTTATTTGAGTGAAGGCTTTCCAGATTTGATTCGCGTGTCGACAGTAACTCTGATTTCCCTGGTCGGCGAAACGGCCATGGCCGGCGCAATCGGAGCTGGCGGACTTGGAAATGTTGCTATTTCTTACGGTTATAATCGGTTTAACAATGATGTAACCTGGGTGGCAACTTTAATAATTCTCCTGCTTATTTTTACCATTCAGTTTATCGGTGATACCCTGACCAGAAAGGTCAGCCACCGCTGACAAATAGGACAGCTGCTTAAGCTAATGGACGCTTTGATGGTTTTGGAGGTGATTTTGTGAAGGTAAGTCTGATACAGTTTGATGTCAAAGACGGGCAGCCTCAGTTAAATAAGGACAGGGTTTTAGAGCTCATGCAGCGGGCTCTGTCAGACCAGCCGGATGTTATTGTCCTGCCGGAATTGTGGAATACAGGCTATGCTTTGGAACAATTAGAAGAGATTGCTGACGAAAACGGAGAGGACAGTGTCTCTTGGCTCAGTCAGTTTGCCCGTGAACATCAGGTGGCTCTGGTTGCAGGTTCTGTCGCTACTAAGCGGCAGGGAAAGTTTTATAACACTGGTTATACCTTTGCTGCAGACGGAAAACTGATTAATGCCTATGACAAGGTGCACTTGTTTGGGCTCATGGGTGAAGATGAGTTCTTGACCGCGGGACAAAAGGAAAGCCATTTCCACATCGGAACTGTTGCTGCCAGCCAGGTCATCTGCTACGATATTCGTTTTCCCGAATGGACCCGCAAATTGATGAGCCAAGGAGCAGAGCTGCTCTTTGTATCAGCCCAGTGGCCTGCCAGCCGTATTGAGCAATGGAAAATCCTTTTACAGGCGCGGGCTGTCGAAAATCAGGCCTTTGTCATTGCTGTTAACCGTGTGGGGCAGGGGCTGAAGGATCAGTTTAACGGTCATTCGCTTGTGATTGACCCTCTGGGAAATCGTTTATTAGAAACCGATGACAGTGAAGGAATTTTCAGCGCTGAAATTGACGTGCACCAGGTTGCAGCGGTTCGCGGACAGATTCCTGTTTTTGCCGATCGGCGGCCAGACCTCTATTAACAGCTGCCGGCGCTAAAAATAAGTTAGCCTTACTGCTTTTAATTTTTTAATAGGTGCGTCACAGAAGGCTGTCTTGTGATAAAATATGAAGTGAAAGGAAGGCGAGTCAGTTCAAATGAGCAATAATTTATTAGTTTTGCAGTCAGACTTTGGTCTGGTTGACGGTGCGGTGTCAGCCATGATTGGTGTGGCACTGCAGGAGGACCCGACGCTTGGCATTCACAATCTGACCCATGAAATCACTCCCTACAATATTTTTGAAGGTTCCTACCGTCTCTTTCAAACGGTGGAATACTGGCCGGAAGGCACGACTTTTGTATCGGTTGTGGATCCGGGTGTCGGTTCGGATCGAAAAAGCGTTGTGGCGCTGACGAAGAAAAATCAATACATTGTGACGCCTGACAACGGCACGCTGTCTTATATCAAAAAACACATCGGTATTAAGGCGGTTCGGGAAATTTCTGAAATTGCAAACCGCCGGCGCAACACAGAACTTTCCTATACTTTTCACGGACGCGATGTCTATGCCTTCACAGGAGCTAAATTAGCCAGCGGTCATATTGCTTTTGAAGATGTAGGGCCGGAACTGCCTGTTGAGGCTATTGTAGAGCTGCCGACAGTGACGACGGTTATTGAGGATGATCTGGTCCGCGGGGCTGTTGATATTCTGGATGTTCAATTTGGGTCTTTATGGACCTCAATTACCCGCGAGGAATTTTACACGCTTCAGCCTGAGTTCAATGATCGCTTTGAAGTGACCATCTACAATAATGATATGCTGGTTTACCAGAATCAGGTTACCTATGGCAAGTCATTTGCTGCTGTCCGTGTCGGCCAGCCCATCATCTATATCAATTCTCTCTACCGTGTAGGGGTTGCCATCAATCAGGGTTCCTTTGCCAAGGCCTACAACGTCGGGGTTGGGCCGCAATGGCGCATTGAAATTAAAAAAATTAACTAAGGAGACGACATGAAAAATAATTCTATTAAAGCGGTTGTCGCAACCGGTATCGGTGCAGCTCTGTTTGTCATTATCGGTATTTTTATCAATATTCCTCTTTTTGCCAATACCAGCATTCAGCTGCAGTATGCGGTTCAAGCCTTTTTGGCTGTTCTTTTTGGGCCTGCGGTCGGTTTTTTCACCGGTCTTATCGGACACATGGTTAAAGATATGTTTGCCGGTTACGGAATCTGGTGGTCATGGGTGATCCCAAGCGGTCTGGTTGGCCTTGGCATCGGTTTTTTGAAAAATCGTCTTCGGGTCGAACAGGGACTTTTTACAGCTAAAGATGTGCTGACTTTTAACACTGTACAAGTGATTATCAATATTATTGCCTGGGGAATTGTGGCGCCTCTGGGAGATATTGTCATTTTCAATGAACCTGCCAGCAAGGTATTTGTTCAGGGCTTGCTGGCCAGTGTAGCCAACGCTTTGACAATTGGTATCGGTGCTACTATTTTGCTGGCTGTCTATGCTAAAACACGGACACAGTCAGGAAGCCTATCCAAAGACTGACTTTTTTGAAAATCAGGGATACATCTTATGGAACCATTTATTGAATTTAAAGATTTTTCCTTCAAGTACGATGCCCAGGCAGAACCCACTCTGAAAAATATCAATTTATCAGTGAAAAAGGGAGAAAAAGTGCTGATTATCGGCCCTTCCGGCTGCGGCAAATCAACTTTAGGCCATTGCCTGAATGGCATTATTCCTAATATCTACAAGGGACAGATGAGCGGCAGCCTGACTATTGGCGGCAAGGATTCCTTTAATCTGTCTGTATATGAAAAGTCACATCTTGTCTCAACCGTTTTGCAGGATCCGGACGGTCAGTTTATCGGCTTGACAGTGGCTGAGGATTTGGCCTTTGCACTGGAAAATGACTGCGCAGACCATCAGACGATGGTTGAAAAGGTCAATATCTGGGCTGAGCGCTTAGAACTGACGGATTTGCTTGATCATCGCCCTCAGGACCTCTCAGGCGGTCAGAGGCAGCGTGTCAGTCTGGCCGGCGTTTTAATTGATGAAAGTCCGATTTTGCTCTTTGATGAGCCTCTGGCTAATCTGGACCCAAAAGCTGGCCAGGACACCATTGATTTGATCGATCGGATTCACCAAGAAGAAGGAACAACTACGATTATTATTGAACACCGGCTGGAAGATGTTCTCTACCGCCCTGTTGATAAAATTGTGCTGATTAATGATGGCCGGATTCTTTTTGATGGCAGTCCTGATGAGATTTTGCAGACCAATCTGCTGCGGGAAAACGGCATCCGCGAACCCCTTTATTTGACGGCTCTGCGCCATTTGGGCTTGGATGTGACCCAAACACTCCACTTAGCGGCACTCAGTCAGCTTGACCTCTCCGGTATTCATTTTGAAGAAACCGGCAGTCTGCCTGTCTCTAAAGCTGCCTCGCCTTTGCTCACTATTGACCATTTTAATTTTGCCTACACTCCGGATAGGCCGATTTTGAAAGATTTATCGGTTAAGATCAATAAAGGAGAGCGCATTGCCATTGTCGGGAAAAATGGGGCTGGCAAATCTACCTTAGCCAAGGCCCTTTGTCAATTTATAACGGCCAGCGGCCACATTTATTATCAGGGAAAAGACATCTCCCTTGATTCCATCAAGGAGCGGTCTGAGCGGATTGGCTATGTTCTGCAGAATCCCAATCAGATGATCAGTCAAACTATGATTTTTGATGAGGTGGCTCTGGGGCTGCGGCTTCGCGGTTTTGCTGAAGAGCAGATCAAAGAAAAGGTTTTTGAAGTTCTGAAAACCTGCGGTCTCTATGAATTTCGCAATTGGCCCATCTCTGCTCTGTCATTTGGACAGAAAAAACGTGTGACCATTGCTTCAATTTTGGTTTTAAATCCGGAAATTATCCTATTGGATGAACCCACAGCAGGGCAGGATAAGAGGCACTATACAGAAATGATGAACTTTTTGGATGGTCTGAATGCCCTGGGACATACCATTATTATGATTACTCATGATATGCAGCTGGTGCTGGAATACTCAGACCGGGTATTGGTCATCAGCCGGGGGCAGATTTTAGCAGATCAAAGTCCTGTTGAGCTCTTCAGCCAGCCGGACTTACTGGCAGCTGCTAATTTGAAACAGACCAGTCTCTTTGATTTGGCTAAAAAACTGGGCTGCGACCCTATTTCATTGACCCGTTATTATATTGAGCATCAAGGAGGGCAGGATGAATAAACGTTTGATCGGCTATCATGATGGCGAAGGTCTCCTTTACGAGTTGTCAGGCGCCAGCAAGCTCCTCTTTTTTCTGCTTGTCTCCATTGCCTGTATGACAACCTATGATACCCGTCTTATTTTAGCAGTAGGCCTGATGTCTGTTTTACTGTTTAAATCAGCAGATATTCATTGGCGGGATATTTCTTTTGTCATGAAGTTTGTGACGGTTTTTGCTGTTTTAAATGTAGTTATGGTTTATCTTTTTGCACCTGATTACGGTGAAAAAATCTATGGTGCCAAAACCCTGCTATGGGCAGGAGCAGGACGGTTCTACCTGAGCTGGCAGGAAGTCTTTTACCTTTTAAATCTGGTTCTCAAGTATTTCTGTACGGTTCCTTTAGCCATACTCTTTTTGATGACGACCCATCCCAGTCAGTTTGCAGCAAGTCTTAACCAGATTGGCATTTCTTATAAGGTAGCTTACGCTGTCAGCCTGACCTTGCGCTATATTCCGGACGTTCAGGAAGAATTTTACATGATTCGGACATCGCAGGAAGCTCGCGGTCTGGAATTATCCCAAAAGGCCAACCTGCTTAGCCGTATTAAGGGAAATCTGCAAATTATCATCCCTCTGATTTTCAGCTCTTTAGATCGTATTGATACCGTTTCAACGGCCATGGAGCTGCGGCGGTTCGGCAAAAATAAAAAAAGGACCTGGTACATGTATCAGCCCTTTAGAAAAAAAGATATCTTAGCAATCGGCTTAGCTTGCCTCATATTAATGGGCAGTTTCTGGCTTTTCAGCCTGAACGAGGGCCGCTTTTACAATCCTTGGAAATAAAGATAATAAATCTAATAAAACAGATAAAAAAGCTGTCGTCCGATTCCGCAGCACTTGTGCAGCAGCCGGACCACAGCTTTTTTGATTTTCTACAGCGGTTTTTTATTGGGCATGCCGGCCTTGCGCGGGTATTTATTAGGCGTTTCCTTTTTCTTGGTTACTAGGGTAAGATTACGTTCATCTCCGTTAGGAAGCTGGTAATGGTACTTTCTCGAAACCTGACTGAACAGCACTTTCAGCGCATTCTGAGCAGCAGCAATTTCCTCATCAGCAGCACTGGCTTTCAGCGCCAGAAGCTGTCCGCCTACCTTTAAAAAGGGAATGGTCAGCTCGGCTAATATCTGCATGCGAGCAACAGCACGGGCAGTAACAAGATCAAACTGGGCGCGGAAATTTTTGTCCTGTCCGAAATCTTCCGCTCTGCCATGATAAAAATGAACATCAGTCAGCTCCAGCTCATCAGCCAGCGCCTGCAGAAATTTAATGCGTTTATTTAGAGAATCAATGATTGTCACTTCTAGCTGAGGATAGATGATTTTCATGGGCAGACTTGGAAAGCCAGCTCCAGCTCCTATATCCAAAAGCTTCAGCGGTTCATTTTTAATGCAGCCCTCTAAGATAGGAGCTGCCGAGTCATAAAAATGCTTAAGATAGACGTCTTTCTCCTCGGTAATGGCTGTCAGGTTAATCTTTTCATTCCATTCGACCAAAAGTTTAAAATAAGAAGCAAACTGCCTTTTTTGCCGATCAGACAGATTGATTTGGTGCTTGGCCAATGCTTGGTAAAATTCTTCAGGGGTCATGCTTTCTCCTTTTATCATCATTCATTCTAACATAATTCTTCTTTTTCTGATATAATGGAAGCAGGAATTTTTAAGGAGAACTATCATGCTTATTTGGATTGTTTTAATTATTATTGCCTTGCTTGTTGTTTGGGTAATTGTAAGTTATAATGCTTTGATTAAAAGCCGTATGCAGACACAGGAGGCTTGGAGTCAGATTGATGTGCAGTTAAAACGCAGAAATGATCTTATTCCTAACTTGCTGGAAACGGTCAAAGCCTATGCCAATTATGAACAAAGCACTCTGGAAAAGGTGACAGAGCTGCGCAGCAAAATTTCTAATGCCAGTACGCCCAATGAAGCTATGCAGGCCAGTGATGCACTTGGAAAGCAAATGGCCAGTATTTTAGCCGTTGCCGAAAACTATCCGGATCTCAAGGCTAATCAAAACTTTATGAAGCTTCAGGACGAACTGACCAATACAGAAAATAAGATTTCTTATTCACGTCAGCTCTTTAATTCGACAACCGCTAACTACAATGTTAAGCTGGAAACCTTCCCAAGCAATGTCATTGCCGGGCTGTTTCACTTTAAGGCCAGTGAATTTTTGGAAACGCCTGAAGAAGAAAAATCAGTGCCAAAAGTTGATTTTGGCGACATGGCCTAGGAGACTGCTATGCTGTTTGATCAAATAGCCAGTAATAAAAGAAAGACAATCATTTTGCTGGTTGTCTTCTTTCTGCTTTTAGCTGCCATCGGTGCGGCGGTCGGTTATCTTTGGCTGGATAATTTAACAGGCGGCGTTATCATTGCTTTAATCATTGGCTTTATCTATGCCTTCAGTATGATTTTTCAATCAACCAACGTTGTAATGGCCATGAATAATGCCAGAGAAGTGACAGCAGAGGAAATGCCTGATTATTACCATATTGTAGAAGATATGGCTATGGTAGCGCAGATTCCCATGCCGCGTGTCTATGTGGTTGATGATCCTTCGCTCAATGCCTTTGCGACCGGTTCCAGCCCTAAGAATGCTGCGGTTGCAGCAACAACAGGCCTTTTAACCCTCATGAACCGTGAAGAGTTAGAGGGTGTTATCGGCCATGAAGTCAGCCATATCCGCAATTACGATATTCGAATTTCGACAATTGCCGTGGCTCTTGCCAGTGCTGTCACTCTTATTTCCAGTATCGGCGGGCGCATGATGTGGTTTGGCGGTGGTAGGAACCGCCGGTCAAATGACAGTGAAGGCGGCGGTTATGTGCAGATTATCCTGCTGATTTTTTCCATTTTAGCTATTGTTTTAGCGCCCTTGGCAGCTAGTTTAGTTCAGCTGGCTATCTCTCGCCAGCGTGAATATTTGGCGGATGCCAGCTCGGTTGAATTGACCCGCAATCCGCAAGGGATGATTAGGGCCCTGCGCAAATTGGAGCAGTCACAGCCCATGGCACATCCCGTTGATGATGCCAGTGCTGCGCTCTATATCAACGATCCGCAGAAGAAATCCAGCCTGCAGCATCTGTTTTACACTCATCCGCCGCTTGCTGACCGCATTAAACGCCTGGAGCAAATGTAAAATCAGAAGCTGCAAATACATACTTAAAAAATCTCTTACTGCCTATTTAAGCTGAAGAATAGTTTCAGCCAGTCTTTAAGGCTCAGTCCATTTTAAAACAAGAGAGCAGAAAACAATCGGTTTGTAACCAAAACGATTGGCTTCTGCTCTTTTTAGATGCAGGAGCTTAAACAGAAATTCACGGACAAGTCAGTGGATTATTGATATAATGTTAACGATTTAAAGAACAATTGTCGGAGGAAATAAAAATGTTTACCATTAGTGATATAAAAAAGCAGCCGGAAGGTATGGCATTTGAAGAAAAGCTCTCTATTGAAGAGGCTGTTAAGGAAAGGAATCCTGATGTCTTGGCTCTTGAAGATGTCTTGGCCAAGGGAACTGTCAGCTATGATGATGGTTTGTATCTGTTAAACTATGATTTGAGCTATACCATCAGTCTGCCTTCCAGCCGATCTTTAGAAACTGTGAAACAAACCAAATCATTACTGATAAATGAAGTCTTTATAGAAAACAGCCAGTTAGAAGATAAGAAGGAACTGGTAGATGAAGATCTCGTCTTGATCTTAGAAGATGCGGTAATTGATTTAGAAGAAAGTGTTATTGATAATATTTTGCTCAATATTCCTTTAAAGATTCTTACTGAAGAAGAAAAACAAGACCAACAGCTGCCTTCAGGACAGGATTGGAATCTTCTCAGTGAGGAAGACTATCACAATCTACAGAAAGAAAAGAAAGAAAAAAACAGCCCCTTTGCAGCTCTGGATGGCTTATTTGATGACGAGTGATGTTTTTTCCTGCCGGATATCAGGAAACAGCTTTAAGATTTCAAGTTGTTGAATAAATCAAATTTTTTTCTTAGAAATTGACCAAGGAAAATTAATAACAGCCATTGAAAAAAGAAAATAGAAATAGTATAATGAAAAAACTGATGGATTATTTTAAAAAATAAAATTTTGAAAAAAGGGGTTGATAAAGTTCGACTTGCCTTGATATTAAAGGGATTAGACATTATCATAATAAAAAAATAATGACCTTATAGGACTGTAATAAGTTTGTTGCCCAGACTTTATAGTTTAGTTATAAAAATTTCATTTTATTAAAATAAAATTAGAAAACTATATTAGAATAATAAGCTGAGGGGTATATGGCTAAGAGTATTTTAATTATTGAAGATGAAAAAAATCTTGCGAAGTTTGTTTCTCTGGAACTGCAGCATGAAGGATATGAAGTTGACGTAGAACACGATGGACGTTCCGGCTTAGACAGGGCTCTCGAAAGGGATTTTGATCTAATCCTTCTTGATCTGATGCTGCCGAAAATGGACGGCTATGAAGTAACGCGTCGGCTGCAGCTGGAAAAAACGACTTATATCATTATGATTACTGCCCGTGATTCTACTATGGATATTGTCACGGGATTGGATCGCGGTGCAGACGGTTATGTTATAAAACCTTTTGCTATTGAAGAATTACTGGCTCGGGTTCGCGCCATTTTTCGCCGTCAGGATATTGAAAGAGCTAAGCATTCTGTAAAGAAAGACAGTACTTACCGTGATTTGCAGCTGGATGTGCACAATCGAGCTGCGATTCGAAACGGTGAAACTATCCCTTTAACCAAGCGGGAATTTGATTTGCTCAGCGCTCTCATGGAAAACATCAATCAGGTTATGACCAGAGAAGAGCTTCTGGATCGTGTCTGGAAGTATGATCAAGAGGCCGAAACAAACGTTGTTGATGTTTATATTCGCTATCTGCGCGGAAAAATTGATGTTTCCGGTAAGGAAAGCTATATTCAGACTGTCCGCGGTATGGGTTATGTCATCCGCGAAAAATAGATAAAAAAACCAGGGGGAGAAAGAGATTTCTGTCCCTGATTTTTATCTGTGGGCATGCGGACAGCTGCCGGACTTAGGAAATAGGTTTTGTCGGGCTGCTGCTTACTTTTGTTCCAGACCAAAATATGGTAAAATAAAGTACTAACTTGAATCAAGAAGTGAGGTGTTTTCATGCGCTGTCCTAAGTGTAATTATTTAAAATCCAGTGTTGTTGACAGCCGTCAGGCTGAGGAAGGCAACACAATCAGACGCCGCCGAGAATGTGAAAATTGCCATACACGTTTTACAACCTTTGAAAGAATAGAAGAACTGCCGCTTTTAGTTGTTAAAAAAGATGGAACCAGAGAGCAATTTTCCCGTGATAAAATTTTCAATGGTATTATCCGCAGTGCTCAGAAACGTCCTGTATCCAGCAGTGCTATTGAAAAAGTTGTCAATGATATTGAGCAAAAAATCCGCAGTGACTATGACAGTGAAGTTTCCAGTGTTGTCATTGGGAATCTAGTCATGGATGAGCTGGCAGAATTGGATGAGATTACTTACGTTCGCTTTGCCAGCGTCTACCGCAGCTTTAAGGACGTTGATGAGATTGAAGCGCTCCTGCAGCAGATTACCAACCGTGTCAGAAGTAAGAAAAAGAGTAGCTTAGATGAAACCGATTGATGAATTTCTCTATGTCAGGCAGAACTATCTCCTGCCGGATACTGTCAGCTTGATGCGCTTTTATTTGCCCGTTATCGGCAGTGACGCTGCGGCTCTTTATCAGTATTTTATCAGCTTTTTTGATAATGGTGAAAAAAGGCATAAATTTAGCGAGATTCTTAATCATACGCAGTTTGGTATGACCCGTTTTGAAGAGTCTCTGTCTATTTTGACAGCTATGGATCTGTTGGCTTTTTATGAGAAAGACGGCCTCTACTATGTCAAATTGCTGGCGCCTTTAACTGCCGAAGCCTTTTGTAAAAATGCTGTTTACCGCAATCTTTTAGAACAAAAGATCGGTCAGGTTGCTTTAGAATATCTGGAGCTGGATGTTCCCAAGGACGCTAGGGATCTGTCCAAACAGTTTTCTGACGTTTTTGGGCAGACTGAGCAGCCTCAGCCGCAGGAAACAGTTAAAAGCAAAACAGATTTTGATTTAGACAGTTTTAAACATCTGATGGCTAGAGACGGCCTGCAGTTTGCTGATGAACAGACAGATGCTGTAGCCTTATATGTGATTTCTGAAAAGTACAAACTGACCTGGTATGAAACCTATCTTTTGGCAAAAGAGACGGCCAGTCAGCATAAGATTTCCACCAAGCGCATGCAGCTGAAAAAAGAGCAGATCAAGCATGGTGATACGGCCAGTCAATTTTCTAAGGAAGAGCAAATTATTATTCATGAAGCCAAGTCTGACAGGCCTGAGGTTTTTCTGGCTAAGATAAAGAAGGCGCGGCATGCAGCGATTACAGCAGATGAACGAAAATTGCTGGCTGATTTAGCAGAAATGAGCTTTTTGGACGAAGTGATCAATGTTATGGTTTTATATACCGTCTCCAAAACCAATTCGGCCAATCTCAATAAGCGCTATTTGATGAAAATTGCCAATGATTTTGCCTATCAAAAGGTTGTTTCTGCAGAGCAGGCGGTTGAAAAAATGCGTGCCTTTGCTGAACGCAAGACGAGCCAGAATCAAGGAAAAACGAAGGCAAAGAGCAATGTTCCCGAGTGGAGCAATCAGGACTATAAAAATGAGACAACAGCAGATGAGCAGGCGCGTTTAGACGAAATTAAACGTCAGACGCTTGCCAGATTGAGAAAGGATGGTGAGTAGATGGAAAAGATTGGGAAAACCCTAGCTAAAAAGAATCATCAAAAGCACTATGATACTGAAAAAATGATGCAGACTATTTTAGCAGATCAAGATATTGCTGATTTTATCACTGCTCATCATTTGACTCAGGAGCAGATCAAGCTCAGTCTGCCTAAATTTAATCAGTACTTGATAGAGCGCGATCGTTTTAAAAATCGCGATGCAGCTTATGTGGCTAAGGGTTATCAGCCAATTTTGGCTATGAATGAAGGCTATGCGGACGTGTCTTATTTAGAAACCAAGGAGCTTAAAGACTCTCAAAGGAGGCAGGCTGTTTCAGAACGTATCAATGTTATCAGCCTGCCCAGATCCTATAAGAATATCTCTTTTGATGATATTAGTCTTGATGATGTCAAGCGTTTGGATGTTTTTAAGATGGTTGCTGATTTTGTCGAAAATTATCCCAGCCCTGAGCAAAAGGGACTTTATCTCTACGGCGATATGGGAATCGGCAAGTCCTATTTAATGGCAGCCATGGCTCATGAACTCTCAGAGCAAAAGGGCGCTGCGACAACGCTTTTGCATTTTCCAAGTTTTACCATTGATGTGAAGAACGCTATCAATACCGGAACTGTCAAAGATGAGATCGATGCCGTCAAAAAGGCTGAAGTTCTGATTTTGGATGATATCGGTGCCGAGCAGAGCACTTCCTGGATTCGGGACGAAGTTTTTCAGGTCATTTTACAGTACCGCATGTTAGAGGAATTGCCCACCTTTTTTACCTCTAACTACAGTTTTAAAGATTTAGAAGCTAAATTGGCCAATATCCGCGGAAGTGACGAAACCTGGCAGGCTAAGCGTGTCATGGAACGGATTCGCTATTTGGCTAAAGAAATTCACCTAGAAGGTGAAAACAGAAGATAAGAAGGAGCAGTAATGGCTTTACCAACCGTAGCGATTGTCGGCCGTCCCAATGTCGGCAAGTCGACGCTTTTTAACCGTATAGCCGGTGAACGTATTTCCATCGTTGAAGATGTTGAAGGAGTGACGAGAGACCGCATCTATGCAAGTGCTGAGTGGCTCAACCGCAAGTTTTCTTTGATTGATACAGGCGGTATTGATGATGTTGATGCGCCGTTTATGGAACAAATCAAGCATCAGGCTGATATTGCCATGACAGAGGCTGATGTTATTGTTTTTGTGGTATCTGGCAGAGAAGGAATCACAGATGCTGATGAGTATGTTGCAAGGATTCTCTACCGGACCAACAAGCCTGTTATCCTAGCTGTCAATAAGGTGGATAATCCTGAGATGCGCAATGACATTTATGACTTTTATTCGCTTGGTTTGGGAGACCCTTATCCTGTTTCATCTGTCCATGGACTTGGAACCGGAGACGTGCTGGATGCTATTGTGCAAAACCTTCCGACGAAACTCGAAGAAGACAATCCTGATGTGATAAAATTCAGTCTGATCGGCCGTCCCAATGTTGGTAAATCCAGTCTTATTAATGCTATTTTAGGGGAAGAGCGCGTGATTGCGAGCCCCCTTGCCGGTACCACACGCGATGCTGTTGATACGCATTTTACAGACAGCCAAGGTCAGGAATTTATCATGATCGATACGGCCGGTATGCGCAAGTCCGGAAAGGTTTACGAAAATGCGGAAAAATATTCTGTCATGCGAGCCATGCGCGCTATTGAACGTTCTGATATTGTACTTATGGTTATCAATGCGGAAGAGGGAATTCGTGAGTATGACAAGCGCATAGCCGGTTTTGCTCATGAAGCCGGCAAAGGTATCATCCTCGTTGTCAATAAGTGGGATACGGTTAAAAAGGACAATCGTACAGTTGCCCAGTGGGAAGCTGATATAAGAGATAATTTCCAATATATCACTTATGCACCGATTATTTTTGTCTCGGCTTTAACCAAGCAGCGTTTAAATAAGCTGCCGGATATGATTAAGCAGATCAGCCAGAGTCAAAATACGCGAATTCCGTCGGCAGTTCTCAATGATGTCATCATGGATGCTGTTGCTGTTAATCCAACCCCAACCGATAAAGGCAGACGGCTTAAAATATTCTATGCAACACAGGTTTCTGTTAAGCCGCCAACGTTTATCATTTTTGTCAATGAAGAAGAGCTGATGCATTTTTCTTATCTGCGTTTCTTAGAAAATCAAATTCGTCAGGCCTTTGTTTTTGAAGGAACTCCTATCCGTTTGATCGCCCGAAAACGTAAGTAGATGCTGGCAACAGTTTAGGCGGCTTAAAGAAGGTCTATAGTGGCAATAGCATTGCGAATCTGTCAACTAGTGGACTGGTCTTGTCTGGAGCGTGTATGACCGCTTAGTGTATAATCATACCTATTCCCAAAGAATGTAGCGTTGAGGGTTACCCTGAAAATACCTGTTCTCTAAAGGAGAAAAAATGCCATTTATCAAAGACTATTTAACCTATCAGGGGTTTAAATATATAAAACCTGAAAAGGCAGGCCCTTTGGCAGCTGAAATGAAGGAGCTGAAAGCTTTAGGTCAAGCTGCGCGTGCTGAATTTACCGAGATAGCTAAGACTCTGGAACCTAAAGTTGCGCCGTTTCAGATGACTCGCGTCAGCAATTGGGCCAATCAGGCTCAGATTGCCAGACCTCATTTTTGGTGCTACTTCAAGCAGCCCCAAGACAGTCAGGATGATGTTGGCCTTGCTATTCGCCTTTACGGGCAAGAGGAGGCTTATGGTATTTCAGTTGAGGTCAGTTTTGTCGAGCGTAAAAAATCAGAAACGACACTCCTTAAGCAGCATAAGATTTTAGACTTACCGATTGCTGAACCGCTTTACTATTTTGCTCAGGAAAACGGCCTCAGTCACCGCCTTGCGGGAACTGAGGACAATCGTCAGAATTTGCGGGAGAAAATTGTAAGCGGCCAGGTTCGAAAAGTTTTGGTCAAGTACGACATTCCTTTATCAGAAGAATTAGATCTAAACATACTGACAGATCAGTTGGCTCAGGGATTTGATAAACTAATGCCTTATTATCAAGCTGCCAAATAGGAAATGTTATAACTTAATTGATCGGATGAAAAAACAGCCTGATTTCCTTCTAAACCTTGAACTGCACCCTAAAAGTTAGACAGAGAATCTAACAAATGGGGTGCTTTTTTTATGAAATTAAGTTATGATGATAAATTAAGAATATATGAGCTAAGAAAAAATGGGGTGTCTTGTTCCCAACTTAGTCAACAGTATGATATTCAGGTTTCTAATTTCAAATACATGGTAAAACTCATTGATAACATACCTGCTTTCCTTACTGTCATAAATCTGTCTAAAAAATCGAAAAGAATTGGAGCGAATGTCGTGAACGACCCCAAATATGTCGTGAATGGATATTTTTTGAGAAATCAAGAGTCATTTTTTCCCATTCACGACATATTTGATACCATTTACGACAATGACCACACAAACGCATCAAAATAAGGTATACTATAGGTGTTTCTTGGCCAAGGAACAAGATCAAAAAATGAAAACGGAGTTTTGTTATGAATACAATGGCATTTGAACAATTTGAAGCAATGGATAATCAAGCACTCGCTGCTGTTGAGGGTGGATTTTCGGATTGTGCAACGGGTATTCTTGGAACAGGCGGACTTGGAGCAGTCGGAGGCCCTTGGGGAATAGTTGGTGGAGCAATGGTCGGAGCAGCAGCTTTTTGCTTTTAGTAAACCTGATTGAAAATATAGAATATATGTTTGGAGGTAAGTTATGAATAATTCTATTTTAGAACAATTTGAAGAGCTAGATGTAAAGACTTTATCTGATATTAGAGGTAGTGGGTATGGTGTTCAATGCATTTTAGGTACTGCTGGAGGTACTATTATGGGTGGTGCACTTTTTGGTCCGGGTGGAGCTGCTGCTGGCTTTGCAGGTGGCAGTACAGCTTTTTGTTACGATACTGTCAGTTAATTATACTATTTGGGTTAGTAATATGAAAAAATATTTAGTCATTCCTTGTCTATTGATAATCCTATTTTTAGGGATTGGGGTTCTTGTAACGTCAAGTAATATGTTGCAGATGGCATTTGCCATTAGTGGTATGCTGCTGGTTTTATTGGGCATTTTTAAAGAGTATGGCAAGGCGGACAAAAAATAGGTTGCTGTCTTGAAGATTTTGAGATGAATGACGATTATGGAGAGTTAAGTTCCTTGAAAGGTTCCTTTGTTATCGCCTTGAGAAAAGAAGAATAGTAGGGTATAATGTCTGTAAACGCTATCAAAAAGGAGATAAGCATGACGGATTCTTATATCTTAGCAATTGATGAAGGAACAACTTCAACGCGGGCCATTCTTTTCGACAAAGCAGGGAAAAAGGTGCATGAAGCTCAAAAGGAATTTCCCCAATACTTTCCGCAGCCCGGCTGGGTTGAGCATGATGCCAATGAGATTTGGAATGCTGTTCAGGCGACCTTAGCGGCTCTTTTCATTGAATCCGGCATCAAGCCTCAGCAGATTGCGGGTATCGGTATTACCAATCAGCGTGAAACCACGGTCATCTGGGATAAGACGACAGGCTTGCCTATCTACCATGCCATTGTCTGGCAGTCCAGACAAACCAGCAGTATTGCTGATAAGCTGGTAGCTGATGGTTATGAGGAGATGATTCATGCTAAAACAGGATTAATTGTCGATGCTTATTTCTCTGCGACGAAAATTCGTTGGGTTTTAGATCAGGTCCCGGGAGCCCAGCAGCGAGCTGAAAAGGGAGAGCTGCTCTTTGGTACGATTGACACTTGGCTGCTCTGGCGTTTGACAGGCGGGCAGGCTCATATGACTGATTACTCCAATGCCAGCCGAACCATGCTTTTTAATATACATGATTTGACTTGGGATCAAGAGATTCTGGATTTGCTTAAAATTCCGTCCAATCTTTTGCCGGAAGTAAGAGCCAATTCAGAAATATATGGTTACACTGTTCCTTTTCATTTTTTCGGAAGTTCTGTTCCTATTTGCGGCATGGCAGGAGATCAGCAGGCTGCCCTCTTTGGCCAGCTGGCTTTAGAAGAAGGCATGGTGAAAAATACCTATGGGACAGGCGCCTTTATTGTGATGAATACGGGCACCCAGCCCATTAAGTCGGCCAATCATCTCCTGACGACCATCGCTTATGCTTTGGATGGAGAGGTGACCTACGCTTTGGAAGGCTCTGTCTTTGTAGCAGGATCTGCTCTGCAGTGGCTGCGTGATAAATTGCATCTCTTAGCGTCAGCGCCTGATTCTCAAGCAGCGGCTTACCGTTCTAAAAGTCATAACGAAGTTTATCTGGTTCCTGCTTTTACGGGCCTCGGAGCTCCTTACTGGGACAGTGAAGCGCGCGGTGCGGTCTTTGGTCTGACCCGCGGGACGAGCGATGATGATCTTATCAAGGCCACCTTGCAGTCATTGGCTTACCAAACACGAGATGTCATAGACACTATGCGCGCTGACACGGGGATTGCTATTCCTCAGCTGCGGGTGGATGGCGGTGCGGCTATGAATACCTATCTCATGCAGTTTCAAGCAGATATTCTCCAGATACCGATTGAACGGGCAGCTAATCTGGAAACGACAGCTCTGGGAGCAGCTTTCTTAGCGGGCTTGGCCATTGGCTATTGGCAGGATACAGAAGAATTAAAGGCGCTTTTTACTGCCGGTCAGCGATTCGAACCGTTAATGCCTGCTAAAGAAGCCGAAGAACTCTATCAGGGCTGGCAAAGAGCTGTTGCTGCGACCCGTTATTTTGCGGTTAAGGATAAAAATGAGGAAAATTCCTAATAATATATTTATCTGGACTCCTGTCAGCTGTCACGTTGACAGGAGCCATTTTTTGTCTTTTCTTTTAGTTAAAAAATTTTGGAACGAAACAAAAAAGTCCTCAGAAAATGCTTTTCAAGGACCTTTATTTGAAGTTTATTTTACAGCTATGATTGTTAGTTAATCAACCTTTCCTCTTGTTTATCCATCTGACAATTCCGGCAACTAATAATACTGTTATTAATCCCAGAGCGATAATAACAACCGTAGAATTTACTACAGTAGGTAAAGTATCAATTCTATTGATTAAACGTATAGCAGAAAGGATAGCGAGAAGAAGCAGTGCAGAAGATTCAATCCTGATAAGTGATGTCATCCCATTGTCAATTGCCCACAAAAAGCCTGGAAAGCAAACTAATGTAATCGCTATTACAAATAGATTTGATAATTTCTCCTCACCATTGTTAATCACTGTCATCATAAGAATGTTTGATATGATGATAATTGCTGTACAAATGATAAAAGAACTTTTTCTTCTCACGATAACCACCTCAAAATCTAGCTTGCTTTAACAAATACCGAGATTAGGCTGCTAGAACCATAACCAAGGGATACATCTGAAGCTGCACAAGTAGCAAGGTATGCTGCTCTTACTTCCCAACCAATCGGACCTCTAGCCATGGCAAACAGCCCTAGTTGCAGCACCCTAAGCCACAGCAGCAAAACTACAATCTCAATTAGCCCTGCCTTTTATATTAGCAGCAGGTTCTTAACCTATTAATACATGTTCATTTTAGGCTGGTTTTATAAAAAAATCAAGGGCAAGCAGGATTTGCCACCTATATTTAATTTTTTTGACAGCTTTAGCGGGGCTTTTAGATTAATCGCAAGGATTCTAAAATAGAGCTTACTAAGAAACACTAGAGTGCCTCTCAAGTGCACTCTAGTTGTATGTAGTAAAAGCAACTCATTAGCTATGGCTGCGTCTATTTATTTTTGGGACCAATGACCTCAGCCCCGCCCATGTAAGGTCTGAGTACTTCAGGGATAGTCACGGAACCGTCTGCATTTTGATAATTTTCAAGGATGGCAGCAACCGTTCGGCCTACGGCCAGTCCTGAACCGTTTAGGGTATGGAGCAGTTTCACCTTGCCGTCAGCCTCGTCGCGGTAACGAATTTGCGCACGGCGTGCTTGGAAATCTTCGGTGTTTGAGCATGAAGAAATCTCGCGGTAGGTGTTTTGTGCAGGAATCCAGACTTCCAAGTCATAAGTCTTGGCAGCTGAGAAGCCCATATCGCCAGTACAGAGGGTAATGACACGGTAAGGCAGCTCCAGTTTTTGCAGAATATTTTCGGCATTAGCCACCATTTTTTCCAATTCTTCATAAGAATTTTCCGGCTTGGCAAATTTTACCATTTCGACCTTATGGAATTGGTGCAGGCGGATAAGTCCGCGGGTGTCACGGCCGGCAGACCCGGCTTCAGATCGGAAAGAAGGACTCATGGCAGTGAAGTAAACCGGCAGGTCTTTGCCGTCAATGATTTCATCGCGATAATAATTGGTCAGTGGAACTTCAGCTGTCGGAATGAGAACATAGTCAGTATCTGCCAATTCAAAGGTATCTTCTTTGAATTTAGGATATTGGCCTGTTCCAAACATGGACTCATGGTTGACCATGTATGGCGGAATAACCTCTGTGTAGCCTTCTTTAGCGTGTTCATCGAGCATGAAGTTATAGATGGCCCGCTCTAAACGAGCCCCCAGTCCCTTGTAAAACAGGAATCGTGACCCTGTGACCTTGGCCCCGCGTTCCCAATCTAAAATATCGAGATTTTCGCCCAGATCCCAGTGAGCCTTGATGTCAAAGTCAAATTCACGGGGAGTTCCCCAGCGGCGGACCTCAACGTTTTCATCTTCATCAGCTCCTAGAGGAACACTTTCGTGAGGTGTGTTGGGCAAGACCGTTATGATCTGATTCAGTTTGTCATCAGTTTCAGCCAGTTTAGCATCAGTTGCTTTGATCTGCGCTGATAATTTTTGCATGGCCGCAATCTGTGCAGAAGCATCCTCTTTATTGCGTTTAGCCTGTGCAATAGCAGCAGAAGCTGTGTTACGTTCTGCTTTAGCCTCTTCAGATTTTATCAGAAGAGCACGGCGTTTGGCATCAAGGTCTTTGAGCTCTTGCAGGGTGTCTTGGCTGACACCGCGATGGACTAATTTTTCAGCGATGCTGTCAAAATTGTTGCGAATTTGTTTGATATCCAGCATTTTTTCTCCTTAACATAAAAACACAGACAGTGATTTGCTGGAGCGCCCTAAGCGCGGTTCCATCCAGCTTCACATTCTGTGCCCTTAATTACTATAATAAATAAAAATTTCACGGTAGAATTTCACACGGTTTCTTTACCTGCTCGCAGCCGCCGCAGGCTTTCTGAAAAAGATTCAATGCTACTTATCCGCTGTTTTCATTATACAGGATTTAACATAGAATGTAAATATGGGAGATGGGAATTCTCTTGTTCAGAATCATTAATTTTGTGAAATTGCCTTAACAAAATATCTCAAATTTGAAACATTTTTCCGATTGCCTGCTTCCTGTGTTAAAATAGTAAAACGATGAAAGAAAAGATTAGAGAAAAAAGACCTTCACACTATAATTCTGGAATCGATTTTCTTCGTATTTTTGCCATGTTTATGATTGTTGTCACCCATGTTTTGGGAAAGGGCGGCATTCGCTCAACTGTAGAGGAGGATTTTGATCCTTATTATTTTGTGACCTGGAGCATTCAGGTGCTGGCTTACAGTGCTGTCAACTGTTATGCCTTGATTAGCGGCTATGTGGGTGCTCATTCACGCTATCGCTATTCGAAATGCCTTTCTTTATGGCTGCAGGTGTTCTTTTATACAATTGCCTTTACCGGCATCTTTACGGTTTTGCAAAAACCGGTAACCTACCGCGACTGGATTGAGGCCTTCTTTCCTATTATCACAGGACAGTACTGGTATGTGACCGCTTATTTCGGACTTTTGATTTTCATGCCTATTTTAAATATAGCTTTAAACAGGCTGCGAACAAAAGATTTAAAGCATATTGTCATTCTGGCCATTGTCTTTTTTTCTGTGCTTCCGGTTTTGTTTAATACCAAGGTGGATGAATTTTCTTTTGCCAAGGGTTTTAGTATGAATTGGCTGATTGTTCTGTATATCATTGGAGCTTACTTGCAGCGGCTTGATTTGAAAAAATTATTCAGCCGCAGACTGATCCTTTTGATTGCTCTGACAGCTATGGCTGCAACGTTGACTGCTAAACTGCTCATCGGCGATATTTGGTATTGGTACACTTCACCGACTCTTCTTTGTGAAGCCTTAGCTATTTTTATCTTCTTTGCAACCTTAGATATCAAGAAAGACAGCCGCTTTTTCAAATTAATTAGGGTGCTGGCTCCGACAACACTGGGAGTTTACCTGTTTCACCTTAACCCTTTAATGGTTCGCTTTTTCTTAGAGGATGAGTTTGAATCATTTGTTACAGCACCTATCTGGCTCTTTCCTTTTCTGATTTTGGGAACGGCTTTTCTTATCTATGTAGTCTCTACCGTAGTTGAAATGCTGAGAATAAAGCTGTTTGATTGGCTGAATCTGAAGCAAGTGATTATGAAAGTAGACAGCTGGCTGCCTTTTGGAGACTATGAAAACTAAAAAAATGCTGCAGACATTATTGTGTCTCAGCATTTTTTAATGGGTTTATTTATCAAATGAATAGCTTTGCTGTTTAAGGCTTAGCTGCTTTATGTTTTCTGCTAAAACGCGAAGCAATTTTTTGAATGAGGCTGGGGTACCTCAAAACCTTGTCGTTACCAATATGTTCACGGGCTATTTTTAAAATTTTGCCTGAATCCGATGATGCAAAGAGAAATTTTCCCTGATCAGTAACGATTTCAAAATGGCGGCTGACCTTTTTCCGGCTGACGTTAGCGCCCATTTCAATGATGCTGCCCCAAGGAATCTGAATGAAATGTTCAACGTTTGCATCATTGTAAAATTCAAACCCGCGGTCGCCCAGAAGAAATTTTCCGACCTTGCCGCCGATACCCAGATAAGAAACGCCCTTACCAGTGTATTCCACTTTTGTATTGATTGATTGTACCATAACTTACTCCTGAATAATATGTTTTATTATATCAAAAAAAGAAAGCTTGCGCAGTGTTTTGTGAATAGAATGCTGATTATTATTTTGACATTTCAGCTGAAACTAAAAATACTCTAAAGCCTAATGAACTTTAGAGTATCTTGTTATAGTATGTGCTTATTACATCAATCCAATGACATGGGCTACAATACCAACGATAAAGAGTCCGATGATAATTGTGATTGGAGAAACTTTTTTCTTAAGCAGCCACATACATAAGAAGGTAAGGAGCAAGCCCATAAGACCTGGGATCAAGGCGTCCAGCTGATCTTGCAGAGTATTTGCCTTGTCCTGTGTTAAGCTGAGGCCGTCTGCCACCTGACCGAGGATCTTTTGCAGTTGACCACCAGAAACTGAACCGTTAGGGAATTTAATGTAGGCTCCTTCAGATAATTGTGTAGGAGGAAGGCCGACCGTAAACTTGATGGATACCCAGCGTTCTACTAAGGCTGCTAGAATAAACATACCTAGGATAGAAGCTCCTTTGGTGATATCTTTGAGGATACCGCCGGAGAGGTCTTTTGTAATTTCAGAACCTGCTTTATAACCAAGTTCTTGTGTGTACCACAAGAAGGCCATACGGATAATATTCCAGCCAAGGAAGAAGATAATCGGACCAAGAATGTTACCTGAAGCTGCAATAGAGGCACCAAGGGCACCGAGGATAGGACGAATGGTAAACCAGAAAACCGGATCACCGATACCGGCTAAAGGTCCCATCATACCGATTTTAACCCCTTGAATAGCTGCATCATCAATTTGAGCACCGTTAGCACGTTCTTCTTCCAGAGCGAGGGTAACCCCCATAATAGGAGCAGCTACGTAAGGGTGGGTATTAAAGAATTCCAGATGGCGTTCCAAAGCAGCAGAACGCTCTTCTTGTGCTGTATAAAGTTTTTTGATGGCGGGAATAAGTGCGTAAGCCCAACCCAAGTTTTGCATCCGTTCATAGTTCCAAGAACCTTGCAGGAAAGTGGAGCGCCACCAAACCTTACGACGATCAGATTGTGTTAATTGAATTTTTTCTGCCATGTTAATCGCTCCTTTCTAGTAGTCTTCTAAGATGTCGCCGATTGGATCTCCAGAACCGCCGGCGGAACCGCCGCTACCGCCTTGTTTTGAAAGGTTGAGGTAAATAAGAGCCATGGCAACACCGATTGCACCAAGAGCGATTAAGGTTAAATCAGTAAGGGCTGCGAAGACAAAACCAAGGACAAAGAACGGCCAAACTTCACGGGTTGCCATCATGTTGATTACCATAGCGTAACCAACGGCAACAACCATACCACCGCCGATAGTCATACCATCTGCCAGCCAGTCGGGAATCATATTGAGCAGCGACTGTACAGTTGATGTAGGGAGAGCCAGCAGAAGAGCTACTGGGACAGCAATACGGAGACCTTGCAGGAGAAGAGCAGTGAAGTGGGCACGTTCAACCCCGGCGATGTTACCATTTTTGGCAGCAGCATCAGCACCATGAACGATAGCAACGGAAAGGGTCCGAACAATCATGGTAAGGGCAAGTCCAGCAACAGCCAATGGAACAGCAATACCATAGGCAATGACAATTCCTTTTGGACTGAAGTCATTACCCTTAACCATGATTACTGCAGCAGCAGTTGAAGCAAGCGCAATATCAGGGGCAACAGCTGCACCGATATTAGCCCAACCAAGGGCAAGCATTTGAAGTTGACCACCGAGAATGATACCTGCAGCTGGATGACCAGTTGCAAGACCGATCAAAGTACATGAGACCAGCGGTTGGTGGAATTGAAATTGGTCGAGAATACCGTCCAGCCCTGCGAAGAAGGCGACGATAACGACTAAAATCATAGAAATAATAGAAATATCTGACATGTTTCTACATCCTTCCTTTTTGATTAAGTTATAAATGAATTGATAAGGACGACGAGAAGATAACGGGGCTGTTTCAGGAAACAGTCACATTATCTTTACTGGACGTGAGCTTTTTCAATGAGTTCAAACAAGTCTTTTTGAGAGTCGTTTGGTACCTTGCGAACGTCAAACTTCACGCCTAAATCGCGGAGTTTTTCGAAGGTTGCGACATCATCTTTATCCATGGAAATAACATTGTTGACCATTGTTTTTCCGGTTGAGTGCGCCATGGAACCGATGTTTAATTCTTTGATCGGCACACCGCCTTCAATCGCTTCAAGAGCTTCTTGAGGTGTTTCAAAGAGAATCAACGCATGCGTATTGCCAAAACGTGGATCTTTGGCTGCTTCAATCAGTTTTTTGATTGGAACAACATTAGCTTTAACACCGCCCGGTGCGGCTTGCTTGATTAACCCTTTGCGCAGCTCGTCTTTGGCTACAGTGTCAGATGCTACGATGATACGGTCAGCTTTAGAAGCCGGTGTCCAGTTGGTAGCGACCTGTCCATGCAAAAGCCGGGTATCAACACGGGCAAGGTTGATTTTAAGTTTACCATCACCAATAACTGTTCCTTCTGGGATGGCACCTTGAGGCGCAGCACTTGCAGCAGCGGCAGCGGGAGCTGCGTCTTTGGGCTGCAGTTCTTCAGGAAGGGCTTTGACACCGTCCTTAGCCTCTTTAATAATATTTGCGGCAACTTTTTCAACCCCTGCAGAAGCATCCATCATGCGTTCTGTATAGGCCTGAATCAGCATGGGCAAATTAAGTCCGGTGATGATCGCAAATTTACGGTCAGGATTTTCTTCCATGACACGGCTGGCCTGATTAAATGGAGATCCGCTCCACAAGTCAGCCAGAACTAAAATCTCATCATCCGCATCGAATGCAGCAACTGCATCGTTGAATTTGGCATAAAGGTCATCAGGTCCTTCACTTGGCATGAAAGTAACAACTTGAACTTTCTCTTGATCGCCAAAGATCATAGAACCGGATTGATGAATACCAGCGGCAAATTCACCATGACTGGCGATAATGATTCCGATAGCCATTCTTGTTCTTCCTCCTTTTAAATATTTTTTCTCAATTAAAAAGAATAATGTCCTCCTTGAATAAAAGCACAAAATTCTCCTTTGTTAAAGAAATTTAAGAACATTATTATTGTAAAACGTTTTCATGAAAAAAGCAATAGCTTTTTAAGAAAAAAATCAAAAAGTGGCAAAAAGCAGCAAAACTAGGCATTTTACAGGTGAAAAAAATTTCAGAAAAAGACAATGCTAATTTTATTTTTGAAAGGTTTTGGCAGAAATAATGACAACTAATGATAGTTTTTAGCACTATAAATAGTAAAAAAAGACAGGAAGGTGAGACAAAAGTATCTCACCTTCCCGTTTTTTATAGTCTAAAGCCTTACTGCACAAGTGATAACTGCAACAGTTCCCTAATCAGCTGTAGGAAAGCAGAATTCGCCAATCTGCTTTGAATAACTGATTTCTGTACCGCTCTCAGCTGTGAATTGGAAAACTATTCCTCTTCTTCTTTTCCTGCCAGTGTTCTTGCTTTTTGAATGGCGTAGAAATACAGAACAATATAGGCAGCTTGGATCAAGAACGCATAGACTGAAAATTTATTGAACATAGAGAAATAAATAATGTTCAAAATTATGTTCAAAGTTGACACTGCAATCCCTAAATAATAAGGAATGGAGCTGACAGACTGTTCTTGCTTTAATTTTGATAAATTGATAAAGCAAAAAACAGTGATGGTGATATGAACGATGAGTGAAACAATCACAATCATGATACCCGTTGAGGAGATCGTTTGTTTGAGAGATTCTAATTGCTCTGCTGATAAGTTATATTTATCAATTGTCCCGTTTTTAAAAGCTCGAAGTACTGAAAAAACATTGATCAGCCCCAAAATTGCTCCAATAATATTTAAGATACTAAGAACAGCAACGGCGATTGTGCTGGTTTTAAGTGCCTGCCTTACTTTTTCGTATGATACCATATAAACCTCCTAAAATTAAAAAAGCCTGTGTTTTACAACACAAACTTATTTTAACATAAACTACAGCTGTTGAAAACAGGGCAAACAGACAATTCACTGTCTTAAAGCCTGTGTGAACAATCGCCCTTTCAGCACTCTTTGATCCAAGAAGTTAATCTGGAATATAGGTCAGCTAATTTTTAAAGAAGATGTCAAAGTCAGCTTGGGACAGGCCGATCATAGGATCGATAGTCAATAGATTATCTTCAGTCAGGATATAGGAGTCTTTTTCAGATGACAGCGGATTTTCTTCGGTTTGCTCTGTATTTGATGGAGCAGCCGGAACCTGATTGGTCTTTGGACCTTCAAACCGTTCAACAAGATAGGTTCGGCGCATAGTTCCCTGATTTTTAACGGCGTAATCAAAGGCTGCGATTTCACCGAGCATTATCAGCTTGCTTTTGGAGCGTGTGATGGCCGTATAAACGAGATTGCGCTGCAAAAGCCGCCCTCCCTGACGGGTGATAGGAAGGATAACTACTTTAAACTCACTGCCTTGAGATTTATGGATACTCATGGCATAGGCCAGCGTTATCTTGGACCATTCATTGCGCGGATAGGAAATTTCTGTTCCTTCAAAATCAATGATGATTTCGTCTTGCTTGGATTCGGTATATTTTGCAGGCAGCAGGTCGGTGATATAGCCGATATCACCGTTAAACACATTGATTTCAGCATCGTTCACCAAGTGAAGTACCTTATCGCCTTTGCGAAAATGCAGTTCATTGAACTGAAATTCCAGCTGTCCGGCCAAGGGATTGAGGAGCTCTTGCATCAGTATATTAAGGTTGTTAATGCCAGCCTGTCCGCGATACATGGGCGCTAGGATTTGAACATCCTGAGCTGCAATGCCGCTTTTTAGAGCAGCTTTGACAATCTTAGTGATCATTGGCGGGATATGGCTGCTCTGTGCTTCAAAGTAAGAGCGGTCAGCTTTTTTTTCTGTAAAATCAGCTGGCAGAATGCCTTGGCGAATCTGTCCGGCTAAGCTGACAATAGTTGAATCCTCAGACTGTCTGAAGATTTTCGTCAGTGAGACCTGCGGCAGGGCATTGATTTTCAGTAAGTCAGCCAGAACCTGTCCCGGTCCGACAGAAGGGAGCTGATCGCTGTCACCGACAATGATGACCTGTGTATCTGATGCGATAGCGCTGAACAGCTGATTGGCCAGCCACGTATCTACCATTGAAAATTCATCAATAATAATTAAATCACAGTCCAAGAAATCTTCAAGCGCTTGGTAGTCACTGTCGCTGTTTAAGCCCAGATGGCGGTGGATAGTCGCACTGGGAAGGCCGGTCAATTCATTCATGCGTCTGGCTGCCCGGCCAGTCGGTGCAGCTAGAATAATAGGAATATCGCTGCTGCTGAGATCAAGGTTATGAAGGCCGGCATAGGCTTTAATAATACCATTGATAACCGTTGTTTTTCCTGTTCCCGGTCCGCCGGTTAAAAGAAAGACCTTGTTTTGAAGGGCTTTTCGGATGGCTTCTTTCTGAGTGGTGTCATAGTGAATAGCAAATTCTTGCTGAACATGCTTAATCTCAGCTTCAATATCCTTAGTTTCAGCAGGCTTTTCCAGTGGCTGATCAAGAATACGGGTGAGGTGCTTTTGAATACCGCTCTCCGCGTAGAAAAGGGTATTATCAAAGATTTTAGTGTCAATATTTTGCACTTTGTCTTCAATAATCAGCTGGCTCAGCTCTTGCGCTACCTGGCTGGGATCGAGTTCGACCTGCCTTGCTTCTTCAAGAATAAAAATGGCCTTTTCCAGCAATTCTTTAGCTTCAATGTAGGTATCGCCCTTATTGATGGAAGTTTCCAGAAGAGTGTGCACTAAGGCCGCACGAAAACGCTGGGGAGCGTCGCTTTGTATTCCCAGCTGCTCGGCTAATTGGTCCGCCAGTTTAAAGCCGATTCCCTGAATGTCCTCAACCAGCTGATAGGGATTTTCCTTGATAATATCCAGACTGTCTTCACGATAATGGTCGAAGATTTGGACGGCGAGTTTAGTGTTGATGCCGTACTCAGCCAGCTTAGCTAAAATTTGTTCGGTTCCGTAGTTCAATCGCAGTTTGCTGATGAATTTTTCTCTGTTGACTTTGGACAGACCGGGGATAGTGCTTAGTTTGCTGGGATCTTTTAAAATTTTATCAATGGGTTCATCACCGTAAAGCTGGATAATTTTTTCAGCAGTTTTTTTCCCGATGCCCTTGAAATGGTCACTGGAAAAATATTTAATCAAGCCGGCAGAAGAAGGTTTGGCACGCTCATAGCGCTCAGCCTTCAGCTGCTCACCGTATTTGGGATGCTGGGTCAGTTCTCCCCAAAAGGTGTAGTTTTCTCCTTCAATCACATCGGCAATAGTTCCTGTGACGATAATTTCAAAGTCGTCAAAATCACTGTCGGTATCATCAATTTCTAAAAGAATAATTTTAAAGAAATTATTGGCATTTTCAAAAATAACACGTTCAATCGTGCCTGAAAAATAATAGGTCATAATAGTTCCTTATAAAAAATCGAGAGCGGAAATGTCTAAGTTTATTTCCCGCTCCCGTTTAACTGAACGTCTTCTTATTTATTTGAAATAAAACGGACAGCATTTAAAGGCCAAAAGCGGAATTTCACTTCACCCACCAGCTCATCCTTGGAAAAGGTCCCGACTTGGCGGCTGTCCTTGGAGACAATCCGGTCATCCCCCAAGAGGAGGTAGCGGTCTTTTGGTACTTTAATGGTAAAGCTGGCATTTCCTTGGCTGTCCGTTGTAAATGCGGTAGATTTTGAAGCCAGTTCCTGGAAATAGGGATTGTAAGAATAAGTATTGTGCAAGCGGTCTTCAGCAAATTTTTTCTTATATTGCTTCAGATAGGTTTCATCTGCTTTTTTGCCGTTAATAGAAAGCATGTCATTTTTATAAGTAATAGTGTCACCGGGCATACCGATAACCCGTTTAACAATATGCTTGTCACCTTCGGTAGCTACGACAATATCAAAGTGTTCAATAGATGCTGTTTTCACAACGATAAGATGTTCTCCGTCAGCTAAGGTAGGATCCATAGAGTGGCCGTCTACCTGAACAGGGAACCAGACAAAGAGACGCAAGAGTCCGAAAACGATCAAGAAGGACAAAAGGAGTCCCCATTCTTTTAAAAAACTTTTCATGATACCATCCTTATTATTTTAGTAATTGATAGGCTTTTTCTGTATTTTTGAAATGGAGCTTGGCTGTACGCCTGAGCCCGTCTTCTCCATATGCTTTTAAAATCTGACTGGCTGTCTTATCAGATTGGGAGCCTGCACCGCTGGGCAGTTTAAAACCAATTTCCTGACTTAAGGCAGCAAGATTGTCTAAAAAGAGCTTTCGGGCAATAATGGAGCTGACAGCTACTGCCAGATACTTTCCTTCTGCCTTTTCTTCCAGACTGATAGGATTAGTGAAGCGGTTGGTCTCATCCTTCACATATTTTTGATAATTATTGGGACTGGTGAAGGCATCGATAACAATTTTATCGGGTGCTGCTCCCTCCTGCAAAAGCAGGAAGATGGCCTGATTGTGCATGGCTACCTTGACAGAAACAGCATTATGCCTGTGCTTGGGACCGACAACCTGATTATATTTTTGAGGCGTCAGAAGCAGGGCTTTATGCGGTATTTTTGCCTCTAACAAAGGAGCAATCTGCCGAATTTTGCTATCGGTCAGATTCTTGGAATCATCTACGCCCAACCTTTTTAAAAAGGGATAATCAGAAGGCCGGACAAAGCTGGCAACCACTGCCAGACCGCCAAAATAAGACCCGTTTCCCACTTCATCAGAACCAATGAGAGAAAGGTTTTCGCTGCTTTCCTCATCTTGATCGGAAGGCTCCGTCTGAAAACCTAAATGCTGAGCGGTTTCTGAAATATTTTTTCCTTGAAAGACAACCTTGCCTGATGTGTAAATCAGGATGGTCGTTTCTTGAAACTTGGCAGCAAAGCGGACATAAGCATTGTTGTTTTGAATGCTGTAGCTGCTAAGCCTTGCCATCAGGTCTTGAACAGCTTTTTCGTCGAGCTGCAGAACAAAAGTATTCATAAGATATATTTTAGCATAAAAAAGCCAATCTTTGGAATATTCTAATGTAATATAGATAATAAAAGGACGAATCAAATTTTTTTACAAAAATTAAAAAGAAGAATTTCTCCTTTGTTTCTTGCTTGAGAGAGCTTTTTTGGCAGAAATTAAAAATTCTCTAATTTACGAAAAAAGGATTTTACGCTATAATAAAATTCGAGGTGGACTTATGACAAGTAAAAATCGTTACAAATTCACATTTGGTGAAAAAACATTAACACTGACAACTGACAAAGACAATCTCTTTATGGAAGAGATTGAACGGGTTGCTAAAGAAAAATATGACGCCATTAAAGAAAAATTGCCTCAGGCCGATGATGAAACGATTGCCATTTTGATGGCTATCAATGCCTTATCAACCCAGCTCAGCCGAGAAATCGATTTTGATAAAAAAGAAGAGGAGCTGGAAAAATTCAGAACGAAGGAATTGTCTATTCTGAAAGGCCGGGCCCAGCAGCGAAGCGGAGCTAAAAAATGATTTCGTTTTTAATTCTCTTGCTTTTAGCTTGGAATTTTTATATTGGCTATCACCGCGGCATCATTTTACAGGCTTATTACTTTGCAGCCAGTTTAATTTCTTTAGGAATTGCTGCAGTTTACTATAAGCAGCTGGCTGAACTTCTAACGCTGTGGGTGCCTTATTCCAATGCCAGCGAAGGTGCGTCTGTCACTTTTTTCAGCTCAGTAGGCTTGTTTGAATTGGATAAGGTATTTTATGCAGGGCTGTCTTTTTTCAGCCTTTATGTCTTGGCCTATCTGATTTTTCGTCTGCTTGGCATTTTTGTACACTTTGTAAGACTGGATCGCTTTGACAAGCCCGTCTTTGCTTATATCAGCGGGGGCCTGGCTGTTTTGGTGAGCATGCTGTCATTTAATCTTTTTTTTAGTATTTTGGCAGCTGTTCCCGTTACCGCAGTCCAGAATTTTCTGGCAGGAAGCGCAGTGATTCGTCTGCTGATTAATTTTCCTTTATTTTCATGGATTGTCAATCATTTTTGGATAGCAGCAGTATTGAAGTGAGGTTCGGCCTCACTTTTTTGCTGCGGTTTTTAGTATTCGGCATTTTGCTGCATTATGGTATAATAAAGCCATGAATACAAAGATTTTAACGGCCTTAGAATTTGATAAGGTTAAAAAACAATTTGCCGGTTTTTTGCAGACCGAGCAGGGGCAAAAAGAGCTGGACAGTCTGCTGCCCATGGCTGATAAGACTAAAATCGAGCGTTCTTTTGAAGAAGTGGCAGATATTGAGCAGATTTATCAAGAGTACGGCTCCTTTGGCTTGGGCCACAGTCAGGATATTTCTGAGAGCCTGCGCCGTCTGGAATTAGGAGCTGATCTCAATATTCAGGAACTGCTTGCACTCAAGCGGATTCTGCAGCTGTCAGCCGAAATGAATGACTTTTACGATAATTTGGAGAACGTTTCATTAAGAGCTTTGGACGGTCTGTTTGAAAAGATTGAGAGCTTTCCCGATTTGCAGGGAAGCCTGCAGGCGATTAATGACAGCGGCTTTATTGAAGATTTTGCCAGCCCGGAATTAAGTCAGATCCGTCACAAGATTCAGCAAAATGAACAGCAGATTCGCCAGATTCTTCAGGAAATGCTAAAAAAGCAGGGAGACTTGCTGGCTGAAAATCTGATTGCCAGCCGCAGCGGCCGCAGTGTTTTGCCTGTCAAAAATACCTATCGCCACCGGATTGCAGGTGTCGTTCACGATATTTCCGCCTCTGGAAGTACTGTCTATATTGAACCCAGAGCTGTTGTCAACCTCAATGAGGACATGACACAGGCGCGTGCTGATGAGCGCCATGAAGTGATGCGTATTTTGCAGGCCTTGTCTGACAGGCTGCGCCCTGAGACCGCCTCTATCAGAAACAATGCTTGGCTGCTGGGGCATCTCGATGTTGCCCGTGCCAAGTATCTTTATATGAGAGAGTATCAAGCGTCCATTCCCAGCTTGACAGCAGATAAAACCATTCAGCTGCTGGGCGTCCGGCATCCTCTCTTGACTCATCCGGTCGCGAATGATCTGCATTTTGGCACGGATACAACTGCCATCTTAATTACCGGTCCCAATACAGGCGGTAAGACGATTATGCTGAAGACACTGGGAATAACTCAGCTGATGGCCCAGTCAGGCCTTCCCATTCTGGCTGACCAGGGGAGCAAAACTGCCATTTTCAAGGAAATATTTGCCGATATTGGTGATGAGCAGTCCATCGAACAAAGTCTGTCAACTTTTTCAAGTCACATGACACATATTGTTGATATCCTGCAGGCAGCTGATAAGGACAGTTTGGTTCTTTTTGATGAGCTTGGTGCCGGCACAGATCCGCAGGAAGGAGCAGCTCTGGCCATGAGTATATTGGAGCATTTGCGCCTGTCCAATATCAAGACCATGGTCACCACACACTATCCGGAACTTAAGGCTTATGGTATTGAGTCTGATTATGTGGAAAATGCCAGCATGGAATTTGACATGGTAACGCTAAGTCCTACCTATCATTTCATGCAGGGCGTTCCGGGACGTTCCAATGCCTTTGAAATAGCCCGCCGTCTGGGTCTTTCAGAAATCATTGTTTCAGAGGCTGAAAATCTGACCGATACGGATTCTGATGTCAATCGGATTATTGAGCGTTTGGAAAATCAGACAATTGAAAGTCGCAGACGCTTGGATAATATCCGTGAAGTTGAACAGGAAAATTTAAAATTCAACCGTGCGGTTAAAAAACTGTACAATGAATTCTCACACGCCAGAGATAAGGAGTTGGATAAGGCAAGAGCCCAGGCTCAGGAAATTGTCGATAAGGCCTTGACAGAAAGCGACAGCATTCTCAAGAATCTTCATGCAAAGTCGCAGCTCAAACCGCATGAAGTCATCGAAGCCAAAAGGCAGCTTAAGGCCTTAGCACCTGAAGCTGATCTTTCCAAAAATAAGGTTCTCAAAAAAGCTAAGAAAAAGCGAGCAGCCCGAGTGGGAGATGATATTATCGTCAGCAGCTACGGGCAGAGAGGAACCTTGGTCAAGCAGCTTAAGGACGGCCGCTGGGAGGCTCAGGTTGGCCTAATCAAAATGACCCTGCAGGAAAGTGAATTTGATTTGGTAAAAAGAGACAGCGCAAAAAATTCGCCGAAAAAACAAGTTCAGGTGGTCAAGAGAAGCTCTCAAAAAGCGCCCCGTGCCCGGCTTGATTTACGCGGCAAACGCTATGAAGAGGCTATGCAGGAGCTTGATGAATTCATTGATCAGGCCCTGCTCAATAATATGGCTCAGGTCGATATTATTCACGGAATTGGAACCGGTGTTATCCGAGAGGGCGTCACTAAGTATCTTCGGCGCAATAAAAATGTTAAAGAATTTGGCTATGCCCCTCAAAATGCAGGCGGTTCAGGAGCAACAATCGTGACGTTCAAATAGCGTAGCAAATATTAGGCAAACAACAGCTTTTAGTGTAGAATAGGCTTATAAAAACAATGGAGGAAAACGACTATGACAAAAACAGTCACAGATACAACCTTTGAAGCAGAAACAAAAGACGGTCTTGTTCTTGTTGATTTCTGGGCAACTTGGTGCGGTCCCTGCCTCATGCAGGCACCAATCCTTGAACAGCTTTCAGAAGAACTGAGTGAAGATGAACTCAAAATTGTCAAAATTGATGTGGATGAAAACCCTAATACAGCGCAGCAATTTGGCATTATGAGCATCCCAACCCTGCTCTTCAAGAAAAATGGCGAAGTTGTGAAACAAGTAGCCGGTGTTCACACGAAAGATCAGCTTAAGGCTATTGTAGCCGAGCTTAGCTAATCGTTGTATTGTTATTAGATGACCGAAGCTGAAAATATTTGGCTTCGGTTTATTTTTTGTCCAGTCTTAAAGATTTGCTGCAGCAGATAATCTCTATTCGAGCTGATAACCGATAAATGTACAAAAAAGGACCCTGAAATCAGGGCCTTTTTTAGGAGATTTATGAAAAAGAAAAGTTTTTAGGAATCCTATTGCTAGGATGACTATAGTATACGAACGATTCCTTAAGATAGGCTTAAAGAATTCTTTCAGAAAACTTAAAAATCAAAATTGATTTTGCTGAAGAAAAAATAGCTGACGCTGCCTTCTCAAATGAGGAATATTAGGGGGTTCTGCTGAGATGATTCCATAAAAAGGAAAGAGAAAATTTTAAAGATTTCTGGATTTTAGAGGCCTGTTTTCAAATAGGCTTCTATCATTTTTTTCTGAGGTGCAGCCATGGGAAATTGTTCAAAATCTTGGGCAGAAACCCAGCTGAGCTCATGATCAGCAGAAAGACTGTCAGCAGTTGTAAAACCTTCTGTCAGCTCAATCTGCCATTTTTGATGGCTAAAGGTATGTTTGACAGGCTGAAAAACTTTATCTGACCAATCAACTGTCAGCTGATAATCTTCTGAAAAAAAGTGCTTTTGTGACTGGGTTTCTAAAATAGCTGTCTCATCATTTTCAAAGAGATCCAGCTGCTGGCTGATAAAGTCCGTTTCCACAAGCGGAAAAGTCCAAAAACCTGCCAGTAAACGGCCCTTGTTATTTTTTTCAAGCAGAAAATCACCCTTTTGATTGCGAATAATAAAGGCTTGTATTTGTACGGGCCGCGGTTTTTTCTTAGGCAGTTTAATCGGATATTTGTCCATTGTCCCGTGGAGATAGGCAGCACTGAAAGAGCGAACGGGGCTTTCTTCCGGTCTTGGATTTTTGGCTGCCTCAATATCTGTTCCCAAGTCCATTAAGGCTTGATTAAAATCACCGGGCCGCTTGGGGTCAATAAGGATTTTTGTAATAGCCTGAAAAATTTTCCGATTTTTAGGGTCGCCAATATCATAGTCAACTTCAAAAAGTCTGGCCATAACCCGCATGACATTGCCGTCAACCGCCGGTTCAGGCAAATCAAAAGCGATACTGGCAATGGCTCCGGCTGTGTAAGGGCCGATTCCTTTTAAGGCAGCAATATCTTCATAAGTATTGGGGAACTGCCCACCGTGTTTTTCCATAACCTGCTGGGCAGCTGTTTGCATATTGCGCACACGGGAGTAATAGCCTAAACCTTCCCAGGCCTTAAGCAATTGTTCTTCGGGTGCCTGTGCCAAATCCTGAATGCTCGGGAACCAGTCCAAAAAGCGTTCATAGTAGGGAATAACAGTTGCTACCTGAGTTTGCTGGAGCATGATTTCAGAGATCCAGATGCAGTAGGGGTCTTTTGTCCGGCGCCAGGGCAAATCACGCTTTTCCTGATCGTACCAAGCTAATAAGGTTTTTCGGAAGGAGGCAATCTTGTCGGCATCCCACATTTTTATACCGTAATCATTTAAATCTAGCATAAGTCTATTGTAGCAGATACTGATTTATTTTCCAAAAAAGCCATATTTTTAACAGTTTTATCTTGACAAATGTAAGCGGTTACGATACAATAAATTTAGAAATAAGATAAGAAATCATTAACGATAAGGGGGAATTCTTATGGTAAGATTGAATATCGCACGGTATAAAAACGGAGATTAACTATTTCTATAAACCCTTAGTTTTTTGTTAAATAGGAGGTGGCGCTTATGTTGATGCTTGATGTAGGTCGCTATAAGAACGGTGACAAAGAATAGACGGTAGGCAGTAACTTTACAAATAATGTTTTATTGTAGATGTGATAAAAAAGCAAGAGGGCAATTGAAGATTATAATCAGGATATGAAGAATAAGTGACCAGAAACGATTGTATAGTAAAGAAGTTTTGGGTGGTGCTTATTTAAAATCCCTATAAGTAAAAAGCTCGCGAGTAATGCCCCTGCTTTGATAAAATAAGAATAAAGTTAAGGTCGACAATCTAGGTAGATAGTTAGGTTGGAGAGCTCAAAGACCTAGTAATTCTTAAATAGAATATTAAAGGAGGTCTACCATTTTAGAGATAAATCAGAAAGACTATGAAAATAGTGAATAACTCCTTGAAAATCAAAAAGTGCAAAGGAGAAGTCCAATGACACTTTAATTGTAAAAGCAGAAGGAACCCCGGCGATGAGCGTGTAAATCGTCGGGGTTTATGTATGTACCCATTCTTACGGTAAATGAATTGCTTTTATTAAGTTCAGAGTCGTTGGTAAAATTATTCGTAAAATTTTGTTAATGAAGGAGATCAGTAAGATGACAGACTTTGTAAATAATAATTTCGCTGACATTCTTTTAAATCGTCATTCTATACGTCATTTTGATCCTGCTGTCAAAATCAGCCGTGAGGAAATGATTCAGATGATTGACGAAACCCGTACAGCACCATCGGCCTGCAATCTGCAGCCCTGGCGCTTTCTTGTTATTGACAGTGAAGAAGGTAAGGAAAAACTGCGCACTTTCTTTATGCGCTTTAATACACCGCAGCTGGAAACTGCATCGGCTATTGTCATGATTTTTGGTGATACTGAAGCTTATAAATCTTACCGTGATTTGTGGAATAAGGCCTGCGATGACGGACAGATAAGCCCTGAAAAAAGAGACGAAGTTTTAAAAACTTTTCTGCCTTTATATGAAAATGCAAGTCGGGAAACACTCTTATTTGACGCCAAGACTAACAGTGCTTTGGCAGCTATGCAGTTTATGCTGATTGCACGGGCTCATGGCTATGAAACGAATGCTATTCAAGGTTACGATTCCAGTGCAGCTGCTGAAGCTTTAGGATTAGATTCCGAGCGTTATGTGCCTTGCATGGCAATTGCTGTTGGTAAGCCTGATCCTGACAAACAGTCGGAAGAATTTCATTCTCAGCGCTATCCGGCTGAACAAATCAGCGAGTTTCTTTAAAGAATAAAAAGGGGCTGGGACAGAGCTGTTTCAGCCCCTGACCTTGTGCTGCGATAATAGTATGGCACAGTAATGGGGAATACAAAATGGATTGAGCCTCTGCCGATTTTTGATATGCTTACTTTTAGAAAAGTCCTTGCATTTGTTCTATAATTTTTGTATAATAATATTTCGTGAGTATCCCTCACTTACTCATGGCAAAGACCATGGGTCATTAGTCCAAAAGGAGGAAAAATCAATGGCAAAGTACGAAATTCTTTATATTATTCGTCCAAACATTGAAGAAGAAGCAAAAAATGCTTTGGTAGAACGCTTTGACGCTATCTTGGCCGACAACGGTGCAACTGTTGTTGAATCAAAAGATTGGGAAAAACGCCGTCTTGCATACGAAATCCAAGATTTCCGTGAAGGACTCTACCATATTGTCAATGTTGAGGCTGAAGATGCCGTAGCTCTTGACGAGTTTGACCGTCTGTCAAAAATCAACGGTGATATTCTTCGTCACATGATCGTTAAACTTGACGCTTAAGAAGAAAGTTGTGGTAGTTTATGATTAATAATGTAGTACTTGTTGGTCGCATGACTCGTGATGCTGAGCTTCGTTACACTCCAAGTAATCAAGCTGTTGCAACTTTCACGCTTGCGGTTAACCGTAATTTTAAAAATCAAAATGGTGAACGTGAGGCTGACTTCATTAACATCGTGATTTGGCGCCAGCAGGCTGAAAACTTAGCCAACTGGGCTAAAAAAGGCACTCTGCTTGGAATTACAGGCCGTATTCAAACCCGTAATTATGAAAATCAGCAGGGTCAGCGTGTTTATGTCACAGAGGTTGTTGCTGACAATTTCCAAATTTTGGAAAGCCGTGCTACACGTGAAGCTCAATCGGGCAGTTATAATGCCGGCGGCAATTTTGGCGGAAGTAATTTCTCTTCCCAGCAGGATGCTTCACAATCGCAAACACCAAACTTTGGCAGAGATGAAAGCCCATTTGGAAATTCAAATCCAATGGACATTTCAGATGACGATTTGCCTTTTTAAGAGCAATTTCGGACAGAAAAAAGAAAACTGAATAAATTTGCTGAAAGCTTATAAAGGTCTGTTCACAAAATTAGGATGCTGAAGCAGTCTCTTAATTTTTCATCGCTTTTTGAGGTGCAAATTTATATCTTAATCATATAAAGGAGAATACACATGGCTCAACAACGTCGTGGCGGATTTAAACGCCGTAAAAAAGTTGACTATATCGCAGCTAACAAGATTGAATATGTTGATTATAAAGATACTGAATTGCTTAGCCGTTTTGTTTCAGAGCGCGGAAAAATTCTTCCACGCCGCGTAACAGGTACTTCAGCTAAGAACCAACGCAAAGTAACAACAGCAATCAAACGTGCTCGTGTTATGGCACTGATGCCTTTCGTAAATGAAGACTAAGAAAGAGCGGTTTCTACCGCTCTTTTTAATATTGAATATCAACTTCTCCTAAGGCGACTGTGCCTGTCAGGGCAACAGATATGAGGTCGCTATCGCTGCTGGTATCAGGGGTGCCTGAAAAAGAAATGGAAGCAAAGGGTGTACTTGTTTTATTAACGATACGCCAGTTGCTGGGGATACGGATATCCGTCTGACCAAAGGCAACATCCAGCCGAATCTCAGGGGAATCGGTCATGAATTGTGCCTGAGTAAAATCAATGGACTGCTCACCGAATTTAGTGTTGATGTAAACATTGGTCAGCTGTTTGGAGGTAACATAAGCAGTGTTTTCTGAAAAAAATGTTCTAAGATAAAGGTCGGTTTCATTGTCAATATAATTGGCGCTTTTTTCATTTTCACAATGATGATGGGAAGTGCTTTTGCTCTTATAAGTATAGGAACTGCTAGGGGTGATCAGATTGTGCAGGACGATACCGATGAGAACAATGCCGGCAAAGAGCGGAGGAGTAGAGTAGGTGAAATGGAAGACGTCTTTCAGGTAAATGCTTAAGAAACCCAATCCGATAAAGAACAAAATCAAATTGCGGCTGCTCAGGCCAAAAAGGCCAAAGAGCAGAGCTAAAAGCAGCATGCCGTCGAGAATCAGGTGCAGGGAGGGAACGAAGGCGATAGCGATCAAATAAACGGCGAGCAGCAATAGCAGCAAATACCAAAAGTATCCTTTTTTCATAGTAAGCTCCTTTTTTTCATGATTAATTCTTTGTAATATTTTCGAGAAACCCAGGTTGTTTTGGCTGAATTTCTAAAGCTGATTTTTGGAGTGGACGAAAAAGATTTATTGATGGCAGAAATCTCCAGACTGTTAGCGATTTGACTCTTGCCGATTTGCTGGAAATAATCGGGCAGCAGGTCCAGAAAATCACGCAGATTCAGCCGGCTTTGGTAGACCTTGTTTACCGTGTGCACATAGGTCTTGCGATTGTTGATTTCGATGAAAATAATATCGGCGATATTTAAAAAGAAAATTTCCTTTTCTGAAAAGACCTCAATGGATTGGTGTTTAGAGTTTAAGTGAATTTCCATAACACCGGGGGCTACCTTATCATCAAAAATATATCTCGTCTCCATATATTAACTATAGCATAAAAAATTATAAAAATGACCGCTTTCTTTCCAAGTGGTCATTTTTTGTGTCTAAGCTGTCGTATGTGCCGGTAAAAATTATTTTGCACTTTGCTGCGGAGCTAACGCATTTTCAATATTATATTTCTTTTTAAGCAGGTAGCGAATACCAAAGACAATGGCTCCGAAAATAAGCAGAACAGGGCCTGAGAGTTTGGGATTAATCGCTGCGGGCAGCAGGCTCGATGCTGTGTAAAGCAGCATCCAGAAGAACATAAAGAGGATCAGTATGCCCATTGATTTCAACAGACTTGGCCGTTCTTCTTTAGGTTTGCCGGAATGCCGATAGACAAAGTGATAGCTTGCAAACATAACTGCACCGCCGCCAAAACCGATAAAGAGAATGGACACAATGCCATAGGTCGGTGCCTGTTTGCTGAAGAAATTTAACAGTCCTGTGACTAAAGCGACAATGGCAAGGAAAAAGAGAGAAGTATCCAGCCACATCAGCCAAGGATTGGTATTTTTGGGAGCAGGTTTATTTGCTCTGTCTGCGTCATCTTCAATGAAATTAGCTGCCCAGGCACTCGGAGCGCCGAGAAAAGATCGGGCGGGGATTCCCTGCTTTTGCTTTTCTAAGATATCCGGCAGGTATTCTTCAAGGATGGCCTTGATGTCTTCGTCAGATTTGCCGGCCTGAATGAATTGATGGGTGACAATGTTGATAAATTCTTGGTTTTTTTTAGTAAGATTTTGTAAATCCATGGGTCAGAATTCTCCTGTTTGTAAAAATCAAAATAAGAACATAATGGGAACAGGCAGCCTGATGTTTGGGTGTCCTAAGTTAGGCCGCGTAGGAAGCGGAATCAATCTATCTATCTGCCTGCCCCAGTAAATGGGCAAGGCAGACCGCCCAATAGCGGCTGCCGTAGAATGGCGAGACATTTTTAATGTCCGACATTCAAGGAAGAGTTACGCCGGACAGGCGGTCAAATCGATACTATTTGACCTGCCTGACCCAGTGAATGGGTAAGGCAGACCGCCCAATAGCGGCTGCCGTAGAATGACGAGACACTTTTAGTGTCCGACATTCAAGGAAGAGTTACGCCGGACAGGCGGTCAAATCGATACTATTTGACCTGCCTGTTCCAGTGAATGGGTAAGGCAGACCGCCCAATAGCGGCTGCCGTAGAATGACGAGACACTTTTAGTGTCCGACATTCTTACCCATTTAGAACCATTTCTTCCTAATAAAGTAGATGACGACGATTGAGCTCATGGCTGCTGCGATTAGCACGATGTACCAGAAGGCGTGGTCCATGCCGTTTAAGGGCAGCCAGTTGTTCTGGAAGTTCATGCCGTAGGCAGAAAAGACAACGGTTGGAATATCCAGAGCCATGGTCATCAGAGCTAAGGTCTTCATAATGGTATTTTGGTTGTTGGAAATGATTGAGGCTGAGGTCTCTGTCATGACATTAAGGACATTTTCATAAATGCCAGCCATTTCAATGGCCTGCTGGGTCTCAATCAGGGTGTCTTCCAGTAAGTCCTCATCTTCAACATACTTTTTGAGACTGGATGTGCTGCTGGAGAGCTTTTTGACAATCCGTTCATTGAGCTTGAGGGAAGCTCGCAGGTAGACAATGGATTTTTCCAGCTCCATCATGTCAATCAGCTGCTCATTACGCGTCGCTTTTTCCAGCTGAGCTTCAATTTTATCGCTTTGGCGATCGATGGAACGAAGGGCGGTCAGGTAGAGCCCCGCGTTTCGGTAAAGGAGCTGAAAGACAAAGCGCGTCTTCATGAAGGTATAGAAATTGCGAATCCGATGGTTTAAGAAATTGTCAAAGAGCGTCAACGGTTCTAAACAAGTCGTGATAACAGCTGTTTCGGTCACGATAATTCCCAAAGGAATGGTGATATAGTAACTGCGGCTGTTGCGCTCTTCCGGTGTAGGAACGTCAACGATGATAAGGGTATAGTTATCTTCTATGGAAATCCGTGAAGTTTCTTCGACATCGAGCGGTGCCCGCAAGTCTGTAATGTCAATATTGAAATTTTCGGCAACCTGCAAGGACTCTTCCTGGGAGGGGTTGACCAAATTAATCCAAGCACCCGGCTCGAATGTTTCAATTTCTTTGAATTCTGTTGCTGTTGAAAGAAACATTTGCTTCATGACAAGCCCTCCTCTTCATTTATTTAATGCATACTGTTTTATTATACTACATTTGAAACATTTTGGGGCAACTGATTCTTAAATATTTGTTATAATAAGAGGATAAGACTAGAGAGAAGGCTCAATTCATTATGCAGGATAAGTTAATTATTCATGGAGCGCGTGCTCATAATTTAAAAAATATTGATGTGGAGATTCCGCGTGATAAGCTGATTGTTATGACCGGACTGTCGGGTTCTGGGAAATCAAGCCTTGCATTTGATACGATTTATGCTGAAGGTCAGCGCCGCTATGTCGAGAGTCTGTCGGCCTATGCCAGACAGTTTTTAGGAAATATGGACAAGCCCGATGTGGATTCAATTGACGGTCTCAGCCCCGCCATTTCCATAGACCAAAAAACGACCAGCAAAAATCCGCGTTCAACGGTTGGGACGGTCACAGAAATAAATGATTACCTGCGGCTTTTGTATGCGCGTGTCGGTGTCCCTTACTGTAAAAACGGCCATGGTGCAATCACAGCTTCGTCTGTAGAGCAGATTGTGGATCAGGTGCTGAGCTTGCCTGAGCGGACGCGCATGCAGATTTTGGCGCCTGTTGTCCGCCGGAAAAAGGGTCAGCATAAGTCTGTTTTTGAGCGCATTCAAAAGGACGGCTATGTCCGCGTGCGGGTTGATGGTGAAATTGTCGATATAGCAGAAGTTCCGGAACTGTCCAAAAGCAAGATGCACAATATTGAAGTCGTTGTTGACCGTTTGGTGCAAAAAGAGGGTATTCGCGGCCGGCTGTTTGATTCTATTGAAGCTGCCCTGCGGCTAGGTGACGGCTATGTTATGATCGATACCATGGATGGCAATGAATTGATTTTTTCAGAGCATTATTCCTGTCCTGTCTGCGGCTTTACAGTGCCTGAGCTGGAACCGCGCCTCTTTTCGTTCAACGCTCCCTTTGGTTCCTGTCCGACCTGTGACGGTCTGGGTATCAAATTGGAAGTGGACTTAGATTTGGTCATTCCCGATGAGACGAAAACGCTGAGAGAAGGAGCCCTTGCTCCTTGGAATCCGATTTCTTCAAATTACTATCCCCAAATGTTGGAACAGGCCATGGATGCTTTTGCTGTGGACATGGATAAACCTTGGGAGGATTTGCCGGACGAGGCTAAAAATCTGATTTTGTATGGCTCTGATGGCCGAGAATTTCATTTCCATTATGAGAATGAGTTTGGCGGTGTCAGAGATATCGATATTCCTTTTGAAGGCGTTGTCAGCAATATCAGCCGGCGCTATCACGAAACCAACAGTGACTTCACCCGCAATGTGATGCGCGGTTATATGAATGAGCTGCCCTGTGCTACTTGTCAGGGTTACCGTCTTAATGATCAGGCGCTCTGCGTGCGTGTGGGCGGTGAAAAAGGAATGAATATCGGGCAGGTATCAGATTTATCTATTGCGGATCATCTGGATTTGCTGACGCATTTGGAACTGTCAGAAAATGAAAAAACGATTGCGACACCGATTGTTAAGGAAATCAAGGATCGCTTGACCTTCCTTAACAATGTTGGCCTCAATTACCTGACCCTATCGCGTTCGGCAGGAACCTTATCAGGCGGGGAGAGCCAGCGTATTCGTTTGGCGACTCAGATTGGCTCCAACCTGAGCGGCGTGCTTTACATCTTGGATGAACCCTCAATCGGTCTGCACCAAAGAGACAATGACCGCCTGATTTCCAGTCTTAAGAAGATGCGCGATCTGGGCAATACTTTAATTGTGGTTGAACACGATGAAGACACCATGATGGCCGCAGACTGGCTGGTTGACGTAGGACCGGGAGCCGGTGCTGCGGGCGGAGAAATTGTAGCTTCGGGTACTCCTAAGCAGGTTGCTAAAAATAAAAAATCCATTACCGGACAATACCTATCCGGCAAGAAAGAGATCCCTGTGCCGCTTGAGCGCCGCAGAGGAAACGGCCGTTTCATTGAAGTCAAAGGAGCAGCAGAGAACAATCTGCAAAAGATTAATGTCAAGTTTCCTCTGGGGAAATTTATCGCTGTAACAGGGGTATCGGGTTCTGGCAAGTCAACCCTTGTCAACAGTATTTTAAAGAAGGCCATTGCGCAAAAGCTTAACCGCAATTCTGAAAAGCCGGGTAGATACAAGTCGATTTCAGGGATTGAACATATCGATCGTTTGATTGATATTGACCAAAGTCCTATCGGCCGGACGCCAAGGTCGAATCCGGCAACCTATACAGGGGTATTTGACGATATCCGGGATTTATTTGCCCAAACCAATGAAGCTAAAATCCGCGGTTATAAGAAGGGGCGGTTCTCTTTCAATGTCAAAGGCGGCCGCTGTGAAGCCTGCTCAGGTGACGGCATCATCAAGATTGAAATGCACTTCCTGCCAGATGTTTATGTGCCTTGTGAGGTCTGCCATGGCACCCGTTACAACAGTGAGACTTTGGAAGTTCATTACAAGGAAAAAAATATCGCGGAAATTCTTGATATGACGGTCAATGATGCGGCAGAATTTTTTGCACCGATTCCTAAGATTGCCCGCAAGATTCAAACCATCAAGGATGTTGGTCTCGGCTATGTGACACTCGGGCAGCCGGCTACTACTCTATCAGGCGGTGAAGCGCAGCGGATGAAGCTGGCCAGCGAACTCCATAAACGCTCTACCGGCAAGAGCTTTTATATTTTAGATGAGCCGACTACCGGTCTTCATACCGATGACATTGCCAGACTTCTTAAAGTTTTAGAGCGTTTTGTGGATGATGGCAATACGGTGCTAGTCATTGAGCATAATTTGGATGTGATTAAAACAGCAGATCACATTATTGACTTAGGTCCTGAAGGCGGAGTTGGCGGCGGTCAAGTTATTGCGACCGGAACACCAGAAGAGGTGGCTCAAGTACCGGACAGCTTTACAGGTCAGTATTTAAAAAATAAGTTAAAATAAGAGCAAAGGGCAGGATCTTTATGATTATTATAATCATGAAAGTCCCACCCTGTTTCTTTTTGTTTTACTGCTATCTTATACTCTTTAAAAATCAAAATTATAGATTGTTGCCTTCACTTTGCTTTACTGAGTGAGAATCCCATTTATTGAATAAATTGATCAAAGACAGCTGAACTGTCCTGCATCATGTCTGTTACTGTTGGGATAAATATTTTCTAACTTCTTCAGCCGTAAGTTTTCTGATTTCTGTATTAGGAAATTCTCTATAATCAGATGTTGAAAAGAGCGGGTTGCCGCTTATACAGCTCTTATCCTTGTTCTTTTTGAGATAAGCCAGCATGGTATTTTTATCTGTAAAGATTTTATAAGAAAACCTTCCGTTGCTGTTTTGAATTTCATAAATACCGCAGCACTGCTTCATGGTAAAATCTGCTGTTCTCAAATAAAGCTTAGCGATTTCTAGGGATTTAAACGGGAATTGCCATCTCTGTAACCCTTTTTCGGTCTGTTCAATACAAATACATCTCCCGCAGCTTCCACAAATGTATTGCGTGTGATTTTCTAAGCACTCTTTCGGATGAAGTAAAGGTGTTGCCCTGTTTTCCGCGACATAACATTCGTTGCAAATCATATGATTACCTCCATTGTTTCTATCAATATTATCCCACTTTTCATTTCTAAGAGCCAGTTGTTGACAGATTCTTCTCGGCTCTTTTAAATCTATTAAATTCATGATAAACTTATAAGCAAGAATACAGGAGATCTTTTCATGAAACACAGAGTTCAAAAAGTAGAAGCTGCGCTGGCTGATGCCGGCTGTGATGCAGTTCTGGTAACCAATCTTAAAAATATTTATTATTTGACCGGTTTTTGGGGAACACAGGCAACCGTTTTTATCAGTAAGAGCCGTCGCTTGTTTTTGACAGATGCTCGCTATAGCTTGATTGCTAAGAATGTGGTTAAGGGCTGCTTTGACATTATCGAAACACGCGATTCTCTGACTGAAATTGCCAAAATGATAGCCGGCGATAAATTGACAGCCATCGGCTTTGATGACCAAGTATCTTATCGCTGTTTTAAGTCTTTGGAAAATGTCTTTGCTGGCTATCACTTGCGACCAATGGCGGATTTTATTGAAGCCATCCGTATGATTAAAGATGCGGATGAAATTAAGGCTATCCGCCGTGCCTGCCAGATTTCTGACCAAGCTTTTTTAGATGTGCTTGATTTTATCAAGCCCGGTCAAACGACTGAGCTAGAAGTGGCTGACTTTTTAGATTTTCGCATGAGACAATACGGTGCAAGCGGTGTATCCTTTGAAACGATTGCGGCATCAGGCTATCGCTCTGCTATGCCCCATGGAGTAGCGTCAGACAAGGTCATTCAAAGAGGCGAGATGCTGACCCTTGACTTTGGCTGTTACTATAATCACTATGTTTCTGACATGACGCGGACGGTCCATATTGGACAAGCGAGCGATCAGGAGCGGGAAGTCTATGAGATTGTCCTGCGGAGCAATCAGGCGTTGATTGCATCTGCTAAAGCCGGGGTGACTTATCGTGCTTATGACCAGATTGCGCGTGAGGTGATTGATGCAGCTGGTTATGGAGCGTATTTTACGCATGGCATTGGCCACGGTATCGGACTTGATATTCATGAGCTTCCTTATTTTGGCAAATCCGATGACACCATTAAAGCCGGAATGGTTTTGACAGATGAACCGGGGATTTATTTAGAGGATAGGTTTGGTGTCAGGATCGAAGATGATCTCCTCATTACTGAGGACGGCTGCGAGGTTCTGACTTCGGCACCCAAAGAGTTAATTGTTTTGAATTAATCAAACTAGTCTAGCAATCGCCGGTGCTTGCAATAAAAGAAAATTTTTTAACATTTGGCGGATTTTATTTACGTGGAGGGGTTTTATATGACGGTGACAAAAAGGCTGTCTTGGCAGGATTATTTCATGGCTAATGCGGAGCTGATTTCCAAGCGTTCGACCTGCAACCGAGCCTATGTCGGGGCTGTTTTGGTTAAAAATAAGCGGATCATTGCCACGGGCTACAACGGCGGTGTGTCTGATACGGATAACTGTGATGACGCTGGCCATCAAATGGAAGACGGACACTGTATCCGAACGGTTCATGCCGAGATGAACGCGCTCATTCAGTGTGCTAAAGAGGGGATCTCGACTAATAATACCGAAATTTACGTCACGCATTTTCCATGTATCAACTGCACTAAAGCGCTCCTGCAGGCGGGTGTCAGCAAGATTACCTATAAGACGGCCTACCATCCTCATCCTTTTGCCATTGAACTGTTAGAAGCTAAAAATGTTCCCTATTTTCAGCATGATGTACCGGAAATTCATCTGGGGCAGCAAGAGCAGCCAGGTTCAGAAAACATTTGAGAATGCTGTGACATTATGGTAGAATGAGATGATAATATTTTGTAAAGAGGTATAGAAAAAATGATTGAAGCAAGTAAGCTTAAGGCTGGCATGACTTTTGAGACCAATGACGGTAAATTGATCAAGGTACTTGAAGCCAGCCATCATAAACCAGGTAAAGGCAATACTGTTATGCGTATGAAACTGCGCGATGTCCGTACGGGTTCAACTTTTGATACAACCTACCGTCCGGAAGAAAAATTTGAACAGGCTATCATTGAAACACGTCCTGCTCAATACCTTTATCAAATGGATGATACAGCTTATTTCATGGATACAGAAAATTATGAGCAGTATGAAATTCCGATTGCCAATGTGGCAGAAGAATTAAAATTCATTTTGGAAAATTCAGAAGTTAAAATTCAGTTTTACGGGGCAGAAGTTATCGGTGTTACCATACCAACAACTGTCGAGCTGACCGTTACGGATACACAGCCATCTATCAAGGGAGCAACTGTAACAGGCTCAGGAAAACCTGCAACGCTTGAGACAGGACTCGTTGTTAATGTGCCGGACTTCATTGAAGTCGGTCAGAAGCTGATCATCAATACAGCAGAAGGTACTTACGTTTCTCGTGCTTAAATAAAGCCGGATTTGTAAACTTTATTAGAAAGGATAGCATGATGGCAAATGAAATGATTGGAGAAATTGTCATTTCTCCGCGTGTACTTGAAGTAATTACAGGCATTGCGACAACCAAGGTTGAAGGTGTTCACTCACTTCATAATAAAAAAGTAGCTGACAGTCTTAGCAAGGTCGCTCATGGACGAGGCGTTTATCTTCAGACAGAAGAAGACGGGACCGTTAACGCTGATATTTATGTCTATCTGCAATACGGTGTCAATGTGCCGGCAGTCTCTATCGAGATTCAGCAAGCTGTCAAGGCAGCTGTTTACGATATGGCAGAAGTCAGTCTTTCAGCAGTTAACGTCCATGTTGTTGGTATCGTTCCTGAAAAAACACCAAAACCTGATATGAAAACCCTATTTGATGAGGATTTTCTTGATGGCTAGTGTGTTTAGTGATTCCAGACGTGATCTTCGTGAACGTGCCTTTCAGGCACTCTTTTCTTTGGAATTTGGCGGTGACAGTCTCAAGGCCGCAGATTTTGCTTATACTTATGACAAGGCTGATGAGGGAGAAGCTGACCTGCCTTTGTTCCTGCTGGCCCTGGTTCAAGGCGTATCTGAGTACAGAGAAGACCTGGATAAAAGCATTTCCCAGCAGCTTAAATCAGGCTGGACGCTGTCTCGTCTGACGCTGGTTGATAAAAATCTGCTGCGGCTGGGTTTATATGAAATTAAATATTATGAAGAAACCCCAGAACGTGTCGCTCTCAATGAAATCATTGAAATTTCAAAGAAATATGCTGACGAAAAATCCAGTAAATTTATCAATGGTGTTCTAAGTCAGTTTATTGCTGAGAAAAAATAAAAGGCTCAGGCTGCTTTTTTGCTATTGTCAAATAGATCAGCATTTAGGTAAAAATAGTTTCTATGACAGCGGTCGGCAGGGCTGCTGTTTTTGTGTGAAAAAAGAATGATTGAAAAATGAAAGCGCATACGCTATAATGAAAGTATCTGTTTTTAATCAAAGGAGAAGAAAATGAAAGAATGGACGCGGGAAGAGCGTTACCGTGTGCTGCAGGGTGCAGATGACATTCGCGGACTTTATGAGAGCATCAAAGAATCTGATTACAGGCAAACTTATCATGTACAGCCGATTACAGGCTTATCGAGCGATCCCAATGGCTTTGTTTATCATAAGGGCATCTGGCATCTTTTTTACCAGTGGTGCCCGTGGGGCGCTGTGCACGGCTTAAAATACTGGTACCATTCAGTATCAAAAGATTTGGTCCATTGGGAAAACCGCGGTGTGGGCATTTATCCGGACTCTTTTTATGATAATAAAGGAGTGCATTCTGGCTCAGGTTTTTCGACAGGAGATGATCTCTACCTTTTTTATACAGGCAACCATCGTGATGAAGACTGGGTACGGACACCCTATACCTGTGTTGCCAAGTTAGAAGATTCCGGTGAGCTGGTTAAAGCTCCCCAGCCTCTTTTTGGCCCTCATGAAAATTATACGGAACACCAGCGTGATCCCAAGGTTGTTTATGATGAAGACACTCAACAGTATTACATTCTTTTGGGAGCGCAGTCTAAAGACCTTAAAGGGAAGGTTTTAATTTACCGTTCGGATTCCCTGCTGGAAGGCTGGACTTTTGCCGGTGAACTGCAGGTTCCGGGCTTTGAAGACTTAGGCGGTATGTGGGAGTGCCCGTCCATCGAGCGCATTTCCGGCAAGGACGTCTTAGTTTTCTCACCCCAGTACACAACCCTGCCAAATCGTAACCAAAGTACTAACCATAACATTTATTTGCTTGGCAAAATGGATTATAAGAACTTAACGTTCACAGCAGAAGGAAATTATCGCCATCTGGATTACGGCTTTGATTTTTATGCCGCCCAGTTTGCTGCCAATGACGGAGATCCTGACAGAGCTGTTTTAACGGCTTGGATGGGACTGCCGGATAATCACTATCCAACTGAAGCAGAAGACTGGGAGGGCAGTCTGACCCTGCCGCGTGAGCTGCGCCTTGTTAACAATCGCTTGCTTCAGCGGCCCGTGCCGGCCCTTGCCTCGCTTCGAAAGGAAGCTGTGGTTTTAGATGAAGAACTGCCTAGGGTCTGTGAATTGGAGATATCAAACCAGCAAGGGCAAGACTTTGAATTGAAACTGTTCAGCAAGAAAGATGGCAGCGGCGGTTTTTGCATTTCTTACGATGGCCAAGCAAAACTCTGTACAGTTGACCGCAGTCAGATGGATCAGCATTTCAATGCAGAGCTTGGGGAGTGTTTGACGGTTCCCTTGGAAGATGAGCTGACCAAGCTTGCTGTCTATATTGACAAGAGCTCTGTTGAAATATTTATTAATGACGGGCAGGCCACCTTTACCTCCCATCTGTATCCTACCAAACAGGAAGCTTACTACAGTGCGAGTTCCCACCTTGACTTGCAGGCCTGGCTCTTAAAACCAGCGGTGACAGACGATTTTGTTGTTTAAAAAAACTCACAAAGCTAAGGCTTTGTGAGTTTTTAAATGCTCCTGCCGGACAGCAGGGTTATAGGAAGTTTGTGCTCTTTTTCGGTTATGGTCTGTCCTGCAATTTTTTTAAGCAGCAGCTCAACGGTCAGCTGAGCGATATCGTGAATGGGTTGCTTAATGGTGGTCAGCTGCGGCAGATAGTTTTCAATGAAGGCAGTTCCGTCATAGCCGATTAACTTTAAGTCTCCAGGAATCTTAATCTCTAATTCATTGGCGACTTTCATCACCAGCATAGCTGTCAGGTCATCAGACGTGAAAATACCGTCCGGCTGAAAACGATCAAGAATATTTTTGATTTCCATTTCCTTGCGAACAGGAGAATAGTCGCTGGAAACGTTAATGAAATAAGAGTCAGGCAGGACAGAGCTAAAGCCTGTGCGGCGCAGGGCTGTCGGTGAGCAGCTGTCGTCATTGCCGGTAATCATGACAATTCGCTTGCAGCCAGCCTGCTCTAAAGTATGGGCAGCCAGAGCACCGCCTTGAAAATTGTCAGATGAAACAACAGGAATATTGGGAGAAAGATTGCGGTCGAAGGAAATAATAGGAGCAGTGACACGGTCGTAATCAGGAATTCCTAAATTATGGCTGCCGGAGATAATGCCATCCACCTGATTGGCTTCCAGCATTTCCAAGTATTCGCGTTCCTTGTCAGAATCGTGCTCGCTGTTGCAGATAATGGTCTTGTAGCCTTTGTCAAACAGCTCGCGCTCCAAATGTTCAATTAATTCAGCATAAAAGATATGGCTGATATTGGGGAAAATCAGGCCAACCAGCTTAGACGATTTTCCCTGCAGACTTCTGGCGAGATTATTGGGTTTATAGCCGAGTTCACGCATGGCCTCATTGACTTTTTGAATGGTTTTCTTTGAAAGATAGCCTTTGTTATTAATCACGCGGGAAACAGTAGTAGGACTGACACCCGCTAATTCTGCAACATCTGTTAATTTTGTAACCATAAGCTAATAGTTTAATTCAAAGTACTTACCGGTTGGCTGTCCTTCTTTGACAGCAATACCGTTCTGGTCTGCATGCGGGAAGACACGGCCTGTAAATACTTTTTCTCCCTTATTGATGAAAATTTCAAAAATTGATTTGTCGATGAAAATATTTGCAGTTGTAACTTCATTATCAATCGCACAGGAACGGGTTGTGCCGTATTCAAGAGCATACTGTTCCCCTGCCTGAGAGCGATCCAGCAGAATTTCGCCTTTTTTGGTATCGACAGTCACCGATAAGCCCTTGCCGTTTTGGTCAGCAAATAAAATAATTTCACTGCGGCTGTCCTTGTCAAAGGTCAGCTCCAGCTCATAAGTATTGTTGGTTGAACTCATATTGGTGAAGGCCTTTTCTTCCTGACGCAGGTCAGTAATGGCATCAACAGGATATTGGTACAATTTTCCGTCTTTAATCGTCAGTTCTTTGACCAGGCTCATGGCTCCTTGGTAATCATATTTGTCGGTTGGATATTCCACGTCCGGCAGTCCAATCCAGCTGATAGATAAGGCTCGGCCGTTAGGTGCGTTGAAGGCTTGGGTTGCATAGACTTCAAAGCCGTAATCCAAATTATGAATCTCAGAAGGGTTGATGAGGGCAGCTTTTTCTGTGTCAAACGTTTGACCTATTTTATACATGTTTGGATAAATATTGTCATAGCTAATGACCTTTTTGTCCAGCCCCTGAGGACAGTAAAGAAGAACCGGCTGGTCATCTACAAAAACCAGATTAGGGCATTCAATCATGTAAGAGGTGGCATCATTGTCAAAGTCCAAATCTCCGACAAAAGTCCATTCTTTATAACTGTTGTTCAGAGCCTTATAAAGTTTGATAAATCCTTTTTTATCAAGGCTTTGCGCGCCGATAATAGCGTAGTAGTCGCCTTTGTAGAAGAAAATCTGCGGATCGCGGAAATGTTCAGTCACATCATCTGGCTTAGCAATCAGTGTTTGAGGGACTTTTTCTAAATGTCCGCTGCTGTCGAGTAAACCGCCGTTTTGATAGGTATGCCGCACCCAGTTTTCATCGCGGACATTGCCTGTATAAAAGATGAACAGCTTATCGCCAAACTGCATGGCAGAACCTGAGTACATCCCGTGGCTGTCCAAGGATGTATCCGGATATAAAATCGTTCCTGTCTCTTTAAAATGGATTAAGTCGGTTGACTCTGTCTGTACCCAGGACTTGAGACCGTGAGCAGCACCAAATGGGAAATACTGGTAAAAGAGCTGCCATTTTCCTTTGAAGTAGGAGAAGCCATTGGGATCATTGAGAAGACCGTAGGCCGGTTCAACATGAAATACTGTATGCCAGGGAGAGCTGGCAGCGTTTTCTTTAATTTTCTGAACCTCTTCCTCTGTCCATTTATCATAAGGTTTGTACTTTTGTTCAGTTGTTAATGACATAGTGCCTCCATCGTATAATTCTATATTATATACTAGACGTTTTCTTCTTAAAAATCAATATTTTACTGCAAAAAGTGACTTTTTTATGTAAAACGATTGACATATTATGAAAAAATGATAAAATATAAAGCGTGGAAAGTAAAAAAACGCTTTCAAAAATCAAAAAAATTAAAGGAGTTTTTTGCAAATGGATAACACACAAATTGCAAAAGAGGTTATTGCAGCCGTTGGCGGCCGTGATAACGTAAAAAGTGTCGCCCACTGTGCAACACGTCTCCGCGTTATGGTTGTTGATGAAGGAAAAATCGATAAAAGTAAGGCGGAAAGCATTGACAAGGTTAAAGGAGCCTTCTTTAACGCCGGTCAGTATCAAATCATTTTTGGTACCGGAACAGTTAATAAAATTTATGAAGAAGTCGTTGCTTTGGGCCTTCCTGCCTCATCAACAGGCGATCAAAAAGAAGAAGCTGCAAAACAAGGGAATGCTTTTCAGCGTGCTGTCCGTACCTTTGGTGATGTCTTTGTACCGCTGCTTCCGGCAATCGTAGCAACCGGTCTTTTCATGGGGATTCGCGGTGCCATCAATAATGACACTATTCTCGGACTGTTTGGAACGACTTCGAAAGCCTTCTCTGCTTCCAACTTTTACACCTACACGGTTGTCTTAACGGATACGGCCTTTGCCTTCTTCCCAGCCTTGATTTCTTGGTCAGCCTTCCGCGTTTTCGGAGGAAATCCGGTTATTGGTTTGGTTCTAGGGCTTATGATGGTTAACTCCGCTCTTCCAAATGCTTGGGATGTAGCTTCCGGCGCTGCTAAACCGATTTATTTCTTCGGTTTTGTTCCGGTTGTTGGTTATCAAAATTCAGTTCTTCCGGCTTTCTTTGTTGGTCTGCTGGGTGCTAAATTTGAAAAATGGCTGCATAAGAGAGTCCCGGATGTCTTGGATCTGCTCTTAGTGCCTTTCCTGACATTTACCGTAATGTCTATTCTTGCCCTCTTTGTTATCGGTCCGGTATTCCACACTGTGGAAGATTACGTTTTAGCCGCAACAAAATTCCTTTTAGAATTGCCTCTCGGTCTGTCAGGGCTGATTCTTGGCGGTCTTCACCAAGTTATCGTCGTTACCGGTGTTCACCACATCTTCAACCTTCTTGAATCTCAATTAATTGCTGCTGATGGAAAAGATCCGTTTAACGCTATTATTACTGCAGCCATGACTGCTCAAGCCGGTGCAACACTGGCGGTTGGTGTTAAAACTAAATCAGCTAAACTTAAAGCGCTCGCCTTTCCGGCTGCCCTTTCTGCAGGACTGGGAATCACAGAACCAGCTATTTTCGGTGTGAACTTGCGCTTTGGTAAACCATTTGTAATGGGGCTTGTTGCTGGTGCTGCCGGCGGTTGGTTAGCTTCTATCCTTAATCTTGCCGGTACTGGTTTTGGTATTACCATTATTCCAGGAACGCTCCTTTATTTAAACGGTCAAGTCTTTAAATACATTATCATGGTACTTGCGACAACAGCCCTCGGCTTCACTTTGACTTACATGTTTGGTTATAATGATGAGGAAACTGCTGAGGAAGCCGCTGATACAGCTGCGCTTGCTGAAGAAGAAAAAACTGGTCAAGTCGCTGAAGCAGCTCCAGCAACTGCAGAAGTCACAGACGAAATTCTGGCAGCTCCTCTTGCAGGCCAAGTCGTAGACCTTAAGTCTGTAAATGATCCCGTTTTCTCCAGCGAAGCTATGGGTAAAGGTGTCGCTGTTAAACCTAGCGGCAACACGGTCTATGCACCGGTTGACGGTACCATTCAAATCGCATTTGACACAGGTCATGCCTACGGTATTAAATCTGATAAGGGTGCAGAAATTCTGATTCATATCGGTATTGATACAGTATCTATGAATGGTGATGGCTTTGACCAAAAGGTAAAAGCTGATCAAAAAGTTAAAAAAGGCGATGTTCTGGGAACATTTGACAGTGCGAAGATCGCACAGGCCGGTCTTGATGATACAACAATGTTTATCATTACTAACACAGCAGATTATGCATCAGTTTCACCTGTTTCTTCAGGAACAGTAGAAGTTGGCGACGACTTGCTGGAAGTTAAAAAATAACAGCTTTTGCTGGGGTTAGTAGACATATACTAGCCTCAGCCTTTTATTTTTATTCTGCCGGATTAAAAGCAGAATTCTTTCTCAGCAGTTCCTTTAATTATGGTATAATGAAAAAAAGTAGTTCTTCCTGGAATTGTGCTTTTGCAAGCAGGGGCAGCTACTGGTATTGAAGCAAAAAAGATTCGAGGTTTACTATGTCTAAATTATATGGCAGCGTGGAAGCTGGCGGAACAAAATTTGTCTGTGCAGTTGGCGATGAACAGTTTCAGATTGTTGAAAAGGTTCAGTTTCCAACAACAACTCCCTATGAAACAATTGAAAAGACTGTTGACTTTTTCAAACGATTCGAAGCTGATTTGGCCAGTGTAGCAATCGGTTCTTTTGGACCTATTGATATTGATCCTAATTCAGAAACCTACGGTTATATTACGTCAACCCCTAAACCTAATTGGGCTAATGTTGACTTGGTAGGTTTGATGTCCAAAGATTTTAAGATTCCTTTTTACTTTACAACGGATGTAAATTCTTCAGCCTACGGTGAAACCATTGCCCGTCCTAAAGCGAAAAGCTTAGTCTACTATACAATCGGTACCGGTATCGGAGCGGGAGCTATTCAAAACGGTGAGTTCATTGGCGGTGTTGGCCACACGGAAGCAGGGCATACTTATCTGGCCCTCCATCCAAGCGATGCAGCCAACGATTTTTACGGAACCTGTCCTTTCCATAAGGGCTGTCTGGAAGGCTTGGCAGCAGGTCCCAGCCTTGAAGCCAGAACTGGTATTCGCGGGGAGCTGATTGAGCAAAATTCTGATGTTTGGGATATTCAAGCTTATTATATTGCTCAGGCAGCTATTCAGGCGACGGTTCTTTACCGTCCGCAGGTTATCGTTTTTGGCGGCGGGGTCATGGCCCAGGAGCATATGCTGCGCCGGGTTCGTGAAAAATTCACCTCATTGCTTAATGACTACCTTCCTGTACCGGATGTCAAAGACTACATTGTTACGCCGGCAGTTGCTGAAAATGGCTCTGCTACACTGGGGAATTTTGCTCTGGCGAAAAAAATTTCAGAACGCTGATATCTTTCAAAAAAAGAGGCGGCTGATAGACAGCTCTGCCTGCTTAGTTACTTTTGTGACGCAGGGCGAACTTGGGTCTTTAGACCAAGCAAGTTCGCCCTGCGTCTTTTTCTTTTGCTAAAATGTGATATAATGAGAAAAAATGACAGGAGAACATGTAATGGCAGAACCTTTATTTTTACAATCACAAATGCATGAAAAAATCTGGGGCGGCAATCGTTTGAAAACAGAATTTGCTTATGACATTCCCAGCGAAACAACCGGTGAATATTGGGCAATCTCAGCTCATCCTAACGGAGTTTCTCTTGTCACAAACGGTCTTTATCAAGGAACTGCGCTTGATAAACTCTACGCCGAACACAGAGAATTGTTTGGGCAGAGCAAGAGTCCTGTTTTTCCGCTCCTGACGAAGATTTTAGATGCTAACGATTGGCTGAGTGTTCAGGTTCACCCGGATGATCAATATGCTTTGGAGCATGAAGGAGAATTGGGAAAGACCGAGTGCTGGTATGTTATTTCTGCTGATGAAGGGGCTGAAATCATTTACGGTCATAATGCTCAGTCAAAAGCTGAGCTGCGGGATTTGATCGCGTCAGAAGACTGGGATCAGCTTCTGACGCGCATTCCGGTTAAAGCCGGAGATTTCTTTTATGTTCCCAGCGGTACCATGCATGCGATTGGCAAGGGAATTATGATTTTGGAGACCCAGCAGTCCAGTGACACGACTTACCGCGTTTATGATTTTGACCGCAGGGATAGCCAAGGACAAAAGCGGGAACTGCATATTGAGGCATCCATTGATGTTTTGAATATTGGAGCCCCTGCTAATTCAACCCCTGTCAGTCTGGCTTTAGAAGGAATAAAGACCACTCTTTTGGTTTCCAGTTCTTTCTTTGCTGTTTATAAGTGGGAAATAGACGGTTCTGTCAGGATGCGGCAGACTGCTCCCTATCTCTTGCTCAGTGTACTGGCCGGAGAGGGCAGCATCACTGTCGACGAAAAAAACTACCCTCTTAAAAAGGGAGACCACTTTATCCTTCCAAGTGATGTCAAAGCCTGGGAATTTACAGGAAATCTGACAATAATTGCCAGCCACCCTAATGAGCGCTGACATGAGAAATCTGCTCCTTGCCAAGGAGCAGATTTTTAAATGAACTGCTGCCGACAGTAAAAGATCGAATTGGATTGAACGGTTTAGCCGCCTGATTGAGGAACAGACTTTCTTGGCACAGCAGCTAAGGCAAAATTTTCGTCGGTCGGTCAAGGCTGGCTGTAGAGCTTGATTGCTGGAAGCCTGCATTTTACAGCTGCATTTTAGGCTGCAAATAGGAGCGTGAAAGCCGGCTTTGGTGGTGAAAGTAACTCCAATTTTCACTCTTTTGTTTGGCTTAAACGGCTCATAGGAATTCTTGAATAAGAGCGGTATTTATGATAAAATAGAGCGATAATACTATCGAAAGGAAGCAAGATGGCAAATATTCTACGCACTATCATTGAGAATGATAAAGGCGAAGTAAGAAAATTAGCAAAAATAGCAAAAAAAGTTGAAAGTTATGCTGATGAAATGGAGACCCTGGCAGATGAGGAACTCCAAGCTAAAACGGAAGAATTTAAGCAGCGCTATCAAAATGGCGAATCCTTGGATGACCTTCTTCCTGAGGCTTTTGCTGTTGTTCGTGAAGCTTCAAAGCGTGTTTTAGGTCTTTATCCTTATCACGTTCAAATTATGGGCGGGGTGGTTCTTCACCACGGCGATATTCCTGAAATGAAGACCGGTGAAGGGAAAACCCTGACAGCAACCATGCCTGTTTACCTCAACGCACTTGCCGGTGAAGGCGTGCATGTTGTCACAGTCAATGAATACTTGGCAACGCGTGATGCTACTGAAATGGGTGAGCTTTATTCATGGCTGGGACTGTCTGTCGGAATCAATCTGGCAGCCAAATCATCATCAGAAAAGCGTGACGCCTACAATTGTGATATTACTTATTCGACCAACGCTGAGATCGGTTTTGATTACCTGCGTGATAATATGGTGGTTCGCAAGGAAAATATGGTACAGCGGCCGCTTAATTTTGCACTTGTGGATGAGGTTGACTCCGTTTTGATTGACGAAGCCAGAACGCCGCTTATTGTTTCAGGGCCTGTCAGCACAGAAACCAACCAGCTCTATTACCGTGCAGACAGTTTTGTAAAGACGCTGACAGAAGATGATTATGCTATCGATACGCCGACGAAAACCATCGGTCTTAAGGACTCTGGGATTGATAAGGCAGAGGCCTATTTCCATCTGGACAATCTCTACGATATTGAAAATGTCGCTCTGACTCACTATATTGATAATGCTCTGCGTGCCAACTACATCATGCTGCTTGATATTGACTATGTGGTCAGTGAGGATCAGGAAATTCTGATTGTTGACCAATTTACCGGGCGGACAATGGAAGGACGCCGTTTTTCTGACGGACTTCATCAGGCGATTGAAGCCAAAGAAGGCGTGTCAATTCAGGATGAATCAAAGACCAGTGCCTCTATCACCTACCAAAACATGTTTCGGATGTACAAGAAGCTGGCCGGTATGACCGGTACTGCTAAGACGGAAGAAGAGGAATTCCGCGAAATCTATAACATGCGTGTCATTCCGATTCCGACTAACCGTCCGGTAGCTCGTATTGATCATCAGGATTTGCTCTACCCGACGCTTGAGTCTAAGTTTAAGGCCGTTATTGCTGATGTGAAGGCCCGCCATGAGAAAGGTCAGCCGGTTTTGGTCGGTACTGTTGCGGTTGAAACCTCAGACCTTATTTCAAAAATGCTGACTCAGGCAGGCATTCCTCATGAGGTTCTCAATGCCAAAAATCACTTTAAAGAAGCTCAGATTATTATGAATGCCGGTCAGCGCGGTGCTGTTACTATTGCGACCAATATGGCCGGGCGCGGAACAGATATTAAGCTTGGTGAAGGTGTACGTGAACTCGGAGGTCTTTGTGTTATCGGTACAGAACGTCACGAAAGCCGCCGGATTGATAATCAGCTGCGCGGACGTTCGGGACGTCAGGGAGATCCCGGTGAATCCCAGTTTTATCTGTCGCTTGAAGATGAATTGATGCGCCGCTTTGGTTCGGAACGCATCAAGGCTCTTCTCGACCGCTTCATTGAAGAAGACAGCGATGTGGTTATTAAATCGCGTATGCTGACCAATCAGGTTGAATCTGCTCAAAAGCGGGTTGAAGGTAACAATTATGACACACGGAAACAAGTCCTCCAGTACGATGACGTTATGCGTGAACAGCGTGAGATTATCTATGCTGAACGTTACGATGTCATCACTGCTGAGAGAGACCTTGGCCCAGAAATCAAGGCCATGATTAAGCGGACAATTGAGCGCACAGTGGAGTCTCACAGCCGCTTGGACCGCAAGGAAAGTCTCGAGGCTATTCTTAATTTCGCTAAAACCAATCTGCTGCCCGAAGATTCGATCAGCCTACACGATATCGAAGATCTGAAGTATGATGATATTAAGGATTTGCTCTATGATGCTGCCTTAAAAAATTATGACCGTCAGATTGCCAAACTTCGCGATGAAGAAGCGGTCCGGGAATTCCAAAAGGTGCTTATCCTAATGGTCGTTGACAATAAGTGGACCGACCATATCGATGCCTTGGATCAGCTCAGAAGTTCGGTCGGTTTGCGCGGCTATGCACAGAACAATCCTATCGTTGAATACCAGTCAGAAGGCTTTAGAATGTTCCAGGATATGATTGGTGCTATTGAATTTGATGTGACCCGTACGATGATGAAAGCACAAATTCATGAACAGGAACGTGAAAAAGAGGCTGAAAGCAGAACAACTGCCCAACAAAATATTTCAGCCCAGTCTGGAACAGCGGCTCAGCAAGACCCTGTTTTTAAAGGTGTCGGCCGCAATGATAAGTGTCCGTGCGGTTCGGGCAAGAAGTTTAAGAATTGCCATGGCCGCAAGCGATTCTAAAAAGGGGGAGAACAACAATGTCTTTTAAAGCAACCAGTGATAAAATTAATGTTGAAGAAGTCCGCAGCCTGTCACAATTGACAGGCGACGCTTTGGACAAAAAAGAAGCTCGCGACCGTGAGCTGGAAGCAATTATTAAGGGAGAAGATGACCGCCTGCTTTTAATTATCGGTCCCTGCTCCTCGGATAATGAAGAAGCCGTCCTTGAGTATGCTAAGCGCTTAGCAAAGCTGCAGGAAGAAGTCAAGGATCGTGTGTTCATGGTTATGCGCGTCTATACGGCTAAACCGCGCACCAACGGTGACGGCTATAAGGGAATGGTGCATCAGCCTAATACAGAAGAAGCACCGAGCCTGATTAACGGGATTATGGCTGTTCGCAACCTCCATTACCGGGTCATTACAGAAACAGGGCTGACAACAGCAGATGAAATGCTTTATCCCGAAAACCTGCCTTTGATTGAGGATTTGGTGTCTTATATAGCTGTCGGTGCCCGCTCGGTTGAGGATCAGCAGCACCGCTTTGTGGCTTCCGGAATTGATGTTCCGACAGGAATGAAAAATCCAACATCCGGTAACCTGAATATTATGTTTAATGGTATTTATGCGGCTCAAAATAAACAGTCTTTCCTCTTTAATGGAGAAGAAGTCGAAACCAGCGGCAATCCTTTGGCCCATGCTATTTTGCGCGGCGGTGTTAATGAATACGGCAAAAATATTCCAAATTACTACTACGACAACGTTTTAGATACCATCGAACAGTATGAAAACATGGGACTGGAAAATCCTTTCATCGTTATCGATACCAACCACGACAATTCAGGAAAACAATATTTGGAGCAGGTCAGAATTGTTCGCCAGACCCTTATCAACCGTGATTGGAATGACAAGATTAACAAATACGTCCGCGGCTTTATGATCGAGTCTTACTTAGAAGACGGGCGTCAAAACGAACCGGAAGTCTTCGGAAAATCAATCACAGATCCATGTCTGGGCTGGGACAACACTGAACAATTAGTTCACGAAATTTACGATACTTTGGGAAAATAAAATGGGCATTCATCAAAAAAGCACAACCATAGATATTTCTAAAATCAAAGCAGATACGCAGCTAAAAGATGGGGATTTAGCCAGAAAACAGGCGCGTGACGCTGAACTGGCTAAGATTATCAAAGGTGAAGATGACCGTATTCTTTTGGTCATGGGGCCTTGTTCATCGGACAATGAAGAAGCGGTGCTGGAATATGCACATCGTTTGGCAAAGCTTCAAGAAGAAGTAAAAGATCATATCTTTATTGTCATGCGTGTCTATACAGCTAAGCCTCGGACGAACGGTGACGGCTACAAGGGGCTTATCCATCAGCCTAACAGCTCTAAGCTGCCGGATCTTATCAATGGCATTCATGCAGTCCGCAATCTTCACTACCGTGTCATTACTGAGACAGGGCTGACAACGGCTGATGAGATGCTTTATCCGTCCAATCTTGTCTTAGTTGATGATTTGGTTTCCTACCATGCTGTCGGTGCCCGTTCGGTTGAAGACCAGGAACATCGTTTTGTAGCTTCAGGGATTGATGTTCCGACAGGAATGAAAAATCCGACCTCCGGCAATCTCAAGGTGATGCTGAATGCTATTCACGCAGCTCAGAGTTCGCAGAATTTTATTTACAATGGTGCTGAGGTAGAAACCGATGGCAATCCTTTAGCTCATGTCATCCTGCGCGGCGGCAGCAATGAACATGGTGAATACGAGCCTAATTATTACTATGACATTCTCTTAAAACTGATTGACCAGTATGAAGATATGGGACTGTCCTATCCTTTCATTGTCATTGATACCAATCATGATAATTCAGGGAAAAACTATTTGGAACAGGTGCGGATTGTTCGCCACACGCTTATCAACCGTGATTGGAATGACAAGATTAACAAATATGTCCGCGGCTTTATGATTGAGTCTTATTTAGAAGACGGCCGTCAGGACGAACCGGAAGTTTTCGGAAAATCGATCACGGATCCGTGTCTGGGCTGGGACAACACCGAACAATTGGTACATGAGATTTATGATACCTTGAAAGACAGTTAAGCGGATTATCTGATCTCAGGCAGATCTGGTGCTAAAATTTTACTGAAAAAAGCAGGGAGCTGTCAGCATTTATCCTGCCAAATGTTAAGTTTGATAACGATAAGAGATTGAGACCCTGTCCCAGTCTCTTTTAGAAAGATATTATGATAGTAGGACACGGAATTGATTTGCAAGAGATAGGTGCTGTTCAGAAGGCCTATCAAAAAAACAGCCGTTTTGCTGATAAGGTGCTGACGGCTAAAGAGCTGGAAATATTTTCAACCCTTGCTGAGAAACGAAAGATTGAATACTTGGCCGGACGCTGGGCTGCCAAAGAGGCTTTTTCAAAAGCCTATGGCAGCGGTATCGGCAGTTTGCGCTTTCAGGATTTGGAAATTTTATCTAATGACAAAGGAGCGCCCATCTTTACCAAGGCGCCTTTTTCCGGAAATATCTTTATCAGTATCTCTCATTCGGGGAACTTCGTTGAAGCCAGTGTTATTTTGGAGGAGAATCATGATTGCTAGTTATCATCGTCCAACAACCGCACATATTCATCTGGACCGCATTGCTTCTAATATCAAACAGGTACAAAGCCACATCAGCAAAGACATTAAAACATTTGCCGTTGTCAAGGCCAATGCTTACGGTCACGGTGCCGTGCCAGTGGCGAAGGCCATTCAAAATCAGGTAGATGGTTTTTGTGTGTCTAATTTAGACGAGGCACTTGAACTGCGTCGGGCCGGTTTGAAAGATTTCGTTCTGATTTTAGGGGTTATTCTGCCTGATGAAGCAGCTTTAGCCAAAGAGGAAGGCATTACACTTACAGTTGCTGATCTGGAGTGGCTGCAGGAGGCTAAGGCTAAAAAAATTGATTTAAAGGGCCTGTCAGTGCACGTTAAGGTTGACTCCGGTATGGGCAGAATCGGTGTCAGAAATCTGACAGAAGCTAATCAGCTTATTGCCGGTTTGCAGGAAGCAGGAGCAGCAGTTGAAGGGATTTTCACCCATTTTGCAACAGCTGACGAAGCTTCCGATGTTAAATTTAAGCAGCAGCTGCAAAAATTTGAAGGAATCGTTGAACACTTGGACAGCAGGCCGCCAATTGTCCACTCCTCCAATTCGGCTGCCAGCATTTGGCACAGTGACACGGTTATGAATGCCGTCCGCTTAGGAGTTGTGATGTACGGCTTAAATCCAAGCGGTCAGGCGCTTGAGCTGCCTTATCCTCTCCAACCGGCACTGGACTTGACATCACTCTTGGTTCAGGTCAAAGAGGTAAATGCCGGAGACACCATTGGTTATGGTGCCACCTATACGGCTGATCAAGGTGAAATCATCGGAACAGTGCCTATCGGCTACGCCGATGGCTGGACAAGAAATTTGCAAGGCTTTAAAGTGTTGGTAGACGGTCAGTATTGTGAGATTGTCGGACGTGTGTCCATGGATCAAATTACCATTCGTCTGCCTAAGCGCTATCCGCTAGGAACAAAAGTTACTCTGATCGGTCAAGACGGGAGTAAGAGTATTTCGGCGACTGATGTTGCTGACAAAAAAGGAACAATTAATTATGAAGTTCTTTGCCTCATCAGCGACCGTGTTCCCAGAAAATATCAGCCACAATCCGGCAATGCAGCTAATTAGCTTGCAGCGCTAAGACTGCTATAGTACGTGAATAAAAAGGCTTGGGAGGACACAGACTGAATGCTATACAGTCACAGGTGTGCTCCCGCTTTTTATGGCTTATTTAAGAGTTGCTTTACAGCCTGTCGAAAGTCCGCTGCTTTTGATATAATGGTAAAAAAGTTAGTAGAGGGGTGCTTATGGACTTACAATCATCAATTGCAGTTTTAAAGGGTTTAGGTCCTAAGTCTGCAGAAAAATTCCACAAATTAGACATCTATACAATCGAAGATCTGCTGCTCTATTATCCTTTTCGCTATGAAGATTTTAAGACCAAGTCTGTTTTTGACTTGTTGGATGGTGAAAAGGCTGTTGTCACCGGAACGGTCGTGACCCCGCCAAACGTTCAGTATTATGGCTTCAAACGCAACCGCCTGTCTTTTAAAATCAAGCAGGGAGAGGCTGTCATTGCTGTGTCTTTTTTCAATCAGCCCTATTTGCAGGATAAGGTGGAAGTTGATCAGGAAATTGCCATTTTTGGCAAATGGAATCAGGCCAAGTCTTCTTTGACAGGCATTAAAATTTTAGTTCAGGCAGCTGATGACATGCAGCCTGTTTACCATGTTGCCCAAGGCATCTCGCAGGCTGCGCTTGTCAAGGCCATCAAATCGGCTTTTGACTCAGGTTGTGCAGACAGTCTGCCGGAAAATCTTCCGCAGGTTTTGCTGGATAAGTACCGTCTATTGGACAGAAAGACGGCGACACGGGCCATGCATTTCCCTAAAGATTTGGCAGAGTACCGTCAGGCGCTTCGGCGTATTAAATTTGAAGAGCTCTTTTATTTTCAGCTGGATCTGCAGATTCTAAAAGCCGATAATAAGGCAGAGTCAAATGGTTTAGCGATAGCTTATGACAGAACAAAAATAGCCCGAAAAATTGCGGAACTGCCCTTTCCTTTGACAGGTGCTCAACAACGCAGCTTGGAAGAGATACTGGCAGATATGGCCTCCGGAGCTCATATGAACCGTCTTTTACAAGGAGATGTTGGCTCCGGCAAGACTGTTGTCGCCGGTCTTGCCATGTATGCAGCCTATACAGCTGGCATGCAGTCGGCTTTGATGGTGCCAACGGAAATTTTAGCAGAACAGCACTATGACAGTCTGAATACCCTGTTTCCTGAATTATCCATTGCCTTGCTGACCTCGGGCATGAAGGCAGCTGTCAAACGCTCAGCTCTAGCAGCTATTGCCAATGGCTCTGTTGATATGATTGTCGGAACACACGCCTTAATACAAGAAGGAGTTGACTATCATAAGCTAGGCTTGGTCATTACCGACGAACAGCACCGCTTTGGAGTCAAGCAAAGGCGTCTTTTCCGCGAAAAGGGAGAGAATCCTGATGTCCTCATGATGACTGCCACGCCCATTCCCAGGACACTGGCCATCACCGCTTTTGGGGAAATGGATGTCTCTGTTATTGATGAGCTGCCAAAGGGGCGTAAGCCCGTTAAGACACGCTGGGTCAAGCATGAACAGCTGGATAAGGTTCTGTCTTGGGTCAAAGATCAGATTGAAAAAGGGGCACAGGTTTATGTTGTTTCTCCTTTGATTGAAGAGTCTGAAAGTCTTGATTTAAAAAATGCCAGTGCCTTAGAAAAAGAATTAAAAGATTATTTTGCCCATACTGCCAGCGTTGCTCTCATGCACGGCCGCATGAAAAACGACGAAAAAGATGCCATCATGCAGGAATTTAAAAAAGGCGCTGTTGATATTTTGGTATCAACAACAGTCATCGAAGTCGGTGTCAATGTACCCAATGCCACCATCATGATTATTATGGATGCAGACCGCTTTGGTCTCAGTCAGCTGCATCAGCTGCGCGGGCGTGTCGGCCGCGGCGATAAGCAGTCCTATGCTATTTTAGTGGCTAATCCAAAAACAGATGCCGGAAAGGATCGCATGCGGATTATGACTGAAACGACAGATGGCTTTCTTCTGGCAGAAGAAGATTTAAAAATGCGCGGTTCCGGAGAAATTTTCGGCACCCGTCAATCAGGAATTCCGGAATTTCAGGTGGCTGACATCGTAGAGGACTACAATATTCTGGAAGAAGCCCGCCGCCTTGCAGCAGAAATTGTCCGTGACAAAGACTGGCAGCAAGACAAACGCTGGGCAGTTCTCGTTCAAAATCTTAGACAAAAGGAGATTTTGGATTGAGATATGAACAATAAAAATGCGCTGTATCATCTTTTGAAACAATTAGAAAGGCAAGTGCATGTGACTTGATCAAAGCTGCATGCACTTGTCTTTTTGTATTGAGAAAAGTAAAACGAGAGGGGACAGAAATCGGTCATTTTTATTCCCAACTCCTGCATCAAGGAGTTAGGATTAAGGCCATGAAGCACTTCTTGTCAGAGGTCTATTTTAAAAGCAAACGCTTACATAAAATGTTATAATAAAGACAAAAGAAAAAAGGAGATCGTCTATGCTACAAAAGATTGGACAAACAGATATGATTGGGTCGCGCATTGCTCTAGGGTGTATGCGCATGGCAGCGCTAGAAATAAAGGATGCTGAGCAAGTTCTTAAGTCAGCTCTTGAACAAGGCATAAACTTTTTTGATCATGCCGATATTTACGGTGGCGGTGAATCTGAAAAACGCTTTGCAGCAGCAGTCAGGAATCTCGGTATTGAGCGAGAACAGCTGATTTTGCAGTCAAAATGCGGTATTCAAAAAGGGTATTTTGATTTTTCCAAAGATCATATCGTAACTGCTGTAGATGGGATTTTACAGCGGTTAAACACGGATTATCTGGATTTTCTGCTGTTACACCGGCCGGACGTTCTCATGGAACCTGACGAAGTAGCAGAAGCTTTCATGCAACTGAAGGCGGCTGGTAAAGTCAAGCATTTTGGTGTCAGCAATCAGAATCGCTACCAAATGGAACTGCTGGCTGCTTATTTAGAAGAACCTTTAGCTGTCAATCAGCTGCAGCTCTCACCTGCTCATACTCCGCTGTTTGATGCAGGCTTAAATGTTAATATGAAAAACAGCGCAGCCATTGATCGTGATAGTGGAACGGTTGATTACTGCCGGTTGCATCAGGTCACGATTCAGGCTTGGTCACCTTTTCAAATTGATCTGGCCAGCGGTTTGTTTTCAGAAAATCCTGACTATCAGGATCTCAATCTGACTATTGCTAAATATGCTCAGCAATACAGTGTTTCTGCAGAAGCAATCGTTATTGCCTGGATACTGCGCCACCCAGCCAAAATGCAGGCTGTTATCGGTTCTATGAATCCAAAGCGTATTGAAAAAATTGCCGCTGCTTACAGGGTGAATTTAACCCGTCCAGAATGGTATGATATCTATCTTAGTGCTGGTAACAGCCTGCCTTAGCAGATAGAATTTTAGCTAAAGAGGACTGAGTGTCAAAAAACAAAAGGAGAGATTTTGCCATTTCTCCTTTTTGAGTACAGCAAAGTTATAAGTGTCATCCTTTAAAGTTAAGAATATTGATAATGACAACTTTAGGGCACTAAAAATCTCCCTAAGCTGAACTATCAGGTTTTAGCTTAAGGAGCAAATTTAAACTGGCTTGTTTTTACATGTTAATAGAGGATTTTTATTTTTTAAACAGCCTTTGTTCAAGGTTGGCAGCAGAACCGTTCCGCAAACAGCAGCTACCGTTGTTAACATTTGTCCTTCTGAGATTTCCAGCGAGTAGCTGAATTCTTGCTGCTTAGGTTTGTCTGATGCAGTAATATCCAGCTTCGTGAGGATCTCGGAACTTTTTATCCTTCAATATATTCTCTGAGCTCCTGTCCTTTGAGTCCGGCATTAAGAGCGATTAGAAGTTTGAGGCGGGCCTTTTGACTGTTTAATTCCTTGACAAACATGACACCAGCCTCTTGCAGCCTAACGCCGCCGCCTTCGTAGGCATAGACGGGTTCTGCAATGCCGTTGAAACAGCGGGAAACCAGCGCGACAGGAATGCCTTGCTTGATTAATTTGACGATACTCTGAGCGGCCTCCGGCGGCAGATTGCCGGCTCCCAATGCTTCAACGATTAAGCCGTCAATATTGTTTGGGCTCAGGCTGCTTAAAAGCCAGTCTCCCATACCGGCATAGGCTTTAATAATAGGAACGGTTCCTGATATTTCTGTCAGCTCAAAGCGAACCCGCGGCTCAGCAGTTTTGAAAAAGAGAATATCGTGTTTCATGATGATTCCTAAAGGACCGTGTGTCGGTGTCTGAAAGGTTGAGACATTGGTCGTATGCGTTTTGGTGACGTACTTGGCAGCGTGGATTTCATCATTCATGACAACCAGCACTCCCTTGTCAGCCGCCTTATCATGGCTGGCAACCCGCAGAGCAGACAGATAATTGTAGATGCCATCGCTCCCTAGTTCATTGGAAGACCGCATGGCACCGGTCAGCACAATGGGAATAGCGGGCAGCAGCAGAGTATCAAGAAAATAAGCCGTCTCTTCTAAAGTGTCGGTTCCGTGGGTAATGACGACGCCATCATAGCTTCCGGCTGTCTGGCGGATTTTTTGCGCTAATAAGAGCATGTGCTCGACCTTGATATGGGGACTGGGGAGGTTGAAAAAATCAACCGCTTCAATCTGAATATCGTCGAGAGTAAAGCCGACATTTTTCATAGGATTGTCCTTGTCCGGAACAACCTTGCCTGTTTCATCGGTATGCATGGAAATCGTTCCGCCGGTATGCAAAACAAGTATTTTTTTCATCGTTTTTAAAATTCTTTCAAATTGTGTTATACTATATTTTAACATAATTTAAAGGATATAAAAGGTGATAGCGTGGCAATCAGAGCAGTTTTTTTCGATATTGACGGCACTTTGCTGAATGATCGCAAGCATGTTCAGAAATCGACCCAGCAGGCGATTAAAAATATGAAAAAGCAAGGCATTCTTGTTGGTGTGGCGACCGGCAGAGGGCCTGCTTTTGTTGCACCTTTTATGGAAAATTTAGGGCTTGATTTTGCCATTACCTATAACGGCCAGTATATTTTCACGCGCGACCGTGTTTTGTACCAGAACCAGCTGCCCAAATCTACCGTTTACCGTGTCATCAAATATGCCAGTGAGCAGCGCCGTGACATTTCTCTGGGGACGAGTTCAGGTCTTGTCGGTTCTAATATCATCAATATGGGAACCAGCCGTTTTGGGCAATGGCTCAGCCGGATTATTCCCAAAAGATGGACGAAGACAGTTACCAGGAGTTTTAAACACATTGTCCGTCGTGTTAAACCGCAGAGTTTAAATAGCCTGATGACGATTATGCGCCAGCCGATTTTTCAGATTGTTTTGGTGGCAACGAAGGAACAAAGCGATGTTATCGCGGAAAAATTTCCGCATTTGACCATTACCCGCAGCAGCCCCTATTCAGCCGATTTGATTTCTAAGGGCATGTCTAAGATTAAGGGAATTGCCCGTGTCGCCAGAGAGTTCGATATCGAAATGTCTGAGGTCATGGCCTTCGGCGATTCTGACAATGATATTGAAATGCTGTCCGGTGTCGGTCTGGGCGTTGCCATGGGCAATGCCACTGAGCAGATTAAAAAAATTGCCAGCTATACAACCGCCAGCAACAATGACGACGGGATTTCCAAGGCCCTGTCGCATTTTGGCCTGATTCACCATAAAACAGCCAAGGTCTTCTCCAGCAGTGATGATAACTTCAACAAGGTCAAGGATTTCCATCAGCTGATGGACGGCGAAACCTGTGAAACGCCGAGAGTTTATGATATTGTTGAAGGAGGGCACCGCTCCGATTTCAAAGCAGAAGAGATTGTCGAATTTCTATACGCTGCCAGCAACGGGGATCAAGAAGCCTTTGCCCAGGCAGTTCAGCGGCTTCACCAAGCTGTTGATAAGGCAGCCGATAAAGTTTTAACCAAGCCGCATCCCGAAACACCTTTGGTTGGGCAGGTAGATGCTCTAACAGATCTGCTTTACTTTACCTACGGTTCCTTTGTGCTGATGGGAGTCGATCCTAAGCCTTTCTTTGATACGGTGCACGAAGCTAATATTGGAAAGATTTTTCCGGATGGCAAGGCGCACTTTGATCCTGAAACCCATAAGATTCTAAAGCCGGACGACTGGGAGGAGCACTTTGCTCCCGAACCGGCCATTAAAAGGGAGCTGGATCGGCAGATTCAAAAATCCCTGCGCAAGTCTTAAAAACCTAAGCTCACTAATCATAACCACCCGTCAAACGGGTGGTTTGAACTAGGGGTATAAGTCAATATCATATCACCAGCCAGCCTCTTACAAAAGTATCTGTATTACTTGGCATTGTTCTTAAAGGGATCTTCATACTCTTTCACACTCAGTTTATCAAGTGTGGTGACAGTCTGTTCCTGCTCTTGAATATATTTCTTTATTGTGGGCTTCATTAAGCTCGGCTATTCTCATGTAATAAAAATGGTAATTCCTAAACTTATATTTGAGATTGATATATTTATCAAATATCCCATGAAGCTAGATGTGATAATTTGAGGAAGAATACTAACCAACATATGAACATGATCAGGCATCAATGCTCTTCAATAATCTCAACACCTTTGTAGCGACATAATCGGTGAAATATCTTACCTAAACTGCTGCGATATTGATTATAGATTACTTTTCGTCTATACTTAGGGGTAACACAATGTGGTATTTACACATCCACTTTGTGTGTGATAAATTATGCGCTTTTTGAGCCATACTTTTCTCCTTTCGCTTTACAATAGGTTTGAACACCTCTATTGTAGCGCGTTTGGAGTTTTCTTGGTATAACCGCAGATTGCGCACCCGCATAGCGGGTGGTTTATTTGTCTCGCACCTACGGAGCGAGACGGACTAAAAGTCACATAATGAAAAAACGAACAGCCGATCATGATTTTGCATCATATCTCAGCTTGTTCGTTTTTATTTTGTTTTATTTATAATGTTTTTTCAGGGTCGCGGACAACCAGCAAATCTACCTTAGCATGGCGAAGGATATATTCTGATGAAGAACCGATAAGCAGCCGCTCAAAAGCGTTGAGTCCGGTTGCACCAAGCATAATAAGATCCACCTTTTCACGCTCAGGAATCTCGGTAGCTAGCAGAGGTTTAGGATTGCCAAATTCAATAATCTGTCTGACCTTTTCCAAGCCTCTTTCGCGGGCTTGCTTTTCATAATCATCTAAGACGCTGTGAGCTTCTTGTTCCAGCTTTTCATAGATGTAAGCATCAAAGGTTGCAACACTTTGGAGTGCGCGTGTGTCAACGACATGGGTCAAGAGCAGATTGGCATCATTTCTCAGAGCAACGCTGACCCCTTTTTCAAAAGCCAGTTCAGATTCGTAGGAGCCGTCAATAGCAACCATGATATTTTTATAAGTAGACATAAGCTAAACCTCCGTCTCATCTTTATACTTATATTGTAACCCTTTTCTGAAAAAAAGTAAAATATATCTAAGCGGTTTCCGGCAGCTTTTACCAGTGCTTATGCCTGAAGGAAAGAGGAATTTTTAAATCTTCGATGAATGAGGGTGACAATCAATACTTTGATGGTATCACCCGGGAGAAAAATGAGGCTGGCCATTAAAGCTTGCGGCAGCGGCATGTGGGATTGAACTGTCAGACCGATAGCTCCCATGACATCTATAAACAATGCTCCAGCTAACCAAATCAGCAAGAATTCCAAGAAAACATTGGCCTTATCACATTTTTCTGTGACCAGTCCCACGAGAAAAGCTGCAAAAGGATAGGAGAACAAGTAGCCTGCTGTGGGTCCCATGAAAACAGCGATATTGCCGGACCCGCCGGATAAGACTGGCATTCCCAAGGCAGCCAGCACCAGAAAGATGCTGACGCATAAAAACCCGCGCTTAGAGCCTAGGAGAGCTCCCGCCAGCATAATCCCCATATTCTGTAAGATAATGGGAACAGGAATGAAGCCCAGAGGAATACCGGGAATAAAGCCCAGTGCAATGATAATAGCAATCATTACGGCGATTAAGGCGATTGTTTTTGTTTTCATGATGCGAAAAGCTCCTTTAGTTAACCTTGGATATTTTTTAGGATAACTGTATTATGGCACATTTTTTTGACAAAGGCAAGAGGAGATTCAAGTATACAGGCTGACTGGTCAACAGATAAAACCAAAATGTCTATTGGTTCTTAGGAGCTTGATTGCGATTTTAGTTAAAATGCGCTACAATAATGACACCAATGTAACCAGTGAGGTGAAACGATGAGAGAATTTAATAAATCCATTAAACTTGAGCATGTCGCTTATGATATTCGGGGCCCGGTCTTGGAAGAGGCCAACCGCATGATTGTCAATGGCGAAAAGATTCTTCGGCTGAATACCGGCAATCCGGCTGCTTTTGGTCTGACTGCTCCTGATGAAGTTATCCGTGATTTAATTATGAATGCGCGTGAGAGCGAAGGATATTCGGATTCAAAAGGCATTTTCCCAGCTCGTAAAGCCATCATGCAGTACTGCCAGCTTAAAAATATTCCTGATGTTGACGTTGATGATATCTATATCGGCAACGGGGTATCTGAAATGATTACCATGTCCATGCAGGGGCTTTTAGATGACGGAGATGAGGTCTTAATCCCAATGCCGGACTATCCGCTCTGGACAGCTTCTGTCAGTCTTGCCGGCGGCCACGCTGTTCATTACGTTTGCGATGAAAGCTCTAATTGGTATCCGGATATCAATGACATCAAGTCCAAGATCACTTCTAATACAAAGGCTATCGTCATCATTAATCCCAATAATCCTACCGGAGCTCTCTATTCCAAGGATGTCTTGCTGGATATTGTAGAAATTGCCAGACAAAATGATCTGATTATTTTTGCAGATGAGATTTATGACCGTCTGGTTATGGATGGCGGTGAGCATGTGGCTATTGCTAGCCTGGCGCCGGACCTCTTCTGTGTGTCAATGAATGGTTTGTCAAAATCGCATCGTATTGCCGGTTTCCGTGTCGGCTGGATGGTGCTGTCCGGACCGAAGAAGCATGTTAAAGATTATATTGAAGGGCTCAATATGCTCTCTAATATGCGTCTTTGTTCCAATGTTTTAGCCCAGCAGGTTATTCAGACTTCTCTGGGCGGTGTGCAGTCGATTGATAAACTTTTGCTGCCGGGAGGACGCATTTATGAACAGCGCAATTTCATCTATAAGGCCATGAATGAGATTCCGGGGATTACAGCAGTTAAGCCGCAGGCAGGGCTCTATATCTTCCCTAAGATTGACCGCAGCATGTATCGCATTGATGATGATGAGCAGTTTGTGCTCAATTTCCTTAAGCAGGAAAAAGTGCTCCTCGTTCACGGCCGCGGCTTTAACTGGATGGAGCCGGATCACTTCCGCATCGTTTATTTGCCGCGTGTTGAAGAGCTTTCTGAAATTCAAGAAAAAATGACACGCTTTCTCAGTCAGTATCGAAAATAAAAGGGCTTTCAAAAAAGTTGTCAAACAGTAAGGAATTTTCTGACAATTATTTGCATTCTAAAAAATCCTTTGTTATAATAGTTTTGACTATCAAAGAAAGAGTGACTTATGGCTAATTTATTATCAAAAACACGACGTATTACGTCTATTTTGCAGCGGTCGGCCGAAAGTCTTCAAAGTGATTTGCCCTACGATACGATTGCGGATCAGTTGGCTGAAATTATTGACTGCAATACGTGTATTATCGATGGGAGCGGCAAAATTCTCGGCTATGCGATGAAATATAAAACCAATACCGATCGTGTTGAAGAATTTTTCCAAGCAAAAAAACTTCCTGAGGACTATGTCAAAGCGGCCAGCCGTATCTATGACACAGAGGCTAATTTGTCAGTTGAAAATGAGCTGACGATTTTCCCGGTTGAATCCAAGGATATCTATCCGGATGGTTTAACGACCATTGCTCCCATTTACGGCGGCGGTATGCGGCTGGGTTCTCTGATTATCTGGCGCAATGACAAAGAGTTCAATGACGATGATTTGATCTTAATTGAAATTGCCTCTACGGTTGTAGGGATTCAGCTCTTGAACCTGCAGACAGAAAATCTGGAAGAAACCATCCGCAAGCAAACGGCGATTAATATGGCGATTAATACCTTGTCTTATTCAGAAATGAAAGCTGTTGCGGCTATTCTCAATGAACTTGATGGCAATGAAGGCCGCCTGACGGCTTCGGTCATTGCAGATCGTATCGGCATTACGCGCAGCGTCATCGTCAATGCCCTTCGAAAACTCGAAAGTGCGGGCATCATTGAAAGCCGTTCGCTGGGCATGAAGGGGACTTATTTAAAAGTCATCAATGAAGGCATTTTTGATAAACTAAAGGACTATAGTTAATGGCAAAAGCACTGATTTCAATTGATTACACCTATGATTTTGTTGCCGATGACGGCAAACTGACAGCGGGAAAACCGGCTCAGGCTATTTCAGAAAGAATTGCTCAGGTGACACAGGCTGCTTATGACAAGGGCGACTATATTTTCTTTGCTATTGACGGTCACGACGAAGGAGACGTCTTTCATCCGGAGACTAAGCTCTTTCCGCCTCATAATATCAAAGGAACAAGCGGACGTGACTTGTATGGCCCTCTGGCTGATTTCTACCAAGAGCACAAGACTGATCAAAGTGTCTTTTGGTTAGATAAGCGTCATTATTCTGCCTTTTCAGGAACGGATTTGGATATCCGCCTGCGTGAGCGGGGCGTAAAGACAGTTGTTTTGACAGGGGTTCTGACAGATATCTGCGTCTTGCATACAGCTGTTGATGCCTATAATCTCGGCTATCAAATTGAAGTGATAGAGTCGGCTGTAGCTTCTTTGAGTCAAGAAAATCATCAATTTGCGCTCAACCACTTGCAAAATGTGCTGGGTGCAACTATAATAGAATAATCAATAAGTAAAAAATTAAATATGAAGAGAAGCAGAGTAGGCCTTGCGGCTTGTCCAGAGAGCATCCGTTGCTGGGAGTGATGCCAAGCCAAAAGAATCCGAAGAACATGCTTTAATCTCCTATCTTAAAAATTTAGGCGTCTCATTCACGTTACGAATTAAGAGGTTATCAAAACTTTGATGACAAATAACAGTGGCACCGCGGTCTTCGTCTGTTTAGATGAAGGCGGTGCTTTTTTAGTTACAATAAAGAGGAAATCATGAAAGAATTATTTATCGGAAATTACGGTTTAGAACAAGTCGGACAGCGCTTGACCGCTAAAGGCTGGGTCGCTAATATCAGAAATCACGGGAAGCTGGCCTTTATTGAACTGCGTGACCGAGAAGGGCTTTTGCAGGTATTTGTAGACGGCCAGATTGCTGATTTTGAAAAGCTCCATGAGCTGCATAAGGAAAGTATTTTAGCGGTGACAGGAGAGGTCGTTGCCCGCGATGAGCGCTTTGTCAATCCCCATATTAAATCAGGTCAGGTTGAGCTGCGGGCAGAAAAAATTGACATTATTGCTGACAGCAAGGCACTGCCTTTTGAATTGGACAATCATGCTCATGCTGGCGAGGAAATCCGTCAGAAATACCGCTATCTGGACTTGCGCCGTGAGAAGATGACGGCTAACTTGAAGCTGCGCCATCAAGTCACAAAGGCCATCCGCGATTATCTCAATCAGGCTGATTTCATCGATGTTGAGACGCCTTATCTGACCAAATCAACGCCGGAAGGTGCCCGTGATTTCTTGGTGCCGTCGCGCGTCTTCAAAAATCAATTTTATGCTCTGCCGCAGAGCCCGCAGATGTTAAAACAGCTCCTCATGGGAGCAGGGCTTGAGCGCTATTATCAGATTGTCCGCTGTTTTCGTGACGAGGATCTGCGCGGTGACCGCCAGCCTGAATTTACTCAGGTTGATTTGGAGATGAGCTTTGTCAGCGAAGAAGATGTCCGACAGCTGGTAGAAGGCATGCTCAAAGCGGTTGTCAAGGCCAGCAGAGGCATTGATCTGACTGCTGATTTTCCAACGATTTCCTATGCAGAAGCTATGAGCCGCTTTGGTTCTGACAAACCGGATACCCGCTTTGCCATGGAACTTAAGGATCTGACAGAACTTTCCAAAGGCAATCCGTCGCTCTTTCTGCAAAAAGGCCTCAAAAAAGAAAATGGGGCTGTCATGGGAATCTGTGCCAAAAATGCTGCCAAGGCTTTCACCAATCGGCAAATGGCTGGATTGAAACAATTGGTTATGGATTTCGGAGTCGCCGGTTTTGCGACAGCAACCATAGAAAACGGTCAAATTACAGGCTCTCTCAAATCTACTTTCAAGGAGCATAACGCTGAATTGCTGGACTTGTTTGCGGCTGAAGATGGAGACCTCATCTTCTTTGTAACAGGTTCGCTCAGACGTGTCCAAGAGGCTCTTGGAGGTCTTCGAATCAGATTAGCCAAAGATTTAGACTTAATCGATAATGATAAGTTGAACTTCCTCTGGGTAACTGACTGGCCGCTGCTTGAGTGGAATGATGATTTGGGCCGCTATCAGGCCATGCACCATCCTTTTACTCAGGGAGCCTTTGAAGAAGGCAGCGACTGGCAGGAAAATCCTGAAAAAATTATGAGCAGAGCCTATGACATCGTTCTAAACGGCTATGAAATCGGCGGGGGAAGTCTGCGGATTCATGAGCGCAAGGCCCAAGAAGCCATGTTTGAGCTGCTGGGCATGAAAAAAGAAGATTATGAGCGTGATTTTGGTTTCTTCCTGGAAGCCCTGGACTATGGTTTCCCGCCTCATGGAGGTCTTGCTCTGGGACTTGACCGCTTGGTCATGATTTTAGCAGGAGAAGAAAATATCCGCGAGGTTATTGCCTTTCCTAAAAACGGTCAGGGGTCTGATCCAATGCTTGAAAGTCCAAGCTTTGTCGGGGAGCATCAGCTGGCAGATTTGCGTCTTGCTTTGCGTGACTAAGCTGCTGGTTTTATGGTAAAATAAAAAAGTTGATATTTTATTAAGGAGAAAATAATGAAGATTTCAGAAGCAGAAGTTCGCCATGTGGCTAATTTGTCGAAGTTGAAATTCTCGGATAGCGAAACAAAAGAATTTGCAACGACCTTGACCAAGATTGTTGACATGGTCGAATTACTAAATGAAGTTGACACGGAGGGTGTGCCCTTTACTTCCAATGTGGCTGACAACATCAACTACATGCGCGAAGATGTTTCAGTACCGGGCTGGAACCGTGATGACCTGTTCAAAAATGTTCCAGAGCACGAAGACGGTTTGATTAAAGTTCCGGCAATTATTGATGATGGAGGAGACGCCTAATGACTTTTAATACTAAATCAATTGATGAATTGCACGACCTTCTTGTCAACAAAGAAATTTCGGCTCTTGAATTGACCAAGTCTGCTTTGGAAGATATTAAGGAACGTGAGGAAACAGTCGGCTCCTTTATCACGGTAACAGAAGAAGAAGCCTTAGCCCAGGCCGCTGCTATTGATGAAAAAGGCATTGATGCGGACAATGTTATGTCTGGTATTCCGCTTGCTGTTAAGGATAATATTTCAACCAAGAATATCCTGACCACTGCTGCGTCAAAAATGCTTTATAATTACAAGCCGATTTTTGATGCGACATCTGTTGAGAAACTCTACGGCAAGGATATGATTATTGTTGGTAAAACCAACATGGATGAATTTGCCATGGGCGGTTCAACAGAAAATTCCTACTTTAAACTAACAAAAAATGCCTGGAATCAAGACAAGGTTGCCGGCGGTTCTTCAGGTGGCTCTGCAACGGCAGTTGCTGCCGGTCAGGTGCGTTTGTCGCTTGGATCTGATACTGGCGGTTCTATTCGTCAGCCTGCAGCCTTCAATGGAGTTGTCGGGCTTAAGCCGACTTACGGCCGCGTATCCCGCTTTGGTTTGATTGCCTTTGGTTCTTCGCTGGACCAAATCGGACCTTTCTCGCAAACGGTTAAAGAAAATGCCCAATTATTGAATGTTATCTCGGGTCATGATAAGAAGGATTCTACTTCTTCACAAGTGGAAGTGCCTGATTTCACCCAGTTCATCGGCAAAGACATCAAAGGAATGAAGATTGCTCTTCCTAAAGAATATGTCGGCCAAGGTATTGATGAGAAGGTTAAAGAAACAATCTTGAAAGCTGCTAAGCAGCTTGAAAGCTTAGGTGCTGTTGTTGAGGAAGTCAGTCTGCCGCATTCTAAATACGGCGTAGCAGTTTACTACATCATTGCATCGTCAGAAGCATCTTCCAACTTACAGCGTTTTGACGGTATTCGTTACGGCTATCGCACAAGCGATTATGAAAATCTGGATGATGTCTATATCAATACCCGCAGCGAAGGTTTTGGTGAGGAAGTTAAACGTCGTATCATGCTTGGAACCTTTAGTCTGTCATCTGGCTACTATGATGCCTACTTTAAAAAAGCAGGGCAAGTACGGACGCTTATCATGGAAGATTTCAAGAAAGTCTTTGCAGACTATGATTTGATTTTAGGCCCGACAGCACCGACTGTTGCCTATGATTTGGATTCGCAGCACCAAGACCCTGTTGCCATGTATCTAGCTGACCTTTTGACTATCCCTGTGAATTTGGCCGGTCTGCCAGGGATTTCTATTCCTGCCGGATTTGCTGATGGCTTGCCTGTCGGCATGCAGCTGATTGGCAAACCGTTTGATGAACAAACCATTTATCAAGCAGCAGCGGCTTTTGAAGCAAGTACGGATTATCATAAACAACAGCCAGTCATTTTTGGAGGTGGCAACTAATGAATTTTGAAACTATCATCGGATTAGAAGTCCACGTTGAATTAAAAACAAATTCTAAAATTTTCTCACCTGCACCGGCGCATTTTGGCGAAGATCCAAATGCCAATACCAATATCGTTGACTGGTCTTTCCCCGGCGTCTTGCCTGTTATGAATAAAGGGGTCATTGATTATGGAATCAAGGCGGCCTTGGCGCTTAACATGGATATTCATCAGCGCATGCATTTCGACCGTAAAAACTATTTCTACCCTGACAATCCAAAGGCCTATCAAATTTCACAGTTTGACGAGCCTATTGGCTACAATGGCTGGATTGATATTGAATTAGAAGATGGCAGCACCAAAAAAATCCGCATTGAACGTGCCCACTTGGAAGAAGATGCCGGTAAAAATACGCACGGTGCAGACGGCTATTCCTATGTCGATCTTAACCGTCAAGGTGTTCCTTTGATTGAGATCGTATCAGAAGCCGATATGCGTTCTCCTGAAGAAGCCTATGCTTACTTGACAGCTCTTAAAGAAATTATCCAATACACAGGAATCTCCGATGTTAAGATGGAAGAAGGTTCCATGCGGGTGGATGCCAACATTTCTATCCGTCCTTATGGACAAGAAGAATTTGGCGTTAAGACTGAGCTGAAAAATCTGAACTCCTTCAATTTTGTCCGCCGCGGTTTGGCCTATGAAGAAAAGCGTCAGGCAGAAGTTCTGCGTTCTGGCGGTCAGATTCAGCAGGAAACACGCCGCTATGATGAAACAACTGGTGAAACAGTGCTGATGCGTGTCAAAGAAGGTTCAGCAGACTACCGCTATTTCCCAGAACCTGATCTGCCAATCTTTGAGATTGAAGATGAGTGGATTGAAAAAGTACGTGCAGAGCTGCCTGCTTTTCCGCAGGAACGCCGTGCCAAGTATATCAATGATCTGGGCTTATCAGACTACGATGCTGTTCAGCTGACCAGCTCAAAAGCCATTTCAGATTTCTTTGAAGCTGCGGTAGCTGAAGGAGCAGATGCTAAAGCTGTTTCTAACTGGCTGCAGGGAGATATTGCCCAATACCTCAATGCAGAAAGTCAAACAATTGATCAAATCGGCTTAACCCCTGAAAACCTAACAGAAATGCTGCAATTAGTAGCAGACGGAACAATTTCCTCCAAAATAGCTAAGAAAGTTTTCCTTCATTTGGCTAAAAACGGCGGTTCTGCAGAAGCCTATGTTAAATCAGCTGGTCTTGTTCAAATATCAGACCCGGCTCAGCTCCTGCCAATCATCCAAGAAGTCTTTGCCAACAACGAAAAAGCTCTCAATGACTACAAAGGCGGCAACAAAAATGCAGCCAAATCTCTGGTCGGCCAAATCATGAAAGCCACCAAAGGACAGGCCAATCCACAAGTCGCCCAAAAGCTGCTTAATGAAGAATTGGGGAAATTATAAATTTAAAAATCGGCTGCGGCCGATTTTTTGCTGCAAAATTATGCTACAATAAGGGAAAAAGTATGGCTGGGAGCTGGTATGAAAAAATTGTTTAATGGGACAGTTCTCATTGTTCTGGCGGCTGTTTCTTGGGGCTTATCAGGAGTTTCGGGCCAGTATTTAATGAATCAGGGGATTTCCGTTAATTTACTGACGTCATTGCGTATGCTCCTATCAGGAACCATCTTGCTTGCCTTTGTGATTTGGAAACAGCCTAAGCAAGTCAAAATAATGCTTAATGATAAAAAGACGTTAAGCAGAATTTTAGTTTTTAGTATATGCGGTCTTCTTTTCAATCAGTTTAGCTATCTGCAGGCTATCCATCATACCAATGCTGGAACGGCAACCGTTCTGCAGTATCTGGCGCCGGTTTTAGTTTTGGCTGTTGTTTGTTTTAAAGATCGCAGTTTGCCGACATTGGGTGAAGTTGCTGCGATTCTTTTAGCCACTTTGGGAGCCTTTGTTATAGCAACGCATGGACAGTTGGGAAGTCTGGCTCTGACTCCGGCCGGTCTTTTTTGGGGGCTCTTTTCTGCTGTGACTTATACCCTTTATATGTTTTTGCCCATCAAGTTGATTCAACAATGGGGAAGCCTGTTGGTCATTGGTCTGGGCATGCTGATGGGCGGTCTGGTATTTGGTCTAAGCACCCAGTCTTGGCAATACAATCCGCAATTTCAAACGGATAACCTCCTTGCTTATTTTGGCTTAATTATTGTCGGCAGTGTTTTTGCTTATACTGCCTTTTTAAAAGGCGTCAGTCTGATTGGTGCTGTAAAGGGCAGTCTTTTGGCAACCATTGAGCCAATAGCGGCAATCTTTTTCTCAGCTGCGATTATGAAAGAAGTTTTTTATCCCATGGATCTTTTAGGCATGCTCTTGATTATACTGGCTGTCCTCATCATTTCTGTAAGAGAGTTATTAGCAGCCGGCAAAGGAAAAATTTGAGAATTTTATAGAGGTTTATCATTGGATTCTTTGGTTGATTTTGGGATTGGTTCATGTGTCAACAGAGCGGTATAATTGTGGTATAAAGAATGGACTGGGATGCTATCTGTCTAAAACTATTAAAAAATGCATGTCATTCACCGTAGGTTTCATGCATTTTCTTCATATTTTCAGACTGCCGCAGGTCTTTTTCATCCTCGCCTTATTCTTCATTTTATGTTAAAATAAAGGGTACTATTGTATTTGGAGAAGTCTGTGAGTATTGAAAATTATCGACCCGATTTTGTGGTGGAAGCTGTTTATGATTTAACCCCTGATAGCCTGCGAAAGCACGGGATTAAGGCCGTTCTTGTGGATTTGGACAATACCCTGATAGCCTGGAATCATCCTGATGGGACGCCGGAGCTGCGCGACTGGCTGGATAGCATGACTGAAGCAGATATGCCGGTCGTTGTGGTCTCTAATAACAGCCATGCACGTGTCAGACGCGCGGTGGAGAGGTTTCATGTTGACTTTGTCAGCCGGGCCATGAAGCCTTTTGCGCATGGCATTAACGCGGCGGTCAGCCGCTATGGCTTTTCAAAAGATGAAGTGGTCATGGTGGGGGATCAGCTGATGACGGATATTCGTGCGGCTCATCGTGCCGGTATTAAAAGTATTCTAGTGAAACCTTTGGTGGAATCAGATGCTTGGAATACTAAGTTTAATCGTGCGCGTGAACGCCGTGTTTGGAAAAAAATCGAAGACAAATATGGTGCATTTGTCTATAAAAAGGAAATTTAAGTGGAAGCATTATTTTGTATCGGCTGCGGAGCCCAAATTCAAACAGAAGAAAAAAATCGTGCTGGCTACACGCCGCAATCAGCCTTGGAAAAGGGTCTGGAAACGGGAGAGGTCTATTGTCAGCGCTGTTTTAGGCTGCGTCATTATAATGAAATCACCGATGTTCATATTTCGGATGATGCGTTTGTGAAACTCTTGCACGAAGTGGGCGACAGCAGCGCTCTGGTTGTCAATGTCGTTGATATTTTTGATTTTAATGGTTCTGTCATTCCCGGTCTGCCGCGCTTTGTCTCTGGCAATGATGTTCTTTTGGTCGGCAATAAGGCTGACATTTTGCCTAAATCCGTCAAGGCCAGCAAGGTAAAACAATGGCTTAGAGAGAGGGCTCATGAAGAAGGATTTCGCCCGGTTGATGTTCTTTTGACCAGCGCTCAAAATCACTATGCCATTAAAGAGCTGATTGCAGCTATTGAAAAACTGCGCAAGGGCCGCGATGTTTATGTGGTTGGCGTTACCAATGTCGGCAAATCTACGCTGATTAACGCCATCATCAGGGAAGTTACTGGTGACAAGGATGTGATTACCACCTCACGTTTTCCGGGAACGACGCTGGATAAGATCGAAATTCCGCTGGATGACGGCAGCTATATTTTTGATACTCCCGGCATTATTCACCGCCATCAGATGGCACATTATTTGTCAGCTAAGGCCCTCAAGTATATCAGCCCTAAAAAGGAAATCAAGCCTAAGACCTATCAGCTTAATCCCGAACAAACCCTCTTTTTAGGCGGTCTGGGACGGTTTGATTTTCTTCAGGGAAATAAGCAGGGCTTTACCGCTTATTTTGACAATAATCTTAAACTTCACCGAACAAAACTGGCTGGGGCAGATGCTTTTTATAAAAAGCATGCAGGAGAACTTCTGACGCCGCCGGACAAGGAAGAATTGGCAGATTTTCCGCAGCTGGTGAGACACGAATTTGCTGTGGATGGAAAAACGGATATTGTTTTTTCTGGCTTAGGCTGGATTCGACTGGCAGGACAGGCAAAAATTGCCGCTTGGGCACCGCAGGGAGTTGCTGTAGTGACCAGAAAGGCATTGATATAAAATGATAAAGGAAGCTTATGGCATTAACAAGTAAACAAAGAGCCTTTTTAAAGAGTCAAGCGCATTCGCTAAAACCGATCGTTCACATCGGCAAGAACGGTTTAAATGATCAAATCAAAACAAGTATCCGAAACGCTCTGGATGCGCGTGAATTAATTAAAGTAACACTGTTGCAGAATACGGATGAGAATATCCATGAGGTTGCAGAGATTTTGGAAGAGGAGATTGGCCTGGAGACAGTCCTGAAAATTGGCCGTATTTTGATCCTGTATAAGGAATCGAGCCGCAAGGACAATCGGAAGATTTCAGCTAAAGTTAAAACAATCTAAAGAGTTAATTTTGATAGTGGAGGCAAGATGGCTTTAGAACTGTTGACACCTTTTACCAAGGTGGAATTGGAAGAAGAAAAAAAAGATAGTAACCGAAAACAAATTGGTATTTTGGGAGGAAATTTTAATCCTGTCCATAATGCTCATTTGGTTGTTGCTGATCAGGTAAGACAGCAGCTGGGACTTGACCAGGTGCTGCTGATGCCTGAATTTATACCGCCTCATGTTGATAAGAAAGAAACGATTGATGAGCAGCACCGTCTAAAGATGCTGCAGCTGGCGATTGAAGGCATTGAAGGTCTGGATATTGAGACTATAGAGCTTGAACGAAAAGGAGTCAGCTATACCTACGACACTATGAAATTGCTGACAGAAAAAAATCCGGATGTGGATTATTATTTCATTATCGGAGCTGATATGGTGGATTATCTGCCCAAATGGCATAAGATTGATGAATTAATGCAGCTAGTGCAGTTTGTCGGTGTTCAGCGGCCTAAGTACAAGGCTGGAACATCTTATCCGGTGATTTGGGTGGACGTGCCCTTGATGGATATTTCATCCAGTATGCTCAGAGAATTTATCCGGAAAAATCGGAAGCCTAATTTTTTGCTGCCTAAACCGGTTCTGGATTATATTGAGAAAGAGGGGCTTTATCAATGACCTATGAAACCTATGTTGGCATGACCCGTGAAAACCTGCTGGAAAAGCTCAAAGCGCAGGTCTCTAAAAAACGCCTGAAGCATATGCTGGGGGTGGAAAAAGCAAGTATCTACTTGGCTGAGATTAATGGCTATGATCCTGAAAAAGCAGGGTTTGCAGGGCTTTTGCACGATTACGCCAAGGAGCTTTCAGACGAAGATTTCCTAGCGTTGATGGATAAATACCATTTAAACCCTGAACTCAAAAATTGGGGGAACGAAGTCTGGCATGGCCTCGTGGGCATTTACAAAATTCAAGAAGATTTAGGTTTAAAGGATAAAGAGATTCTGCGGGCAATAGAAATCCATACAGTTGGCAGTTCTGAGATGACCATGCTGGATAAAATCGTCTATGTTGCAGACTATATTGAATGCAATCGCGATTTCCCGGGAGTCAATAAAGCGCGTGAGATAGCGGAGCAATCGCTGGACAAGGCAGTGGCCTTTGAAACCGTTCATACGGTTGAGCATCTGGCGCATCAGGCCGTGCCGATTTACCCGCAAACAATTGAGACCTACAATGCTTATGTGGGCTATTTAAGAGAGGATTAAATGAAGGAAAAAGACTTACTGAAATTAATTGTTAAAGCCGCAGATGAAAAGCGGGCGGAAGATATTGTTGTCATGGATTTGCAGGGGCTGACCACTCTGACGGATTACTTTGTTATTATGCATGCAGCCAACAGCCGTCAGCTGGAGGCTATTGCCGATAATATTCGTGAAAAGGTAATTGAAGCTGGAGGCAATGCCAGCCACATTGAAGGCGATTCTAAGGGCGGCTGGGTGCTGCTTGACCTCAATGATGTCGTTGTGCATATCTTTTCAGAAGAAGAACGGTATCACTACAATCTCGAAAAACTCTGGCATGAAGCACCGATATTAGATATTAAGGACTTTTTGCCGCAAAATGACGAATAAAAAACAGCAGTCTTTTGGCTGCTGTTTTGATAAAAGAGAAAGGACAAAAGGTAAGCAAAGCGAGCCTTACCCGAAAAAAGATGAAAAACTACCAAAAATTCGCTGCCGTCTATGACAGCATCATGGACGACTCGCTCTATAATCTTTGGACCGACTTTTCGCTCCGCCATTTTCCAAAAGATGCGAAAAAGGCCAAGCTCTTGGAGCTGGCCTGCGGAACAGGGATTCAGTCTGTTTTCTTCAAAAAGGCAGGTTTTGATGTGACGGGGCTGGATCTGAGTGCGGATATGCTGGAATTGGCAGGCAAACGAGCTGAGGCAGCGCACTTGGATATTCCCTTTGTGCAGGGTAATATGCTGGATTTGTCCCATGTGGGTCAGTTTGATTTGGTGACTTGTTATTCGGATTCTCTTTGTTATATGGAAGATGAGGCAGCTGTAGGCGATGTTTTCGAGCAGGTTTACGCTCATCTCAATGATGGTGGTACTTTTATTTTTGATGTTCACTCGACCTATCAGACAGACGAGATTTTTCCGGATTATTCCTACCATGAAAATGCGGAAGATTTTGCTATGGTTTGGGATACCTATGCCGACCAAGCGCCGCATTCTGTTGTCCATGAATTGACCTTTTTCATTCAGGACGAAGATGGGCGTTTCACGCGCTATGACGAGGTTCACGAAGAGCGCACCTATGAGCTGCTGACCTACGATATCTTGCTGGAGCAGGCAGGCTTCCAAAATGTGAAGGTTTATGCGGACTTTGAAGACAAGGAACCAACAGCAACAAGCAAGCGCTGGTTTTTTGTGTGTGAGAAGTAGGAAAGCCCTTAAATACGACTTTAGACCCACTCAAGAGAGTGGGCTTTTTGCTATAATATAGATAATTTCCGTTTTTTGAGGTTGAATATGACACATTTACTGATTATTGTGGGACTTGGCTTTGCCGGTATTGATCCTGTAGGTATCTTACTGTTGCTTGGCGGCCTGGCTAAAGGATTTGATAAGAAGAAAGCACTCATTTATGCGCTAGGTGTTTTTCTGGGAACCAGTCTTCTAGGAACGGTTTTATCTGCTATTTTTGGCAATAGATTGAGCTATGTCATAGAGAACCTATTATCCAGTCTCTTTAAGCTGCCTGATAGTCTGTGGGTTGTCATTTACATTTTTATCATCTCTTTCCTTGTCATTTTAGGGCTAAAGAGACTGCGAGCTATCGAAAAGACTGCGCCAGATAAGGCAGCAAAGGGAGGTAAAAAGGGGCTTTGGGGAATGATTGGTTTTATGATTGTGACTGCTCTTATTGATCCAACTTTCATTGCTGTTTTAGCCCTTTCAGGACGACAGCATTTAATATTAGCTTTTATGAGCAATCTTATCTGGGTTCTTTTAAGCCAGCTGCCTCTTTTTTTACTGACGCTCACCATTTTGACTAACAAGCATCTAGCATTTACAAAATGGTTTAATAAGCTTGTAGCAAAACATCGACAGCCTGTTAGAAATATGGTAACGGGCCTGGTTTTTCTAGCGACTTTTGTTTTGTGTTCAGATTTGATCACTTATTTGATAACGGGGACTTGGCTCATTAACTAAAGAAACAGTATAAGGTAATAGTGGCAAAAGTTGGCTATTTGATAGCCTTAGCTTGAAGAAAAAGTTTGATACTTCCTTAGGTGATGTCGGACGGCAGCGACTTCCCAGGGAATTCCATGCCTAAACTTTGAGCCACGGTTTCAAAGTTTCCGAGTGTCAGAATTGGCTTAAATTCACCATTTCTGACACTTTCATCACGGCGGAAGTATCCTTTAAACTCGTTTGCGTTCGTGAAATTTATATGGTAGTCTGCAGACTTCTTTGCTGATCAAGGTAGACAAATGGAGATTTGTCTACAGTCTGTGGCTATTTGATAGCCTTTTATTGTTCCGTAAACCGTAAAACGTTGTTCCGCTAAAACATCTATTGTTCCGGACTATGGTATAATAAAGTAATAGAAAAGGATGGAAGTGAGGGCTATTGAAAGGTTCCCGTTCGTATCGTGGGAGCCACTAACGAGCCTGCTCAACTCTATATAATTCGCCTCTTGATGAAACAACTATTAAAAGATTATACCATTAGTCAAGAAAATATAGTGACCAAGATGGCTTGTTTCCATATCCAATTTAAAAGTATTCATTCGTTCATTGACGGGAATGGTCGAACAGGAAGGCTACTAGTTAACTTATAGCTGATGAAAGCAGGTTATCCCCCTATTGATATCAAATTTACAGATAGATTAGCTCATTACCAAGCATTTGATGATTTTCATGCGAAAGGAAACCTATCGACAATGGAACATCTATTCGCGCGCTATCTGAATGAGAGATTGGATACTTATTTGGCAATACTATCCTATACAGAAAATGAGACCTAGCAAAATGGTTGCGTCTTATAAAACAACTGAAAAGCCCTAAAACAAGGGCTTTTTGTGGTATAATGATACTATGTTAATGTAAGAAAAGTAAGAGTGAATTTTATGTTTAGAGATTATAATGGGTTGACTTGGTTAAATTATTAATTTTGAAAAAAACTATATAAAAAGATAAGAGAAATTTTTTGACTTATGATCAATTTTATATGCAAAACAGGAGTAGAAATATGGATTATAGTACAGATAGACCGATTCATACAGCAGAAGATGATTTATTAGGTAGAGCTTCCTTTTCAAAACAATTAGGAAAAGCAATTTATGAGTATAATGGAAAGGATGGTTTAGTAATAGGATTATTTGGGAAATGGGGAACTGGAAAGACTTCTGTTATTAATATGGCAGAAAATGAGATTATTCATCTTTCTGAAAAAGATGAGAATAAGCCATTGATCATGAGATTTGCTCCGTGGAATTATTCTGATAAGGATAATCTTATCAGTTTATTTTTTCAGAGTTTAAAAAATAAAATAGATATTCAAGATAATGAGGAAGTTAAAAAGAAGATAGGAAAAGCATTAAACGATTATTCAAATGCCTTTGATGTGCTGTCAACTATTCCGGTACTCAGTACGGGCGCGATAGTGGCAAAGATGTTTGCGAAAAGGTTAGGAAATAAATGGATACAAGATACCGATTTAGATAAAACGAAAGAAATTCTTGAAAAAGTATTGATTGATGTTAATAAGAAAATTATTATAGTAATTGATGATATAGATCGACTAACTAATTCACAAATTAGAGATATTTTTCAATTAGTAAAACAAGTAGCTGATTTTCCTAATGTAATATATGTATTAGCTATGGATAGAGATGTAGTTCGTAGTGCTTTAACAGAAGTACACAATATAGATGGGAGTGAATATTTAGAGAAAATTATTCAAGTGCCGTTTGAGTTGCCGGAATTAAGAAAATCAAAATTGCATGATATATTTTTCGCTAAACTTGGTCAGGTTATTAATAATCTTCCTAATAAAGTAGAGTGGGATGAAAGTTATTGGAGCAGTGTCTTCAGAAATTGTATAGAACCATTTATTCATACTTTAAGAGATGTGAATAGGGTAGTGAATACATTTCAGTTTAGATATAGTTTGGTATATCAGGAAACTTCTTTTGAAGACATGATAGCAATTACGACCCTTGAGGTATTAGAGCCAGAATTATATAAGTGGATTGCTAGCAATAAAGAGTCTGTTTGTGGAGGATTTATGCCTGAATTTTTGTCAAATAATAGTAATTCGGATTATCGGAAATTATATTATAACGAGTTTGAAAGGCTGAAAATAAATCCTGATTTAGCCTTGAGTTGCGTTTCAACTATATTTCCCGTATTTGCAAATGTTATTAATGAACATCAGTATGGATATCGGCCTATATCAGATGTCAGAAGTAGGATGTGCGTTGCAGATAAGGGAAGATTTGAATTGTATTTTATGTTTGATTTAGATGATATAAAAGTTTCTAGAAACATAATTAATAATTGTATATATGAATTTGATGAAACTACTTTAAGAATAACTATTACAGGCATTAATAAACAAGGAAATATTACTTACTTCATAGAAGAGTTAAAATCATTAGTTGATAAAATTCCATATACTCGATTGGATTTATTGGCTTCAGTCATGCTTAATTTACAAGGTGAATTCAAAGGTGAAGAACAAAAGTACCTCTTTTCAATATCGGCAAAGGATAAGGCTGAATATCTTGTATATGATATTATGAATAGGCTTGAAACGGAGAAAGAAAGATATGGACTCATCCGCTCGGCAGTAGAAAATATGGATAAATCTACTTGTGGTGTGATGGCTCGAATCATCAACAGGACAGAGCTTGCATACGGAAGATTAGTTGGAGATTCAGAAAAAGAAGAGGATCAAATAATTAGTTTATCTAATCTAGAAGAACTTGAGAAAATTTATGTAGTTAGAATCAGTTCTATTGCAGATTCTGAGTCACTTTTGGATATAGATGAAATGAATATTGTTTTCTATTTGTGGCAGTGTTTGGATAAAGATGGAGCTAAGTTTTATTTGGAAAAATTGTTTAAAAATACAGTGAATAAACTTAGATTTATTTGTGGGCTGGCAGGTAGATGGAATGGTACTAATGGTAATGGTTGGAGCTTCTTTGTAAAAAGCTATTCTGAATATATTTCACAAGATGAAATATATAATACAATTCAGAGTTTTGATAAGAACAAATTAGATGAATTTACTGAAATTGAACAGATTAAATTGGCTTCGTTCGTGTTGAATCATCATAAGGGTGGTATGGAGCGTACTAATGAGCAAGAGGCGATGGAACTTGTAAATAAGTGGAAAACTGAAAAGTAATTACAACTCAAATAGAAAAAATTAAAATATGAAGAAGTTATCGCTCATTTTATCGCTCAAAATAGTGAGCGATAAATAAAACCAGAAAGGACCCTTCCATGATCATCACAGGCATCATCGCCGAATTCAATCCCTTTCATAATGGACACAAGTATCTTTTGACTCAAACTGATGGTCTTAAAATCGTCGCTATGTCTGGCAATTTCGTCCAGCGCGGTGAACCTGCTATCATTGATAAGTGGACGCGGGCGCAGATGGCGCTGGCAAACGGTGCTGACCTTGTGGTTGAGCTCCCTTTTTTGGTGGCTGTTCAGTCAGCTGATTATTTTGCCTGCGGAGCAGTGGCCATTTTAAGTCGGCTGGGCATTGACACTCTTGCTTTTGGAAGCGAGGAAAGCCTTGATTATCAGCGTTTATCAGCGATTTATGGCGAAAAAGCGGAGCAGATGGCAGATTTCCTTTCGACGCTGCCTGAGGAGCTCAGCTATCCCCAGAAAACGCAACTCATGTGGGAGAAATTTGCAGGCGTTCAGTTCACAGGCGACACTCCCAATCATATTTTAGGATTGGCCTACGCAAAGGCCGGCGCTGAGAAGAATATAGGGCTCAAGCCTATCCTAAGGCAGGGAGCTGCCTACCATTCTGCTGAAAAAGAGGCGGTTTACGCTTCTGCAAGCAGTCTGCGTCAACACAGACAGGATAAGACTTTTGTGGCTAAGAGCATGCCCAATGCAGACCTATTTCAAGCAAGCCCGCAAGTGACTTGGGCAGACTATTTCCAGCTTCTGAAATACCAGATTGCAACTCAGCCAGACTTGACACAAATCTTTCAGGTCAATGAAGAATTAGCTGCCCGCATCCAAAAGGCCGTCCGGCAGGCAGCAACTATTGACCAATTAATAGAAGCGGTAGCCACCAAACGCTATACCAAGGCGCGCGTGCGCCGAGTGCTGACCTATATCCTAGTCAATGCGCGTGAGGCCGCGCTCCCGCAAGGTGTCCGCATTCTTGGCTTCACGGCTGCTGGCCGCAGGCATCTGGCTAAGATCAAGAACAAAGTTCCCATCATCTCCCGAATTGGCCAAGCACCATGGGACGCATTGACCCAGCAAGCCGACCAAGTCTACCAACTAGGAAAGGCAGACATAGCGGAGCAAACTTGGGGACGGGTGCCGGTGAATATCAGAAAGAAGTAGAATTCTATAATGGTAAATCAAGTACAGGCCTTTATAGCAAACTCATCATTTCCTAAAACTTTAGAGGAGCTATTGCAAATTGATGAATTGAACATTGAATTGATATTATCAGGCGAAGAATTTGAATGGACAGTGCCAAGGTGGTCAAAAGTTGGAGATATAATATTTTTTATGTATTCTAAAACATCAATTAACATTATTAGACGATTAAGGAAACAATTAAATGAAGTAAAAGATGCTGATGTATTTGGTGTAGAGGAAGTTACAAAATTATTTTTGCTACTTGATAAAGGCGAGTACTACTATAGCAAGTTTGGTGCTAGTATTTTTGCTCTCGGTCAGGTAAGAGGTAGATTATTTCGAGATGATTTTGCTTATATAAATAGTTTTCATTGGGGTTCAAATATTTATAGCGGAATTGATAATGTTGAAGTATTAAAAAATCCTATAACAATAGATGATTTTAGAGAATTTATTCATATTTCTAGACAATCGGGTATTACTCCTGTGTTGGGTATGGAATTTTCTAAATTAAAAAATCTAATCTGTCGTAAAAATCAAGAGTTAAGCACTTTGTTATCTGTAGAAGCTAGTCCATTTCCCATGAAAAACATCAATCAAGAGAATTGGCTAGAGATGGGAAACATGTATAGACGGCAATTCTTTTTAGAATATCAATTTAGAGTTTTTTATGTTGACTATTTACTAAAAGAACTAAGTGACATTAAAACCATTTATAAAGAATGTGCCTGCTATAAATCTAGTGAAAATGTCAAATTTGTTGATAATGTCATTAAGATAGCGGGCTTGTACTTACCTGTTGAAATCAAGCTGAACATTGCTTTAGAAAAAGAACTGTTAGGGCAATTACAGTCATATACCTTTTTAGACAAATGTATATTAGATAAAAAGAAAAATAAGATTATTGATTCAAAAGATATCTATTTGTTTAAAGTGTTACTTATTGATACTGAATCTATGTACTTATATAATGGAAATACAAATAAAATTGAAAAAATTATTGAATTGGATTGTTTAAATAATGGTTATGATATAGACGCTACAAGAATATTGCTTGAAGAGAAGTTATTTTAATATTGATTTTTCGAATAATAAAAATAAAGACAAAGAACTTGTACAACATCTTGACAAGTTCTTTGTTTTTGTTATACTTATGGAAAAAAGGTTAAGTGAGGTATGGTAATGGAAGCAGTACTGTATTCAACATTTCGGAATCATTTGAAGGATTATATGAAAAAGGTTAATGATGAATTTGAACCATTAACGGTTGTCAATAAAAATCCTGATGAAGACATTGTAGTCCTGTCTAAAAGTGAATGGGACAGTATTCAAGAGACTTTGCGCATTGCACAAAATCAAGAGCTGTCGGATAAAGTTTTACGAGGCATGGCGCAGGTCAAGTCAGGTGCTGTTAAAGTTCATCAGATTGAGGAGTAAGTGATGTTATTAACTTTTACGGATGATGCTTGGAATGATTATTGTTACTGGCAGGGACAGGATCGTAAGACCTTGAAACGTATTAACAAGATTATTAAGGATATTCAGCGCAACCCTTTTACTGGAATTGGAAAACCTGAGCCATTGAAATATGACTTTCAAGGTGCCTGGTCACGGCGAATCGATGCAGAGAATCGTATTATCTATATGGTTGATAACGATAGTGTCGCCTTTTTATCTTTTAAAGATCATTATTAAGCTCCGTGTTCTACGGGGCTTTTGTGATATAATGAACTTGCGACAGTTTTGAAAGTGAAAGGAAACTATACCTGTTAAGGATTATAAATATATAGCAGAGGTAACGGCCTTGGCTGCTTGTCTATTCTGTCAATCATCTTTATTGTTCCTAAAGATAAAAAATAAGAGATATAAAAAGGCATTGGATTATGACAATTATCCAGTGCCTTTTGGAAGACGAAAAATAATCTTATGACTGATAATTATTTAATTTCTTCCTTGACTCTAACGCAGGGTCATAGATTATACTGCTAATTATGAGAGGAGTTTACCTATGAAAACAGTTAAGGAAATGAGTCAGCTTTCAGGTATCAGTGTGCGCACCCTTCATTATTATGATGAAATAAATTTGCTGACGCCTAGTTTTGTTGCTGATAACGGCTATCGCTATTATGACAATGAGGCTTTTGAAAAGCTGCAGGAAATCTTACTTTTTCGGGAACTGGAATTTCCTCTCAAAGATATTAAAAAGATTGTAGGGAATGCTGCTTATGACAGAGATGCTGCTTTAAGAGATCAGATCAAACTTCTGGAGCTGAAAAAGAAGCATTTGGAGAAGGTCATCAAGCACGCCAAATCCTTGCAGCAGAAGGGAGACAATTACATGGATTTTCAAGCATTTGACAAGACAGATTTGACAGCCTTTCAGGCAGAAGCCAAAGAACGTTGGGGAAATACAGCGGCTTTTCAGGCATTTGACACTAGGACAAATCAGCAAGATTTTGCTCAAATCAGTTCAGAAATGTCTGCTATTATGGCAGAATTCGGACGATTGAAGGACTTATCGGCTGATGATAGCAAGGTGCAGCAGCAGGTGGATATCCTGAAAGCTTATATCAGTGATCATTTTTATCCTTGCAGCAATGATGTTTTAGCAGGCTTAGGGCAAATGTATGCTGCGGATAATCGATTTAGCCAGTTTATTGATCAGGCAGGCGGTCAGGGAACAGCAGCTTTTGTGGCTCAGGCGATTGCGGCTTACTGTCAGTAAATCTTGTTCTAGAGGCCAAAGCACTAGCTTTGGCCTCTTATGCTATATTTCTCAGAATCTGATTTCTATGTTCGTTTTTTCAGCTAAGAGTGTTTCCTTCTTGCAAAATTTGTTATACTAGCTATAAAACTAGAAAAGGATTCTTATGATTAGACCTATCGTTAAAGACATCTTCTTTTTACAGCAAAAGGCGGAGCCGGCGGCAAAATCTGACTTGTCTGTCGGTCAGGACTTGCAGGATACGCTATTAGCTAACAGGGATAATTGCCTTGGCATGGCAGCCAACATGATTGGTGTTAACAAACGGATTATCATTGTTTCTGTCGGCTTTAGTAATCTTGTCATGTATAACCCGGTTATCACAGCAAAAGCACAGCCTTATCAGACGGAAGAAAGCTGCCTGTCGCTGACTGGCAGCAGGCCGACCAAGCGCTATCATCATATCACTGTTGACTTTTTTGATAGCCATTGGCAAAAGCAGAGTTTGTCTTTTAAAGAGCTGCCTGCTCAAATTATCCAGCATGAAATGGATCATTTGGAGGGAAGATTAATTTAAGCGAATTCTCAAATGACTTATCTTGTGCTATAATAATTAACGATTGAAAAATACAAAGGAGAATTTTTAATGGGACGTAAATGGGCAAATATTGTTGCAAAGAAAACTGCTAAAGATGGCGCCAATTCAAAGGTGTACGCTAAGTTTGGCGTTGAAATTTATGCAGCCGCTAAGCAGGGAGATCCTGATCCAGAGTCAAATTCAGCCTTGAAATTTGTTTTGGAGCGTGCTAAGCAAGCGCAGGTGCCAAAGCATGTTATTGATAAAGCCATTGATAAAGCTAAGGGAAATACCGATGAAACTTTCGTTGAGGGGCGTTATGAAGGCTTTGGTCCAAACGGTTCAATGATTATTGTTGACACCCTTACCTCAAATGTTAATCGTACAGCAGCCAATGTTCGTGCTGCTTTCGGTAAAAACGGCGGTAATATGGGAGCTTCTGGTTCGGTAGCTTATATGTTTGACCGCAAGGGTGTTATCGTCTTTAAAGGTGATGATGCAGACACTGTTTTTGAACAGCTTTTAGAAGCAGATGTTGATGTTGAAGATGTCGAGGCAGAAGATGGCAGCATCACTGTCTATACAGCGCCGACTGATCTGCATAAGGCGCTTGAAGCCTTGCGTGCTTCAGGAATCGAAGAATTTCAGATTACAGAACTTGAAATGATTCCGCAGTCTGAAGTTACTTTGGAAGGAGAAGACTTAGACGTCTTTGAAAAATTGATAGATGTCCTTGAAGATGATGACGATGTTCAAAAGGTTTATCACAATGTAGATGGTTTATAAGATAAGGGTCTGGGATGGGCGCACATGATTGCCTGTCCCGTTTTTTGATTCTAAGCAGCCGTGCGGGGACGGGCTGCAAAATCAAGACTGAGTTCCGCTCTTTTTAAGTTCAAATGCTTGATAAGTGATTTCAAAAAGGCTATCATAAAAATATTAAAAAAAGTGAGGAATGATATGTTAAATTTTGCAGAAGCTGTTAAGGATTTTGAGCGTGTGACAGCTGAGGAAGCACAAAAAAGAATCGACAGCGGGAAAAAATTTATTCTTTTTATTGGCCGCTCGACCTGCCCGTTTTGCCGGCGCTTTGCCCCTAAATTGAACAATGTAGCTAAAGCTGATCATCTGGCAGTTGCCTTTTTAAACAGTGAAGATCAAAATGATTTAAAAGCGATTCAGGACCTGCGCAGTGCTTATTCTGTGAATACTGTTCCGGGGCTTTTGGTCGCTCAAAATGGTCAAATCAAGGTTGTCTGTGACTCATCACTGTCAGAAGAAGCTATCCGTGATTTTATTGCTTAACGCTTACAATCCCTGCTCTCAGGGATTTTTTACTGACTTTCCGCTTGCTCTTAAGGCTTAATTTTGTTATAGTATTTGATGACTTTAAATAATGAGGAGAATTAACTATGCCTTATACGACAATTATTATGTTTGCTGTTCTTGTTGGCGCTATTTTTTTGATGCAACGTTCTCAAAAGAAACAGGCTCAGGAACGCCAGAATCAGCTGAATGCTATCACTAAGGGCGATGAAGTAGTGACTATTGGCGGGATGTACGCTGTTGTTGACGAAGTGGATAATGACAGCAAAAAAATCGTCCTTGATGTTGACGGAGTATTCCTTCCGTTTGAATTGACAGCGATCAAGCGCGTGGTGGCTAAGGGAGACAGTGCATCTTCGCTGCCGGAAGAATCAGCTGAAGCAATTGAAACTTCAGATACAGTTGACGCTTCAGACAAAGCATCAGATGGCGAATCTGCTATTGAAGAATAATATTGGCCCCTCAATCATACTAGATTGGGGCTTTTTTAGGTGAAAGAACAGTCACAATTCTTAAATTATGGTAAAATAGAAACAATAGTATTTTTTAAGGAAAAGTAATGTTTGCATTTAAGAGAAAAAAACAAGACGTAAAATTAGCCAAAATCCCCAATCATATTGCTATTATTATGGATGGCAACGGGCGCTGGGCAAAAAAACGGATGAAACCGCGTGTTTTTGGGCACAAGGCCGGGATGGATGCTCTGCAGGAAGTGACGATAGCTGCATCGGATTTAGGGGTTAAGGTGCTGACGGTTTATGCCTTTTCGACGGAAAACTGGAGCCGGCCTAAAGACGAAGTCAAGTTCATCATGAATCTGCCGGTAGAATTTTTTGACAAGTACGTTCCTGAACTTCATAAAAATAACGTTCGTATTGTAGTCATCGGAGACAAAGAAGGGCTGCCTCAGCCTACTTTGGATGCTTTGGAGCGTGCCAGAGAGCTGACCAAGCATAATTCGGGCTTGATTTTGAATTTTGCCCTTAATTATGGCGGCCGTGCTGAAATCACCAATGCTGTAAAATTAATTGCTCAGGATGTGTTAGATGCCCGTCTGAATCCCGGAGATATTACCGAAGATCTTATTGCTGCTTATCTGATGACTGACAGCCTTCCTTATCTGTATCGGGATCCTGATTTAATCATCAGAACCAGCGGGGAGATGCGGCTCAGTAACTTTTTGCCTTGGCAGTCTGCTTACAGTGAGTTTTATTTCACTGACGTTTTGTGGCCGGATTTCGACAGGGATGCCCTGCTTTTGGCTATTGAAGAATTCAATCATCGTCACCGTCGGTTTGGCGGCGTTTAGAAGGAGTTTATCATATGCAGAAACGCGTTATTTTCGGAGGAGCGGCCTTAGCTGTTTTCCTGCCATTCCTGTTCTTAGGGGGAATCTTTTTTCAGCTCTTTGTCGGTATTCTAGCTATGATTGCTGTATCGGAAATGCTGAAAATGAAGGGCTTAGAAATTTTTTCATTTGAAGGTATCCTGACAATGCTGGCAGCTTTTGTGCTGACCGTTCCTTTGGATAATTACTTAACTTTTTTGCCGATTGATGGTAATTTCAGCACTTTTAGTCTGGTAGTTTTCCTGATTTTAGCAGGAACTGTTCTCAATACCGGACATTATTCTTTTGACGATGCTGCTTTTCCCATTGCATCCAGTCTTTACGTAGGAATCGGCTTTCAAAATCTTATCAATGCCCGCACCACTGGTCTTGACAAAGTCTTTTTGGCTCTTTTCATCGTCTGGGCAACAGATATCGGTGCTTATATGATTGGGCGGCAGTTTGGCAACCGCAAGCTGATGCCGGCTGTTTCACCCAATAAGACGGTTGAAGGCAGCTTGGGCGGCATTTTGTCAGCAGTTGTCATTGCTTTTGTGTTCATGCTTTTTGATAAGGCTGTCTATGCCCCTCACAATTTCTTTGTCATGCTCCTTTTGGTTGTGCTCTTTAGTATTTTCGCTCAGTTTGGTGATTTAGTAGAAAGTTCTGTAAAGCGTCATTTCGGTGTTAAAGACTCAGGCAAACTGATACCGGGGCACGGCGGTATTTTGGACCGCTTTGACAGTATGATCTTTGTTTTCCCTATTATGCACTTCTTTGGATTGTTCTAAAAGGGAGGCAGTGAAAATATGTCAGGATTAATTGCATTTATCATTATTTTTGGAATTATAGTACTTGTCCATGAATTTGGGCATTTCTATTTTGCCAGAAAATCGGGCATTTTAGTTCGAGAATTTGCGATCGGTATGGGACCGAAGATTTTTGCTCATCAGGGCAAAGACGGTACGGCCTACACTCTTCGCATGCTGCCTTTGGGAGGCTATGTTCGCATGGCAGGCTGGGGAGATGATACGACCGAAATTAAAACGGGAACACCCGCTGCTTTAACGCTTAATGATCAGGGAATTGTGGTTCGGATCAATCTTTCGAATAGACAGTTAGACAAAACGGCACTGCCCATGAATGTAACTGCCTATGATTTAGAAGACAGGCTGGAAATTACCGGCCGTGTACTGGATGAGACAAAAACCTATCAGGTTGATCATGACGCAACGATTGTTGAAGAAGACGGAACAGAAATCAGAATTGCGCCGCTTGATGTTCAATACCAAAATGCCAGTATCTGGGGGCGTTTGATTACTAATTTTGCGGGTCCGATGAATAATTTTATTCTGGGAATCCTTGTCTTTATTATCCTTGTCTTTGTGCAAGGCGGCGTCCAAGATGGTTCCAGCAACCATGTGAGGGTAGTGCCTGATGGTGCTGTGGCAAAGCTGGGTGTCAAAGATAATGATCAAATTCTGCAAATCGGCAAAAATAAAGTTGACAATTGGGAAGATCTGACCGAGGCAGTGGCTGAATCAACCGCTGATTTGGGCAAGAACGAAACGATTCCCTTTAAAGTCAAAACGAAAACAGGCGTTGAAGTATTACAGGTTCGCCCAAGGAAAGTCAACGGCAGCTATGTTATCGGTGTTATGCCGAGCTTGAAGACCGGCTTTTCTGATAAGATAGTCGGTGCGTTTAAGATGTCTTGGGAAGGTGCTTTTGCCATATTAAATGCGCTGAAGAATCTTATCCTGCAGCCCAGTCTCAACAAACTGGGCGGGCCGGTTGCTATTTATCAAATGAGCAATACTGCCGCCAGAGGAGGCTTAGCGCCTGTACTCAACCTAATGGCAATGCTCTCTATTAACTTAGGTATTTTCAATTTGATTCCTATTCCTGCTCTGGACGGCGGAAAAATTCTAATCAATCTGATAGAAGCTATCCGCAAAAAGCCGCTTAGGCAGGAAACAGAAACTTACATTACACTCGCCGGTGTTCTGGTCATGGTCGCATTGATGATCGCCGTGACGTGGAATGATATTATGCGAGCCTTTTTCTAAACTAATTTAGATGGAGAAGAATTTTTAATGAAACAAAGTAACATGTTAATCCCAACCTTGCGCGAAATGCCAAGTGATGCGCAGGTTATCAGCCATGCGCTTATGGTGCGTGCAGGCTATGTCCGCCAAGTATCAGCAGGGATTTATTCTTATTTGCCGCTGGCCAACCGAGTGATTGAAAAAATCAAAGAAATCATGCGTGAAGAGTTTGATAAAATCGGTGCGGTTGAGATGCTGGCACCTGCCCTTTTGACAGCTGATCTGTGGCGTGAATCGGGCCGCTATGAAACATACGGAGAAGACCTCTATAAATTAAAAAACCGTGACCAGTCAGACTTTATTTTGGGTCCGACTCACGAGGAGACCTTTACCAGCCTGATTAGAGATTCTGTGAAATCGTACAAACAGCTGCCTTTGAATCTTTATCAGATTCAGGCGAAATACCGTGATGAAAAGCGTCCCCGAAACGGGCTGCTTCGAACTCGTGAATTCATTATGAAGGATGGCTATAGTTTTCATGCGAACTATGACAGTCTTGATGCTGCCTATGAAGATTATCGGACTGCCTACGAAGCGATTTTTACCAGAGTTGGTTTAGACTTTAAGGCAATTATTGGTGATGGCGGAGCTATGGGGGGTAAGGACAGCCAAGAATTTATGGCCATTACACCGGACCGCACAGATTTAGAGCATTGGCTGGTTCTTGATAAGTCCATCGCTTCCATAGAAGAAATTCCGGAAGAAGTTTTATCAGAGATTAAGGAAGAACTCTCATCCTGGCTTATATCAGGTGAGGACACCATCGCTTATTCCAGTGAATCTGATTATGCTGCTAACCTTGAAATGGCCACGAGCGAATATAAGCCAAGCGGAAAGGTTGTTTCCCACGAAGAGGTTCGGCGCGTTGAAACCCCGGATTGTAAGACGATTGACGAAGTAGCGGCTTTCTTAGGAATTGATTCATCGCAAGCGATTAAGACCTTGTTATTTATTGCAGATGGTGAACCAGTTGTTGCATTACTGGCAGGAAATGATCAGCTTAATGATGTCAAATTAAAAAACTATCTTGGGGCTGATTTCTTAGAAGCAGCAAATGAAGACGAGGCCAAAGAAATTTTCGGTGCTTCATTTGGCTCTTTAGGACCTGTTAACTTGCCGGAAAATGTTACAATTATTGCGGATCTCAAAGTTCAAAATTTGGGAAATGCCGTTGTCGGTGCCAATGAGGATGGCTACCATTTGACCGGGGTTAATCCCGAACGCGATTTTAAAGCGGTCTATGCAGATATTCGTGAAGTCTGTGAAGGAGAAACGTCGCCGGATGGCAAAGGTGTTCTTAAATTTGCCCGCGGTATCGAAATTGGCCATATTTTCAAACTGGGGACACGCTACTCCGACAGCATGGGAGCCACTATTTTGGATGAAAACGGCCGTTCCATTCCTATAGTTATGGGCAGTTACGGTATCGGCGTCAGCCGGATTTTGTCAGCAGTTATTGAGCAGCACGCTCGCATTTTTGTCAATAAAACACCTAAGGGGGGCTACCGCTTTGCCTGGGGAATCAATTTTCCTAAATCCTTGGCGCCATTTGATGTCCATTTGATTACGGTTAATATCAAAGATGAGGCTGCTCAGCAGCTGACGCAAAAAGTGGAAGAATGCCTAATGCAGGCTAATTATTCTGTTTTAACAGACGATCGCAATGAGCGAATTGGGTCCAAATTTTCCGACAGTGACCTCATTGGCCTGCCGATCCGCGTAACTGTTGGGAAGAAAGCCTCAGATGGAATTGTTGAAGTCAAAATCAAATCAAGCGGTGACACGATTGAAGTCAATGCAGAAAATCTGCTGGAAACACTGTCAATCTTAACAGATTGAGGAAACGCCAGAACAAAGGAAGGAGCAACCTTCCTTTGTTTTTTTAACTTTTAAAATTTTTTTGTAAAAAAGTGTTGACAAACTTGTAAAAGCTTTGATATACTATCAGAGTTGCTGTTTCAGACAGCACTTATCAGCCCTTTGAAAACTGAACAAGACGAACCAAGTGCGGGTTGTAGGAATACGACCTGTCAAAGCAATAAATCTGTCAGTGGACAGGAACGAGTGAGAGCTCAAACTATGAAGAGAGTTTGATCCTGGCTCAGGACGAACGCTGGCGGCGTGCCTAATACATGCAAGTGGAACGCACGATTAAACCGTAGCTTGCTACACCATAATCGTGAGTCGCG
>NZ_MOWR01000006.1 GCF_001937065.1 Streptococcus sp. 'caviae'
TCACAGACTATATTTTTTATTACAATCACAAACGCATTAAGACAAAATTAAAAGGATTTAGCCCTGTTCAATACAGAACCAAATCCTTTCAATAATAGTTCTTGTCCAACTTTTTGGGGTCAGTACAGCTTTGGGGAGTGTTGAGACTGTTTGGCGGTGTGTGAACTGGCCGTAACCGCTGTAAATTAGGACTTCTATGCTGGCGTTAAGCTCGCAAATGAGATAGGCAGTTTTTAAATGCGGGTGGAAGACAAGGTGCCGTGCTCCGGCGCCGGGTGCTGTCTGGTAATTGCCGATTCTTTTGGTCTGACCGTTGGGACGGACAGCATAAGCCGTTACAGCATCTGTTCCCAAATCACACGTGACCAGGCAGTTATCAGGTGTCAGGCCTGCAAAATGGACGTGAGCACCAGCTTGGTTAGGATGTATCCCAGAACCGTGATGAACCACTTTATTCAGTAGGCTGAGTGTACCGTCATCAGCGATACCGTAAATTAGGAGCTCACCCTTATGATAATTGGCACCGTAGACTAAGCGGCGCTGCTCGTCAACACTGAGGTGGCACAGCGGAGCGCCTGCCTCTAAGACGCGGCTGATGAGCTGACCGTCCTGAGTAAAGCTGGCCGCTCCGCCTCTGTCAGCTTGCTTTGAGACGCTGAAAAGGTGATTTTGCCTATCAAAAGCCAGATAAGTCGGATTTTCTGCGGCTGCAAACAGCTCCAAATCCGATAGGATTCCCTTTTCAGTATCGAAACGAGCGGTGTAGATACCCTTTGATGTGTGTTTGGTGTAAGTGCCAAAATAAACCCTTTCAATCATTTGAGCCTTCCTTTTAGTTTTCTTGTCCAAATTATAGCATAATTTTTGTTATAATAATAAAGGAGAAAAGAGAGGACAGGAGAAATGACAAAGTTAGCAACGATTTGTTATATTGATAACGGACGTGAACTGCTGCTCTTGCATCGGAATAAAAAAGAAAATGACGTGCATGAAGGCAAGTGGATCAGTGTCGGCGGCAAAATAGAAAGAGGAGAAAGTCCCGATGAGTGTGCGCGTCGGGAAATTTTTGAAGAAACCCATCTAAAGGTCAAAAAGATGGACTTCAAAGGAGTGATTACCTTTCCTGACTTTACGCCGGGCCACGATTGGTACACTTATGTGTTTAAGGTAACTGATTTTGAAGGTGAGCTGATTTCAGATGAGGAAAGCCGTGAGGGGACGCTTGCTTGGGTTCCTTATGATCAGGTACTCCAAAAGCCGACCTGGGAGGGGGACTATGAAATTTTTAAATGGATTTTGGAGGATGTTCCTTTTTTCTCAGCCAAATTTACCTATGCTCAGAAAAAATTGATTGATAAACAAGTGACGTTTTATGATAAATAGCTTCAAAAGCTTCAGCCCAAGGACGGCCATAAGCTAAGAAGAACTTGTTAGGAGGATTGCGGATGGATAATAATCAAAAGAAATTTGATATGACCTGGTTTTTTAAATGGTTCTTAAATAACAAAGCCGTGACAGTTTTGCTGGTCTTGCTTTTGTTTTTTTTGAATGTCCTTGTTTTCACGAAAATAAGTCCTATTTTAAAGCCCATTTTTTCTTTTATGGCCGTTATTATGCTTCCTCTGGTCATTTCGGCTCTGCTGTATTATCTCTTAAAACCTATTGTTGATTTTATTGAAAAGCGGGGCACCAGCCGCGTCACAGCCATTACGATTGTTTTTCTGGCGATAGCCGGGCTTTTGGTTTGGGGAATTGCTAATCTGTTTCCCATGCTCAATGAGCAGCTGTCTTCTTTTATCAGGCAGCTGCCCAGCTATGTTAGGTCTGTTGATGATCAAGTTGCGGATCTGTTAAAAAATGATATCTTAGCCAGTCTTCGCCCGCAAATCGAAGAGACGGTTACCAATTTCAGCCAAAAGGCTGTCGATTATGCAGAGTCCTTTTCTAAGGGCGCTGTAACCTGGGCAGGGAATTTTGCTTCTGTGATTGCGCGTGTTACGGTTTCTATTTTGATTTCGCCCTTTATTGTTTTTTATCTTTTGCGCGACAGCAGCAAGATGAAAAAAGCCTTTGTTTCTTATCTGCCGACGAAAATGCGTCAGCCGGCTCACCGCATTCTCAATGATGTCAGCCGTCAGCTGGCCAGCTATGTTCAGGGGCAGGTGACCGTGGCCATTATTGTTGGTTTTCTGTTCTCCCTTATGTTCAGTATTATTGGTTTGCCTTATGCAGTGACCTTTGGGATTGTTGCTGGTTTTTTGAATTTAATTCCCTATGTGGGCAGTTTTTTGGCTACAATACCGGTTTTAATTTTAGCGCTGGTTGAAGGCCCGATTATGGTATTGAAGGTAATAGTGGTTTTCATCATTGAACAGACCATTGAAGGGCGTTTTGTTTCGCCGCTTGTTCTGGGCAGCAAACTCAGTATCCACCCCATTACCATTATGTTTATTTTGCTGACAGCCGGTTCTATGTTTGGTGTTTGGGGTGTTTTCTTAGGAATTCCTGTCTATGCCTCCCTAAAAGTTCTTGTCAAAGAAATTTTTGAGTGGTACAAGCCTGTCAGCGGACTCTATGAAAAAGAAGAAGAGGTCAATAAGGAAGATGTTAAACAGTGAAAAAATGCTTGCAGCTATTCACAATCAGGATTTAGCGCATGCTAAAAAATATTTAAAACGGGCGCTGCGAGAAGATGACGCTGAGACGCTCCTGTCTTTGGCGGAATACTTGCAGTCTATCGGCTTTTATCCGCAGGCCAAAGAGATTTATTTGCAGCTGCAGCCTGATTTTCCCGAAGTTAATATCAATCTGGCTCAGATTGCCAGCGAAGACGGTCAAACTGACGAGGCTTTCATCTATTTGGATGCTATTGCGCCTGACAGTCCCGATTATCTGGCAGCACTGCTTGTCAAGGCTGATTTATATGATGCAGAAGGGCTTACGGATGTTGCCAGAGAAAAAATGCTTGAAGCCAGCCGCATCAGCCAAGACCCTCTTGTGATTTTTGGTTTAGCAGAAATTGAAATGAATTTGGAGCTTTTTCAGGATGCCATCAAGCACTACGCTCAGCTGGACAATCGTGAAATTCTGGAGGAAACAGGGGTTTCGACCTATGAAAGAATCGGCCGTGCCTACGCCGGTTTAGGTAAATTTGAAGCAGCTATTGAGTTTTTTGAAAAAGCTGTCGAGATTGAATTCGATGATCAAACGGTTTTTGAAACGGCCGTCCTTCTTTACGACCAAGAAGAATACCAAAGGGCCAATCTCTACTTTAAGCAGCTGGATACGATGAACCCTGATTTTGCCGGCTATGAATATGTTTATGCCCTTTCTCTTCATGCTGAACACAAGACAGAAGATGCCTTGCGGCTGCTGCAGCAGGGTCTGGCTAAAAATGCCTTTGACAGCCGCCTGCTGCTTTTGGCCTCCCAGCTGTCCTATGAGCTGCACGATAAAAAAGCAGCAGAAGACTATTTGCTTAAGGCTCTGGATGTTGCCGAAGATGATGAAGAAATTCTGATGCGGCTCAGCAACTTGTACTTGGAAGAAGAGCGCTTTGAGGAAGTGGTCAGCTTAGATACTGAAGCCATTGACAATGTGCTGACCAAGTGGAACATTGCTAAGGCTTACCAGGCATTGGATCAGGATGAAAAAGCACTTGAGCTGTATGATAATCTGGCAGCAGATTTGGCCGGCAATCCGGAATTTCTCAAGGACTATATTTATATTTTGCGGGAATTTGGCTATAAAGAAAGGGTCAGATCCTTGGCTGACAGCTATTTGCAGCTGGTACCTGATGACAGTGATGTGGCCGATCTGCTGGCAGAGCTCTGAGCAGACAGAAAGAGATATCCGTTTTTGAAAGAGTTTTCATGATTTCGCTCAACAATTCACAAATAAAAATTCACAAAGTCTTGAAAAATCTGTGGTATAATTGACATGAAACTTGTGAAGAAAGGATTTTAAATGACAGAAAACAATAAGAAAAACTATGGGGCTGACTTAATCGTTGACAGCCTCATTAATCATGATGTCAAATACGTGTTTGGTATTCCCGGCGCTAAAATTGACCGTGTCTTTGACACTTTGGAGGACAAGGGTCCTGAGCTGATTGTTGCCCGCCATGAACAAAATGCGGCCTTTATGGCTCAGGGGATTGGGCGTATCACAGGTGAACCGGGTGTAGTGATTGCAACCAGCGGTCCTGGTATTTCTAATCTGGCAACCGGTCTTGTGACAGCGACAGCTGAAGGCGACCCCATCCTTGCTATTGGCGGTCAGGTCAAGCGGGGAGACCTTCTCAAGCGTGCCCATCAATCCATGAACAATGTTGCCATGCTGGAGCCGATTACCAAGTATTCGGCTGAGGTTCAGGATCCAGAAACCCTGTCTGAAAATATTGCCAATGCCTATCGTTTGGCTAAAGCCGGCAAACCTGGAGCCAGCTTTTTGTCCATTCCTCAGGATGTAACAGACAGTTCTGTTTCTGTTAAAGCTATTAAACCTCTGACAGACCCTAAACTAGGCTCAGCCTCTGTTGCCGATATTAATTATTTGGCGCAGGCCATTAAAAACGCTGTCCTGCCTGTTTTGCTTTTGGGCAACGGAGCATCGACTGCCGATGTGACAGCCTCCATCCGCCAGCTTTTGGAATCTGTTAAATTGCCGGTTGTAGAAACTTTCCAAGGTGCCGGTATCGTTTCGCGTGACCTCGAAGAAGATACTTTCTTTGGCCGCGTCGGTCTGTTTCGCAACCAGCCGGGTGATATGCTGCTGAAAAAATCAGACTTGATTATCGCTATTGGTTATGATCCGATTGAATATGAAGCCCGAAACTGGAATGCCGAAATTTCAGCCCGCATTATAGTTATTGATGTAGCTCCTGCTGAAATTGACACCTACTTCCAGCCTGAGCGTGAACTGATTGGCGATATAGCAGAAACATTGGATTTATTGCTGCCTGCTGTCAAGGGCTATGATTTGCCGGAAGGCTCCAGAGAATATCTTGTCGGTCTCAAAACGAATATAACTGATGATGTCAAATTTGATAAGACTCCAAAAGAGGGGCTTGTTCATCCGCTTGATGTGATTGATGTCCTTCAAAAGCAGACAACAGATGACATGACAGTAACTGTTGATGTCGGCAGCCACTATATCTGGATGGCGCGTTATTTCAAGAGCTATGAAGCCCGTCATCTGCTTTTCTCAAATGGTATGCAAACTTTGGGAGTTGCACTTCCTTGGGCCATTTCAGCCAGCCTCTTGCGGCCGAATACCAAAGTCATTTCGATTTCAGGCGATGGGGGCTTTCTCTTTTCCGGACAGGAGCTGGAAACAGCGGTCCGTCTGAAGCTGCCTATCGTTCATATCATTTGGAATGATGGTAAATACAATATGGTTGAGTTTCAGGAGGAAATGAAATACGGACGGTCATCAGGTGTTGATTTCGGATCTGTTGACTTTGTCAAATATGCTGAAAGCTTCGGTGCCAAGGGCTACCGTGCTGACAGCAAGGAGCATTTCGAGGCTATTTTAAAAACGGCTTTAACAGAAGCTGACAAGGGTCCGGTGCTCATTGATATTCCAATTGATTACAAGGATAACATTAAACTAGGTGAAACGATTTTACCGGATGAGTTTTACTAAAAAGGAGTTTGAAAATGGAAGCCAATAAATTGTTTCAATACAATACTCTGGGAGCCCTTATGGCAGGTCTTTACGGCGGTTCGCTGACAGTAGGCGAGCTGCTGGAATACGGTGATTTAGGACTTGGAACACTTGATTCGATTGACGGAGAGCTTATTGTCTTAGACGGCAAAGCCTATCAGGCCAAGGGATCCGGAGACGAGCCGGAGGTTGTTGAAGTGCCTGATGACATGAAGGTTCCTTATGCAGCGGTTATTCACCATCAGGCTGAGGTCATCTTTAAACAGCGTTTTGAAATGACAGACAAGGAATTGCAGGCGCGCATAGAATCTTATTATGACGGCGAAAATCTTTTCCGTTCGATTAAAATTCACGGAACCTTTGCCAAAATGCACGTGCGCATGATTCCGCGTTCAACGTCGGATAAAAAATTTGCAGAAGTAGCGACCCATCAGCCTGAATACACCGCCGAAAATATTACAGGTACAATTGTCGGCATTTGGACTCCGGAAATCTTTCACGGGGTCAGCGTGGCAGGCTACCACCTTCATTTCATCTCTGATGACCATACCTTTGGCGGCCATGTTATGGATTACGTGATTACAGAAGGTCAGGTTGAAGTAGGAGCAGTTGATCAGCTGGATCAGCGTTTTCCTGTTCAAGACCGTCAGTACCTGTTTGCTAAATTCAATGCCAAAGAAGTCCGCGGTGATATTGACAAAGCTGAATAAGCGCTAAGCCTAGAAAGCTGACAGCGTTTGGCTAAGAGCTGTCTGCTCTGCCAGCCGCAAGGCAGCCTTCAAATTAACAATACAAAAAGTGAGATACAGATCAGCATTCCTTAGGAATGAATCCCTATCTCACTTTTTTATATTCTTGAAAATCAAAACGATAGGCTGCAGCCTGTTGCCCAGTCTTTTGAGTGTTAGTTTGATTGGTTAGGGCTGATTTTTAAATTTAAGCTTGCTGTAAAGACCAAAACCGATAATCCAAATCGTTGCACCAATAGCACCGATATAGGTTGAATCTTGCAAAAAGAGGGAAATAAAGACAAAGGCAAGAAAGAGTGTGGTGACAGGATTTGAAAGCTTGTAAGCCGGCATCAGATAACCGTCCGGCATGAAATCGTTGGACTGTCTGTATTTGTAATGGGCGACCATCGTTAGGATATAAATAGCAATATAAACGCCTGATGATGATGCCGTAATCAGGGCAAAAGCATCAGATATTCCCGGCAAAACAGTGATGAAGGCCGAAATCGCAATGACAACGGCAGACATGATAATGGCTCTGCTTGGAACACCCGTTCGTGACAGACGATCAGCCTTGAAATGACTCAAAAGAGGATTGGGGACTTCATTGGCCAGCTGGTAAAGGTGCCGTCCTGTTGAATAGAGAGTGGAATTCAGTGCCGAAGCTGCCGAGGTCAAAACGACAAAGTTAATTAAAGCAGCAGCCCACTTAATTCCGGCTAGTTTAAAGACCATTACAAAGGGTGAGGCATTGACCGGCAGAGCCCGCCAAGGAAAGATGGCCATGATAGCAATCAGGGCACCGATATAGAAGATGACAATCCGAACAGGAATTTCCTGAATAGCCTTAGGCAAGACTTTTCTGGGATTTTGTGTTTCCGAGGTAGTAATTCCGACAAATTCGATAGCCTGATAGGCGAAGAAGACCATTTGAAAGGCCATAAAGAACCTTGTCCAGCCCTTAGGGAAAAATTCGAAATGATTTGTAATATTGCTTAGGCTGGCATGGCCCTGAGAGGTTTTAAAATCGGTCAGTACCATGAAAATTCCGGTAGCGATCAAGGCCAAAATAGCAACAATTTTAATCATGGCAAACCAGAATTCCGTTTCTCCAAAAACCCTGACTGCAATCAGGTTGACAGAAGACAGCAGTATTAAGAAGACAATCTGGATAATCCAGGCCGGCCAAGTAGGGAACCAGTACTGAACATAGGTCGCAACGGCAGTAATTTCTGCCATTCCCAAAAAAATCAGCGACAGCCAGTAGGACCAGCCCGAAAAGTGACCCCAATCCTTGCCGACATATTTAGTAATAAAATTAATGAACGTATGCTGGTCGGGGTCGTAATAGAGCATCTCGCCGATGGCCCGCATCATCAAAAACATAAAAAAACCTGTAATCAGGTAAACGATGATGATAGACGGTCCGGTTAGGCTGATGGATCTGCCGGCTCCCAGAAAAAGTCCGGTTCCAATCGTTCCGGCGATGGCAATGAGCTGAACGTGGCGGTTTTGCAAACCGCGGACCATGTCGTTTTCCAGTTCTTCGGAATCTTGGCTGGTCTGTTTGGTATCTGATTGATCTGACATAATTTCATCCTTTTCTATAATATTTTATTATTATAGTATTATTTTACAAAAAGTACAAATAGAGCTTAGGCAGAAAATGGGGCACTTTTATATGCAAGCCCCCGGAATTATTCTTGTGCGGGTGATGGCCAAACCATCATAGTTGACCGTCCTGCTTTTTTAGATTTTCATAGACTTTATTTTATCCTCATCAGGAGTGACACGCAGGGTTTTCTGCCCTGTATAGGTGACAAAGCCCGGTTTACCGCCGGTCGGTTTGTTGAGTTTTTTGGCCTCAATCATATCAACCTGAACGAGGTTGGAAAGACGAGCCTTTGAAAAATAGGCAGCTAATTCGGCAGCATCAGTCTTAATTTCATCGCTGGGATTAAGATTATCCTTGATGAGTACATGGCTGCCTGGAATGTCCTTGGCGTGGAACCACAGCTCGCCTTTTTTAGCCATTTTAAAGGTCAGCTCATCATTTTGCAAATTATTTTTGCCAACTATGATGATGGTTTTGCCGTCAGAAGCCAAATAGCGTTCAGGTTTCTTGCGTTTTTGAATCTTCTCTTTATGGCGGCGTTTGATAAAGCCTGTCTCGATTAATTCTTCGCGAATATCGCTGATTTCAGCCAGGCTGGCTTGGTTGAGAGCAGTGTCAACACTGTCTAAATATTGAATAGTAGCCTTGGTTTCCTCGATTAATCCGCCCAGATGCTTAACGGCCTCTTTTAATTTTTGATATTTTTTGAAATAACGCTGGGCATTCTGGCTGGGTGTCAGAGACTTATCAAGTGCAATTCTTACTTTCTCACCGGTGTAGTAATTGTCAAGCACAACCTGGTCTTGGTTGTTAGGAACCTGATTCAGGTAAGTTGTCAGCAATTCCCCCTTTTGGCGGAAGTCTTCTGCCTTATCGGTATCCAGCAGTTCTTTTTCTTGTTTTTTGAGTTTTTTCTTATTTTTTTCCAGCTCATTTTGAATGCGGTGGATCAAATCGCTGGCCTGTTGAGCAATGCGGTCGCGTTCAGCCTTGTCTTGGTAAAAATAATCCAGTAAATCAGAAAGACTGGCAAATGTTTCCTGAGAATTATTCCAGTTTACTGCCGAAAAAGATTTTTCAGTCAAAACAGGACAGACCGGCAGGGCGAAGAACTGCTTAAACTGTTTCAGTTTGTCCGTATCTAAGCGCCTGCTTAATTCCTCAGCTGTATCATGCCCCAGCCCTTGGAACAGCTGCTGCAGGCTGCGGGCCTCAAGGTTTTCCGTCTGCAGGATTTCAAAGAGGTTTTCATCAGAAACAGTAAAGGGATTTTCCCCCTTTGTTTTTGGCGGCGCCAGATAGCTGGCACCAGGCAGGATAGTGCGGTAGCTGTTTTGAGAAAAGCCGATATGCTTAATGGACTCAATGATTTTTTGTTCATTTTTGTCAATCAGCATAATGTTACTGTGTTTACCCATGATTTCAATCACTAGGGTAACCTTGATTTGGTCTCCGATTTCATTTTTGCTGGAAACAGTGATTTCGACGATGCGGTCATTCTCAATCTGCTCGATCTGTTCAATTACGGCTCCCTGCAAGTACTTCCGCATAATCATAGTAAAGGTATTAGGATTTTGAGGATTTTGAAAATCAGTTTTAGTCACCTGAATTCGGCCGAAAACGGGGTGAGCCGAAAGCAGCAGTTTATAATTTTGGCGGTTGTTGCGGATTGACAAAACCAGCTCATGCTCAAAAGGCTGATTGATCTTTTGAATCCGCCCCCACAGGAGCTGTTCTCTTAATTCCAAGGTTAAATGATGCAAAAAAAAGCCATCAAAGGACATGGTTTTTCCTCTTTTCTCTTAGTCTGTTCTATTATACCACACGAAAGCTGCATTGTGCCTTTAAAGAGCGGGGAAAGCGTTTTTAATACTGTATTGAAAAAAGCTGAAAATTGCAGTAAAATAAAGACAGGATTTATTGGAGGAGGAAACATGAAAAATAAACGTTTAATAGGAATTCTGGCAGCCCTGGCTCTGCTTGTTATCGGCATCATTGCCTACCAGTCTTTCAGCAGCCAAAATCAAAAATCATCCCAGTCGGATACCTTTAAGGTCGGTGTGCTCCAGTATGTCAGCCACAATGCTCTGGATGAAATTTACCGGGGGATTAAAGCCGGCATGAAAGAAGAGGGCTACTCCGGCAAGAAAATAAAAATTGATTTTATGAATGCTGAAGGGGATCAAAGCAAGGTGCAGACCATGAGTCAAACCCTAGTTAATCATAAAAATGATGTTCTGATCGGAATTGCAACACCGGCAGCACAGGGCTTGGCCAGTGCGACCAAGGGCACCCCGATTGTTATGGGGGCTGTGACGGATCCAGTCGGTGCTAAGCTGGTTAAAAACCTCAAAAAACCGGATAGCAATGTCACAGGTGTGTCTGATAAGACTCCAATCAAGGCTCAGGTCGATTTAGTAAAGACCTTGACACCAAAGGTCAAAACAATTGGTGTTATCTATTCGAGCAGCGAAGACAACTCTAAATCTCAAGTGGCAGAATTCAAGAAGACGGCAGAGAAAAAAGGCTATGAAGTAGTGGAATATTCCGTCCCTTCAACCAATGAAATTGCTACGACCATGAATGTCATGCTGGAGAAGGCAGATGCTGTCTGGATTCCGCTGGACAACACTATTGCCAGTGCCTTTCCGACTGTGGTATCAGCCGCTAAGGCAGCAAAGAAGCCTATCTATCCAAGTGTCGATACCATGGTCAATGAAGGCGGGCTTGCTTCGGTGGTTGTCGATCAGTATGAGCTTGGTGTTGCCACTGGCAAGATGGCTGTGAAATTATTTGAAGGGAAAAAGGTTTCTGACCTGCCCGTTAATATATTTGACAAGGGAACTCCTGTTGTCAATGAAAAGGTAGCTAAGGAGCTGGGCGTCACTATTCCTGCTGATGTGCTTAAAAAGGCAAAAAACAAGTAAGTCAAGCCTGCTCAAAAACAGATTTTCTTAATCAAAGGAGGAGATAAAGTCAGACAATCAAAATGACTTTGTCCCCTTCCTTTTTTTGTGTTAAAATAAAAGATATTTATAAAAGAAGGATAGAAGATGTTACTCTCAACAATTTCACAAGGTTTTCTTTGGTCTATTTTGGGCTTAGGAATTTTTATGACCTTTCGGATTTTAGATTTTCCGGATATGACAACAGAAGGCTCCTTTCCCTTGGGCGGCGCCGTAGCGGTAACGCTGATTACGCAGGGGACCAATCCTCTGCTGGCAACTGTAATAGCTGTTTTAGCAGGCTGTTTGGCTGGTTTGGTAACGGGGCTTCTTTATACAAAAGGGAAGATTCCCACTCTTTTATCGGGGATTTTGGTCATGACGTCCTGTCATTCCATCATGCTGATGATTATGGGACGGGCCAACCTAGGCTTGCTGAATGCCAGAAAACTACAGGATTTGCTGCCTTTTTCCGGCAGTATCAACCTGCTTGTTCTGGGGCTTATCTTTGTTGTTCTGGTGGTTGGCAGTATGATTTTCTTTTTGAATACACGTCTGGGACAGGCCTATATCGCAACTGGTGACAACCATGATATGGCACAGAGTTTTGGAATCAATACCGATAAGATGGAGCTGATGGGCTTGGTTTTGTCCAACGGTCTGATTGCTCTGGCTGGCGCCCTTATCAGTCAGCAGGACGGTTATGCTGATGTCTCCAAAGGAATTGGTGTCATTGTCATCGGCTTAGCCAGTATCATTATCGGAGAGGTGCTCTTTTCGACGGGTCTGACCCTGCTGGAGCGCCTGATAGCTATTGTTGTCGGCTCTGTTTTGTACCAATTTTTAATTTTGGCAGTTATTTCTCTGGGCTTTAAAACCAACTATCTCAAACTCTTCAGTGCGGTGGTCTTGGCTGTCTGCCTTATGATTCCGGAATTGAAAAAGAAATTCTTCAAAGGAGTGAAACTGTCCCGATGACTAAAAAAATTGTTGAATTAAAAAACGCCACGGTCAAAGTAAATAATGGCTTTGATGACTATAAAACAATTCTCGATGATGTCAGCCTTGATATTTATGAGCACGATTTTCTGACGATCCTCGGCGGAAACGGAGCCGGCAAGTCCACACTTTTTAATGTTCTTGCCGGAACGCTCAGCCTGACCAGCGGCAGCATTTCCATCATGGGAGAGGATATGACTGCCTATCCGGCTCAAAAACGCGCCAAGTACCTATCAAGGGTTTTTCAGGATCCGAAAATGGGGACGGCGCCTCGAATGACGGTGGCGGAAAATCTTTTGATTGCTAAGTACCGCGGAGAGCGGCGCAGCCTCATTTCACGCAATATCAATGCACACAAAAAAGAATTTCAGGCGGTTATTGATAAAATCGGCAACGGTCTGGAAAAGCATTTGGAGACGCCGTCCGGCCTTCTTTCAGGAGGGCAGCGGCAGGCCCTGAGTCTGCTCATGGCGACTATCAAACGGCCCGAGCTGCTGCTGCTTGACGAACATACAGCCGCTCTTGATCCAAAGACCAGCGTGGCCCTGATGGAGCTGACCGAAGAATTTGTCAGCCGTGATCATCTGACAGCTCTCATGATTACCCACCGCATGGAAGATGCTCTCAAATACGGCAATCGCCTGCTGGTCATGAAGGGCGGCCGCATCATTCAGGATTTGTCTGCTGAAGAAAAGGCGCAAATGGACATCTCTGACTATTACGGCCTGTTTGAATAAATTGAAAAATAAGCTGAAAAGTTGTATACTACTCATGTATGCAATTTTTTAATTGCCCGCAGTAATTCGACCTGCCATTTCGTGCCTGAACACGGGAGGCAGGGACCGTTTGTATGAAAATAAAGACAGTGAAAAGGATAGTAAATTGCCTGACAAAAACTTATCTGAAAATACTGTGAAAACATAAGGAGAACTAATGACTGACATTAAAATTATGGCTCTGGGAGGAGTTCGGGAAAACGGTAAGAACTTCTATTTGGCAGAGGTCAATGATTCGATTTTTGTTCTGGATGCCGGACTGAAATACCCGGAAAATGAACAGCTGGGTGTGGATGTTGTCATACCCAATCTGGATTATCTGATTGATAACAAAAAACGAGTTCAGGGAATCTTTCTGACGCACGGACATGCCGATGCAATCGGCGCTCTGCCCTATCTCTTAACCAATGTCAAGGCACCGGTTTTTGGCTCAGAACTGACTATTGAGCTGGCTAAACTGGTTGTCAAAAATAATGACGCCACCAAGAAATTTCATAACTTTCATGTGGTTGATGCCCAAACTGAGATTGAATTTAAGGATGCCTTGATTTCTTTCTTTAAAACAACGCACTCAATCCCAGAAAGTTTGGGAATTGTTGTTGGCACCAAAGAAGGCAGTATCGTTTATACCGGTGATTTCAAGTTTGACCAGGCTGCCAGCAAGCTCTATCAGACAGATTTAGCCCGCATTGCTGAGATTGGACGTGAAGGTGTTCTGGCCCTGTTATCAGATTCTGCCAATGCTGACAGCAATGTTCAAATTGCCAGTGAAGCTGAAGTAGGCGTTGAGATGGAGCAAATCATCTCCAACTGGGAAGGACGCATTATTGTTGCGGCAGTGGCTTCTAACCTTGTGCGTATCCAGCAGGTCTTTGATTCCGCTGCCAATAACGGCCGCCGTGTTGTTCTGACTGGTTTTGACGTTGAAAATATTGTCCGTACCGCTATCCGTCTTAAAAAGCTTTCAGTTGTGGATGAAAAGCTCATTGTTAAGCCAAAAGACATGCATAAATTTGAAGATCATGAGCTGATTATTTTAGAAACAGGCCGGATGAGTGAGCCTTTGAACGGTCTGAGAAAAATGGCTGTCGGCCGTCACCGCTACGTGGAAATTAAAGACGGAGACTTGGTTTACATTGTGACAACGCCGACGGTGTCCAAAGAAGCCGTTGTGGCACAGGTGGAAAATCTGATCTATAAGGCGGGCGGTACTGTTAGACTGATTACACAGGATCTTCGAGTGTCAGGACATGCCAATGGCCGCGACCTTCAGCTGATGATCAACCTTCTTAAGCCCAAATACCTCTTCCCAATTCAGGGAGAATACCGAGAGCTGGCGGCTCATGCCGATTTAGCGCTTGAAATCGGCATGTTCCCAGAAAATATTTACATCATGAAGCGCGGGGACATCATGGTTTACGGCAAAGACGGCTTTGTTCATGAAGGAGCTGTGCCTGCAGGGGATGTTATGATTGATGGCAATGCGATTGGTGATGTGGGCAATATTGTCCTGCGCGACCGCAAGGTTCTGTCGGAAGATGGTATCTTTATTGTCGCCTTGACCGTCAATAAGAAAGAAAAGAAGATTATTTCCAAGGCAAAAATTAATACCCGCGGCTTTGTTTATGTCAAAAAGAGCCGGGATATTCTGCGTGAAAGTGCTGATATTGTTAATAATGCTGTTGAAAATTATCTGGCTCAGGACACTTTTGACTGGAGCGAATTAAAATCGCTTGTCCGCGATGAAGTCGGTAAATTTCTGTTTGATCAGACCAAGCGCCGGCCGGCGATTTTACCGGTTGTCATGGAAGTGAGATAAGGAACATAAAAAGAAAAGAGTGGGACGATGAAATCAAATGCTTTAAACAGCCGATTTCTGTCCCATTCTTTTTTATTGATATACAGCTGTGTAAGAGTAATTAGGCTTTATCTGTAAAATAGCAGTCATAATGGCGGCTGCAGTTAGGATTGAAGGGATGGCCGCAGCAAGGGCAGGCAGCTTTTCCTTTGTAGTCTTCAATCGTTAACTCTCTTTGGCAGGAACCGCAAAAGACCACCTTATCTTTTTTTAAATACTGTGAATAGGGCTCAAAAGGATGGTCTTCATGGCGGTTGTGGCACTTAAAACAAGGGTAGTATTTTTGACAGGCAAAGCATTTCAAAGCAACAATGTCTGTCGGTCCATGATAGTCAGTGCACCTTGTTTCATTATCAGTCAGATCACCGTAGATAGTAACCATTTTTCTTTCCTGCCTTTCTTTTTTTAGTTTATCAAAAGAAATTAAATTATGCTATAATGAGGGAAATAAAATTGGGAGGAAAATGGATTAATGGCTTTTTTTCAAATAGAATATCAATCGCAAAGTTTAGATATGGTGCGCCATGTCAATGTCATCTATCCGGATGCCGCAGAGATTAAAGAAGAATACGTCAATGACACAGACATTCCTGTGCTTTATCTTTTACATGGCATGGGCGGCAATGAAAATTCCTGGCAAAAGCGCACAGCTATCGAGCGCCTGCTGAGAAAAACCAATTTAATTGTCATCATGCCTTCAACAGATTTAGCTTGGTATACTAATACCGCTTACGGTCTTAACTATTATGACATGATTGCCAAGGAATTGCCGGAAGTTATGCAGCGCTTTTTTCCCAATATGACAAAGAAGCGTGAAAAAACCTTTATTGCAGGCCTTTCTATGGGCGGTTACGGTGCTTATAAGATTGCTCTTTCTACTGATAAGTTTTCATATGCAGCGTCCTTTTCAGGAGCACTTGGCATTGGTATTGACGGAAAGAGCTTACCGGAGGTTACAGAAGGTTCGCCAAGCTACTGGCAGGGTATCTTTGGTGATTTGCAAGGAGAAGAGCTGCAGGAGCATTTTCTGACCACACTGGCACAAAAATCAGATAAAAAAACAAAATTTTATGCCTGGTGCGGTTATGAAGATTTTCTCTATCAGGCTAATGAAATAGCTGTTGAGAAGCTGAGAGCTTTGGGACTTGACATTGACTACCGTACAGATCACGGCAGGCACGAGTGGTATTATTGGGAGAAGCAGCTGGATTTTCTTTTGGAGCGGCTGCCGATTGACTATCAAAAGGAGGAGCGGCTGTCTTGACCTTATATCACGGCTTTTTTCAGAGACCTTGACAGGTTATTTGTAAGAGGTTACAATGAAAGGGTATAAATGGAAAGCGAGGAGCGTATTTATGAAAAAGAAACTTATGCTTATTTTAGGAGCATTTGCTGCAGTCTTACTGGCGGCTCTGCTGGTTCAAGACACAGCCAGTGCAAAGTCATCCCGTACAGAAGCTGTCTACTATCAAATGTTTAAGGAAGATACAGCAGATGTTCGACTGACTTACTACCACAAAAAAGGAAGCGACCGTGTTACCAAACAGGTAACAAAAAATACCATAACCTATGCAGCTCTTAAGGTAGATAATGCAGAAGCAGCCAAGGAAAAATTTTCTGCTGATGCAGAAAAATACCAAGGTATTAAAGGGGTCAAAGAAAGTATCGAATATAAAGATACTTATGTGGTAGAAAAGGTCAGCGTCAACTATGACAAGGTCGATCTTAATGAGCTGGCAGAAAAGCTGCCGGAAATAGATATTGATACACCGTCAGGCAAAAGAGCAACTTATGTTAGTTTAAAACAAAGTGAAAAATTGCTTAAAAAACAAGGGTACACCAAAGTTAAAAAGGGACAGTTTAAAAAACTGAATCTTGACTAGAAATGGCTGTAAACGAGACAGAAAAGCTGAGGCTGAGAAAGCCGCTGGCTGCTTTGCCTCGTTTTTTTGACAAATCTGTGACGGTATAAAAATTCTTGCTTTTTATTGTGATGCCTGCTATACTTAAACTTAATTTGAAAGTTTTAGGTCTTTTCTAACAAAAACGAAAGGACATCTCTTATGAAAAAAATAGTCAAGATTATATTTTTTATTCCCAGATTCATTTTCAGTCTGATTTGGAGTCTTTTTCGGACGGTCATTATCCTAGCAGTCATCGGTTTAGTTTTTTTCTATTTTACCAGCAGCAATAAAGAGCATTTTGGAGCTGCGGTTTCTGATCAGCTCAATAAGATTTCAGCTTTTTTTAGCAGCGATTTCAACCTGCAGGATACCATGTCCAAATTATCCACGGATAATTATGAGCATGAAGGAGGCAGCCGCTGGGCTGAAAATAAGGCAGCGGTTTATATAGCTTCAACTGATGAGACTTTTATTAAAGCTTATCAGACAGCTATTGCTAATTGGAATGCGACAGGCAGCTTCACTTTTAATATTGTTTCTAATAAAGACTCAGCTGATATCATAGCAACAGATTACACAGATGCCGCTTCTCAGGCAGCCGGTCTGGCCGAATCTGAAACTAACGCTGTCACCAACCGGATCAGCCATGTTGATGTCAAGCTCAATCGTTACTATCTTTTAAACAAAGACTATGGCTATAGTTTTGAGCGAATCGTCCATACCGCAGAACATGAGTTGGGCCATGCTATCGGTCTTAGCCACGATGACAATGAGACCTCAGTAATGGCTTCATCGGGTTCTTACCACGGCATTCAGGATGTGGATGTTGCAGCTGTTAAGAAGCTCTATGCTCAGTAAATGTGAAATGTTTTAAATAGCATAATATAATTATCATATTTATTTAATCTTATTGTTATCTATGAAATAATTACAATTATCAGACTTTCTTGCTTTTATTATTCTATTAAAAAAATGTGATGCTTTGTTTAAACTGAGCTAAAGGTTAATAAAATAAGGATTTTGAATAATTAAACGCTCTTATTTAATAAGGGCGTTTTTTAATATAATCATAAAACAAAGGAAAAGTTTTTTAAAAAATTCAAAGCTTTTTGTCTTGAAATTGTAATAAAATAGTGATATTATGACAAAGATGTATCATTTTAGTATACATTAATTCAAAATTATCATAAAGAGGAAACATGAAAAAAATTAAAGTTATGCTTGTTTTCGGTACGAGACCGGAGGCCATTAAAATGGCTCCTTTAATCAGGTCTTTAAAACAGCAGATCGATCGTTTTGATGCGGTGACTGTTGTGACTGCTCAGCATCGGCAGATGCTTGATCAGGTACTGGAAACATTTCACATTGACCCTGATTATGATTTGAACATTATGAGCAAGCAGCAGACATTGTCAACAATTACAACCAATGTCATTAACAAACTTGACGAGGTCCTCAAGAGTGAAAAGCCTGATGTTATCTTAGTACACGGTGATACAACAACAACTCTTGCGGCCAGTATCTCTGCTTTTTACAATCAAATCAAAATCGGTCATGTTGAAGCAGGTCTTAGGACATGGAATAAGTATTCTCCATTTCCTGAAGAGGTTAACCGTCAGGTAACTGATGTTGTATCGGATCTTTACTTTGCACCGACCAATCAAAGCCGGGATAACCTGTTAAAAGAAAATCATCCTGCTGAGCAAATTTTTGTCACTGGGAACACAGCCATCGATGCACTGGCTCTGACCGTGAAAGAGGACTACCATCACAAGGTGCTTGATGAGATCAATCCAGACAACCGGATTATTTTGGTCACCATGCACCGCCGTGAAAATCAAGGTGAGCCCATGCGCAGAGTGTTTAAAACGATGAGATCAGTTCTGGCTGACTATCCTGATGTTGAAATTGTGTATCCGGTTCATCTCAGCCCTTCTGTACAGGAAGCGGCTAAGGAAATTTTGGCAGATGTTAAACGTGTTCATCTGATTGAACCGCTCGATGTTGTGGATTTTCATAATTTAGCCAACAAGAGCTATTTCATCATGTCGGATTCCGGCGGTGTTCAGGAAGAGGCTCCTTCGCTGGGCAAGCCTGTCTTAGTATTGCGGGATACAACAGAGCGTCCGGAAGGCGTAGCTGCTGGAACTTTGAAACTGGTGGGTACCGAAGAGGATGCTGTCAGAAGCGCGATGACAGACTTGCTGGATAATAAAGCAGCCTACGATAAGATGGCTCAGACTAAAAATCCTTACGGTGACGGTCAGGCCTCTGAACGTATTTTAGACGCTATTTCTCATTATTTTAAGGGCAGTGAGCGTCCGGCAGATTTTGGAATGGGGGAATGAGTTTAGAATGAGACGATTACTAAATCTTTCCGGCATGTTCCTGCTTTTGGTCTTGGCTGTTGGTTCAAGCCTCTACGTTGCTTTTCAGTACGGATCGATGATTGCGGGTATTTACGGTTTTCTTATTTTTATGGCTGTACTGACCCCATGGTTCCTGACTGATTTGCTGGTCACTTGGACAGAGCTCTTCACCCTTATTATTAGTGCTTTTATTCTGGTGGTCGGTATTTCTTATATTCCTTTGAGAGACCGCTTAGTTTTGATTTGTGCCCTGCCCATTATACTAATCATTGCCAATCAGCTGGAAGGTCTGATTTTAGAGAAAAAAAGTGCTATTGCAGTTCAGACCTCCAAGGCTAAGAGCTACTATGAATATTATGCCCGCAAGGCTCAGCATTCTGATGACATCACGATTCAGACCATGCTGGTCAGCTGGGCCCATGCTGAGCAGTTCAAGCAAACGCAGCCCAAAGAATACTATGCCAGTATCAAGCGGATTAACCGCGCTATCTTTAAGTCCAAACAAGACAGTGACAGGGTCTTTTATTTAAGAAATGGTTTATTTCTCATTGTTCAAACCAGTTCAGATCCCAATTGGCATATTGGACTTGAAGAAGAAATCAGTATTAATCTGAGCAAGATTCGGTTTAATAATGAAAACAGTACTCATGAGATCCAATTCCAGTATGGCTATCAGATGGTTGATCATGAGAATTGGCAGCGTTATGCCTACTATGAGGATATTCTCAAGAGATTGGAACGTCTCTTGGAAACTCATATCATTGTAGAATATTAAGTGAGTGGAGTTATGAATTTAACAAATGTATTTTTTAATATCGGGCTTGGCATAAGTCTCTTTTTTGCGGCCTGTTTTGTCATCTTATTCATCAGCTATTTAGTGATTCTTGAACGAGTGAATAAAAACTTTAAGGCGGTGGATGATGATTAGTCAGATTTTAATGATTATTAGTTTAATCTCAATTTGGTCTTCTTTGGCGATGGCCTTAATCATTTTGATGTCGGCCGTTCATTTCTGGTTTAAGCACAGTGATTTTGACGTTGATACCAGTCCTTTGCCTGAATATCCGATGATAACAGTGGTTGTTCCGGCCCATAATGAAGACGTGGTTATTGCGCAGACAGCTAAGGCTATTTTAGACATGAATTACCCTCATGATAAGGTAGAAGTTATTCTTTTTGCGGATAACTGTGAAGATAATACCTATCAGGAAATGCAAAAGGTAAAAGCTCTGCCGCAATATGCTGACCGTGATTTAACCCTGATTGACCGTACGGGTACCGGCGGAAAGGCGGGCGTTTTGAATGACGCCCTGAAAATGGCTAAAGGGGATTACATCTGTGTTTACGATGCTGATGCCATGCCTGAAAGAAATGCTCTGTATTTCCTTGTGCAAAAAGTGATGGAAGATCCTGAACGCCACGTTGCAGCCTTTGGACGCAATAAGACTCGTAACGCCAATCAAAATTTTCTGACTCGCTGTATCAATCAGGAAATCGTTGTTACCCAGCGGATTCAGCACGTTGGTATGTGGCATTTGGGTAAGATTGGCCGTATTCCCGGAACGAACTTTATCATCAATACGGAGTTTGTTAAGAGTATTGGCGGCTGGCGAAATGGTGCGCTGACAGAAGATACGGATATTTCCTTTAAAATTATGCAAAGCGGTAAACTAATCGCTCTGGCCCATAACTCTGAAGCCTTCCAGCAGGAACCTGAAACGCTGAAATCTTATTACTTGCAAAGAAAGCGCTGGGCTAAGGGCAACTATGAAGTGGTTATTGCCAATTTCAAACATCTCTTTGGCCGCGGCAACTGGCGTGTCAAATGGGAAGTTTTCTACTATGCCTGTACCTTCTTTTGGTTTAATGCGGCGATTGTTCTGTCAGATATTCTTTTCTTCTCCAATCTGATAGCCTTGATTATCGGCTTATTCAAACCAGGTGTTCAGATTCCTTTTGCCTTTGATACCAATAATGTGTATATGGCGCAGCTTTTGCTCTTTAACTGGTTCTTGATGATCCTGCTTTATCTCTTGCAGATTTCTATTTCGCAGGCGACCCAGCACGGTCAGGCGACAGTTAGGCAGATTTGGATTGCGCTGCTGTCTTACTTTACATACACGCAGCTCTTTATCATAGTATCAATTTCATCTATTAGTTCTGTTATTATGGATAAAATCTTACGCCGTGATGGAACGAAATGGGTTAAAACGAAACGATTTGCAGGCTAAAGGAGACAGAAGTGAAAAAGAAAAAATTAAAATATATTTGGTTTGTCCTCTTTCTTGCGATACTGACTGCGGGATTTTACGTTATTCGTATTAAAAGTACTGATGATATGCAGCAAAGCATTTATGAAGAATGGTCCAAATACTATGTGGTGACCCACGGCAAAAGCGCCTACGTCAAGACAGCAACAGACGAAGATAAGACTACAGCCCTCTCTGAAGGACAAGGCTATGGGATGTATATCGCTGTTGAGGCTGCCCAAAAGGGTGCCAAGAGCAAGTCAGAATTCAGCAAACTCTATCGCTATTATATGGATCACCGTACCGCAGGTACACAGCTGATGTCTTGGAAGCAAAACATCAAAGCAGACGGCTCCATTGAAGACCTGTCTAACAGCGCCACAGACGGGGATCTCTACATTGCTTATTCTTTGATTAAGGCTGCTGAGCTTTGGCCGGATAAGGCTGATACTTATAAGAAGCAGGCTAAGCTCCTCTTAAATGATATTTTAGCCTACAATTATAACGCAGAGACGAAATCTCTGACTGTTGGAAATTGGGCCGTCAAGGGAACTGATTATTATGATCTGGTCAGAACGTCAGATGTCCTGCCTGAACAGTTTGATGTTTTCTATGAATTTAGTAAAAATGGCACTTGGAAAACGATTAAATCTTCAATGCTTGACAGCTTGGAGAAAATGAGCGATCAGCATAAGACTGGTCTTTTCCCAGACTTTATGTGGGTTCGCAAGTCCGGTGAAGTTAAGGCTGCTAAAGCGAATTTGGTTGCCAGCAAGTATGACGGCGACTATTATTACAATGCCTGCCGCATGCCCTATAACCTAGCCAGAAGCAAGGACAAGCAAAGTCAGAAGATGCTCAAAAAGATGATGAATTTCTTTATGAAACAAAAAAACATCTATGCGGGTTATAAGCTGAATGGCAAGCGCTTGGATGCGCATCAGTCGGCCAGCTTTGATGCACCTGTCTTTTATGCGGCTAAAAAGTTAGAGCATAAATATGAGCGCCTGCACCAACAGGAAAAGAAAGTCTTTGTTGACGGTCTGTCCTCAACGAATTACTATGACTCAGCCTTGACAACTATGGCTGTTTTGGGAGACTGATCAGTGCTTGAAAGGCAGTAAAAAATAATAAAATAAAAAGAACGGTTTGGCTTAAACTCCTGCAGCTATGTCTAAGAGTTGAGCGGCCGTTCTTTTTTTGCTATTACGGCTGGCTTAGATGGTGGAGATTTGATAGAATAGATCTATGATTATTTTACAAGGAAACAAGATTGAACGTTCTTTTGCCGGTGATCTACTGTTTGATAATATTACTATTCAGGTGGATGAGCGCGATCGCATTGCTCTTGTCGGCCGCAACGGCGCAGGAAAGTCTACTCTTTTAAAAATACTGGTGGGCGAAGAAGCAGCGAGCTCGGGAAGTATTGACAAAAAACGGGGACTGTCCTTATCGTACTTGGCACAGGACAGCCGTTTTGAGTCTGACAGCACTATTTTTGAAGAAATGCTCCATGTTTTTGATGATTTACGTCAAGACGAGGAGCGGCTGCGTCAGCTGGAACTGAAAATGGGTGAGCTGACAGGCTCTGAATTGGATGATCTCATGCAGACTTATGACAAGCTGTCTGAAGATTTTAGAATAAGAGGCGGCTTTACTTATGAGAGTGACATTCGTGCGATTTTAAATGCTTTCCAATTTGATGAGTCCATGTGGCAAATGAAAATTTCAGACCTGTCTGGCGGACAAAATACGCGTTTGGCCTTGGCCAAAATGCTTTTAGAAAAACCTGAACTCTTGGTGCTCGATGAGCCGACCAACCATTTGGACATTGAAACCATTGCCTGGCTGGAAAACTATTTGACACACTATCAAGGAGCGCTGATTATCGTCAGCCATGACCGCTATTTCCTAGATAAAGTAGCAACCCTCACCCTTGATTTGACCAAGCATTCATTGGATCGGTATGTTGGCAATTATTCTAGTTTTATGGAGCAAAAAGCCCAGAAACTTTTAGCTGAGGAAAAGCTGTTTGAAAAGCAGCAAAAGGAAATTGCCAAACTAGAAGATTTTGTTCAGCGCAATATTGTCCGCGCGTCAACGACCAAGCGTGCACAGTCGCGGCGTAAGCAGCTGGAAAAAATGGAACGCTTGGAAAAGCCTGACAGCAATAGTAAAAAGGCTCACATGACCTTTAAATCAAGCAAGCCTTCCGGCCGAGAAGTTCTAAAGGTTACCGATGCAGCTATTGGTTATGAGGGTGAGGTTTTATCTGCCCCTATCAATATGGACGTCAGCAAGTACGACGCTATAGCTGTTGTTGGCCCTAACGGCATCGGAAAAACCACTTTGATAAAGTCAATTCTTGGAACAGTGCCTCTCATTAAAGGTGATATCAAATATGGTGCTAATGTTCTGCTGGGGTATTACGACCAGACTCAGTCTAATCTGACGGCTGGCAATACTGTTTTGGAAGAACTGTGGTCGGCTTTTCCGACAAGCCCGGAAGTAGACATTAGAAACCGTTTGGGAGCTTTCCTGTTTTCTGGTGATGATGTGCAAAAGACAGTCGCTATGTTATCAGGCGGTGAAAAGGCCCGCCTGCTGCTGGCTAAATTATCCATGGAAGACAATAATTTTCTGGTTTTGGATGAACCGACCAATCATCTGGATATTGACAGCAAGGAAGTTCTGGAAAATGCCCTGATTGATTTTGACGGAACTTTGATTTTTGTCAGTCACGACCGTTATTTTATCAACCGTGTGGCAACAAAGGTTCTGGAGATTTCAGAAAATGGCTCTAAACTCTACCTGGGAGACTATGACTATTATTTAGAAAAGAAATCAGAAGAAACAGCTGCACTGGAAAACCAAGCCCCATCTTCTTCAGCTTCAGCTGCAGCCCAAGATTATCACAGTCAAAAGGCCAGTCAGAAAGAGTTAAGGAAAGTCATCCGTCAGCTCGAAGAAGCAGAGAGAAGGATAGAAGAGCTTGAAAATCAGCAAAATAGCATCAGTGAGCAGATGGCGGCAACCAACGATGCCAGTCAGCTTATGGATCTGCAAAAGGAGATGGATCAGTTAGCGCTTCAGCAGGAGGAGCTTATGGAAGAATGGGCAGCTCTATCGGAAAAAGCAGAAAGCTATCAGTAGTCTGTCGATATATTGGTTAGACACTATTTGAGCTTAGAAGCTCGTGTTGATGCAATTTAAAAAGAGGCTGGAACTTCTGTTCCAGCCTCAGACTGAAGAAAAAGTCAATTTTTATCAAAAGAACTATTGTGTTATGATACTTTCCTTAGGTAGCGCGGACGGTAGCAACTTCCTTTGGAATTTCATACCTAGATTTTGAGCCCAAGTCTCAAAATCTCCGAACGCCAGAAATAAGTGATTTCTGGCGTTTTTGCTACAGCGGAAAGTATCTGGACTAGGCTCGTTCAATTCGCCTATTTTTCTTATAGATTGTGAATTGATACTATCCTAAGATGTGTGTGCTCGTGAAATACTAACTATAGAGTTTGTCTACAACCTGAGGCTGGAACTTCCGTTCCAGCCTCTGTGCATTTAGTTTGCTAAGATAGTAGCTGTTTATTCAATGATAAAGATGATAGGACAGTCGAAAGAGTTGCAGCAAGATGACATATTGCTGCATTCTTTTTGTGCTTGTTATTTCTCAAATTCTGCCTTGCTTTTGACGTCTCCGTATTCTTCAGCGACCTCAAGGCTGAGAATATCTTGGTAAGCAGGCAGACTGATGTCCTGGCCATACTTATTTTTAAGAGCAGTGGTGACTAAACGATAGGCAAGGTTGGCATTGCGTGAAAGTAAAGGACCATGGAAGTAGGAGCCAAAGATATTTTTATAATGAACGCCTTCGGTAGCATCTTCTTTATTATTGCCATTGCCATAAACCACTTTTCCCAGAGGTTTCTCGTCTGCAGCCAGAAATGTTCTGCCTTGATGATTTTCAAAACCGTAATAGGTTTCGTTGAATTCTTCATTGTGAATTTTAATATCACCAATGTAGCGATTGTTGTCCTGATTGAGCGTGTAGTGGCCCATCACGCCGATACCGTCAATCTTTTTTCCGTCAGCTTGGATATAGTATTGTCCCAAAAGCTGAAAGCCGCCGCAGATGGCCAGACCAACACCTCCCGCCTCAATAAAGCGGCTAATGCTTGCCTTTTTACCAGGCAGATCCTTGGCAACGATAGATTGTTCATAGTCTTGGCCGCCACCGAAGAAAATCATGTCGTAGTCCTTTTCATTAAAGGGATCTTCCAGTGAGACAATATCAAAGATCATTTGAGCCTTTAATTTTTCACCGACATATTTGAGCATCAAAATATTGCCATTGTCGCCATAGGTGTTGAGCAGATTGCCATAGAGGTGGGCAACTCTGAGCTGATATTGATAATCCGGTCTGTCAGGGGATTGCAAAGATGTATAAACCATTAGTTCATCTCCTTTCCGACAGCGTGTTTACCTGCTAAAAGACTGCGAAATTCCAGCATGGCAGTGTAGGTCGCCAGAATATAGGCATGGTCTGCTTCCTGCTGTTCAATCATGGTCATAATGTCCTCTAATTTTTCGGCCTGGTGAATCTTGTTTTCGTCATATCCTGTTACCCGCAGACGTCTGGCAATTTCTGAATGGCGGATACCGCCTGTGAAAATTTCAGGGATATCCATGTCCAAGATACTTTCAAAATTCGCATCCCAAATCCAGCTGGTATCAATGCCGTCAGCATAATTGGCATTGAGCAGCACAGACAAGGTGAAAGGATAAGGAGCCAATTTAATCATATCCAGCGCCTGACTGGCTCCGACAGGATTTTTAATGAGGACCAGTGTGCAGGATTTATTGCCGATTTTAAAGGTTTCCTGACGGCCAAAGACTGCCCGGCTCTTATTAAAACCAGCCTTAATTTGTTCGGGGTCAACTCCAAAAAATTCGGCAACTGCAACTGCAGCAAGGGCATTGTAAATATTATACAGTCCGCCGACATTAATCTTGTAGCTGTGCCCATCAATGATAAATTCAGAAGCTGTATTGGTGATCTCGGTCAGGTCAGTCAGTGCATAGTCCAGCTGAGGCCGCTTAAAGCCGCAATGCCGGCAGATATAATCCCCTAAATTAGCATAGGTGTTGAAGCGGTACTGTAAGATGTGCTGACAGTTGGGACAAAGAATTCCTTCTGTATTGTAGTGGGCCAGTTTAGCTTCATGCTTTTCAATATCAAAGCCGTAGTAGCGCATAGGATTAACCGTTTTGACAGAATGAAAGAGCGGGCTGTCTCCATTGGCTAAAATAGTTGCCTGCGGAGCCTTGGCTGCACCGTCTAAAATCATCTGATAGGTTGTATAGATTTCTCCGTAGCGGTCCATCTGGTCACGAAAAATGTTAGTGAAGACGAAAAGGCTGGGTGTCAGGTATTGGGTGATTTTAGGGAGACTGGCTTCGTCAATTTCCAAGACAGCCATCTTTTTGCCGTTCTTATTTTTTTTGGCCGTTAAAAAGGTCGCTGTAATGCCTGTGATCATATTCGCACCGCTGGGATTCGTCAGCACTTGGCCGTAGGCTTCCTTGAGAATGCCGACGGTCAGAGCGGTGGTCAGGGTTTTACCGTTGGTACCGGTGACAACAACAATTTCATAATCTTTAGCCAAAGTCTTTAAAATGTCTTTATCGCATTGAAGGGCAATTTTCCCCGGCAGGGTGGAGCCGCGTCCCAATTTGCTGAGAATAAAATGGGCTGTTTTGCCGGCAATAATGCCTAATTGTGTTTTAAGAGTCATAAGTCCATTTTATCATAAAAAAAGCGTTTGAGATACAAGAAAAATCGCCTGAAAAGTGATATAATGATAAAGCATGTATTTAGCTAGTTTTTACTAAAAGAGAGAATGGTATGAGTACTTTATTTGATGTTAATGCTAATTTTTGGGCCAGTCTGTTTGACAGCCCGCTGAAAATTTTAATTCACGTCCTTGATATCGCTATTGTATCATGGCTGATTTACAAATTTATCAAGGCTCTGGCCGGAACTAAGGTCATGTCTTTAGTTCAAGGGGTTGTCTTATTTGTCCTTTTTAAGTTTGTGGCAGAATTTCTAGGATTTACGACGATTGCTTTCCTGATGAATCAGGTGATTACTTACGGGGTTATCGCGGGTGTTGTTATCTTTGCTCCTGAAATCCGATTGGGCCTGGAACGTTTCGGCCGAACCCCTCAGTCCCTCATTCAAAGGCAGCAGCTCAGCGATGAGGAACAGCTGGTCAATGCCTTTGTAAAAGCTGTTGCTTATATGAGCCCGCGAAAAATCGGAGCACTGGTAGCTGTGGAAGAAACGCAGACTCTGCAGGAATATATTGCGACAGGAATTCCTCTGGATGCCGATATTTCAGGAGAGCTGCTGATTAATATTTTCATTCCCAACACACCTTTGCATGATGGAGCTGTCATCGTTGAAGGCAATAAGATAGCGGCTTCCTGTGCTTACCTGCCTCTTTCAGAATCCAGCCATATTTCCAAGGAATTTGGCACAAGGCACCGGGCGGCTATCGGACTTTCTGAGAACTCTGACGCCTTTACCTTTGTCGTTTCTGAGGAAACGGGAGCCATCTCCATTGCCTATAAGGGAGATTTTGTCCACGACCTGTCTATCGACGCTTTTGAAGTTTTGCTGCGTGACCATTTTATCAAAGAAGAACCCAAGAAAAAGAATCGTCTGAAACAATTCTTTGGAGGTCAACATCATGTTTAAACGAATTTTTACCAAACGCCTCTGGCTGGCTCTTGTTTCAATCTTCTTTGCCATTTTGCTGTTTCTAACCGCTAACTCTGTTAATTACAGTTCAAGGAATCACACAAGCGGGCTCTTGCAGACCTACAGCCATACTTTGGAAAATGTTCCTATCGATATCAAGTATGACAGTGATAAATACTTTATCAGCGGCTATTCTTATGATACAGAAGTCTACCTGACATCTACCAATCGGGTTAAATTGGATTCTGAAATCAACAATGATACCAGACATTTCAAAGTGGTTGCCGACTTATCAAATGCTAGAGAAGGAACCAACAGGGTGCCTCTGGAAGTGAAAGACCTTCCCAGCGGTGTCAGTGCGGAGTCTTCACCGACCACTATCACGGTCAATGTCGGCAAGAAAAAGACCAAGACCTTTAGAGTTGAAGGAAAGATTAGTGCCAATCAGATTGCCGATGGCTACAGGCTGGCAAAAGTCTCAACCGGAGTGTCTGAGGTAGAAGTCACCAGTGATGAAGCAACTATCAATCAAATTGACCATGTTGCGGCTATTTTGCCGGAAGAGGAGATTCTGTCTAAGGATTACAGCAGTACGGTAACCCTGCAGGCAGTTTCTGAGAGCGGCAAAATTTTACCAAGCATCATTAATCCGACTAAAACAGATTTGGATGTTGATGTGGAGGAGCTGTCCAAACAAGTTCCCATTGTTGTTGAACTGACTGGTCAGCTCAGCAGCAATCTGTCTGACATTCGTTATGAACTGCAGACCAAAGAAGCTGTGGTTTACGGCAAACAGGCAGAGCTTGATAAGACCGCTTATGTTAAGGTCAAAGTCAATATTTCCGATGTTACCAAGGACACAACCAAGACAGTCAGCCTGTCAGCCGGCGATCTTAAGGTCAGTCCTGATAAAGTCACTGTTAAGTTGACAGCTAAGAAAAAATAATATTATAATGACATTAGATTAAAGGGAGGAAGATGCCTAGCATCAAATTATTATGGGAAAATATTTTGGTACCGACGGTGTGCGCGGTGAAGCAAATGTTGAATTAACGCCGGAGTTGGCCTTTAAACTCGGCCGTTTTGGCGGCTATGTGCTCAGTCAGCATGAAAAAGAAAATCCAACGGTTTTTGTAGCGCGTGACACACGTATTTCAGGTCAAATGCTTGAAAGTGCTTTGGTTGCAGGCCTTTTATCGGCAGGGATTGAGGTCTATCAACTGGGAGTTTTGGCAACACCCGGTGTTTCTTACTTGGTCCGTACCGAGAAAGCCAGCGCTGGTGTCATGATTTCGGCCAGCCATAATCCGGCTTTGGACAACGGCATAAAATTCTTTGGCAGTGACGGCTTTAAACTGGATGATGACCGCGAACTGGAAATCGAAGAGCTTTTGGATGCGGAAGAAGACCTTCTCCCGCGGCCGAGTGCTGCTGGTTTAGGAAGGCTTATTGACTATCCTGAGGGTGTCCGTAAGTATGAAAAATTCCTCGTTTCTACCGGCCTAGATTTGGAAGGGATGAAGGTTGCTATTGATGCGGCCAACGGCGCAGCCTCTTCGTCTGCCCGTCAAGTATTTCTGGACTTAAATGCTGACATTACTGTCATTGGTGATGATCCTGACGGTCTTAACATCAATGATGGTGTGGGCTCTACTCATCCTGAACAGCTTCAGGAGTTGGTTAAAGAATCCGATGCGGCTGTTGGTCTCGCCTTTGATGGCGACAGCGACCGTTTGATTGCTGTTGATGAAAATGGTGAGATTGTTGACGGCGATAAGATCATGTATATTATCGGCAAATACCTTTCTGAAAAAGGAAAACTAGCTAAGAACACTATCGTGACAACGGTGATGTCAAACATCGGTTTTCACAAGGCGCTGGATAGGGAAAACATCAATGAAGAAATCACTGCCGTCGGCGACCGCTATGTCGTTGAAGAAATGCGCCGTTCAGGTTATAACCTGGGCGGAGAGCAGTCCGGCCACGTGATTATTATGGACTATAACACTACCGGGGACGGCCAGCTAACAGCCATTCAGCTGACCAAGGTCATGAAAGAAACGGGAAAATCACTGTCCGAATTGGCCAGCGAAGTAACCATTTATCCTCAAAAACTGGTTAATATTCGTGTGGAAAACGATATGAAGGATAAGGCCATGGACGTGCCTTTGATCGCAAGCGTGATTGAAAAGATGGAAACAGAGATGGCGGGCAACGGCCGCATTCTAGTCCGCCCGAGCGGAACAGAGCCGCTTTTGCGTATCATGGCAGAAGCTCCCAGCCTTGAAGAGGTTGACTATTACGTCGATACGATTGCCAAGGTCGTCGAAGCAGAAATCGGCATCTAAAGCAAGGTTTAAGACCCTTGCTGCTGATATTGTTTGCTGCAATTATTACCAATAATAAATAGGAGTCAGAAATGCCTTTATTTTCTGCTCTTTTTATTTGCAGCCGATTAACGCCTGCAAACAATGCCAGAAAGCATAATTTGTGCTATACTAAACGTAGATTAGAAAATGTAAGCGTTTAACAAATGAGAAAGGGTGATTGTATGGCAGATAAGATGACTCAGTTAGTTGAGGATTCTCTGGCAGAAGCAAAAGAGCTGGCTGTCGCTCACCACAATTATCAAGTGGACATTCCTCACTTATGGTCAGTTTTGGTGCAGCCTGATCAGTTTGCCTTTCAGTTTTATGAATCTGTGGGGATAAATGGCCGTCAGCTGCTTAAAGTGATTGATCAGGAAGTTGCCAAAATCCCTGCTTTTTCAAGTACCGAAAAAGGCAGCTATGCCCGCCTGTACAGCCAGCGGCTGAAAAACCTTTTGGATGATGCACAAGAGGAGATGGCGGATTTAGGCGATCAGGTGGTGACTGCGGAGCACCTCATTTTGGCGCTTTTTGATCAGCAGCGCAACCCACTGACTGTTTTTTTGCTGGAGCATGGTTTAACCAAAGACATGCTCTATCAAAAAATGAATAAGATGCGTAAGGGAAAGCCGGCGATTTCTTCCAGTCAAGAGGCTATTTATGATGCTTTAGAGAAATATGCAACTGATCTTAATCAGCGTATTCTGGATGGCCATGCCAATAAAATCATCGGCCGACAGGATGAAATCAATGACATCATTCGGATTTTGTCGCGGAAAACTAAAAACAATGCTGTTTTGGTAGGTCATCCGGGTGTCGGTAAAACGGCTGTCATTGAAGGATTCGTTCAGCGTCTGGTCAAAAATCAGGTGCCTAAAAATCTTCAGGGTAAGGTGATTTACAGCCTTGATATGGGAGCACTGCTGGCAGGAACCAAATACCGGGGCGAATTTGAGGAGCGTTTCAAAGCGCTCTTAAATGATATTGTGACTTCAGAAGGGAAAATTATTCTCTTCGTGGACGAAATTCATTCGATTGTCAGTGCTGGCCGGACAGAAGGTTCGGTTGATGCTGCCAGCATTTTAAAACCGCTTCTGGCCAGGGGAGATATTCGGATTTTAGGTTCAACGACCCATGCAGAATACCGGGAAAGCATTGAATATGATAAGGCCCTGGAAAGACGTTTTCAAAGAATTTTAATCCATGAACCGGATACAGAGCAGACCATGGAGATTTTAAAGGGGCTGCAGTCAATTTATGAGAATTTTCACGGGGTCAGGCTTGCAGAGGATGCCCTCGAAGCTGCGGTATCACTGTCCAAACGCTATATTTCGGATCGTTTTTTGCCGGATAAGGCTTTGGACTTGATCGATGAGGCCTGTGCGGTCAAGCATATTGCTGCTCGGGCCTATCCTAAGCAAATAGATGATTTGTCAGTACAGATTGTCTCTCAGAAAATCCATTTGCTGCGCTTAGCTGATGCAAAAGAAACGGATCAGCTGACCGAGCGCTTAGCGAAATTGGAAGAGCAGAAAAATACTCTCTTAGCACAGTGGCAAAATGAGCGTCAGCTTTTGGATCAGGAGCAGGATATTCAGCTGCAGCTGGCAGAATTAGAAGACCAGGCTAACCTAGCTTTAGAAGAAGATCGGATTGCTGAATACGTTAATTTAAAAGACAGTCAAATCGCAGAGCAGCACCAAGTCATTAATGATTTGGATCAGGAGCGTCTGTCTCAGGCATCAATGATCGATGTTTTAGTCACCAGAGAGGATATTGCGGCCATTGTTGAGCGATTGACCGGTATCAAGGTCCAAGGTGTCATGGAAAACGAACGTGACCGTCTCTTACATCTGGAAGATTTGCTGCATGAGAAAATCGTTGGGCAAAATCAGGCTGTCCAAAAGGTATCACAAGCCATTATTCGTTCTCGCGCCGGCATTCAAAATCCTAAACGGCCTATCGGATCCTTTCTTTTCTTGGGTCCGACAGGTGTCGGCAAGACTGCTCTGGCCAAACGATTGGCCGAAGTGCTCTTTGGCAGTGAACTTGAGATGGTGCGTCTGGACATGTCTGAATATATGGAAAAGCATGCCGTTGCTCGTTTGGTGGGGCCACCTCCTGGTTATGTCGGCTATGAAGAAGGCGGCCAGCTGACAGAAGCAGTCCGCCAGCGCCTGTACTCTATTGTTCTTCTCGATGAGATTGAAAAGGCCCATCCGGATGTTTTTAACACGCTTTTGCAGGTTCTTGATGAAGGCCGGCTGACGGATTCTAAGGGGCGGACCATTGACTTTAAAAATACGATTTTAATTATGACTAGCAATATCGGCTCATCCAAGATTTTACAGAGCCTGCATGACTATGGCTGTCTGACTGATGAGGTCCGTCAAGAAGTGCTGGAGGAGCTGAATCACAGTTTCAGGCCTGAATTTCTCAATCGGATTGATGAGACCGTTCTCTTTAATGCGCTCTCCGCAGACAATATGATTGGTGTGGTTGAGGTCATGGTCGCTGACTTGCAAAAACGTCTCTTGGATCAGGATGTCCATCTCGAACTGACCGAGCCCGTCTATTCATTTTTGGCACAGAAGGGATTTGATGTGGCCTTCGGCGCCCGTCCCATGCAGAGAACTATTATGCAGGAATTGGAAAATCCGCTGGCCCTGCACATTATTCAAAATCAGACAGACTCTAAAAAGGAGCTTTTCGTCAAGGTGTCGCTTAAAGATGGCAAGCTCGCTTTTAGCTTTTCTTAGTTTTCTAATATTTCACTAATTTTTAGATTTTTTAAGAAACCTATCATCGGTTAAAATGTTGATAAAAACGTCTTAATCGATGATTTTTATTTTAAAAAAAGATGAAAAAAATAAATTTCACAAACTTTTTTTGCTTGAAATTCCTTCTAAAAAGTACTACAATCAAGTTGTAGAAAGCGTTTTCAACAACAGTATATAATGCCCTTTAGTCTTATGAGAAAGGAGCGTGATATTTTGGCTAAATATGATGTTTTAATTATTGGTGCCGGACCTGGAGGCTATGTTGCCGCTGAGGAAGCCGCCAGGCTTGGCAAAAAGGTTGCCGTTGTTGAAAAGAAGTCGATTGGCGGTACTTGTCTGAATGTTGGCTGTATTCCCTCAAAAGCCTATCTTCAGCACAGCCATTGGCTATTGTCAATGAAGGAAGCCGCAAAACATGGAATCTCAGCTAATCTTGAAGGAATTGACTTTGAAAAATTGGTCCGCCGTAAAGATCAAGTTGTCTCTGCCTTGCAAGGCGGGATCCATGCAACTTTTAAAGCACTGAAAATTGATTACTATGAAGGTGAGGCGATATTTGATAAGGATAAGACCTTTATCGTCAATGGCGAAAAAATTTCAGGAAAAGACGTCATTCTGGCAACTGGAAGCTATCCGTTCATTCCGCCCATTAATGGTATTGACTCGGCAGCTTATCTGACAACAGATATCTTTTTCGATTTAAAGGTTCTGCCTGAGAAGTTTGTCATTATTGGCGGCGGTGTTATTGCTATTGAATTGGCTTTTGCCATGAAACCGCTGGGTGTGGATGTTACGGTTGTCGAAGTAGCGCCGCAAATTCTCTTAACAGAAGATGAGGCTGCCCGCAGCATCATCAGAAATAAGCTAAAGGCATTGGGAGTGCATATCTTTGAAGGCGCTTTGATAAAAGAAGTGACGAGTCAGGCAGTTGTCCTGGAAGGTGACGGAGCTCAGGCGTTTGACCAATTATTGGTAGCGACGGGACGCAAACCAAAGACCGAACTGGCGCAGGAAATGGGCGCCGCTTTGACAGAACGGGGATTTATCAAGGTTGATGACTACTATGAAACATCCATTCCTCACGTTTATGCTATTGGTGATTTAACAGAGAGTTATATGCTGGCTCATGTTGCCAGCATGGAAGGCGTCAAGGCTGTTAAGGCTATTTTCCGCAGGGCAGAAGAGCCTGTTGATGCTCTGGGTGTGCCGCGTTCGCTCTATACCAGCCCAGAAGTAGCTTCTTTCGGACTCAGTGAAGAGGAAGCTAAGGAAGAAGGATATGATGTTCAGGTTGAACAGCTGCCGTTTTCTTTCAACGGCCGGGCTCTTGCAGCAGCTGAATCAGAAGGATTTGTAAAACTCATCTCAGAAAGGAGGTACCATCAACTATTAGGAGCTGTTATTGTTGGCGAGCACGCAACAGATTTACTGCAGCAGCTGATTTTACTGAGACAGGCAGAGGGAACCTTGGATCAAGTTGTTGACACTGTCTTTGCTCACCCAACTATTTCAGAACTGATACAGGAAGTTGCTAAACGAATTGTTCAGTAAAGACTTTAACATAGGAGGGAAGCAGAATGCCAAACTATAAAGATTTACCACAAGATTTAACGAGAACCAGAAGCAATACATCTGTTTCAGAACTGGTTGACCTGAAGGTTCACACAGCAACAGACATTGAAGCTGAAGAAGTTTCCAAAGAACAGGCTAAGGACATGTACAAGACCATGTGGGATATTCGGAATTTTGAAGAAAATGCCCGCCGCTTTTTTGCAGCAGGACAAATTCCGGGATTTGTTCACCTTTATGCAGGTGAAGAAGCAGTTGCTACAGGGGTTTGTGCTAATCTGACAGACAAGGATTATATCACCAGTACCCACCGCGGCCACGGACACTGTGTGGCTAAAGGCGGCGACTTGAAAGGAATGATGGCTGAAATTTTCGGTAAGGCAACAGGTCTTGGTAAGGGCAAGGGCGGCTCCATGCATATTGCAGACATCGATAAGGGAATTTTAGGTGCCAACGGTATGGTTGGCGGCGGTTTTGGTCTGGCAACCGGAGCAGCTATGCGCAACAAGTATCTAAAAACCGATAATGTAGCTGTCTGCTTTTTCGGTGACGGTGCTGCTAATGAAGGACTTTTCCATGAATGCCTGAACATGGCTTCTATTTGGAAGCTGCCTGTCATCTTTGTCAATGAAAACAATCTCTTTGCTGAATCGACGCCTCAGTGGTACTCATCCGCATCTCCAACAATTGCTGAAAGAGCTCTGGCTTATGATATGCCGGGTATCCGGGTTAATGGTAAAGACCTCTTTGCTGTTTATCAAGTGGCTAAAGAAGCAGTTGAACGGGCCAGAAGGGGTGAAGGACCAACTCTGATTGAAGCTGTTACCTACCGTAATTACGGTCACTTTGAAGGTGATGAGCAAAAATACAAGGCACCTGACGGTGAAGAAAAGGAATGGGCAGATGTTGATCCTTTGGAAGTCTTCCGCGATCATGTTATTGAACACGATTTGCTGACTGAAGAAGAATTGAATGAAATTCTGGAAGAATCGAGAAAAGATGTTGAAGAAGCTATTCAATATGCCCAAGACAGTCCGATTCCTGCTCCAGAATCTCTGCTTGAAGATGTATTTGCTGAGTAAATGAAGGAGGTTAGACATGGCTAGAGAACTGTTATTTATGAAAGCAATTAATGAAGCGCTTGATATGGCAATGGCCAAAGATGACACAGTCGTTTTACTTGGTGAAGATATCGCAGGCGGTGTCAAAGTTAAACATTTGGAAGAACAAAATGAAGAAGCTTGGGGCGGTGTTATGGGAGTTACCACCGGACTTATGCCTAAGTACGGCCGCGACCGTGTTATTGACACTCCTCTTTCAGAACATGGCTATATGTCAGCGGCTGTCGGAATGGCTCTAACAGGCTTACGTCCAATTCCTGAGCTGATGTTCAATGATTTCTTGGGCTTTTGCTTTGATGCTCTTATCGGTCAAGGGTCCAAAGTGCGTTACATGTTCGGCGGTAAAGCCAAGGTTCCTATGACAGTGAGAACCATGCATGGTGCAGGAGCTTCAGCAGCTGCCCAGCACTCGGGATCTTACTACGGTATTTTTGGATCTATTCCAGGCATTAAAGTAGTCGTTCCGGCCACACCTTATGATGCTAAGGGTCTTCTTCTTTCATCTATTGAAGACAATAATATTGTTATCTTTTCAGAAGACAAGACTCTCTATGGCTCTAAAGGTGAAGTTCCAGAAGAATATTATACGGTTCCAATCGGCAAGGCTGCTGTCCGCCGTGAAGGCAGTGATTTGACTATTGTAACAATCGGTAAGATGCTTTATGTGGCTTATGAAGTGGCTGACCGTTTGGCACAGGACGGTATTTCTGTTGAAGTTATTGACCTGAGAACTGTCGCGCCTTGGGATCAGGAAACAGTCATTGAATCAGTTAAAAAGACGGGACGCTTGATTGTTGTGGATGAATCCAATCCGCATAACAACACCGCGACAGATATTGCTTCTGTTGTCAATGATAAAGCATTTGACTACTTAGACGGCCCAATTAAATGTGTCTGTGCACCAAATGTGCCGGTACCATTTGCTACCAACCTTGAACAATTATACATCCCTAATGCAGACCGTGTCATTGAAGAAGCAGCTGAATTGATTGATGACTTGAAGGCCTAGAAGGGGGGATAATATGGCAACAGAAATTGTGATGCCTAAATTAGGTTTAACTATGTCAGAAGGGCTGATTAACCAATGGCTCGTCAAAGAAGGCGATACCGTTGCTGCGGGCGATCCCGTGTTGGAAATTAGCTCTGAAAAATTAACAAGTGAAGTTGAAGCTCCGACAGCCGGCGTCATTTTGAAGATTGTCAAAGGCGAAGGAGAAACTGTCCCTTGCAAGCAAGTCATTGCCTGGGTCGGTCAAGAAGGTGAAGCTGTTCCTGATGCAGAAAGTACAGAGACTGAGCCGGATCTGACAGCAGAAGAAAGCAGCAGTTCTCCAAACGAAACTGAAACTGCCCAAGCGGCTCCTGCAGCAGCAGCTGTCAAGCATGAAGGCGGACGCATCTTTATCACGCCTCTGGCGCGTAAAATTGCTGAAGAACGTGGTTTGGATATTTCCTATATTAAAGGAACGGGCGGAAATGGCCGCATTACACGGCGGGACGTTGAAGCCTTTAATCCGGCAAGTGTTCCAGCAGCTCAGCCTGCAGCTGTTCAAGCAGCTGCTCCTGTGTCTGCTATATACGGAGCTGGTTTGACAGGCATGCGCAAAGTTATTGCTGAGCGCATGATGAACAGCCTGCAGACAAGTGCGCAGTTAACCATTCATCGTAAAGCTGATGTGACATCTTTGCTGGCCTTTAGAAAAGATATTCAGTCTAAGGTTAAAGAACCGCTGGAAAATGGCGAAATTGGAATTACCACACTCTTAACCAAGGCAGTTACTAAGGCCTTGAAAGATCACCCAGAAGCCAATGCTTGGTATGCTAACGGCCAGTATCAAGTGCAGTCAGAAATCAATATTGGTATAGCAACTGCCTTGAGCGATGGTTTAGTAGTGCCGGTCATCCATAACGCAGACAAGCGGACCTTGTCGGATTTGGGCCGGACTATTAAAGAACAGGCGGCACAGGCTAGAAAGGGAACCTTGGATAGTTCTCTTTATTCTGGTTCAACATTCAGTATCACTAGCCTGGGCGGTCAGGGTGTTGAATACTTCACTCCAATTTTAAATGCGCCAGAAGTGGTTATCTTAGGTGTTGGTACTATTCAAAAAGCCCTTGCTTTGGATGAAGAAGGACAAGTAGTAGAAAAACAATACCTGCCGCTTAGTCTGAGCTTTGACCATCAAGTTTTGGACGGTGCACCTGCTGCTGAATTCTTAGGAACGATTGTTTCCTACTTAGAAGACGCTTATAGCTTGATATTCTAGTCAACTGCACAGTTTACAGCTGACAAATTAAAGAACCTGAGATGTTTTTGTCTCAGGTTCACTTTTTTCTAGGAATAAACTCTTAAGGCAGTATCTGGTAGTAAGCCTGATTGGCTCTGCCCAGTGCAGTCTTCCCCTGCACCGTTCATTGAATATTGTAGGAGCGTCAGCCACCGCTGGCTGGGTTTCCCATATCTTTCGAACAGTTTGTTTGGCTGTCGGGTTCTGTTTTCTATAGGCTGCTGGCTGTCTGAGCGATTTTATCCAGCAGTTTTTGCCGCTTATCAGTGGAAATTTTTTCGATGCTGGTTAACTGCGTTAGTTTCACTGGTGAAATGCCGCAGGTCTTCAGTACCTGTCGCTTTAAGACCTTGCCATAATCCTGAGCAAAAGGTGTTATAAAGGCTGGCGTATTATGCGTGGTAATAATCCAGGCAGATTTCCCCTGTAAATGTCCTTCCATACCGACCTTTTTGTAAGAGTAAGCAAAACCAGCAGTAAAGACGCGGTCGATAAACCCTTTAAGAATGGCTGGCATGCCGCCCCACCAAAGAGGAAAAATAAAAATCAGCTGATCCGCCCAAGTAATTAGGCGGCGGTAAGTTTCCATTTCAGGGATCTTGTCCAAATCACGGCGTTTATGCTTCTCGTCGAATTGCAGTAGCGGATCAAAATGTTCGGCATACAAATCCAAGGTTTTAAAATTGTGATTTTTAGAAAGGCTGCTTTGAACTTGCTTTAGGACTGCCGCGTTAAAACTGGCTGGATTTGGGTGTGCATAGATGATTACAATATTCATGAGCGTTCTCCTTTGATATAGATATCAAGCATATGATTGATTGTTGTCTGGATGGCCTCATTATCTAAGTCCGTGCCAATTGGACTCTTGGCTAAAATCGCTAAGCCCGAAATAAAACTCCAAAAATGGAAAAGGGTTTCCGTTTTGCTGTTTGAAAAACCTTCTTCTTTGCGAAGCTTGATGACAATGGTTTTAAAAGAATCAAAACCCGGCAAGTCAGAGGTTGTCACGATTGTTTCCTGAGTGACTTCCATATACTTAAAAGGAAATTTGATAAAGAGAGCCTCAAAGAAATAGGGATAGTCCTGAGCAAAAGCAATGAAATTAAATCCCATTTTTGCCAGCTGACTGCGGGCAGACTGTTCTTGCTGCAGACCTTTTTCCATCTCCTGACCGAGAAAGACCGAAAGACGCTTCAAAACAACCCTCAGGTAGTCTTCTTTACTTTTAAAATGGCGGTAGGGAGTGGCGTGAGTAACACCGCAAGACTTGGCTACTGTCCTTAACGAGAGCCTGTCAATGCCGTGTTTTTTTATCTCAGTAACACCAGTTTGTATCAATTTTTCTTTGAGTTCTGCCGTGTTTCGTTTCATCGTAAATCCCCCCAACCAAGCACAGGCAGCAGCTTGTCGTTATCAGTACAACTGATAAGGATGTTTATTTTTTGGGCTGTGCTGTGATTCAGATCTTCCAAAGTTTTTAAAAGTAGACAATGTCTACTTTTAAAAAAAGTTTACACTGTCTACTTTATTTTGTCAACTTATGGCTGTAAAAAATCGGGATTTTCTGCTATTTCAGGCTAAAAATGGTAAAATAATATCATGCATTTAAAACCAAGATCAGCCTATGTGCATATTCCATTTTGCACACAGATTTGTTACTATTGTGATTTTTCAAAAGTTTTCATCAAGAATCAGCCGGTTGATGCGTATCTGGAAGCTTTGATTAAGGAATTCAATGAGTATTACCGGATCAAAGAGCTGCGAACGCTCTATATCGGCGGCGGGACGCCGACAGCCCTTTCAGCAGAGCAGCTGGACTATCTGCTGAGCCACTTATCCCAAAATCTTAACTTGGACGCGCTGGAAGAATTTACCATTGAAGCGAATCCCGGAGACCTAACGCCGGATAAAGCAGCAGTGCTAAAAGAATCAGCTGTTAATCGTGTTTCTCTGGGAGTACAGACCTTTAATGATAAACATCTCAGGCAAATTGGCCGAGGGCATAATGAAGCGCAGATTTATGAAAGTGTTGACAGTCTGAAAAAGGCCGGATTTGACAACATTTCCATCGATCTCATTTACGCTCTGCCTAATCAAACCATGGCTGATGTCAGAGAAAATGTTGCTAAAGCGCTGGCCTTAGATATTCCCCATCTCAGTCTTTACAGTTTGATTTTAGAGCATCATACCGTTTTTATGAATAAGATGCGCCGCGGGAAACTCAATCTGCCGACAGAAGATTTGGAAGCCGAGATGTTTGAGTATATCATTTCTGAAATGGAAGCCCACGGCTTTGAGCACTATGAAATCTCTAATTTTACCAAACCCGGCTTTAAAAGCCGCCATAATCTTATGTACTGGGACAATGCGGAATATTTTGGCTGCGGCGCCGGTGCTTCAGGCTATGTTGATGGTGTTCGCTATCGGAACCGCGGACCGATTCAGCATTATTTAAAGGCCATCAAAGAAAGCAGACATGCCAGATTTCAGGAGGAGAGACTAAGCCAGTCAGAAAAGATGGAAGAGGAGCTGTTTCTAGGCTTGCGCAAGAAGTCAGGTGTCTCTCTTAAGCGGTTTGAAGAAAAATTCGGCCGGACACTTCAGGAAGTCTATGGGCCGGCTCTTCATGATTTAGAAGAAAGCGGCCTGCTTGTGTCGGACAAAGACAGGATTAGAATGACTAAAAAAGGTCTTTTTCTAGGCGATACTGTTGCTGAAAAATTTATTTTGGAGTAAAAATTATGGGGAAAAAATATAAAACACATTATCAAATACCCTTTTATGAATGCGATGTCAATCATAATGTTAAGCTGCCGCACATTTTATCAGTTGCCCTGCAGATTGCAAGCAGCCAGTCTGTAGAGTTAAATATTGGTGATGAGAAGCTGCTTGAGGACTATAATCTGGTCTGGGTGGTTTCAGAACATGAAATCATTATCAAGCGGCTGCCGCAGTTTGGCGAAACTGTGGAAATTGAAACGGAACCTATTTCTTACAACCGTTATTTTTGCTATCGAAAATTTAGGCTTTTTGATGCCCGAGGTGAGACGATTATCGATATCCTTTCAACTTTTGTTCTCATGGACTATGATACGCGCAAGGTGCATGATGTTCCTGAGGAACTTATTGCGCCTTATGGGTCAGAAAAAATCCGAAAAATTTTGCGGGGGCCTAAGTACAGACCTCTGGAAAATGCCGACAGCACTCTCTACCATGTCCGTTATTTTGATCTTGATATCAACGGTCATGTCAACAACAGCCGCTATCTGGAATGGATGTATGATGTGCTTGACTTTGAGTTTTTAAAGAACCATGTTCCTAAAAAAATCAATCTCAAGTATGTCAAAGAAGTTCAGTATGGCCACGATATCAATTCACGCTTGGAACAAGAAGGTCTTTTGACCAAGCATGAAATCACGTCAAACGGCGGTATCAACGCCCAAGCCATTACAGAGTGGGCAAGCATCTAATAAAGAGCAGCCGCCCTAACAGCGCTCAGCTGTTTTACAGGTACAAAAAATACAAAAGAAAAAACGGAAAGAGAGCAGAAAAACGAATGGCATATAAGGGTTATCTGATTGACCTAGATGGAACGATTTATAAGGGTAAGGACAGAATTCCTGCAGGAGAGGACTTTGTTAAACGATTGCAGGAGAAGCAGCTCCCTTATGTTTTAGTTACTAATAATACCACGCGCACACCTGAAATGGTGCAGGAAATGCTGGCAACGTCCTTTAATATTCAAACACCGCTGGAAACTATTTATACAGCGACACTGGCCACCATTGATTACATGAATGATATGAACCGAGGTAAAACAGCCTATGTTATTGGAGAGACTGGTCTTAAGACAGCAGTGGCTGAAGCAGGCTACCTTGAAGATACCGACAATCCGGCCTATGTGGTCGTGGGCTTAGATACAGAGCTGACCTATGAAAAGCTGACAGTAGCGACCTTGGCCATTCAGAAAGGAGCAGTCTTTATCGGCACCAACCCTGACCTTAACATTCCTACTGAAAGAGGATTGCTGCCGGGAGCAGGCTCCATTTTGTCGCTTTTGGAAAGAGCCACACGGGTTAAGCCGATTATTATTGGTAAGCCTGAGGCTGTCATCATGAACAAATCACTGGAACGCCTGGGCGTCAAGCGCCACGAAGCTATCATGGTCGGTGACAACTATCTGACGGATATCACTGCCGGTATCAAAAACGATATTGCAACGCTTTTAGTGACGACAGGATTTACCAAAGCAGAAGATGTGCCCAATCTGCCGATTAAGCCCGATTATGTCTTATCCAGTCTTGCGGAGTGGGACTTCGATGAAAGATAAACTGCATTTTAGCCTAACAGTCCTTTTTCTGCTGTCTTTTTCCATTCTGGCAACGATTTATTTAGTCTGGCTTTTTTACCCGTTGGAAATTTCTTGGCTGCACTTAGAACAGGCTGTCTATATGAAAAGCAGTCAGATTTACTATAATTTCAACCGCCTCATGCTTTATCTAACAAATCCCTTTAACTGGCGGCTGACCATGCCGGATTTTCCGTCTTCTAAAGACGGTCTTCATCACTTTAAGCAGGTAAAGCTGCTCTTTCATCTGGTTCAGCTGACTGCTCTTATAAGCCTGCCTAGTTTTTTCATTTTCGTGAAAACTATCATTCAAAAAGGTTATGGCCTTTTGTATCGACGGGCACTTAGAATTTGCGCCCTTATCCCTGCAGTGCTGGCTTTAGTCGCAGGACTTATTGGTTTTAATACCTTTTTTACGCTTTTCCATCAGGTTTTATTTGCCGGAGACAGCACCTGGCTTTTTAATCCTTATACCGATCCTGTGATTTATATTTTGCCTGAGACCTTCTTTTTGCATTGTTTTCTGCTGTTTTTGTTTCTTTATGAATTATCTTTTGGCGCTCTGCTCTGGCAAATCAGATGCAAAAACAAACGGGACAGAACCCTATAAAAATAAGCGAGCTTCTAAGGGCTTGCTTTTGTTTTTTCAGCAAATTAAAAAATTCATTTCGACGTTTTTTCTTTGCAGTTTTAGCCGTAAAATTCTAAAATAAGAGTTACTATATATATTGCTGGGAGTTATGAATGTTAGAGCTAAAGAACATTACCAAAATCTATGACACGGCGGGAATCAAGCGGACGGCCTTGGACGATGTCAGTATCAATTTTCGGGCCAGTGAATTTGTTTCTGTTTTAGGGCAGTCTGGATCCGGAAAAACGACCCTGCTTAATATTGTGGGGGGCTTAGACCAATATACATCCGGTGATCTACTGATTAACGGTAAATCAACCAAGAATTTTAAGGATAAGGACTGGGATCGCTACCGCAACAATACGATTGGTTTTGTTTTTCAGTCCTACAATCTCATTTCACACCAGACAGCGCTGGCTAATGTTGAATTGGCACTGACCCTGTCGGGCGTTTCCAAAGCAGAGCGCCGCAGCCGGGCTTTAGAGGCCTTGAAGCGTGTAGGGCTGGAAGACCATATCCATAAAAGACCCAGTCAGATGTCAGGCGGTCAGGTGCAGCGGGTCGCCATTGCGCGTGCTTTAGTGAATAATCCGGATATTTTACTGGCCGACGAGCCGACTGGAGCTCTGGACTCTGAAACGTCTTTGCAGATTATGGATCTGCTCAAAGAAATCGCTCAAGAGCGTCTGGTGATTATGGTAACGCACAATCCGAATCTGGCAGAAAAATACTCTAACCGCATCATTCGGGTTTTGGACGGCCGGATTATTGATGACAGCAATCCCTATCACGATAAGGACCTTGACCAGTCAGCAGTTGATTTTAAGAAGACCAAGATGTCTTTTATGACGGCCCTGTCGCTGTCTTTTAATAATTTACTGACCAAAAAAGGCCGAACCTTTCTGACCGCTTTTGCAGGTTCTATTGGTATCATTGGGATTGCCTTGATCTTATCCCTTTCAAACGGTGCTCAAAAATACATCTCAAAGACCCAGGAAGATACCTTAGTTGCCTATCCCCTGTCCATTGAAAAATCTTCGAATGAAAACTTTATGGGCTTGTTTGCGGCCGGCAACGAAGACAGCAACAGCAGCAAGAAAAGCTCTGACAAGAAGACGCTTAAAACCGATAATATTCTGAAAAACATGATTTCAACTCAGGTTGTAGATAATGACCTAGCCTCCTTCAAAGCTTATATTAAAAAGCATTCGCGCAAATTCCGCAAGGTAACTAAGGACATCCAGTATTCTTACAAGCTGTCACCAAGAATTTATCAAACAGATACTTCTAAGGGCGTCAGACCGGTTAATCCCAGCAATCTGAGCAAGGAAGTGAAAAATGCCGGCAGCAATATTCAGGTGCTGCTTTCCAATCTCAATGTTTGGCAGGAATTATCATCAAGTGCGAAAATGCTGTCTTCTCAATATCAGGTTGTTGACGGTCATCTGCCGAAAAAATACAATGAAGTTGTCCTGATAGCAGAGGAAAATAATAAAATCGATGACTATGTTCTCTACAGTCTGGGGATTAAAGACGTCAGCGAATTAAACAGCAGCAAACAGCTGAAAAGTACTAAAGAAAGCAGCTATAAGTACTCAGATTTAGTCGGCCGAACCTATAAGCTGGTAATCAATTCAGATGTCTATCAAAAAGAAGGAGGAATCTGGGTTGATCGCTCTGACAATGACGCCTACATGAAAAAGGTAGTCAATGCAGCTGAGACGATTAAAATTGTGGGTATCGTAAAACCTCAGGAAGGAACTGCTTCAGGCAGTTCAAATGCCGGAGTCGGCTACAGTCAGAAATTGACCAGCTATCTCTCTGAAAAGATCAATGCCAGCAGTGTTGCTAAAGAACAGCTGGCTAATAAGAAGCGCAATATCTTTACCGGTCAGGACTTTTCAAGTTCCAGCAAGCCCTTCTCATCTGCTGGTCTGAGTGCCGAACAAAGCGCCGCTTTGGCTTCAATGTCAGCAGAGGAGATGGCAGATTATGTGAATCGTTATAATGAAAATGCGACGGCCACCTACGATGACAATTTAGAAAAAATCGGCATTATAGACACAGCCAATCCTGAAACCATAAATTTCTATGCAGATTCTTTTGAAAATAAAGAAGCTCTTAAAGATTTGATCAGTGATTACAACAAGCAGGTAAAAAAAGACAAGCAAAAATCAAAAGTTATTAATTACACGGATACTATCGGCCTGATGATGTCATCGGTAACCACAATGATTAATGCCATTACTTATATTCTGGTTGGTTTTGTTGCCATCTCACTGGTTGTATCATCTATTATGATTGGTATTATTACCTATATCTCGGTTCTCGAGCGGACCAAGGAAATTGGTATTCTGCGTGCCATGGGGGCTTCTAAAAAAGATGTTATGCGCATCTTCACTGCAGAAACCGTTATTGAGGGAGCCATTGCAGGTATTCTCGGCATTCTAATCACCCTTTTGCTCAATATTCCTATCAATATGGTTGTCAACAATCTGCTGGATATCAGTAACATCTCTTCTCTGCCTGTCTGGTCAGCAGCAGTGCTGATTGCTATTTCCATCTTGCTGACCGTTTTTGCAGGCATTTTGCCATCGCGGGTTGCAGCCAAAAAGGATCCGGTAGAAGCACTGCGAACCGAATAAAGACAAAAAGCGAAACATTAGATTAGCATCTGCTGTTTCGTTTTTTTATCTCAAATCAAATGCTAGAAGCTGGTAAGGTTTTTGTGTATAATAAAACAATCATTGTGCAAAGGAGAAAAGACATGAAACTGCTGGGGATTGTTGATACGAGTACTTCCTTTTCCTACAATCGCTTGTTGATGGCCTTTATTCGAGACCGGTTTGGCTTAGCTTTTGATTTTGAATTGATTGAAATAGAAGAACTTCCTCTTTTCAATCAAGATGAAAGCCGAGAACAATACCCTATCTTACAAGAATTAACAGAGAGCATTTCAGCTGCAGACGGCATTATTTTAGCCATAGAAGAGCACAACCATAGCCTGACACCCAATCTCAAGTCCCTCTTAGAATGGTTTTCTTATCAACAGAGCCCCTTTAAAAATAAGCCGATTATGCTTGTTGGAGCTTCCCTCAATGAGCATATTCCGCAAAAGGCGCAGGAAGACCTGAAACAAATCCTCGCAGCTCCCGGTTTAAAAGCCTGGCTCATGTCTGATAAGCCTTTCTTTCTAAAAAGTGCCCCAGCAGCTTTTGATGAAAACGGTCAAATCAACGAATATGATCTCATCACCCGCCTAGCTAATAACCTGCAGCACTTTATTCGTTTCATACATCTGGCTGACAGTTTCACGGAAAAGTAGATATACCTTTTAAAGCTTGCTCAATATATCTCATTGAAAAAATACAGAAATATTTCTGTATTTTTCTTTTGTATTGTTATAATGTTTCACAGATAGTGGTATAATAGAAGCGCTTACAAAAATAAAAGGGAGTTTCTTATGACAAACGGAAAAATTTTAGGCTTAGATATTAGAATAGAACCGATGGGATGGAACATAAAATAAAAAACACCCGAATCGGGTGTCACTTTTTCAAGTTGAATACGGATAAACCTTATTTTAACTTGCTGTGTTGTTTCGAATAGTTCCAACACACATATTGTACAATTTTTAGTTTTATTTTGCAAGACATTTTTAAAAGGAGAAATTTATGACAAAATCTTACTCTATTGGACTTGATATTGGAACAAATTCTGTCGGCTGGGCTGTTATAACAGATGATTACAAAGTTCCATCTAAGAAGATGAAAATATTAGGAAATACTGGCAAAGATTATATTAAAAAGAATTTACTTGGAGCTTTATTGTTTGATAGTGGGAATACTGCGGAAGACAGACGTCTGAAACGCACGGCTCGCCGCCGCTATACCCGCCGCAGAAATCGTCTTTTATATTTGCAAGACATTTTTTCGGAAGAAATGAATAAAGTGGATGAGGGTTTCTTTCGTCGGTTAGAAGATTCTTTCTATGTTCCTGAAGATAAAAGAGATGCAAAACATCCAATTTTTGGAACACTTGACGAAGAGAAGGCTTATCACAAGAAGTTTCCGACTATTTATCACTTGAGAAAACATTTAGCGGATTCTTCAGAAAGAGCTGATTTACGTCTGGTTTATCTAGCCTTGGCACATATCATTAAATATCGTGGACATTTTTTGTATGAAAATTTAGAAGAGAGTAATTCAGGAGTTCAAGAAGTGTTTGAAGATTTTGTCAAAATTTATGATAAAACCTTTGAAACGCATTTGAGTAAAATCACGGTTGAAGTTGAACCAATATTATCTGAAAAACTCAGTAAATCAGTTAAGAAAGAAAGGGTATTAAAATTATTTCCAGGAGAAAAATCTAATGGTCAATTCTCAGAGTTTTTGAAACTAATTGTTGGAAATAAAGCAGATTTTAAAAAGTATTTTGATTTGGAAGATAAGGCACCGTTACAATTTTCAAAAGATACTTTTGAAGAGGATCTAGAAACTCTGCTCTCGCAGATTGGAGATGACTATGCAGATCTTTTTGCGTCAGCTAAGAAACTCTATAATAGTATTCTTCTTTCAGGAATTTTAACAGTTACGGATAAAAGTACCAAAGCACCTCTGTCAGCCTCTATGATTAAGCGTTACGATGATCATCATTCAGATTTGGCCAGACTTAAATCATTTATTCGTCAACAATTACCGGATAGGTATAACGAAGTTTTTTCTGATGCTTCAAAAAATGGTTATGCGGCTTATATTGATGGAAAAACCAGTCAAGAAGATTTTTACAAATATTTGAAAAAATTATTGGAAAAGGTAGCTGGCGGTGCAGATTTCCTTGATAAAGTAGAACGTGAGGATTTTCTGAGAAAACAACGTACTTTTGATAATGGTTCTATTCCGCATCAGATTCATTTTCAAGAGATGCATGCCATCATTCGCAGACAGGCTGAATTCTATCCGTTTCTAGCAGAAAATCAGGATAAGATTGAGAAAATATTGACTTTCCGTATTCCTTACTATGTCGGTCCCTTAGCGCGAGGAAATAGTGATTTTGCTTGGTTAAGCCGGAAATCAAATGAAAAAATTACACCTTGGAATTTTGATGATATTGTTGATAAGGAATCTTCTGCTGAAGCTTTTATCAATCGCATGACCAATCATGATTTGTATTTGCCAGATCAAAAAGTTCTTCCTAAGCACAGTTTATTATACGAGAAATTCACTGTTTACAATGAATTAACAAAGGTTAAATATAAGACAGAGCAAGGGAAAACATCATTTTTTGATGCCAATATGAAGCAAGAAATCTTTGATGGTGTATTTAAGGCTTATCGAAAAGTAACTAAAGATAAATTGATGAATTTCCTTGAAAAAGAATTTGATGAGTTCCGTATTGTTGATTTAACAGGTCTGGATAAAGAAAATAAAGCATTTAATGCCTCTTATGGAACTTATCATGACTTGCGTAAAATTTTAGATAAGGATTTTCTCGATAATCCGAAGAATGAACAGGTTTTAGAAGATATTGTACTGACCTTAACGCTATTTGAAGATAGAGAAATGATTCGGAAACGTCTAGAAAATTACAGTGATTTACTGACCAAAGAACAAGTAAAAAAACTGGAAAGACGTCATTATACTGGATGGGGACGTCTTTCAGCTAAGTTAATTCACGGTATTCGAAACAAAGAAAGCAGAAAAACAATTCTTGATTATCTCATTGATGATGGCAATAGCAATCGTAACTTTATGCAGCTGATTAACGACGATGCTCTTTCTTTCAAAGAAGAAATTGCTAAGGCACAGGTTATCGGAGATGCAGATGATTTAAATCAAGCTGTCAGTGATATTGCTGGCAGCCCTGCGATTAAAAAGGGAATTTTACAAAGTATTAAGATTGTTGATGAATTGGTCAAAATAATGGGGCACACCCCTGAAAATATCGTGGTTGAAATGGCGCGTGAAAATCAATTTACGAATTATGGTAGACGTAACTCACAACAGCGTCTAAAAGGCTTAACAGATTCTATTAAAGAATTAGGAAGTCAAATTCTTAAAGAACATCCGGTTGATAATACCCAGTTACAAAATGACAGATTGTTCCTGTATTATTTACAAAATGGCAGAGATATGTACACTGGGGAAGAATTGGACCTTGATTATCTGAGTCAATATGATATCGACCATATTATTCCGCAGGCTTTTATCAAAGATAATTCCATTGATAACCGTGTGTTGACACGTTCTGACAAAAATAGAGGTAAATCTGATGATGTACCAAGTGAAGAAGTTGTTCATAAAATGAAACTATTCTGGAGTAAACTTCTCTCTGCCAAACTCATCACACAACGTAAATTCGATAATTTAAGCAAGGCAGAACGAGGTGGCTTGACTGATGATGATAAAGCTGGTTTTATTAAGCGTCAGCTAGTTGAGACGAGACAAATTACCAAACATGTAGCACGTATCCTTGATGAACGTTTCAATACAAAATTAGACGAAAATAATAAGAAAATTCGTCAAGTAAAAATTGTGACTTTGAAATCAAATCTCGTTTCTAATTTCCGTAAAGAATTTGAACTCTACAAAGTGCGTGAAATTAATGATTACCATCATGCGCATGATGCTTATTTAAATGCAATTGTAGGAAAAGCTTTACTAGGTGTTTATCCACAGTTAGAGCCTGAATTTGTCTATGGTGAATATCCTCATTTTCATGGACATAAAGAAAATAAAGCAACTGCTAAGAAATTTTTCTATTCAAATATTATGAATTTCTTTAAAAAAGATGGTGTCCGTACCGATGAAAATGGTGAGATTATTTGGAAAAAAGATGAGCATATTTCTAATATAAAAAAAGTGCTTTCCTACCCGCAAGTTAATATTGTAAAGAAAACGGAAGTGCAGACGGGGGGATTTTCAAAAGAATCTATTTTACAAAAAGGTAATTCTGATAAACTTATTCCTCGAAAAACAAAAAAATTTTACTGGGATACAAAGAAATATGGTGGATTTGACAGCCCAATTGTTGCCTATTCCGTTTTAGTTATTGCTGATATTGAAAAAGGTAAATCTAAGAAGTTGAAAACAGTCAAGGACTTGGTTGGTATAACCATTATGGAAAAGGTTGCTTTTGAAAAAAATCCAGTTGCTTTTCTTGAACGTAAAGGCTATCGAAATATTCAAGAAGAAAATATTATCAAGTTACCGAAATATAGTTTATTTGAACTGGAAAATGGGCGGAGAAGGTTGCTAGCAAGTGCTAGAGAACTACAAAAAGGAAATGAAATCGTTTTGCCGTATCACTTAGTAGTGTTACTTTATCATGCTAAAAATATCCATAAAGTTGATGAGCCGGAACACTTAAATCATGTTGAAAAACATAGAGATGGATTTAAAGAATTGTTAGATATTGTATCAAACTTTTCTAAAAAGTATACTTTGGCAGAAGGAAATTTAGGAAAGGTAGAGGAATTATATGCACAAAATAGTAGTAAAGATATTAATAAGCTGGCAAGTTCATTTATCAACTTATTAACATTTACTGCTATCGGAGCACCAGCTGCTTTTAAATTTTTTGATAGCAATATTGATCGAAAACGTTATACATCAACTGCTGAAATTCTCAACGCCACCCTCATCCACCAATCTATCACTGGTCTTTACGAAACGCGGACTGACCTTAGTAAATCAGGAGGAGACTGATGGCAGGATGGAGAACAGTAGTTGTCAATACGCATTCTAAGTTGTCTTATAAGAACAATCATCTAATTTTTAAGGATGCATATAAGACAGAGATGATTCATCTGTCTGAAATTGACATCTTATTACTTGAGACAACAGATATTGTTTTATCAACTATGCTAATGAAGCGCTTGGTTGATGAGAATATTTTGGTCATTTTTTGTGATGATAAACGTCTGCCAACAGCTATGCTTATGCCTTACTATGCGCGTCACAACTCCAGTTTGCAGCTGAGTCATCAGATTTCTTGGGCAGAAGAGGTGAAATGTGATGTTTGGACGACAATCATTGCTCAAAAGATTTTAAACCAATCTTGTTATTTGGGAGAATGCTCTTATTTTGAAAAATCTCAGTCGATTATGGATTTGTATCATAGCTTAGAGCCTTTTGACCCTAGCAATCGGGAGGGGCATTCTGCGCGAATTTACTTTAATACCTTATTTGGAAATGATTTTTCTAGGGAACAAGACAATGATATCAATGCAGGTCTGGATTATGGTTATACCTTGCTTTTAAGTATGTTTGCGCGTGAAGTTGTGGTGTGCGGCTGCATGACACAATTTGGTCTCAAGCACGCCAATCAATTTAATCAGTTTAACTTTGCCAGTGATATTATGGAGCCTTTTCGTCCGATTGTTGACCGTATTGTTTATGAAAATCGAAACAGTTCTTTTGTCAAAATAAAACGTGAATTGTTCAGCATATTTTCAGATACCTACCTTTATAATAATAAGGAGATGTATCTGACAAACATTGTCAGCGATTATACCAAAAAGGTGATTAAGGCGCTGAATAATGACGGGAAAGGAGTTCCTGAGTTTAGGATATGAGTTATCGATATATGCGAATGATTTTAATGTTTGATATGCCAACAGATACTGCCGAAGAACGCAAAGCTTATCGGAAGTTTCGGAAGTTTTTACTGAGTGAAGGTTTCATCATGCATCAGTTTTCCGTTTACAGCAGGCTGCTTTTGAATAACTCTGCTAATACAGCAATGATTGCTCGTCTGAAAGAGAATAATCCCAAAAAAGGCAGTATTACCCTGCTGACAGTAACTGAAAAGCAGTTTGCCCGCATGATTTACCTTAATGGCGAGCGCAATACCAGCGTTGCTAATTCAGATTCACGTCTGGTATTTTTAGGGGAGGCATTTTCGGATGAAACTTAATTTTCCGATATTAGATGAACCGATTGAGCTTGAAAAATCAACGATTTTAGTCATAGAAGATGTGCAGATTTTCGCTCAGTTGGTGAAAAATTTTTATCAATATGAAGAGGACAGTGAACTTAAATTATTTGATGATAAATTGAAGAGTTTAAAAGTATCTGAGCTGATGCTGGTGACAGATATTTTAGGCTATGATGTCAATGCACCATCGCTTTTAAAGCTAGTTCACGCTGACTTAGAAAGCCAATTTAATGAGAAACCAGAAGTGAAGTCTATGCTTGATAAGCTTGCTAACACTATTACAGAGCTGATTGCTTATGAATGTTTAGAAAACGAATTGGATTTGGAATATGATGAGATTACTATTTTAGAGTTGATAAAGGCTTTAGGTGTTAAAATTGAAACACAAAGTGATACCATTTTTGAAAAAATGTTTGAAATCCTTCAAATTTATAAGTATTTGAGCAAAAAGAAAATTCTGGTTTTCCTTAATTCCTTGTCCTATTTTCAGAAGGAAGAAATAGGACAAATTCTGGAATATATTCACTTGTCTAATATAACTGTTCTGTTTCTTGAACCGCATCAAATTGATGGGTTTTCTCAATATATTTTAGACAGGGATTATTTCTTAATCACAAAAAACGGCAGTTAAATACGAATAATAATAAGACAGTTCCTAAATGAGAACTGTCTTTTATTATTAATTGACAAATACGTATAATGCGTATAAAATAAGAAATGAGGTTATCGGTTTGCCCTTGACTGGAAAAGAGTTGGCCAAACTGGCTGTAAAAAATGGATGGAAAGAAGTTAGAGTGAAAGGAAGCCATCATCATTTTAAGAAAGATGGCCTGCCTTATATTGTGACAATTCCGATTCATGGGAATCAATCGGTTAAAACTGGCCTTGAAAAGAAAATTTTAAAGGATCTAGGATTACTATGATAGAGGAGGAATTCTTATGTTGAAAACATATCCAGCAATTTTTCATAAGGAAGAAGAAGGGTACTGGGTTGAATTTCCTGAATTTGGCGGAGGTACGCAAGGGAAGGATTTAGAAGAGGCCATGAAACATGCGCGTCAAATGCTGGAAAGTGTATTGGCATCTTATCTGGACGAGGGAATGCAACTGCCTGCTCCAAGCGATATTCGTAAACTATCTGCAGAGGATGGTTTTGTTAGCCTGATTCAGGCTGATCCCAGTCCTTACCTTAGAAATAATAAAGCTATCCGAAAAAATGTAACAGTTCCTGAATGGCTGGTGCGATTGGCAGATCGCAATCAAGTGAATTATTCTGAAGTGCTGACCAAGGCTTTAGAAAAGAAACTGCAATTGTGAAATAGTTGAAAGTGCTAGAAAGATTGATTTCTAGCGCTTTTTGAGGTATAATATAAATAATTAAAACGTTTAAAAAGGAATCATTTTGAAACTGAAATCTGGCTGAGATGAATGGCGCGATTACGAAATTTCGAGACGAAAATTGGTCCACGAGGTTTTAGAGCTGTGTTGTTTCGAATGGTTCCAAAACTTAGCATTTTTTTGCAACTCTTGGATAAGTGTTTTAGAGCTGTGTTGTTTCGAATGGTTCCAAAACTTCTGGCTTGTCAACAACAGGATAAGTGTTGTTTTAGAGCTGTGTTGTTTCGAATGGTTCCAAAACAGCACACTAGATGATGTATCTGACGGACTGGTTTTAGAGCTGTGTTGTTTCGAATGGTTCCAAAACATGTTCATCTGCCGTCCATTGTATGCTTCCGTTTTAGAGCTGTGTTGTTTCGAATGGTTCCAAAACCCGGTTTCATCTGCGTACTTGATATAAAACGTTTTAGAGCTGTGTTGTTTCGAATGGTTCCAAAACTACGGAAGCGCACCAACTTTTAATTGACTAGTTTTAGAGCTGTGTTGTTTCGAATGGTTCCAAAACCACTCGGTGAGTTTGCAACGCTTGATAAGTGTTTTAGAGCTGTGTTGTTTCGAATGGTTCCAAAACCCGTCATCAAGACCGTTTACTGTGATGGTTGTTTTAGAGCTGTGTTGTTTCGAATGGTTCCAAAACGAAACAGCGCTTTTTGACACAGGTTATGCAGTTTTAGAGCTGTGTTGTTTCGAATGGTTCCAAAACTCTCCGAAATTAAGACTTTCCCCCGTCTTCGTTTTAGAGCTGTGTTGTTTCGAATGGTTCCAAAACAGCTTTTGATGCAAAAAAACACCTATTCATGTTTTAGAGCTGTGTTGTTTCGAATGGTTCCAAAACTTGTGTGCATTTATATTTGTTAGCTACAACGTTTTAGAGCTGTGTTGTTTCGAATGGTTCCAAAACTATGGATAAGAGAGATGCGGATATGTTGGCGTTTTAGAGCTGTGTTGTTTCGAATGGTTCCAAAACACCCAGACTATGTAACAGCTCAGCCAGAGGGTTTTAGAGCTGTGTTGTTTCGAATGGTTCCAAAATCTAAATTTGAAATTGATTTGTTGATTTATAACCTTTTAGGTTAGATCTGTGATAGGGGGAGAATCTACAGATTCTCTTTTTTAGTTTTGTTATTAAAAAACTGCAGCGGGTTCGCTGCAGTTTCCATTATATAGCTTTCAGTCCGTTTCGCGTCCTTTGGTGCGAAACAAATACCACCCGCTATGCGGGTGGTTGTTAGACATGATAGTGTCAGGTGATAACAGTACCGATAATTTCTATGTCGTCATCTTCTTGCAAAATAATATCGTCATAATGAGGATTGAGCGAAATCAGCCTGATCTCATGGTCTTTTTTGTATAGTTTTTTGAGATAAGCTTCATTGTTGACAATGACAACGATAAATTGACCGTGGTAAATTTCCTGTGTTTTCTTTACAAAGATAACTTCACCGTTATAAAACAGAGGTTCCATACTGTTGCCGTTGACCCTGAGAGCAAGATCGTGTTTAGGAATAGGTGCCGGATACTCGATGGTCTCTGGCTTTTCATGGCCAACCCAAGTACCGGTGCCAGCTGAGACCTCACCATAAAGCACGATCGATTTATAACTGTGCCCCAAGGCTTGGTAGAGATCCTTGGCTTTTTTGATATTGTCCAAATGAATAGTATCCTGATGTTTTTGTTCATCCGTAATAAATTTATCGACAATTTCTTGATACTTAGCACCGCCGCCAACACCTGAACCTTGGCTGTCTGCCAAGTGTTTTTGAGCAGCTAATCCTGTAGCTTGCTTTTGATCAGCCAGCTGCCGCTTGCCGAAATCAAGGAGTTTTTGCTGCCTTGTACTGTCCAGCTGCCGAGCTGTGTAAGTAATTTGTTCAAGCACAGAAGAGCTGGATCTTTTAGAAAACCTTGGATCAATATCAGATTTCTGCAAGCCAAAATAATCCGCAATCTTTTGAATATTCCCGGCTTTTGGCAGTGTCCGCCCTTTGACGTATTCATTGAGACTGCTTTTAGGAATATTGAGAACAGATGCCAGCTGAGATTGCTTCATGCCGCTTTCTGTCAGCAGGCGCTGGATATTGGAGGAGATCACTTTCATGTCTTCTAAATCTTGTGGTGTTAATTTTCCGCGTCCCATATTTCACCTTCTTTAGAAAAAATACTATTTACATAATACCGCTTTCAACCGCAAAAGTAAATAAAAAAAGCAAAGGCTTGACTTTCGTTTTAAAACGAATTATAATGTTCCTATTAAAAATAGTTTTCATTGGGGCCAAGTTTTGACGATATAAAATCTTCACCTCAGCATTATTTCAAAATTTCAAAATCTTTGTTTCCGTCAAAACGGCTGACTGGTTTCCCTTTTTCTAAGTCAGTCCCCCATCTGAAAGTCAAGAGCGTTACTGTAACGCTGCTATTTTTGACCATGCTCCTAAAATCGGGCTGTATGGGAATGTTGGTGAGATGAAAGGGGATGGAACAGTGGAGAAGTTGACATTGCGCGCTCTCAGAGTGAACTATAGTTTAAGTCCTAAAGAGGTGGCTGATTGTCTGGGCATTGAACAACAAACTCTGCTGAAGTATGAAAATGATAGCTCGGATATCCCCATTCATCTGGCTAACGCTTTGGCTGATTATTATGATGTCAATCTGGATTCTGTTTTTTTAGGTCCGGAATCCGATTTAAAACAGAAATTTAAAGAACGTAAGCTTAGAAATGTTCATTAGGCTGTGTGTTTTAAAGTTTAGAATTATCTCATCTTTATCATGCAAGTATATGTGTAATTTTCAGAAAATGTTAATTTTATGGTTAAAATGCTTGAAAATACATTTTATCTTGTTATAATGAAGTTGTATTTTATAATTAGAATCAATACAATAAGGAAGGTTTTTTATGAAATCGAAAACTGCTAGGATTACTTTATTGAGCGGGCTGACTTTAGCCGCATTTGTTGGGACAACCAATGTATTGGCCGAAGATGCAGCAGCCAGCCAAGCACCTAGTACAGCTGCAAATACCGCTGTTAACAGCAGCAGTGCCGGGACAGCACCTGCAGCCACCAGCCAGCAGGCACAGTCGCCGTCAGTGACTGTCACCAAAACAGAGACGGTTGGCAATACGACAGTAACAACGTCTGATGTTGCTTCTCAAGAATTGGAAGATGCGAAAGCAGCAGCGCAAAATGCTAATTTAACTGTTACTGAAACTCCTGCTGTAGAGCAGCCTTCTGTAGCAGCGGCAGATGCTGACAACAAAGCTCAGGCGCAAAAAATTAATCAAGCAGTAGCCGATTATGACAAGGCTAAGACTCAGTATGCTCAGGAGCAAAATCAGTATCAACAAGATTTAGCGTCTTATAATGCACAAAAATCTGAATACGATGCTAAAAAGCAAGCCTATGATGATTATCAGCAGCAGGTTTCTTCTGGTCAGGGTGCCGGCAGAGTTGAAAGGGCTCAGGGACTTATTTTTGAAAATGAGCCCAAAGCTACAGTGACCATTCAAGGGGTTACTGACTATTTGGACAAAGCGGCTCGGGCTGCTCACCAGACAGATGATATTCTGGAACAGTTTAACACAGATAAGTATGCTGATAGCGAATTTACCTTAAACAATCCTTACGATCCCAATGAAGACACCTGGTTTAAAATGGCTGTTGGTGACACAATTGCGGTCACTTATGAAAATATTGTCAATTCAAGCTATAATAAACAAAAAATCAGTAAGATTGTCACCACTTATAAGCTGAACAGTTCAACGAATAATGATGGAACTGCTATTGTTGAGCTTTTCCATGATCCGACAAAAACGATCTTTATTGGTGCACAGACATCTAACGCTGGCAGAAATGATAAGATCAGCGTTACAATGCAGATTACCTTCTATGATGAGAATGGCAATGCCATTGATCTGAGTGATAACAGATCGATTATGAGTTTGTCATCGCTTAACCACTGGACAGCAGATTATGGTGATCATGTTGAAAAGGTTGAATTGGGAAATAACGAATTCATTCAAATTCCGGGGTCATCTATTAGCCTGCATGGCAATGAGATCTACTCAATTAATGATAACCAATACAAGGACAATGGTGCAACCTTTGATGGTGACGGCGATGATGGCTGGGATGCAGTCAATGCAGACGGTGATCCTCGCTCTGCCACAGCTTATTATGGAGCCGGTGCCATGACTTATAAGGGCGAACCTTTCACCTTTACTGTCGGCGGCAACGATCAAGGACTGCCAACATCTATTTGGTTTGCGACTAACTCCACAGTTGCGGTTCCTGAAAATCCAGGCGAAGAGCCCCAAAAACCAAGCGAGCCAAAACTTGAAAAGCCAACGGTTGTTTGGCATAAAAACTTTGTTGTGGAAACACAGGGAATTCCGCCGGAAGTTCCGGAAGATCCTGAATCACCTACACCGGAACCACCAATGCCGCCGTCTCCTCAGACACCGCAGCCGCCAACGCCGCCAAGGGCAGAGCGTCCCAGCGTAATGGTATCTGCTAAATCAAGGCAATTTAGGCAGGCTCGAAAGGATGAGACACGTGTCAGAGAGCGCAGCTATCAGCCAACACTCCCTCAAACTGGTGATGACCAGCATAAAGGTTTAAGTGCTATTGGTTTGGTTTCTGCCGCCTTTGCCGCAGCTACCTTATTGGTTGCTAAAAAACGTGAAGAATAATGATATGATATAAAAACTGAGAAATTTTTCTCAGTTTTTTGCTTTTGATACCAAGATTGAGTTTTTAAATAAAAAAAAGGAATTTTAAGTATCAATCAGTTTTTGGCTGTTCCTGCTTTCCCCAATAAATCTATGGTAAGGGTTCTCCTTTTTTGTTATAATAAAGCTACTGATTAATTTTGACAAGGACAACAAATGGATACTGAAAAACTTAAAAAACGTCAGGAGAAAATTAGGAATTTCTCGATTATAGCCCATATTGACCATGGGAAATCCACTCTGGCGGATCGTATTTTAGAAAAAACAGAAACAGTCTCCAGCCGGGAGATGCAGGCTCAGCTTTTGGACAGTATGGACTTGGAGCGTGAGCGCGGTATTACCATTAAACTGAATGCTATTGAGCTTAATTACACGGCTAAAGACGGTGAGACTTATATTTTTCACCTGATTGATACACCGGGGCATGTGGACTTTACCTATGAGGTTTCCCGCTCTTTAGCTGCCTGCGAGGGAGCGATTTTGGTGGTAGATGCTGCCCAGGGAATTGAAGCGCAGACCTTGGCCAATGTTTATTTGGCACTGGACAATGATCTGGAAATTCTGCCGGTCATCAATAAGATCGACCTGCCGGCTGCGGATCCCGAGCGTGTGCGGGCTGAGATTGAAGATGTCATCGGCCTCGATGCCAGCGAAGCTGTTCTAGCCTCTGCCAAGGCAGGAATTGGTATTGAAGATATTCTTGAACAGATTGTCGAAAAGGTTCCGGCTCCTGCCGGTGATGTTGAAGCTCCGCTTAAAGCGCTGATTTTTGATTCTGTTTATGATGCCTATCGCGGGGTTATCTTGCAGATCCGTGTCATGGATGGTATGGTTAAGCCTGGAGATAAGATCAAGCTGATGAGCAATGGCAAGACCTTCGATGTAACAGAGGTAGGTATCTTTACGCCTAAGGCGATCAGCCGTGACTTTTTGGCAACCGGAGATGTTGGTTATTTGGCTGCTTCTATCAAAACAGTAGCTGATACGCGTGTCGGTGATACGGTAACGCTGGCCAACCGTCCGGCTGCTGAGCCGCTCCATGGTTACAAGCAGATGAATCCTATGGTTTTTGCGGGGATTTACCCGATTGATTCCAGCAAATACAATGATCTGCGTGAAGCTTTGGAAAAACTGCAGCTCAATGATGCCAGCCTGCAGTTTGAACCGGAAACCTCTCAGGCTCTGGGCTTTGGTTTTCGCTGCGGTTTTCTGGGATTATTGCACATGGATGTAATCCAGGAGCGCTTAGAGCGTGAGTTTAACATTGATCTTATTATGACGGCGCCATCGGTTGTTTATCATGTCAATACGACTGATAATGAAATGCTGGAAGTGTCCAATCCATCTGAATTTCCAGACCCGACCAAGGTTGATACGATTGAAGAACCCTATGTCAAAGCGCAGATTATGGTGCCGCAGGAATATGTCGGCAGCGTTATGGAATTAGCGCAGCGCAAGCGCGGTGATTTTGTGACCATGGATTATATTGATAATAACCGTGTCAATGTTATCTACCAGATTCCTCTGGCTGAAATTGTTTTTGATTTCTTCGATAAATTAAAATCATCAACACGCGGCTATGCCAGCTTTGACTATGAAATTTCGGAATACCGGAAATCACAGTTGGTTAAAATGGATATTCTTCTTAATGGAGACAAGGTTGATGCCCTCAGCTTTATTGTGCACAAGGAATTTGCCTATGAACGCGGCAAGCTGATTGTTGAGAAGCTCAAGAAAATTATTCCGCGTCAGCAATTTGAAGTGCCTGTTCAGGCAGCTATCGGTCAGAAAATTGTGGCTCGTTCAGACATCAAAGCCCTGCGCAAGAACGTTCTCGCTAAATGTTATGGCGGTGATGTTTCCAGAAAACGCAAACTGCTTGAAAAGCAAAAGGCCGGTAAAAAACGGATGAAGTCTATCGGGTCGGTTGAAGTACCGCAGGAAGCCTTCTTAAGCGTGCTTTCTATGGACGATGATGACAAGTAAGACCGAAAAATCGTCTCCCAGTTAGGCTCAGTCTTTCTAATTTCCAGCAAAGACTAGGGAGATGCTGTGACAGAAGCAGGAGACAAGCTTGAACGTTAAAGCTATAGAGCTGAATTTTCAGGCTGTCGGCTGTCAAATTTACAGTCAAGAAGATTGAACAGCAGATTGTATCTGCAGCTAAGATCAATAGCAGATTGTTATAAGATTTGGCGGCAGAAGGTTAAATGGTTAAAAGTTTGTTTGGTAAAAAATAAGACAGTCAGAAAGGGAGCGGATTGTATGCCGATTAGATTAGCTCAAGCAAAGGATATTCCGGCTATTGAGAGACTTTTGCAGCAGATATTTCAAGTTCATTATCAGGTGCGGCCGGATCTTTTTAGGGAAACTGAGACAGGAAGCAAGTATTCTGCAAAAGAGCTAGAAGAACTCTTGCAGGATGTTTCCAGACCGATTTTTGTCTATGCTGATGATCAGGGGCATATTTTGGCCCATCTGTTTTTAATACTGAAAGAAACCAATGATTCTCCTGTTTCTAAACCGATGAAGACACTCTTCATTGATGATTTGTGCGTATCCGAAGAAGCCAGAGGCCAAAAGATCGGACAGGAATTGTATGAATTTGCCCTCAAGTATGCTAAAGATATGGGCTGCTATAATCTAACCCTCAATGTCTGGAATGACAATGAGGGCGCCTTGGCCTTTTATGAGCGTCAGGGCTTAAAACCTCGGGAAACCAAAATGGAAAAAATTCTTTAAAAAAACCCAAAAGGTCTGTTTTTTTAAGGAAAAATTGTGTAAAATAAAGGGAAGAGTAATATTGAAATTGGAGGGCTGATTATGCCAAGACGTCGTGCTAGCCGCAGAAAATCCAGAAGAAAGACGGTATTTAGTATCTTATTGCTGGGTCTGCTTCTTATTATTATAGGTCTGGCTGTCTATTTTGTTTCTGCCCACTTTAAGAATTCGGACAAAACATCAGGCAGCAAAACACAGATACATGTAGTCAATCCTAAGAAAGATCCAGAAGAAAAGCAGGAGACAACAACGTCTTCACAAGCACCGGCGTCCAGCTTTGATTTGGCAGCCCTTGCAGCAGGGGACTATACTTCTGCAGCAGGCACTTGGACCAATGAACTGGGAGATAGCCTGAAATTAAATGCGACGGGCCTTGAAAGTGCTACTGTTCAAAAGGCAACAGAGTTTACACTGACTCCTGGCCAAGCTACAAGCGATACGATTTATCAAGCCACCTTAAGTTCAGCTGATGGCACAGTCGTTTATAATCTCTTGTTTGTCAAAGGCGGAGCAGCTATTCCTGCTGAGTTCTTTACTGAAGGTTACAGTGATACGTCAGACACCTCCCGTGACCGTCTTTACATCAGCGCAGAAACCGTCTTTGGAAATGATGATTTCAGCAAGAGTGTCCTCTATAAATCTGATCAGCAATAAGAAAAGAAGCAGAGCTGCAAAACTGTCTGTATCAGACAGCTGCAGCTCTGCTTTTTAGTTTGAGGAAATTTTTAGTGCTGCCGTTTGACTCCGGACAGCTCTCTTTCTGGAGCCGATAAAGTATTTGATGCCTACTAAACTATAGCTGAGAAAAAGATAAATGAGAGCAATGCTGAGGGCATTGATTAGGACACTTTGGAAACCATACTTGGTCACATTGATAAAAAAGTAAGGAAAAGGACTGTCAGCTGAACCGGGCACTTCCCATTTTACGATAAGTCCGTTAACAAGTGCCAAAGCAAAATACACTAAAGGAAAGCCCGTCCAAATCAAGGGGTCAAACCAGCGGTAAACTCTTGGTCTATCAACAATCAAAGTATCAGCTATCATGCCCAAAGGAAGAACATAGTGAACCAGAAAATTTCGAAGTGTATAGTAATCATAGGCCCTCACCTTAGGAGCTAGGATAAAATGGTAAACCATAAAGGTCATGACGATAATCATGGTGACACCGCCTTTAAGACGCAGCAGCCGGGAATCGCAGCTTTGGTTCTTAGTTTCTCTGATAATGAGGTAAATCAGAAAGCTAAAGACTAAAACGTTTGAGAGGGTTGTGTAATATAAAAGCATGCCCCAGCCCGACTGTTTGATTTGGATAGAGACACCAATGATACCAGCAAGAGCAATGAAAATTCTAAAAAACAGTGTTTTTGACATGACGAATCCTTTCTATAAGAATGCAAAACCTTTCTTATCATACCATATTTTCATTGACCTGTAAGCAGAAACTTTGTAGAATAAAAGTAAATAAACACATCTTAAAGTAGGAGAACTGTGGCTAATTTTATTGATTATGTGAAAGCAAATGCCGGGCAGTCTTTTGAAGAGCTGCCCTTAAATGAAGTAGATATAGCCTGCCTCAATGAGCTGGGCTATTTGCCCTTGGGAGAGTGGCTGCAGCAGCCGCATTTAACGAGAGACAGCCTGTGTCTTAAAGATTTTCTGGATAAAGAAGCACTGGCTCATTTTAAGCATGATTTTTTAGTGACCAAGGAGCGCTTAGTGCTGTTGGAAAGCCTTCTTGCCAGCCAACGTTTTGCAGACCTGTCTCTCAGTTACTATGTCAACGAAATCAGCTCGGAATTCGAACGGCAGTTTGCTGCCATGGTTCTCAGTCTGCCGTCTCTTAAACATACACAGGTCATCTTTCGCGGAACCGATGACAGTTTGATTGGCTGGCAGGAAGATTTTCGAATGACTTATATGCGTGAAATCCCTGCTCAGCGGATGGCCAGCCGCTATTTAGCGGACTTTCTCAAAGATTTTGATGGGCAGGTGGTCGTCTCTGGCCATTCTAAAGGCGGCAATCTGGCTGTTTATGCCAGCAGCCACCTGCTTAGTTCCTATCAGGAGAAAATTTCAGCGGTTTACATGCTTGATGCACCCGGACTTCACCAAAGTGTACTGTCTTCTTTTGGCTATGGCAATATTCAGTCAAAAATTTTGGCCATTCGTCCTAAAGAGTCTATTGTTGGCGTCATGCTTACGGCCGGAGTTGATGCTAAAATTGTAGACAGTGTTTCATTTGGTATCAATCAGCACAATGTCGCTAACTGGCAGGTTGATTTGCACCTGGGGCAGTTCATCGAGGTCAGCAAGGGAACAGACTTCAGTCTTGCCTTAGAGAAGACTTTTAAAACTTGGAATGAAGAGCTGTCCAGTCAGGAGCTGAAGATCTTTTTTGATACTTTCTTTAATCTTTTTATGGATAACGGTATTGACAGTCTCAATGATTTTTTAGGCCGGAATAGGGATATTCCGCAAAAATTAGGGCATGTCATGACGGACTATTTTCAAGATCTTGATGATGATAAACGCCGCCTCATGCGCAAGTCCCTGACCACCTTAGTCAGCCATTTTGCAGAACATTCTTTGGAGAATACGAAAGAAACCATCAGCAGCCAATTGCCGGATTTCCTAAAGCATTTCCAGTCGCCGCTGAAGTAAAAGGAGGACATGATAGAGATAAGCTGTCAAAGATAGCTTGCCTTTCAGCGCTCTTACACGTTTCAGAACTTCACTGCCAAATCTTTTTTTTTGCCTTGGAGTTCACTCAAAGGTGTATAATAAGCGGTGTCAGTATGTGTATCTAAGTGCAGCAGCACGGATGCTCGGCTATATTTCAAGAGAATCAAGGAGAAGAAAATGAATATTAAAAGGGTCAGTGAACTGACAGGAGTGTCTGCGGATACCATTCGCTACTATGAACGGATTGGCTTGATTCCGCCCGTACCGCGCCACAAGTCAGGTGTGCGGAATTTTACAGAACATGAGATTGGTATTTTGGAATTTGTCCGCTGTTTTCGCAAGGCGGGTATGAGCGTGGAGTCGCTCATTGAGTACATTGCCTTGTTGGAAAAAGGAGAAGGTACTGAAGAGGCTCGTCTGGCCTTGCTTGTGGAGCAGCGTGAAGAAATGGATGCGCGGATTGATGAACTCAATCAGGCTCGTGAGCGCCTGAATTACAAAATCGAAAACTATGAAAATCAAATTCAAAAACGAGAACACGAGCTGTTCGATGAAAATAAGGAAAGCTGAGAGAAAAAAGATTGGGCTCTGAATTGTAGAGGACCCAATCTTTTTATAAACTAAAGCATTCAGCTTAAAGGACTTATTTTTGTGTCAATCTTTGGTAGAGATAGCCGCTCAGCAGAGCACATAGGATAATGCCAAGCAAGTGCATGCTGATTTCAGACAGACTTGCAGGAATCATAACACTGTCAATATAAGTCTGTGTCTTACCTTCGGCAAGCAGCTGGGCAATGTAAGCTTTCGGTGCCAGCCACATGGTTAAAATCGGTGCCAGGTTGCCTAGGGAGAAAAGAGCATAGGAAATCAGATTGCGTTTGTTGCTGCTGTATTGACCAGACTTAGCAATACCATCAGCAGCAAGAGCACAGAGGATATTAGGAAGAGCTGCCCCGATAAAATGGCCGGAGGCCAAAAAGAACAGTGACATCATGCCGCCAAGCGCTGTAATAGGACCAAAAGTTTTTGTCTTTTTAATTAAATCAAGATAGACCCAGCTGGCAAAGAGAGCAGCGAGAGCCGGCGTGTGAGCCATATTTGTCACTTTGAAAATGACTAAGTCAATAACTGTAGCTAAGCCGACACAAAGGAAGTAGAAAAGCATAGCTAGAGCTGTTGTCAGTATTAGTTTCTTGTTCACGTTAATCTCCTCAAGTTATAATATAATTTTATCTTATCATAAGGATTTGTATTTGGCTAGGCTAGCTGCTAACTTTTTAGCAGCCTGTGTTTTGGCTGGCTATGCTTCTCGCTTGTTACTCAGGTGACAGGCACTGCAGTTGAAACCTAATTGATAAGCCTAAAAAAACTGATATCTGTCAGGTGACAGGTATCAGTTTTATTCATACGATTTAAAAGGTTTGTCTGCTTTTGGATAACGGTCTGGAGTGATGCTGAGTCCCATCTTGTCTTTTTCATGATAGAGCTCCTTGAGCAGGGAAACAGTAATAAGAATGAGCACCAGTGAAAAGGGTAGGGCTGCGATAATTAAAACGTTTTGAAGAGCAGTTAATCCTCCAGAAAGTAAGAGAGTGATAGCGATACCAGCTACGCTTAATCCCCAAATAACCTTTTTGCGGTTGCTTGGGACTAGACTGCCATCCTCAGATAACATGGCTAAGACATAGGTAGCAGAGTCTGCCGAGGTAATAAAGAAACTGAAAACCAAAAAGATTGCAATGATAGAGAGTAAGGCTCCCATCGGGTAGTTTTCAAAGGTTTTAAACAGAACCTCTTCGGTAGCAAAGCCTGTCAAATCAATACCTTTAGATTGAACATTAGTCGACAGAGTGCCAAAAGTCGAAAACCAAAGAAAGCTAAGGACTGTCGGTACTAGCAGAACAATTGATAAGAATTCACGGATAGTACGTCCCCTTGAAATGCGAGCAATGAAAACACCAACAAAAGGTGACCACGAAATCCACCAAGCCCAGTAAAAAATGGTCCAATTGTTGATCCAGTCGCGTTTTGAAACATCAAAGGCAGCTGCTCGAAAGCTCATTCGAAAGAAATTTTGGAAGTACAGTCCCAAACTATCAGTCAAAGTATCAAAAATCTTAATGGTTGGTCCAAGGAAGATAGCTAGAATCAAAAGGGTAACAGCCAAAATTAAGTTGAGGTTGGACAAAATCTTAACACCTTTACCAAGTCCTGATAAGGCAGAAGCGATAAATAAGGCAGTCGTAATTACGATAATGATGACTTGAACAGTACTATTATTGGGAACACCAAAAACTTGAGACAAGCCTCCATTGATTTGGGCGGCACCGAAGCCAAGAGTCGTTGCTACACCGATAACGGTTGCGATAATCGTGATGGTATCAACGATAGTTGCAATATACCCGTTAGCATATTTACCTAAAATTGGTTTGAAGCTGACCGATAAGAGGTATTTCTCGTTTTTTCGGAAACCAAAGTAGGCCAATGTCAAAGCAACAAAGGCATATACTGCCCAGGCATGAAAGCCCCAGTGAAAGAAGGTATAGCGAAATGACTCTGCTAAAGCTTCAGTTGACATTACAGGCGCATTGGGTGTTGATTTAGTAAAATGGCTTAAAGGCTCTGCAGCCCCATAAAAAACCAAACCAATCCCCATCCCGGCAGAAAACATCATGGCAATCCAAGAAGTCGTCGAATGCTCAGGTTCAGAATCCGGCGGTCCCAAACGAATTTGTCCGATTGGACTGGCGATCAAAAACAAACAGTAGGCTAAAAGTCCTGTCACTAACAAGAGATAGAGCCATCCAAAGTCAGATGAAATAGCTTGTCTAAAGGTGCCACTTAACCGTTGGAAGTGTTTGGGAATGATTAAACCCAGACCAACCAAAATTAACATGACAGCAATAGAAATAAAATACACTTTGGTGCTTTTTTTAGGATTACTCATAAAAAACTCCTTAGGCCTATTTTAACACATCAATAAAAATAGCGCAAAGTTAGCTTATTTCAAAAGATTTTTGCATTGCAGCCCTACAGTCGATGTAAGCCTTAGAAGGTGTTCTCTGTGGCCGGGCGACTTGGGCAGGCTGCATGCAGGTTTATATGGAAAAAGGATGTTGTATGTAACTGGAATGTTACTCTTTATCTACTTGCTTGACATTTTCATTTGTTAGTATGGGAGCATTAAAGTAAAATAAGGACATCAGTCAGTTTATTTATCTGCAATCCAGTAGTAATAAAGGAGTACTCGCAATGCTCTCCATATATATTAGAAGATGATTTTCAGCCTTGGACTTTATTGATAAGAATGTCAATGAAGAATTATACCATCAAAAGGTTTTTGATACCCTCAATTATGCTAAAACTAACTTTAGTATTAAAAAGGAAGGTCTCTTTATTTTTGAAAATCGTTTCAGCCGTATTCGGCTATCTTATGATGAAATTTACTTCGTTGAGACTTCAGAAACAGTCCATAAGCTTATCCTTCATGGTAAATACGACTATATGGAATTCTATGGTACTATTGCAGAGATTGCTGAAAAAACAGATCTGGTCAGGTGTCATCGCTCTTTTGCGATAAATCCTCAAAATATGACTCGTGTGGATAAAGCGGAAGGTCTTGTCTATTTTCCTAACGGCGAGAAGTGCAGTGTTAGTAAAAAGAAACTCAAAAAAATTACTCAGCTGATGTCTAACCAAAAAGGTGGAATAAAGTGATATGGCAGTAGTAATCTCCTTGTATATTTCAAGAATAGTTGTATTACTGACCAGCTTATTCATTCTGAAAAGAAATACCAAAATAAGCTATCGAAAACTGGAACAAATGTCGTGAATGGATATTTTATTGAGAAATCAAGAGCCATTTTTCCCGTTCACGACCTATTTGATACCATTTACGACAATTGCCACACAAACAGATTAAAATAAGTTATACTATGAGTGTTTCATGGCCAAGGAACAAAATCAAAAATGAAAAAGGGGTTTTGTTATGAATACAATGGCATTTGAACAATTTGAAGCAATGGATAACCAAGAACTCGCTGTTGTTGAAGGCGGAAAGGTATCGGGTGGAGAAGCAGTTTCAGCAATTGGAATATGTGCCACTGCTTCAGCGGCAGTTGGAGGATTGGCAGGTGCGACTCTTATTACTCCATATTGCGTAGGCACTTGGGGATTGCTTAGAAAATAAGAAAGAAATAGGGTGGTATTATGAATAACTACAGAAATTTAAATGACAATGAATTATCAGAAATTTTTGGGGGCAGTAAGAGAAATGGGGATTTATTCCTTTCCGGCGTTGCTGGTGCTGCTGAGGGTGTAACTACTTGTGCCGCCAATGGTATTATTGTTCCTGCCCACCTTGCAGTTTGTGGGGCGGTTGGTGCAGGTATGAATATGGCATTTCCTCATTAATTATGTACATATAAAGCTACTAAACTTTGCTTATTTGTAGTTACTAGAAGTATAATAATGTATATGAAAAAATTAAGTTCTACTACATTACGATTCATCAGACTGGGAGCTAGCCTCATGGGGCTTTTAAGTGCCCATCTTTGTATCTATACTGTAGATAACAATAATGTTATATGGATCTGGCTGCCGCTAGGTATTTTATCTGGATTATCTTTCGTGATAACTTATTTTTCCTATAAAGAGATAAAAAAGCGTCCTATAGCAGAACAAAGCTTTACGCAGTACCAAACTCAGATTGGTATACTCACAGCTGCATTTTTGACTCTTTTTCTTCTTTTATACGTTGCAGTTACAACTGATGATGAGGCTCAACGAACAGCCTTAATTATTATTCTGATCATTTTAATTATTACTATCATTTGGAATTTGATACGATTTATCAAGTTACATAAAAGACACTAGATTACTCGTTTAATTTTACTTATACAGGTGATAGAGGATTAGATCTTAATAGCGATTGTTCTTAATTCCTTAGTTTAGCATTTGAGAAGAAAACCTTAAAAGCTATGGTAGGTAAATCAGTTAACCAACGGTGTTTTTAAACGATTGTTTACTGTGCTGGTGGGTATGTCATTGACGTTTACGGTGATTTTACTTTGCCAGCTGCTGGACTGTACTTCGGCGCGCAAGCTGTAGCTACTGGTGCAACTCTTTACCCTTGTTTGGGATGATAGGTATCTTTAAAGAATGGAGCGAGTTTAAAAATGAAAAAAGGAAATCACAGAGGACAGGCTTTGGTACTTAGGCCGGCTGCCTTTATGCTTGCCTGAGTACTGTGGCCTATTTCAAAAATTCTGGCAGTTATAGGTTTTACAGTGTTTGCAGCTGCTAATATCTTATCCTATTTTTTAGAAAACTAATATAGAAATTAAGCGTCCTTCTAAGAATCGCTTTTACAGTTCTTTAGTTATATAGCGACATATTTTCATATTTGCAAATTTTTTAAAATGATAAGATAATGTTGAAGAAATTCTTAAAGGTTTCCCTAGTTTTATTTGGCGTGAGAGTCTTGTCGTCTTCCAACAATATTTTCAGGTTGGCATTAACTATTATCTTTCTTTTCATGATTATCGTTCCAATTTTGAAAGAAAAATAATTATATTTGATAAACGGAAGCCAGATTGTACCGGATTTCAAAAGTTAGTTTTTTGTATCTAACTTTTAGGTGGGTACAGGAAGGCTTCTGTTTTTTGCAAGTATGTGATTTTAGAAGTTAGACAGAAAATCTAATGATTGGGGTGCTTTTCTATGGTATAATTCTAATAATTAACTTTAGAAAGCAGTAGTTATGGCTAAAACAAGCATTGACCTTGAAAAATATCACGAACTAGCTCTCCAAAAGCAGAAAGAACACCGGTTCTTTTTAGCAGCATTAAAGAAAAAAGCACCGAAAAATCTGGATAAGATTGTTCAGGAAGTGCACAGCCAAGTGTTTGAGGAAATAGACTGCACGGCCTGTGTCAACTGCTGCAGAACTTTAGGACCGCTGTTTACAGAAGCTGATATCACCAGAATTGCCAAGCATTTTCGCATGAGGCTGCCGGTTTTTGAAGACCTCTACCTGCGTGTGGATGAAGACGGCGATAAGGTTTTCAAGGCCATGCCCTGTCCTTTTTTAGGAGAGGACAATCTCTGCTCCATCTATGATGTGCGTCCCAAGGCCTGCCGCGAATTTCCGCATACAGACCGCAAAAAGATTTATCAGATTAATCATCTGACTCTCAAAAATACCCTCTTTTGCCCAGCAGTTTATCTTTTTGTGGAAAAGCTTAAAGAGAGGATAGGATAGAAAAAACTTGTCATAAAGCCTTGTGACAAGTTTTTTATGTTTGTCTTGAATTACTTGGGCGAACAAACAGAATATTATCTTTTTAGTTTTCCTGTATCAGGATGGATAATCCAAGTCTCTTCTTTAAATTGTCAGCCATCATTGTCGAAAATAAACGTATCAAAATACACCTAATCAATCAGAGTGTTTAAGATTTATGACATCTTTATTTCCGGATTATTCCATGATATAATTTATTACAGAAAGAGAGGATAGTATGCTCATTAAAGAACGGTTATCATCCCGAAACGGTATGACAGACGTCGATATTCTGATGGCTGATTTTTTTCTGTCAGCAGGTCGAGACATGAAGTCTCTGAGTGCAAGAACTATCGCCTCTCAGCTTTATGTCGCGCCATCAACAGTCAGCCGATTTTGTCAGTCTTTAGGTTTTTCGGGTTACGGCACTTTTAAAGAAGCTTATTTAGCAGAATTGGATTATTTGGAAAAAAATTTTAAGGATATTAATCCCAATTTTCCTTTCTCTGCAAAAGATATAAATGTTGGATTAGCTTCTAAAATAGCAGCGCTTTATAAAGAAACAATAGATGATAGTTTGTCTTTGCTTCATCATGACAGTCTTCAAGCTGCTACTAAGTTACTGACAGCCGCCTCAATTATTTATTTAGGGATGGCTGGAGATGCTTTTGAAATGGCTGAAACTTTCAAAAATCGTATGATCAAGATTGGGAAAACGGTTATTGTAGAACGTAGGGCTGATAATTTATTTTATACAGCCTGTCAGGCCTCTGCTGATTCTTGTTTTATCTTGATTTCTTATTCGGGAGAGACTGAGTCTCTTTTGAAAACTGCCAGAAAATTAAAGGAGCGGCATCTTTCGACCATTGTCTTAACCTCATTTGGTGACAATACGCTCTCAACAATTTTTGATACTGTTATTCGCTTATCTACACGAGAAAAATTGGTTGAAAATCTTGGTAATTTCAGTTCCTTACTATCAATCTCTTTCATACTTGACACCTTATATGCCTCTGTTTTTCAGACAGCCTATACCAGACATTATGATACTAAGTGTGAATTATCTCATGATTTTGAACAAAAAAGGTATTCAAACAATCCGCTTCTGAATGATACTGTTCTATTTGAGAATTAACCTGCAATCTGCAACACTGTTGCAGATTTTTTTAAATTTCCTATTAAAAACCGGCAACGTTGTTTATGAATGGTCAAATACTGTTGTATTGTTCAGTAAAAGCGCTTACAATGATGGTATCAAATTAAGGAGAGATACTCATGGTTAAAGACTTTTCACCATTAGCAAAGACCATCATCGAAAAGGTTGGTGGCGAGAGTAACGTTAACTCATTAATTCACTGTGCAACGAGACTGCGTTTTAATTTAAAAGATGACTCATTAGTAGATACAGAAGTCCTAAAGCAGACAGAAGGTATTATCGATGTCATTCAAAGTGGCGGTCAGTACCAAATTGTTATCGGTCCGGAAGTCAATAATGTTTTTAAAGCTATTACTGATCAAGCTGATTTCTCGACAGGCACTGATGCTGCAAAGGCAGATGACGATGGCAAGGGAAAAATAGCAAAAGCGCTGGACATCATTGCAGGAATGTTTGTCCCAATTGTGCCCGCAATGGCTGGTTCAGGGATGATCAAGGTCATCGTTTCATTAAGTACTATGTTTGGCTGGCTGACTCCGCAAGATACAACCTACCAATTTTTAACTATCTTTGGCGATACCATTTTCTATTTTTTGCCAGTTATATTAGCAGCCTCAGCCGCTAAGAAATTTAATACCAATCAATTTTTGGCAATGACAGTTGGAGCTGCACTTATTAGTCCGACCTTTGTGAATATGGTAACAGCTGCGCGTGAGGCGGGAACTGGCCTTGATTTATTTGGATTGCCGGTGACGCTTGCAACTTATAGTTCTTCAGTGATTCCAATTATTCTAGCAGTTTGGTTTCTTTCTTATGTTGAACCGCTTGTTAGTAAATATGTTCCAGCAGTTCTCCGTATTTTCTTAGCGCCAATGATCACTTTATTGATTGTACTTTCTGTAACCTTTATAGTGATTGGTCCCATTGGTACATGGCTGGGGGATGGCTTAAATGCAATTGTTTCCGCAATGAATGGAACGGTTCCTTGGCTGGTTCCATTATTAGTCGGAGCAACTACACCTTTGCTTGTTATGACAGGAATGCATTATGGCCTGATTCCGATTGGAATCAATATGCTAGCCCAAAAAGGTATTGATACAGTAGCCGGACCGGGTATGATGGTATCCAATATTGCGCAAGGCGGTGCGGCCTTAGCTCTCAGCTTTAAAACAAAAGATAAGATTCTGAAAGGCTTGTCTGTTTCGACGGGTATTTCAGCAATTTTAGGGATTACAGAACCAGTGCTTTACGGAGTTAATCTAAAATACAGACGTCCTTTATATGCTGCCATGATTGGCGGCGGTGTATCAGGGCTTTATCTTGGTATTATGGGTGTCGGACGATTTGCTCAAGTAGCACCAGGATTACTTGCTCTGCCAAGCTTCTTCAGTACTGATGCTCCCAATGTCATTATTCATGCTTCAATTGCCTGCATGATTGCTTTTGTAATAAGTTTCGTTGCCGAGCTGATTCTTGGTTTTCCAAAAGATGAACTGAAAAAAGAAGTTCCAGCGACAACTGTTTCTGATGAGACCTTTGTCGCGGTTGCCGATGGTCAGTTAGTCTCCCTTGAAACTGTTAATGACGACGTTTTTTCAAGTAAAGCTATGGGTGACGGTGTTGCTCTTATCCCGGAATCTGATACTGTTTTGGCACCTGTGAACGGAACTCTGACAACTGTATTTCCAACTGGACATGCATATGGTATTGTGCGGCCAGATGGCGTTGAAGTGCTTGTACATATCGGAATCAATACTGTTGAGCTGGCAGGGGAAGGGTTTACCTCCTTAGCAGCTCAGGGGAAAATGGTTAAAGCAGGTCAACCAATTGCCCGTTTTGCTCGCCAGTCAATTGCTGAAAAAGGCTATGATACAACGATCATGACGATTATTACAGACGCTAGAGGTTAAGACATTAGCTTGAAAAAGGAAGGCAAAGTTTACGGAGGCGACATTCTGTAAGCTTAAGTAGAAAGAAGGAGTCACAATGGCATTTAGAACAGATTTTTTATGGGGCGGAGCAACAGCAGCCAATCAGATTGAAGGAGCTTTTCAAACAGATGGACGCGGCTTGACAACTATGGATACCTTGACAGTTGGAGATGTCGACCATCCCCGGCAAATCACCTATAAAACTGCAGAAGGTCGGGTTTGTAAAGCGGAGCGATTAGCTGCCGTACCAGAAGGTGCAGTCGGTTATATTGACCCAGATGATTTCTATCCTTCACATACAGGAATTGATTTTTACCATCACTATAAAGAAGACATCAAGCTCTTTGCGGAAATGGGGTTTAAAGCTTATCGCATGTCTATTGCTTGGACACGTATATTTCCAAAAGGAAATGAGATGGAACCTAATGAGGCTGGATTGGTTTTTTACGATAAAATTTTTGAGGAATGTTTGAAATACAGTATTGAACCTGTTGTGACTTTGTGTCATTTTGACATGCCCCTTTATCTGGCTGATCATTATAATGGCTGGGAGAACCGTGAGGTAATTGATTTTTTTATTCACTACTGTGAAACGGTTTTTGCTCGCTATAAAGGCAAGGTCAAGTACTGGCTCACCTTTAATGAAATTAATGTGCTGCGTTCATGGCTGCAAATTGGAATTCATAACAATGATGAGCAAACAAAATATCAAGCTCTTCATCATATCTTTCTAGCATCTGCAAAAGCAGTTGACCTGTGTCATGAGATTATTCCAGATGCTCAAATTGGCAATATGGTCATGTATGCCCCTAGTTATGCTATGACTGCTAAGCCAGAGGATGTTATGGAAAATATTACATACAAACGTCAGGTAGAATTCTATTTAGATGTCCAAGTAAAAGGCTACTACCCTGCTTATAAGTTAAAAGAGTTTGAGCGTAAGGGTGTTAACATTGTCATGCAAGAAGATGATTTACAAGCGATAAATGGAGGAACGGTTGATTTTATCGGCTTTAGCTACTACATGTCAACCATGTCTACAACAGATGCTTCCATCCCCAAAACGCCCGGCAACAATGTTTTGAGTTATAGGAATCCTAATCTGGAAATATCAGAATGGGGATGGACTCTCGATCCGCTAGGATTAAGAATTGCTCTATGTGAATTGTATGACCGTTATCATGTTCCTTTGTTTATTGTGGAAAATGGACTGGGAGCAATTGATAAGGTAGAAACAGACGGAACGATCCATGACGACTACCGAATTAATTATCTTGCTGCTCACATAAAAGCGATGAGAGACGCTGTTGACCTTGATGGCGTTGATTTGATGGGATACACTTCGTGGGGCTGCATTGATCTGATTGCATGGTCAACAGGCGAAATGAAGAAGCGCTACGGCTTCATTTATGTAGATGCAGATGATAAGGGACAGGGTACTTTTAAGCGTATCAGGAAAAAATCATTTTTCTGGTATCGAGACGTTGTTAAAAATAATGGAGTTAACATTTTGTAAATAAGAGATACAAAGAAAGGCAAAATCGTGGAAATTATTTTATATACTTTGGTTGTCTTCATTGCAACAGCTCTTGGTGCAACTTCGGGTGCGGGCGGCGGAGCAATCATTAAACCGGTCTTTGATTTAATAGGTATTGATAATGTTACTGTAATCGGTATGTATTCAACAATCGCTGTATTTGCTATGTGTTTGTCTTCGATCTACAAGCACAGTAAATCCGGAGTGAAATTTGAGAAGAATATTCTCTACGGTCTTTCTTTAGGCTCTCTTTTGGGCGGGCTGTTAGGTGAGCTTGTATTTAAGAATGTTACACAAGAAATTTCAAATGCTAGAGTTACGCTGGTTCAGTCTGTTTTATTATTCTTCGTTCTTTTATCTGTTTTTATTTTTACTCGCTGCAATGAGCGGTTTCCAAAATATAAACTAACGAATTTATTGGTAATATTTTTGGTAGGTATGCTGGTTGGTGCTTTATCTGTATTTTTAGGTATTGGAGGCGGTCCTCTTAATGTTATCGTATTAGTTGGTTTCATGTCCTACAATACAAAAGACTCTGCACCCTATTCTATTGCTATGATTTTCTTTGCACAGATTCCTAAAATAATAAAGATGGTAATGGTAAGTCCGCCTGAAACATTCAGGTGGGGGTTAGTCCCACTTATTATAGCAGCAGCAATTTTAGGAGGAAGTGTCGGGACGAGCATTAATCGTCAGTTTTCAGATAAACATGTCAACTACATTTATTCATGCATGATGTTGGCTTTATTAGTACTCTGCTTGTATAATGTCATCAGCAATGTCGGTTAAACTGAGATTAACTGCTTTAATGAAATTGACACTTACTCATTTTATAAATAAGAGGAATGGCTGAGATAACATTTATTATGGAGAGTCTTGCAAGATTAGTAAATTGATGGTGAGATTATAACGAAGATATACTGGATGGTGAACTTTTCAGGGATAATCTGGTCTCAATCATTGATGCCGCCAATAATAAGATTGAACATGTTCCGCCTATTTCTGAAAAGCAAATCTTTGCCAAGCTGCAATCATGGATTGGCTTTATCAATGATAAGGCAGTTCCAGTGCTTATCAAAGCCTTTCTCGCTCATTATTTCTTTGAAAATGTTCACCCATTTTATGATGGCAACGGCAGAACAGGTAGGTATATCCTAGCAAGATATCTAGCCCGCAAACTCGATATCTACTCAGGATTTGTTATTTCTCAAAGGATTAATCAGGAAAAGAAGAAATATTACGAAGCCTTTAGTATCACTGGGGATGCAGACAATAAAGCAGAAGGAACCTTTTTTGTCCTCTCTTTAATGGAAATTCTCAAAAATGGCCAGCATGATATCATTAGTATGCTAGAAGAAAAGAAAGTGATCTTAGATAACTACGATAATGAATTAAATCAAGCGGACTACACCGAGCTTCAAAAGAGAGTTCTCTTCATTCTGCTCCAATCAAAAGTTTTTATCGATGATCCAAACGAAGGCATTTCAGATAATGACATCATCGAACTCCTCTCTCATGACTTCGCAAAATCAGCCATCAAAAGAACAATCGACCGCTTAGAAAAAATCGGCATTATAAAACTAACCGCACAAAGACCGAAAAAGCACCTGCTCTTGTAAATCTATATAAGTCAACAGTTTTTCAAGCATGTAAGATTTAAAAATCGGAAGTAGCAGAACTACCAGCATTTCAGTGGAGGTAGTTTTACTGCATAAAACTTAACTATTGGAAAATAGGCATTGTGAGATAATCATAAACTAGTCAAAGCAGCCCTAAAATCGGAGGCTGCTTTTCAAATGTTTGAACAGAGGAAAAAAACCTCAAAATTTTGCTGAAGATCTAAAGAATAAACAACCATACTAAAAAAGATAATCTTAAACACAATTGCTTGAAAATTAAGGTAATCATCCTTTGAGAGGGGCAGAAGTGGTGGTATAATAATAAGCAAGAGACTAATAAAAATAGAAGGAGTAGTCAATTTTAACGATGACTACTAATCCTCAAATTTATTAAAACTAGAAAGAAAGTAAAATAAGATATGGTTAAAAAAATTGATTTTCACATTCATACTGTTCCCTCAATTAAAGATTCCCAATTTATATATTCTTCACAATGGATAAAAAAATATGCAAAGACAGCAAAATTAGATGCAATTGCAATTACTAATCACGATTTATTTGATAAAAATAATTTCGAACTTGTGAAAAAGGATATTCCAAATGTGACGGTGTTTCCAGGAATGGAATTAACGCTCGATATTTGTCATGTAAATATTGTTTGTTCGGAAGAACAAATTGATGATTTGACAAATTTTTCTAATTGGCTAAGAGGTAAGCATATTAACCAAACAGGAGAAATTTCAACACAAGAGTTGATAGAGAATTTTCCGAGTTGGAATAAAGCAATATATATTTTTGAATTGGGTAAAAGCAATGGTGTAAAGAATATTCCAGAAGAGTTTAGAAGTACTACTAAGATTGGTGGTGTCAGAAATGCACTTAGATTTCAGGTAATAAAAAAACTGGAGGATAGTATTACACCTGTGCTTTTTAGTGATGCACACGCAACTGATAATGACAGTGATCCAGATAGAAATAACATTGATAAGCTCAAAAATAAAAATACTTATATTCAAGTAGATACCTGTAATTTTGACGAAATCAAAAATTGTATTTCAGATAAAACGAAAGTTAGTATAACGGAAGATAACCTGCAAGATGTAATTGAGATAAATGGTCACAAACTTTCAACTGGATTAAATTTAGTAGTTGGAAAAAGAGGTACAGGAAAAACTCACTTTTTAAATAGTATTAAGGAACAATTTGATTCTGACGATATTTATGAAATTGCTCAATTTGAAACTGCTAGAGCTGATGAATTTATTGAAAAGCAAAGGCATGAGCAGGGAGAAGTTGCTGTTAAGGATTGGAAGATTAATTATAGACGCCAGTTTGAGTCTATAAATGAATATTTGGATAATTTAGATGATTTGAGAAGTGATAAATTAGAAGAGTATATTAAAAGTGTTAAAACTTTTGCTGAGGGAACAGCGAAAAGTCAGTCATCACAAAAGTTCAATCTTTTTAAAGAGGTAGGTTATGAAGTAAAACCAACTAAATACATAGAGGACGTTTTACAAAAATTGAAAGATTTAATTTATAGTGATGAAATCTGGAAACTTTTAGTTACTACAAAGCAAAATCGAGAAATCTTCATTGAAACTTATAATGAACTTAGAAAAATTTATATGAATTTGACATTGGAAAATTTAATGAAGCAAGAAGTAAATAGTATTACTGAAATAGCAAAAGAGATTTTAGAATCTAATACCGGAATTCAAAAAGTTCGTCAAATAGAATTAAGTACCTTTGTAGAAGAGGTTCAAATAGAAAAGAATATATTTAATTTTTTAAACAATGTACTTAAAGAAACTACTTTAAGAAAAGAGAACATTTATGGTTATCAAGTGAATGTTCAATTGGTTCCATTTAGTAATGCCAATCAATTTCAGTCTGATCTTAAGATTAAAGAAGCGGTAAAAAATGATTTGCTAGACCCTTATAGTAAAAAAGATTATATTACGTTTCTAAAAAATTTAAAGAAAAAGTCATTTTTTAAAGCTGATATGCTGGGAGATTATCTTATGCACAAGGAAGTGAATCTATTAGATTCTGATGGGACACCTGCATCAGGTGGACAAGCAGTAGGTTTTGCTTTAATGGCAAGAATAAATGAAGCTAGAACAAAACCGATGATTTTAATAGATGAGCCAGAAGCTTCATTAGATAATGCCTACATAAGGAATGAACTAAACACAGCATTGAAAGAACTAGCAAGAAATCGTATGGTCATTGTTGTGACCCATAACTCTACACTTGGAACATTACTCGAGCCCGATTATCTAGTAGTTACCACAAAGGATAGCAATAAGCAATATTCAGTATTGACCGGAGAATTTAGTTCCCACAAAATTAGCAACACGCTCAATGTTACCCCTCTAATAGAGGGAAGCTATGATAAGTTTGTCGAGGCAATGGAATCAAGCATCGAGGCATATAATAGGAAAGGTGAAATTTATGAAAATCTTAGAAAATGATAAAAATAACGTTTATTTTTTAGTAGGTGAAGAAAACATTAGTCCTAAAGATCTCACGAAAGAGCACTTGCTTAAAATACTTAATAATGTTTATGAGAATAAAGAAAACATTGAATTTCCGACAGAAGAAAAAATAAATGAGATTAAAAATCCCGTAGAGAAAGAAATCGTAGATCAAATTGTTAAGAAAATACATGAGTTTGCTGATAATGTTGATAATCTGAAAGAGCAGATTAATTCAAAATTCCCTGAAATTAAAAATGAGGAATAGTAATGAAAGGTTACAATCTCCCAAAACTCAGATTCAAAAATTTTGATGATGAGTTGGTAACTCATAAAACTTTAAATATTACTGATCAGTTCAATAATTTACGAGTTCCGATTACATCATCTGATCATAAAGCTGGGAACACGCCCTACTATGAAGCAGATGGCATTTAATATACCAAGAAAAAATTGATTAACTGGAAATTTTGAATAAGAAGCTTTTGCAGGATATGTTTGTGTAATTTTTAATTGAAAGGCTATAATATGGGCAAGAAAGACAATGATAAAAAAGCAATGATAAAAATAGTTTATTTTGATGAGCCTTCAGCAAGTGATTATAATATCATAAAAGAAGGTGGGAAAATAGATTGGACAACTGAGAAAAATAAAGAAAAATTAGCAAAAATAGTAGGTGAAATTGAAGCACAAGCTAAAGCGGGTTTCAATTTATTTTCATATATTAAATCTTCAATTTCAGGTAAAACCAGTATCAGTACTGATATAGGCACTTCAAGCTTGGTTAATAGTACAGTAACAAATACAATATTGACTGATTATATAGATAATGCTAATAAAGATAGTCAAATAAAAAAATTTCATAATCATAAACTAGTTACTCCTCAAAATTCTGTTACTATGTATAGGATGTATAGTTCGTATTTAAATATTGTTCCGCAAGACCAAATTCCGATTAGCATAGAAGGGCTCAACAATGCTATTCTTGGTGAGAGAGGGTATTATCAGATGTTGGCATACGATAATGGGAATACTCAATCTCAGTCTGTTCTTAGATTTAATATTAATGCCTTCAAAAATAGTTATACACTTGTTGATTTAACAAAAATGGATTTATCATATTATGCTGTAAAAGTTGGTAAAACTACTTTGGAAAAACTATCATTAGAAAAAGAATTTGATTTAGAGGCACCTGAATCTAGAATAGATATTGAGGAGATTGTTACAGAAGAAAAACAAGAAATTAGTCAAGATAATTATTTAGACGTTTATGATGTTGTATTAGCAGGAGTAATGAGCAATGAATGAAATAAGTAATGTGATAATTTTTAATGGTTCAAAACAAGAATTTGATAAACTGCTCCCTGAACCCGATAGCTATAAGACATTAACAGAGTTAGCATATCAATTTGATAATGAATCAAAAAATTTGAAATTAGTTGTAGCGAATAATAATGGAGAGTATCCTAAGGAAGAGCCACCTGAAAAAATTGATGTAGAAAATTTTGTAATCGGCTCTTCTGAGTATGCTGGAGTTAATGAGCATGTCATTACTAACTTCATTAGTTTTTTATCAAAGTTTAACATTGATAATCTGTATATTCAAAATCCCCCTAAATTACTGGAAGATCAGATTATTCGATTATTCCCAAATGCTGAACAACAAAAACAAGAGTACAAAAAGTTAGAATTAGAGCATTTAAAAGAGATTAATAATAATTATGATGATATTATTTTGGGACAAAAATCGGTAAAATCTGAATTACTACAGGCACTTTTTCCGCTAACTATAGAAAAACGTCAAAAACCTGTGGTACTATTATTCTATGGAAAGTCAGGTATAGGAAAAACTGAAACAGCTAAGTATATCTCTAAGGTGTTAGATGAACCCATATTTAGAAAGCAATTTTCTATGTACCAAAATACTCAATTTGCAACCTATCTTTTTGGAGGCACTCATCAAGAATCTAGCTTTGCAAAGGATTTACTAGATAGAGAATCAAATGTCTTACTACTGGATGAGTTTGATAAGGCTAATCCTGTTTTTCATAGTGCTTTTTACCAATTATTTGATGAAGGTATTTATGAAGATAGAAATTACTCGCTTCATTTAAGTCGTTCGATAATTATTTGTACCTCAAATTATACAGATTTAGCTGATATAAAAGAAAACTTAGGTGGAGCTATTTATAGTCGATTTGACAAAATCATAAAATTTTCTGATTTAAGTATGGATGTTAAAGAACAAATCGGGGAAAAAGAATATGAGAAATTTTCTAAAGAATTTGATTATAAATTACCAAATGAAATACATGAAAGGATGAAGAAAGCTTATTCTCAATGTGATAATGTAAGACAGCTACAACATTTAGTGGAAAATACTTTATCGTTGACGATTATAAATGATAAACTAAAAAAATAGTATCCTTTCTAGTTTGGTAGTAAGGAACGACAGAAGTTAAATAAAACTCATTCCAATCAATTTTTTAGAAAGCCAACACTATGACCTCAGTTACTCAGCGTATTAAACATATCAAACAGCCTTATGGTGGCTATTTACCGCCTAAGTTATTTTCAGTTGATGAGCTAACAGATGGTAAGGAACTTAGTGGTGAGGAGAATATTCACGCTTCGCTGGTGGGGCTTTGTGTGGACTATCTGACACGGTTCATGAATGGTACGCCGCTAGAAGAAGCTTTCAAGATTTCCTTGTACGGAGCTCTTATGATAAAAAAATCAGAGCTAGCTTCCACTTTACTTTCTCAAATTACTGGTCTTGACGATACCTCTATTATCAGTGCCTGTCAGTTAGCTGGTTTTGATGTTATCTTTAGAGCAGGTTGGCTAGGATATAAGCCTGTTGAAGAGATTGTGCCAGATGCGGCAACGATTTTAAATATTCGTATAATGGTAGAGAGAAGTCTGGCCTTCTTTGAAGAGTACGGTCCGATTGTAAAGGACGGTTTTACATTAGAAGGTGGCTACACTGATACCATTACTGCTGGGGATGGTGATTTTTTAACATCAGATACCCTGTGGGATTTTAAGGTTTCAAAAAGTAAGCCCAACAAAGACCAGACGCTTCAGCTATTGGTATATTATCTTATGGGAATACAGTCTGTTCATCCCGAATTTCAATCTATAGAAAAATTGGGACTCTATAATCCAAGGCAGAATAAAGTTTTTCTCTTGAATATAGCTGATATTTCTGCTGATATTTTAGAAACAGTAAAAAAAGAGGTCATTAGATACTAAAATTCCAAGCGCTCAAAGGCATGTTTGAGCATTTACATCTCCCTTTAAAAGGAGTATAGTAATTAGGGTAAAGGAGTGAGAATATATGAATGCTGATGAGAAAATCATAGCTTTGGTTAAGCCTGAGTATATGGAGCGTATTCCGCGGTTGGTACGCGGGCATGCGACTAAGACGACCTGTAAGCTGATTGCGCGTGAGTTTCCCGAAGCTTATGCGGAAGCGCAAAAAGAGGGCGATTTGAGTCCTGAGGCTAAAGAAAGCCTGAGCTTAATTGTCAATGATATCTTTAAAGAGCGCATGGCTAAGCATAATTTGTGATTGTCCTGAGTGGCAGATGTTGCTGTTAGAATAGCCAGCACCATACTTGCCAAGAAAAGGGAGATAAAGGTAAGATTGCTGCTTTTGAGCAGTCTCTGGCAGCGGTCAAACCCTAAAAAACGAGCTTAACACGGCTCGTTTTTTTATCTTAGGAAAAATCTCTCAGGTTCTTAGTTGGATCGGGATGCGGAACATTGTTTTGCTCTCTAAGGCGTCTGCGGGTGAGCATATAGTAACGGCTGAGGCACCATCCACCTATGATTAGGATAATAGAAAGGGGCAGGACATGAGGACCTGCTATCATAAAAGCACTCAGAATGGCAGCTAATAAACCGGCAAATACTAAATATTCACGTATTGTAAATTGATAGAGTTTCTGGTTATAATAAGTGGTCAGCAGAGTTCCCAGATATACCATCAATACACCTGTAACGAAGAGCTTAAAGCCAATCGGCGCGTGGTGATGGTCTGCTAAAAACTCTAGGCCAACTGTAAAAAAGTTGATGCCAATAAAAATCAAGATATGAACATAAAAGAGAAGGCTGGCGTTTTTGCGCGTGTGATGATTGATAGATAGGAAGGTTTGTGTCATGTAAAACATAAAGAGCATGGCCATACCAAAAAAGAGGAGGGCACCCTGATAGAGACTTTCTGCCAGAGGATAAGTGCTGATAATGGCAATAACCGTCTCACCAAAAGTCAAAATGGTAACCAACTGTGCCCTCTCTAAAAGATGAGGGAAATTATCGCGCTCAGTGTCTAAATGCCGTCCCAAGAAGAAGGGAAGAATGAGCGGTATCAGGTAAAGAAGGCCCAGTTCAAAGCGGCTGTGAGCAAAGGGGGTTATTAAAGGAAAGATTGCTGCTGCAGAAATCAGATTATGAGCGATAGCTGTTTTGATATCTTTTGAAAAACCTAATTTTCGTCCTTTAAGAAAATATTGTAAAGCAATGATGGCGTAGGCGATAATGAGTAAGAGGTTAAAGAGAAAATCGGTGGCAGCTCGCTGGGGTAAAAGAGAAGGATCAAAATTGAAATTGAGAGCCATATTTCCCAGAACAAACATGAGGGTAACGACCGTGTAGATATCTGCTCGTCGGGAGTCACCGTATTTGTTGTAGTAAAACACTTCATTCATCCAGACACTGAGCAGGATGATATTACCGAGGATAAAACTCCAAACTTCTAACCAGCCGATATGCTCGATGTGAAAGGCAGCAGTCAGCTTGCTAATAGCTAGGACAACAGCCAAGTCAAAGAATAGTTCGTAGTTAGATACACGCTTAGCGCGGATAGGTGTGGACATAGGGTTCCTTTCTAGTAAATCAATGTGATTGAGTGAAATAGCGCTTCAAAGGCAGTTGAGATGCTTAACAAAAGTTTTTGAAGTTATAGGTTCTAAGGATTCTTTTAGAAATTCAGGCATTTTTTCAAAGCAATCAATAAAGGAAGATGCTTTTGCTGATTTGATTTTTGGTCATGACTCCCTCTTTTTAATACGTTCTTAGTTTATCAAAAAACAGATAAGGATAAAAGTAAAACTAACCGAAAGCAAAGTCAGAAAAATTGCCCTATTTTTGCTATAATAAAAGGTATGAATGAACTGATAAAACATAAGTTAGAATTGTTGCCGGACAGTCCCGGCTGCTATCTCCACAAGGATAAAAAAGGAACGATTATTTATGTGGGGAAGGCTAAAAATTTAAAGAATCGTGTGCGCAGCTATTTTCACGGCAGCCATGACACTAAGACAGAAATGCTGGTGTCAGAAATCGAGGATTTTGAATACATTGTGACGGGTTCCAATATTGAGGCCCTTCTTTTAGAAATTAATCTCATTCAGGAAAATCATCCCAAATACAACATCAGGCTCAGAGATGACAAGTCTTACCCTTTCATTAAGATTACCAATGAAAGATACCCTCGCCTGTTGATTACCCGTCAGGTCAAAAAAGATAAGGGGCATTACTTTGGTCCTTATCCTGATGTCGGTGCTGCCAATGAAATTAAAAAACTGCTGGACAGGATTTTCCCTTTTAAGAAATGTACCAATCCTCCGGAAAAAGTTTGCTTTTACTATCATATCGGCCAGTGTTCTGCTCACACCGTCTGCCATACTGACCAGGCCTATTACGATAAGATGATCGAAGATGTCAGCAATTTTTTAAATGGTTATGACGATAAGATTGTTAACGGGCTCAAGGAAAAAATGCAGACCATGGCTGAAAACATGGAGTTTGAGCGGGCCGCAGAGTACCGCGATCTAATCAGTGCGATTGGTGTTCTCAGAACCAAGCAGCGGGTGATGGCGCAGGACCTGATTGACCGAGACATTTTTGGCTATTATGCAGATAAGGGCTGGATGTGCGTGCAGGTCTTTTTTGTCCGGCAAGGCAAGCTCATCCAGCGTGATGTCAACATGTTTCCTTATTACAATGAGCCTGAAGAAGATTTTTTGACCTACTTGGGTCAGTTTTATCAGGACAGGCGGCATATTATTCCCAGAGAAATTTTCATTCCCAGCAACATTGATGAGGCTTTTGTCAAAGCCTTGGTGGATACTAAGGTCATTAAGCCCCAGCGCGGTGAGAAGAAGCAGTTGGTTAATCTGGCAGTGAAAAATGCCCGTGTCAGCCTGCAGCAAAAATTTGACCTGCTGGAAAAAGACCTGAAAAAAACACAAGGTGCTATTGAAAATATTGGCGACCTGCTTAACATTCCCAAGCCGGTGCGCATCGAAGCCTTTGATAATTCCAATATTCAGGGAACCAGCCCGGTTGCGGCCATGGTTGTCTTTGAAAATGGCAAGCCCAATAAAAAGGAATACCGTAAATATAAAATCAAAACTGTTACTGGTCCGGATGATTATGCCAGCATGCGTGAAGTTATTTACCGCAGATACAGCCGCGTCATGAAAGATGAGCTGACACCGCCGGACCTTATTATCATTGATGGGGGGCAAGGTCAGGTCAATGTTGTGCGTGATGTCATTGAAAATCAACTGGGACTTGATATTCCTATTGCTGGTCTGCAAAAGAATGACAAGCACCAGACCCATGAACTGCTTTTTGGTGATCCGCTGGAAGTGGTGCCGCTGCCTAGAAATTCAGAAGAGTTCTTTCTCCTGCAGCGCATTCAAGACGAGGTGCACCGCTTTGCCATCACTTTTCACAGACAAGTTCGCAGTAAGAACAGCTTCAGTTCCAAGCTGGACGGCATTGCAGGCCTTGGACCCAAGCGCAAGCAGCTGCTGCTGAAACACTTCAAGAGCCTGACCAAGATTAAAGCAGCCAGCCTAGATGAGCTGACAGCCTTAGGAATCCCACAGAAAGTCGCAGAAAATGTGCAGGAGAAGCTGCAGGAAAAAGAGTAAGAGGAGAACTGGCAAAAAATGCAGCCAGTTTTTCCTGTTGAAGCTGCTGAAAATAGGCAACTACGTAAATTTAATGTAGAAGAGAAAAAGCAAAGCCCTTGAGGGCAAATAAGGAGACACTTATGCCAACAAACAACTTTGATCAGCCAATTGGAGAATCAGTGCTTGATTTTATGCCCGGTCAGTTGCCGGACATCGGACAGCTCACAGGAAATTATACGATCGTTGAACCTCTGAATGCGGACAGGCATTTTGAGGATGCCTATACTTTTTATGGTCCTGACAGTCCTAAAGAACAGTGGACCTATCTGCCAATTGATCATTTTGAAAACAAAGAAGATTTTAGAGATTATTTTGAAGGGATGGCTGATTCCAAGGATCCTTACTACTTGGCCATTTTAGATAAGGAGAGTCACAAGGTAATAGGAACATTTTCTCTCATGCGAATAGATACTAAAAATCGTGTGATTGAAATGGGCTGGGTTCTTTACGGTCCGGAACTGAAACAGTCGCGAATGGCGACTGAGGCGCAGTATCTGGTTATGTGTTACGTTTTTGAAGAACTGCATTACCGCCGCTATGAATGGAAGTGCGACAGCCTGAATGCGCCTTCTAATCATGCAGCTAAGCGTCTGGGCTTTACCTTTGAAGGCACCTTTCGGCGGGCAGCAGTTTATAAAAACCGCAGCCGCGATACCAATTGGTATTCCATGCTGGAAGAAGAGTACCAAGCTATGAAAGCTAAGTTTGACAACTGGCTGCTTCCGGCAAATTTTGATGAACAAGGCTGTCAGATTACCTCTTTGAATGCAGACTAGTGATGCGGTATGGTATCAACTCTTACGACGACCTGCTGGAGTGCTTCAAGACAAATAAAGGAGAAAAATATGCTGCAGCTTAAACCGATGACTGAAACGTTTTCTATCTGCCAAGTGCCAGATTATTCGCAAGTTAATTTTGAGAGTGAATTTTTCTTTCTCGCTCAGACCGATGAAGAGAAATCTTTGGTATGTCTGAGTGCTGATGTACCTGCCAATGCGATACAGGCAGATGCGAACTGGTCAGCCTTTCGCATTGAAGGGATTCTGGATTTTTCTCTGGTAGGGATTCTTTCCAAGTTATCTGGTCTTTTAGCGGATCAAGGTATTGGTCTCTTTGCGGTATCAACTTACAATACCGATTATATTTTGACTAAGACAAAAGATTTTAAACGGGCTCTGGCTGTTTTGAAGCAGGCAGGTTATAAAGTGGAAGAGAGATGACCAAGCTGATGGTGTCATCTCTTTGACTTGAGGAAAGTTGTCATTATACTTTTCTCTGTTTTTATGATAAACTGAGGGCAGTTTTTGAAAATAAGATTTTTAAGACCGATTATGCTGATGATTATCTTTCAGTGAAAGGGGCTCATGAATGACGAAAAAAAGTGATGATGAAAAGCAAAAACAAATCATGACAGACTACTACAATCTTTTGCTCAATCCGGATATTTATCCGGAAGAACGTGAGCTGCTGTTGGACTATAAGCAGGAAGTGGAGGCCGTGCGTGATTTTTCAAGACAGTCTTACCGCCTCTGCAGAGAATTAGAGCGTTTGTCATTGAAGTATTTGCAGAGAAAAAAAGGTTTATCCGAACCTGTTAAAGCTTTTTACGACGCTCTTAGCGACTTCAAAGAAACAGAACTGAGAAACAATGAAATTGCCAAAGGGATTATTGCAGCCTCTGCCACTTGGCTATAGATTGAAAAGCGGGCAATCTCTTGCTTTTTCGAATGCCAAGAGAAGTTCTGCTATTTTTTCAAAGGAAAAGAGCTGAAAACAGTTTCAAAAAATGGTAGAATATAAAAGTAACTATCACCTATTAGAAGGAATATTCATCTATGAAATTTTTAGAATTAAATAAAAAACGGCATGCGGTCAAAAAATTTAATGACAAGCCTGTTGATTTAAAGGATGTCCGCACAGCGATTGAGATTGCTCAGCTGGCTCCCAGCGCCAACAATATTCAGCCTTGGAAATTTGTGATTGTCAAAGACAAAAAGGCTGCCTTGGCTGAAGATTTGCCCGCTTTAAACAAAGCTCAGGTTGAAGGTGCACAGTATGTCATTGCTTTGTTTACTGATACTGATTTGGTTCAGCGCTCCCGTAAGATTGCCCGTATTGGCAGCAAGAATCTTCCGGATGATATGATTGCTTATTACATGGAAACTCTGCCCGCTCGCTTTGCCTCTTTCGATGATAAGACTAAGGATGAGTATCTGGCTCTTAATGCAGGACTGGTGGCTATGAACTTGGTGCTGGCTCTGACTGACCAGGGCATTGCTTCCAATATGATCCTTGGTTTTGATAAGACAGTAACAAATGAGATATTAGATGTTGATAAGCGTTTTCGTCCCGAACTTTTGATTACTGTGGGCTATACAGATGAAAAGCTTGAACCAAGCTACCGTCTGCCGGTTGATGAGATTATTGAAATACGATAGGAGAAGCTAAGCTATGTTTGTAGATTTTCAAAAGGAAGTAGATAAACGCCGGGGCGATATTCTGGCTGATCTTTTTCGAATTTTACAGATCAATTCAGAGCGCGATGACAGCAAGGCTGATGCCAAGCATCCTTTTGGCCCCGGTCCTGCTCAAGCTCTGCAGCATTTTTTGAAAATGGCAGAACGCGATGGCTACGAAACTAAGAATGTAAACAATTACGCCGGTCATTTTGAATACGGTCAGGGAGATGAGGTTTTAGGTATCTTTGCGCATTTGGATGTTGTCCCTGCCGGCAGCGGCTGGAAAACATCGCCATATTTGCCTGAGATTATTAAGGGCAAGCTCTATGCGCGCGGTGCCAGTGATGATAAGGGACCGACCATTGCTTGTTACTATGGGTTAAAGATTATCAAAGACTTGGGCCTGCCGGTTTCTAAAAAGGTGCGCTTTGTTGTTGGTACGGATGAAGAGTCCGGCTGGGCTGATATGGATTATTATTTTGAACATGTCGGTGTGCCTGAGCCTGATTTTGGCTTTTCGCCGGATGCCTATTTCCCTATTATCAATGGTGAAAAGGGCAACATTACTGAATACCTGCATTTTGGCAACAAAAACGGCGGTTCTTTCACTCTTGAATCCTTCAAGGGCGGCCTGCGTGAAAATATGGTGCCGGAGTCAGCAGTGGCTGTCTTTACCGGCAATCTTAGCTTAGAAGACTTGCAGCTGTCTTTAGATACTTTTGCTGAATCCCACAATCTTAAAGCCAGTCTGACTGAAGACGAGGGCCGTTTTAAATTGACGGTTCACGGGAAGTCCGCTCACGGCTCTACTCCGGAAGCTGGTATCAATGGTGCTACCTATCTGGCTCTCTTTTTATCTCGCTTTGATTTTGCCGGCGATGCCAAAGCCTATCTTGATTTGGCAGGCAAGATATTGCTGAACGATCATGCGGGTGAAAAACTCGGCGTTGCTTTTGTCGATAAGCAGATGGGAGCTCTATCCATGAATGCCGGTGTCTTTGATTTTGACGCGGAAGCAGCAGACAATACCATTGCACTTAATTTCCGCTATCCTCAAGGAACAGATTCACAAACCATCAAAGCAAAACTGGAACAGTTGAACGGTGTTAAAGAAGTCACCCTGTCTGAACACGAGCACACTCCTCATTATGTACCGATGGATGATCCGTTGGTGTCAACGCTTTTGGCTGTTTATGAGAAACACACTGGTGAAAAAGGCAAGGAATGGGTTATCGGCGGCGGTACCTTTGGCCGTTTGCTGAAACGAGGTGTTGCTTTTGGCGCTATGTTCCCGCATTCTGAGGATACCATGCACCAAGCCAATGAATTTGTAGAAGTAGAAGACCTCTACAAGGCAGCAGCCATCTATGCCGAAGCTATCTATGAGCTGATCAAGTAAGGAATAGACCATGTGCATGACACAATCTTACATGAAAAAGAAAGAACTGACGATTGCTGATCTCAGTTCTTTTTGACAAGGGGGAGTAATTATGACAACTATTGAAGAAATCACTAAGGCCATTATGGCAGACAGTCAAAATAGATGGTTTACCCAGCAGGGAATCGAGCCGCTTTTTACAGCACCGGAAACAGCACGCATTAATATTGTCGGGCAGGCGCCGGGTATCAAAGCGCAGGAATCGCGGCTCTACTGGTATGATAAGAGCGGCGAGCGCCTGCGCGAGTGGATGGGGGTTGATGAGGAGACCTTTTATCATTCGGGCTATTTTGCGGCTGTTCCTATGGATTTTTATTATCCCGGCAAGGGGAAATCAGGCGATCTGCCGCCTCGGAAAGGTTTCGCTCAGAAGTGGCATCAGCCGATTTTGGATCTGCTGCCGGACATTCAGCTGACCATTTTAATTGGCAATTATGCCCAAAAATACTATCTGCAGCAAAAATCTTCAGTCAAACTGACAGATACAGTTGAACATTATAAAGACTACCTGCCGGATTTCTTTCCCATTGTCCATCCCTCTCCCAGAAATCAAATTTGGATGTCCAAGCATCCCTGGTTTGAGGAACAGGTGGTGCCGGTTTTAAGAAAGACTGTCCAGCAAATCCTTAAATCGTAAAAGTCCAGAATTTGTCTGGCTTTTTTCTGTCAGTTGATGCAAAGGCTGTCCTTTTAGTAACCATGATCTGTCCGTTCGTCCGGCTAGGGCAGGGGCGGCGATTTTTCAGCCTTGTGCCTGAAGACAGGACAGTGAATCGGCCTTGAAACAATTCTGCCAAATGTGCTTGGATAAACCTGACTCAAGCAGCAAAAAGCGAACATTAACTAAAAAACACCGAAATATTTGGACAAAATCGGTATAATCCTATAATATAATTATGGAAGGGTAAGCAATTACCTAGCGATGCTCTGAGAGCTAATTGGCCCTCAGAGTTATAGGAAGGTCATCATAGTATATAGCCGGAGGCTGGAGATGACTTTTGTGATAGGCAAAAACCTCTTTTTAGTCTCTATGGCTGAAAAGAGGTTTTTATGTTTAATGATTTCCCCGTTTTTGATTATGAAGATATTCAGCTGGTTCCTAACAAGTGTATCATTGATAGCCGCTCTGAGGCAGATACCACTGTAACTTTTGGCAGCCATCGTTTTAAATTGCCGGTAGTGCCTGCCAATATGCAGACTATTATAGATGAAGATATCGCAGAGATGCTTGCAAAAGATGGTTATTTCTACATCATGCACCGCTTTGATGAAGCCTCCCGTAAGCCCTTTATCGCACGCATGCATGCTCAGGGTCTGATTGCTTCTATCTCAGTTGGGGTCAAGGACTATGAGTATGATTTTGTGAGCAGCTTGAAGGAGGATGCCCCTGAATACATCACGATTGATATTGCTCACGGTCATGCAGAGAGTGTTATCAAAATGATTAAGCATATCAAGTCAGAACTTCCAGAGACATTTGTCATCGCTGGAAATGTTGGAACACCAGAGGCTGTCCGTGAATTGGAGAATGCTGGTGCTGATGCAACCAAGGTTGGTATCGGTCCCGGAAAGGTCTGTATCACCAAGGTTAAGACTGGGTTTGGAACAGGCGGCTGGCAGTTAGCAGCCCTTCGCTGGTGTTCCAAGGCAGCCCGCAAACCGATTATTGCTGATGGGGGAATTCGCACGCACGGTGATATTGCCAAATCCATCCGCTTTGGAGCCAGCATGGTCATGATTGGTTCCCTCTTTGCCGGGCACAACGAGAGTCCGGGAAAACTCGTCCAAGTTGATGGAGAAAGCTTTAAAGAGTATTATGGCTCTGCTTCAGAGTACCAAAAGGGTGAGCATAAAAATGTGGAAGGTAAGAAAATTCTCCTGCCAACCAAAGGCTGCCTCAAAGATACGCTAACCGAGATGGAGCAGGACCTTCAAAGTTCAATCTCTTATGCCGGCGGCCGTGATGTTGAGAGCCTGACACGGGTTAACTACGTCATCGTGAAAAACTCCATCTGGAACGGCGATTCGATTTAAAATCCTATTCTGTCCATCATAAAGCCTGAAGGGTCACACCTTCAGGCTTTTGTCTGCCCCTTAAAAATACTATCAAACTGGCACAGAAAAACTCTTATTCGCATTATCTTCTGACAAGAGACAGCAGCGCATACAGAGGTTAGCGACAATCAAGAAAACAGGCGAATCCTATAATCATCTTTCCGCATGTGCCAAAAAGGAAATAAACAGTGCACTCGTGAAAAATTTTTTACAAGGCCATAAAAAAGAGCCTGTCAATGATGCTCATTTTACATCTGTTGAACAGGCTCGGTTTGAAATGGTAACTGTCTTGGTAGTTACCCTAGTACAAAACGTACAGGCCCGGCTTACACGCTATCTTTCCTGTCAATTTCGAAAAGCAGCTCCAGCCGTTCTTTTAGTTTTGCAGGATTTTTTGGCAGGTCCAAGTGACATGTTTACGTTATTTGCCTAAACAAAATTGGCTGAAGAGCTGGGTGATGAGTTCATCTGGGGCAGCATCGCCGGTGATTTCGCCTAAGATTTCCCAAGTACGGGTCATATCAACCTGTAAGAGGTCCACCGGCATACCAAGTTCCAAACCTTCATTGACAGCATGGAGGCTTTCGATAGCCTGCTCGATAAGGCTTATGTGACGCGCATTAGATAAGTAAGTTGCATCCTTTTCAACAATGCCTGCATTGTCAAAGAAAATTTGGTTGATGCGTTCTTCGATGAGGTCAATGTTTTGATTCTTTAAGACGGATATTTTGATCACATCGTCCGGCAGCTGATCGCTTTCAATCTGCTGGGGCAGATCGGTCTTGTTGAGCAGAATGAGTCGATTAGTATTTTGGCTGATTTCCAGCAGGGTACGGTCTTGATCGGTTAATTTTTCGGCGCTGTTGAGGACCAGAAGGACAAGATCTGCTTCCTCCAGCGCTTTTTTGGAGCGTTCAACACCGATTTTTTCGACCAAATCATCTGTTTCACGGATTCCCGCAGTATCAATCAATTTCAATGGCACGCCCTTGATATTGACATACTCTTCGATAACATCACGGGTTGTTCCTTCAATATCGGTAACAATAGCCTTGTCTTCGCGCAGAAGATTATTAAGAAGGCTTGATTTGCCGACATTGGGCCGGCCGATGATAGCAGTGGACAGACCTTCGCGCAAAATCTTGCCGCGGCGGGCTGTCTGTAAAAGATTGGCCAGAAGTTTTTCAAATTCCTGTGTCTTTTCACGCATCAAGGCTGTTGTCATTTCTTCGACATCATCGTATTCAGGATAGTCAATATTCACTTCGACCTGAGCCAGTGTGTTTAAAATTTCCTGGCGGATATTGTTGATGAGTTCAGAAAGGGAACCGTCCAGCTGTTTGACAGCGACAGCCATGGCCTTGTCTGTCTTGGCACGGATTAAGTCCATAACAGCCTCAGCTTGGGCCAAATCAACACGCCCGTTTAAAAAGGCCCGTTTGGTGAATTCGCCGGGCTCAGCCATCCGAGCACCGGAGCGAATAACCAGCTGCAAAATTTCATTGGTGACCGCTACACCGCCATGGGTATTAATCTCGATGACATCTTCGCGGGTGAAGGTCTTAGGCGCCCGCATGACCGAAACCATGACCTCATCAATAAGACGCCCGTCTTCCACGATATGGCCGTAGTTAATCGTATGGGAGGCGGCCTTGTTTAAATCCTTGCCTTTAAAGATTTTTTGAGCGATAGCAAGAGCTTCAGAGCCGGAAAGCCGAACAATGCCGATAGCTCCTTCTCCCAGAGGGGTGGCAATCGCAGCGATAGTATCAAATTCCTTAGTAATCATAGCTTAATTGTAGCGCAAAAAGAGGGAAGCTGCAAGATTTTGAGATGTTCAGAAAAGGAAGATTGCTATTTAACAAGTATGCGATTTCATGTTATAATAAGGTGATTATGTGTGAAAGAGGAACCTTTATGGAAGAGCTCAAAAAAATTGCTGGCATCAAAGCGGCAGAATATGTCAAAGACGGTATGACTGTTGGACTTGGAACAGGCTCAACAGCCTATTATTTTGTTGAGGAAATCGGCCGCCGTGTTCAGGAAGAAGGCCTGCAAATTGTCGGTGTGACGACTTCAAGCGGGACAACCGCTCAAGCTGAGAGCCTGGGCATTCCGCTCAAGTCTGTTGATGAGGTCGACTCTATTGACGTGACCGTTGACGGTGCCGACGAGGTCGATCCTCAGTTCAACGGCATCAAGGGCGGCGGCGGTGCCCTGCTCATGGAAAAAGTGGTCGCAACGCCTACGAAAGATTATATCTGGGTCGTTGATGAGAGCAAGCTGGTGGACACTCTGGGGGCTTTTAAACTGCCGGTTGAGGTTGTTCAGTACGGTGCCGAACGTCTTTTCAGAGAATTTGAAAAGAAGGGCTACAAGCCTTCTTTCAGGGAATATGACGGTGTTCGTTTCGTGACGGATATGAAAAATTTTATTATCGATTTGGATTTGGGAAGCATTCCTGATCCTGTTGCCTTTGGCAGCAAGCTGGATCACCAAGTCGGCCTTGTTGAACATGGTCTTTTCTGCGGCATGGTCAACCGTGTCATCGTTGCTGGCAAAGACGGCGTTCAAGTTTTGGAAAAGTAATATAGGTAATGGGTGCCAACCGTAACCACCCTTAGAAAGAAAGATAATGTCTAACTTTAATCGTATTCACTTAGTAGTTTTGGATTCTGTTGGTATTGGAGCAGCACCAGATGCTAATAATTTCTCCAATGCCGGTGTGCCGGACGGCGCCTCTGATACGCTGGGACATATTTCAAAAACAGTTGGCCTCAATGTGCCAAATATGGCTAAAATCGGTCTTGGAAATATCCCGCGTCCGCAGGCTCTAAAAACCGTTCCCGCCGAAAGTCAGCCGACTGGCTATGCCACAAAACTAGAAGAAGTATCTCTTGGTAAAGATACCATGACCGGCCACTGGGAAATCATGGGGCTCAATATCACCGAGCCTTTCGATACCTTCTGGAATGGCTTTCCGGAAGAAATCATCACTAAGATTGAGGAGTTTTCCGGTCGCAAGGTCATCCGTGAGGCCAACAAACCATATTCCGGTACGCAGGTCATTGCTGATTTTGGCCCGCGTCAGATGGAGACTGGTGAGCTGATTGTCTACACCTCTGCTGACCCGGTGCTGCAAATCGCAGCCCACGAAGAAGTGATTCCGCTGGATGAGCTCTACAAAATCTGTGAATACGCCCGCTCCATTACCTTGGAGCGTCCGGCACTTCTCGGCCGTATTATCGCCCGTCCTTATGTCGGGGAACCCGGCAACTTTACGCGGACAGCCAACCGCCGCGATTTAGCAGTATCACCCTTTGCGCCAACTGTTTTGAATAAATTGGACGAAGCAGGTGTTGACGTTTACTCAGTTGGTAAAATCAATGATATTTTCAACGGTTCAGGAATTAACCATGACATGGGTCACAATAAATCCAACAGCCATGGAGTAGATACCCTGCTGAAAACTATGAAACTGCCCGAGTTCACCAAAGGTTTCTCCTTTACTAACTTGGTAGACTTTGACGCTCTTTACGGCCACCGCCGCAATGCGCATGGCTATCGCGATTGTCTGCATGAATTTGATGAGCGTCTGCCGGAAATCATTGCAGCCATGAAAGAAGATGACCTGCTTCTTATCACAGCGGACCACGGTAACGATCCAACCTATGCCGGAACCGACCACACTCGTGAATATGTGCCGCTTTTGGCTTACAGTCCGGCCTTTAAGGGCAGCGGTACTATCCCAGTCGGCCACTATGCCGATATTTCAGCAACCATCGCAGAAAACTTCGGTGTGGGCACAGCCATGATTGGCCAAAGCTTCTTGGATAAATTGGTGTAGAATGTATAAAGCCAGAAATAAACGCTTAACTTTTAATGGCAGCAAAATAGACTATCTTACTTTTGGAAACGGAAATAAACCCTTGGTATTGATACTTGGTTTGAGTACACAGCGGCTCAAAGGCAAAGCTTTTTCCATGTCTTATATCTATCGTATCTTTGCTAAAGCGTATAAGGTTTATATGTTTGACCGTAGGGATCAGGCAGAGACGGGCTACAGCATTGCTGATATGGCGGATGAATTGGCTCAGGCCATGAAGTATTTGAACCTTGAAAAGGCAGATATCATTGGACTTTCGCAAGGTGGAATGATTGCTCAGCTATTGGCCATACGTTATCCGGAATTAGTCCATAAACTGGTTCTTGGTATAACCTTATCGAAAGTTAATGATACAGCTCTATCTACCATAGGCAATTGGATTAAACTGGCAAAAACCAAGGATAAGGAACAGCTGATTCTTGATGCTGTGAACAAGGTTTTTTCAGAGTCTTGGCTTAGAAGGTATCGCTGGTTGATTTTTCTCTTGTCAAAATTGATGAAACCGAAAGAGTTGGATAGATTTGTTATCTTGGCGGATTCTATTTTGCATTTTGATGCCGGCGACAAGCTCAAAGAAATTGCCTGCCCTGTCTTTGTCATCGGAGGCGGTAAGGATAAGGTGGTAGGTGCCCAGTCATCAGCTGACTTAGCTCAAGCTCTCAACTGTGCCTGTCACATTTATCCGAATTTAGGGCATTCCGCCTATGTTGAAGCCAAAGATTTTAATCAAAGGATTTTAACATTCTTACAATCTTAATCAAAAACTAAAATTTGCAGAAAGGATTGTTCGGTTGGCAAGGCCGACTGAACACGGGGCTAAATTCCTAGGGAAAAAGAATCGTTTCAGCTTTGGCTGAATGAGGAATACGCTTATTTGTAAGTGCAAATCTCACCTGGGAACAGGTTTCTTGGGGAAATTTCCTATTTTTCAGGGAATTTTTCGCAAGCCAAAGACCCTTTGTATCTTAATTTATGACACTAGTAGAAAAAATCAATGAAACCCGTGAATTTTTACAAGCCAAAGGCGTGACAACGCCTGAGTTTGGCTTGATCTTAGGTTCTGGTCTGGGCGAGCTGGCAGAGGAAATCACCAATGCTGTCGTCCTTGACTATGCTGATATTCCTAATTGGGGACGCTCAACAGTTGCGGGTCATGCCGGCAAGCTTGTCTATGGTGATTTAGCTGGCCGCAAGGTCTTGGCTTTGCAGGGACGTTTTCATTTTTACGAAGGCAATCCACTGGAAGTGGTGACCTTCCCTGTGCGAATCATGAAGGCTCTGGGCTGTCAGGGTGTTCTTGTCACCAATGCAGCTGGCGGTATCGGTTTTGGTCCGGGAACTCTCATGACTATTTCGGATCATATCAACCTGACAGGGCAAAACCCATTGATTGGGGAAAATCTTGAGGAGTTCGGTCCGCGTTTTCCGGATATGAGCAATGCCTACAGCAGAGATTACCGAGAAAAGGCTCAAATGGCTGCACAAAAGCTGGGAATTCAGCTGGACGAAGGAGTTTATATCGGCGTATCAGGCCCTTCTTACGAAACACCGGCTGAAATCCGTGCCTTTAAAACACTGGGAGCTGATGCTGTGGGGATGTCGACTGTTCCTGAAGTCATCGTCGCAGCGCATTCAGGTCTCAAGGTTCTGGGGATTTCGGCTATCACCAATCATGCAGCTGGTTTTCAAGATGAGCTCAAACACGAGGAAGTCGTAGAAGTGACGCAGCGCATCAAAGAAGACTTCAAGAGATTGGTTAAAGCCATCTTGGCAGAAATGTAAAAGCATTCTGAAAGAAGGTGTTTGTATGAATAACAAGAACGCTAAAAAATGGCACTTGGTCAGTGCAATCCTATTTTATATAGCTGGACTTATCTCTTTAGTTCAAAGCCCATCCAGAATAATGGGGATTCTCTTTATCTTTCTCGGAGTATCGCAAACTGCATTAGCTGTTGGAAAATCAGATGATGATAGTGATGAGAAATAATCGTTTTGACTGCAGAAAAATGGTGTTAAAGTCAATTTTATTTCGAAAGCTCTATAAAAATCAGACGAAGGAAGTGTGTTATCAATGAGAGTGCATTTTGTTATTCATGAAGCCTATGAAGCGCCGGGAGCCTATCTCGCTTGGGCGGCCCTGCGAGGACATGAGGTGTCCTTGACCAAGGTTTATCGGTATGAGCCTCTTCCTGAGTCGGCAGCTGACTTTGATATGCTGATTGTTATGGGAGGACCGCAGAGTCCGCATACGACCAAGGCAGAATGTCCCTATTTTGATGCCGCTGCCGAAATTGCTTTGCTCCAGTCGGCCATGGCAGCTGATAAGATTATCATCGGTGTCTGTCTGGGAGCGCAGCTATTGGGCGAAGCCTATGGAGCAACAGTAGAACACAGTCCTGAAAAAGAAATTGGAAACTTTCCGATTAGCCTGACTGATGCGGGATTGGCTGATGTGCGCTTGAAAGCCTTTGGAAAGGGTCTGACAGTAGGCCATTGGCACGGGGACATGCTTGGACTAAATGAGACAGCGCAAGTCTTGGCTGTCAGCCAAGGCTGTCCAAGACAGATTGTCAAATATAGCGACAAGCACTATGGTTTCCAATGTCACTTGGAATTCACTCAAGACCTGGTTGCTAATCTGTTAGCGCAGGCAGCTGATTTTGACCGGACGGTTCAGCATCATAAATATGTTCAGCAAGCAAAGCTCATTCAAGGATTTGACTATAGGGAAATGAATGAGAAACTTTTCTCATTTCTGGATAGTTTCAATGCTTAAGTCAGATAAAACTTATATTGGTAGACTGCTGGCTGCCTTTGTTCTGACCAGTTTGCTGACAGGGCTAGGCGGTATATTGTTGCATGAGCTGCAAGAGCTGGTGGAAAAACTAGCTTTTGGACGAGGGGAAGCTTCCTCGCAGTTGCTGCTCTTTGGACATGTTTCCACTGAACGGCGATTCTTAGCTGTTTTTGCTGCGGGAATCCTTTCGGCCTTGATTTGGTACTTGATACAAAGGAAAAATCGGCAGATTATTTCGGTCAGATCTCAGGTTTCACTGGATAAAAAAGCCAGTTATCGCCCAATCCTGTGGATACACCTCTGCAATATTTTCTTGCAGATCGCTTCTGTTGCGGCAGGTTCTCCCATCGGCAAGGAAGGCGCGCCTCGTGAACTGGGTGCTTTGACGGCGGGACGGATTTCAGATTATTTCCATCTGCCTTTGTCCGACCGTAAACTCTTGATTGCCTGCGGAGCGGCAGCAGGACTGGCGGCAGTTTACCAGGTTCCCTTTGCCAGTGTTTTCTTCGTCTTTGAGACCTTGGCTGTTGGCTTTTCCTTTCGCAATGGCCTGCTCGCTCTTCTTTCAACGGTTTTAGCGGCAGCAGTTGCCCAAGTAGTCATTCCTGATCTTCCCCTTTATAGGACAGGACAGCTGACCACCAACTGCTCTACGCTTTTACTGGCTATTGCAGTTGGAGCGGTGGTCGGGCCTCTGGCCAAAGGTTTTCGTCAGCTGACCAGCTGGGCACAGTCTCATAAAACCAAAGACAGTGCTATCCTCTGGCAGCTGCCTTTGAGCTTTCTCCTCTTGGCAGCGATTGCTCTTATCTTTCCTGAGCTTTTGGGAAATGGCGGAGCTTTGGCAGAAAAGCTTTTTGCTGGCATGCCGCTGATTCAGGCTCTAATCATTTTGCCTATCAAAGCCTTCCTGGTCTTACTGGTCTTAAGAACAGGAGCCTACGGCGGTACCCTGACACCATCCTTTTCAATGGGTGCTGTCTGTGCTTTCATCTTGGTTTCAGGACTGCATCTCATCTTTCCGGTCCTATCAATGACAGCAGCTCTGCTATTGGGCGCAGCTGTATTTTTAGCAACCACCATGAAAGCTCCCCTAACTGCTGTTGGATTAGTTATCTCTTTTACAGGACAGTCTTATCCGTCCTACTTACCGTTTTTATTGGCAGTTGCAGCTGCCTATGTCGTCAATACTTATTTATTTAATCACCCAAAAAAGCAAAAGTGACAGTCGGTGTTGATCGCAAGTGAATACGGGCTAAGGACTTTTTGTCACCTAATACCTATTAAAAAAAGAGAACAGGTTCATTTGATTGCGACCTGAGCGGAAAGCGCAGGTCTCTTGCCTCCACTACAAATACAAAAGAAAGGAAAGGGCAGCTGGCTTGTATTTATTTAGACTAAATACAAGCCAAGGACTGGAACAGACAGATAAATCACCGGCGAAAATTAAAATTTTCGAGCGATTTCCTATCGTGTCTGTGTCCTTTTAAGACCCTTTATATTTTGATTATGTCAATCCACATTGGTGCCCAGGAAGGGCAAATTGCTGATAAAATCTTACTGCCAGGCGATCCCCTGCGTGCTAAATTTATTGCTGAAAACTTTTTAGAGGATGCCCAGTGTTTTAACAATGTCCGCGGTATGCTGGGCTATACCGGCACTTACAAGGGAGAGCGTGTCTCAGTCATGGGGACAGGAATGGGCATGCCATCCATCTCTATCTATGCCAACGAGCTGATTACATCTTATGGCGTAAAAAAACTGATTCGTGTCGGAACTGCCGGCTCGCTCAACAAAGATGTTCATGTCCGTGAATTGGTTTTGGCTCAGGCAGCCGGGACCACATCCAGCATGATAAAAAATGAATGGCCCCAGTATGATTTTCCGCAGATTGCAGATTTCGGACTTCTGGACAAAGCCTATCATATTGCTAGGGACATGAAGTTGACAACCCATGTCGGCAGTGTTCTGTCAATCGATGCCTTTTACTCTGATTTTGCGGAGAATAATATCAAATTGGGGCAAATGGGTGTGAAGGCTGTTGAGATGGAAGCAGCAGCGCTCTATTATCTTGCAGCCAAGCACGGTGTTCAGGCGCTGGGTATCATGACCATTTCAGACAGTCTGGTGGCAGACGAAGACACGACTGCCCAAGAACGTGAAACAACCTTCACCGATATGATGAAGGTAGGCTTAGAAACATTGATTGCTTAAAATGACTGATAATTGAGCCAAAAAATCATTGATTTTTGGTTCAATCACCTCAATTACTATGATTATGTTTCAGTTTATGGTATCATTAACGTCATATTTGGTTGTCTGAGGTGCTGAAATCTTGCTTTATCTCATCGCACTCTTTCCTAGACATAATCAGTAAGCTGGTGCATTGCATAGAAATAGGGCGTTGAGAAACTATCAGGTCAATCGGCTGTTCCTCTCATTTATAAATAAGACGAAAGGCTTCAATACTTAGATATGAAAAAATATCTTCTGACATTTTTGATTTCAATGGTTCCCATTGTTGAATTGCGCGGTGCCGTTCCTTTTGGTGTAGCTTATAACCTGCCAGTTTGGCAGGCCATTATGATTGGGGTAATTGGCAATATACTTCCGGTTCCTATCATTTTTTTCTTTGCTCGCCGAGTCCTTGAGCTGGGAGTTGATAAGCCAGTCATTGGAAGCTTTTTTAACTGGTGCCTTAAAAAAGGGCATAGCGGTGGTCAGAAGTTAGTTGAGAGTGCTGGTTCTAAAGGGCTTTATTTTGCCCTCTTCTTTTTCGTAGGGATTCCTCTCCCAGGAACTGGTGTTTGGACGGGAACGCTTGCTGCCTCAATTTTAGACCTTAAGTTTAAAAACAGCATTATTACAGTTGTGTCCGGGGGAATCCTAGCTGGATTTATCATGGGATTTGGTTCAGTCTTTATCAAGGGATTAATCTAATGTATACTAGCCTGACCTGATGAAAGGTCAGACTTTTTATACTGATAAAAATGTTTTATGCAGGATTATAACAGCGTCAGAAAAGGAGTGGAACAGATGGCTGCTAATGAAAGAATTGCTTTCCCTGTAAAGCCTGAGTATCTGGAAGATTCTTCACGCTTGAGGCGTGGCCGTGCGACAAAAGCAAGCAGCAAAGGGAGTGCTCATGACTTTCCAGAAGCTTATGTTGAAACTGAAAGAGAGGGTCAGATCTCGTCAGAAGCAACAGAAACCCTAGACATTCTTTTGAATGTTTATGCCTATCACCACGCTTATCAGATTGTAAAGGCCGGACGGGAGTTTTCCGATGATGTTATTTTTCTTTTGGAGCTGCTGAAAGAGAGGCGGGAACTCAATGTCGATTTTCTTTTTGAAAATCACGCGCGTCTGAAAGAGCTGGAAAGTACCTATCAGATTTCCTTGCTGGATAATGCCTACGAAGAAGAATTGCTGGCAAATTATATCATGGATCTGGAAGCAAAGCTGCGCAATGATAATATTATTGACTTTGTCAGGAGTGTCAGTCCGATTTTATACCGGCTCTTCATGCGTTTGCTGACCAGTCAGGTGCCAGATATTGATGCTTATATCTATGATGCCAAAAATGACCAGTATGACGTTTGGAAATTCGACAAGATGCACCGCTCTTCAAATCCCTTTGTTCAGCGTTTTGTTGCTAAAGGCAGAGACAGCAAGGTGACGTCTAAAAGCTTGGTTGACTTTATTGAGCTGACCGATCTGCCTGAAGAAATCAAAGCTTCCGTTTTACTGTTGCGGGACTTTGAAAAATCAGCCCGCAACCCCCTGGCTCACCTCATCAAACCTTTTGATGAAGAGGAGCTTCACCGAACGACCGGCTTTTCTTCCAAAACGTTTTTAGAGAAGATTATTGACTTGGCTATCTTCTCAGGAGTTATTTATGACAGTGACGTCTTTTATTTCGACAAGGTCAATGCTCTAATCAAACATCTCTATTGACAGCCCGCTGCAGCTGTTCTAACACAGCTAAAATAAAAAGAGCCGTTAGGCTCTTTCAGAGTGTAGACAAATACATTTTTCAATGCAAACATGCTTTGAAGCTCTTCAAATATCAATTCAATGGCTTTGGTTTGCGAGCGAAGCGAGCCTTAATCCGAGACTTTCCACCGTGATAAAAGTGGCAGAAACCCCATTGTTTCTGCCACTCGGAAGATTTGAGACCTTAGGCTCAAATCTTAGGCATGGAATTCCGAAGGAAGTCGCTGCCGTCCGCATCACCTAAGGAAAGTCTCATAAAAGACTTTGTCTTCAAGTTGAAAAGAGCCTAACGGCTCTTTTTCTTAATTAAACTTAACTTCTTCAAGCAGGTAGTCGATGAATTTTTCGCCCATTTTGGAGAGATTGGCTTTTTCGTGTTTGAGATAGATGATATCAATCTCATCGTCAACGTCAAGAGGGATGGAAACAATGTTGTCTCCATTTAGATTGCTGTTTAAGATACCGGTGGCGATAGTATAGCCATCCAGACCGATCATAAGATTAAAGAGTGTTGCCCGGTCGGACACGACAATGGATTTTTTGTGGGAAATCTGAGACATGATTTCTTCCGAAAAATAAAAGGAATTATGGATTCCCTGATCGTAGCTGAGATAAGGGAAGTCTTCCAAGTCACTCATGGAAACCATTTTTCGGTCGGCCAGAGGATTGGATTTGCTGACAAAGATATGAGGGTGTGCCTTGAACAGATTGGTGTAGGTCAAATGATTGTCATCAAACATCTTTGTCAAGACGTCATGATTATAGCTGTTTAAAAAGAGCACGCCGATTTCAGAACGAAAATTTTTGACATCGTCAATGATTTCGTAGGTTCTGGTTTCGCGCAAAAAGAGCTCATAGCGGGTCATGTCAGTTTCCTTGAGCAGACTGACAAAGGCATTGACGACAAAGGCGTAGTGCTGGGCAGAAACGCTGAAGAGCTCGCGCGTGTGCCCCTGACTCTTATAGCGCTCTTCAAGCAGAGCAGTCTGCTCGACCACCTGACGGGCGTAAGAAAGAAATTCGACACCGTCCTTGGTCAGAGTGATGCCTTTAGGATTGCGAATAAAGATTTCAATGCCCATTTCACGCTCTAAGTCGCGGACAGCATTGGACAGCGACGGCTGGGTGATAAACAGCTGTTTGGCAGCCTCGTTCATGCTGCCGGTTTCTACGATTTTTATAATGTAATGTAATTGTTGGATACGCATATGCTTATTGTAACACAAATCAGGCCGTTAATAAATACAGCTTGCTGATAGGCGGATTTTTGCCCACAGTTCATCATTGCAAAGGAGCCTTTGAAATGTTATAATGAACAGGTTAATATTACCTATCAAATCATTAAAGTTTGGGAGAAGGAAAGCATGGTTAGTCGCTCAAATAGAAGTCATCAGAGTCATCATACAGGAAATCACAAAAAGCTAAGTATTATCAATGGTATTCTCTTAGTTCTTTTTACGGTCCTGTCTGCTGTGACTCTCTTTTTTGTTTTTGCCTATGATTTCTTGGCCTTTAGAGGTCTAAATGTAATAGCAGCAGTGGTTCTGATTGCCATCGTTTTGCTGTCGCTGGTGCTGATTCTAAAAAAACGTGCCAGCAAGTTCACCTTTATTCTTCTCTTGCTGGGAAGCTTAGCAGCCTCAGGCGCATTGTACTTCCTGAAGTCAGCCATTGATATGTCTGACAGGATGAATCAAACAGCCTCTTATTCAGAAGTTAAAATGAGTGTTGTGGTGCCTAAAGACAGCTCCGTGTCCAAGGTTGCTGATTTGAAGAGCGTTTTAGCGCCAACTGGCAATGACGGGACCAATATTGCCTCTCTTATCAGTAAAATTCAAACTGACGAAGGTGTTAATTTAACAACAGAAGCGACTGATTCTTATCAGAGCGCCTATCAAAGCCTGCAGCAGGATTCCGGCAAGGCCATGGTGCTGAACAGCGCCTACAATGAACTGCTGTCACAAACTGATGAAAACTATAGGGATAAGCTGAAGACGATTTACAGCTATACCATTAAACAAAAGGTATCTTCAGCCAAAAAGAAAGCCAATCGGGATGTCTTTAACCTCTATATCAGCGGTATTGACAGCTACGGGTCTATCTCATCGGTTTCACGTTCAGATGTTAATATCATCATGACGGTTAACCGCAAGACCAACAAGATTCTTTTGACAACAACGCCGCGCGACTCCTATGTTCCGATTGCTGATGGCGGCAATAACCAAAAGGACAAGCTGACTCACGCCGGTATCTATGGTATTGACTCATCTATCCATACCTTAGAAAATCTCTACGATATTGACATTGATTATTACGCACGGATTAACTTTACCTCCTTTATAACGCTGGTCGATTTGCTGGGCGGTATTGAAGTCTATAACGATCAAGCCTTTACCAGCCACATCGGTCACTATGATTTCCCAGTTGGAAAACTGAAGCTAAATTCTGAAAAAGCTCTGGCTTTTGTCCGTGAACGGTATTCACTGGAAGCCGGTGACAATGACCGCGGTAAAAATCAGGAAAAAGTCATTGCAGCTATTGTTGACAAACTGTCTTCTATGAAAGCTGTATCGAATTATAACAGCATTATCAAGGGACTTGGAAAATCTATCCAAACCAATATGTCCTTAAATACCATGATGTCGTTAGTCAACTCACAGCTGGAGTCCGGTTCAAAATACACTGTTAAGTCACAGGCGCTTACCGGCACAGGCTCAACTGGAGAACTGACGTCTTATGCCATGCCAAATGCCAGCCTTTATATGCTGTCTATTGATGAATCCAGCCTGACAAAGGCTAAAGATGCAATCAATGACACCATGGATGGAAACTAAACACTGCAACTTGAAGATAAATCTATTTTTTCTATACATATATGTTTTGAAGTTCTAAAAATGCCAATTTGAATGGTATCTATCTGCGAGCGGATCAAGCCCTAACTGAGACTTTCCGCCGTGATAAAAGTGCTAGAAACCCGAAGTTTCTGGCACTCGGAAGATTTGAGACCTTAGGCTCAAATCTTAGGTATGGAATTCCGAAGGAAGTCGCTACCGTCCGTATCACCTAAGGAAAGTCTCATAAAAAACTTTGTCTACAGTCTGAGCCGTTTCAAAGAATCGGCCAAACCATGATTCATGAAAAAGAAAAGATAGGAGGGGATTATTTGACTGAAAATGACCTTGAGGAGGTTCATCGGTTTTATTTATACGTCAAGCGTCTGTTAGACATCATTATCGGTCTGCTTGGCGCAGTTTTTCTCCTGCTTCCGGTTTCGGTGATTATTGCTGTTTTCTATCTGTTTGGCAGAGACAAGGGCGGTATCTTTTTTACTCAGGAAAGAATGGGCAAGGGGCGAAAGACTTTTAAAATCATAAAATTCCGCTCTATGGTTGTCAATGCTGAGGACGTTTTAAAAACAAACCCCGAACTCTATCAGCAGTACCTTGATAACAGCTATAAATTGCTGCCTCATGAAGATCCAAGACTGACCCGAATCGGCCATTTTATCCGGAAAACCAGTATTGATGAACTGCCGCAGTTTATCAACTTGATCAAGGGAGATATGAGTTTTATCGGCCCCAGACCTATTCTGGCTTCTGAATTAGAAGAATACACACCGAGTGAACAGGCAGAGCTTCTGTCTATTAAGCCGGGAGCAACGGGCTGGTGGCAGGTTTCCGGAAGAAGCGAAGTCTTGTACCCTGAGCGCTGCCAGCTGGAGCTCTATTACGTCAGAAACTTTTCTTTCAAATTAGATCTAAAAATTTTCTTTTTGACCATCAAGAAAGTTTTTACAGGCGAAGGAGCCCATTGAGCAGCAGCCTCAGGCTCATATACATAAACTAAACTATCCGTAAATTGGAGTATGATATACAGTGAACCGTTATAATTCCGTCAGATTTAATTTCGTAATGAACTTTATTCTGACCATTTCAAATTTTATTTTTCCTCTGATAACTTTTCCGTATGCGTCCAGAGTGCTGCAGGCTCAGGGGGTCGGAACGGTGTCATTTGCGACTTCAATCATTACTTACTTCACCATGGTCGGGATGATGGGGATTCCTACTTACGGTATCAGAGCCTGCGCTAAGATTCGAAATGATCAGTCCAAGTTAAGAAAAACAGTTCAGGAAATTTTTCTGCTCAATTCCGCTGTCATGCTGCTGGCCTTGATCGGCTTAGCTGTTTCAGTGTTCATGGTTCCAAAACTTTCCCAGGAAAAAACACTTTACCTGATCATGTCTTCAACCCTGATCTTCAATGTTCTGGGAGTGGAGTGGCTCTATAAGGCCTTGGAAAAATATTCCTACATTACAGTTCGGTCCATTCTTTTCAAATTTCTGTCGCTGATTTTACTCTTGCTTCTGGTCAAAAACAAAGAAGACTATGTCATTTACGGTGCCATAACAGTATTTGCAGGAGTAGGCTCCAACTTGATGAACTTCTTAAATTTAAGAAGACTGATTGACCTCAAACCCCTTAAAAACTTAGATTTAAAGCAGCATATCAAACCCTGTCTGACCTTTTTCCTTTTGACGGTGTCAACGACTATTTATCTCAATGTAGATACCACCTTACTCGGCTTTATTAAAGGAGACCATCAGGTGGGCTACTATACTGCCGCTGTCAAGATTAAGCAGATTCTGGTCAGTATTGTGACTTCACTGGGAACAGTTTTGCTGCCCCGTTTGTCCTTTTACCACGAGCAGGAGCGCCATGCTGAATTCAGAACGCTGGTTGAAAAAGCCCTCAGTTTTGTTTTCGTTCTGGCTGTGCCCCTGACTCTGTTCTTTATTCTTGACGCTAAGGAAAGCATTCTCTTTTTATCGGGAGACAATTTCCTGCCCGCTGTTCTTCCCATGCAGCTGATTATGCCGACGGTTATTTTTATCGGCATTTCCAATTTAATGGGCATACAGATTTTAGTGCCCATGCAAAAAGAAATGCTGGTGGTCGTCTCGACCATCATCGGAGCGGCAGCCGATGTTCTGATTAATATAATTACCATTCCTTTATTCGGCGCTGCTGGGGCAGCCTTTGCCGGAAGCATTGCAGAGCTGACAGTTGTTTTGGTTCAGCTGTATTTCTTACGTGATTTGATTGTGCCCATGCTCAAACGAATCGGCTTATGGAAAATCATATTAAGTACCTTGGCAGCGGTCTGTGCTACTTTGGTTTTAAAAGGCTTTTTGTCTGTGGGAACCTTCTTAACCCTTGCTGTGACAGCTCTTGTCTTTTTTGCTGTTTACGGTATGTTTTTGCTTATCACCAAAGAAAAGTTTACAATAGATACCCTTCAATCATTATTGCTGCGGTTTAAATAGGAGAATCACATGTCACATTACGATTACTTAGTAGTAGGAGCAGGTTTATTCGGTGCCGTTTTTGCTCATGAGGCAGCCCTTAAGGGCAAAAAAGTCAAGGTTATTGAAAAGCGCAGCCACATTGCCGGCAACATTTATACCAAGGAAGTGAACGGCATTCAGGTTCATGAATACGGTGCCCATATTTTCCACACATCCGATAAGGAAATTTGGGATTACATCAATCAGTTTGCAGAATTCAACCGCTACACCAACTCACCCATTGCCAATTACAAGGGAGAGATTTACAATCTTCCCTTCAACATGAATACCTTTAATAAGCTGTGGGGCGTGGTGACACCGCAGGAAGCCAAGGCTAAGATTGATGAGCAGCGCGCCGTTTTAGGCGGTAAGAAACCGGAAAATCTGGAAGAGCAGGCCATTTCTCTTGTTGGAACGGATATTTACGAGAAACTGATAAAGGATTATACCCAAAAGCAGTGGGGCAAGGCCTGCCGTGATCTGCCGGCCTTCATCATCCGCCGGCTGCCGGTCCGCCTGACCTATGATAATAATTATTTCAACGATACCTATCAAGGCATTCCTATCGGCGGTTACACGCAGATTGTTGAGAAAATGCTGGCTCATGATAATATTGATGTGGAAGTCGGTGTGGATTTCTTTGCGGATAAGGAAGGCTATCTGGCAGATTTTCCTAAGATTGTCTTTACCGGTATGATTGATCAGTTCTTTGATTATCAGCTGGGAGAGCTGGAATACCGCAGCCTTCGTTTTGAGACAGAGACACTGGATACGGACAATTATCAGGGTAATGCAGTGGTCAACTACACTGACAGTGAAACACCTTATACACGGATTATTGAGCACAAGCATTTTGAATTTGGCACTCAGGAAAAAACAATTATTACCAAAGAGTATTCCAAGACTTGGCAAAAAGGTGACGAGCCCTATTATCCTGTCAATAATGATCGCAACAACCATCTTTATAATGCTTATAAAGCCATGGCTGATAAGGAAAGTAAGGTTATCTTCGGCGGCCGTTTAGGGCAGTATCGCTACTATGACATGCATCAGGTGATTGCAGCAGCCCTTCAATGTGTCAGAAAAGAAGTAAAGTAGAGGATTAGCGTGAAAGATATTAAATTAATTGTGGCAACACACAAGCAATTTAAGATGCCCAAGGATCAAACTCTCTACCTTCCCCTGCATGTCGGCAGAGAAGGAAAGGAAGATCTGGGTTATACAGGGGACAATACCGGCGACAATATTTCGCGCTTAAATCCCTATTACTGTGAACTGACCGGCCTTTACTGGGCATGGAAAAATCTGGACTGCGACTATCTGGGTTTAGTCCATTACAGGCGCTATTTCACCAAAAAGAAACAAGCCTACAAAGAAGATATCAAGATTGATGATGTTATTCTGTCACAGGCTGATGCCGAAAAGCTTCTTGATACAGCCGATGTCATCGTTCCCAAAAAGCGAAAGTACTATATCGAAACCCTTTATTCCCACTATGCTCATACTCATGATGCTAAACATTTGGATGTGACCAGAGAGATAATGGCAGGGCTGTATCCTGAGTATCTCCCAGCTTTTGACAGCGTCATGAAGCAGCGCAGCGGTTATATGTTCAATATGTTTATCATGAAAAAAGAGCTGGCCGATGCTTACTGTGAGTGGCTCTTTGCTCTGATTGACAAGCTTTATGAGCGCCTTGATCTGACAGGCTATTCAAGTTTTGATGCGCGCCTGTTCGGCCGTGTCAGCGAACGCCTTTTCAATGTGTGGCTGGCCCAGCAAAAAGAACTTACCATCAAAGAAGTTCCTTTTATGTATATGGAAAAAATCAATCTTTTCCAAAAAGGCAAGGCCTTCTTAGCCGCTAAATTTTTAGGAAAGAAATACGGGAAGAGTTTTTAGGAGAGGAGAAGAAGCTGATGATGCTCTTTTTAATAATACTGATAGCATCAGTATCCCTGGCAGTCAATTTCAAAATATCAAATAAAGACTTCATGAATCCGGCTGTGATTTTTTCATTAATATTTTTAGCACAAGCTGTCATGTGTGTTCTCGCGCTCACTTATATGCGGCTGACCTTTCATATCGAAACGGTTCTTATTTTAACGGTCGCCTTTGCCATCTTTACGCTGTTTAATTTTTATTATTCTTCAAAAAAACAAACAGCTGCTAAGATATCATTAAAAAAGAGCGAGCTGACCTATATCAATCTGCCGACACTGGTTTCCGTCTTTTTCATCGGCCTGCTCTTAGTTGTCATCTTTCTCAAGTATCAGCACCTGACCCAGCTGGCAAATGCGTTAGATCACTCAGATTACTCCCTGTCGCAAAAGATTTCATTATTCGATGATATATCTAAATTTCGCTCGGACTATTATCGCGAATTAGGAATTATACCGCCGCGCTATTATAATATTTTTAAAACAATATCCTTTTCTTTTGGTTATGTCACTTTATTTGTAGCGATTAATAATTTTATAGCTTGTAAAAAAATAAAAATTGAACAGATTATAACGCTTCTTTTGATGTGTATTGCTATTTATCTTGCAGGGAGCAGATCGCCGATTTTACGCATGGTAACATTTGCTGTCTGTGTTTATTATATTTTGTATCTTAAAAAAGATTCAAGCATTGGTATCAAAAAACAATTGCTTCAGCGATTGCTGATTGTTGGTATTGTCACTGTTGTTTTGTCTTTAGTGACCATAGGCATTTTTGGGCGTTCAAGCAGTTATAATCTGTTTCACTATTTATTTATTTACACAGGTGCTCCGCTTTATAATTTAGATGTTTTTATTCAAACCTATGCTTTACCGATACCGCAGGAATATTTTGGACAGCAGACCTTTTCAACATTATATAATTATGTATTTGCCAAAATTGGCAAAAGCGACAGTATTTATACTCTGGATATTCCATTTGTCAGATACAGTGTTAAATACGGTCTTGGAAATGTCTACACAACTTTTTATCAATTTATTTATGATTTTGGTCTATTTTTCTGGGTACCTGTTTTTACAATCATTCCGTGGTACTATTCTAAATTTTATGATAAAATCGTCAATCATCCGGTTCCTCATTCTGTAATTGATTTTAGATTGTTTATTTATGCCTATCTGTTTAATGACCTGTGCATGCTGTTCTTTTCTAACCGTTTTTATGAAGCAGTTTTAAACGTTACAAATTTAGAGATCTTTATTATTGCCTATCTATTAAGTTCTCTCATTTTCACGAGATCCTTAGGAATTGGAAAGTACAAATTACAGTTTTAAATAAACGAATTTCTATCGGTATATTACTGGTAAATATGAAAAAATTTAGGAGTACAGAGTGCAAAAATTATTAACCATATCCATTGCGGCTTATAATGTTGAAGATTATATTGAAGAAACACTGGATTCATTAGTAGCTTCCAAATACTGTGACCGTTTGGAAATTTTTGTTGTTGATGATGGCGGTCAGGACGATACTTTAACGATTGCTAAAGAGTATCAAAAACGTTATCCCAATAGTGTTTTTCCTGTTCATAAAGAAAATGGCGGTTACGGGACAACTGTTAATTACAGTATGGAACACGCCACAGGGAAATACTTTAAATTATTAGATGGTGATGATTGGTTTGATACGGATAGTTTAGATCAGCTCATTGAATTATTGGAACACAGTCAAACAGATGTGTTGGTGACACCCTTTAATTGGGGACCGACTGTAAATGAAGTACAAAAGAAAACTTTAACAGCCTACCCAAAAGAACCAACTTTATTTTCTCATCTTAAGAGCTACCAAACAATCAGTATGTGGAGTCTGTGCTATCGAACCGATATCTTGCGGCAAGCTTCTTTTGAATTGCCGGGCAGAACCCTATATACCGATATTTTGTATGCAACCATTCCTTTTGCTTACATCAAAACTATCCAATATATCGATTTGCCAGTATATGGCTATCGGGTAGGGCGTGATGGTCAAAGTGTCAGCCGCGCATCAAGGATTAAAAATGTGGAGATGATGCTGGGAATCAGTGAACGGCTGGCTCAGTTTTATGCTAATAAGAAAACGAATGAGAATGCGCCTTATCTTTTGCATCGAGCAACATCAGCTTACCTGCAGGGGGTTAAAACCCTATTTCTCTTAGATGTCACTGCAGAAACCAAACAGCGTCTGAAAACCTTCGATCAAACCATTCACTCAGCTTCTTCTGAAGTGTATGAAGGAATTTTGGCCTTAGGCAAACTGGGTAAATTTTTAAAATTAGTTCGCATGACAAACTACCAAGCTTATTACTTATTAAAAATTTTATACCCTAAAGGATTTCCTAATTGGATTTAGTAAGGGACTAATGCATGACAGATACGACATTACGACATTTGCAATTGGCAGAAATTGAAATTTTTAAAGTATTTCAAGCCATCTGTGAAGCTCATCAGTTAAGTTACTTTATTATCGGGGGAACGCTGATTGGCGCTGTACGCCATGGCGGTTTTATTCCCTGGGATGATGACATTGATGTAGCTATGCCGCGTGAAGATTATGAAAAGTTTATTGGCATTTTTAAGAAACAAAATGTTCAGCCAATCGATATAGCCTATTATAAAGATAATCCTGAGCTATACTTTTATCCTGTTCGTTTGGTCAATACCCAAGTTCAGATTACTGACCCCAGAACGAACCAATCTGCTCCGGTCTGGATGGACATTTTACCTATTGACGGCTTGCCAAATCAGACTATGAAGCGAAGATTTTTTAAACTGAAGATGGACAGCTACAGACTGGCACTTGGTCTGCATTATATTGATCAGTTGCGTGATACCAAAAGAGATTGGAAACAACGTTTAGCGATTACCTTTGGTAAAGCAACTAAAATTGGTAAGCTTTTTAATCCCACCAAGGTAAAAAATCGCTTAGATGCCACTTTAAAGTCACATACAGTTGAGCAGTGCGATGTGATTGGTACTTGTATGGGGGCTTACTACTTTAAAGAATTTGTACCGAAGGATTATTTTGGTTCAGGCACGACCATTGCATTTGAAGGTATGCAGGTAAGGGCACCTGAACAAATTGATGCCTATTTAACTCATATGTATGGTGACTATATGCAATTGCCGCCAGAACATGAACAATTGGCACAGCATATTAACGTGAAAACAGAAATAGGAGAGCAGTGATTATGAAGAAGGTAATTACTTATGGAACATTTGATTTGCTGTATTACGGTCATATCGAATTATTGCGAAGAGCCAGCAAGTTAGGAGACTGTCTGATTGTTGCCTTATCAACAGATGAATTTAACTCACGTGAGAAAAATAAGAAAACCTATTTTTCTTATGAGGAACGTAAAAAAATGTTAGAAGCGATTCGTTATGTTGACAAGGTAATTCCTGAAGAAAATTGGGAACAAAAACGTACAGATGTAGTAGATTTTGACATTGATGTATTTGTCATTGGTAATGACTGGACTGGGCATTTTGATGATTTAAAAGATTTGTGCGAAGTAGTTTATTTGGAAAGAACACCAGATATTTCTACCAGCCAAATCAAGGAGGATCTCCATGACAAAAAAACTAACGCTTAGGGAGATTCAGCTGTTAGAGTTGGATATGATGAAAGCTGTTGTGGAATTTTGCGATCGTCATCAATTAACCTACGTTTTGTGCGGCGGTACTCTATTAGGGGCTGTCCGTCATCAGGGATTTATTCCTTGGGATGATGATATTGATCTGCTGATGCCAAGAGAAGACTACGAAAAATTTTTGGCTCTGCATGATATCTTTGAAAAAGAGTTCCCTTTTACAGTAGCCAGCAACCGTCTTAATAATTTAAAAAGACCATATTGTCGAATCCTGAATAAACAAACTATCTGTAATCGGCAATTTATTGATGATACGGAAGAAAACTTCCTATGGATTGATATTTTCCCTTTAGATGGCTTGCCTAGTGATAAACAAAAAGTGCAGTCTTATTTGAATCAAATGGGGAGATTAAACAAACTTTTAGTCATTGCACTGTCTAGAACAGGCGAAGGTAAGTCTAGGATTAAAAAATTAGTTAAGCCAGTAGTTAAAAGTTTGTTGAATGCAGTGGGCGTAAAACGTTTGGTTAATCATACAGATAAAGTGTGTCAGCGCTATGCCATTGTTGACAGTGATTTTGTTGGTGAGAATATTATGGCTAGAAAAGCGCAAGAAATGATGCCTAAGGAAGCTTTCTTAACAACTGTTAATGTTGACTTTGAAGGTCTGACAGTTAAAGCTCCTTCAAACTGGGATTATTATTTAGAAAAAAAATATGGCAATTATATGGAATTGCCGCCGGAAAGCGAACAAGTTAACCATACGGCAGATATTTATTTGGTAGAGGACTAATAAATATCTGCCGTATTTTCGAAAAAGCCATCGCCATGCTGTCAAACAGGCACATTCAAAGCAGCTTAAAGAACATTATTTACCTAGAAAACTCTGTCCAGTCTGTTAATGACATTCACCGTGTGTTTGCCACCGACTTGACGACTTCCTTTAAAACAGTGTTTAAATGGGATGTTTAAAAGAAAAATGCCATTTAAAAACGAATAATTAGATGTCTAATAATAATATGACAAAACAATAAATTAAGTGTATAATACATGTAGTATATCTATTATTAGATATATGTAATGATGCAGAGTATTTTATACAAATAATGCCATTAATAAGTGTGTGTATGTTTTATTATTTATCTTAGTATTTTCCAATGTTAGGAGAAAAGATGGAGGTAGTTGGTTGGTATGGAACAACTAAGTATGCCAAGAATAAAATAGAAAAAGAAGGTTTTAGGTATGTTAAATATAAACCAGGTATCAGTCAACAACGATATCTCAATGATTTAGGAAACGGTATTTATTTCTTTCTACCATTTAATAATGACACAGGAGAAAAAATTGCATTAGTCTATGTTACTTCTTACAAGGATAGAATCTTGCAGAAGAAGCAGACATCTCCTGCTTTACTAAAATGTTTATTGACTTTAAACGATTCTCAAATTCTGGATTTAGATGATAAGAAAATTCGATTACTTATAGAAGAATTTGCCAAGAAATTTAAAGACGTTTTAGATAAAGAATTAGATTCAATTGCTGATAGTGGAGCTAAAAATAGGGCTTTGAAGCAAAAACAAAATTTTGGATTAATTATAGAATTATTTATCCAACTAGTTGAAACATATCGTCAAGATACAAAGTATCAAGCTGTTATATCAACTACTTATACGGATTTGCCACAGCTTCCTAGAATTGATGGTAAAAACGGTAAAGAAATTTGTATTAGGAAGTCAGATACCATAACGATAATAAACTAGGAGGTAATGACATATGAGCTTATTATCAGAATTTTTAGGCACTGAAGAATATTCAATAAAGGAATTACCTTTATTCAAAGAGTTAATTGAAAACATTAAACGTGATGACTTATTTGAATATTCAACTGCTGTTAAAAAAGTGGAAATATTCTTTGATGATAATAGTAAGGTAAATATAGTTAACAATAGTTTATCAGGTTTAATTAATGATAAACAAGTTGAAGACAATTCTAAGTCATCGTACTTTTATAAAGGTTTAACAAATTCTGACTTTTATAAAAATGGGATAGGAGCTGCATAATGTCATCTTTGAGATTTGAAAATTATTTTTTAAGAGAATTATCTTATAAGAAAAATGATCAATTTAATCATAAGAAAACTAAAACTATTGATTTAACACCAGAATTATTAGCTAACATATTGGTAGATAAAAAAGAGAATAAAGGTGTGGTAAATTTAAAAACAGTCCAAGGAAGTCTGGATAATGAGAACTCTGCTTTTGAAGTGGTTGTTGATATTGTTGGGATTTTTCACTTTAAAAATGACCCAAGTGAATATGATATTAAATTTGAAGAGTTTCTGAAGGAAAATGCTTTAGCAATACTTTGGTCTTATATACGACCTATGGTTTCAGACCTAATTACTAGGGGCAATGAATTTCCTAATTTTATTCTACCAGTCATTAACGTAAGAAAAATCCTGGAAGAAAATGACTCTATTAAAATTGAATATATTAGTGAATAAAGGTTATCTTTACTAGGACGCTTTTTATAATTGGCTAAATTATAGAGCTATTATAGATAAATCATTGTGTAATTTTGATAGAATTGATATAATGCAATTAAGATGACAATCCCCCCACTTCCTTATGGACAGATACGTTCTGACGTGGGGCTTTTTTTATGAAATTAAGGAGGTTAGATGGAAGAAGCAATAGTGCTCTCTTGGAAAGAACAATTTGACATCCGTCTGATTTCAAGCTATAATGAGAAAAATTGAATAACCTTTAATGTGGTCCAGAGAGGCTGTCAAGGGAGAATGCGTTGAAGAGGCAGAAATAGGGTCTGCCTGATTTTTGTGTAACCTTGCCTTGCCGGCGAGGTTTTTTGTTAGAAAGGTGCTTATGATTTTAAAGGAAGACATGACAGTGGTCGCTCAGCGAAAACTTGCTCCTGATATTTTTGAAATGGTACTAACCGGTGAGATGGTCAGTGAGATGCGAGCCGGTCAGTTTTTGCATTTGCGGGTGCCGGACAGCAGTAAGCTTTTGCGGCGGCCGATTTCCATATCTGAGATTGATCAGCCAAAAAAAGAGGTCACCATTGTTTACCGGATTGAAGGTGAGGGGACGGCTGTTTTCGCGCAGCTGAAGACCAGTGATGCGGTTGACTGTCTGGGGCCTCAGGGCAATGGTTTTGACCTATCCGTTATTGAAGCCGGGCAAACCGCTCTGCTGATCGGCGGCGGCATTGGGGTTCCCCCTCTGGTTGAGACCGCCAAGCAGCTGCATGACAAGGGTGTTGCAGTGACTTCGGTGATTGGCTTTGCCAATAAAGACGCTGTCATTTTGGAAGAAAAGCTGCGCCGCTATGGCGATGTTATCGTAACAACAGATGATGGTTCTTATGGTATTCACGGATATGTTTCCACGGTGATTAATGGTTTTGACACGGTTGCTGACGCGGTTTATGCCTGCGGGGCACCGGGTATGCTCAGATATGTAGATAGCAAATTTGAAGATCATCCGCATGCTTATTTATCAACAGAGTCACGCATGGCCTGCGGTATGGGGGCTTGTTACGCCTGTGTTGTCCACCTTAAAGGTCAGGAAGATTCGAGAAATCTGCGTGTGTGTGAAGATGGTCCGGTTTTTAAAACTGGTCAGATTATTTTAGATTAGGAGGAGCCCGTGACAAATAGACTTGCTGTTAAGCTACCGGGATTAGAGCTGAAAAATCCGATTATTCCGGCCTCCGGCTGTTTTGGCTTTGGTCAGGAGTATGCCAAATATTATGATTTGAATCGGCTCGGCTCTGTCATGATTAAAGCGACAACTCAGCACCCGCGCTTTGGCAATCCGACACCGCGTGTGGCGGAGACACCGTCAGGCATGCTCAATGCCATCGGTTTGCAAAATCCAGGTGTGGATGCTGTCATGGCTGAAAAACTGCCTTGGCTGGCTGAACATTATCCGGAACTGCCTATTATTGCCAACGTTGCCGGTTTTTCAAATGCTGAGTATGCCCATGTGTCTGAGAAAATCTCGCAGGCGCCAAATGTAGCTGCTATTGAACTCAATATTTCCTGCCCCAATGTTGACCACGGCAATCATGGTTTGCTGATTGGGCAGGTGCCAGAATTGGCCTACGCTGCGGTCAAGGCTGCGGTTGAGGTTTCGCAAGTGCCGGTTTATGTCAAATTGACACCGAGCGTGGCGGATATTACTCAGGTTGCCAAGGCTGCAGAAGAAGCTGGGGCAGCCGGCTTTACCATGATTAATACTTTGGTGGGCATGCGTTTTGATTTGAAAACCAGAAAACCGATTATTGCCAACGGAACTGGCGGTATGAGCGGTCCGGCTGTCTTTCCTGTGGCTCTTAAGTTGATTCGTCAAGTCGCTCAGTTCTCTGGTCTTCCCATCATTGGCATGGGCGGAGTGGATTCGGCCAAGGCTGCGCTGGAAATGATGATAGCCGGTGCTTCAGCTGTTGCTGTGGGAACAGCTAATTTTACCGATCCCTTTGCCTGTCCAACGATTATTGACAATCTGCCCAAAGTCATGGATAAGTACGGGATTTCAGATTTGGAAAGCCTTCGCCGTGAGGTGCGAGACAGCCTGCGGGCAGATTAGCTTCTGATATATCTGAGAGTTTGATCGGTTTTTGACTTTGCGGCTGAAAAAGGCTATAATAAAACAAAATTAAATAACCTTTAATTGAGTCCAGAGAGGCGAGAAAGGTTGCAGGCGAATAAAGGAGTCATTCTCCTTATAAAGGGGGTCGACCTCTGTTTTCGTGTAACCTTGCTCCTTTGGGCAGGGTTATTTTTGATTGCAGGGGTTAAAGAGAAGACTGTTTGAAGCCTTCGTTTAATCACTGCAATGTTATGCTAAGTAAAAGGAGAAAAAATGCGCGAAGAACGCCCCATTATTGCTTTGGATTTTCCATCATTTGAGCAGGTGAAATCATTTCTGGCTCTTTTTCCCGCTGAGGAAAAACTCTATGTCAAGATTGGTATGGAACTTTACTATGCAGCAGGTCCTGAGATTGTCCGCTATGTCAAGGACCTTGGCCACTCGGTTTTTCTGGATTTAAAACTGCACGATATTCCGAATACTGTCCGGTCGGCTATGGCTGTGCTGGCAAATTTAGGCGTCGATATGACCAATGTCCATGCGGCTGGCGGTGTTGAAATGATGGCAGCTGCGCGTGAAGGTCTGGGACAGGGTCCGAAACTGATTGCGGTCACCCAATTAACATCGACATCTGAGGAACAAATGCACAGCGATCAAAATATTCAGACGAGCTTAGCAGAATCCGTGGCGCATTATGCGCGAAAAACGGCAGAAGCTGGTCTTGACGGTGTCGTCTGCTCGGCGCATGAAGTTCAGACGATTAAGGCGGCAACGGCAAAAGATTTCATCTGCCTGACGCCGGGAATTCGTCCAGCCGGCTCCGCTATTGGCGACCAGAAGCGTGTTATGACACCGAATGACGCGCGTGCGATTGGGTCAGACTATATCGTTGTTGGCCGTCCGGTTACGCAGGCCCAAGACCCTGTTGAAGCTTATCGGGCCATTAAGGCAGAATGGACTGGCTGATAAAGTGCTGTTCATAAGTCTTGAAAGAACTAGCTTAACTAACCTATTTTTAAACAGCAGTGTGTGCTGAATTTCAAAAAAAGAAAGAGGAATTTTATGACATTAGCAAAAGACATTGCCCGCGATTTATTGGATATCAAGGCAGTTTACCTCAAACCTGAGGATCCTTTTACTTGGGCATCTGGTATTAAATCGCCGATTTATACAGATAACCGCATCACCTTGTCTTACCCTGAGACACGTGCCTTGATTGAGAATGGTTTTGTTGAAACCATCAAAGAGGAATTTCCTGAGGCAGAGGTCATTGCAGGAACAGCGACTGCCGGTATTCCCCACGGAGCGATTATTGCGGACAAGATGAATCTGCCCTTTGCTTATATCCGCAGCAAACCAAAAGACCATGGCGCTGGCAATCAGATCGAAGGCCGGGTCATTAAGGGACAAAAGATGGTTATTGTTGAGGATTTAATTTCAACAGGCGGATCGGTCCTCGATGCAGCTGCGGCAGCGAAAAGAGAAGGTGCTGATGTGCTCGGTGTTGTCGCTATTTTTACCTATGAACTGCCAAAAGCCGCCGAAAATTTTGAAAAAGCCGGTATCAAATTGGTAACTCTGTCAAATTATTCTGAGCTGATTAAGGTAGCTAAGGTTCAGGGTTACATTGATGCAGACGGTCTGCAGCTCTTAAAGAAATTCAAAGAAAATCAGGAAACTTGGCAGGACTGAGGTCTGACACTTTTAATACAAATCAGCAGAAAGCTAATGAATAGGGAGGTAGCCTATGAAAATTACAGTTCCGTTTGAAAATCACATTATCCCTGATGCCTATGCCAAAAAAGCCAGTGAAACCAATAAGGGCTATGCTGTCAAATCTTTCCCTTTTGAAATTGCAGATGTCCCAGAAACCGCTGAAACCTTAGCCTGGACGTTTGTAGACTATGATTCGATTCCTGTCTGCGGTTTTGCCTATATCCACTGGACGGTTGCCAATGTGCCGGCAGATACCAGGGTTGTTTCAGAGGATTTTGCAAGACAGGATCAAAGGCATTTAAAAGGGAAAAACAGTCTTGTCAGCAAGTTTCTGGCAACTGACTACTCTGATATGTACGATGGCTATCTGGGGCCTTACCCGCCCGATAAGGATCATGTCTATACCCTCACTGTTTATGCTCTTGATGATGAGCTGCCTCTCAATGAAGGTTTCTATCTTAACGAGCTGCTGCATGCGGCTGAAGGGCATGTGATTGCCAAAGCCCAAATTGATTTGGTTGGCAGAGTTTAGAACAAGGAGATCAGCATGGTAGCTAATGATTGGCTGGATGCAACCGCAATGGCCCAGGCTGTTTTGCACGGAGATGTTTCTCCTAAAGAATTGGTAGAAGAAGCTATTGACAAAAGTCAGGCTGTCAATCCTAAGATTAATGCCATTGTAGATACGCGTTTTGAACAGGCCTTGCAAGAGGCGCAAAATCGAGATTTTACAGAGAAGCCCTTTGCAGGTGTTCCGCTCTTTCTTAAGGATTTAGGTCAGGAGCAGGCTGGCGAGCTGTCAACATCGGGTTCTCGTTTGTTGGCGAATTATCGTGCCAGTCATTCTGACAACTATGTCAAAGGCTTGGAAGCACTGGGGTTCATTATTTTAGGCCGCACTAATACGCCGGAGTTTGGTTTTAAGAATATTAGTGATTCCAGTCTGCATGGCAGTGTTAACTTACCCGATGACGTCAGCCGAAATGCGGGTGGATCCAGCGGCGGTGCCGCTGCTTTGGTTAGTTCAGGTGTTTTGCCTCTGGCTGCTGCCAGCGATGGCGGCGGCTCGATTCGTATTCCTGCTTCCTTTAATGGGCTTATTGGGTTAAAGCCTACACGGGGGCGCATTCCAGTCGGACCCGGTTCTTTTAGAGGCTGGCAGGGAGCCTCTGTTCAGTTTGCCTTAACCAAGACAGTACGGGATACCAAGCGTCTGCTGTATTATCTGCAGACCTGTCAGATGGAGAGTCCCTTTGTTCTGCCGACTTTACCGAAAGCATCTCTGGAGCAGCCTTTAACGAAAAAACTGAGAATAGCCCTGCTGCTTGATTCGCCTATCGGCAGCCAAGTTTCCGGCTCGGCTCTTTCTGCTGTCCAAAAAGCGGCTAAACACTTGGAAGATGCAGGCCATAGGGTAGAAGAAGCAGCGCAGCCCTTAGATGGTATAGAGGCTATGCAGTCCTACTATATGATGAACAGTGTCGAAACAGCTGCTATGCTTGACAGTCTGTCTGCTGCTCTGGGACGCAGTCTGACGCCGGATGATATGGAGGTCATGTCTTGGGCGCTCTATCAGGCAGGTCAAAGAATTCCTGCTAAGGATTATTCTAAGGTAATCAGCCAATGGGATCAGTACAGTTATCGCATGGCGCTATTTCATGAAAAATACGATCTGATTCTGACACCGACGACAGCTGAGCCTGCACCTAAACATGGGCAATTTCTCTTATCAGCTGCCTTGGAAAATGATCTAAAGCATCTGGCTGATTTTGATCAAGCCCGGCAGCAGGGGCTCATTTGGAAGATGTTTGCTGACAGTTTAGCTTGGACGCCTTTTACACAGCAGGCCAATCTGACTGGGCAGCCCGCCATTTCTCTCCCGCTTTATCGCGATGCTCAAGGGCTGTCACTAGGTGTTCAGCTGACAGCTGCCAAAGGAAGAGAAGATTTACTTTTAGCTCTGGCGCAGTCTTTTGAGGAGCAGCAGCTTTTTGTCTAAAATGAAAGATTGCAGACAAAATGCTTGAAATTTTTCTGAGAAAAGTGTATTTTCACAAAGTAAGCCTTTTCAAGCTTATAAAATATTGTTCTATACAAGGAGAAAATACATGATGAAAAAGAAACTTTTCGTGGCTTTAAGCCTCTTAATGGCGGCTGTATTTTTAGCTGCTTGTTCCCAGTCCTCGGACTCCGGACAAAAGAGCTGGGATAAGATTGATAAGAGAGGTACTCTTAAGGTTGCTACTTCGGGAACGCTGTATCCGCAGTCTTATCACGATGACCAGAATAAATTGACGGGCTATGATGTTGAGATTTTGAAAGAAATCGGCAAACGGTTGGGATTAAAACTTCAGTTTACTGAAATGGGTGTCGACGGTATGCTGACGGCTGTCAAGAGCGGTCAAGTGGATCTTGTCAACTTCTCTTTAGAGGACGGCAACAAAAATATCAGTAAGTTTTTGAGGACTTCCCCTTATAAATATTCCTTTACTTCAATGGTGGTTCGCTCTAAGGATGATTCAGATATTCATTCTTGGTCAGACATTAAAGGGAAAAAAGCTGCTGGAGCTGCCAGCACAAACTATATGAAGATTGCCAAAAAACTGGGAGCAGAATTAGTCGTCTATGACAACGTGACTAATGATGTCTACATGAAAGATTTGGTTGATGGCCGGACAGATGTCATTATCAATGATTACTACCTGCAAAAAATGGCCGTTGCAGCCATTAAGGATCAATATGATGTCAAAATTAATGAGGGGCTTTATGCCAATCCTTACAGTACGCGCTTTACACTGTCTCTGAAAAATAAGCTCTTACAAAAGAAAATCAATAAGGTCATGAAAGACATGCGCAAGGATGGTACGCTTTCAAAATTATCTAAAAAATTCTTCCAGGGCGAAGATGTGACGAAAAAACGCCAAAACAACTACAAGGAAATTGATATTTCGGATATTGATTAAGGGAGGAGAGTGGGAAGAATCCCCAAATTTTAAATTTTGGTTTGTCTCCCCACCTCTGCCTTAAGAGTTTATTCTAAAGCATGAGGACTGGGCGAGTTTTGCCCGGCCTCTTATTTTTGTCTTCTTTTCTTAACTGGAATGCCATTTAAAAATTTGTTACAATAAGTTTGATAAGTGCGTGATTTTTAGCCATCACGGCTTTAGAAAGATTAATAAGAGATTTATGTTCATAGATTTTCAGCTGATTTTCAGCAGTTTATCCTTTGTTTTGTCAGGGATTCCCTATACCTTAGGTATTGCCGTCCTTAGTTTTCTGACGGGCTGTCTTTTGGGGATTTTGATTTCTTTTTTGAGGATGTCTGAGAATTCCTGGCTCAGATCCTTTGCACGGACCTATATTTCGATAATGCGCGGTGTCCCCATGCTGGTTGTTTTGTTTGTCCTTTATTTTGGCCTGCCTTATTTTGAAGTGCAGCTGCCGGCTCTGCTTTGTGCTTATATTGGTTTTAGCACAGTCAGTGCTGCTTACATTGCCGAGATATTTCGCTCTTCCATATCCGCAGTGGATAAGGGACAGTGGGAAGCGGCCAGAGCTTTGGGGCTGCCTGCCAAATCTATTTTAAGAAGCATTATTTTACCGCAGGCTTTTCGGATTGCTATTCCGCCTTTGGGAAATGTGATGATGGATATGCTTAAAAGTTCTTCCTTAGCGGCTATGATTACAGTACCGGATATTTTCCAAAATGCAAAAATTATTGGCGGACGCGAATATGACTATATGTCTATGTATGTTTTGATTGCTTTTATTTATTGGCTGCTTTGCTTTTTATTTGAAAGGTTTCAAAATCATTTAGAAGCAAAACTCAGCGTTTACTAATAACTTAGTAAGGAGAAATGTATGGAACATTCAGCTTGGCATGATTTAATTAAGAAGGAGCTGCCGGAAGGCTACTTTGCTCAGATTAATCATTTCATGGATGAGGTTTATGCCCGGGGGACTATTTATCCGCCGAGAAGCAAGGTCTTTAATGCCATTCAGACCACGCCTTTGGATAAGGTCAAGGCTGTCATTATTGGTCAGGATCCTTATCATGGTCCCAATCAGGCGCAGGGACTGTCGTTTTCTGTACCTGATCAGGTGCCTGCTCCGCCATCTCTCCAAAATATTTTAAAAGAACTGGCAGATGATATCGGACAAAAGCAAAGTCATGATTTGACCTCCTGGGCCAAGCAAGGGGTGCTTTTGCTAAATGCCAGCCTGACGGTTCCTGAGCACCAGGCCAATGCCCATGCCAACGGTATCTGGGAGCCTTTCACAGATGCTGTCATTAAGGTTGCTAATCAAAAGGAGACACCCGTTGTCTTTATCCTGTGGGGCGGCTTTGCCCGTAAGAAGAAGTCGCTGATTACGAATCCCATTCATCATATTATTGAGTCGCCGCATCCCAGCCCCCTGTCTGCCCACCGAGGATTTTTTGGCAGCAAACCTTTTTCGCAGACAAATGATTTTTTAGTCAGTCAAGGTCTGGAGCCTATTGACTGGCTTAGGTAAGGAGATATTATGTTATTAATTAAAAACGGCCGTGTTCTTGATCCTAAATCTGGTCTTGATCAGTTAGCGGATGTCCTGCTTGATGGTAAAAAAGTCGTCAAAATTGCAGAAAATATTGACCCTGCAGGCGCTCAGGTTATTGATGCCAAGGGCCTCGTTGTAGCTCCCGGTCTGGTTGATATCCATGTTCATTTTCGGGAACCCGGTCAGACGCACAAGGAAGATATTCATACGGGAGCTTTGGCAGCAGCTGCCGGCGGAGTGACGACAGCTGTCATGATGGCCAATACCACACCGACCATTTCTGATGTGGAGACACTGACAGAAGTGTTAGAAAGTGCGGCCAAGGAAAAGATTAATATCAAGTCTGTGGCAACCATCACCAAAAATTTTGACGGTCAGCAGCTGACCGATTTCGAGGCGCTTCGCAAAGCGGGAGCCGTCGGTTTTTCAGATGACGGGATTCCTTTGACAAGTTCTAAGACCGTCAAGGAAGCCTTGGACTTGGCTAAGAAAAATGATGCCTTTATCAGTCTGCACGAAGAAGATCCTGAATTAAACGGTATTTTGGGCTTTAACGAAAACATTGCCCGCAACAAATTCCATTTTTGCGGTGCAACTGGGGTGGCTGAATACAGCATGATTGCGCGTGATGTCATGATTGCTTATGACAGACAGGCGCATATCCACATTCAGCATTTATCTAAAGCGGAGTCTGTCAAAGTGGTTGAATTTGCCCAAAAACTAGGCGCTCAGGTGACAGCAGAAGCAGCACCGCAGCATTTCTCCAAAACAGAAAACCTGCTGCTGGAAAAAGGTGCCAATGCTAAGATGAATCCGCCGCTTCGTCTGGAGTCAGACCGTCTTGCGGTTATTGAAGGACTCAAGTCAGGGGTTATCTCTGTGATTGCAACGGATCATGCTCCCCATCATGCGGATGAAAAAAATGCAGCCGATATTACCAAAGCACCGTCAGGAATGACAGGCTTGGAAACATCGCTGTCGCTTGGTCTGACTTATTTAGTTGAAGCAGGCCATCTCAGTTTAATGGATTTCCTAGCTAAAATGACCATCAATCCGGCACAGCTCTATGGTTTTGATGCCGGTTATCTGGCCGAAGGCGGTCCCGCAGATCTTGTCATCTTTGCTGATAAGGAAGATCGCTTGATTTCCGAAAACTTCGCGTCTAAAGCGGCCAACTCACCTTTTATCGGAGAAAAGGTAAAAGGACAAGTCAAATATACAATCTGCGGCGGCCAAATTGTTTATCAAGCCTGAAAAACGGGGTCAGGACTGTAAAGTCCGCCCCCTTTTGACTGTACAGAATTGAGAAGCAAGCCATAGATACATTTTCAGACCTTTCTAAACATTTAGAAAAGGAAACACTATGTTATAACTTAACCGGAGGGATTGTATGAAAAGAAAAGCTTTAATTCTACCAACTTTGTTCTTATCAACAGCTCTTTTGTCCATGCATGCTTATGCAGATGAGACGTCTGCGGCGGCCAACACCGGCAGCGAACAGGTTCCGGCCGTCAGTGCCCAGACAGAACAGATGGCAGATGAGAGCGTCCAGTCAACTGCTGTTACAACAGCCGTGTCTGAAGCGGCAGAGCCGGATACTGCCAGCCAGCCGCAAGCCTCAGCGTCAAGCGCTTCAGAAGAAGCGGTTCAGCCAGCAGAAGAGCTTACAGCTTCTTCAGAGCCAACAACGCTTGCAGCTCCGGCTTCTGATTCTAAGAATGATGCGTCGGTAACGATTTTGCATACCAATGATATTCATGGACGTTTTCTGGAGGACAGCGGCAGCGGTGTTATCGGCATGCCCAAATTAGCAGGTCTTGCCAATGATTATCGGCAGCAGGGCACCACTTTGCTGCTGGATTCGGGGGATGCGACTCAAGGACTGCCCATCACCAATAACAGTCAGGGAGCAGACGCGGTTGCCCTCATGAATGCTGCCGGTTATGCTGCCATGACGGTTGGCAACCATGAGTTCGATTTTGGTTTGGACCAGCTGAAAACGCTGAGTCAGAAGATGACCTTTCCTATTATCAGCTCCAATATTTATGTCAATGGTGTGCGGCTTTTCGAGGCGTCGACCGTTATTGACAAAAATAAAAAGATTGACGGAGATGAGTATGTGGTTATCGATGTCACAACGCCTGAAACATCCACAAAGACTCACCCTCGCAATGTTGTCGGCGTGACCTTTACCGACCCGATCACGGAAGTCACCAATGTTATTGCTCAAACAGAGGCTCAGGCCAGAGCAGAAGGAAAGTCTTACCAGAATTATATTATCCTAGCTCATCTGGGAGTTGATACGACAACCAAAACCGAATGGCGCGGAGACAGTCTGGCTCAGGCTCTGTCTGAAAATACTCTGCTGGCTGGAAAAAAGGTTATCGTTCTGGACGGGCACTCCCATACTGCTAAAACAGCCGTTTATGGCAATGTCATCTACAATCAGACGGGCAGCTACTTAAATAATGTCGGTCTGATTAAATTAAATTCAAAAGAAGTGCTGAGCAACGTCCTGTTAAGTGCTGAGGATACCAGTACCGTTCAGTCTGATGCGACCGTGCAGGCCATGGTGGACAAGATTAATGCTGCTTACCAGGCTGACAGCGCCACAGTCGTCATTCCTAAGAGCCCTGTTGAGCTCAACGGTGAACGGACAAATGTCCGTGTCTGGGAGACTAATCTTGGCAATGCTGTCGCAGATGCTCTTTTGGACTATGGACAGACAGGTTTTTCCCACAAATCTCATTTAGCCGTAACCAATGGCGGCGGTCTGCGTGAGACGATTGCCAAGGATAAGCCGGTGACAAAAGGTGATATTATTGCCGTTCTGCCTTTTGGCAATACAGTTTCTCAGATTGCTGTAAAAGGGCAGAGCATCAAAGAGATGTTTCTTAAATCTTTAGGCTCTATTTTACAAGTGGATAATCAAGGGAAGCCGGTTCTTGATGAAAACGGTCTGCCTTTGATGGAACCAAGCGGCGGCTTTTTACAGGTCGCGGGAGCTAAAGTCTATTATGATACTAATCTGGAACCAGACCAACGTATCCTTCATATTGACATCTTAGACCCAGAATCAAAAACTTATCAACCTTTGGATTTGACTGCCACTTATTATCTGGTAACCAACGATTTCCTAGCTGCAGGAGGCGACGGTTATACCATGCTGGGCGGCAGCCGTGAAGAAGGACCGTCTATGGATACTGTTTTTGCAGATTATTTGGCCAAGACCGATTTGACACAGTATGCGGTCATCAATCCTAATTCTCGTGTTATTTCTATCTCTTCAGCAAAAGACAGCGATGGCGATGGTTTTACAGATTTAGATGAAATACTTGCAGGAACTTCTCCTCAAAATTCAAAGAGTTATCCAAATCAGCCAGCTGCGCAGTCTCATTCTAATTTGCCGGAAAAAGAAACTCCTGCTGTTCCGGCCGCTCTTTTACGCACTAATAAGCCCGTAAAACTGGCTGTCCGGTACGAAAGAAACCAAAAAGCAGCTGTTTCTCATCCTGCCTATTCTTATCAGAATGGTTCTTATCGGCTCAGCAAGCGTCTGCCGCAGACTGACGGTCAAGAATCAGTCTTTGCTCTTTTAGCAGGTATTTCCTTAATGGGATATGGCCTGTACAGCATTAGCCGCAGGACTTATGGTAAATAGGAAGCATACGGTAGTCTGCAGTCTAGCGTATTTGGCAGAATAAAAAAAGAAGGTCACTCAGCCTTCTTTTTTTGATGGGTCAGATTTAAGCCCCAGGGGACTAAATTTTCATTTTTTTCTTTGATTCGGATCATGTTATCCTTGTGACGGACAATGATAATTCCTGCAATCAGAATAATAATTCCGGTGAAGAGCCAGTCATAAAACGGTATGAGAAAATGAAAGGCTGGGAAAATTAAGGCGCTGATGATAGCCGCGCTTGCTGCTGTGACACTGGCCAGAGAAATCATGCTGGATAAATAGAGAACAACGGTAAAAATAATTAAGAGGTAAAGAAGAAACAGCGGTGCTAAGCCGAGCAGAATTCCTGCGCTGGTTGCCACGGCCTTGCCGCCCTTAAATCCGGCAAAGATGGGAAAGGTGTGTCCCAAGATGGCAAAAAAGCCAAAGAGCAGCGGGGTTACACTGCTGACCCCAAAAATCATTGGCAGCACCGTAGCCAGAGTTCCCTTTAGCATATCAATGATAAAGGTTACAGAACCCGCCTTGGGACCAAGAACACGAAAAGTATTGGTTGTTCCCATATTGCCGCTGCCGTAGTCTCTTAGATTTTTTCCATAAAAATACTTGCCAATCCACAGTCCGGTAGGAATCGAGCCCAGTAAGTAGGCAATAATTAAAAAAATAATGACTTTCATAGAAATATTATATCAAATCATTTAGGGAAAATCTCTTGATTTTCAAAAATAACTTTGCAAAATTTCCAAAAAACTTGTAAGATAAAAAAGATGAAATAATCGGAGGTCAGTTTTGGCTAAAAAAGAAATTACAATCACTAATTACAATGATGATGCCATTCAGGTATTAGAAGGGTTAGATGCTGTCCGTAAGCGGCCGGGAATGTACATCGGCTCAACCGACGGTACGGGCTTGCACCACTTGGTATGGGAAATTGTTGACAATGCAGTCGATGAAGCCTTGTCAGGGTTTGGTGAGCGTATTGATGTGACTATTAATAAAGATGGTTCGCTGTCAGTTGCTGACAGCGGCCGCGGGATGCCGACAGGAATGCATGCCATGGGAATTCCTACCGTGGAAGTCATTTTTACAGTCCTCCATGCGGGCGGTAAATTTGGTCAGGGCGGCTACAAGACATCCGGCGGTCTGCACGGTGTCGGCTCATCAGTTGTTAATGCCTTATCTAGCTGGTTAGAAGTTGAAATTACACGTGACGGTGCTGTCTATAAGCAGCGTTTTGAAAACGGCGGCAAACCGGCAACAACCTTGAAAAAGATTGGAACAGCGCCAAAATCTAAAAGCGGCACCAAAGTCACCTTTATGCCGGATGCAGGCATCTTTTCAACGACTGATTTTATTTATAATACGATTGCCGAGCGTCTTAATGAATCGGCTTTCCTGCTCAAAAATGTGACGCTGACATTGACCGACGAGCGGCCGGAAGAAGCCCTGCATGCGGAGTTTCATTATGAAAATGGTGTTCAGGACTTTGTTGAGTATCTCAATGAAGACAAGGAAACACTGACACCGGTCATTTACTTTGAGGGCGAAGAGTCCGATTTTCAGGTAGAAGTTGCTCTGCAGTATAATGATGGTTTTTCAGATAACATCCTTTCTTTTGTCAATAACGTCCGGACCAAGGACGGGGGGACTCATGAAACGGGCTTGAAATCTGCCATTACCAAGGCCATGAATGATTACGCCAGAAAGACCGGTCTACTGAAAGAAAAAGATAAAAACTTAGAAGGTTCTGACTACCGTGAAGGCCTGTCTGCGGTTCTGTCCATTTTGGTTCCGGAAGAGCATCTGCAGTTTGAAGGACAGACCAAGGACAAATTAGGCAGTCCTTTGGCTCGTCCCATTGTTGACAGCTTGGTTTCTGATAAGCTGACCTTCTTCCTCATGGAAAATGGCGAGCTGGCTTCCAATCTTGTCCGTAAGGCCATTAAGGCCAGAGATGCCAGAGAAGCTGCCCGCAAAGCCAGAGATGAAAGCCGCAATGGCAAGAAAAATAAAAAAGACAAGGGGCTGCTGTCAGGGAAATTAACTCCTGCTCAGTCCAAGAATCCCAAGAAAAATGAACTGTATCTGGTCGAAGGGGATTCTGCCGGCGGGTCAGCCAAACAAGGACGGGATCGGAAGTTTCAGGCTATTTTGCCTCTGCGCGGGAAAGTGCTCAATACCGCCAAAGCCAAGATGGCAGATATTATCAAGAATGAAGAAATCAACACCATGATTTATACCATTGGTGCCGGCGTCGGGGCAGATTTCAAGGTTGAAGATTCCAATTATGATAAAATCATTATTATGACCGATGCTGATACAGACGGTGCCCATATCCAAACCTTGCTTTTAACCTTCTTTTACCGCTATATGCGGCCTTTGGTTGAAACGGGCCATGTCTATATTGCTCTGCCGCCGCTCTACAAGATGTCTAAAGGCAGGGGCGCTAAAGAAGTAGTAGAATACGCGTGGACTGACCAAGAGCTGGAAGACCTGCGCAGGAAATTCGGCAAGGGCGCTGTCCTCCAGCGCTACAAAGGTCTGGGTGAAATGAATGCCGACCAGCTCTGGGAAACCACCATGAACCCGGACAGCCGCACCCTTATCCGCGTCACCATTGAAGATTTGGCGCGTGCCGAACGCCGCGTCTCCGTTCTCATGGGCGACAAGGTCGAACCCCGCCGCAAGTGGATCGAGGATAATGTCAAGTTTACTTTGGAAGAGAGTACGGTGTTTTGATTGGCTATTTGAAAATGATGCTAAAGCATCTATTTTCAAAACGCAACAGACTATGGCCTGTTGCTAAGCCCCTCACTAGGTCAATTCAAAAAATATGATCGATTTTTTAAATTGACCGTCGTAATTTTATCGAATCATCAATACCTATACCAGCTTGAAAAGGAAATATCATCGATTTCATTTTCGAGCGTCGTAGGAGGGAAAATAAAAGTGGAGACTTTGGGCTCCATTTTTAGCCATGAAACCATAGGTTTGCTGGCGTCCGCATCACCCAAAGCAATTATTAAAAAGAAAACTTAAAAATTTTGTAAGGACAACGATTATGTCTAATATTCAAAACATGTCCCTCGAGGACATCATGGGAGAGCGCTTTGGCCGCTACTCCAAATACATCATTCAGGAACGGGCGCTGCCTGATATTCGTGATGGGCTGAAGCCTGTTCAGCGCCGTATTCTGTATTCCATGAATAAAGATGGCAATACGCATGATAAGGGCTTTCGTAAGTCTGCCAAGTCTGTCGGTAATGTCATGGGTAACTTTCACCCGCATGGCGACAGCTCGATTTACGATGCTATGGTGCGGATGAGCCAGGACTGGAAAAACCGTGAGACTCTGATTGAAATGCACGGCAACAACGGTTCCATGGACGGCGATCCGGCCGCTGCCATGCGTTATACCGAGGCCCGTCTGTCTGAAATTGCAGGTTATCTGCTTCAGGATATTGACAAAAACACCGTGCCGTGGGCCTGGAACTTTGACGATACCGAGAAAGAACCGACCGTACTGCCGGCGGCTTTTCCCAATCTCCTCGTCAATGGAGCAACAGGCATTTCAGCGGGTTATGCGACAGATATTCCGCCGCATAATTTAGCTGAGGTTATTGATGCTGTCGTCTACATGATTGACCATCCCAAGGCCAAACTGGATAAGCTCATGGAATTCCTGCCCGGGCCGGATTTTCCGACAGGAGCTATCATTCAGGGCAAAGACGAAATCCGCAAAGCTTACGAAACCGGCAAAGGACGTGTAGCTGTCCGCTCGCGGACGGAGGTCGAGAGCCTCAAGGGCGGTAAAAAACAGATTGTTGTAACGGAAATCCCTTATGAGGTTAACAAGGCTGTTCTGGTCAAAAAGATTGACGATGTCCGCATCAACAATAAGGTTCCCGGCATTGCCGAAGTGCGCGATGAGTCTGACCGTGACGGTCTGCGGATTGCCATTGAGCTCAAAAAAGATGCCGATGAAGAGACCATTTTGAATTACCTCTTCAAATATACGGATTTGCAGATCAATTACAGCTTTAACATGGTGGCTATTGACAACTATACACCGCGTCAGGTCGGTATTGTTCCAATGCTGTCCAGCTACATCGCTCACCGTAAAAATATTATTGTGGCGCGGTCTAAATTTGACAAGGAAAAGGCGGAAAAGCGCCTGCACATCGTTGAGGGACTTATCAGGGTCCTGTCTATCTTGGATGAGGTTATTGCTCTTATCCGTGCATCTGAGAATAAGGCTGATGCCAAGGAAAACCTCAAAGTCAGTTACGATTTTACCGAGGAGCAGGCCGAAGCCATTGTCACCCTGCAGCTTTACCGCTTAACCAATACCGATATTGTTACCTTGGAAGAAGAAGATGCAGCACTGCGTGAACAAATCACCACCTTATCTGCTATCATCGGTGATGAACGCACCATGTACAATGTCATGAAGCGTGAGCTGCGTGAGGTTAAAAAGAAATTTGCCAGCCCGCGTTTGACAGAACTGCAGGATAAGGCACAGGCTATTGAAATTGATACAGCCAGTCTTATCGTTGAGGAAGAAACCTTTATCAGTGTTACTCGCGGCGGCTATATCAAGCGCACCAGTCCGCGTTCTTTCAATGCTTCAACAGTTGAAGAGTTAGGCAAACGCGACGATGACGAAGCCGTCTTTATTAGGAATGCTAAGACAACTCAAAATTTGCTTTTGTTCACTAACTTGGGCAATGTCATCTATCGGCCTGTTCATGAACTGGCTGATATTCGCTGGAAGGAAATCGGCGAACATCTCAGTCAGACTGTTACTAATTTTGCGACGGATGAAGAGATTCTCTACGTTGACTTAGTCGATCATTTCGAAGAAGGGACTTACTATGCTGCTACCCGTCTGGGGCAAATCAAGCGTTTCGAACGCAAGGATTTGGCGCCGTGGCGCAGCTATAAAACAAAATCAGTCAAGTACGCCAAATTAAAGAGTGAAGATGACCGGATTGCTGCCGTCTCTCCAATCACGCTAGATGATGTCATGCTGGTTACCGGCAAGGGCTACGCTCTGCGCTTCAACATTGAAGAAGTACCAATTGTAGGGCCTAAAGCCGCAGGTGTCAAGGCCGTTAATCTCAAAGATGGCGATTATTTGGCCAGTGCCTTTATCGCTAATACGGACAGCATTTATATCCTGACCCAGCGAGGCAGCTTAAAAAGGATGGCCATCAGTCTTATTCCGGTTACCAGCCGGGCTAAAAGAGGTCTGCAGGTGCTGCGTGAACTTAAGAGTAAGCCGCATCGTGTCTTTGCGGCCGGACCGGTGTTCTCAGAAGCAGAAGCCGAAGAGCTGGACCTGTTTACAACAGCAGATCCTAGCAGCGGACAAAAAGAAATTCTCGAGGTTAAATCCCAGACTTTGGCGGCCTATGACGTTAATCTGGCTGAGCTGTCTCTGTCTGAACGCACCAGCAACGGCAGCTTCATTTCAGATACGATTTCAGATGAAGGTGTCCTTTCTGCCAGAATAAAATAAGTTTTAAGACGGGATTATTTAATCAAGCAGCAAGAACTAACTGTTTTACACTTGGTTAAGCAGAATGTTAATAATTATCCAAGAAGAGAGCTAAGCAGCCTCTCTTCTGTTTTTAAAAGAAATTTTCAGAATTTTACGAAAAAACACTTGAAAATTTTAAGGAAAAGCGTACAATAGAAAAAGAAAAAAGGAAGAAAGAGGATTTTAATATGACAGTAGATTTAGACTGGGAAAACCTTGGATTTGAATATCACAAACTTCCATTTCGTTACATCTCTTATTATAAAGATGGCAAGTGGGACGAAGGTAAGCTGACAGAAGATGCCACTCTTCATATTTCAGAGAGCTCACCGGCTCTTCACTATGGCCAGCAAGCCTTCGAAGGACTCAAAGCCTATCGCACCAAAGACGGTTCTGTACAATTGTTCCGTCCTAATATGAATGCTGAGCGTTTGCAGCGGACAGCAGACCGCCTCTTAATGCCTCAGGTACCAACTGATAAATTTGTTGACGCTGTTAAGCAGGTAGTTCGCGCTAATGATGACTATGTACCGCCATATGGTACAGGGGCCACACTTTATCTGCGTCCATTGCTGATTGGTGTAGGTGATGTTATCGGTGTTCATCCGGCAAATGAATACATTTTTACAGTTTTTGCAATGCCGGTTGGCAACTATTTCAAGGGCGGTTTAGCACCGACTAATTTCTTGATTCAGGATGATTACGACCGTGCAGCTCCTCATGGAACGGGTGCAGCCAAGGTTGGCGGGAACTACGCAGCCAGTCTCTTGCCGGGCAAGGTTGCTCAGGATCACAAATTCTCAGATGTTATCTACCTTGATCCAGCCACTCATACTAAAATTGAAGAAGTGGGCTCAGCAAACTTCTTTGGTATTACAAAAGATAATGAATTTATCACCCCACTCAGCCCGTCTATCCTGCCATCAATCACTAAATATTCCCTTCTTTATCTGGCTAAGGAACGCTTCGGTATGAAAGCTATTGAAGGTGATGTCAGAATTGATGACTTGGATAAATTTGTTGAAGCCGGTGCCTGCGGTACAGCAGCTGTTATCTCACCAATCGGCGGTGTTCAGCACGGCGATGATTTCCATGTTTTCTACAGTGAAACAGAAGTAGGACCTGTGACGCGTAAACTTTATGATGAATTGACAGGTATTCAGTTCGGCGATGTTGAAGCGCCGGAAGGATGGATTTACAAGGTCAATGACTAAAAAGAAAAATTTGCTTGCTCTTGCAAGCTTTTCTTTTTTTGTGTAAAATATTTGAGAGGTAAATTATGCGTAAAAAAGATAAGAAAATCGAAATCCAAATCAGTGATGCTCAGGTTGAAGTGAACGGCGCCCAGCTGTCAGGCTATCAGCTGACAATCGGCAAAAAAGTTATCGGGCAAATCGCTGAAATTGATGAAAAGTATGCAGCTGTTAAAAATGGTGACGTTGTAGATTTTCATAAAAATTTAGAAGCCGCTGTAGAAGCTGTTATTGAGGCCTATAATTTGAATAACTAAACTAAGAAAGGGCTTGATTTTGACATGAGATTATGATAAACTAATCTTTAGTTGTCACTGGAAGGGTAGCGAAGAGGCTAAACGCGGCGGACTGTAAATCCGCTCCTTCGGGTTCGGGGGTTCGAATCCCTCCCCTTCCATTGTTAAGATACAAAGAGCGTAAAGCGCCCAGTCAAAATAGGAAGGCGATAGAAAATCCTGATTTTCTAATCGGCTTATCTTTTTGACCCAGCGCTTAGCTCGTGTTCAATTGCACTATTGTTATCTTAACCATCAATCCTTGGGGTATAGCCAAGCGGTAAGGCAAGGGACTTTGACTCCCTCATGCGCTGGTTCGAATCCAGCTACCCCAGTCAGAGGTATTAGACCAAGTCTAAGGCCGTCAGAGATATGCGCCTTGTTGTTTGTCCTTGCGGGTTACCTTGTGAAAATATATTGTTATCAAGAGATAAGATATCTTATTTCTTGTCGGAGGTTTTTTTAGAATGAATGAATTTGAAGATTTGCTCAACAGTGTTAGTGAAGTAAATCCAGGTGATGTTGTTACTGCAGAAGTTTTAACTGTAGATGGTGAACAAGCAAACCTTGTTATTGATGGAACAGGTGTTGAAGCTGTATTGACACTTCGTGAACTGACTAATGATCGCAATGCTGATATTAACGATTTAGTGAAAGCAGGCGATAAAGTTGAAGTGCTTGTTCTTCGTCAGGTTGTCGGAAAAGATACAGATACAGTGACTTTCCTTGTCTCTAAAAAACGCCTAGAAGCTCGCAAAGCTTGGGATAAACTTGTTGGCCGCGAAGGCGAAGTTGTGACTGTCAAGGGAACTCGTGCTGTTAAAGGCGGACTTTCAGTTGAGTTTGAAGGATTGCGCGGTTTTATTCCAGCATCAATGATTGATACGCGTTTCGTACGCAATACAGAAAAATTTGTCGGTCAAGAGTTTGAAGCTAAGATCAAAGAGGTTGATCCTGCAGAAAATCGCTTCATCCTTTCACGCCGTGATGTTGTTGAGGCAGCAGCAGAAGAAGCTCGTAAAGAAGTCTTCTCAAAACTTGCTGTTGGCGATATTGTTACCGGTACTGTTGCTCGCTTGACAAGCTTTGGTGCTTTCATTGACCTTGGCGGAGTTGACGGTTTGGTACACGTTACTGAATTATCACATGAACGCAATGTATCACCAAAATCAGTTGTAACAGTTGGTGAAGAAATTCAGGTTAAAGTTCTTGCCATCGATGAAGAAGCAGGCCGTGTGTCACTTTCTCTTAAGGCGACTACTCCCGGACCATGGGATGGTGTTGAACAAAAACTTGCTGCCGGCGATGTTATCGAAGGCAAGGTAAAACGTTTGACAGACTTCGGTGCTTTTGTTGAAGTTCTTCCGGGTATTGATGGTTTGGTTCACATTTCACAAATTTCACACAAACGTGTTGAAAATCCAAAAGATGTTCTTTCAGTCGGTCAAGATGTAACGGTCAAAGTTCTTGATGTTAATACAGCTGATGAACGTGTATCGCTCTCCATCAAAGCTCTTGAAGAGCGTCCGGCTCAGGATGAAAACAGCGGAGAAAAACGTCAGTCACGTCCTCGCCGTCCAAAACGTCAGGAAAAACAAGACTATGAGCTTCCAGAAACACAAACCGGATTCTCAATGGCTGACTTGTTTGGTGATATTGAGTTGTAAAAAACGAAAAAATGCGTCAACCCCTAGGTCATTTGATCAGGGGTTGCTTTTATGCTTTTATCAGGTAAGATACTGATTCATTCCTGTTTGACTGATGGTTTATCTGAAATAGATGGGGAATGGGTTTGTTTTTCTGTTTAATTTAAGTTGTTTAGCTTCCTGCTATAGACTAAATCTTTTCATTAGAGGAGGATGTATGTTTAAATCTCTTATTGCTGAGATTAAGGATTATAAAAAGCCTTCAATTTTAGCTTCCGCCTTTATGGCCTTTGAAGTTATTTTTGAAATTTCTATCCCTTTTGTCATGGCCTATCTGCTCAATGACGGCGTTAAAGCATCAAATATGGGCAATATTCTTAAGTTTGGCTCTTTGATGCTGCTCTGCGCTTTTTTGTCTTTATTTTGCGGAATTCAGTCTGCCAAATATGGAGCCAAAGCATCTGCCGGTTTTGCTAAAAATCTGCGCAAGGCCTTGTTTAGCAAGGTGCAGACATTTTCATTTGAAAATATCGATCAGTTTTCGGCCGGCGGCTTGGTTACGCGGATGATGACTGATGTTACCAATATTCAGAATTCATACCAAATGATTATCCGTGTCTGTGTCCGTGCGCCCTTGAATTTGATTTTTGCCATTTGTGCAACTTTTTTGATTAATGCTAAAATGGCCATGATCTTTGTTTATGTGGCGATTTTCCTTGCTCTGGTTTTAACCTTGGTCATGCGTACGGTATTTCCAATCTTTAAAAAGGTCTTCAAAGAATACGACCATTTAAATAACAGTGTGCAGGAAAATATCACGAATATGCGTGTGGTCAAATCCTATGTTAAAGAGGAAGAAGAGACCGTCAAATTTAAAAAGGCTTCCCGCATGATTTACAATATGTTTATGAAAGCTATTCGTTTGGTTACCCTCAATAACCCTGCTATGATGCTGTCAATGTATACTTCCTTCTTGATGATTTCCTGGTTAGGCGCTCACTTGATTGTTTCTAACGAATTGACAACAGGTGATTTAACAGCCATGTTCACCTATACCATGACCATCTTGATGTCCCTCATGATGTTTACCATGATTTTTGTGCTCTTGTCTATTTCAACGGCGTCTGTGGAGCGTATTAATCAGGTTCTGACCGCAGATGCGACAATCATTTCCCCAGAAAACGGTCAGACGGAAGTAAAAGATGGCTCCATTGTCTTTGATCATGTTAATTTCTCCTATACGGATGAAGACGGAGACAAGACCCATGTCCTAAGCGACATCAATTTTACCATTGGCTCGGGTGAGGTTATTGGTATTCTTGGCGGTACGGGTTCTGGGAAATCAAGTCTGGTACAGCTGATTGCCCGTTTATATGATGTTGAATCAGGAGCTGTTAAAGTAGGCGGAGTGGATGTCCGCGAATACGATTTGGATCATCTTCGCAAACAAGTGTCCATGGTGCTGCAAACCAATGTCTTATTCTCAGGAACGATCAAAGAGAATATGCGCTGGGGGAACAAAGAGGCTACCGATGAAGAAATCATTGCTGCCTGTAAAATTGCCCAAGCCGACGAATTTATTTCTACCTTTAAGGACGGCTATGATACCATGATTGAGCGTGGCGGTGCTAATGTATCGGGCGGACAGCGGCAGCGTCTATGTATTGCCCGCGCTCTCTTGATGAATCCTAAAATTTTAATTTTGGATGATTCGACATCGGCGGTCGATACCAAGACAGACGCTTTAATCAGGCAAGGTTTGGCAGCTAGTTTAAAGGATACGACGAAGATTATCATTGGCCAGCGTATTTCATCTATTCAGGATGCTGATCGCATTGTTGTCCTAAATGATGGTAAGGTAGATGCTATTGGAAGCCATGAAGACTTGCTGATGTCAAACGCTATTTACCGTGAAGTGTATGAAACACAAACACAAGGAAAGGGAGGTGAAGAAGATGACAAATAAGGGATTTAGGAAAAAAAATAACTGGGCCTCTATCGGACGTCTTTTAGCCTTCATGTGGAGAGAATATAAGCTTCAGCTGATTATTTCCTTTGTTTTGATCATCATTGCTTCTTTGGCGACTGTTAATTTAACAGCATCTATCCAGTCTCTGGTTGATGATTACATCACACCGATGGTTAAGAGCGGCAGCCATGATTTCATGCCTCTCTTGCACTTTTTGACTGGTGTTGGAGCCTTCTGTATTGTCGGTGTTATTGCCAACTATAGTTTTTCTTTGATTATGGCAACCGTATCGCAGGATACTCTCCGTTCGCTGCGCGACCAATTATTTGCCCGTATGCAAACTCTGCCGGTCAAATATTTTGATACGCACCAGCACGGGGACATTATGTCAGTGTACACCAATGATATTGATACCCTGCGTCAGGCTATCGAGCAGTCCATTCCTCAGCTTTTATCTTCAGCTTTTACCATTTTGGGAGTGATTGTTTCCATGCTTCGTGTCAGTCCCTTGCTTTTCTTGGTAGTAGTGGTGATGCTGGCTGTCATGGTTGCTGTTATTAAGACGGTATCAGCTCGATCAGGACGCTATTTTGGCGAACAGCAAAAAAATCTAGGAATTGAAAATGGCTTTATTGAAGAGATGATGGCCGGGCAAAAGGTGGTTAAGGCCTTTGTTCATGAAGAAGAAAGCATTGAAGCCTTTAATGAAATCAATGAACAGCTGTTTTTATCTTCCTACCGAGCTAACGGCTATGCTAATGTTTTGATGCCCATTCTTGGTAATTTGGGCAATGTCTCTTTTGTTTTAACAGCCATTGTCGGCGGAAGTTTTACTATTGGCGGTGTAGGCGGCTTGACAATCGGCGGTCTCATGGCCTTCCTGCAGTTAAACCGGTCATTTACCGGACCGATTGCTCAGGTTTCCCAGCAATTAAACTTTGTTTTGATGGCTCTGGCAGGTGCCGATCGTATCTTTGATCTTCTGGATGAACAGCCAGAAGTCAACGAAGGAAAAGTCACTCTGGTTAATTACGAAATCATTGACGGTCAAATGGTTGAGACGCCAAAAGCGACTAATCTTTGGGCTTGGAAGCATCCTCGCTCTAATGGAGATGCCGAGCTGGTCAAATTAGTCGGAAATGTTGTTTTCAATCAGGTTGATTTTTCATATGATGGCAAAAATCAGATTCTTCACGACATTAATCTTTATGCCGACAAGGGTCAAAAAGTGGCCTTTGTTGGAGCAACCGGTGCCGGAAAGACAACTATTACCAACCTGATCAACCGTTTCTACGATATTCAGTCGGGTTCCATTACTTACGACGGTATTGATATTCAGTTAATTGATAAAAAAGCCCTCCGCAAATCGCTCGGTATTGTTTTGCAGGACACGCACTTGTTTACAGGCACCATTGCTGAAAATATTGCTTATGGACGCGAAAATGCCAGCCGCGAAGAAATCCTTGAAGCAGCACGCATTGCCAACGTTGATTCTTTTGTACAGCACTTGGATCAGGGCTATGATACCATGTTAACTGGTGACGGTGCCGGACTTTCCAACGGCCAGCGTCAGTTAATTGCCATTGCCCGCGCAGCCTTGGCCAATGCACCAGTGTTGATTCTTGATGAAGCAACATCCTCAATTGATTCAAGGACAGAGAGAATGGTGCAGGACGGCATGGATAAATTGATGGAAGGACGCACCGTCTTTGTCATTGCTCACCGCCTGTCAACCATTGTGAATTCCGATGTTATTATGGTTATGGATCACGGACGTATTATTGAACGCGGCAATCATGACGAATTGATGAAGCAAAGAGGCACCTATTATCGTCTCTATACAGGTGGCTTGGAGCTGGATTAAAAACATTGGCAGTTATCCCTAAAATAATTTTGTCAAATATGCAGCCAAATCGACAAAACTATGGTATAATTATCAGTGTTGTCCACCTTTAGTGTAATGGATATCACGTAAGATTCCGGTTCTTGAGATGGGGGTTCGATTCCCTCAAGGTGGATAAGGCAGCAAAAAAAGTTCTGTACCCCTTAGAGTAGCACTTAGCTACAAGGGAATACAGAACTTTTTGTTTAGTTAAAAAGGTGTTCCAGGAGTTTGCTGCCATAAATCCAAAAATAGCTGTATGAAATGATGGATAAAGGTTTGGCAATCATAATAATCGTTGTAAATCGTTTGAGGGTCATATCAGTCAAACCGGTAATCATCACCATAACGTCGGCCGGTGAAATTGGAGACAGCATACAAAAAATAAAGAGTTTTTCGTAAGTATCGCTTTCTAATTTGGCTTCGTACTTATAGAAGGTTTCCCTTTTCATAAACAGCAGAATAAACTTTCGGCCGAACCACTTGACCAGAAGAAAAAGCATGACGCTGCCAATAATAATACCAATATAGTTTAAAATGAAACCAAGCCAGACATCGAAAATCAGGAATCCGGCAACAGTAGTAACGCCGCCCGGAATGACAGGAAAAACGATTTGGAAAATCTGAACGAGTATAAAAATTAAAGGCCCCAGTACCTTGTGACGGTGAACCAAATCTTTTAAGGCATTGCTGTCATTTAAAATGCCTAATTTATAGAACCAGATGACTAGAATGACAGAAGCAATTAAGGCTAAAATTCCTAAAATCTGGATAGTCTTTTGGAGCATCAGGTAGCGTCTGCTTAATTTCATTTTCATACTATTATGATAACATATCAGGGTATTTTTTTGCTATTTTTTCTGTATTTTGCTATACTATTTTCACAGAATAATGCTTTGGGGTCGTTACGGATTCGACAGGCATTGTGCGGCTTATTTTGCGACTCATCGGCAGATGTAAAAATGCCAGTTAAATATAACTGCAAAAAATACAAATTCTTACGCAGTAGCTGCCTAAAAACCAGCCTGCGTGACTTCCACGAGATTGCTTGTGTTTCGGCGGAAGTCTCATGATTAGCAAGCTACGTTTAACCATTGTCTGGCTGGTTAAAAAGAGAACAACAGACTCGCTGAGGAAAGATTTGAGCTATGTATCGTTCTTTAGTTAAATCAAGACATAGCCTATGGTTGTAGACAAATAAGTTGGCAGGTGTTTGGACGTGGGTTCGACTCCCACCGGCTCCATAAACGAAAACGCCTAGGCGTTTTTTTAGTTAAAGGGAAAGTTGGGCTATTATGAAATGTTTAGGGAAACTGCTGCAGGCAGGAGCGGCAGGTATATGCTGTCTTTTGCTGCTGGGCTGTCAGACTAAGGAGTCTCAGCCAAAGAATGCGAAACCTTCTGATCAGGCATCGTTGATGAAAACAGAGAACGCAGACTTTCGTTTAAGCTTTAATAAGATCAAGGTTTCCGATGACCGGACTGCTTTTACAGGCGGGACAAATCTGGAAGCCTTAAAAGAGCTGCTGGGTGAGCCTGTTAAACATGAGAAAAAGCCGGCAGGGGATGTTACCTTGGACAGCTATACTTGGGAAAAAGATGGTGCAGCAATCGTCGTTCATCTTTATCAGAACAGCACGGTAGCACGTTCCATTACCAACTTTTCCTTTAAGCGCAAGGCAAAAATCTCGATGTCCGATTTTCAAAAATTGCAGACCAATGCCAGCTACAAGCAAATCATCGAACAGCTGGGCGAGCCTGATGTTCTCTCTCAGTCCGTATCATCGGATAAGTCAGAAATCCAGGCCGTCTGGACCAGCGGCTTAGAGACAAAATCTGAGTCAGCAGCTATTCAATTGTATTTTGAAAATGATCTCTTGAAAAACAAATCTCAAAATGGATTAAACTAATAACTAAAAGGAGACTGGTTGTTCCAGTCTCCTTTAGGTTTGTTCCAGACAATTTACAAATGCAGTTTGTCTTTATTGGATATTCAATTTGTTTTTGATGATGTAGTGTGTTCCAAAATAGAAAATAATACCGTAGATGGCGGTAACAATAATATTTAAAATCAGATTATAATGGTCTGAATAATTATTGCTTAAGACCAGAAACTCCAGACCGTCTCCGGCACCAGCTGCGAGATAGGCTAAAAAACTGCGGGTAAGATTGATAACAAAATAAAAGGTAAAAGCAAGCAAACCACGGTAATCCTGAAACAGCTGCCCTAAAGAAATGGAAAAGTAAATTTCTAAAATACTGGTAAAAATGACTACGATTAAAAGAAGAGCAACCAAGATGATTTTTAAGGAGAAAAAGCCATCCTTAATGGAATTCATCAGGTCTGACAGATAAGAAGGCCGTACTCGATGAAGAGACGGAAGGACTAATAAGGAGACACTGATAATGAAAACCATGGCGCTGCAGACGTTCCAAATAAAAGCAGTCAGCAATTTAGCCAAAATCGTTTTATGGGTTGACACCGGCAAAGTCAGGGTCAAATAGCCTTCTCTGCCGAAAATATTATTATAAAAGCAGCGAATGATAATTAATAGGGTGGCAATCAAAATAGCAATAAAGACAGCTGCCAGTGCACTTGATAAAGCAAAGAGCAGAATATCCTGCGTGTTTGAATTAACAACAGTCTCCTTGTTAAGTCCAATATTATGATGGAACCAAAGTCCCAGGCCTAAGGAAATAAAAATAGCTAATCCATATAAGCCGAAAAACCAAGCTCCGACTGATTTAAATTCATATTTCAATAATTTTCCAAACATGGTATCCTCCTAAGCTCTGAACCGTTCTCTAAAGATTTGATCGATGGACTGCGCGTATTGCTCACGTAAATCATCAACAGTTTCCTGTAAAACAATCTTTCCTTGATTGATAAAAATGACTTCATCCAAAATTTGCTCAACATCAGCAATCAAATGTGTTGAGATGAGAACAGAAGCATCTTCTGAGTAATTATTAACGATTGTCCTTAAGATATATTCACGGGCAGCGGGGTCAACACCACCGATGGGTTCATCCAGAATATAAAGCTGTGCTTTGCGGCTCATAACAAGAATCAGCTGTACCTTTTCTTTGTTTCCCTTAGAGAGATTTTTTAATTTTTCATCCTGACCGATGGCTAAATCTTCCAGCAGCTGCTCAGCTTTTTGCCTGTCAAAGTCACTGTAAAAGTCCTCAAACAGCTGCAAAATATCTCTGACCCGCATTTTATCATCGAGATAGCTCGTATCCGGAAGATAAGAGATTGTTGATTTTGTCTCGGGACAGGGTCTCAGACCGTTAATCACGATTTCGCCAGCAGTTGGCTGCAAAAGTCCGTTGGCCAGTTTAATCAGTGTTGTTTTGCCGCTTCCGTTTGGTCCCAGCAAGCCAATAATTTTTCCTTTTGGCAGCTTGAAAGAAATATCATCAAGGGCAGTTTTCTTCCCGAATTTTTTGGTAATGTGATGCAGTTGCAGCAGGGGCAGTTGTTCTGTCATTGCGACTCTCCTTTAATATATTGATCCAATACTGTTACTAGATTATCTTTACTAAAACCAAATTTGGTCATCTTGTCAATAAAGCTTCTAAGCTCTGTCTGTGCCAGTTTATGCCGTTCCTCTTCAATCAGCTGTAAATCTTCTGTGACAAAACGTCCAGAAGTTCTGACCGAAAAAACCATATTTTCCTGTTCCAGCGATGTAAAAGCACGCTGCATGGTATTAGGGTTAACACCGGCTTCTTCGGCTAAGTCTCTGACGGTGGGCAGCTGCTGACCGGGCTTTATTTCCTGACTGATAATCTGCATTTTAATATGATTAGCAATCTGAAGATAGATAGGCGATTTTTCATCAAATTTCCAAGCCATCTTTTCTCCCTTCTAAATGTGTAATTGTGTTATATATATATAATACAATTATAAAAAAATAATGTCAAGAGGTTAATTCGCAGGTGTGCAGCAACGCTCAAAAAGCAAGATTTTCAGCCGGTCAGCTTCTTTAAGGAGGCTGTGACCGCCACTAAAATCCAAGTCTTAAGTTCCTTTAGCCCAGCACGCCATGAAAGAAGGAGAAGAGAATTCTGGCTATTTATAGTATAATAGAAGACAAGAGGATTTTAAGGAGAAGGCCATGTTTGCACAGTTAGATACCAAAACCGTTTATAGTTTTATGGATAGTTTGATTGACTTAAAGTCTTATGTCAGAAAAGCCAAGGAGCTGGGGTACTCGCACATTGGTATTATGGACAGGGACAATCTCTATGCTGCCTTTCATTTTATCAAAATGGCACAGCAGGAAAATTTGGTGCCGGTGCTGGGACTCGAGATGGATTTAGTGCTGTCTGATGAACAGGTAAGGATGTGTTTTATTGCTCAAAATACAGCGGGCTATCAGAACCTGCTTAAAATTTCGACAGCAAAAATGACGGATCACCATCTGTTTTCTGATATAGAAGAATTTATGGAGGGTGTTGCTGCTGTTGTTCCATATTTTGAAGGAATTGAGAACATTGACGTGCCAGCCTCTTTCTATATTGGTGTCAGGCCGGATACGCCGCAGCTGATTTTTACACACAGACTTCTGCCTCTTTATACTGTACGCTATTATGAAAATGCTGAAACAGAAACGCTGCAGATTCTGCATGCTATCAGGGATAACCTTCCTTTAAAGGAAGTGGAGCCGATCGCAAAAAATCAATATTTATTGTCTGAGAAAGAGATGGAAGCTGTTTTTGCAGAACGCTTTCCGGAGAGTCTTCTGAATTTAGAAAAGCTTGTAACTTCTGTTTCTTATCAATTTGATACTGACTTGAAACTGCCGCGTTTTAATCGCCATAAGCCGGCTGTTGAGGAACTTAAAGAGCTGGCACAGCAGGGATTAAGGTCTAAAAATCTTGTAGGCAGTAACTATCAGGAGCGCTTAGCAGCCGAATTGAATGTCATTCATAAGATGGGCTTTGATGATTATTTTTTGATTGTCTGGGATTTGCTGCGCTTTGGCCGCTCCCAAAACTATTATATGGGTATGGGACGCGGTTCCGCAGCGGGAAGTCTGGTAGCTTTTGCTCTGGATATTACCGGCATTGATCCTGTGAAAAACAATCTGCTTTTCGAGCGTTTCCTCAATGAAGAGCGCTACAGCATGCCGGATATTGATATCGATCTGCCCGATATTTACCGCAGTGAGTTTCTTCGCTATGTCCGTGACCGCTATGGTTCAAACCATTCTGCCCAAATTGTTACCTTTTCAACCTTTGGAGCCAGACAGGCTATTCGAGATGTCTTTAAGCGTTTTGGTGCAACGGAGTATGAGCTCAGCAATATCACTAAAAAAATCAGTTTTCGCGATACTTTGACCAGTGTCTATGAAAAAAATATTGCCTTTCGCCAAATTATTAACAGCAAGGCAGAGTATCAGCGGGCGTTTGAAATTGCCCGAAAAATAGAAGGCAAGCCTCGTCAGACCTCTATCCATGCCGCCGGAATCGTCATGAGTGATGATAACTTAACCGACCACATTCCCTTGAAGGCGGGGGAAGAAATGATGATCACCCAGTATGATGCGCCTGCTGTTGAGGCTAACGGACTGCTGAAAATGGACTTTTTAGGCCTCAGAAATCTAACCTTTGTTCAAAAGATGCAGGAAAAAGTAGCCAAGGAATACGGTCAGGCTATCGATATCAGATCCATTGACTTAGAGGACAAAGAAACGCTGGCTCTTTTTGCTGCCGGCAATACTAAAGGCATCTTTCAATTTGAAGCTGCTGGAGCTATCAACCTGTTAAAACGCATCAAGCCTTCCCGTTTTGAAGAAGTTGTGGCAACAACCAGCCTTAACCGCCCCGGTGCCAGCGATTATACGGAAAACTTTATTCGGCGTAAGTACGGTCAGGAAAAAGTAGATCTGATTGACCCTGCAGTTGCACCTATTTTGGAGTCAACGTACGGTATTATGCTGTATCAGGAGCAAGTCATGCAGATTGCTCAGGTATTTGCAGGTTTCACACTGGGCAAGGCCGACTTATTGCGCCGGGCCATGTCCAAAAAGAATGCACGTGAAATGCAAAAGATGGAGAAAGACTTTTTGTCAGGCGCCGAGCAGCTGGAGCGGAATCCTAAGGTGGCCAAGGACTTGTTTGCCAGAATGGCTAAGTTTGCAGGCTACGGCTTTAACAGAAGTCATGCCTATGCCTACTCAGCTCTGGCTTTCCAGATGGCTTATTTTAAGGCACACTATCCGGCAGTCTTCTTTGATATTATGTTAAATTATTCCAGCAGTGACTACCTCGATAATGCTTTGGAAGCGGATTTTAAAATAGGAGCCTTGTCAATCAATACGATTCCCTATTCTGATAAAATAAGTCGGGGTCAGATATACTTAGGTCTGAAAAATATCAAGGGATTGGCGCGTGATTTTGCCTATTGGATTATTGAAAACCGTCCTTTTTCAAGTGTAGAAGACTTTCTAACCAGAATGCCGGAAAAATATCAGAAGACTGAAATCATAAGCCCCTTGGTTCAAATTGGTCTGTTTGATCAGTTTGAGAAGAACCGCAAAAAAATTGTGGTGAATTTAGAACATCTCTTTACTTTTGTCAATGAGCTGGGAAGCCTGTTTGCGGATTCTTCTTACAGCTGGCTGGAAGAAGAGGACTACACCAATGCCGAAAAATATCAGATGGAACAGGACATTATCGGAGCAGGCATCAGCCCTCATCCCTTGGTTGAAATTGCTAAGCAGTCATCGAAAAACTTGGTGGGCATAAGCGATCTTGTTGAAGGAAGTGAGGTCACTCTGCTCGCGCAAATTGATGCAATAAAGGTCATTCGGACCAAGTCAAAAGGAGAGCAGATGGCTTTTCTCAGTGTGACCGACACTAAGAAAAAGCTTGATATTACCCTTTTTCCCGAAGTCTATCAAAAATACAGACAGCTTCTAGCTGAAAAAACTATCTATTATTTCACCGGTAAAATTCAAGAGCGGGATCATCGCCTGCAGATGATTTTGCATCAGCTGGAACCTGCTTTGACGGAGAAATTTTGGATAAAACTGCAAAATCATGCCTATGATAAGGAAGTTTCTGCCATCTTGGCGGATTATCCCGGCAATATTCCGGTTGTGCTGCACTATGCAGAAAGCAAAGAGACCCTGCAAAGCAGCCGTCATTTTGTTGCTAAAAGTCCGGAGCTGGAAGAAAAACTGGCAAATTATGCGCTGAAAACGCTTTTTCGCTAAAAAGTAAGAAAGAAAGTGAACATTTTACCAAGGTTTGTGCTATAATAATAACGTTAATTTAAATAAAGGAGTATCAAGCAAAATGAAACGTATTGCTGTTTTAACCAGTGGCGGTGACGCTCCTGGTATGAATGCTGCTGTTCGTGCAGTCGTTCGTAAAGCAATTTCTGAGGGAATGGAAGTTTGCGGAATCAATCGTGGCTATGCTGGTATGGTTGAGGGTGATATTTTCCCGCTTGACGCCAAAGGTGTGTCAAATATCCTTTCTCGCGGAGGAACTTTCCTCCAATCTGCACGTTATCCTGAATTTGCTAAGCTTGAAGGGCAATTAAAAGGTATTGAACAACTGAAAAAGCATGGGATTGAAGGTGTCGTTGTTATCGGCGGTGATGGTTCTTACCACGGCGCTATGCGTTTGACCGAACATGGTTTCCCTGCTATCGGCCTTCCGGGAACGATTGATAACGACATTGTCGGAACTGATTATACTATCGGTTTTGATACTGCAGTCAGCACTGCCATGGAAGCTCTCGATAAAATTCGTGACACGTCCTTCAGCCACGGCCGTACCTTTGTTGTTGAGGTTATGGGACGCAATGCCGGAGATATCGCGCTTTGGTCCGGGATTGCAGCCGGTGCTGACCAAATCATTATCCCTGAAGAAGATTACGATATTCACGAAGTTGTGGCTAAAGTTAAAGATGGTTATGCCACTAAGGGTAAAAACCACCACTTAATCGTTCTTGCTGAAGGTGTTATGCATGGTGATGCCTTTGCTGCTAAGATGAAGGAAGCAGGCGATGACAGTGACCTTCGTGTGACCAACCTCGGTCACATTCTGCGCGGTGGAGCACCGACTCCTCGTGACCGTGTCATTGCTTCATGGATGGGAGCCCATGCAGTTGAATTGCTGAAAGCTGGCAAAGGCGGTCTGGCTGTCGGTCTTCAGAATGAAAAACTGGTTGAGCACCCAATTCTTGGAAGTGCCGAAGACGGCGCCCTCTTTAGCTTGACAGAAGCAGGCGAAATTGTTGTGAATAATCCGCACAAAGCACGCCTTGACTTTGCGGCCTTGAATCGTGATTTAGCTCACTAAGACGGCGCCATAGTTTTTAATAATAATCAATGATTGACATAAAATAAGGGAGTTTCATAAAAAATGAATAAACGCGTAAAAATTGTTGCAACATTAGGTCCAGCTGTTGAAATCCGCGGCGGTAAAAGATTTGGTGAAGATGGTTATTGGGATGAAAAGCTTGATGTTGAAGCATCAGCTGCCAAAATCGCTGAATTAATCACTGAAGGAGCTAATGTATTTCGTTTCAACTTCTCACATGGTGACCATGCTGAGCAAGGTGAGCGTATGGCAACTGTACGCCGTGCCGAAGAATTGGCACGCCAAAAGGTTGGATTCCTTCTTGATACTAAGGGACCTGAAATGCGTACAGAATTGTTTGAAGATGGTTCCAAAGAATTTTCTTACAAGACTGGCGATAAACTTCGCGTAGCGACTAAGCAAGGTATCCAATCAACAAAAGACGTTATTGCTTTAAATGTTGCCGGCGGTCTTGATATTTACGATGACGTTGCTGTCGGCCAAACTATTTTGATTGATGATGGTAAACTTGGTCTTACTGTAACAGCTAAAGACATTGCTACCCGTGAATTTGAAGTAGTTGTTGAAAATGACGGCACCATTGCTAAGCAAAAAGGTGTTAACATTCCTAACACAAAGATTCCTTTCCCTGCACTTGCTGAACGCGATAATGCAGATATTCGCTTCGGTTTGGAACAAGGTCTTAACTTTATTGCTATCTCTTTTGTCCGCACTGCTAAAGATGTCAATGAAGTGCGTGCTATCTGTAAAGAAACTGGCAATGAGCATGTTAAATTGTTTGCTAAGATTGAAAACCAACAAGGTATTGATAATATCGATGAAATTATCGAAGCTGCAGATGGTATCATGATTGCCCGCGGTGATATGGGTATCGAAGTACCATTTGAAATGGTTCCGGTTTATCAAAAAATGATTATCACTAAGGTCAATGCGGCTGGTAAAGCAGTCATCACAGCAACAAACATGCTTGAAACCATGACTGACAAACCTCGTGCAACACGTTCAGAAGTATCTGATGTCTTCAATGCGGTTATTGACGGTACAGATGCAACCATGCTGTCCGGAGAATCTGCTAACGGTAAATATCCGGTTGAGTCAGTACGTACAATGGCAACAATTGACAAAAACGCTCAAACGCTCCTTAATGAATACGGCCGTTTGAATTCAGATAATCTGCCTCGTACAAACAAAACAGAAGTGGTTGCTTCAGCTGTTAAAGATGCAACTAAATCAATGGATATTAAATTGGTTGTTACCATCACTGAATCCGGCAATACAGCCCGTTTGATCTCTAAATACCGTCCGGATACTGACATCTTAGCTTTGACATTCGATGAAAAAATTCAAAAATCATTGATGATTAACTGGGGTGTTATTCCAATCCTGACTAAGAAACCTGCATCTACTGATGACATGTTTGAAATTGCTGAAAAAGCAGCACTTAAATCAGGTTTGGTAGAATCTGGTGACAATATTGTTATCGTTGCTGGTGTGCCAGTCGGTTCAGGCGGAACAAACACAATGCGTGTCCGTACCGTAAAATAAGAAATACAGACAGCGAGTTTGGGACAGAAGTCTCAAACTCTTTTAATTTCGGCAGGATCAGCTGTTTGACGCAGTGGTTGAAAATAAGGGCTCCTTGTCAACTGTAGTGGGTGACTTATAAGGAACAACGAGAGAGGACCAGATTGGTCTTCTCTTTTGTTAGGTTCAAAGCGAGATAAATCCGTTTTTTGAAGTTGTCAAAGTTTCGATAACCA
>NZ_MOWR01000007.1 GCF_001937065.1 Streptococcus sp. 'caviae'
ATAAGGATTTAATTGACTCTCCGATTTGTCGTAACTCATAGATTTGAATCTTGCTTTCATAGCTTAATTTCATAAAAATAGCACCCCAATCGTTAGATTTTACGTCTAACTTTTGGGGTGCGGTTCATCCATGCAAAGGGGGACTAATTTAACAACCGTCTTTGTCATTTTCATCATATCCTCTCTATTAAGTAAAATGTTTTATCATTACAAAACACCTCAGAAACTTCCGGCCGCAATCCGGCTTGATTGTCTGCCAGACTTAACCGTCTCCTAATAACTGCCGGTTCCGCCTTATTGTCATAACAGTCTCCTTTTTGGGTTTTAAAATTATTCTACCCTATCCTTACAAAAAGGTCAGCTATTTTATGTACTATTTTAAAACTAAAAAAGAGAGAACCAATCTGATTCTCTCGCGTGCTTAGTTATAATTCACCCACTACACCACTGCAGTTGACAGTGAACTGAAAAATCCTATGGGTATTTCCCAAAATATTTTTTAAAAATATAGGTCTAAAAACAGTGACGGACTAAAATAAACTGAAATCATTCTTTTCTTAGCTCATTTCCTGCGAGTCATTTTTAAACCAGCTCAGGTTTTCATTTTTTAAGCTGACAGCTAGAAAAGCAATTCCGCAAAGCAAAACAACACAGGCCAGCAAACTGCCTTCTGTGCCAAAGGAACCTCCTGACAGCCATTCAGCTGCATCCGATTTCACTGAAAATTGAAGAATTGAGGCACCGGCCGGCTGACCGCTGACAGCAACTCCAAAGATATTGCCCTGAGTAAAATTCCAAGCAGCATGCAGACCGGCTACACCCCAAATATTATCAGTTTTGAGCATATAGAGAGCCATCAGAAAGCCAGATAAAATAATACTTACTATAGACAAGAGCGTTACGTTATTATTTGCCAGATGCAACAGTCCAAACAAACTGCTGGAAACGGCAACAGCAATCGCCAGATTGGTCCGCTTATAGACATTGGGCAAGAGCCAGCCGCGCGTCAGTAATTCTTCTGTTCCACTCTGGATAAACCAAAAAGGGATGAGAGAAAAAACATAAGCCAGTGTCGCTGGAGATAAATCTACTCTTTCAAATGTCAAGCCTCCCAAAAAATAGGATAAGGCAAAGGATAGGCTAAATAAAACTGTTCCAGCCAGCCATCCCTTTCCTATCTCTATCAGCCATTTTTCTTTTATAAATCCTAAACTGCTGATTGGCCGTCTTTCAAATACTTTAACCCAGAATAAAACTAAAAGTGTCATAAAAGTAAAAAGGGACAGTTGAAAATAGAGCGAGCTCACCCAATTTTTGACAATAGCGGGATCCCGCAAAGCCACAGGTACTGACAGAATACCCAAAGCAATGCTTCCAAGCAGGCTGCCCAGTATTTCAAAAACAAGCAGCAAGAGACAAAATAATATCACCTGCAGCCAAGAAGGCAGCTTTTTATAGCGATTAATGGGAATCTGTAGCATTTTTTTATTATTCATATCATTATCCTTACTTTAAATTTTCAGTATCTAAATTCTCCGAGTTCTATCACCTGGACAGAAATGCTTATCAACTAATCAGTCTGACTTAAGGAAGAATCTCTTGAGCAAATAAGGCATGTTGTCAATATTATACCGAGCCATCTGTATCGGAGAAAGAATCATTCCTTCCCGCATCCATTTCAAAGCACAGTTAACCTGTCCGTAAGTATGAGCAGTCAGCGCATAATCAAGCTCCTCCGGAAGCTTATCCAATTTCAGATATGAGAGAATAATTCCCCTCATATATTCATAAGTGTGAGAAACAAATTGACGATAAAACGAATTTTGTCCTTCCTGATTAATAACACAAAGAAAGTAGTCTGAATTTTCAAAAAGTGATTGATAGGTGCTGATTACGCACTGTTCCCATGTTTCTGTCTTATTAAAGCAGGAAAGGATCTTATCTACACGACTGATATAAATCCAGCCAATCAGATCATATTTGTCTATGAAATGGTTATAGAAGGTGCGGCGAGACATATTACATTGACATACTATATCCACAACAGTAATCTTTTCTACTGATCTTTGCTTTGAGAGCTCTAACAGAGCATTTGCAAAAGTTTCTTTTACATCACTGCTCTTCATCATAAATTCTCCTTTACATTATTATAAATTTGTAAATTTTTTCCCATTCTTCTCCAAATGTGAATTCTCATTTTTTATTATAAATGTTAATTTTATAGTGTCAATATATTTTTTATATATACTTGGAGGTAATAATTATGGCATTTGACTATCTCTTTTCATCTGGTAAAATCGGTAACTGCTACACCAAAAACCGTATTGTTATGTCTCCCATGGGAGAAAATATGGGTAATGTCGACGGCTCTTTGAGTGAACAAGCTTTTGCCTATTATCTCGAGCGCGCAAAAGGTGGAGCCGGAATCATCATCCCCGGCGTTCTTTCAGTTGATTACCCGACCGGAAAAACCGATGGCTGCCAGCACCGGCTTGATGATCCCAAATTTGTTGTCGGATGGTATAGATTAGCTAATGCTATCCATCACGAAGGAGCTTTGCTCATCCCTCAGATTCACCACGCAGGAGCTCAGACCAATCACATTACAGCAGAAGGGAGAACGCCTGTATGTGTAAGTGATACGGATGAAATTGAACATGCTTTTATTCGATATTATAGAAGTTACGGGCCGCAGCACGAGCTTACAACGGAAGAAATAAAAGAACTGGTTCAAAAGTTTATTCAAAGTGCAATTTATGCCCAAAGTGCACAATGTGATGGTGTAGAAATCCATGCAGCACACGGATACTTGGTTTCTCAGTTCCTTTCTCCGGATACTAATAAAAGAACAGATGAATATGGCGGATTGCTTGAAAATAGAATGCGCTTCCTCGTAGAGGTTATCCGCGGCATACGTAAAGCCTGTGGACCTAACTTTATTATCGGAGCACGCATTCCCGGAAAAGAATGGACAAAGAATGGATTAACTCCGGAAGAATGTTTGGAAATAGCACGTACTTGTGAAAAAGAAGGATGTCAATTCCTCGATATAAGCGGAGGAACGACCGTTTTATCTTCGACACTTATGGAGACACAGGGCTATGAACAAGGTGACAGAGTTCCTCTTGCAGAAGCAATCAAGAAAGTTGTCAACATTCCTGTCTTTACAGTTGGAAATCTGAGGGAACCAGAGTTCTGTAATAAGGTTATTAAGGACGAAAAGGCTGATTATATCTGCCTGGGGCGTTCTCTGTTGGCTGATCCTTACTGGCCAAAGAAAGCAGAGTCTGGAAGAACAGATGAAATACGGCAATGTATCTCTTGCTTTGACGGATGCTTTGCCAATATATGGTCTTTTAAACCATGTGGATGTGCTGTAAATCCAAATGCTGGATTCGAAAGAGATTTTAGTGAAAATGATCGCACAGAAAGTCCTAAGAAGGTAGTGATTATTGGTGGAGGACCAGCAGGTATGCAGGCCGCAGTTACTGCAGCAAGACTGGGACATACTCCTATTCTTATTGAAAAAGATGATAAACTTGGAGGACAGCTGAATATTGCCTGCGTTCCGCCACGAAAGTATCCGATTAAATATGAAACAGAAAATCTTAAAAAAGCGCTGAAGAGATACAATGTTGATGTTCGCCTCGGCCTAGAAGCAACACCGGAAATAATTCAAGATTTCGGAGCAGATGCAGTTATCGCAGCTACCGGTTCCTTACCTGCTGTTCCACCTATAAAAGGCGTTGAAAACACTGTACAGTCATGGGATATTTTAAGTGGCAAAGCTGCCTTACCTAAAGATCAGAATGTTATTATGATTGGCGGAGGCGTTGTTGCCTGTGAGACTGCTCACATGATAGCAAAAGAGGGAAAATGCAAGGTCACCATTCTCGAAATGCTCCCAACTATCGCAAATGGTTTGGAAGCGACACATCTTGGCGACCTTATGGCAGAATTTGCGGAGTTGAAGGTAGAAGCAATCACCAATGCTAAAGTTCTTGAAATTCATCCCGGTGAAGTGACGTATTCTGTTGGTGACGAGATTAAAACTATCCCTTGTGACACTTCTGTACTTGCGACAGGTCAGAGATCAGAAGGCAACCAACTGATCGAAGCCCTGCGGGCAAAAGGTACGCGTGTTATTACTGCCGGTGATGTAATACGCCCAAGAAAGATTATGGATGCTGTCAGAGAAGGCAATTTTGCAGCTTATCAGCTCTGATTTTGATACCCCGTTCCAATCAAATTTTGCTGATAAACGATATCCCTGTGTAACATAATTACCATGCTTTATGCGTATATGAAATCTTTTCTATTAAAAATCTTCTATGATGACTGCTTAGATGATAACAGAGACTAGGCAAAAACGAGCTTTAAATAAAAATCACACTGTAATTCCCATCTTGAAAACAATCAGGATAAGGTGAGCACAGTGTAGTTTTTATTTTTTCATGATTTAACTGCCAATTGTTTGGTCAATTCTGTTAGATTCAGTCTTACAATTTCGTATTTGCTAATTTTCGGTTCTCTGAGTCTTCACTTTTCAAATTGATAAGTACTCCCTTAGGAATGATATAAGGGTAAGAAGGATGATTTGGAAAAGTTATCACATAACAAAAATTAAGGATGAAAAGAGAATCTAAGCTTTCCGAAAAATTTATTATCCATGTATTCACGTACATATTTATACTCAATATCAACTTATAAATTTGAATTAGCAAACTTAATCCCATAAATAAGATGTTTAGACCACTATACGATGGTTACACTCAAAATGTATAATAGTTACGACAATTTTCTCTTTTTTATGACTCATTTGGTTCTTTCAAAATTAGCTAATCTCCTTTAATTTCAACTCTCTCAATCTTTCTTTCCTTACCTTCAACATCTCTTTTTCCATCTTGCTCCATTTTCCGAACAAACATTCTTGCAAGACATCAGCAGCTGAGCCTTCATCCGCTTTAGAATCATAGACACACCTTTTGTCTCTTTGGTAAATTTGGATGTGGTCAAAAACGTTATCATTTTCCAACTCTAGTAGATTATTTTCCAAATGCTCCACAATACCATCATGGTGTTCTTTAGGCGTTGCTCTTGCTTGACTCGGGTCTACCGCATAAAGCTCTTCATAACGGATTAGAGTGCTTAAATAAGACAATTCAGGCTTTGTCGCAATCAAAGCTAGTGAGACATGATAGCCTTGTGATTTCAATAGCTGAGCTGTTTTGCGTGGGACTTCTGTCGTTCTCAAAGTTCCTTCAATTAACAAATGATAACCTTGCTTGCTGAGTTCATCAACGAGGTGTTCGACCATTTTTCCTGAAAAAACTTTGGTATAATCCACGCTATCCTTACCGTATTTCTCTTGTAAGGCTAGGTAATTGGGATGTAAAGAGCGATAGATATCACCATCAATAATGATGATATTGCCTTGAAGTTCCTTTTGCTTAATCCGATGAATTGTTGTCTTACCTGCTCCGCTTTGACCACCTAATAATAGCTTGTGGATTGGTTGAAATCGTTTTACCACGAGTTAAAGAACGAATGGTTCGTTTTAAGGCTAGGTCAAAGTCATCTTGACTAAATTCTTCCAACCGCATTAAGCCACCACCTGATGATTAGCAATATTTAACATACGTTCAATCCCATCCAAATAACCATTATAGCGTTCTATTTCATCAAAGGTATTGACAAGATAAATCTTGGTATTGATAAGGTTCGACAAATCATCACTCATCAAAATCCAAGGATTAGTCTCATCATCAAAAGCAATCCCTTGACTATCTTGAAAACGATACAGTTGGGATAAAATAGCTGCGCCACGCTCTTTGATGACTTCGATTTTCAGCGTCAATTGATAATCTTCCACTGGTGTCAGCATCTTTTCTTCTCCCACAATATCGACATAAGATACATTAAATTTCTGACAAATACGGTCTATGAGCTCTGTCGAAACGGAACTTGTCCCATTTTCATAACGGCTAAGACTATTGCGTGAAATACCAATCATCTCCGCAAATTCCGGTTGCGTCAAACCATGTGTCTTTCGTAAAGATTTTATATTTTCTCCGATCATAGAGGCCTCCTCTAGTTTTTCTTTATTATATCATAAAAAAAGAAAAACGCACTAAAAATGGTGCATTATCCGATTTTAAGTCTTCTTGAGCTTGTATTTACATTGATAAATTTATCAAAATAGCTTGATACTAACAAAATAATCCAAAAAATATCATAAAGAGAGATGGTGTAAGTCTTCAGTAAATCCTACATAATTTCAGGATCCATCACATTTGGACTTTCTATATAGCATTTCTTGCAGAGAAGAACAAAATTAGACGATGTATCTTCACCACCACTGGAATGTGGAATAATATGGCATCTTTGTAAATTCGTTTTATGCGCACAACGCCAATACCTCTCGTGGGCTTCAGACCAAGCTACACTTAATTTGCCTTCAAACATTCTGTTTCCCCAATAAGTTACAATTTCAGTAAAGGTTGTTTTAATCGGTGGTCTCTTTGGCATACTACTACCTTCTATAGGCTATTTGATAATTTTTCCATGAATGAAAATATTTATTGATTAATGTTTTTGAACAGTCGTGCATAGTGACACTCAGCTGATTCATAACAAAAAGACCATTTTAAATTACTCTCTGTTTCAACTTTCCACAAAAAGATTGCTGTTTTGGAAGTTAAATTTATAAGATTTTCTACAACTTCATTAAAATTATCTTTTGATAGCGAAGTTCCCCTCGAATACTTAAAACCATTTTCCGTAACAAGTTGTGGTCTATCATCTGCACTAACTTCATCATCAGAATCTCTATTAAGATGTGCTAAATCATTTCTTAAAGCGAAAAGATTGTCTAACTTTTCTAATAGCATATTATCACTTACATTAACTTCTAAAAATTCTGAATATGTTTTATATTTTTTTGAAAAATTTTTCCCGACTGAATAGTGCTTTGCAATCTTATTCAAGTAGGTCAAATATTTTTTTGAGTCATAATTTTTATTTAACTTTTTTGGTAGACCAACAACTAACCTTTTCCCATCTTCATCTTTCTTAAAACCTTTTGCTAACAAGTCTATATTTAGTTTTAGCAACTGCTTAATAGAATCTTTGAAATATAGTTCAAGAACAGCAGTCAGTCTCAAAATATAATAGTTTATAAAAGCACTATACATTTTCGAAGAAGTTACCTTTGAATCAGTAAATATTAAATCAAGACTACTCTTATCAAAATCTTTCTTAAGCTTCCCTTCTTCAATACTTGACGCTAAAGCACGTTCCCCAAGATTAGAAAAGTCACTTGCACTAACTTGCAGCATAATAATAGACTCATTTTTCAGTTCCTCTGCCAACCTTGAAAATGTAACATAAGATACCCCAATCTCTCCTTTAGATTTTTTAAAAGAGTTATCACATTCCATAAATTAACCTCTCAAACAATAAACATTACCCATAATATTTCCAATACCTCGCTCAATTTGTTAAAAAGCACCACTAGACCTTTTTAGTAGTTCACCTTGGAACACAAAAACGATCTGGACTCTTAATCTGCGGCTCTTTCTAATAATCCGACTGCTTCACAATGATGCGTCTGTGGAAATAAATCCACCGGCTGGACTTTCTTCAGCTTATAACCCAATTCTTCGTAGCGTTTGATGTCACGCGCCATGGTAGCTGGGTTGCAGGAGATATAGGTGATTTTATTTGGTTGCATGGCAACGCTAGCTTTGATGAAACTCTCAGTAAGGCCTTTGCGTGGTGGGTCAACGAGGATGACACTTGGTTTGATGCCTTGCTTGCTCCAGTTGGACATGGCATTTTCGGCGCTATCAGCCACGTAGTGGGCATTCGTAATGCCGTTTAGCGCAGCATTTTTCTCAGCGTCACGGACTGCAGCTTCGATGACCTCTACGCCGTAAACGGCCTTGACTTGCTTAGCAAAAGATAAGCCAATGGTGCCAATACCCGAGTAGGCATCAATGACCACATCATCAGCGGTCAAGTCTGAAAAATCAATGGCTGTCTGGTAGAGTTTCTCTGCCATGACAGTATTGACTTGGTAGAAGGATTGGGCGGAAATAGCATAGCGGTTGCCCAGCATGGTGTCTTCAATGGTGTCACTGCCGTAAAGCGTGCGAAATTCTGGACCAAAGATAGCATTGGTATTCTGATCGTTGATATTTTGGATGATGGACTTGACTGCTGGAAATTCACTGATAATCTTTTCAATCATCTGCTCAATGCGAAAGATTTTCGGTCGTGTCGTCACCAAAACCAGCATCATTTGCCCTGTATAATGCCCCCGGCGGACAACCAGATTGCGGATCAGACCAGTCTGCTCCTTCTCATCGTAAGGTTTGAGGTCAAAGCGGCGCAGCAAATCACGCGTGAAATTGATGAGCCTGTCAATTTCCTTGTCTTGAATATAAAAATCTTCAATCGGCATGAGGTCATGCGAATTTTTACGGAAAAAACCGGTCTCCAGCTGACCATTGACACGGCGGACAGGTACCTGTGCCTTGTTGCGGTAGGCTCTTGGATTGTCCATCCCCAATGTTTCAGCCACTTCCACATCTGAAATGCCAGCCGTTTTGTAGAGGCTGTCTACCACTTGCTTGCGCTTGAATTTCAGCTGTTCTGCATAAACCAAATGCCCAAAATCAGCAATCCCTGTTCGCAAATAGGTGGCATCTAAGTTTTTCACTCGGTGCGGGGAGGTCTGCAGATACTCCTCCACTTTTCCATAACCGATATTTTTTCTGACTTTAAGCACGCGCATCAGGATTTTTTCACCCGGCAGAGCATTATCCACAAAGAAAACCAGGCGGTCAATCTTGGCAACTCCTGCACCGTCATGGCTTAAATCAACAATTTCAACTTCTGCAATATCATTCTTTTTTAACATTTTTTCTCCAATACAAAAGGCGGTCTCAACTTCTCAGCCGCCTTTTATTATATCATATTAGCGAATGCCTAATTTTGTCAGTCGCTTTTTATATTTTTTAAAGTTAATAGACAGAGCCTGACCGCCGTACATATCGTAGTCATCAAGCCAATCACCGTACTCAGGGACTGTAATCTGCTCAATTTCTTTACCATTGGTCAAAACGGATAAACCGTGGCTCAGCAAAAAGCCGTAAGATATATTGGTGGAAGTCAGAGCATAAATTTTACCTAAGGCTGCAGAACCCGTAAAGAGCTTAGCCGGATTTTTAATCTGAGACATGACAGCCGACATGACTTGCTGCTGGCGCTTGGTCCGGCCAAAGTCCCCCTCGTCATCCTTACGAAAACGTGCATAGTTAAGGAGCGTCCGTCCGTCCATCTTCTGCCTGCCGACAGAAATCGTCTGATTAGGAACGACACCGTTTTTCATATTGAGATCATCCGGTACTTCAACAGAATCCACTGCATTGCCATCAACAGTAGCAAATTTAGCATTAATTTCTACGCCATTAGGGAAAAGCGTATCAATAGCTTCTGCAAAAGTTTGAAAATCAACCATGACGTAATATTTAATGTCAATGTCAAAATTACGCTTGAGGGTCTGACGCATCAGCTCAGCGCCCTGGTTATTGTCCTGCTCGCCGATATTGAAGGCAGTGTTAAGCTTATTGTCATAGGAGTAATTATCGGCACTGACGCCTTTAATATTGACAAGCGTATCGCGCATAAAGCTGACCATCTTGACCTTCTTATCTTTATTGCCGACATTTACGACCATGATTGTATCAGTCCGTGCTTCGGAGGATCCTTGTGTGATGCGCTGATCGCTTCCTAAAACCAAAATATTCGTTCCGTCTTTGGCATCTTGGCCGTTAAATTCCTCGACAACAGCTGGTTTATAGTCCTTATTTTTTCCGGAGGAAATATCATGCATTCCCTTAATAAACATAATAATCATGCCAACAAATACTGCCAGCAGTATAAGACTGATAATTTTTAAAAAACGTTTAAAGGTCAGCTGTTTCTTCTTTGGCTTAACCTTGGCCGGTGCCTGAGCGGCCTTTTTCTCCTTGCGGCTCTGGCGGGAACGATTTGATGTCTGGTCTGGATAAACAGGTAGACCCTGATCTGTGTACTGATTGCTCGAAGAATCTTCCTCCCATGAATCAGCATCTTGATAATCATCGTCATAATAATCATCATAAGACTGCTCATAATCCTGATAGTAGTCTTCTTCAGGCTCATCATAATAAGAGGCTTCCTCAGCGCTGCTAGCTTCAACCTTCTTTCTAAGATAGTCAAACTCAGCCTGTTCACGGTCGCTGAGATAGGCTATGTTTCTTAAGAGGTACTCGTAACGCAGCTGTTCATGACGGCTTACTTTCCCCTTGTCGTTTCTGCTCATTTTTAATGTCTCTAACTTATTTTTTTCTAATACTTAGCAATTCTTTTAAAGCCTGTAAACGGCATACATACCCAAAATTTTATACTGAATTCCGATACTTGTCAACTCTTCAAGGGCAAAAGAAACCAATTTTTTATTGTGACTCTCAAAATCAATAATAAAGAAATATTCACCCAGAACCGTTTTCAAAGGACGGCTTTCAATCTTAGTCAGATCAATCCCCCTCCAAGCAAAGGTAGACAGTGCCTTGTAAAGGGCTCCCGGAAGATTGTCAGGAAGTGTCAGAGCCAGAGATACTTTGTCATCAGTCTTTTCCAGATGAATCTCGGGCACCTGATGGCCCAGCACCCAAAAACGTGTATAATTCTCTTCAATTTCCTGAATGTCCTGTGCAATAATAGACAGACCGTATTCATCAGCTGCTGCTTTAGGGGCGATGGCCGCAAAGTTCTCCTGAGGATGCTCCGCTACCAGCCGAGCCGCATAAGCCGTGCTGGCAGTCATCTCAATTTTAGCATGAGGATAATGATCTTTAATATATTTTTTACCCTGCGCAATGGCTTGAGGATGAGAAAAAATCTTCTCAATATTTCTATCTGCTCGAACAGCCATCAGCTGCTGCTTAATAGGCTGAATGATTTCAGCCACAGCTTGAATTTCTGCCTGATGAAACAGATAATCCGTGGTTTCATGAACACTGCCCTCAATCGAGTTTTCGATAGGAACAATGGCAAAATCAACCTTCTGATCCTCATAAGCCTTGATAACTTCCGTAATATTAGCCAAAGGAAGCAGATCAGCTTCCGGAAAGGCCTGTATGGCTGCATTGTAGGTGAAAGAGCCACTTGGTCCTAGATAAGCAATTTTCATTTGATTTCCTCAAGAATTTGCTGGGGTGTTTTATTGGTGACATCAATAATTATATTGGCTGCTTCTTCATAAAGAGGCTGCCGTCGATCAAAAATCTCTTTAAATTTTTGACGGCTGTTATTTATAAAAAGAGGACGGACGTTATTGTTATCCTCTTCAATTCTCTTGCAAAGTGTTTCAAAATCTGCTTTTAAATAGATAGTTTCTCCATTTTGAGCAAGAATCTGACGATTACGTGCGTTCTCGACAACACCTCCGCCTGTTGAAATAACTGTATCAGAGGATTTGGCTAAATTTTCCAAGGTTTTTGTTTCCAACTGACGAAACGCAGCTTCTCCCTCTTTTTCAAAGAACACTGCGATGGGCATCCCTATTTTCTCAGTAATAATAGCATCCATATCTAGAAAATCAGGGTCTAAAAGGTTGGCAATGGTTGTTTTTCCTGCCCCCATAAATCCAATCAAAATCTTAGCCATTAACAATCCTTTCTAAATCACTGAAAAAGCTAGGGTAGCTGGTGTTGATTGCTTCGGCTCGCTCTAATTCAACGTCGCCATCTGCCACCAGCAAGGCTGCAATGGCAGTCATCATACCGATACGATGATCGCCGAAAGTATTGACCGCAGCACCGTGAAGGCTGGTTTTTCCTTCAATAATCATCCCATCATCCGTCGGTGTAATATGAGCACCCATAGCATTCAGGGCATCTGCTACAACTTGAATGCGATCAGTCTCCTTGACCTTTAGCTCTTCAGCATCCCGGATAATTGTTTTTCCTTGGGCCTGCGTTGCTAAAAGGGCGATAACCGGCAGCTCATCAATCAAACGCGGGATGATATCTCCACCAATTTCTGTTCCTTTCAGATTGGAACTCTCAACCGTGATGGTTGCTGATTTTGCCGTTTCATCTTTATCAGTCAGCTTAATTTTGCCGCCCATAGCTTCAATAACTTCGAGAATCCCTGTCCGCGTTTCATTGATACCAACGTTTTTAAGGGTTAGCTTGGCATTAGGAACAATCAGTCCTGCAACCAGCCAGAAGGCCGCACTTGAAATATCACCGGGAACAGTGACTTCCTGTCCTGTCAGCTCCTGCTTGCCGGCAATACGAATTTCTTTGCCATTTACCTCTAAATGGCCGCCGAACTGTTTGAGCATATCCTCTGTATGATTGCGTGTCTTTTCTTTTTCAATAATGACGCTCTCGCCGTCAGCCTGAAGCGCCGCAAAAATCAGAGCTGATTTTACCTGAGCAGAAGCGACCGGAAGCTGATAATGAATGGGGTTAAGTGCATTTGAACCCTTCATTTTTAAAGGCGGCAAATCGCGATCGGTTCGCCCGGAAACTGTGACTCCCATCTGCCGAAGCGGAATAGTCACTCGGTCCATAGGCCGCTTGGACAGGCTGTCATCTCCAAACATTTCGACTTCAAAATTTTGACCGGACAAAACACCTGAAATCAAACGGATAGATGTTCCGGAATTTCCCATGTCCAAAGCATTTTGAGGCGCCCTAAGTCCCTTAAAGCCACGGCCGTGGATTTCAACCACATCTCCCTCATCTTTAATGTCAACGCCCAAATCGCGAAAGACCTGCATAGTAGAAAGCACATCTTCGCCGCGTAAAATATCATGAACGGTTGTCACCCCTTGGGCCAAACTGCCAAAGATGATCGAACGGTGGCTGATGGATTTATCTCCTGGAATTTTTAGCTGTCCTTTTAACTGTTTTGCATTTGTCCGTAGTTTCATTTATTGCTCCAAAATGATTTTTCTTTATTTTATCATAAGATAGTCAAAAACTTTAGAAAATCTTTTCTTTATTCACAATAAAAAAACAAGGATCAGATAAAAATAAACAGAACTCTAAAAGTTAGATAAAAAATCTATCAGATGGAAACCATCTATAAAATTCCAGCCTTTAGAAATTTATCAGCACAACGGCCGTTTAAATATTCTTATCTTCACCTAGTATGTGAATCTCAGACGGGCTCTTCCCAGCTTATCCAGAATAAAACAAGCAGGACTTAATTAGCTAATCAGTGTGAACTAAAAAGACAGTATTATCTAATAAGTGATTTTACTCAGCCTTGAAAATACCATAATGAAAAGCATGCCCAAGAGTATCAGTTCCCGCCTTTCAGAAAAGATTAATTTGCCAGATCCTGAAGAGGCTGAAAAATAATGCGTTCGATATCGTTGATATAGATTGCAAGAGCTTGCTGGGTTTCAGCGTATTCCTTTAAAAGCGGACTGGCTTCAATTTTTTGACTAAAATGCTGCATTTCTTCCTGCATTTCGGAAGTCGGCATTTGTCCTGTCTGCATGTGATTTTGAATTTTCATTTGAAATTCTGTAAACTCAGACCACAGTTTTTTGGCCTCTTCATCACCGTCGAGCTTAGCTTTTGCCTGAACAGCAGCTTGATACTCTGGCAAGGCGCGGATACCGCGCTCCAATTCATTTGCTAAATCATAGATATTTTCTGCCATTATATCCCTCCTTTATTTAATCTAGATAAACATGATAACTTGTGTTTTGACTGATTACTTCCTGAGCTCGTTTCAGATCGCGCTCACTCTTGAAAGAGATTTGTAAGATACCATTGATATCTTCCCGATTTTCTTCATTGATGCGGACATTAACCAGAGAGGTTCCTCTCAGCAGCTCCAGGATTTCCAAAATGACATTTTCTTCATCGGGAACATCCACATAAATATCATAAAAGCTGTCAACACCCGCGCGTTTGTGAATTTCCATATTTTTACGAATTTGCCGGCCCCGATTAAAGAATTCCCAAATGGCATTTTCATCTTTGGCTTTAATCAAATCAGAAATCCCGTCCAGCCGCTGCTTGAAATTTTCAATGCGATCTAAAACAGCTTGAGAATTCGTCAAAAGAATGCTCGTCCACATACCGGGTTCACTTTCTGCAATGCGCGTCATATCGCGAAAACCGCCCGCAGCAAAGTGTTTGGTCATTTCATGGCTTTCTGAAAAATCACCTGCCTGCTCCATAAGGCTTGAAGCGATAATATGGGGAAAATGACTGATTTGGCTGGTCACTTGATCGTGTTCTGCTGCATCAATTTCAACGTATCTAGCATGCAAACCTGACAAGATATCCTGCAAAGCAGGTATGGTGTCAGCTGCAGTCAGACTTGACGGCGAAAAGATGTAATAGGCATTTTCAAACAGATTAACGTCTGCTGCAATAGCTCCTGATTTATGGCTTCCAGCCATAGGATGGCTGCCTACAAATTGGACAGACTTGTCTTTAAGGTAGTACTCCGCAGCCTTGACAATTTCAAATTTGGTAGAACCGGCATCTGTAATAATAACATTTTCTTTTAAATCCAACTCGGCCAAAATTTTGATAAAATCAATTGTTTGTTTAATCGGCACTGCCAAGATGATAACATCCGCCAAGGGAGCAAATTCTTTGAAATCGGCAGTCGCTTCCTCCACAATTCCGCGTTCAAGAGCGATATCGCGTGACTGGTCAGAACGATTGTAACCAATAACCTTATAATCAGGATGACCGCGCTTAATCCCTAAAGCAAGGGAGCCTCCGATGAGCCCCAGTCCTGCGATATAAATTGTTTTAGTCATTACATCCTCTGCTTTCCTAGTACAACTGATTGTTTTTCGCCAGTTTTTGTTCTGCCTCTAAAAGGTAACATCTGCGCTCTTTCCCGCCACAGCTTAACTTTTTGCTGCTTTGCACTGAACAAGTATCTTTATCTAAAAACAGCTTCTCTAAGTTTAAAAATGCTTAACATAGTCACGATGGCGCTGAACAGCTTCTTTTAGTTCTTCTAAATTATCCGAAGAAAATTTATCTAAAACTTCTGTCGCCAAAACTGTTGCAACCACACTTTCCATGACCACCGCAGCAGCAGGTACAGCTGTTGGATCTGAGCGTTCTACACTGGCCTTGTAAGGTTCATGCGTTTCAGTATCAACGCTCATCAAAGGTTTATAGAGTGTCGGAATCGGCTTCATGACACCGCGGACAACGATAGGCTGGCCATTGGTCATACCGCCTTCAAAACCGCCAAGATTGTTGGTTTTACGCGTATAGCCGTCTTCTTGGGACCAAACAATTTCATCCATAACATCACTGCCTTTGAGATAGCCATCTTTAAAGCCCAAACCGAATTCAACGCCCTTAAAGGCATTGATGGAAACAACACCCTGTGCTATTTTAGCATCTAATTTACGATCCCACTGAACATAAGAACCCAGACCAACCGGAACACCGCCGACAACCGTTTCAATAACACCGCCGATGGTATTGCCTTCTTTTTTTATCCGGTCAATATAATCTTTGATTTCCTGCTCACGTTCCTGATTGACAATAGAAACCTCTGACTGGCGGGCCCGTTTTTTAATCTCAGCTACAGTCAGATTTTCAGGGACATCCACTTCAATACCGCCAAAAACGACCACATGACTGGCAACATCCATGCCAATCTCTTCTAAAAGACGCTTGGCAACAGCCCCTACCGCAACACGCATGGTTGTTTCACGCGCACTGGAGCGTTCCAGACTGTTGCGCAGATCAGAAAAACGGTACTTCATGCCGCCAACCAAGTCAGCATGGCCCGGACGGGGCTTGGTTAATTTTCGAATCGATTTCTTCTTCTCTTCAATGTCAGCGGCACTCATGACCTCAGTCCAATTTTTAAAGTCTCGGTTGCTAACATTGAGCGTGATCGGGCTGCCCATGGTTAAACCGTGGCGGACACCGGAGGTAATCTCTACCTGATCGGATTCAATTTTCATACGGCCGCCGCGGCCATAGCCCCCTTGACGCCGCTTTAATTCAGCATTGATATAATCGGCGGTCAGCGGAAGACCTGCCGGCACTCCTTCAATAATAGCTGTCAGACGAGGACCGTGCGACTCCCCAGCTGTGAAATATCTCATCTTACTTCTCCAAGTACTCCTTCATCTCTTCCAGACTGATTTCATTGATAGCAGCCTGCCCTAATTGGGGAACAATGACCATTTTTATCATTTGGCCGCGCGCTTTTTTATCATGCTTCAGAGCTTGGTACATAGGCTCAGCAGCCCATGGCTCATAAGAAGTCGGCAGCCCAAACTTGGAACACATGGCCTCAATTTTTTCTGTTATTCCTTTAGGCATAAGCCCCTTTTTTTCCGCAATACGGGAAACCTGTACCATGCCAATAGCGACCGCTTCGCCGTGCATGATCTTGCCGTAGCCTGCAGTCTGCTCAATAGCATGCCCTATCGTATGGCCAAAATTGAGATAGAGCCGAACGCCGTTATCCAGCTCATCTTCAACAACGACCTTGCGTTTAACATCGCAGGAACGATAAATAATCATCTCAGAATTTTCTAAAACGGAATCTGCAGAGCCATCCAGAGCATCCAGTTTATCCCAGAACTCTGCATCAGCAATCAAACCGTATTTAATCACCTCGCCCATGCCCTCAATCAGCTCACGCTTACCAAGCGTCTTGAGAGTATCCGGATCAATCAGAACACCGTCAGGCTGAGTAAAGGTTCCCACCATATTTTTAGCAAAGGGAGTGTTGACGCCGGTTTTACCGCCGATAGAAGAGTCTACCTGAGCTGTCAGGCTGGTTGGAATCTGCAGAAAATGGATGCCCCGCATGTAAGTCGATGCAACGAAACCAGCCAAATCACCGACAACACCGCCGCCCAGAGCAATAATCCCATCGCTTCTGGTCAGGCCCCGTTTCACTAAGAATTCATAGGCCTTGTTGGCCGTTGTCAAATTTTTACTGGCTTCACCTTCTAAAAAGTCAAAGACAACCACCTCAAAACCGGCATCTTCAAGGCTGAGCTTTACTTTTTCAGCATAGAGGCCTCCAACACGGTTATCTGTAATAATGGCTATTTTTTGCGGTTTCCAAAGTTTTTTGACCCATTGGCCTGCCTGAGCTAAACTGCCCTTTTCAATAACTATATCATAGGGATTTCGAGGAAGATTGACATTTAATTTCATAGAAACACCTAAATTCCTTTATTTATATTTTTCTGCTAATGCCTGCCAGATTTCCTGACTTGGCATTTCTTTTCCTGTCCAGAGCTCAAAAGCTTCTGCTGCTTGAAATAACAGCATACCCAAGCCGTTTACAGCCTTTAGGCCGCGGCTGCGGACCAATTTCAAAAACGGCGTTTCAAAAGGCTGGTAGATGACATCGGCAACCATGATATTTTCAGGGAAGTCAAAGTTTTCATCGATGATCATGGATTTGCCATCCATACCAACACTGGTGGCATTGACAAATAAGTCAGACTCTAAAACTTTTTCCTGAATTAAAGCCACATCTTCAACCGGAAAGACTTCAAGAGGAACCCCTGTTTTACTGGAAATCCGCTGAGCCTTTTCCTTAGTTTCCGGTAAAAACTCTGTCTGATTAAAAATGTTAATTTTTGCAGCACCGTTGATGGCAGCCTGAGCAATAAGAGCTGTTGCAGCGCCCCCGCCGCCAAGAATAGTCATCACCTTATCCTTAACATCAAAATCAGCAAAAACACTCAGACTTCTAAAAAAGCCCAGCCCGTCTGTATTGTAACCTAAGAGTCTGCCGTCTTTATTGACAACCGTATTGACTGCTCCAATCAGGCCAGCTGCTTCTGTTATCTCATCAAGATAAGGAATAACGGTCTGTTTGTAAGGCATGGAAATGTTAATGCCAAACATATCATAACGTCTGACATTTTCCACAGTAGCCTCAAGTTCAGATTCTGGAATATCCCAAGCCACGTAAACGCCGTTGACACCCGTTTTATCAAAGGCATAATTATGAATAAAAGGTGAAATAGAATGTTTAATGGGTGTCGCAACAACTGCGGCTAAACGCGTATGACCGTCAATTTGCATCTAAAACCTCCTTAATTTTGCGCATATCTGTCAGTGAAATCTGCCCGGGAGCACTTTCTTGCTCCAAACTGGCAAAAGTCCACGAGCTGCCTGTTAAATCACCCGCCAAACGCGATACCTGTCCTAACTTGGACATGGACATGGTGACATACTCCTGCTCAGGATTCAAGGTCTTGAACCCCCTTGTATAATTCATCAAATCAAGAACATCCTGTTCATTTTGAGGCATAACAGCTATTTTCACTACACGCGGTCCCAGAGCCGTCAGTTCCGAAAATACCTCCATCAGATTTTCAGGAGTTTCTTTAAAATTATGATAGGACAGGACCAAATTAGAAAAATCGTACATTTCTTTTAGGACTTCACGATAAGAGAAATACTCAAAATCAATATAATCCGGCTGATAGAGAGTTGCAATATCACGAATAATGGCAAGATATTCCGCACTGGTCAGCGAAATATTACCACCCTCTTTTTCTGTCCGCAAAGTAAAGATGACTTCACGCCCTGCAAATTTTTCAAAAATAGCCGGAGCTACTGTCAAAATATCATCCTTGGACAGATAATCTGCCCGCCATTCAATAATGTCAGCGCTGCTAATTTTTGCTAAATCAAGCTGATTCACCTCGTCAATATTTCGAGGCATAACAGGAACTACTATTTTCATAAATTATTAAACCTTTATTGTAAATACTTTTAAATAATTGCTGCTTTCATCTTTTTCATTGACAGCAAAATCACCGGGTAACTGCTGCAAATCAAGATAAGTATGCTGGCGTTTTCCAAAACCTTTTTCAAGCTGTTTTTTAAACTGAGCGACCGTCATGTTGGAAGCATTGGCTGATGCAATCAGCAAGCCATCCTCAGCCAAAATCTCAAGTCCCTGACTAATTAACTTATGGTAGTCTTTCGAAACGGAAAAAGTTTCTTTTTTGTTTCTCGCAAAACTCGGCGGATCAATAATCAGAACATCAAAGGTCAGCTGATGACGCTTAGCGTATTTTAAATAAGCAAAAACATCCATAATAACCAGCTGATGCTGAGCCATATCCAAATGATTGGCCTGAAAGTGCGCTAAAGAAAGTTCTTTCGAACGCTTAGCCAAATCCACTGATACTGTCTCAAGAGCTCCGCCCATAGCAGCGGCAACAGAAAAAGCAGCTGTATAGGAGAATAAATTTAAGACTCTTTTCCCGGCAGCCAGGCCATTTACCAAGCTGTTACGCACTTGCCGCTGATCCAAAAAAATCCCCGTCATCAAGCCATCATTCAAGAAAACACTGTAAGACACACCATTTTCGGTGACCGTAAAATGCTCCGGTGCCTTTTCTCCGTACAAATGAGCCGATTCGTAAGCAGGTCCTTTGAAGCGAATTTTTTCATAAGCACCCAAAAATTCGGGATACACCTGCCGAAAGGCAGCTGTAATCTGATCTCTCAGCTGATAAACAAAAGCATTGTACCAAGAAAAAAGAGCAAACTGCCCGTAACGGTCAACAGTCATACCGCCAAAACAATCACCATCCTGATTAAAAAGACGATAGGCTGTCGTTAAATCCGAATTTGCCAGAGCTTCCCGTTTTTCCTTAGCTTTTTGGAACAATTCAGCAAAATAAGCCTGGTTGAGTGTCACCTTTTGGGATGACACCAACCAGCCGACTCCCTTATTTTGCTTGGACAGGTAAGCAGTCCCTAAAAAACTGCCCGCCTGAGAATACAGATAAACCGTCTGGTCAGTCAGCCTTATATTGGGAAAATCTTTGCTGCTTAATAACTGAATTCCCCGCTTAATCTTTTTTTCCGCCGAAGAACCCACCGTAAGTCTATTCATAACAACCATTATAACAAAAAATTAAGAAATTTTCTCCCTTAAAAAAACATTTCTTCTATATGCCAAAAATAAATTTATATTATAATCAAATAATAAGATTTTATCTTTATAATGATAAGGAATCGGTATAATGAAAAAAATAGTTAAATTTCTCCTGAGCGTTGTCAAGACGCGTTTAGGATTTATTTTGACACTTGTGCTCATTTATTGGCTCAAAACTCTGTGGGCCTATAACATTGATTTTAGTTTGGACGTAGGCAATTCCTATCAGTTTCTTTTAACACTGATTAATCCTATTCCAGTTTCCCTGCTGCTTCTGGGGCTGAGCCTCTACATAAAAAACACACGCGCTTTTTACATTGTCACAGCTGTCATTTACACTGTGCTCAATGTTCTTTTATTTGCAAACTCAATTTACTTCAGAGAATTTTCGGACTTCATTACGGTCAGCGCAGCTCTTGCCAGCAGTAAAACTTCTGCCGGATTGGGAGCTTCAGCCCTCAATTTGTTAAGACCTTGGGATGCTATTTATATTTTAGATTACATCATCTTCATCACGCTCTTTTCCCTCAAGAAAATTTCTTTTGATCCCAGACCTTTTAATAAAAGAGCCAGCTTTGCTATTTCAGCACTGTCAGGACTTTTCTTTTCGATTAATCTTTTCATGGCTGAAATTGACCGGCCTGAACTGCTGACACGCGGCTTTTCAAATATCTATATTGTTCGTGCTTTGGGTCTGCCGGCTTTTAGCGCCTACAGTGCCAATCAAACCTATCAAACACAAAAAGTGCGCTCTGAGGCAACTGCTGACGAACTCAATACTGTCAAGGAATACGTCAAGGAACACTATGCTGCTCCAAATTCTAAGTATTATGGCATCGCCAAGGGCAAGAATGTCATCGTTCTTCACTTGGAGAGTTTCCAGCAGTTCCTCATTGATTATAAGCTCAATGTTGATGGCAAAGAGTATGTTGTCACACCTTTCCTCAATTCTCTTTACCACTCCAAAGAAACATTTTCATTTTCAAACTTCTTCCATCAGGTTAAAGCCGGAAAAACATCCGATGCCGAGACCCTCATGGAAACCTCGCTTTTTGGCCTCAACCAAGGATCTTTCTTCGTCCAATACGGCGGGGACAACACCCAACAGGCCGCACCGCATATCCTCAATGATACTGGCAACTACAGCAGCGCTGTCTTTCATGGTAATATCGGCACTTTCTGGAATCGCAACAATGCTTATAAACAATTAGGCTATCAGCATTTCTTCGACCAATCCTACATGTCGAAAATGACCAAGGATAATTCCTTCCAGTACGGCCTTAATGATAAAGTCATGTTCTCAGACTCCATTAAGTATCTGGAGCATCTGCAGCAGCCTTTCTATACCAAGTTTATCACCGTATCTAACCACTATCCTTACCAAAGTCTGGCCGGTGATGATACTGGCTTCCCTCTTGCTAAGACAGATGACGAAACCATCAATGGTTATTTTGCGACTGCCAATTATCTAGACTCTGCAATCAAAAGTTTCTTTGACTATTTGAAGGCTTCCGGTCTATACAAAAATTCCATTATTGTCTTGTATGGTGATCATTACGGTATTGCCAATTCAAGAAATACCGACCTCGCACCGCTTCTGGGCAAAGACCCGCAGACATGGACAGAATACAACAATGCCATGCTGCAGCGCGTTCCTTACATGATTCATGTTCCCGGAACAGACAAGGGCTTTATCAGCAATACCTACGGCGGTGAAGTTGATACTCTGCCAACCCTGCTTCATCTGCTTGGAATTGACAGTAAAAACTATGTTCAATTAGGGCAGGATTTGCTGTCTCCGGATAATAAACAGCTGGTTGCTTTCCGCTCTGAAGGCAACTACATCACCCCTAACTATACCAACTACAGCGGACGTGTCTACGATACCAAGACCGGTGTTGAAATCACCAATCCTGATGAAACGACAACCGCCAAACTCAAAGAGCTCCGTGAAGCGGCTGACAAGCAGCTTAGTATGAGTGACGAAATTCAAACAGGTGATCTGCTGCGCTTTGATAAAGACAGCGGTCTAAAACCGGTGGACATCAGTTCTATCTCATATAAGAAGGACTCTCTGGCTTCTCTGAAAAAGATTGAAAAGAAATTAGGTCAAAATTCAACCAGCCTCTACAGTAAAAATGGCAATAAGTCGACCCAAGACTTATACAAAGCCCCAAGCTATAAGGAATTACACCCAGAAGAAGCCAAAGCAGCCTCATCAACAGCAGATACGGATTCGAAAAAATAACTCTATACACAAAAAAAGGACTGGAAAGAGTGAATTCTTTCCAGTCCTTTTTTAGTATCGGCGAAAACAGCCGCTCAGCTAAAGAAGCTACTTTCACACCCAAAATAGTATTTCACCTGTACTGGCTAATTATGTCTGTCAGATTTCCTACAATCGCTGATCGGACGTGTTCCCCATGCATTAGCACTCCTGAACAATAAAAAAAGCGGGACAAAGCTATTAACTTGCCATCCCACTTTTTGAATATCTTATTTACCCAGCTTTTCTTTAGCTGCATCTGCAAGAGCTGTGAAAGCTGCTGCATCATTAACTGCTAAATCAGCAAGCATTTTGCGGTTAACTTCAATTTCGGCTAATTTCAAACCATGCATTAATTGTGAGTATGAAAGTCCGTTCATACGAGCTGCCGCATTGATACGAGTAATCCACAATTTACGGAAATCACGTTTCTTTTGACGGCGGTCACGGTAAGCATAGTAATATGAATTCATCACTTGTTCTTTTGCAGTACGGAACAAGATGTGTTTTGCACCATAGTAACCTTTAGCTAATTTTAAAATACGTTTACGACGTTTACGTGAAACAACGCCACCTTTAACACGAGCCATTTATTGATCCTCCAATAGTTCTTTCTAATTTTTTCTAAGCTACTCTTATTTCATGCGAGTAAGCATTGATTTGATGCGTTTGAAATCTCCTGAATGCACCATTGATGCCTTACGAAGATGACGACGCTGTTTCTTAGTTTTACCATGGAAACGGTGAGATGTATAAGCGCGGAAGCGTTTCAATCCACCTGAACCTGTACGTTTAAAACGTTTAGCTGATGCGCGGTGTGTTTTTTGTTTTGGCATTTTAATATTCTCCTACTTTACTATTTTTATCGACTTATTTTTTGTCTGGAATTGGTGCAAGCTGCATAAACATCTGACGGCCATCCATTTTAGCTCTTTGCTCAATAATCGCAATATCCTGCGTTGCTTCAGCAAAATCAGCTAACACCTTTGCTCCGATTTCTTTATGAGTGATCATACGTCCTCTGAAACGAATTGAAACTTTCACCTTGTTTCCCTTTTCAAGGAATTTGCGGCCGTTGCGGAGTTTTGTTTCAAAGTCCCCTTTATCAATAACGGGACTGAGACGGACTTCCTTAACCGTAACAACGCTTTGTTTTTTGCGCTGCTCTTTTTGTTTCTTCTGATACTCAAATTTGAACTTACCATAGTCCATGATACGGGCAACAGGCGGTGTAGCCTGCGGCTGAATTAAAACTAAGTCAACATTGGCATCGTCAGCAATAGACTGCGCTTCTGCCAAGGGCTTAATTCCTAATTGTTCACCATCAAGGCCAATAAGACGAACTTCGCGGACACGAATTTCATCATTAATGAACAAATCTTTTTTAGCTATGTTCTTCACCCCTTTACATTTTTTCGAGAAAAACGAAAGCGGACTTGACATTTCAAGCCCGCACACATAACTTTCCTTAGATAAGGAATTTTGACATGTTGGGCCAGACAACCTTAGTCGCAAGGCGAGAAGTTCTCACTTCTGCTTTTCTCACTGTTAACCAGTATAACATGTCAATTAATGCCTGTCAATCATTTTCTTTGCTTTTTCTTCAATAAACTGTACAACACCCTCAATTGTGACACCTGTTGTGTCAAAGGTAATGGCGTCCGCAGCCGGCTTAAGAGGTGAAACCTTGCGGTGGCTGTCTTTATAGTCACGCGCTGCGATTTCTCTTTTTAGCTTGGCCAAATCTGTTTCAATCCCTTTTTCAAGATTTTCCTTGTATCGGCGTTCAGCCCTTTCATCAACAGAAGCAATCAGAAAAATCTTCAATTCAGCATCCGGTAAAACAACCGTTCCGATATCACGGCCATCCATAACAATACCGCCTTGATCAGCAATCTGACGCTGAAGCGCAACCAAGGTTTCACGCACCAAAGGCAGGGCAGATACCGTGGAAACATTATTGGTCACCTCGTTTTCCCGGATAGGAAGGCTGACATCAACATCTCCGACAAAGACTAACTGCTGCCCATCTTCACGACGGCCAAAACTAATTGGATAGTCCTCTAATAGTTTAACAATGGTATCTTCATCGGTTAGGGCAACATCATTTTGAAGGGCCAGATAAGTCGCAGAGCGGTACATAGCTCCTGTATCCAAATAGGTATAATTCAGATCCTTGGCAATAATTTTAGCAACTGTACTCTTCCCGCTTGAAGCAGGCCCGTCAATAGCAATTTTAATTCCTGTCATACAATCCTCTTACTTAATTTTTATATTATCACCGGGATTGGCGTACCAATAGCCCTTTGTCATGTGATCCGGATTTAACTCATAAAGTTTCTCAACAGAAATTCCTGCACGCGCAGCAATAGCCGCAGCACCTTCACCGCCTTGAACAGTAAGGGTATCTTCTCCGTCAGAAGAAGTCGTTGTCTCTGTTTGAGTGGACTCGGTCTCGGTTGATTCTGTTACTGTCTGTTCTTCCGACTCTGAAGACTGACTGACTTTGTCAGTAGATTTTTTGACAGTTTTAGAGGAACCGTAAAATCCAGAAGTTGCCGCCTTTTCGTCACTGCCGCCATTAGAAGTATAAAGTACAAAAAATAAAATACCAATAATAATCAAGAAAAAGAGACTCAGCAAAATCGTCAAAACCGGTGTACTGACAGCACGATCATCTTTTGAATTCCTCGTTAATTCCTTGTTTTCAGTATCCGTTTCTGTTACTTTTTCTTCCCATGGTTTATTGGACATGATTTCCCCCTTGTTAAATGTCAACAATAGTATTACAATGTTACTATGAAAGTAGCTATTATCCCAGAAAAATGCATTGCCTGCGGGCTTTGCCAAACTTATTCAGATGTCTTTGATTATGATGATGACGGCATTGTCAAATTTTCAGGCAGCAGCGAAAACGTTAAAACCTTTAGCGATGATGCCGATATTCTCACTGCAGTCAAATCTTGTCCAACAAAAGCACTTACTTTACCGTGAGGGCTTTTTTTCATCCTTGTAAGCCTCAAAATAATCAAGGTTAACAAAATTATCAATCAGCTCAACCTCACCTTTAAAATCCGGATGGACAGCCAGATCATCTAAAAAATATTTTTTCGGCCACTTTCGCATGTAAAAGAGGCTTTTCTTTTTGTTTTTAAGCAGCAGAGTGACTGTTGATTTTGTGACCTCTACTTTTTCGATATCAGCAATCATAATCTTGGACGGTCTAAATATATTTAAGGACACAACCCTTAAAATACCCTTATCTTCAATAATGAAATAACGGTGAAACCCAACACCGACCAAGACAACAAAAGCAATAAACAAAATAAAGAAATACTGCGGAATACTGGTTTGCTCATACAAAAGTGACAAAGCAATGAAAATCGGCATAATCGCAATGGACCAATAAATGATTAGCCACGACAGTTCGGGCTGCCAATGATAGCGCACTTTCCCAAATATTTTAATCACTTACTTTTCCTCCGTGTTACATCATTTTATCATAGTTAAGTGATTTTTTCCAAAATTTAATGTCTGAAACCAGCAATGCCTACGATAACTTCTACAGCTTTCTGCATGGTCTCCAAACTGACAAATTCAAAGCGGCCGTGCATGTTTTCACCTCCTGCAAAAAGGTTAGGTGTCGGAAGCCCCATAAAGGATATTTTAGAGCCGTCTGTTCCGCCCCGGATGGGCTCAATGACGGGTTTTATAGCCAGATCCTCCATGACTTTCTTAGCAATATTGACACAGGTCATATCTTTTTCAATCACTTTTCGCATATTATAATATTGATCCTGAAGTTCAAGCTCCACCCGTTCGGCTCCTAAACGTGCATTCATTTCCTCAGCAATGTGCTGCAGCAGTGCTTTGCGATCAGCAAAACCCTCATCCTCAAAATCACGAATAATATAGGAACTGTGAGCTTCCTCGACTGTCCCATTAAGACTGAGCAGATGATAAAAGCCTTCATACCCATCTGTCTTTTCAGGGCGCTCAGCAGCAGGCAATTGCTCATGAAAATCAATAGCTAATTGCAGGGCATTGACCATCTGATTTTTAGCAGTTCCCGGATGGACATTGCGACCTATAAAGTTAATGTCTGCTGCGGCGGCACTGAACGTTTCATACTGCAGCTCTCCCAGCGGTCCGCCGTCAACAGTATAGGCAAAATCAACATCAAAATCTGTCAGGTCAAATTTATCAGCGCCGCTGCCGATTTCTTCATCGGGTCCAAAACCGATACGAATTTCAGCATGTTCAATCTCAGGATGGTTGACCAGATACTCCGCTGCCGTCATAATTTCAGCAATACCAGACTTGTCATCGCTCCCCAGTAAGGTTGTCCCGTCTGTAGTAATCAGAGTCTGTCCCACATAATTTTTAAGATTGGGAAAGTCTCCCGGATCAAGAGCAAAATCCGTCTGACCAAGCTGGATAGAGCCGCCGTCATAATGTTCAATAACCTGAGGCTTCACACCTTCGGCATTAAAATCGGCTGTATCCATATGAGCAATAAAACCGATCTTATGAGGAAAGTCCCCATTTGCAGGCAAGGTTCCTACCAGGTAACCATTGGGCAAATAATGAACATTCTTGAGACCGATACTTTCCATTTCTGGTTTTAAAACGGTCAATGCAAAATCAGTCTGACTCTGTGTTGTTGGTGTCTTAGTACTGTTTGCATCACTTCTGGTATTGATTTTAACATAGGTCAAAAAGCGTTTTAACAAATTATCGTAAGTCATTTTCTACCTCTTATCCTCTTAATTATAACAGAAAAAACCACAGATATATGCGGTTTTTTTAAATATTAGTCAGAATTTTTTCAGTTTGGTTAATGATTGGATACATGATAATAAACATGATCTGCCAGCTGATTGCTGTTCAAGGTCTCAGACGAAATAATGCGGTCTTTTGATTTATCAGATGTATCCGTTTGCCCATTTGCAAAGTAGCGCTGAGGCAGCGTACGGTTTGCCGCTACCATATAGAGAGTCAAATTTGTTTTGTTCCCTGTTTCCACATTCAGCAGGAGAATACCATCCTGATCAATATCCAGCAGGCTGACTGTCATTCCAGAAGTTGTCAAACCTTGTGTATTGAAAGTAAGGGTCTGACCCTGTGCATTCTTCCAGGTACCTGCTGCAGTACTGTAATCAGCCTTTAAGATAGCCCCTGTATCAATAGGAGCCAGACTTTCTGCCTCACGGCTCTCTTCACTGGAAGAACTGGACGACTGACTGCTTTCCGACGAAGATTCTGTTTTTTTCTCCTGTTCAGATGAGCTGTGTTTGTCACTCTTATGCGATTTCGACTGCAAACTTGTCTTAGGGGAAACCGATTTGTCCCCGTCATGACTCTTTTTCTGACCTGAGCAGCCGACAAGCAGAAGAACAGATAGCAATACAAGAGTAAAATTCTTAAAGATAGGTTTCATTTTCATAAATCAGGCTCCTTATTCAGGACTGGGTAAAACGGCCGGTATAGTCAATATTTTCATCTAAAGGATGAGATAATTTCGGAGAAACACTTGTATATTGCCAAGCTGCCGCATTGGCATAATAATTAAAGGACTTAGCCTCTTCCTGAGTCATATAAGTATATCCCTTAGCATAGTGAGCAATCCAGAAATTATTAAGACCAAATTGTGCTGTCTTAACGCTTCCGCCGCGAATATCCAGCCAGCTCGCCATGGTATAGTGAACCAAGTTGCTGTATCCCTGACGCTTCATCTCATCTTGCCAGGCTTGAACATTAGCATTGATATTGTTTAACATGGAAGCTTCTTCCATATCATTTACCATAACTGTTGCAGAGGACAAGCCGTGTGCCTTGGCAGCATTGACAAAATAACGTGCTTCCGCTTGGGCCCCTGCTGCTGACGTATAGTGCGAATAGTGGTAAGCAGAAACTTTGATTCCTGCTGCTTTGGCATTAGCAATCTGTGATTTTGCATAAGGATTGGTATAGCTGGTACCTTCTGTTAACTTGACAACAACTCCCTGAATCCCCTGCTGCTTTAGACTCTTAAATTCCGCAACAGAAATCGTGCCATTATGGCTGCTGATATCAATAAAGTAAGATGGCAGAGCAATAGCCGGCTTTTGGGCCTCCAAACGGTAAGTTCCTTTATCAAAACCAGTTTCCTGACCGTCCTGATAAGTCACATAAACATGAACATGGTAGCTGCCTTTGATATAGCCGTGATTTTTTTCGTTGACAGTAATGCTGATTTTGCCATCCTTGACAGCATTGCTGGTATACCAGTAGAGATTGCTTTGTTTGGCTTCTGACCAAGCAGCAACCTTAACAGATTTCAGCTTTTTAGAATTACTGGTTTCAGTAATGACCACATCCAGAGTTCCCTTCTTAGCCTGATGATTGGTCACGCTAACCTTTGGGCTGCTGATTTTAGCCGCAGCGACTGTAAATTCTTTTCCTGCCATGCCAATTAATTTGTTGTTTTCCAGTCTGCTTTTGCCATAAACATGAGCATTGTAGCGGCCTGTTTCAAACTGATGATTTTTAAGAAGAATTTTCGCTTCATAAGTTTTATCTGATATCTTGCGAGTTCCATACCATTTAATATCATCTTGATTGTTCTTGCTCGTCCACACAGGAACCTGTACGGAAGAGATATAATAAGGCACGTTTTTAAGGGTAACAGTGTACTCATTGTCAGCTGTTTTAGCAATGCTCGTTGTTACAGATGGTTTGGGAATAGTCAAGGTCGCTGTTCCCAGCCCTGTCAAACGGCCGTTTTGGCTGTGATAAACATGGATGTTGTAAAGACCGTAACCCTTGTGATTGTCATAGCTGGCAATTGCCTCCCCCTGCTTATTTGCCTGATACCACTTCAGGTCATCCTGACCCTTTTCATTGGACCAAACAGCAAAGGAAACCTTAGACTTATCCTTAATGTTAGCAGCAGTTAGCTTTAATGAAATACCCTTAGAAGTTAATTTAGCCTCAGCAGCTGCCTTAGTAATCTTATAAGTTCCCAAAATTTTTCCGGATTTTGTTCCGTCAGTATAATCTGTGTAAACATGAACATGGTAGAGTCCAGATACATTAGCATGGTTGGCAATATTGATTTTAGCAGTCGCTTGATTATTAACAACTGCCGGTGTGTACCATTTAAGATCATCCTGACCCTTCTCTTCTGACCAGACAGCAACGCTGACAGATTTTATCACCTTTGTACTTGGACTGCCCTTGACAACTACATTGAAGATACCAGAGGTTTCTTTGTAACCGACAACTGAGGCAGTCGCATTGGCACGGCTGTCAACATTATCAAAACCTGAACTGGCAGCCAGGCCGATTTGAGACTGAGTAACAGTGCTGTAGCCGTAAATATGAGCTTGGTAGTGCCCCAGAGTATTTTTGTGATGTTGCAGATTGACTGTGATTTTATAACTGCCGTTAGCAGTTTTCGCCGCCTTATACCACTTTAGATCGTCCTGACCCTTTTTATCCGACCAGACAGGAATATCAACCTGTGTGATGGTCTTTGGAACATTTGAGACCGTAATTTCAAAATGATGAGCTGAGGTTTTTTGAATTTTTGTTTTAATCTGAGGCTTAGCAATCCTAACAGTCATCGCATTGAGTCCTGTCATCTTACCCTTTTGATTGGCATAGGTGTGAATATAATAGGTTCCGTACTCGCGGTGATTCTTGAACTCGGCATAAGCTGCTCCCATATTATTGGCTGTATACCATTTAAGGTCATCCTGCCCTTTTTGCGCCGTCCAAACGGCAAACTGGATCTTACTGCCTTTAGCAATAGGCTGTTTGTACTGTAGTTTTATTCCTTTTGCTTCAACTGTAGCCGCTGTCACTTCCTTAGGTGTTTTCTTCACAGTTGCAGCACTTGACTGAGGTGTCTTTGTCACAGCTAACCTTTTCAAGGGTGCGGCTTGCTTAAGAGACTGAGAAGACGAGGCCTGCTGGCTTTGAACATTAGCAGCTTTGGTTGCTGGGTGACTTTGAGTCTGAACAGTCTTCTGACTGGAAACAGACGAACTTGTTGCAGCGGCTGTCGTTTCCTTCCTTTGCTGAGAACTTTCTGCAGTCGTTAGTTCAGCAGCCGTTGTCTGATCAACTGTCTGGCTTGGCTCTTTCTGACTGGCTGGTTGACTGACTGCTGCAGTGCTCTGGCTGCTGCTTACTTCTGATACTGATGTTTCAGTGCCGGTTCCTTCCGCGACTTCAGAAGATGCAGCCTTATCTAAGACAGAGGCAGTTTGAGCTGTTTCATCTGCAGATACCTTACTGGCAGCCATAAAAAGAGTCAGGGCCAAAGGAATCATCAGATAGGTTTTAACGTTATTTTTTGCCATATTGTTTTCCTTCAAAATATAATTATGTTCATTATAACATATTCGCAACTACCGCTCAAAATTGGTAACTTTCTTCTGTAAAATTTTATTTAATCGATTTTACAATTATTAATAAATCATATCAGAGCAGCCAAAAAGACCTCGGCATCAAAGCCAAGGTCTTCAAAACGTTGTTAAATCAACGATTATTTTTTAAGGTTGTAGAATGATTTCAAACCACGGTATTCAGCAACTTCACCAAGTTGATCTTCGATGCGAAGCAATTGGTTGTATTTAGCAATACGGTCAGTACGTGATAATGAACCAGTCTTGATTTGGCCAGCGTTAGTTGCAACTGAGATGTCAGCGATTGTTGAATCTTCAGTTTCACCTGAACGGTGTGATACAACAGCAGTGTAGCCAGCTTCTTTAGCCATTTCGATAGCTTCAAATGTTTCAGTCAAAGTACCGATTTGGTTAACTTTGATAAGGATTGAGTTAGCTGCACCTTCTTTGATACCGCGAGCAAGATAGTCAGTGTTTGTAACGAAGAAGTCGTCACCAACTAACTGAACACGTCCGCCGAGGCGTTCTGTAAGAGCTTTCCAGCCATCCCAGTCATTTTCATCCATACCGTCTTCGATAGTAATGATTGGGTATTTGTTAACCAATTCTTCAAGGTAATCAATTTGTTCTGCAGCAGTACGTTTTGCACCTGTTTCACCTTCGAATTTAGTGTAGTCATAAACACCGTCTGCATAGAATTCTGATGATGCACAGTCAAAGCCGATGAATACTTCTTCACCTGGTTTGTAGCCAGCTGTTTCAATAGCTTTGATAATTGTTTCTACAGCATCTTCAGTTCCGTCAAATTTAGGAGCGAATCCGCCTTCGTCACCAACAGCTGTTTCAAGTCCGCGTTCTTTAAGAATTTTCTTAAGAGCATGGAAGATTTCAGCACCCCAGCGAAGAGCTTCTTTAAATGTAGGTGCACCAGCAGGTACAATCATAAATTCTTGGAAAGCAATAGGAGCATCTGAGTGAGAACCACCGTTGATAATGTTCATCATTGGAGTTGGAAGAACTTTAGTATTGAAACCGCCAAGGTAGCTGTAAAGCGGAATTTCAAGGAAGTCTGCAGCAGCACGAGCTACGGCAATAGAAACACCAAGAATAGCATTAGCACCAAGTTTACCTTTGTTTTGAGTACCATCAAGAGCGATCATAGCACGGTCAATAGCTTGTTGGTCACGAACATCGTAGCCAATAAGTGCTTCTGCAATAACATTATTTACGTTATCAACAGCTTTTTGAGTACCAAGACCACCGTAGCGTGATTTGTCTCCATCGCGAAGTTCAACTGCTTCGTGTTCACCAGTAGAAGCTCCTGAAGGAACCATACCACGTCCGAAAGCACCTGATTCAGTGTAAACTTCTACTTCAAGTGTTGGGTTACCGCGTGAGTCAAGGACTTCGCGAGCGTAAACATCAGTAATAATTGACATTATGTTACTCTCCTTATGAGTTTTAATTTTTACATGTTAATAATACCACAAAGTTGGCACTTAGGCAAACCAAAAAAAGATTTGTTTGCTCTGCTTCTCTAAAATTAAAGCAAGACTACAGTCTTTTTTGCTGTGTTTTTATCCAAGAGACCGTTTCTTAACGGATAAAAGAAAGCGGTACAGGCGCTCAGCTGTCAGGCTGAACGTGATTTTTTCTGATAGGCAGACTGAGGGATCCAGTAAGCATTTCCGAAATTGACGATATAAGGAGATGATTTAGAGATGGTAAAATAAATTTTGATATCAATGGTTTCTCCCGGTTCAATCGTATCCGGAATCTTTTCATTGCCAGCATAATTGCTCAAGTCAGCAATATCAAATGTTCTGTCATAGATATAGAAATCCCGGGGACTGAACTGAATAGGGTGCATTGTTGTATTTTCCACACTTACGGTCAAAACAATTTTTTGGTCATCACTGGAAGCACCTTTCATTTTAAGATTTGATGCTGATTTTATACCTGTTACCGTTATTTCTTCACCGGTGGTCAGTCTGGCACTCTCGCCAAAAATATACCGTTTGGGCTTATTATATGAATAACTATAGCTCCTGCTGCCATTTCTTATCTCATCTTCAGCCTTCAGCCGTTTAATTTCTTCTTTCTTGTTGACAATAGTTCTGTCCTGCATGCTGTTCATTGCCAGCCAATGATCATAATCCTGCCTGGATACTACATAATAAGCAGTCATGACTAAGGTAAGCAGAAAGAAAAATCCTGCCACACTCATAAAGACGATGCTAAGAATTTTCCAGACATTTGTTCTTTTTTCCATTTTTCTTTTCCTTTCCGTTAGTTTTTAGTCATCGCTGCTTTCATCTGAACCGTAGTTCCGGCCATTGTACCTATAATAAGCATTTTTACTATATCGGGCTTCTTTTTCCTTATATTTTCTCACTGTTTTTCGATAATCAGAAATTTTATCCTCCTTATACTCCGAGCGTTCAATCAAGCGATGAACCTCCTGATTGGATAAAATGCAGACAGTTGTCATTGTCGCTGTTAAAATGAAAAAAACACTGGTTAAAACAATGAAGACTATGCCGAGAATCTTCCAAATATCTGTTCTTTTTTCCATTTGCTTCTGTCCTTTCTTAGCTTTTATTGTGTTGATTATATCATTAAATTTCCCTAAAAAGCAACTTCTGCCCTAATCAGCACAGCTTTTCTCTGTAAAATAGTGTATAATTTTTATAAGTAATAAAACGAGGTGAACAATGACTGATTTAGAGAAAAAAGTTCTGGAAAGTGCTCAGGGTGAGCGCCGGTTAAATCCTGATGAACAGCGAAAGTATTTAGGAACCTTTGCTGAACGTCTGGTACTGAGCATTCTTTTAGCAGACGCTGAAAAACCAGCCGTTTTTGAGGCTTTGGATGCTATTTTGGCAGACCTCAAGGCAAACTACGATGAATGCTTCCTGAAGATTTCATCCCAGCTCTCACTGAACAGCCAGATGGTTTATATGAAAAAAGCACAGGAAGCCAGCCTTCCTGCGACTATCGTTGATGAAGACAACTGTCAGTCTCCCTTTGGTTTGCTGGCTCATACAAACAAGGCTGAAAACCTTGAAAATACTGACATCAAGGCCCTCTATCCTAAACTATTTGCACAGCAGAATGAACAGCCGCAGCAAAAATCATTTTGGAAAAAATGGTTTGCCAAAAAATAGGGGCCGTAACATTTTCATGTCGGATAATCAGACTGGCGCCTTGTTGTTGACAGTCGGAGCTGCTGAACTGCTAATAGGATAGCCACTTCTGTCCAAATTAACAGCCGCAGCTGCCCAAGTATTTTTGAGACTGTTTTTTGATCGCAGAAAACCTTACCTGCAGACCTTGTCAAAGGAGATTATATGTATCAGACAATTTTATTTGATTTGGATGGTACCCTGACCGACTCAGGACGGGGAATCCTCAATTCTATCCGCTATGCTTTGACCCAGCTAAAGCGCCCGATTCCAGACGATGATCTGCTGAAAACCTTTATCGGCCCTCCTTTGAAAATCAGTTTTGAACAAACTCTGGGTATGTCCCCGGCTGAAAGTCAGGCAGGCATTCAATTTTACCGAGATTATTTCAGAGAAAAAGGAATCTTTGAAAACGAGATTTATCCAGGTATCCCGGAACTTCTGGCAGATTTAAAAGACCGGAAAAAACAGCTCCTAGTGGCCACATCTAAACCTGAAATTTTTGCGCGCCAAATTTTAGAACATTTTAAACTCAGCGCCTTTTTTGAATACATTGCCGGCGCCAGTATGGACAGTTCCCGCAGCAAAAAAACAGATATCATCGCCTATGCTCTGGAAAATACTGGCAGCACAGACCCCAGTGCAGCCCTTATGGTTGGCGATCGCAAATATGACATTTTAGGAGCCAAGGAAAATCAAATCGCATCGCTCGGTGTGCTTTATGGCTATGGCAGCCTTGAAGAACTGCAGGCCGCAAAAGCTGATTATATCGCTGAAAACAAAGAAGATTTAAAGAGGATTATTCTTGAAACCGGTAGCAAGAATTAACATTTGAGATATACAGAAAAAGTGAAGGAACTGATTCGTTCCCTCACTTTTTTAGGAGATTTATGAAAAAGAAAGTTTTAGGATGACTATACTATAGCAAGGAAGGCTTAAAGGAAACTTAAACGATTTTAAATAGGATCCATTAGTTTTCTTGGCCGCTGCGAATGAGGATTCTAACCAAAAAATGTTATTTTTGCCTTTCAAATACTTTGTAGGGACGGCCGACCTTGGTATAGACAATATGGCTCTTAAGATAGTGGCGTTCTTCCAGATAAGAGATATATTTGCGGATGGTAACATGCGAAATTCGACAGCGGTCAGCCAGCTCCTGAACGGTAAAGGGAGCAGGGAGTTCCAAGATGGCTGTTTTTATTTTGCTCAGGGTCTCTATAGACAGTCCCTTGTCAAGTTCTGCTGTATTTTGGGGAGCATCGGCCTTGCTGCTCACAAGTTGGTCAATCTGTGCCTGCTCCACAGTGTCTTCGTTCAAGTTGGTCATTTGTCTGAGAAAGAGGTTGATGCTTTGCTGAAAACGCTGATTAGTAAAGGGTTTGATCAAGTAATCAACCACACCTAAGTGAAGCCCTTCCTTAACAGTTTGGGCTTCATTGGCGGCTGTAATTAAAATGACATCGCTGTTGCTGCGGCGCTTGCGAAGGTCGCTGAGCAAATCCAGACCGCTGCCGTCTCGCAAGTGAACGTCCAGCAATATCAAAGCAATCTCACGCTTTTCAAGAAGTTCCTCAGCATCTTTCAGAGAATTAGCGGAGTAAATATTATCAAACTGCCCTCCCTTTTCCAAATAGTTGCGATGGATAAATTCTACCATGGGATCGTCTTCTATAATGAGTACATTCATGTATTTCCCTCCTTGTAAGGCAATACCAAGACAAGCTGAATGAGGCCGCCTTCTGCTTGCATGTCAAATTCTGCCTGATTTTCCTTAAGAATCTGCTTGAAAAAATGATTGTCGAACTGATTCTGCAGCTGTTCTTGTTGATCCTGCGGCAGGGTGAGAAAATACCTGGCCGTCAGTTGATTGTCTTCATAGTGGATTGCCAGGGAAAGATTTCCCTGCAGCACCAGCTGCAAAAGAACATGGTGAATGTAGCGGTAAACATTGATTAAAGCCTTGGTTTCTGCCTCGTTTTCATTGGCCGGAATTTTGGGTGAAATTTCAACCAAAAACGGTATTTTGCGCTCAGTAAATTTCTGGCGTTCACCATTTAGAAAACCCGCAATCTGGGGATTTTGAACCAAAAAGGACAGCTGGTGGGCAAATTCCTTGTCCGGCGTCAGGATATCTTCTAAATAAATTTTCAGCTCCTCATAAGCATTGAGATCGGCTAAGCCATAGATAACATGAAGGCGGTTGACAAATTCGTGAGTTTGCGCCTGAAGCGAAGAGGCATAAGCCGTGGTATTGGCCAGCTGATCCATAATCAAAAAAGATTCAGTCGCATTTCGTAAAAAAATAATCCAGCCAATCAGCTTGCCGCTGACCTCAATAGGAGCGGAAGAAAAGATATAATCCTGGCCCTTTTGACGGTAGACCTGCTCTTTTTTATCCTTTAACATATCTGCTGAAAAATCCGTTATCAGCTGCTCAACAGGCTTTTGCAGCAAACTGTCATTTTGCCCGCTGCTCTTTCGATAAAGCTCCTCGGCAGCAATATTGGCCAAGCTGATCTTATACCCAAGATCAATGACGACGATGGCATCCTTGGTCTGATCCAGCATGGCATTGCGCTCTTCAAAAAGACGGGAAAGCTCCCGCGGTTCCAAATTGAGGAGCTGTCTTTTGAGATAAAAGGCCAGACCCGTTGCAGCAGCAAACCCTACCATAATGCTTAAAAACAGAGCCAATGAATACCCCTGCCGTGAGGTTCTGATAAGCGTGCTCAGCGAATGGACCTTAATTCCCAAGGCCACAACACCGATTTGTTTTTTCTTAGCATTATCCGCGTATATAGGGACAAAACCGCGCAAGGATTTGCCAAGGCTGCCCTGACTGACCGAAATGACTGTTTTTCCTTTAAGGGCCGGACGTTCGTCGCCTCCTTCAAAGTGTTTGCCGATTTTACTCTTATCAGGATGGGTCAAACGAATCCCGCGCATATCCATCACCACTACAAAATCTAAACGGTGGATAGCGGCAATTTTCTTCGTATAGACTTCTGCTCTTTCATCTTTGTCCTTGGTTAAAAGAGCTGTTTTGATTTGCGGGTCAAGAGCCAGCTGACGCCCCACAGAAAGCAAGAGCTCTTCTTGCTGGCGGCGAATGAGCTGCGAATGCTGGTAGAGAGTCAGTCCATAGAATAAAGAAGCCATCATCAGCAGCATCAGGATAAAGACCATGGTCAATAAATTTCTGAGAGTCAGTCCCTTCTTCATGCTCAAATCTCCTGTTCTCGGATTGCTTAACCGGCAGACACCTGATAAGACAAACCTGTTAAAGTTTCCCAGTTTTTTCTATGCCTTTTCATTAGTTGTATTTCATGAGGCAGAGCAAGGCCGGCAAATGAGTGCTTGAGCTTTCTAGCCCACGCAGTGCAAGCAGCAACGTCCACCTGCTCCCTTTTATTTGTCCATTATTATACCATATCCGCCAAGCGGCAGCTGACCTTAAAAAAGTTGACTTACTTAAATTACTTAAATAATCTTAAGTTCAAAAAACATTTTCTCTATAATGAGGGTAATTCCAATCAATTAGGAGGAGAAACTTATGGCAAAAGAGAAAGCAGCTGAAACGTCTCCAACGGGATGGGAAAAATGGATGAGCCGCCGTGTCGGTTCTGTTCCTCTGCCTGTCTACGCCGTCTTATCTCTCATTATACTGATAACAGCCCTGCTGCAGCAGCTCCCTGTCAATATGCTGGGCGGCTTTGCTGTTATTCTGACTTTGGGCTGGTTACTGGGAACCCTCGGTGCCAATATTCCGGTTTTGAAAAACTTTGGCGGACCGGCAATTTTTTCATTGCTGATGCCGTCCATTTTAGTCTTTTTGAATCTGGTAAACAAAAATGTTTTGGATTCTGCTGATATTTTGATGAAGCAGGCTAACTTTTTATACTTCTACATTGCCTGTTTAGTCTGCGGCAGCATTCTGGGAATGAATCGTAAAATTCTGGTGCAGGGCCTGATGCGGATGATTATTCCTATGATGCTGGGGATGATCTGCGCCATGGCTGTCGGTACACTGGTAGGCGTTTTGCTGGGGCAGGACTGGAAGCATACCCTGTTCTTCATTGTCACACCTGTTCTAGCCGGAGGAATCGGCGAAGGGATTCTTCCGCTGTCGCTTGGCTACAGTGCGATTACCGGCATGGGAAGCGAGCAGCTGGTTGCCCAGCTGATTCCGGCAACGATTGTCGGCAACTTCTTTGCTATTATGTGTACCGCTATTCTGTCACGCTGGGGTGAGCGGCGGCCGGATCTCTCAGGCCAAGGACAGCTGGTGCGGCTCAGCTCTCAGGACGATATGGCTGACGCTCTCAAGGACACTTCCGGACCGCTTGACATCAAAAAAATGGGAGCCGGTGTCCTGACAGCCTGTACCTTATTCATTGTCGGCCATCTGCTGCAGCATCTTACAGGTTTTCCGGGACCGGTGCTGATGATTGTTGCTGCTGCTGCTCTCAAATATCTCAACGTTATTCCGGCAGAAACACAGCACGGTGCTAAACAGCTTTATAAATTTATCTCAGGCAACTTTACTTACCCTTTGATGGCGGGGCTTGGTCTTCTTTATATTCCTTTGAAGGATGTTGTCGGCGTTCTTACCCTGCCCTACTTTATCATCGTTATCAGCGTTGTCTTTACCGTTATTTCAGTGGGATTTTTCGTAGCTCGTTTTATGAACATGTATCCTATTGAGGCTGCTATTATTTCGGCCTGCCAAAGCGGTATGGGCGGCACAGGTGATGTCGCCATCTTAAGCACGGCAGAGCGCATGAATCTCATGCCCTTTGCCCAAGTGGCAACGCGTCTTGGCGGAGCCATCACTGTTATTACCATGACCGCCATCTTGCGGATTATCTTTTAATGATTCAGTAAAAAATAAAAAAGAGGAGAAATAAATATGGCAAACGAAGATGTTAGAGAATTAGCCTTGCAGCAGGCAAGAGAAAAGGGCGGAAAATTAGAAGTGATTTCTAAGGTCAAAGTCGAAGACAAAAGAGATTTAAGCATCGCCTATACACCAGGTGTTGCGGCAGTTTCATCGGCTATTGCAGAAAACAAGGAACTGGCCTACGAGTTGACAACTAAGAAAAATACCGTTGCAGTCGTCAGCGATGGCTCAGCCGTTCTGGGGCTGGGAAATATCGGCGCGGAAGCTGCTATGCCGGTCATGGAAGGTAAGGCAGCACTCTTCAAACGCTTCGCCGATGTTGATGCAGTGCCAATTGTTCTTGATACGCAGGATACCGAGAAAATTATCGCAACAGTTAAAGCTATTGCTCCAACTTTTGGCGGCATTAATCTGGAAGACATCAGTGCACCGCGCTGCTTTGAAATCGAACAGCGCCTCATTGAAGAATGCCCTATTCCGGTCTTCCATGATGACCAGCACGGAACAGCCATTATCGTTCTGGCAGCTGCCTTTAACAGTTTGAAACTGATTGGCAAGACCCTTGATGAAGTCAAAATCGTGGTCAACGGCGGCGGCTCAGCCGGTCTGTCCATCACGCGCAAATTTTTAGCTGCCGGCGCCAAACACATTACTGTTGTTGATCGCACAGGCATTATCAATGAAGAGGATAAGAGCCTCCCTCTTCACCATGCCGATATCGCCAAAGTAACCAACCGCGAACACCTCTCCGGTGACTTAAAGACAGCCCTTAAAGGTGCCGATATTTTCATCGGAGTTTCTGCACCGGGCGTCCTCAAAAAGGAATGGATCAAGGAAATGGCAGATAAGCCGGTTATCTTTGCCATGGCTAACCCAGTCCCTGAAATCTTCCCTGATGAAGCTATCGCAGGCGGAGCTTATATTGTCGGAACAGGCCGCAGTGATTTTCCAAATCAAATCAACAATGTCTTAGCCTTTCCAGGAATCTTTCGCGGTGCCTTAGATGCTCGGGCCAGAAAAATTACCATCGACATGCAGATTGCCGCAGCACACGGCATTGCCGATCTTATTTCGGATGCTGAACTCAGCCCGACCAATATCATCCCGGACGCCTTCCAAGAAGGGGTTGCCAAAACAGTGGCAGCCGCTGTCAGAGAAAGTGCCGCACACTAGAAGCACGATTCAAAGACCAGTAAACGACTCCGCATAAGCCAAAAAAGACTGAATCTGTACTGTTTTTCTAAATCGGACATCAAAATCCAATTTAGGGACAGCCAAATTCAGTCTTTTTGTGCAGCCATTTTAAAGCTTAGTCTGCTTTTTTTGCTTTGGTGTACTTGATCTGCAAATGCTTAGATAATTTACGGTAGGTAAATTTAGAAAAGTTAAAGTCTTCAAGCGATTTGGTGATCTCTGGACTTTCCATAGTCCAAAAATAATCTACTCTCTTTCCAGACTTGACAGGAATAATCTCATCCGGGTGCTTGCCTAAAATTGTTAAGCTTTTGACTTCTTTTTTATTGTGCCACATGCCAAAGTATAAATCCTGCTCTGCCATGGCTGAGACACTTGCTCCCGGCGTATATTTAAAGATGTACTCTTCGGAAATACTGTCACAGGCAGCATCATCACAGTCATATAAGTAAGGATCATCTAAGTAATCTTTTACAAAATATTCTTCCACAGCAGGTTTAAAATATTTGCCGTCTTTCACCTCCAGCGTATATACTGTAAAGGTCTTTGATTTGCCGGAAGTATAAAAATAATGGACGGTGCCCCTTAAGCCTTTAATGTAAAAGAAATCTTCATTCGTTTTTCCCTTTATTTTTTTAAAATGATTCAAAGCTTCGCTTTCAGTTGAGTACCAGCGACCATTTTCTGATGTTTTTTCCCGTTCTTTATGTTTATTTACTGACTGATTGGATGAATACGTCGTTCGAACACCAAAGGACTGAGGAAGATCAGAAACATCTGACTTTATAGTAAAAACAGTAACAAGAAAGATAATGATCACTGTCATAACAGAAGCCAGACAGGTTAGCAGAATCTTTTTAAAAATCTTCTGATATTTGAGCATAAAGACAGCGCTAATCAGCATATTGAAAGGCAAAAAAGCCATCAGAGCAATGACCAACACTTTCATCTGCACAGGCGAAGCATCTTTAGGCAAAAAATCCGTAACAGCATAAATCATCAAACTGACTAATAAGAAACTGCTCACAATAATCATACTTGCAGCCAGCCATTTTCTTAGCTTAGACCGTTTTCCCTTTTGCTTAACAGACATAGTTTTTCCTCTTTTCTATCAGCGAATTTCTGCCGGCAATTATCCGAAATAAGTATCACATGGGTTTTGTAAGTTATAAGTTTTATTTAACATAGCAGTATTCCTCTTAGTGACAGTCCTAAATACTAATTAATGCAAATTGATAAAAAACGGCCAGGGCGCCGTACGCTTCCTGGCCTAACCTATCGATATTATGAAACTGCTACTGTTTTGTTGGTTTCAAAAGCGAAGCGTTCTTTTATCAACTTGTTGATTTGAACGGTTGACTTAACGAAAGAAAGTTTCGTTTTAATGATGTCAAAGGTAAACTCTTCCAGCAAGTTGATAAAAGCTGAATTGACAAAAGAAGTACTGACATAGGAAACGCCTTCAAAAGAAACCGCTACTTCTTCCCCTGCTTTCAAAGCTTCTTCAATAAGTGTCAAAATTTTTAATCCAGAAGTATTGTCTGAACAATTATCCACCACATCTTTAACAATAATCTTTACCATTCGAAATCTTCCTCCTCTTCCATGTCATACAGAGACTGATTTGAGGTATCAATCTTTAATTCAAAAAAAGTTCCTTGATATGAGTCTTCAAAAGATTTAGATTCAACAATTTGATTGTTATCTAATTTTACTTTACCACAATTTGATATAATTGTCACTTGGCCTATCTGATTTATAGTTAAAGTTTTCATAATATTGACTAAACCAGCTCCTCTATTTTGCGGAACTGATTGTGTTGATACCCCTTCTTTCAAGGCAACTTCAATCCACTCATTATCCGCTTTTTCTTCACCATACTTTTCCTTCAAAGATTTTGGAATTCCAATTCCAAAATCCGAAACAACTATGACAATTTCATTGCTTTTAGGATAGTACTGACCAAATATTGATCCTATCTTTTCAGTTGAATGATCTGATATATTATTAAAGATTTCATCAATGGCAACACATATAGATGAAAAATCATTTCTTTTACCCGTCTGTCTTTGTAACCACCCCATTAAATCAGATTGTTTCCATTGATCGACTTTACTTGCTTCAACTGTTTTTAAAGATAGCATAGTGGGGCGTAACTTTGGAATTTTAAAGATATCTGCTTGTCCAAAATTACCAAAAAATCCACAGTCAGAAAGGTACCCCATAGCTTCCCGATTTCGTTTATTTTCTGTATCTGTGTCAACTACAAAGGACACTCCAATTCCCTTATGCTGTTTTGACCACTGGAAAATATTATTTAATGCTATAACTCCAGCAGGCTGAATGAATTCAACCTTTGTTAAATCAATGGATAAAAACGCGCCATCTGAACTTTTATCAACGTAATTTCTAAACTCTATCATATTTTTTCTAATAGAATCTGTAGTAACCTGCTTAGGTAGAGTAATGATATGCATGATTTCTCCCTTTATTTTTTCTACCTACTCTATTCGTAAAAACCATTCTATTTAATATAATAAGATAAAGTATCTGCTATAAATATTATAGTCAGTTCAGTAATTATAATTTTTGCTAATATAACAATGAGTCCTTGAAGTGGCTAATAAAGTGACGACTTTAAACTTTTTTGTTATAAGTCACCGTATTGTATAACCTTCGAAAATAATATGGCAATTAGCACCTACATTAACAGCAGACATCTACCCATCCTTATTATCTGGAATCGGAAGAGATATTTCAACTTGTGCTTAGTACCCCAGCTATCACTTCTAAGGTAGAATGCTTAGTATTAGCCCTATTATTTTTGTTTTTTTCTAAAACAATATTTTCTGCATTATGAGTAGATTCGCTGAATACATCTATAAATCTACCTAGATTCTTCCAGATGTTTTCATTAATTTTGAACGTACTTAATTTGCCTTCATTATCTTTTAAATTTCTCAAAAACATCTGTTGTTCCGAGTTAAAGCCCATTTGATCTAACGAGTGGACAATCTTATAAAAGGCTTTTCCATTAATATTCTGGTCTAAGAAATTTTTTCTATGCCCTTGCATATTGTCCATCAAAGTTTTCCTCAGCTCTAAAATATAAGTCGGCTGTTGTTCTAACTCTGTTAAAGTTTTTAAGTCTTTATTATAGTATTCAACCATTTTCTTGAGAATTTCCACCTGATTATTGTTATAATCATTGATTAAACTCGTCGCTTCAGAAACTTCAATAAAAGCATCCTTTTTCAAAATTTTTCTTACTCTATTTTCGGCTTCCATAAAACTTAACTCATTCCCACTAGCTATGTTCCATAAAGTAGGAGTTGTTTTTTGTATAAATTTACCATTAACATCATTGAATTCTGCTTGGAACAATAATAAGGATTCTTTGTGATTAAAGGAATAAGGGAAAAGCTGAAACTCTCTATTTTTTGTAAAATCATCTCCAATTTTTTCATAAAAATCGTGGACACGTTCGCGTGCTTCAAACTCTGATACAGAAGCTAAAAGTTCATCTTGAATATTTTTCTCATCACTGTTACTCTCAGATAAACTTTCAACAAGACCTTTATAGCTTCCTTCATGAACAAAGGGTAACTTGAAGTCTCCTTCAGTGTCAGTAGCTGCTCCTTTTGCTTTATTTTCAAAGCGTTCTGAAAGTTTTAATTCAGCACTGATAATTTCTTCAGAGGGAAAAGCATAGACGCAAATTTTATTTTCACCCTTAATTTTTGGTCTGTCAATCCGCCCAATTCTCTGCTCCAAACGCATTGGATTGTAGGGTAATTCAATAGTCATAATATGATCAGCATCTTGTAGATTTTGTCCTGTTGAAATAGCATCAGTCCCTATTAGAATCGAAATTTCTTTTTTATCAAAAAGTTCATATGATTTAGAAATAGGGGAAAATCGCCCTAAAACTTCCTTTTTGGTACTTTCGCCATGGTTAATACGATTAGTACTGCCATGAATCATACCTATACCAGCTTCTAAAATCGCTTTATCCGCAATCATTTCTTGGAAGTAATTTTCCACAGTATCCGAAAACTCTGAAAAAATCAATACTTTTTCACCCTTAGAAATGATTTCTTTAATTTGGTCAATAATTATCTTTTGCTTCTCATCTTGTTTCGAAGTAATTCCCCATTGTTCAAGAACTTCATCTAAACTTTGAATGTCATTACTTGTATCTTCCAACATTTCTGTTAACAATGGAGTAAGTGTCTGTTCCGAAAGTTTTTCATCAATTAATCTGATACGATCACGTTGAGATTTGTTTAACTCTATTTCATATTCTTCCAAATCACTACCAAAATCAAATCCTTCTTCAGAATCTGTAAAATCTTCAGCATAGTCTTCATTTACTTTAGAATAAAAATATCTTTTAACTTGTGTAAGAGTTTCATTTTGTAAATGCAAAATATCTTTTTGAAACAACTCTAACTTATTCTTGATATTTTCCAAACTTTTTCCAAAAGCAGCATTACTAGAATCTACTCTACGAAGCAACTGAAAACGTTGACGTAAGATAACATTACTTTCTTTATCTGAGCCAAAATACTGCCAAACTGTATCTTGATATGGTAACTTCAATTCAATTAAGCGCTCTAAAATTTCACTAAGAGATTGTGACACCTCTGGAGAATAGGTGATTGTAAATGGTTCTTCACTTTCCTCAAGGGGAAATTCTCGTCTTGGATATCTATCCGATAAATATCGGTCATTTGCCAAGCTAGTTCTTGTACGTTGATAAAACAAATCTTTCCAAAATTCTACGTAAGCATTATGATTATAGTTCCCACTATCCTTAACATCATATAATAACTTCTCACGATTAGTTAATATATAGTTATAATATTGACGTTGTTTTGGAACTTTATCAATATTTAAAAAGAGTAATCCTAAACGGATAACATCCTCTCTGGAGTTATTCCACGGTGTAGCTGTTAACAATAATCCTCTAATTGTACGACTCTGAGTCCTTCTTGCGTAATGAATCATAGCTTGCATATTTTGGTAAGCTTTATTATTTTTACGTAGAAAACCTTCATGTGCTTCATCAATAACAACTAAAGAGTACATTTCTGCATAGGAATGGATTTCTTCCTCAGTTAATCCAGTAAATTTTTGACGCGTGGTAATATCAATTCGAGAAAGCTCTCCCCCAACGTTCCCTAGTTCATCTATCCACTGCTCTCTCAAACGATCATTTGCCAAAATTAATACCTTTCGTTTATCATTTTTTAGCAATAAATCTTGAAGATACAATTTGATGATACTAGCAGCTTCTAAGGTTTTTCCTAGACCGACTCCATCTGCTAGAACTTGAGTATCGAACTCTTTTAAAGCCTGGTAAACATGTAAAATTCCATAAAACTGATGGGCAAAATATTTCTTGCCGTCTTTACGACTAGGATAAGGTAAATCTTGTTCAATCTCTTTTACTCGAGTAACTAGAGTTTCTGAAGCCTTCTTACCAAAATATTTTCCTAAATTCCAATAAAAATATTCTACTGGCGTATAACTAATTTTGGGTTTTGAATAATGATCTTTTTGAAATTTAAGATCACTTAGTAATTTATCTGCATAGGGCTCAGAATATTCTGTCCACATTTCATCAAACCATTCCCTAATTGTAGGAAATGAATCCGCAGTGACCATATTCAATTCTCTATTAGCAACAAGACCGCCATAAGTAAAATTAGATGAGCCAATTAAGACACTGTTACTAATGTATTCGTCAGATGCTGAAAATAAATAGGCCTTACCATGCAAAAATGCGATATCAGCTTTAGAATGAGTTTCATAAAATTTTTCATCTACAAAAATTTTTACTTCAATACGCCCAGTCTTAATCCATTTAACCAACTCCTGATAAAATTGATTATCCAAAAAGAAAGACTCTGTACTGTAATCAACTGAGCCTTCAGCAATTCCTAAAATAGTTCGTGTATCGGTGTTTTTTGTATCATATTGATTACTTATTAAGAGCTCTATCTTATTTTTTTCTGAACGCGCAAAGAACTGTCTAAAATCATCTTCTAGCTCAACAATTCCACTTAATCGAAAATAGCCACTAGCAATTCTTATTTTATTGCTATGTTCCATAAGACCACCGATAGCGCCACGCATAGTTCTCAACTTGTTATCTATGCGATTTTCAGTACCAATTTCAGGAATATAATTATCTAATGCCATTATTCTCTCCTACACGTTTAATAAATTTTGAGACTGTTGCTCTATTTACACCATAATAACGAGCAATTTTATTAAAAGATAAGCCTGTTTTTCTCATTTCTAATACTTCGGTTTTATATCTATACAGTTTATAAGTTGAAATTTTAGCTAGCCCTTTCGGTCTACCTAAAACAACTCCTTCTGCCTTCTTTCTAGCTAATGCTTCTTTTGTACGCTGTGATATTAGATTCCTTTCAATTTCAGCAGATAACCCAAAGGCAAATGCTAAAACTTTAGAATTAATATTATTTCCTAATTCGTAACCCTCTTTAACAGTTAACAAAATGATTTCTTTTTCCATTAAATAGTTTAACAAAGACATAATCTGTAAAAGATTTCTTCCCAGCCTAGATAATTCACTAATAATTAGGATATCTCCCTTTTCTAATTGTTTAAGTAACTCTCCTAAAATACGTTCATTTGCTTTCTTTGTTCCACTAATGATTTCAGATGTCCACTCCTCAATTACCATTCCTCGTGTTTTTGCAAATTTTTCAATCTCAAATCGTTGATTTTCTACAGTTTGCTTATCTGTACTCACCCTTATATAACCATAAATCATTCCTTCACACCTGCTTTCTTAAAAGGAGCGATTATATTGAGCAGCAAAAAATTCAATGCTCATTCAAAAATGATGAAAGTTGGTTGATTTTATCGCCTATAGAGCAATCGATTAAGCAAAAAATTGAGGCAGTCGGAACACCATTAAGAGATTGGGATATTCGGATTAATCGTGGTATTCTTACAGGTTACAATGAAGCATTTATCATTGATAAAAAGAAACGTGATGAATTAATTAAAAAAGACGCCAAATCTGCTGAAATTATACGACCGATTTTGCGTGGCCGTGATATTAGGAAGTACGGCTATGACTTTGCTGATTTGTATCTCATTTATATTCCATGGCATTTTCCTTTACACAATGATACTTCTGTACAAGGTGCTTCGTTAGAAGCCGAAAAATTATTTGAACAAGATTATCCAGCTATATATTCGCATCTCCTTAAATTTAAAGAGAAGCTATCCTCGCGGAATAAATCAGAAACAGGAATACGTTATGAATGGTATGCTTTACAACGCTGGGGTGCAAAATATTGGGACGATTTTTCTAAACCGAAAATTATATATCCAAACATGACAAAATATTTACCATTTTATCTAGATAGAGAAAATTTTGTCGCTAATCAAAAGTGTTTCATTATGACAGGAGAGAAATTAGAATTTCTAGTGAGTTTTTTTAATTCTAATGTATTCAAGGTTTGCTTCAAGGATTATTTTCCTGAATTACAAGGAGGAACTAGGGAATTAAGTAAAATATTTTTTGAAAATATCCCTATTCCTAAGTTCGTTAAAGATATTGCAGTTACGGAGGAAGAAATTTATAAAATCTATGATTTTAATGAATCTGAAATAAACTGGATTTCTTCGTCACTTAATGAATAAAGTTGAAAAATTATCTTATCAATGGAGTTAGAATCATTGATTTTAAGGCATTTTATTATTTTATATTCTATTTCGTTTGTAGGTTTTATTATCAGCAAATTCTTAATATTATCAGCGTTTCCCGCGTTACCTCCGGCGGATTCTCCAACGATTGTATTCATCAACCAATTGAATAATGAAGAATTGAGCACGGCAGATAGATATTCAATATGTTCACCCGTGATGAAATGCATACTATCTTGGATATAAATGCCTTCCGATACAATTCCAAAAATCTTTTGGCTAGCAATTCTATTCCATGCAAGTTTTAGCTTATTAAAATCGTCCATATATGCACATCTTCTTAAATTATATGGGGTGTCTCCCTTATCCTGACGTTTATTAATCTGTTGCCAGTAATAATCCAAATGTTCTTTTATGGCAGGGTAATCTTTTATATCAATTGATGGATGAACTATTCCATTACCATCTGTAAATTCATTATAAGTTGTAATAAGATATTTATCTGCAAAATCATATGAATATCGTTTGATATCCTTGCCCCTTAAAATCGGTCGTATTAAATCAGCTGTTTTGCTACGTTCAACCTCTGTCTGGCAATTATTGAGAATTTTATTTCGTTTTTCAGCATTGATGATAAAAGCTTCGTTGAAACCAGTTTTAATCCCATAATTAATTGAAATATTCCAATCTTTAAGAGGGGTACCGACTGATTCGATCTTGTGTTTTATAGACTGTTCAATGGGTGATAAGACAAGCCAACTCTCATCCTTATTAAAAGAAATCGAAAAACTATGCTGCTCAATATAATCGCTCATATTTTCTAATCGTTTTTTAGGATTACTATCACGTTGCACTAAATCAATAGCCTGTAATTCATTTTTATTATGAGATTTTTCCAACGCTAGAATACTTGTATCTACTGTCGCGCCGAACATACCTGAACCAAGATTTACTAAAAGATATGGATTCGTTTTTTCTAAAAAATAATTTCTTAATGATTGTCCATAGCCAGCACGTAAGTATTTATTAGACGTGATAAATCCTAAAGCACCATTGGATTTTAATAATTGAACTCCTCTTTCAAAGAAAAGACTATAAATATCCCCTGTCGACTCATAACATTTAAACTCTCCTAATTTTTGATAGATATACTTTTCTGTATCAGAGAAAATCTTCTTTTTTTGCAGCTGAATGTATGGAGGATTACCAAATATAATATCAAAGCCTCCACTATAGTTGCCATTTTTATCAAAGAATACTTCAGGAAGATTAAACTCCAATACTTCCATATGCTTATCAACAAAAACTTTGTCTAAACTTTCTTTTGCATATTTTTTTGATCTGAGGTGTTCAGAAGCCATATCAGCAAAAATTTGTTGTAGTTTAGCCTTTACTTCAAAAAAATCATTGCTTTTTTTAGAGAGCCACTTTTTCTTCTCGGTATATAACTTAGCAATATCATCTTTATAAGCAGCAAACCATTCTAATTTTAAAGATTCTGGTACCAACGACACTAAAGAATTTTGGTGAATCAGCGTTCTACCTATGAGTTCTGGTAGTTTACCTTGAGTATCTCCCAATGATTCCAATGTTAGAGCAAAACTTGAAACAATTAAAGCTTTTAAATCAAGATCCACACCATAAATCATATGATTAACAGCATATTTCTGAAATTCAATCGCCGATTTAAAATTAGAAATTTTAGGTAATAAGTCTTTTATATCCTCTAGCTTCTCAAGCTCTGTGTACCAATCTCCTAGTTTGCGTACAGCACCAGCTAAAAATGTTCCTCCACCACTGGAAATATCAGCCATTTTTAGATTTAGAGTATCCCTTAAAGTCTTAATTTTTTGCTTTTCAGAAGATTCTTTATCAATAAGTTTGTATTTAATTTCAATAAGTTTTTTCCCAAGAGTTTGCTCGATAATATAATCCGTAATTTGTGCACTAGTGTAAAAAGAACCTTGTGAACGTTGTTTTTCATTATCTTTACTGTAAACCCAATTTCCTGCTTCATCTTGAACTAATTTCATCTGGAGTGTCTGTTCGTACTGTTCTCCAATAGTTCCCGGAGTGACGTCATCTAAATCAAAATCTAAGTCAGTTGAGCTAGTAACATTCCAGATAAGGGCATATTCAGCTTCAGTCAAAGTCCTTTCAATTTGTGTTGCAGCTTTTGCAATATCCGATACATAAAGATCCCCACCATACATTTCTTCCATATAAGCTGATTGTTCATCTTGTATCTCTGAAACAGCTTGGGTGTCAATCTCATCAGGTAGAAGATCAAAAAGTGACAGTTGTGCTGATTTCTTTTTAGAAGCAAACAATTCATCCTTTTGTTGCTGATCAAAGTGTGCCTTAGATTCAAGCAATTGGTCTATAGACATAGATGTTCCTAATCCAATTTTAGCAACAGACTTTTTGGCAAATTCATTCTCATAGCCAAAACGCCCCTCTAAAATACGGACCAAAATGTATCGTAATACCAGTGTATCCAATACTGCAGAGATAACATCACCATAACGTTCAGATGCTTCATCTGTATAACTAGGCTCCTTGAAAAAAATCTTATTAATAATTTTTCTACACTTGGAATCTTCTTTAATTCTTTTCCAAAAATTAAGGCGTAAAACTCTCGTTTTATTAATAAATTGTTCATCGTCAGCTATGGCAAAACGAAAAAGGTCTACTTTAAATCTTTCATCCAATTGGACTAAGCCAAAGAAATCATCTTCTACATAATTCTGATTGTCTATTAGGGAATCTGATTTTAATAAATTTAATTTCGCTAAATATTTAGAATTACTTCTAGATAATTTATCAGGTGTTAGAATTAACCTTTTCCTATAATCTGCTGAATCAAAAATGATGACAATGTTTTTTCCAATTACAATGATGAAATCAACTTCTGCACTTGTTTGAGCCCTTTCGATCATTGCTTGTGCTGCCTCTTGAAAAAACGTTTTAAACTGATTAGCACGTGTTTTTACAGCTAGTTTTTCCTGAGTGGTAACATAAGCAAAAATTCCTTCTAAATCATTTGGTCGCGCAAAAGAAAAAATAGTATCGTTTTCAAATGACTCTTTAATACTCTCGACTTTTTCGATATTAAAGCCAAGATACTCTGCTAAATATTTAATTCCGCTAAAATTAGGCTGAACCTGTTTTATTAATTCTACTACAAAAGAATCTGACATTTTTATTCCCATCTTTTCATAATAAATATTATTAAATGTATTATATCATGAATATAATTTAAATTTAATAGCTACTTTAGTCTAATTATACTTGATAAATGAAATTTCATTTTTTAAAATTGTCAATCCTTTTCAACTTCACACCTTTGACTATCGTGCCCGCAACATTCAAAAAGTCGGACAGCTGGACACTTGGGCTTTTCAAAAGGTGGCACAGCTTTATCCCTACATTTTTGAAGATTCAAAGGGCTAATTCTGCATCAAAAAAGAGAGTGGGACAAAAATCGGTAAATCGTCATGAAATGGCGATTTCGATTTTCCTCGCTCTCCTATTTTAAGGCTCAGGTAGAAATCATCCACTGGATAATTTCTATCCCACCTCCGCACAGTTTATTAGGGATTGACATGAACTAACGTTCATATAATTGGATATCCTCCAACAGTTCCCCAAACTGTTGGAGCTATCACTTGCGTAGCAAGGGATAAGGACTTCCAATAAACCACTGCGTTAATATGTGATACTTCATAAATTGAAAGAGTTTGAGACTTTTGTCACAAATTCTTTTGTTTTGCTGTTATTCTTATAACAAATAGTCATCTCCCGACTTAAGCCGTTTGATCTGTCTTTTGAGTGATTGATTTTCCTGCTCTAAGGCGTCCAAGGTTGCTATCATCTCATCAAGAAATTCATCGACTTCCTCCTGATCATAACCTCGAAACTTAGTAGAGAATAGCTTGTTGCGGATGTCCTGCTGGCTTAGCATTTTGATGCTCCTTAATAATTTGTGATTTCTTTTCGGTCGTGGACATTGCTTTTCTTGCCCTGGCGGGCTTCCAGCACTCTATTGACATCGTCAGGCGTCACGCCGCTTTCAACCAGCATAACGGCCAAATGATAGAGGACGTCTGCTGTTTCATTGGCGATTTCGTCCTTATCTGCATTTTTGGCAGCAATGACGACTTCTGTGGCTTCCTCGCCGACTTTCTTTAAAATCTTATCCAAGCCCTTGTCAAAAAGGTAGTTGGTGTAAGACCCTTCTTTGGGGTTCTGTTTGCGGTCAAGGGCTTCTTTATATAGTGTTTCTAACATAATTAAGATGTGAGAGCGTCTAAAAAACGACTGAATTTTAGGAAATTATCGGAAAATCCTGATTTTCTAAATAATTTATCTAAATTCCAAGCTTTTAGCTCAAACTCAATTCCTTTCTTTCGATTTTTTGAAAAATAGCAGAGCTTATTGCTGTGAGTTTTCTTCGCTGTATATCTCATTAAAAAAACAGCTGTAAGCACCCGTATGGCAGGCTGCGCCGACTTGCTCGACAGCAATGAGCAGGGTGTCGCAGTCGCAATCGGCTGTGATGGATTTGACATATTGGTAGTGGCCGCTGGTTGCGCCCTTGTGCCAGAGTTCCTGCCGCGAGCGGCTCCAGTAGTGCATTTGCTTGGTTTCAAGGGTCAGTTGGTAGGATTCTTCATTCATATAAGCCAGCATAAGTACTTGCCCTGTCTGATAATCTGTGACAATGACAGGGATTAGTCCGTCTTGTTTAGCAAAATCCAGTTTGATATCTGTCATAAGCGCACCTCAATTCCCGCGTCAGCCATGGCTTTTTTGGTGTCAGCGATAGCAACTTCTCCATAATGAAAAATCGAAGCCGCCAGGGCACCAGTCGCCGGGGTCTTCTCAAAGACCTCTACTATATGATCGCTGTTACCCGCACCGCCTGAAGCGATAATGGGCACATCCGCCACTGCTGCTACAGCATTGAGCATGTCCACATCAAAACCAGATTTTGTGCCATCCTTATCCATAGAGGTGAGGAGAATTTCACCCGCACCCAAACTAACAGCTTCTTTAACCCAGTCAATCAGATCTCTGCCGGTATCCTTGCGGCCGCCGGCCACATAAACATGCCAGCTTCCATCAGCTTCTTTGCGGGCGTCAACAGCTGCCACGACACACTGACTGCCAAATTTTTCAGCACATTCCTTGATGAGCTGGGGATTAGCAAGTGCAGAAGAGTTGACTGCAACTTTGTCGGCACCGGCCTTGAGCATCTTATTCATGTCATCGCTGGTGCGGATACCGCCGCCGACTGTAAAAGGAATGAAGACCTGATCGGCGACGCGGCGCACCATGTCTACCGTAGTATCGCGCTTTTCATGGGTTGCGGTGATGTCCAAGAAGACCAGTTCATCACAGCCGGCCTCATAGTAGGCACGCGCCGAGTCAACAGGGTCACCGACATCGGTTAAATTGACAAAATTGATTCCCTTGACAACACGCCCGTCCTTGACATCAAGGCAGGGAATAATTCGTTTTTTCAGCATGTTTATCCTCCAAAACTCTTTAACTCGTCCAGCGTGATGTTGCCGCTGTAGTAGGCCTTGCCGACAATGGTGCCTGCCACACCGATAGCCTCAAGTTTGGTCAAATTATCCAGCTCTGCAATGCCGCCTGAGGCGATAACCTTGGCAGTCGTCAGCTCAGCAACCAAACGCTCATAATGGTCATAGTTTGGTCCCGTCAGCGTGCCGTCTCGGTCGACATCGGTGTAGACAAAGAGCTGGACGCCCATTTTTTCCATTTCCTTGGCCAAGCTGATGTAGTCAACCGTGCTGGTCGCGAGCCACCCCTCAGTAGCAACATAGCCGTCCTTGGCATCAATGCCAACGACAATCTTATCCGCCCCAAACTTATCCAGCGCAGCTTTGACAAAAGCGGGATTTTTAACGGCCATAGAACCGATGATGACACGGTCAATGCCGACATTGAGGTAGTCCTCAATCTGCTCTAGCGTGCGAATGCCGCCGCCGACTTCAACACCAAGCCCTGTCGCCACTTTCAGTGCTGCAATGAGATCGCGGTTGGTCGCCTGACCGTCCAGAGCCCCATCAAGGTCTACAACGTGAATAAAGTCAATGCCCGCATCCGCAAAAATGCGTGCCTGACCCAGCACATCAGGATTAACCACCGTCTGCTGGTTAAAATCACCTTTGAAAAGGCGGACAGCCTGACCGTCTTTAATGTCAATAGCAGGAAGAATCTGCATAATTAAGATACCAAGAGCGTTAAGAAAGCAAGAAGAAAACAGGAAACTGGCGACGTGACTTTAGTCACTGGACAGTTTATCTTTTTCTCGATGCTTTTAGCTCGGGTTCAGTTCAGAAAATACCTGAATGAACCGTCCTTTCTAATTTATTTTCATCGATCACACAAGCCCACAAATTTTTCGAGAATGCCCAGTCCGACAGCTCCTGATTTTTCAGGGTGAAACTGGGCGCCGTAGACATTGTCCTTGTGAATCATGGCGGGCACTTGAATAGAATAGTCAGCTGCTACGTCAATGTACGCTTGGGGAACATCTGTAAAATAGCTGTGCACGAAATAGACCGCCTGATCCTGCAAACCAGCTGTCAGAGGCGACTCCTGCTTGACCTGTAAATCATTCCAACCCATGTGGGGTACTGGAAAGCCATTCTTGGCTGGGATTTCACGTGTCGCACCCGGAATGAAGCCCAGGCCAGCCGTTTCATAATGCTCCAGCCCTGTTTCGGTCAGCAATTGCATGCCCAGACAAATTCCCAGAAGCGGCGTGCCCTTGGCAACGGCTTCTTTAATGGCGGATACCAGCCCTCGTTTTTCCAGCTCGGCCATTGCTGCAGGATAGGCTCCTACTCCCGGCAAAATCAAGCCAGAAGCTGCCAAAATCTTTTGCGGGTCAGCTGACAGCTCAGCCTCGACACCGATCTTATCCAAGGCCCGCAGGACATTAGCTGTATTGCCGGCGTCATAATCAATGACTATTATTTTCATATCACAACATTCCTTTGGTAGAGTTAACCCCGTGAATTTCCGGGTTGATGGTCACTGCTTGACGCAGGGCACGGCCGGTCGCCTTAAACAGACTTTCTGCCTTGTGGTGGTTATTTTTACCATGCAAGATTTTCAAGTGCAAATTCATCTGCACATTAAAGGCAAGGGCTTGGAAGAATTCTTCCACCAATTCGGTATCAAAATTGCCCAGTTTGGGATTGTCAAAGTCAGCATCAAAAACGAGGTAAGAGCGGCCCGACAAATCAAGACTGGCCATCCCCAGTGTTTCATCCATGGGCACAAAACTTGTTCCATAGCGGTTGATACCAGCCTTGTCTCCCAAGGCCTGGCGCAGGGCCTGGCCTAAGACGATACCGACATCTTCCACCGTGTGATGGCTGTCCACCCAGAGATCTCCGTCTGCCTTGACCACCAAGGACAGCCGTCCATGGCGGGCAAAGAGGGTCAGCATGTGGTCAAAAAATCCTACACCCGTATCAATGTCAACGGGCTCCTGCGCATCCAAATTCAAACTGAGTTTGATTTTTGTTTCAAAGGTATTGCGTTCGATGCTTGCTTGTCTCATTTTTTCACCTCGTCTAATATCTCAATCACCTTGTACAAATCAGCTTCATTGATTTGGTAAGGTGCCTGCTGGCGCACAATGGGTTTGGCACAAAAGGCAATGCCGATGCCAGCTTCGTGAATCATGGGCAGATCATTTGCTCCATCACCCATGGCAACAGTCTCTGCCAGCGCCAGCCCATTTTCCGCAGCCCAATCGCGGAGCTTTTGCACTTTAATCTCTTTAGTAACCACCTCACCGTAAGTTTGACCTGTCAGAACACCGTCTGCTACCTCCAAATGGTTCGCCATGACATAGTCAACGCCTGCTTCCTCGGCTAAGCGGTCAACCGTTTCATGAAAACCTCCTGATACCAAACCAACCTTATAACCGCGCGCATGAAGTTCAGCTACCAGCTCCTTGGCACCTTTATTAAAGTGAATGCGCTGATAGACCTGATCAAAAATGGATTCCGGCAGTCCTTTGAGGGTTCCCACCCGCTCTTTCAGCGCCTGTTTGAAATCCAATTCTCCCCGCATGGCACGCTCGGTGATCTCCGCAACTTGGGCACCGACACCGGCCTCATCCCCCAGTAAATCAATGACTTCTTCCTGAACAAGGGTGGAATCCACGTCCATGACCAAGAGTCCTCTAACTTTTCTCATTTCTCACCTCAATCGCTTTCGCATGCGCTTGCAGACCCTCGGCATAGGCCAAAGTTGTAATATCTTTTTCTGCGCTGTTGACCGCTGCCTTACTGTACTGGGTATACTGGATGCGTTTGACAAAGTCATGCACTCCCAGAGCAGATGAGAAGCGGCTGGTTGCTGTGGTCGGTAGGACATGATTAGCACCGGCATAATAATCACCAATCGGTTCGCTCGTATAGTGTCCTAAAAAGACAGAGCCGGCATTTTGGACCTTGTCTAAATAGTCATAAGCATTTTCCATAGCAATTTCTAGGTGTTCTGGCGCAACCTTATTCATAAGGTCAAACATATCATCCGCATTTTCTGCAATAATGATGCGGCCGTTATTTTCAATAGACGGACGGGCAATCGCCTCACGCGGCAAGGTTTGCAGCTGAGTTTCGATCTCAGCCTCTACCGCATCAGCCAGAGTTTCAGAATTGGTCACCAAAATGGCACGAGCACGAACATCATGCTCAGCCTGCGACAGCAAATCCGCCGCTACAAAACGAGGACTTGCGGTACTGTCAGCGATGACACCGATTTCTGAGGGACCTGCAATCATATCAATGCCAACGGTACCGTAAACCTCTTTCTTAGCCGTTGCCACAAAGATATTACCAGGACCTGTAATCTTATCAACGTTTGGAATGCTTTGGGTGCCGTAAGCCAGAGCAGCGACCCCTTGAGCCCCGCCGACTTGGAAAATCTTATCAACTCCCGCCAATTTAGCAGCCACCAAAATAGCCGGCACAAAGTGCTCCTGCGGCGGTGTTATCATAATGATTTCCTTGACACCAGCGATTTTAGCCGGAATAACATTCATAAGGACTGAGGACGGGTAAGCTGCTGTTCCTCCCGGCACATAGACACCCACGCGCTCAATGGGACGGATAAGCTGGCCGCGAAGCACACCTTCTGACGGCTGATCCTCAAAGCCTGTCTCCAGCTGCTGGCGGTGGTAGGATTCGATATTAGCCTTGGCATTCTCCAGCGCTGCCAAAACGTCCCTGTCAATATCTGCAAATGCTTGGTCAATCCGGTCCTGCCCCACCTCAAAATCTGTCAAATCAATCTTGTCAAACTTGATGGAATACTCACGCAGGGCTTGATCACCGCGATTTCTCACATCGTCAATAATAGCGCGGACGGTTTCTTCAACACTGACATTTTCCCGGTTCAGCTCCAGCTGTTCTTGATAGAGAATCTTCGATATTTCTTCATTAGTTCCTGTTAGACGTTTCATTTAAAAGCTACCTCCCGATCTCCGACCAGTCCTTCAATTTTTTTAATAAAAGGCAGCAGCTCAGGCTTGTTTTTTAAGCTGGCCTTATTGACAATCATCCGTGCCGAAATGCGGCAAATATCTTCAAATACCTCTAAGCCGTTGGCTCTTAGGGTGTTGCCGGTCTCCACAATATCGACAATGGCATCTGCCAGACCGATAACAGGAGCAATTTCGACACTGCCCTGAATGGAAATAATTTCCACATCTTCTCCCTTTTGGTTGAAGAAGTTTTTAGCGAGGGTTGGGTATTTTGTGGCAATGCGCTTGCGCTTATGGTCAGTCGGATTATAATCTTTGGTCGATGCCACAGAAAATTTACAGAGGCCGAAATTCAAATCCAGCATTTCCAAATAACCTGTCGGATGTTCAATCAGGACATCCTTGCCAACGACACCAATATCGGCTACACCGTGGCGGACATAGGTCGTAACATCCGGTGCCTTGACTAACAAAAAGCGAAAACGCTTATCGGGACTTTCAAAAATCAAATTGCGGCCCTTATCAGCCATAAAAGACATATCAAATCCTGCTTTTTCCAGCAGTTCTACTGTGCCTTTTTCAATCCGCCCTTTAGTCAGGGCAATAGTTAATTGCTTAGTCATAGCGCCTCCTAAAAATGAATCTGATCATGAATAGCCTGATAAACACTGTCAATATCAAGGGCCCAGCCAAAAGCCGTCAGTTCTTTGGCCCCAAAGCGTTCAAAGAGTTTATCATAGCGGCCGCCAGAGACAAAGGCATCCGGAATTTTATCGCCAAACACCTTAAACATAATACCTGTATAATAAGGCATGGCAGCAATCTGTGCCAAATCCAAAGTAACTTCTGAAAGTATGCCGTACAAATCCTCAAGCACCCTTTCCAAATCAGACAGAGCCTGTAAAATGCCAGGATTCTGACTCAAAGAGCGGGCTTTCTGCAAGACCTGAGTGCTCTCGCCAAACAAAAACGGCAGTTCTCTGATAAGGGCATCAAATTCACTGGGATAGCGAAAAGTAAATTCATTAAGCCCCGTAATATTTTTATCCTGAATAAGCACAGCCAGCTCCTCTTTTGCATGGGCCGGCAGCTGCTGGCAAACAAAAATGGTCTGCAAAATATGAGCGTGGGAAAATTCAAATTTGTAATCCTTCAGACCGCTGACCTGCAGCGCATTATTCGCTGACAGCAAGGCATCTTTGAGGGCATCTTCAGCCTCATAGCCTACGATTTCGATTCCCGCCTGAGTATGTTCGTTCAGTAACCCGCGCAGCTCTTCATTATCCTTAAAAACCTTGCCGGAATAAGAAAATTTAATAGGCGTTTCAACACGGGTCGAGGCAATGACCCGTCCGATCTGACTGGTAATATCAGGACGCAGGCTTAAAAGATTGCCTTTCTTGTCAAAAAGGTGATAATGCTCTGGCAGCACCTCATCCGCAAAGACTTCAAAGTGCTCCAAAGTAGGTGTTTCAATCCGATTGAAACCCTCATTTATCAAAAGATCACTGATATCTCGTTCGATCTCATACATGACACGCGCCCGTTTAAAGAGCTTATCATGCATGCCAACTGGTAAACTTGTTTTTTTCATTTCAAATCCTCAATAGTCTTGATAACTGCTTCCATCTCGTCCTGACGGCCAATTGAAATCCGCAGATAATCCTTAATCCTGTCAACTGTTGGAAAATAGCGCACATAAATTTTTCTGGCTTCCAAGGCTTTAAACAAGGCTGCCGCAGAAATCCCTGCTGGCTTTGTCAGCACAAAATTTGCCTGACTGGGCAAAACAGTAAAGCCCTGCTTGACTAACTGCTGAGAAAACCAATCTCGGGTCTTTTGGATTTTCTTAGCAGTTTTCTGATAGTAAGACCAATCCTCAACAGCTGCTGCTGCCAATTTTTCTGCCAGCAAATCAACAGAATAAGGATTGATAGAATGTTTGACGGCATTCATCACCGCAATCAGCTCAGGGCTCGCAATCGCATAGCCCACACGCAGACCGGCTAAGGCTGCATCTTTAGAAAAGGTTCGTGTAATCACAAGATTATCGTATTTGCTAAGGAGAGAAAGGGCCGACTGACCGCCAAAATTGATGTAGGCTTCATCTAAGATAACAACCACATCACGATTGGCCTGTAAAATAGCTTCAATCTCTGCAAGCGGTTTGTAAATGCCGGTAGGGGCATTAGGATTAGTTAAAATAATACCGCCATTATCGGCTAAATAATCCTCTGTTTTGATGGTGAAATCCTCTGCCAAGGGAACTTCATGGTAGTTAACCCGATACAGATCTGCCCAGACCTTGTAAAAACCATAGGTCAAATCCGGAAAAAGAACAGGTTCGTCATTATTGAAAAAGGCCAGAAAGGCGATGGATAAGACATCATCTGAACCATTAGCAATCATCAATTGTTCAGGTCTGACCTGTAAGTTTTCCGCCAAGACAGCTCGTAAATCAGCCTGATCCAAAGTCGAATACTTGCGTAAACTATCTGCATCAAAATGTGCTAAAACCTCACGGACCTTAGGGCTGGCACCGTAGGCATTCTCATTGGTATTGAGCTTAATCATATTCTTCTCAGCAGGCTGAGCGCCTGCTACATAGGGTTCAATTTGTCGCAATCCTCTAATCATCTTATCACCTCTGCCAGCGATGCAAAAAACGCCCCCGCAAAAAACTTGCAAGGACGCTTGAAACGTGGTTCCACCTTCAATTCAGCAGCCTGTCGCCAGACTGCCCTCAGGGAGTTTGAAACTCCAATCCGTAACGTGAATGACCCGTCGAGCACTACTTTCCTCAGATTTGGCACCCGCACTCAAGAATGTGTCGTCTAAATGTCCTGTATGTTCTCAGCTACCATACTCTCTGTTACTGCCGGATAGATTATCAGCTTGTCTGCGCCTGTAATCCACCCGGTGACTTAGACTTTTTCTCTCATCGCTTTTCTATTTTTCTCTATTCTACAAGAAAATTCTGAATATTGCAAGCCTTAAATTATTATCTGACTTCCGCCAGACACCTGTTTACTGATACTAAAGTAAACCTCTTGAAGTTACCGATACCATCACTAACAACCAAAAAGCAACGGCTTTGCAGTCGTTGCTCAGACTGTAGACAAATCTCCATTTGCCTACCTTGATCAGCAAAAAAGTCTGCAGACTACCATATAAATTCCACGAACGCAAACGAGTTTAAAGGATACTTCCGCCGTGATGAAAGTGTCAGAAATGGTGAATTTTAGCCAATTCTGACACTCGGAAACTTTGAGACCGTGGCTCAAAGTTTAGGCATGGAATTCCCTAGGAAGTCGCTGCCGTCCGACATCACCTAAGGAAGTATCAAAGAAAAAGGACTTTTTCTTCAAACTAAGCAACGGCTTTGCAGCCGTTGCGCTTTTTGTTTGAGCAGAGTCACAATTGTTCCAGTTCTTGGTTAGTAATTTATCAGTCTATTATTTCTCAGATAAAAACTGAAAAATAACAGCAGCTAATGCCAAACCTTGAGCACCCAGAAATACCTAACCAAGTGGATTTGAAGCCTCTGCGATTGCGGCTGCTCCAAACCAAAGACAAGTCTTACTTTTTATTTTTCATAAAATCTACAATGCCCTTGAAAATTTTGACAAAATCTTTCCAGCAAAGCGCAGTGACCAAGATAGATTCAGTCATAAAAATTCCAAAAATAATAATCTTAACCGTTGTATTTTCAGAAACAGCTGAAACCAATAAGATAATTGGCAGGCTAAATAAATATCCATAACTCAGATAAAGTGATCTTTTTGAAGGTATCATAATGACTTGCCTTTCTATAGATGATAGATAAACGACTTATTAAAATGGTAAGTTATATCCGACAATGCCTCCAGTAATTGCACCACCGATACCGCCGACTGCGGCTGAGGCTCTTTCAACCACAGATAAATAGTAATTGGTGGTGCAGAGAAATTCAAATCATTAGCGATTAAGATAATTATTTTTCAAATAAATATAAATAATTACCAGTGCATTAATCACAAGTAGGGCATAGATGAACAGTCTCATTTTATTATTTGGAAATATAACCAACAAAAGTAACAGTATTGGTATAGCTCCCATGATAATGCTAATAAATTTAGGAAAATGCATTTTCATACCTTCTTTAAATCCATGGTCCCCATGTATCAACAGCCGCACCAGCCAGTCCAAGAGCGCCGCCTAATGCCACACCATCTCTTACACCTTTAATTGTGGCACCTGATACAGTTCCTATCCCTGGAAGAACCATTGATCCAATTGTTCCACCAGTTGCAGCTCCATAAACGCCATCGGCAATACCACCTACGACAGCACCAGTAATACCAAGCAGCAAGCCTCCTTCTGATTCAGAAAGAAGAGCTGTGTCCGCTGCTTCAAAGTTGTCAAATGTTATTGACTCCAAAGTTAAGAAATTCATCAAAATTTTTCTTTTATTTTTTGCCAATTATCCTTGGCTAACAGTGCCCAGTCTATCAATTTCCCTTTCATTTAGCAATATCGTTGAGTTTATTTTAATGAAATCTCAAAATTATTGTTGTAAAAAGCATAATTTTCTGTATTTTTTAATTACTATCTATTGATAAAAGAGAAAATCATTTGTCAGCCACTACAAGCCAAAAAACACTGATTAGCCCTGCTAACCAGTGTTGTCAGTATTAATTAGAAGCGAATAGTTTCACGCGTTTTTTCATAGGAGGAGACAAAGCGGTCTGTGACACCGGGCTCTACTGTTTCCAAAGCATAGGAAATTTCATCAAAGGAACCTTGATAGTCGTATTCTTCCTCAAAGAGTTTAAGAGCAATATCAAAGCTTTCCTGAACACTCGGCTCAAAGCTGCGGTAGCGGTTTGAATACTGCAGAAGCTGCTCTGTCAATGTCGCATTTTGAACCACCCGATAAGCAGTTTCTTCTAAATTAGCAACAGCGGCTGTTGCTGCTTCTGTCAGACGATTCACCGTTTCAATATGGATACGGGCACGATTCAGTTCATCCATCAAGGCTTCCAGCTGAGCGCTGCTTGTGAAGAAAACACTTAAGAATTCCTGAGGAATACCCGGAAGATTGCGCTTCTCCATAAAACGTTTGATGGCATGCAGCTGATTGATGTAGCCGTCCAATTTTTGACGGGAGGTCTTTTCAATATTTTCAATATCTTTCAGACTGTTGAAAACGTCCAGCTGGCCTTCTTCAACCAAGTCAAGCTTCTTGATGGCACGGTCAAACTTATCTTCTAAAAGTGAGAACGGTTTTTCCTGTACGTCAAAATTCTCAATAATCGGCAGCACATCTTTTTCAATAACTGTCAAATCTTCATTGAAGTCACGAACGTTGATTTCTTCTTTTTCATTCAAGATATAGCGATGTGTCAGACGTTCAATTTCTGCTTCCAGCTGCTCGTTGTTCTTCTTGGCATGTTCCAAATAAGCCGGAATAATCTTCTTGCTCTTAACAATTTTCTTATGAGCTCTGATTTCACGTTCAAAGATATCGTAGAGACCGTCAATTTTTTCTTGAATGGATTCATTTTCTGACTCGGCCTTATCCAAGTCCAAAGAGACCAACTCGTTAGAATTGCTGCCGATTGCTTCGCGGATTTCCTGAAAACGTTCTTCAATATTTTTCTCAGGGAAGTGATAATTTTCTTCCAGTAACCGGCGATAGCCAGACTCCAAATCATCCAGCTGATCAGGGAAATCATCTTCCAATTTAGCAACGATAGCCGGAATCTTCTCGGTCATCTGACCCAGTGCAATTGTGTGCTCTTCGGCACGGTCAAGAATCTCGGAAGCTTCTACAGGGTCACCTGAAGAATTCAGGGTAACAAACTGTGAAAACTCAGCTTCAATATTTTTGAGCTGCTTCTCAATTTCAGGCATGGTGGTCCCAAAATTGCTGTCCCCTTCTTCAACTGAAGCCTGCAGCTTTTCATACATTTCAAGCGCATGCAAAACACGGGCGCTGTTTTTTTCTTCCTGCTCTTTTAAAACAGCAAGAGCCTCTCTGATTGCTTTAATATCTTCTTCCGCAAGATTCAGCTGACTTTCAATACTGTTGATTTGATTATGAGCACGGATAAAATTGAAAGTGTCATTTAAATTTTCTGCTTCAAAGATATGATTTTCAATATCGCTGAATGAATTGAGCGATAAATCAACCCATTTTTGATTCCACTCACGAAAGGCCGTCTGACTCTGACCGATTAGATGGAGTTTCTTAACTTCTTCAATCTCATCATTGACAGGCAGATCAAAAAGATTTTGTTTGCGTTCTTCTAATTTTGTGATTAACGAATCATTTCGTTTTCTGATAATAATAGCAATCAGGTAGGCTGTAATAACTACCAGCACTATTGCCACTATCAGCAATACAATTCCGCTAGACATCTTAATCTCCTTAAATTGTCTTATTATTGTCAAAATAGGCTATAACGTTACGATTATAACATACTTCCAGCTGCTTTTCAAAAAAATCTTCGATTAAATGTCAAGCGTACTATAAACCGCATTTTCTTCAATAAATTCACGGCGAGGTTCAACACGGTCCCCCATGAGCATGTCAAATATCTTATCAGCCTCAGCAGCATCATCTACAGAGACACGGGCCATCAGGCGGTTATCCGGATTCATTGTCGTTTCCCACAGCTGATGGTCATCCATTTCTCCCAGACCCTTATAGCGCTGAACAGTCGGCTTAGAGCGGCCCTGACTGTATTTTTCTAAAGCTTCCTGCAGCTTTTCTTCCTGGTCATTGCCCGGCTGAATGTATTCCTTGATGTCACTGCCGACCTTGACTCCGTAAATCGGCGGCTGAGCAATATAAACATAGCCGGCCTCAAGAACCGGACGCATAAAGCGATAGATAAGCGTCAGAAGAAGGGTTCTGATATGGGCACCGTCAACATCGGCATCAGTCATAATAACCAATTTTTGATAGCGTGCCTTGGAGACATCAAACTCTGCTCCAAAGCCCGTTCCCATAGCCGTAAAGAGACTTCTGATTTCGTCATTGGCTAAAATCTTGTCCATGGTGGCCTTTTCGACATTGAGGATTTTACCGCGAATAGGCAAAATGGCCTGAAATTCCCGATTGCGGCCGGACTTGGCAGAACCGCCTGCAGAATCCCCTTCCACGATAAAGAGCTCATTTTGCATAGGATCGTTTGAGGAGCAGTCTGCCAGCTTGCCCGGCAGATTGGAAATTTCCAAACCGGACTTCTTGCGGGTCACTTCACGTGCCCGTTTAGCCGCAATCCGCGCCTTGGAAGCCAATATTCCTTTTTCAACAATTTTTTTAGCCGTCTGCGGATTTTCCAATAAGAAACGGCTGAGCGCATCGCTGAAAAGACGGTTGGTAATCTTAACCACTTCTGAATTGCCGAGCTTGGTCTTGGTTTGACCTTCAAACTGCGGATTGGGGTGCTTAACTGAGATAATAGCTGTCAGACCTTCGCGGACATCTTCCCCTGTCAAATTGTCCTCATTTTCTTTGAGAATCTTATTTTTCTTGGCATAGTCATTGACGACACGGGTCAGGGCTGTACGGAAACCTTGTTCATGCGTTCCGCCTTCATGGGTATGAATGTTATTGGCAAAACTCATGATGTTTTCATGAAAGCCAGTTGTGTACTGCATGGCCACTTCAACCGCAATACCGTCCATTTCACCGTCCGTATAAATAGGCTGGTTAAAGATAACATCCTTATTTTCATTGATAAATTCCACATAGCTGACGATACCGCCCTCATAATGAAACTCCTCGCTTTTTTCCTGGCCGGGACGCTTATCTGTAATGGAAATTCTCAACCCTTTATTTAAAAAGGCAAGTTCCTGAATACGTTTGGCCAGTTTGTCAAAATCGAATTCGGTTGTTTCAGTAAAAATTTCAGGGTCTGGTGTGAAATGAACAATCGTTCCGGTAATATCAGTGTCACCAATCACTTTCAAATCATCCGCAACAACGCCGCGATGATACTCCTGAAAGTGAATCTTGCCGTTCTTATGGACACGGACATCTAATTGTGTTGACAGGGCATTAACAACAGATGAACCAACACCGTGAAGACCGCCGGATACCTTATAACCGCCGCCGCCAAATTTACCGCCGGCATGGAGAACCGTAAAGACTGTTTCAACTGCCGGACGGCCCGTTTTTTCCTGAATGTCAACCGGAATACCGCGGCCGTCATCGATAACCGTAATCGAATTGTCCTCTTCAATGAAAACCTGAATATGGCTGGCAAAACCTGCCAAAGCTTCATCAATGGAATTATCAACAATTTCCCAGACCAGGTGATGAAGACCTTCTTTAGAAGTTGAGCCGATATACATTCCCGGACGCATACGCACAGCTTCCAGACCTTCCAGAACCTGAATCTGACTGGCATCGTATTCTTGAGCTAATTGATCTAAACTTTTATTTTCTTCTGTCATTATCCTAACCTTTAATTTATGATTTCTACCAGAGATTTAGAGCCGTCTGTCAATACTGTATCAAAACCAGCCGCCTGACCGGCTTCGATATCAATCCTGCGGTCACCGATAACCAGCGCCTTTTTGATAGCATATTTTTTCTTGAGGTAAAGCATGCTGGCGGGATCCGGCTTTCTGGCAAAGCCGCTGCTGCTGGTAACAACTTCTGTAAAAAAGTGAGCAATCCCTGTTTTTTCCAGAAGCTCCAAAACCTGATCATCTCGGTGAGAGACCAAAAAATTGCGTCCTCCGCTGGCTGCAATCTTCTCAAGAATTTCCTTAGCTCCCTTGAAAAGAATGGGATGTTCTAAAAATTTAGCCTCATTTTTCTTATAGGCCTTTAAAAAATCCGGCTGATCAGGCACAAAATAAGCAATCGCAGCATCTGTTGACTCCCGTAGCTTGTCATAGACCTGCTGATAAGAGGCCGAAATGCCAAAATCTGCCAGCGTAACAGCAAATGCCTTGGCTGACATGCCGTAATTATCAAGCAGCGTTCCGCCTAAATCCCAGATATAATCCTGATAATTCATATCTTTCATTGTAACATATTTTTAAGATTTTTGACAGTTAGGGCCACAAGAAAGAGTTTGAGACAGGCAGCCATCATGGCTGTCTGTCTCAAACTCTTATTATTCTGATAGCTAAGAACAGCTGAGAAGTCCTTATAAAGTCCTGGCAGCCTCATTTGGCTAAGCCTTGGAAGCTTTCTTAGCGCCTGCTTTTTTCTTAGGGTATTTGAAGTGTTTTTCCATTGCTTTTTCCTGATTGAGGCTGTTTTGGTAAGACATCGAAAGCACCAGACCGACACCGATTAAATTTGAAATCAGAGAGCTTCCGCCCTGAGAAATAAAGGGCAGCGGAATACCAGTCAGAGGCAAAATTCCAACGGCTGCTCCGATATTTTCAAAAATATGAAAGAGAATCATCATGATAAAGCCAGTTGAAATGTAGGTATAAAATAAATTATTGGAAGCAAAGGTTACGCGCAGCATGCGGTAGATCAAAAGCAAATACAGGGCTAAAACGATACTGCCGCCGATAAAGCCAAAATTCTCAGCAATGACTGTAAAAATCATATCACTTTCACGCACAGGAACAGGCAAATCGACAACATTAAGTCCCTTACCAAACAAGCCACCGCTGCCAATCGAAATCATCCCTTGCGTCTGCTGATAGGCAATGCTACCGGCATAATCAAAGGGATTTAACCAGGCTGAAAGACGATTAATCTGATAAGTGTCCATGCCCATGTGATGATAGAGAAACTCTTTTCCTCCCGGAACCAAAAAGACAACCATGAATAGCGCAGCTATAAGGATTGCTGCTCCTGCGACCGGCAAAATAATCTGCCAGGAAATACCGGCGATTAAAACCAGTCCGGCCAAAATGGCCATAAAGACCATAGCCGTTCCCAAATCTTTCTGTAAGGCCAGCAAAACCATAATCGGCAAGGTCAAGAGGGCAAACCACAGCAACAGCTTGCCATCTTCCCGCAAGTCTTTTTCCCCATCCTTATATTTCTGCTTAAAGCTGACGGTCAGACGCGCCAGTATTAAAATATAAGAAATCTTCATGAATTCCGAAGGCTGAAAGAGCGTGACGGAGCCAATGGAAACCCAGTTTTTGGCACCAGTTGAAGCTACTAGTTCCGGACTGTAAAAAATCAAGGGGAGAATCATCAGGATAAGGCCCAGGCCGTATAAATACGGTGTGATTTTCCAGAGAAACTCTGTGCTAAAAAGCATGACAACAAAACTAATGGCAGCTCCCATAACCAGCCAGATCATCTGCTGCCCCATGACAAGAAGAATCTTATTGGGGTAGTCATGAATGGTTGCCGTATAAACAGAATAAAGTCCAATAAGTACTAAAAAGAAGACTGGTAAAATAAGAGAATAATCAACTCGACTGTCAATAGGTTTTTTTTTCGTTGCCATGCTTGCTCCTAAGAATGTTATAGAAAATATTATATCATTTTTATCACTTCATCGTGTCTTAAAAACTAAAATCCTGTGACAAATATTAAAGTGGTCATTGAACAGATTGAACCACTTTTCTGTGCTGCATTTGCCTGCCAGCTTTCTGATACTTGCCAAGCACAAATCTAAAGATGGATATACTAAAAAAGCCCTTTGCTGCAAGTCAATTCTTATTGACTGCTGTCCAAAAGGCTTTGTTTTATTTACAGGACAAAATTTTTTATCTCCAAAAATAAGCGACTTATTTCAACAATCACTATCGCTTAAATGCTCTAAAATCGCTCATTAAAATTTCAAAATATCCCCTGCCGGAATCGAACCAGCAACTGCTTCTTAGGAGGAAGATGTTATATCCATTTAACTAAGGGGACAATCTGCTTTTTCTATTGTACCCTAGACAAAAAAGGAATGCAAGCCTTATTTGCCGGATAAAGAATAGTCCTGTAAATTTTGAAAATTTAAAAAGGCCTCGCTAATGAAGACCTTTTTAAATGATTTTTACTGACGTTCTTTGATACGTGCAGCCTTACCTTGCAATGCGCGCAGGTAGTAAAGTTTAGCACGGCGCACTTTACCATGACGAATGACTTCGATTTTTTCAACACGCGGTGTGTGAATAGGGAAAGTACGTTCAACTCCGACACCGCTTGAAATCTTACGAACAGTGTACATTTCTGAAATTCCTTGACCTTTGCGGGAAATAACAACCCCTTCAAAGATCTGGATACGTTCGCGGTTTCCTTCGACAACCTTGGCGTGAACACGGACAGTGTCACCAGGACGGAAACTTGGAATATCAGTGCGAAGCTGACCTTCTGTCAAACTTTGGATTAATGGATTCATTTTTTTCTTCTCCTTATCTTACTAATCATAAGAGCTCTGTCCCAGCGGATTAGTCGTTTTTGTGCGTCCATTGCACACAAAAAATATTGTAACAAAATCTGCAGCAGCTGTAAAGTAAAAGTTCACAAAAGTTTCAGTCCCGCTTGTTAAAAATCTTATTAAATGCTTAGCAGCGAAATCACCCTAAGATACACTTCATTATCTTCATGGAAAGAATGACTTATTTTTACTGCTCTGCTGAATTTTCTCTGATCTTCTGGAGCGCATAGATAGACTGCCTGCGGTTCACAATATAGGCAAAAGTTGCTGCAATAAAGTAGGCTGGCAAATTCTGATAGCCAAAAACCTCTCCTCCAATAAAAATCGGAGCTAAAAAAGTATTGGTGGCACTGCCAAAAACGCTGATGTAACCCAAAGCCGCAACCAGCTCAGCCGGCAAATGAAAGAAAGCGGCCAAGAAAACGCCCAGGGAAGAACCAATTGCAAATAAGGGTGTTACTTCACCGCCTTGAAAGCCGGCAGATAAGGTCAGAACGGTCAAAATTAATTTTAACAGCCAATCATAAACATAAATCTGCTGACCAGAAAAACTGGCCGCAATCAAATTGGTTCCCAGTCCCGAATAACGTCCCTGATGAAGGCTTAGAAAAAGAATACTTAGCACTATTCCAGCCACTAAAATCCTCAAGTAGGGATTGGGAAACAGCCGTGCCTGCAGCTGTTTGATTTTTGCCAGGAGATAGGCAAAAAGATTTCCGGCCAAGCCAAAGAAAAGACCCAGAATAAGCAATTCTATAAAGAGTTTTGGGGTCAGCGAAAGAGGCTCAGAAATGACATGAGAAAATTTTTCCAGCCCAAGACTGTGTGAGGTCAGACTGGCAGTAAAAGAGGCAACAGTCATTGGCACCAAAGCACCGAGGCCAAGATTGCCAACAATCAATACTTCTAGGGCAAATAGAATCGCAGCCATCGGTGTTTGAAAAAGACCTGCAAAGCCAGCTGCCATTCCGGTAAGGAGAAAAATCCGCGATTTATTAGGAAAGTGAAAAAAGCGGCTGAACCAGTGAGAAACGGCGCCTCCCAGCTGCACCGCAACACCTTCGCGGCCGGCACTGCCGCCAAACAGATGGGTCAGCCAAGTTGTTACAACAGCCATCGGCACTAACCGTTTTGGAATCGTTTCTTCCTCGTCAAAACCAACCTCAAACAACAGCCCCATGCCCTTGCTGCTTTTACCGCCGATAGTGCGGTAAGCATAGACAATCACTAAACCGATAAGTCCTAAAAAGGGCAGTAACTGCCAAGGATATGCCGTTCTGACAGCAGTCAAATACAAAAGCACACGGCCAAATACAGCATCAATCGCTCCTGCAATGCCGCCTATAAGGATTCCCATTAAAGCCAGCAAAAGCAAGACTGAATAAGGGAGTTCCTTCGCTTCCTGAAGTTTCTTTTCAGTCATTCCATCTCCTTTTCAAAAAGATATTAGACCCTTTTTAAATCTTGGGGCTTGTTTTTTGGGCACCGTAAACGCTGATGTGTTTTTTAACAATGCTGGCAAAACAAACGACAATAAAAAAATAAGGAATGTTATCAAAGCCGAAAATTTCACCGCCAATAAAAATCGGTGCTAAAAAGGTTCCCGTTCCGCTGCCGAAAACACTGGCATAGCCAAGAGCAGCAACAAAATCTGCCGGCAAATGGAATAAGGGCGCAAGCACCGCACCAAGGGTCGCTCCAATTGTAAACATGGGCATTACCTCACCGCCTTGATAGCCTGCAGACAGGGTCAGAACTGTTAAAAGCAGTTTGAAAAACCAATCAAAAGGATAGACACCGCCGTCCTTTGAAAAACTGGCTGCAATCAGATCTGTACTCAAACCAGAGTAGCGTCCCATACCCAGCACAATCAATAATGCACTGAGCAGCAGCCCCATTATCACTATGCGCTGGTAGGGTCTTCTAAAGCGCAGCACCAAGGCTAGCTTGGTTCTTCTTAATAAATAGGCAAAAAGAGTCCCTACAAGCCCAAACAATATGCCCAAAAGGGCAAATTTCAAAAAGAGCAGAGGATTGAGCTCCATATTGACCTCTATCAAGCGGGTAAATTTTTTCAATCCTAATAAATGCGAAGTATAACTTGCCGTATAAGCAGCCAGACAGGTAGGCAAAAGCGCAGCCAGCTCTAAACGGCCGATAACAAGAACTTCAAGGGCAAAGAGTATGGCCGCTATGGGCGTTTGAAAGAGTCCTGCAAAACCTGCTGCAATTCCGATAATCAAAAAGCTTCTTGAAGATTCTTTAAATGAAAAAATGGGAGAAAAGGCATGAGACAAGGCCGCTCCTATCTGGACAGCCACTCCTTCACGGCCGGCACTGCCGCCAAACAGATGGGTCAGCCAGGTTGAAAAAATGGCTAAGGGCACCAATCTTTTAGGAATAGCCGTTTCCTTCTCATCAGCGACATCAAAAACCAATCCCATTCCCTTAATACTTTTGCCGCCAAAATGATCATAAAGAAAAACAATCAAGAGGCCGGACAGGGGCAAAAAAGGAATGAGGAGCAAAAAATGACTGTCACGAAATACGGTCAAGGCATTCAAAACAACACCAAAGACCATGTCAACAAGGCCGACCAGCAGGCCAACAAGAATGGCGGCCGCTGATACCAGCAATAAGCGGCCGTTTTTCTCCAAATCAAGAAAGGCTTTCATCTGCACCCTCTCCCAATGTTTTTATCTGATAATCTCTTGAATGTTTGAGGATATCAGCAAAAGTCGCTAAAACAGCTGGACGGTAAGCTTCATTGGCCACTAATTCGGCTACTCTTTGCAGCAGGAGCTGCTCACGTTCGGGATCCAGCACTGCCTTGCCGGTTGCTTTTTTGTAGGCCGCAACCTGGCTGACCAAATCCATGCGCTTTTCCAAACAAGAAACTAATTCTCTGTCAATAGCATCAATCTGCTCTCTAATATCTTGTAAATCCATCATCTACTCCTTTGCTTCATTATAGCAAAAAAAAGGCCCTGCTTCTAGCCCTTCTTTTGTTCAAAACCTTTATAAATAATCAAGCAGACAAGAATAACAGCAACAATGAAAAGGAGCTGTTTCACATCTCCCAGCATCAGGGCGTGGCCGCCGAAAGCATAGAGAACACTGGTCGGAGTTACTCCCAATATCAGGCAAAGCAGCCAGCGCTGCCGTGGTACCTTTGTATCAAGAACTGTATAATCCACCAAAAAAGACGGGATGAAAGGAATCATATAGCCCAATGTTAAAGCCAGATAAGGATTTTTAATCTGTGCAAGTTTATCCAGCCGCTCATTTAATCTGCTGTCTTTTTCTGTCAAATCTATGCGGGCCATGACTTGAATCAGGAAAAAATGCCCCAGCACATTGCCGCTGATATTCATCAAAATACCCAACCAAGGTCCAAAAACCAGTCCGTTAAAAACAGACAGGACAGAGCTGGACAAAAACGGTATGGCAGACGTCAGGCCGGTTAAAAGGGTTAAAATGACAAAATTCAGTATATTTTCTGAACGCAGCTGCTGTTCAAAATCTTTAATGGTTCTTTGAGGATTAAAAAGCAACAGCCACCGATCCCAATATTGATAAAGAATAAAAGCAAGATAGGCAGCCATTATGACCAATCCCAGCCAAAGAAAGAAGCGGCTGACTTGCCTGTATTTGACAGATCTTTTTTTCATAGTTCATTTTTTCTAACAAGACACTCAAAAGGAAGAGAGTGGGAAAAAATCGGCTAAACCAACAAGTCTTACTCCCAACCACTGTGTTAAATATGTGATACTTCATAAATTGAAAGAGTTTGAGACTTTTGGCCCAAACTCTTCCAGGCTGCTGCACGCTGTCAGCCGACTGAGCCTTCCATGCTCATGTTGATTAAAGCGTTTAGCTCTACCGCGTATTCCATGGGCAGCTCTTTTGTGATCGGATCCATGAATCCGTTGATAATCATGGCCGTAGCCTCTTCTTCACTGATTCCCCGGCTCATAATGTAATAGAGCTGTTCTTCAGATACCTTGGAAACCTTAGCTTCATGTTCCAAAGAGACATTTGAATTATGGATTTCATTGAACGGAATGGTGTCTGAACTGGACTCACCGTCCATCAAAATCGTATCGCATTCAATATGTGATTTAGACCCTGCACTGTCTCTGCCAAATTTAACCGTTCCGCGATAATCTGTTTTGCCGCCGTCTTTGGCAACCGACTTTGAAATCAGCGTGCTGGATGTGTGGGGAGCATTATGGTAAACCTTGCAGCCGGCGTCCAGATGCTGACCGTAATTGGCAAAGGACATGGACAGAACGGACGTTCTGGCATGCGGGCCAGTTAAAATCGAACACGGATACTTCATATTGACCTTGCTGCCAAGATTGCCGTCAATCCATTCCAGCGTTCCGTTTTCTGCAACCGTACCGCGTTCGGTAACGAGATTGTAAACATTATCGGACCAGTTCTGAATAGTGGTATAGCGGAAAGAAGCATCGCGCTTGACAATAATTTCCACAGTGGCTGCATGCAGGCTGTTCGTTGAGTAGGTTGGCGCCGTACAGCCTTCAATATACTGAATGGAGGCTCCTTCTTCAACAATTATGAGAGAACGTTCAAATTGACCGGCATTTTCACCGTTAATCCGAAAATAGGTTTGTACAGGAATCTGACACTGAACGCCCTTGGGCACATAAATGAAGGTTCCGCCTGACCAGACAGCACCGTTTAGTGCCGCAAATTTATGCTCAGCCGGCGAGACAACTGTCGCAAAATACTTTTTAACAAGGTCAGGATATTCCTGCAGGGCTGTGTCCGTATCCGTAAAAATAATCCCTTGCTTTTCAAATTCCTCTTTCATATTGTGGTAAACCACTTCTGATTCATATTGGGCTACTGCTCCAGACAGGAACTGGCGCTCTGCTTCCGGAATGCCCAGACGCTCGAAGGTTTTTTTAATGTTGTCAGGAACATCATCCCAGCTTCTGGACGGCTGGCCGCTGAGCTTTTGATAATAAATGACATCATCAAAATTAATTCCGGCTAGATCCGGTCCCCAGCTAGGCATGGGCAGCTGATAAAAGAGCTTTAAACAGCGCAAACGATAGTCCAGCATCCACTCAGGCTCGTTTTTAATCTCAGAAATATTCCTGACAATTTCCTCTGTTAAGCCCTTGCCGGTTGAATAAAGGGGTTTTATATCGTCGTGAAAACCAAAGGCATAATCTCTATTTTTCAATTTCCTTCACCTCACAGTAAGATCTAAAAATTAGTGAAAGCGCTCGCTTTCGTTCTCATTATACTCCTTTTCTGATGAAAATTCAGGTCTGCGGCTCTCAAAGGCTGCATTAGCCATAATAAAAAGCCGCAAGCTGCTGGTTAACAATAACATGTTAATGCCTAAAGCAGCTCACGGCCTCAGTATATCTTATCTAGCCGACCTTATTGGAAATCTCTTCTGCAAAACGTTCCAGATTATCAATATCTTCATCCTCTGCTGCCAAATCAACCTTGACAGAATCGGCTCCCTTGGTGGCACCCGTTCCTTCAAAGGCCAGTTCAAAATCATCAACAGATTTGCAAAAATCATCGTAGAAAGTATCACCAGAACCAACAACACCGTAAATCTTACCTGAAAGGTCAAGGTCTTGCAGATCTTCATAGAAATCTACAATCTCATCAGGAAGATCACCGTCACCGTAAGTATAGCTGGCTACAATTGCAATATCGGCATCCTGAAACTCATCGGCATCTACTGTCGTACACTCATCCACATCAACCGTGTGCCCTAATTCCTCTAACTTTTGAGCGACAATGTCAGCAATTTCCTCTGTATTTCCCGTCATACTAGCAAAAACAATTTTAGCGAAAGCCATAATTCCCTCCAAAATAATAGTAACTTGATTATATCACAGTTTAATCACTTTTAAAATATCTTAGTCAATCTCCTGATAAGCTGCTGCCAGTGCCGCTAAAAGCTCGGCCTTTTCAGCTGCAGAGGCAAAAGAAGCCTCAATAGCATTCTGATTAAAGTGGTAAAAATCTGCCTGACTGGTCCCAAAATAATCCGCAAATAGCTGGTATTCCTTTGTTAAACTGGTATTGGAGACAGTGCGGTTATCGGTATTAATCGTCAGTTTTGCACCAGCTTCATAGAGTTCCTGATAGGGAAAAGCTGCTAGAGATTTGGCCGCCTTGGTTTGAAGGTTGCTGGTCAGACAAAGCTCGGCTGTTACCTCATTTTTAACAAAGTCTGCTATCAATTCGGGATGATCGTGGATAGCGGTAACATGCCCCAAACGTTTGAGTCCCAGAGCGATAGACTGAGCAATGTGGCTGGGGCAGCCGCACTCGCCGGCATGAAAAGTCATAGGCCGCTCTAAACTCTGTGTATAGCGGATGAGCTCAGCTATATCTTCCGGCGGGAAATCATGCTCATTGCCGGCAAAGTCAAAACCAGCATAGTCCAGTCCTTCTGCAGCACTAATCTGCCCAAAAATATCTTTTGTCAGCTGCTGAGACGACTGCCTCATACCGCAGATCAAGGCCTTAGCGACAATACCAAAGTCAGCCTGAGCCTGCTTCAGGCCCTCTTCTACCGCTTCCACTGTCTGAACAGCTGTCAACCCCTTATCCATGGACAGCTCAGGTGCAAACCGAATCTCAATATAAATAACATGTTCGGCAGCAGCCTGTCTGGCCACATCATAGGCTGCCAGACGAAGAGCTTCCTTGGTCTGCAGCAGCGGACGGATAATATCAAAGGTCCTTAGGTAATCAACAAGACTTTCTGTTTTTTCAGGGGCTGTCACCAATTTTGAAAGCTCGGTGTCCGATTGCGGCAAAGCAATATCTGCCAGAGCAGCCAATCTTCTGATTGCCTCCAAAGACAAAGAGCCGTCCAAATGACAGTGCAACTCTGCTTTTGCTAAATGATATAAGCTATTTCCCATTGTATCACTCCACTTTCGTATTGCTATCTATGATAACATATTTTAGTTGATTTTATCTTTTTTCTATGATATATTTTGAAAACATCTGGAAAGGAGAAACGATGTCTCATTATATCCCGCCAAAAGTTTGGGCTGCTGAGGAAAGCAATCAAGGAAAATTTTCGGGCATCAACCGTCCGACTGCCGGCAGCCGCTTCGACCAAAAACTGCCTCAGGGTGACAAACCGCTGCAGGTCTATTCTTTAGGCACACCTAACGGTATCAAGGTCACTATTATGCTGGAAGAGCTGCGTGAACTTGGTGTCAAAGAAGCAGATTATGATCTCTTCAAAATTTCCATCATGGAGGGTGACCAATTTGGTTCTGATTTCGTTGCCATTAATCCCAACTCCAAAATTCCAGCTCTTTTAGATAAGTCTCAGGAACCAAGCGTCCGTGTCTTTGAATCGGGCTCTATCCTGCTTTATCTGGCTGATCAATTTGAACACCTCATCCCTAAAGATTGGACTCAGCGAACAGAGGTCCTTAATTGGCTCTTTTGGCAGATGGGAGCTGCACCCTTTGTTGGCGGCGGTTTTGGCCACTTTTTCAATTATGCTCCTGAAAAATTAGAATACCCTATCAATCGCTTTACCATGGAAACCAAGCGTCAGCTGGACTTGTTGGATAAGGAATTGGCTCATAAGCCCTACATTGCCGGTGAAGACTATACCATTGCTGATATCGCTGTCTGGTCATGGTACGGACGTTTGGCACAAGATGCCCTTTATGAGGGAGCTTATGAATTTCTCGCTTTAGATACCTACCAGCACCTATTGGACTGGACCGAAAGAATCGCTCAGCGTCCTGCTGTTAAGCGAGCTTTGGCAGCTGATTACAAAGATATCAAGTAAAAATAAAAGTCAATCCTTTCTAAGATTGGCTTTTTCTATGGTATAATTAAAAAAATGAATTGAGGTATCTATGACTGCTTTCAAAACTATTCTAGCTAAAATCAAAGCTTACGACACCATTATTATTCACCGCCATATGAAGCCTGATCCGGATGCATTGGGCAGTCAGGTCGGTTTAAAAGACATTATTCAGACGAATTTTCCCCAAAAAACCGTTAAAGTGACTGGCTATGATGAGCCAACCCTAGATTGGCTGGCTCAAATGGATGAGGTCGCTGATGAAGATTATCAAGGGGCGCTTGTCATTGTAACTGATACAGCTAACCGCCCGCGTATTGATGATCAGCGCTATTTAAAAGGTGACTTTTTAATCAAAATTGACCACCATCCGGACGAAGACTTTTACGGTGATTTGTCCTATGTTGATACAACAGCCTCCAGCGCCAGTGAAATTATCACTGATTTTGCCCTGCACAATCAGCTGCAGCTGTCTGCTCAGGCGGCTCGCCTGCTCTACGCCGGTATTATCGGCGACACAGGACGCTTTCTCTACCCTGCAACCACATCAAAAACGTTAAAAATTGCCAGTAAGCTGCTTACATACGATTTTGATTTTGCAGCTTTAGCACGTCAGATGGATTCTTTCCCTTACAAGATTGCAAAGCTCTTAGCCTATATTTTTGAAAACCTTGAAATTGATGAAAATGGAGCGGCTCGCATCCTTCTCAGTCAGGAAGTGCTGAAAGCTTTTAACCTGACAGATGCGGAAACTTCAGCCATTGTCTCTGCTCCGGGGAAAATCGACACTGTCCAAGTCTGGGCCATTTTTGTTGAGCAGCCGGATGGCCATTACCGCGTCAGACTTCGCAGCAAAACGGCTGTTATCAATGAAGTCGCTAAGAGACATGCCGGCGGCGGCCATCCCTTAGCAAGCGGTGCTAATTCCTATAGTTTGGCCGAAAATGACGACATTTACCAAGAACTCAAAAATGTGTTAAAATCGTAGAAAAAACTTGTCAAAGTTTGGCTTTTTTGTTAAAATAAAATGGTTATTAACTATGGCTCAAAAAGAGCTATGGCAGAAAGGAAATTTTTTAAAATGAGAAAAGATATTCATCCAGAATACCGTCCAGTTGTCTTCATGGATACTTCAACTGGTTATCAGTTCCTCAGCGGCTCAACTAAGACTTCAAACGAAACAGTTGAATTTGAAGGTGAAACTTATCCGCTTATCCGTGTTGAAATTTCATCAGATTCACACCCATTCTACACAGGACGTCAAAAATTCACTCAAGCAGACGGACGTGTCGATCGTTTCAACAAAAAATACGGTCTCAAATAAGAAAGAAAACCTTGCTTTGGCAAGGTTTTTTCAGGTTGTAGACAAACTCTATAGTCAGCATTTCACAAGCACACACATCTTAGGATAATACCAATTCACAATCTATAAGAAAAATAGGCAATTGAACGAGCCTGCCCCAGATACTTTCCGCTGTAGCAAAAACGCCAGAAATCACTTTATTTCTGGCGTTCGGAGATTTTGAGACTTGGGCTCAAAATCTAGGTATGAAATTCCAAAGGAAGTTGCTACCGTCCGTGCTACCTAAGGAAAGTATCATAACACAATAGTTCTTTTGATAAAAATTGACTTTTTCTTCAGTCTGAGAAAACCTTGCTTTGGCAAGGTTTTTTGGTTGTCGTTTGTCCAGCTGTCTTAGCTATTTCACTTCTATCTGCAGAATCTTACTGTCTTTAAGAGCGTAGAGATTATGGACTTGATCAGCAGCGATGCTCAGCATTCCCTGAGCATTAAGCAGGTACTTTTCATCTGCTGTCTCAACTTGAAGGCTGCCCTCCAACACCTGAATCAGCTTTGTCAGTTTACCGGATTCATTGCTGATGGACTCTCCTGCAGCCATAGCATAGAGGGTAATGGGGCTGGCCATTTCTAATTTCTTAGTTAAAGAACGGCTGGCGATTTGACCGTCATGGTAGGTTACTAAGTCTAAAAGATTATCAATCATGGCTCACCTCAGGTTTGACAACAACCAAGAGCATTTGAAAGGCTTCCTTGGCATAAAGGCTGTGGGGAATACCCGCCGGCATAATGATGGTCTGACCGGCAGCCACTTCAAAAACATCTTCATCAATAGTGATTTCTGCCAGACCGCTTAAAACATTGACCATGGCATCACCCGGTGACGAGTGGCGGCTGATTTCCTGATCCTTATCCAGTGAGAAAAGTGTCATTCCCAGATCTTTCCGCTGTACCAGTGTTTTGCTGAGCATCTGCTCTTCTTCAATTGGAACTTCCCTTTTTAAATCTAATACCTTGCTAGGCTGAAGTTTTTCAATATAAGCCATCTTTTCTCCCTTCTTTTTACAACCGGTCTCTACTGTATGTTACAAACTGCAGGACAGGCTGATCACTCCTTGTTTTGCGGGCTCAGAAACCCTAATTTAAAACAATAACCTTGCCGAAACCCGCCGTGCTTTCAATATAAGCATGGGCTTTGCTAATTTCCTCTAGTTTAAAAATCTTTTCAACACGAATCGGTACCTGAAATTTCGCCACATAGTCCAGCATTTCCTGCAGCCTTTCTTGGTCCACATCGCCAGAGTAAAAACTTGTCAGGTAACTGTTGTGCTTTAATTCCATAATCGGATCAAAGTCTTCCAGATACCAGCGGCCGCCCAGCTGGCCATTGGAACAGACAATTCCCTGCTCATTAATATGATCAAAAGAATCTTTGACTGAGGCCGGCCCGATTAATTCTAAAATTTTATCAAAGCGCAAATCCGTCTGTAAAACATTGTTTTCATCCAGAATGATCCCATCATAGCCTAAGTTTAATAAAATGGCCTCTTTTTCTAAATGGCGGCTGCTGCCGAAAACCTTATTTTGAGGAAACTGGGCCTTAATCAGACCGAGCATGGCCAGACCGACACCAGACGATGCTCCCCGTATCAGGGTCACATCTCCTGCTTTGATTTGCAGGTTTTTAAAAGCGCCGTAGGCAGTATAGTAGGTTTCGGGCAGAGCCGCTAATTTTTCTATCGGCAAATCTGTTTTAACAGGATAGATTTGTTCATCCGGCAGAAGGGTGTACTCTGCATAAGAACCATCAAAATCGCGTCCCATTTCTCCCATGATAGAAATAATCTGCTGACCGGCCTTTAGATGGGGAGACTGTGTTTGGACAACCTCTCCGATACATTCAATTCCCAAAATTCTGGGAAAGCTGACACTGGGAGACAGCCCCTGCCTTGTGAAAATTTCTGAATGGTTGATACCAAAGCCTAAAACCTTGATGAGACTCCAGCCGTCTTTGAGTTTAGGGAGCGGCCTGTCCTCGATGACAAAAGTGTCCGGACCGCCAGCTTTATAAACAACTGCTGCTTTCATAAGCACTCCTTTCTTCATTACTGCTATTATAAGAAATAGCAGAAGTATTTGCAAACGTTTACTCATCTCAATAGCTCTTTTCATCATTCCTCAATGACTCACAAAAAGCAAAGCAGCCGCTTCATCTTAAAATGCCGGCTGCTTTGCTTTTTTCTTGATTCTAACAGGATGTCTTTAGTGAGCCACAATTTCCTGGGCGATCTCTTGACCGCTTAGTTTATTGGGATAGTAGGTTGGCCAGTTTTCCAATTCTTCCAGCAGCTTATCCTGACTCTCACTGCCCCAGAACAGATGGAAATGCTCTGCCTTTTGAGGCTTGATGCCATGGTCGCTGAATTGAATGTATTTGAAGGAACCGGCATTCTTTGACTTTGTTTCAAAAAGATAGCGCACCCCGCGATTGCCTTTTGAATAGTTAAGAATCTTGTAACCAACATATTTATAGGTGTACTTATAATCCTTGCCTTTTTGGGTAAAGGTAACCGTATTTTTCTTGCCATCAATAGCAATCTTGTCTACATCTGTCTTGTAGCCTTTCGTGTAATAAGCCTTATATTCCTGCGCAGTCATATCTTTCTTAGACTTAGCCTTATAATCCCAGACACTGTCCAAACTGCCGTCTTTTAAATAAGGATAAACAGACTGCCACTTGCCCGTCCAATCGGAGAGTTTGCGGTCCTTCACATTCTTATCCTTAAAGTAGCCGTTAGCAACAGTCTTGCTGTTATCTTTTTCAGGCTGGATAGCTTTGCCGGCTGCATCTGTCGTCTTGCGGAGTGCCTTTAGATTGCGCCGCATGACAGAAAAATAATCCTCGCCAGCCTCCATCTGCTTTTTGGTCAGACTTTCCAGAGGGCTCAGTACAGCCGTTTTAACGCCGGCTTCATCGGCCAAGGTTTTGGAAACTGATGAAGAAGCATTTTCTTCGAAATAAATATAATCAATCCCATATCCCTTGACATATTGAGACAGATCAGCTAAGCGCTTGGCTGAGGGTTCAGACTCGGCTGTCAAACCCGTAATAGGAATTTGTGTCAAACCGTAATCAAGGGCTAAGTAACCAAAGGCTGCATGCTGTGTGACAAAGGATTTCTGCTGAGCCTTGCTCAGAGCATGGCTGTAGTCTTTATCCAGTGCCTGTAATTTTTTGATATAGGCAGCAGCATTTTCCTTAAAGACCTCGGCCTTCTTAGGAAAATGGTGTGAGAGTTCATCACGGATATTTTCCACCAGGCTGACTGCTCGCTTAGGCGACAGCCATACGTGCGGATCATAAGCATGATGGTGTCCTTCATGCCCATGGTCATGGTCTCCTTCTTCCGTTCCCGGTGCTAGAATCATCTTTTCAGTGGCTTCAATGAAGGGGACTTTTTTAGTATCGACAGATTTTTTCACAGACGTCACCCAGGATTCCATGCTGTCAGAATCATAGACAAAGGCATCGGCTTCCTGGATTTTGCTGACATCTCTGGTTGAAGGTTCAAAGTCATGGACCTCCGTGCCTGCTTTAACCAAGAGTGAGACCTGTCCTTGATTGCCAACGATATTTTTCGTAAATTCATACATGGGATAAAAGGTGGTAACGACAGCTATCTTGCCATCAGTTTTCCTGCTTTCTTCCCTATTCATTAAAAAGACGACGGCTGCCAGCAATATAGCCATGAGCAGTGATATGATGATAACAGGTTTTTTCTTCATGCAAATCTCCTTTTCGTTAACCAGTTAATTATTTACTGGTTAAGTATAGCATATTTAAAAATTTTTGCAAGCTTTTTACACCAATATCCAATAAAAATCAAAAATTGACTGGGCGGCAAGCTGCAGGCTGTACTAGGTTAGGGCAAAGTGACGGCAGCAACCTATATTTGAAGAATATAAAATTTTCTAACGAAAAAAGAAGCTGCAGCTGGCACTGCTCCCCAAAAGCCGGATAGAAAAAAACAGCTTGGAAAGTCAGCACAGCATTCAGCTCCTGCATGTTTAGCTTGATATAAGTTTTGGGAAAGCAAGAAGACCAGCTTAATCACTGACGCCATAATGATTGGTCATCAGATTGCTGGCATCAAAAAGAATTTTTTGAAGCAACACCTGTGTCTCCTGCTCAATAAAATCACTCATGGCTTGATTCTCCGCTTCAAAATCAACGGCTTCTCCTGCTGCCAAGGCCTTATCAATACGATGAAGCATGGCATGCCCTTGAGCCATTGTTTTTTCAACATAAGCATCTAAATCACTCTCATGCTGATGGTAATGAGGATCGGCAAGGGCGGCAATCAAACGGTTGACCCAGTAAAAACTATCCGTAGATACCTTGTCAGTGGTATTGGCAAAATAGTCTGGTGTTTTTGACACCTGTGTAAAGAAGGGTACCATGGTATTAAACGGCATGGAACCATAGGAAAGCCACTGAACACCTCTGACTGACTGAGCTTTATCAGGCCTTATCTGCAGCAGGGCAGTCTGACTGGTGCGATTGATGCCAATCGTTCTAAAAGCCGTTCGGCTGATCTTATCTCCTTCAGGACCGTAAGGATCAAAAGCCGTGTCTTGATAGTGACTGCTTAAAACATACTTAATATCTTCCACGGTAATCTTGCGGTAAGACTTCTGCGACCAAGGAAGAAAGAAGCTGCGCGGATCCTGCTCCATTTCGGGATTGAAAAAATGCTGCACGGCCCAGGCACGAGGCGTATTGTAATGTCTGTCCTTGTCCTTTTGGCTGCCAAAGGCATAGCGCGGATTGAAATGCTCATTGGAATAAGTCAAATCAAGATGATTTTCCTCAATAAAACTTCTTAAATCACTGGAAAAAAGGTAGTCATCGGGATTATTGAATTCAAAATGGTCAATGCCTAACTGATTAGGATTGACAACATAAGAGTCATCCGGAACGCGGCGGGCAATCCAGTGATGGCCGCCAACAGTTTCCAGCCACCAAATGTCAGCACTATCCGAAAAAGCGACACCATTGGACTCATAGGTGCCGTATTCTTCAAGGAGTTTCCCCAGACGTTCAACACCCTCACGCGCGGAATGAATATAAGGCAAAACTAAGGTCAGCATGTCTTCTTCGCCAATGCCTGATTCAACCAAGGGATCTGCCCCTAAAACACGGCTGTTGGTGGTGATGGTCTCGGTGGCACTCATGGCTACATTGGCCTCATTAATACCTGCTTCTCCCCAGATGCCATCCTTATCCAAAGCGTTGGGAACGCAGGTGTAAGATAGGGGATTGTCTGGTAAGTCCATGTGAAAAGACGACAAAACAGCCTGATAATGCCGGGGTTGTTTTTGAGGAGTGATGGCTTCAAACTTTTTAGGACAGAAATCGCCGCTTTGTGAATCTTCGGTTCTGGCAATCATGGTGGAGCCGTCGTAGCTGGCCTTTTTACCAACCAGAATAGTTGTGCACGTCATATAAAGCGTCTCCTTTATTATAATTCTTCTGCTATCTTATTGATTTTTCGCAGCCTGTGATTGACACCGCTTTTAGTCAAAGGAGTATCCAGACTGTCGGCAATCTGCTGGATGGAAAAATCAGGATTGGCCGCTCTTATCTGAGCAATCTGCTGCAGCTCCAAGGGCAGACTTTCCAGACCAACACTGTCCCTGATTTTAATAATATTATTGATTGTTCTCATGCTGGCGCTGACAGTCCTGGCAATATTAGCAGTTTCTGCATTATTGGCACGATTGACATCATTTCTGGTTTCCCGCATGATTTTGATTTTTTCAAAGGCCAGCATGGCCTCCATACTGCCGATAACAATCAGAAAATCCATGATATCTTCTGCCTTTTGCAGGTAAGTAACCGCACCGTGCTTGTGCTCAATCACCTTGGCATCCAGCATAAATTTTTGCATCAGCTGGGCAAGATCCTGAGCATGATCTAAATAGACCGAAAAAATTTCCAGCTGGTATTTGCCGGATTCCGGGTCTCTGATCGAACCGGCAGACAGAAAGGCCCCTCGTAAATAGGAGCGTCCCGCATCATCGTCAGACAGGATTTTTTTCTGAATCCCCGTCTCAATGCCAAAAAAGGAATCCGACAGCTGCAAATCAGACAGTATCTTATCCACATGATGCTCAAGAAAAACCGTATAGACTCGATTTTTTCTCAGATTGGTCTTTTGGTGGTACTTGATTTCAGGGGCTATCTGATAAAATTGCTCCAGCAGGGCATAGATATGACGGGCGATTTTGGCATTTTCGGTAATAATGGACAGGGTCAGACCTTGCTGGGTCAGGCCCAAATTCCCCGACATTTTAATAATAGCTGACAATTCATTTTTGTCAGCTGTGTCTAAATTTAAAATTTCTTCTTTAACAGATGTGGTAAAACTCATAATTCTTTCATTCTAATCAGGCTCATCAGCTCGGCAACAACACTCTTGCCGTTGTGAAAAGCGCCGCCATTTTCCAAACAGAGGAAGTTTGACGAAACAACACGGGGCACCTGCTCTTTAAGGCCGGCAAAATCGTGCTCCACCTGAACGAGATATTCATCAAATTTATTAGAATTCATGTACTCTTTAGGTACCTGCTCAACATTGACCAAGACTGTATCAATAAACTGCTGCCCCAAATGACGGTTGAGCACCCGCACATGGTCCGCATCGGTAAAATGCTCGGTCTCTCCGTATTGGGTCATGATATTGCAGACGTAAGCCACTTCTGCCTTGGTCTCACAGAGTGCTTTCCCGATCTCATCAATAACCAAGTTTGGCAAAATCGAAGTAAAAAGTGAACCGGGTCCCAAGACAATCATATCACTATCCATGATGGCATCAACAACCTTGCGGCTGGCAGCAGGTTTGGCGTCGTCATAGCTGTTGGTTACATAAACATGGTCTATCATGCCCTTGTGCTTGGCAATCTGACTCTCACCGACAACCTCCTGACCGTCCTGAAAAACAGCATGAAGCGTCAGAGCTTTTTCACTGGAGGGATAGATTTTGCCAGTAACGTGGAAAAATTTGGACAGAATCTGCATGGCATTATAGGTAGAACCTTGCATTTCTGAAATGCCGGCAATGATTAAGTTGCCCAGCGGGTGCCCAGCAAGCGCACCGTCTTCGGCATTAAAACGGTATTGAAAAATTTTCTCGTAAAATCTGGGCATATCGCTCATCGCTACCAGAACATTTCTGAGGTCTCCAGGAGGAGTCAGCTGCATGACATGGCGAATCGCTCCGGAACTGCCGCCGTCATCTGCCACCGTGACAATAGCTGTAATATCCACATCTTCATGACGCAGACTGCTTAAAAGAACAGGCAAGCCTGTACCGCCGCCAATAAGGGTTATTCTTGGTTTTCTCATGAGCGATTCACTGTCTCCTTACGTCGATTCTTATCACGGTGGCTTTCATGAACGGTCCAATTGTGCTTTAAGTCTTCCGCCAAGCGGTGGGCAAAGGCCACGCTGCGATGCTGACCGCCTGTGCAGCCAATAGCGATGGTTAAAACGGATTTTCCTTCTTTTTGATAACCGGGCAGGATAGGTTTTATCAGAGCTAAAAGATTGTGATAGAATTCCTCTGATTCCTCATGATTCATGACATAGTCTGAGACATCTTTGTCAAGACCAGTTTTGTTGCGCAGTTCGGGTTTATAGTAGGGATTGGGCAGAAAGCGCACATCAAATACCAAATCAGCGTCCAAAGGCAGACCGTATTTAAAACCAAAGCTGACAACTTCTAAGTGAAAACTGGCTTGATTTTGTTCCCCTGAAAACTGATCTGTGATGGTTTTGCGCAGCTGCCGCGGTGTTAATTCTGTCGTATCGACAACATTCTGGCTGAGGTTCTTTAAAGGCGCCAAGAGCTTGCGTTCAAGCGCAATACCGTCCAAAACACGGCCTGTTGCTGCCAAAGGATGGCTGCGGCGGGTTTCCTTGTAGCGTGATACTAATTCACTGTCAGTGGCATCTAAAAAGAGAATGCGAAAATTAATAGAATCGTTGAGTTCTATCTTGTCCAAAACAGAGCTGACCTCCTTGAAAAAAAGGCGGCTGCGCATATCCACTACCAGGGCAACCTTGTCATTTTCACCGCTGCTTTCAACCAATTCTAAAAATTTGGGCACCAAGGCCGGCGGCATATTATCAATTGTAAAGTAACCTAAATCTTCAAAAGACTGGATGGCAACGGTTTTCCCGGCACCGCTCATACCTGTAACAAAGACAAGATCAATTTTTTTGTCAGACATTTTCACTGCTCCTTTTTTCTAGCTCTTCCACTTTTTCCATCAAGGCCTGATTTTGCTCCTGCATATCCGCTAGCTGTTTGGTGATAGAAACCAGCATTTCTGCCTGCAATTTCTGAATTTCCAAAAGGTCTGACTGATCTTGGTGCACCAAATGGTCAATCTTAGCATGCAGAAGTCTCACGCCCTCTTCCGATTTTTTGTTAACATTATAGTCATTTTTAGCCTGCAGACGGTCATAGTCCGAGGCACGGTTTTGGCTCATCATAATCAAAGGAGCCTGAATAGCCGCCAAGGTAGACAGAGCCAAATTCAAAAGAATGAAAGGATAGGCATCAAAGACCAAGCCAAAAGGTTTAATAACATTGAAAGCCATCCACAGAACCATCAAGGCTACAAAGCAGATGATGAAGGTCCATGAACCGCCAAAGCGCGCAACATCATCAGCTATTCGCTGACCAAATGTAATTTTGCTGTCCCACTCTTCCTGCAGATCTAAGGGCATATAGTCCTGATTTTTGCTTACTTCATAAACCGTTTCACGGACGTAATCGTTCTTTTTATTAGCCTTTTTAACAATCTCCTGTAAAAACATCAAGCGAAACTGCGCCAGATTCTTATGGCTGATAAAACTTTGCTCAGTCAGCTGAGGATGATGCTGCAAGAGGAGCTTTTGCAGACGCTTATCCAAATCAGATAAAAAAATCCCTTCCTCTAACAGATAGCTTTTATGGTCAATAGCATCCACTAACCGTTCATCCTTGGTCATATCCTGCCTTCTTTCTATTGCTTCTATTATAGCAAAAAAACCGCTTTAGCGGACTTTTTAAAGGAGCAGATCGCTAAAAAACGGACTTGAAACAGCGCCCGCTTTTAATCACGATTAATCGTCACTCCCAGAACAGTTAAATGCCCATTGCTGACCAGAGTAATAACCAGACGTGCCAGTTCTTTAGCGGGCATGTCAAAATCAGATTTGATCCACCACATGAGCGTCCCTGTAAAAATACTGGTCAGATAAGCAACGATAAAATCCGTAGGCACTGACTCGCCAGATTCTGTAACGTTTAATTTTTCCAGCAAATCAGCATACTTTTCTCTTAAGAGCTTGCCGAAATTTTCCTGCATGATTTCCTGCGAAATACTCTTTAAGGCGATTTTGGCAATGGAGCGATTTTTTTCCAGACTGTGATAGAAATCGGCCAATAGATTCTCAGCTTTTCTAACCTGCACAATATCGCCGTTTGTTACCTGAGCCGCATCAATCATATCAGACAGCTCCTGCAGGAGCTGTTTTTGAATACCCTGCTGCAGCTCATCCTTGTCTGCATAATGGGCATAAAAGGTTGCACGGTTAATCATGGCTTCATCTGCAATGTCCTGCACTGTAATTTTTTCATAGGGCTTTTCACTCAAAAGCTTGGTAAAAGCATCAAAAATAAGTTTTTCTGTCCGCAGGTAACGAATATCTGTAAATTTCATGAACGTTCTTTCTCTTAAAACCAAAATAGTCCCTCACCAATCCGGTAAAACTGTCAGCCGGATCAGCTGCCATAAACAACGGATACCATCTAAAAGCAAGCCTGCCTGTACCTTATGACAAAGCTTAATGCTGAGGCTGAATATTTAAGACTGCCACCGTTAGCTTATCCCCGTCAGGATGATTATTAGCAAGATAATCAACACTTTGTTGGTCATGTGTTGCTTAAACAACAGTTTTTAAAAAATCAACGATTGCATTTGTCTTGATGAGTTTTATAATAATATTATAACAGACAGACTGTTGATTAAGCAACAGATTGTTGCAGAACCGACAGCCTGTCGCCTAAAAACAAAAGAAAGGATCAAGGCGGGCAAGATTTCAGCAGCTCACAGTATCTGAAAAAAGGCTTATTTCAGCTATTCAGTATGAGATAGGGTCAGAACCTGAGCCTATTTCTCCATGTCTGCCGCTTGTTTGCCCCTATGTGCTGTCTTAATATGTATAAAGCAGGAATTGATGTCGGGTCAACAACCGTTAAACTGGTTGTCTTTGATGAAAATGATAAGTTACTTTTTTCACGCTATCAGCGCCATTTTTCAGACGTCAAAACAGCCACTGTTAAAGTACTAAAGGAAGCTATTGCTGATATTGGTGATCAAGAAGTCAGCATTGCTATTACTGGTTCAGGAGGCATCGGCCTGTCGGATGCTGCCAATATTCCCTTTGTTCAGGAAGTTATCGCTGCCACCACCACCGTTGAAAAGCTCATTCCGCAAACCGATGTAGTCATTGAGTTAGGCGGTGAAGATGCCAAGATGACCTTCTTTGGCGATACGCTGGAACAGCGGATGAACGGAACCTGTGCGGGCGGTACGGGAGCCTTTATTGATCAAATGGCAGAGCTTTTAAAGACTGATGCTAATGGTGTCAACGAACTGGCCAAAGATTACCAAACCATCTATCCCATTGCCAGCCGCTGCGGTGTTTTCGCCAAAACAGATGTACAGCCCCTCATCAACGAAGGAGCCCGCAAGGAAGACATTGCCGCTTCTATTTTCCAAGCTGTCGTCAACCAAACTATCGCAGGCCTTGCTTCGGGCCGTAAAATCACTGGCAACATAGCCTTTTTAGGCGGTCCGCTCTTCTTTATGAGTGAGCTCCGCCAGCGCTTCATTGAAACCTTAAATATTGCTCCCGAACATGTGATTTTCCCGGAAAACCCGCAGCTCTTTGTCGCTATGGGGGCAGCTCTGGAAGAAGATCAAGCCCAGCTGAGCCTGACACAAATTATTGATAATCTTGAACAAAACACCTCAAAATCTCTGGTTCCTCAAAATACCTTGGAGCATCTTTTTGAAAATCAGGCAGAGCTGGACGACTGGCGTGAGCGTCATGATGAAGCCAGCGCCAAGTACAAGGATATTGCAGCTGTCTCCGGTCCTGTTTTCTTGGGTATAGATGCCGGTTCTACGACTTCAAAAGTCATCTTAACCGACCCTTGTGGTAACATTCTCTTCCAGCATTACAGCAACAATCAAGGCCAGCCCTTGGAAAATGTCATTGCTGTTTTGAAAGACTTGTATCGTCAGCTGCCCCAGGAGGCTTTCATTGCTCGTTCCTGCGTGACCGGCTACGGTGAAAATTTAATCAAGGCTGCCCTGCGGGTGGATTATGGCGAGGTAGAAACCGTTGCCCACTTCAAGGCTGCCAATTATTTTAACCCCGGTGTTGATTTTATTTTAGATATCGGCGGGCAGGACATGAAAGCCATGTCTGTTCAGGACGGGGCTCTGTCAAGCATTCAGCTTAACGAGGCCTGTTCATCTGGCTGCGGCTCTTTCATTGAAACTTTCGCCAAATCGCTGAAATATGATGTCAAGGACTTCGCTCAGGTCGCCCTGCTGGCTGAACATCCGGTCGATCTGGGGTCAAAATGCACTGTTTTTATGAATTCAAAAGTCAAACAAGTCCAAAAAGAAGGTGCCACCATTGCCGATATTTCCGCAGGACTGTCTTACTCAGTCATCAAAAATGCCCTCTATAAGGTTATCAAACTCAAACGCCCTGAAGATTTAGGTGAAAAAATTGTCTGCCAAGGCGGCACCTTCTACAATGAAGCAGTGCTTCGTGCCTTTGAACTGGTGTCCGGCCGCCAAGTCGTTCGTCCCAATATTGCCGGCCTCATGGGAGCCTATGGCTGCGCTCTCATTGCCCAAGAGAAATACGAAGACGAGCTTACCTTGGACAATCAAGAACAAACTGACCAAAGAGCTGCCCAGCCGGAAATGGCTAGGGGCTAAAGGAGAATGCTATGTCTGAACAACTGATACACCGCAAACGTTCAAGCATCATGAATCTGGATGAATTAGACACCTTTACCGCGAAAAAAGAATTCACGCGCTGCGGTCTGTGCGAAAACAACTGTGCCTTGACGGTCACCATTTTCAATGATGGTTCAAAATTTGTTACCGGCAACCGCTGTGAACGCGGAGCTGAAAAGGTCACTAAGATTAAATTCGACCGCAGCAAGCAAAAAGAAAATCTGGTTGATTATAAATATAAAAAGCTCTTTAAATTTAAAGCACTGTCAAAACGCGATGCCGTCCACGGTGTTATGGGAATTCCGCGTGTACTCAACATGTATGAGAATTATCCCCTCTGGCATACGGTGCTGACCGATCTTGGTTTTCGCGTGCAGATTTCCCCAAAGTCTGACAAGAAGCTCTTTGAAAAAGGAATCGAAACTATTCCCAGCGATACAGTCTGCTACCCTGCCAAGATGGTGCACGGTCATATCCAGTCCCTGATTGATAAAAAAGTAGATGCCATCTTTTACCCCAGCGTTATCTATGAACGCGTGGAAAACAGCAAGGCACCCAACCACTACAACTGCCCTATCGTCCAAGGATATCCGGAAGTGATCGAAAAAAATATGGATTCCATTCGGGACGGCGACGTTAAATTTTACCACCCTTTCGTTAATTTGGCTGATCCTGAAACCCTTGTGCATTCTTTATCGCAGGCCTTTGCTGACTACGATGATATAAGGCCTGAGCACATTCGCAAGGCTGTTAACCACGGCTACCAAGCTTTGGCCGATTTCAAGGCTGATTTGCAGAAAAAAGCTGATGAACTGCTGACAGCCATCAGCATGAATGGGGAAAAGGCTATTGTCCTCTCCGGCCGTCCCTATCATCTCGATCCGGAAATTAACCATGGAATTGCCAATATCATTGTTCAGGAAGGCTTCCATGTTTTGACAGAAGACATGGTGTCAGGTCTGGAAGAAGTCTCCGGCCTGCGCGTTGTCAACCAATGGGTTTACCACTCTCGCCTCTATGCAGCAGCCAAAGTCGTCGCTAAAAACCCTAATCTGGAACTGGTTCAGTTAAACAGTTTTGGCTGCGGCCTCGATGCGGTGACGACCGATCAAGTGGAAGAAATCATGCGCGGTCACAATAAACTTTACACCGTCCTAAAAATCGACGAAGGCAGCAATATGGGGGCCATCCGCATCCGCCTGCGTTCGCTCAAGGCTGCTGTAGAAGAACGTGATAACAAACTCAGAAAAGCTAATCTTGACCACATCTTCAATCAAGCGCCGCAATTTACCAGTCAAACTGAAAAAGATCTGCCGGCCGATCCTGTCTTCACTAAAGAGATGAAGAAAACCCATACCCTGCTTATGCCCATGCTGTCCCCTATCCATCAAAACGGACTTATTGAAGAAGCTTTCAAGCAGGCCGGTTACAATGTTGTTATTCTGCCTGCCATGGACCGAGAAGCCGTTGATGTCGGCCTCAAATTTGTTCACAATGATGCCTGCTATCCCGCTATCATCACTATCGGCCAGCTGGTTGAGGCCTTGGAAAGCGGCAAGTACGACCTGAACAATACCAGTGTCATGATGACGCAAACAGGCGGCGGCTGCCGGGCAACCAACTATATACCGCTCCTGCGCAAGGCCTTAAAGGATGCCGGCTTCCCGCAAATTCCAGTTGTTTCAATTTCCATGGGCAATCAAGGGACTGAAGAAACACCTGGCTGGAACATCACTCTACCCTTTGTCAAGCGGCTGCTCATTGCTGTTCTCTACGGCGACCTTTTTGAACGCGTTCTCTACCGCGTCCGCCCTTACGAAAAGGTTGCCGGCTCTGCCAATGCTCTTTATGACAAATGGCTGAGCACCGCTAGGAAAAATATCAAATCTGGTTCTTACTTTGAATTTAACCGCAATATGAAACGTATCATTCGTGATTTTGACACGCTTGAAACCTTTGACTTCGGTCACAAACCCCGTGTCGGCGTGGTCGGTGAAATTCTAGTCAAATATGCACCCACTGCCAATAATGACATCGTCGGTATCATCGAAAGAGAAGGCGGTGAAGCCGTTGTCCCTGATTTGATCGGTTTTATGAACTACTCCCTCTTCAACCAAATTTGGAAGGCTGATGAGCTCAATATGAGCAGCAAGACCAAGCGTCTGGCTAAACTGGGGATCGATGCCATTAACCTCCTTGAAAAACCCATGAATAAGGCTCTGGAAAAATCGCAGCGCTTTGAAGGCATTGAGTCCATCTATGACATTGCTGACGGTGCCTCTAAGATTATTTCTATTGGTAACCATACCGGCGAAGGCTGGTTCCTGACAGGTGAAATGATTGAACTGCTCAACAACGATGTTAAAAATATCGTTTGCCTGCAGCCATTTGGCTGCCTGCCTAACCACATTGTTGGCAAAGGAATGATCAAGGAGCTGCGCCGCCAATACAAGGGTGCCAATATCGCTCCCATTGACTACGATCCGGGTTCATCAGAAGTCAATCAGCTCAACCGTATCCGTCTCATGATGACCACCGCTAAGAAAATGCAAAAGGCCTAGCAAAACCGCTGACTGACCTAAAAAACGAGAGAGCGGAACAGACATCCATGATGGCTCCGCCTCTCGTTTTGAACGTTTTATCAATGCTTTTCTTTCTCAAAATAAACAAAAGCTCGGGCGATAAACTCGAGTTTTTGTATCTGCTGTTATCAGTCAATGGAAGCGATAACTTCAATTTCAATCTTAGCATCTTTGGGCAGACGGGCAACTTCAACAGCGGAACGAGCCGGAAAGTCCTGACCGAAAGCTGTTGCATAAACCTCATTAAAGGGAACAAAATCCTTGATGTCAGCCAAAAAACAAGTCGTTTTAACAACATGGTCAAAGTCCGTACCTGCTTCTGACAGAATAGCTGAGATATTTTTTAAGACCTGCTGTGTTTGTTCCTCAATGGTTTCACCGACGATTTCACCGGTTTCCGGTGAAAGAGCAATTTGGCCGGATGCAAATAGCAGATTGCCGGCAATTTTTCCTTGGACGTAAGGGCCGATAGCGGCGGGTGCTTTATCTGTGTGAATATTTTTCATTTTTTCCTTCTTTCTTTTTATCTACTTATAGCTGCTGACCAAGCGAATCGACCGTGCGAATGGCCTGAGCAAATTTTTCAGGGTCAAAAGGCGTATTGCGGTATTCATTGGTGGTTAGGGCAACCTCAACAATTTTAGGGATATCTTCCTGAGTCAGTCCTAAGTCCCGCAGCCTAATCGGCAATCCTAATGCCTTATTGAACTTGGCCACACGTTTTAGTTCTTCTTGCTCATCAAAATAAGCATGCAGGACCAGCACACCGTACGAAACAACCATGCCATGGAGATATTCGCCTTCACGCTGAACGGCAGTTGTGCCATTATAAAAAGCATGGGCATGACAAGAATTGTAGTAAAAATCAGGCTGGTTGACCAAATTAGAGGCATAGCCGGTTGATACCACGATATCAAGTGCAATTTCTTCAACTGCCCGAGATGGTTTGTTGTTTCGAACATCTTCCAGCCCTTGCTGACCGTAGCGGTAAAAGGCATCCTTTGAAGACAGTGCCACAGCCTCACCTAATGCTGCGGTATGAGGAAGCTCTGCTGTTCCCTTTTTCTTTGCTTCCTTGATCGCATGCTCTACTTCAGGAGCTTTCGAAATACCATCGCCAATGCCGGCCCAAAAATATTTTTCCGGTGCTTCTGCAATAATCCGCGTGTTGATGAAAATATGGAGCGGTGAGTCAGGATAGCCGTACCTCAAAAGGGAATGATCATCATTGTAGACGACTGCGATTGCAGTCCCAGCTGAGCAATTGGAACAAATCGTTGGGAAGGTAAAGGTCGGTTTGTTCAGTTCTTTGGCAACCATTTTAGCTGTATCAAGAGCCTTTCCGCCGCCGAAGCCAAAAATAGCATCCGCTCGCTCTACATCCGGATTAGCTGCCAGTTTATCAATGTTTGTTTGTGTCGAATCGACACCATAAACAAAACTGCCCGTCACTTCAATATCCGCCTGTTCCAAAATACCACGGACCTCATCCTCGCTGCTGGCCAAGGCTCTCTTTCCGCCAATCAAAACCACACGCTTAATGTGGTAGGGTTTTAGGACCTCAGGAATTTCCTGATAGCAGTCTTCACCATAGCTATAGTTTGCCATTACAGTAGTTGTCATTTTAGTTCCTCCTATGAAATAAGTGGCCATCGTCTTTTTCTAGGCGGTGACAATCTAGCAACGAAACAGAGATAAAAGATCCCTTTCAAGCTGTTTGAAGGTTCTCTTATACCTGCCCGATGCCTTTTATTATAGCAGAATATCCAGAAGATTAAAACAAAGACTTTCTAAATAAAAAAAGAGCGGAACAGACCACCTATGATGGCGTGCCTGTCCTGCTCTCTTTCATCAGATTCAATAATAAAGTGACAAAAATTACGGTTCAATTCGATGGAGCATGCGCGGGAAAGGAATAGCTTCGCGAATATGCTTAGTTCCTGCTAAAAAGGTCACCATGCGCTCCAATCCAAGACCAAAGCCGCAGTGGGGAACAGAACCGTATTTGCGCAGGTCAAGATAGAAGGCATAGTCATCCGGATTAAGTCCGTTTTCTTTGATTTTCTCAAGCAGGGTATCATAATCCGTTTCACGTTCGGAACCGCCGATAATTTCACCATAGCCCTCCGGTGCAAGCAAATCAGCACAGAGAACACGATCCGGATTGCCAGGGACCGGTTTCATGTAAAAAGCTTTTAAGTCGGCCGGATAATTGACTACAAAAGTTGGGAGGCCAAAGTAATTGGAAATCCATGTTTCATGAGGCGATCCAAAGTCATCTCCATGCTCAACATGCTCATAATCAGCATCCTCATCTGCTTCATGCTCCTGAAGAAGAGTAATGGCATCGTCATAGGATACACGCTTAAAGGGTTCTGCAATATATCTTTTGAGTAAATCAGTATCACGCTCTAAAATATCAAGAGCCTGCGGTGCCCGATCAAGAACACCCTGAATGAGTGCTTTGACATAAGCTTCCTGCAAGTCGAGGGACTGCTCATGCGACAGGAAAGGATATTCGGCATCCATCATCCAAAATTCTGTCAGATGGCGGCGGGTCTTTGATTTTTCGGCACGGAAAACAGGTCCAAAGTCAAAGACGCGGCCGAGCGCCATAGCCCCTGCTTCCAGATAGAGCTGGCCGGACTGGCTGAGAAAGGCAGGCTCTCCAAAATAATCGGTCTCAAAAAGATCCGTCGTGTTTTCAGCAGCATTGCCTGATAAGATTGGGCTGTCAAATTTGATGAAGCCGTTTTGATCAAAAAATTCATAAGAAGCATAAATAACAGCATTGCGAATTTGCATGATGGCCATTTGCTTTCGTGAACGCAGCCAGAGATGACGGTGGTCCATCAAAAAATCAGTTCCGTGTTCCTTGGGAGTAATGGGGTAATTTTCCGATTCCCCAATTACTTCAAGATCCTTTACATCGAGCTCATAGCCAAATTTTGACCGTTCATCTTCTTTGACAATTCCTGTCACCAAAACAGCCGTTTCCTGATTCAGATGCTTGATGGCAGTGAATTTTTCAAGTCCTTCTTCTTCCCCAAATTTTTCGATAAAGTTTGGTTTAAAGGCCACGCCCTGGAAAAAGGCAGATCCGTCACGCAGCTGGAGAAAGGCAATTTTACCTTTGCCTGATTTGTTGGCAACCCAGGCACCAATGGTCACCTCTTCGCCAACATGTTTTGGAACGTCAATAATAGATACTAACTCTTTAGACATGTATAGTGGTTCTCTTTTCTACTTTCTTATTTTGTTATGATTTCTTTGATGGAGATGAAGCTGATGACAGGTTCTGAAGAAGTCTTACCATAGTGTTTTGTCTGACTTTCGACAGTCACAAGATAGTCTTTATCCAGACTTGTTTTCTCCCAGGGACGTTTGTAAGACAGTTTAAACTGGTGCCGGCCATTTGCCAGCACTTTCCCTTTAAGATAGGCAAGACCTGAGCCTCCTGCCCGCAATTGATAATCAGCTCCGGAAAACGGCGACAGATCTTCAGTGGTTATGTCATCTAAGTCCAGCTTTTCTGAAACATCACTGACTTTCCAGCCATAGCCGGTCGAGCCGTTGGACACAAAAGTCAGTTTAAAGGTATCACCAGACTTTTGAATTTGAATGTCTCCTCGGTCAAAGGCAAGATGCATAGCCTTTTCTTTAACAGTTTTTAGCTCCGTTTTGGTTTGAAAAAGAGCCCAGCTGAGACCTATGATGATTATAAGCAGAATGGCCGGGATGAAATACCGGTGAAGCTTCTGAGCCATGGCTCAGTTCTCCATAAAGACCTTGAGGCGGCGGATGGCTTCTTTGAGGGTATCCATATCAGTCGCATAGCTCATGCGAACATTTTCAGGAGCGCCAAAGCCTGCTCCTGTCACCAAAGCAACACCAGCCTCTTCCAAAATAGCGGTTGTAAAGGCTGTCACATCCGTATAGCCCTTCATTTCCATGGCTTTTTTAACATTCGGGAAGAAGTAAAAAGCTCCTTGCGGCTTCACGACATCAAAGCCAGGGACCTCTTCCAGCAGCGGATAGATCGTATTGAGACGTTCTTCAAAGGCCTGACGCATTTCTTCAACGCTGTCCTGAGCTCCGGTCAAAGCTTCAATAGCCGCATACTGAGCCGCAGTTGTCAGATTAGATGTTGTCTGACTGACAATCTTAGAAATTGCTGCAACAATTTCAGGATCTGCAACAATATAGCCCACACGCCAGCCGGTCATCGAATAGGTCTTGGAAACACCATTTACAACAATGGTTTGCTTGCGGATTGTTTCTGACAGAGTTGAAATAGGGATAAATTTAGCACCGTTGTAGACCAAACGGCCGTAAATATCATCAGCCAAAATTAAAACATCATGTTCTACAGCCCAGTTGCCGATAGCTTCTAACTCTTCTCTGCTGTAAATCATCCCTGTCGGATTAGAAGGACTGTTGAGCAAAAGCATTTTAGTCTTAGCTGTCCTTGCGGCTTCCAGCTGATCCAAGGTAACTTTAAAATGATTGTCCTCACTGGTCTTGACAAAAACCGGAACACCCTCATTCATTTTAATCTGATCAGCATAAGATACCCAGAAAGGTGTCGGAATAATAACCTCATCGCCCGAGTCAATAAGCGCTGCAAAGAGCGCATACAGCATAAACTTAGCACCGGTTCCTGCGACTACCTGACTGCGCTCTACAGAATAGCCGTAGAAGTTTTCAAAATACTGGCTGACCGCATCTTTTAACTCAGGCAGACCCGAAGCAACCGTATAAAAAGAAGCACTGCCGTCTTGGATAGACTTAATAGCTGCATCCTGAATGTGTTTAGGCGTTATAAAATCCGGCTGTCCCACAGAGAGCTCTAAAATGTCCCGGCCCTGTGCTTTTAGTTCTTTAGCACGTGCACTGGCAGCCAAAGTAATTGATTCTTCCATCTCTACAACACGCCTTGATAATTTAATCATCCTGTCTCCTTTGTCCTTCTTCTCAAACACTGATTCATAGCATTACACACTAATACTTTTTATTATATCAAACCTGACCCCAAATTTCCAACTGCCATTTAAATATTCTTAAAGTCCGCGCACAGCTGCAAAACAGGGCCTGCGAATTTTTTGACTTGGAAAAATATTTCGAAAAATATTTCATCGTTCTTTACACGACTTGTTAGTAGGCTCTGTCACATGAGCAAAGGAGGCTAAGGCAAGAACCTCAGCCTCCTGATACAAACAGCTTGGCGCACTGTCCTAGAGTGAGAACTGGCTGCCTATAGCAGTTTGGAAGCTACTTCCCCCTATCCTTAAGACAGTAAAAAATGAGCAATGTCATCAAGGATATTTTGAAACTTCTGATTGACAAGAGGAAATTGTGCAGATAAGGCATCATAAATAGTCTTGCCATATCTTTTACGCATAATGCGGCTGTCCAGTATAACAATGGCTGAAAGCTGACGGCTCTTGCGCTTCGTACGGCCGATAGCCTGCCTCAGCCGCAAAATGGCACTGGGCAGGGCATAGTCATAAAAAGGATTCTTGCCTTCCTGCCTGAGCCTGCGATTTAACTTTTTAATAAAGATATTTTCAGGATTATCAAAGGGCAGACGCGTAATCACTTCAATCAGCCGCTCCTGCTCAACAAAATCAACCCCTTCCCAAAAACTGCCGGTTCCTAAAAGAAGGTTGGCCTCTCCTCGGTCAAACCGCCGCTTAACATTAAAGGGTGTGCCGTTTTTATCCTGGGTCAAATGAACCAGTTGCGCCTCATCAAGACGTTCAGACACGGCAAACATGGTTTTTCTAGAATTAAAAAGGGCAAGCATGGGCTGCTGAAGCTCAGCCAGTGCCAGCAGACGCTCTGCCAGCAAATGCTCATACTCTGTGTCTGTCAGCTCACCGATATCGGGCATACTGTCATCAATCCAAATAGTCTGCTGCTTAGAAGTATCACCCGGCACACTGTCGAAACTAAAGGTTGCAAAACCAAGAAGATTAGCCAGACTGACCTGAGGACTGATGCGAAGAGTGGCCGAAACCAAGTAGGTTTTTTTAGTCGGCGGCAAAAAGCTGGTAAAATCGGTAAAGTCCAAACGGGCAGACTTGAGCAGCACAACCCGGTGGTCCGGAGAAACTTCTTCTTCAAACCAAAAATCAGAAAAAGAATCTGCAAACAGCTGCTGCAAATCAGCTAATTCCGGCAAATCGAGCTCTTTTAGACTCTGCTTCAGACCGCTGACATCTTCGCCCTTAAGCTGCTTTCTTCTTCGCTTATAGAAAAGCGTCAGCAGGTGGTTCAGTTCAAATTGGATGCTCTCCAGCAGCCGTTTTTCTAAAATATCCTGAGAATTTTCCAAGAGCTGACTCAATGTTTGCAGTGTCTTAGTCATGTTAATCTGCTGCTGAGAAAATTGCTCCAAGGTTAAAAACAGTTTTTGAGCCTCATCAATGACTAAAATCTGATTTTCTACAAAGGCCGGGTCATCTTCAATCCGTGTCAGCAGGTAGGCATGATTGGTGATAATTAAACGGCTGTTTTGAGCTCTCTGGTAACTTCTCTGCCAGAAGTCACAGTCATAAAAAAGCGAGTGCCTGCTGAGACGGCCGTCATGCTTGATTTCATCAAAATAAGCGGCGTAGCGCTGCTTCTGCCTGATTTCATCCAGATCACCAGTCCTTGTTTCCAAAAGCCAAACCAAAAGCTGCATTTTATAGCGGTTGAGCAGGCGATTGTCATCGCTTCTGGTCAAACTCTCATAAAAACTGTCCAGCTTAAGGTAGTTGTTAGGACTTTTCAAGCTGTGACAGTTGAGGTGAAAAACGTCCCTCAAAGCTTTAGCTTCATTAGCCATAATCTGATCCTGCAGGACCTTGGTCGGAACACTGACAATGATTTGCTCTGTTTTAGCATTATTAAGCAAGGGCAGCAGGTAACCGTAGGTTTTACCGATGCCGGACTGCGCTTCGATGAAACTTGCTCTGGGATCGTCAAATCGTTTAGCAACCAGATTGGCAAAGTCCAGCTGCTTTGGTCTGTCCTCAAGATTCAAAAGAGCGATATTGGCTGCAAAATCTTGCGATAAGCAGCGCTCATGCAGCACAGGCTCCTCTTTTCTTAAGACAAGTCCTGCTACTTCCTGATAATCTTCTGCCAGATGAAGGGGAGCCAGTTCCAATGCTTCTTCAATTGGAAGTCTGGATTCATAGAGCAGGCTGTCAGAAAAGGCAAGAATCTTTTCCAGAGTTACCCTCGGCAGGGTAGCTATTTTCTTTTTCAGTTTTAGAAACAGCTCTGCGGTGGCTTGGGCGTCAGCAATGGCTGTATGGGCATCCGACAGCTCAATCCCCAAAAGTTCCGTCAGATTGCCCAGTGAATATTTTTCAAAAGTCGGATAAAAAACCTGGGCTAATTCAACCGTATCCACACGAGGGCTCAACAGTTCATAGCCCTCTAAAAAAAGATGCTCAGCCAAGAGATTGGCATCAAATTTAACATTGTGAGCAACAAAAATACAGTCAGCAATCAGTTCATAAATATCAGCAGCCACTTCAGAAAAATCGGGAGCCTTTTTTAAGCGGCCATCGGTGATCCCTGTCAAATTGACAATGGCCGGAGAAAGCTTCTCGTGCGGGTTGACATCCGTCGCATAGGTCTGTACAATGCGATCGTTCTCAATAATGACAATACCCACTTGGATAATAGAAGCTGAGCTGCTGGCACTTGTTGCTTCCAAATCTACCACAGCGTACTTTCTTGAATTACGTTCCGTCATAACATTAAAATTATACCATATTTAAAGGGAAAAAGATGGCTTATCCTTCATTGGCAAATGCAGGAACAAGAGCTCCGCAGAATCTGTCAAACAATTCCAGCTATTTTTTCAAAATTTTCTATGTTATAATAGGCTTAATTCTATTTTGCAAGGGAGACTGCTGTGAAAAAGAAAACCAAGCTGAACAACTACTATCTTGAAATGAAAGAGCACTATTTAGAGGTGCCCTATTATCAGGAAAAAAGGCGAATTCGGGTGCTTCTGCCCAAGGACTACGATAAGGAAGACTGGGCTTCATACCCCGTTCTCTACATGCATGACGGCCAAAACATCTTTTACAGCAAAGAGTCCTATTCAGGCTATTCCTGGAAAATTATCCCAACCATCAAGCAGCACAAGGAACTTCCCAAGCTTATTATTGTGGGGATTGACAATGCCGGCAGCAACCGGCTGAATGAATACGCTCCTTGGATGACAGATGTGGGAACAACACCTGAAACCGCCAGTGTCGGCGGCGACGGTATGGCCTACGGCGACTGGCTAGTCCATACGGTCAAACCCTTTATTGATGACAATTACAGAACGAAACCTGACCGTCAAAACACTTTGCTGGCAGGGTCATCTATGGGCGGCATTATCACTGCCTACATGGGAGCAGCCTATCCTGATATCTTCGGTAATCTGGGTATCTTTTCCTTAGCTTCCTGGTTCAGCGAACGTGATTTCCTGCGCTTTTGCGATTACCATCCTCTAAATACAGACAGTAAAGTCTTCATTCAGGTCGGCACCAAAGAAGGCGATGAGGTAGATGAAGCCTTTGCTCCAAACATGAATCAGGCCTATATTGACTGCACCCTCCACTACTATCAATCCCTCCTGCGCACAGGACATCCCATGGAAAATATTGATTTGCATATCATGGCCAACGAAATTCACCATGAAAAATACTGGGCAGATCACTTTATTGAATTCTTAAAATTTACCCTAAAAGAATAACATAAAAAGCATGACAGACCACTACGAGTATGAGCGGTCTGTCATGTTTTTCTATGATTTGAAAACGATTCAAAAAGTCAAATCCGTCCTTCTTCCTCCAATTTCCCTAAGAAATACGGCATCTGCACGCGCCACCAATTCCAATCATGGGCAACATCGTGTCCCCAGAAATCAAACCAGGCTGGGATTGACTTGGCTTCAAACGCTTCCTGCAGGCGAATTGTGTCAATCACGTGCGGCTCTTCCCAGGCTCCCTGACCGACAGCCACGATAAAACGATTGCGGCGGTATTGGTCTAGGAACCAAGGATCATTTTGATTCCAGAGATAATCAATAGGAGAATTGTAATACACGGCTAAGTCTCCGGCAAAATCACCGGTGAAAAAGCGTGCATCATAAACACCGGACAGGGCGATAGCAGCATCAAATAAATCCGGATGGCGCAGGGCAAAATTCACAGTGTGAAAAGCTCCCATCGAACAGCCGGTAGCAATCATACCGCCGTCCCAATTGGATTCATAGCGAATCAGCGGCACCAATTCATGGATAATATAGCGGTCATAGGCCTCATGGGCAAGCGCCATATCATGGCCTGACTTCCCTTGAGCCAGCCATGATTCCTTATCCAAAGAGTCGGGTGTGTAAAACTTCACCAGACCGCGGTTGATAAAATCCTGACAGGCTTCGATCATGCCAAAATCACCGTATTCATTTTGGCTGCCGCCCGACGATGGAAAAACAACGACGGGCTTGCCGGCATGGCCGTAAACATTAAAGTACATTTCGCGGCCGAGTTCTCCCGACCATTGGCTTCTTCTTTCAAAATGCATATATAAGATATTGCGAGCAGCTAAACACAACCGTCTTGTGTCTGCTCTCTTCCTTTCTAAACTATTAAATGCGGGCCTAAAACACAGATTTACTGTTTTGCCTGAGCAAATTGGACGATCTCACGCAGCTCATCCATGGTTTCAGTTCGAGCCAAAATACCAACTTCACCCATAATTTTTGCAAAAATTCCCGGTACAGATTCGATATCAATGATATGGTGTCCGTATTTGGCTTCAATATCTGCTATGCTATGGACATAATTCTTATTGGCCTTACGCGAAATATAAACAACATTGTAGCGGTGCTGCACATCTGCTGTAAATTGGTTGTCTTTAACCACCTTAGCATATTGGTCAAAGATATCAAAATCATCCGCATAATTCCACATATCAATGGTCAAGCCTCCCGGCGGACGGCAGTTCACTTCCAGCGCCATCAGGTCTTTTGTCTTTTTAATGCGGAAAAATTCAAAATGGAAGAAACGTTCCTTGACATTAAAAGCCTGCACGCATTTCTTGCCCAGTTCAATAAGCTCAGGTGCAATGTCCCGCGGGACATAGTAAAACATATCACCGTCTTTTTCCACCGTATCAAGAACAGCTTCTGAATACTCTAAACTGGAATAAAAGACAATATTGCCCTCATGGTCAGTCAGACCGTCAAAGGTCACAATATCCCCGTCAATGAATTCTTCCATGATGTATTCTACTTGAGGATTGCGATAGCCAAAAAAGTCTTCCAATTCTTGCTCAGATTTAATCTTATAGGTATCAGAAGCCCCCACACCGGAATTAGGCTTGATAATGACCGGAAAACCAAGTTCCTCGGTCAGAGCTCTGGCATCGTCAGCACTGGTAAAGACGCGGCCGCGGGCAACCTTGAGTCCTGTTTTGCGAAAGATTTCCTTCATCTGTGCCTTGGTCTTGATGGAGAGCATATCTTCATTTTTATAGCCAAAAACGTTGAAGTCCGTCCGCAGGTGCGCATCCAGCTCCAGCCAGTATTCATTATGGGATTCGATACGGTCAATTCTTCCATACTTGTGGGCAAAATAAGCCACAGCGCGGTAAACCTGATCGTAGTCTTCCATATTGTCTACACGGTAATATTCGGTCAAATGATCGCGCAGACCCTGACTCAGTTCTTCATAGGGACTGTCAGCAATTCCTAAAGTGTTGATGCCATTTTCATGCAAGCGATGGGCAAAGGTTTCAAAATTCGCCGGAAAATGGGGGGAAATCATGATAAAATTCATTTTTCTATCCATAAGCATTCTTCTTTCTAGTTTTTACTTTTTTAGTCTAGCATAATTTTTCAGAGAATTCTAGGAAAATGACAAAATTTTCTGATTATTTACCAATCTTTATTTTTCCGACAATAAAAAAAGCTGAAGAAAATAAAGCATAGCTTCTTTCTCCAGCTTGGACTCCAGCATGTGAGTTTTTTATGTTAATGAAACTGCATGCCGCCGTCAACCAGCAGGGTCTGACCCGTAACATAATCCGAATCAGGTCCGGCTAAAAAGGCAACAACATTGGCCACATCCTCCGGCTCTGATAAACGCTGCAAAGTGATATCTTTGGCAAACTGTTGCATGCCCCATTCATCATCTTTGCCAGCATTTTTACCCACTCTGTGAGCAATGTCATACATCATTGGTGTTTTGACAATCCCCGGCGCAAAGGCATTGACAGTAATGCCATCCTTAGCTAAATCACGCGCTGTTACCTGCGTGATGCCGCGCACAGCAAATTTGGTTCCTGAATAAAGCGTTAATTCCGGATTGCCGACCACACCTGCCTGAGAAGTTGCATTAATGATTTTTCCACCGTGCCCCAAAGCTTTAAAATGCTTTTGAGCGGCCTGAATTCCCCAAATAACGCCGCCGACATTGACACCGTAGACCTGCTTAAACTGCTCCTCAGTGATTGTTTCAACCGGAGTTGTCGGACCAAGACCGGCATTATTAACAACAACTGTCAAATCCCCAAATTTTTCAACAACCTTGTCAAAGGCTGCAAAAACATCGTCGCGTTTAGATACATCTACTGTTACAGCAACAGCATCTGTTTCTGAAAGGCTGGCAGCCGCTTCTTGAGCAGCCTGAGTATTATAATCAAGAATAGCTACTTTAAAGCCATCCTTGTAAAGACGTTTGGCAATGGCAAGACCAATTCCCTGTCCTGCACCAGTAACAATAGCAACTTTTGTCATAAATAACCTCCATTTTCCCGTATGCTAGCAGTATAAACAGGACACCGCAGAAAGTCAATGGAAAATATTCTTCAATTTCTTTCTTTTTAATTTCAAAAGAAAGACATTTTTGTTAAACTAAAAGTATGAAAATTTTGAAGACCTTAAATGACGCTGCACTTGAAAATACTTATTATCTGGTTAATGACCAAGCTGTTCTTGTCATTGATCCGGGAAGCAACACCGATGAGATTTTTAAGCAAATACAGACCATCAATAAGCCTGTTGCCGCTGTTTTGCTGACCCATGCCCATTACGACCACATCATGAGCCTTGATGCGGTGCGCCGGCAGTTCAATCATCCGCCTGTTTATATTTCTGAAAAGGAAGCTTCCTGGCTGGGCAGTCCCCGGGATAACCTATCGGGCTTGGATCGGCACAGTGATATGGAAGATGTCATTGCAGCTCCTGCTGATTTTTACTTTGAGTATGACAAAACCTATCAGCTGTCCGGCTTTGCTTTTAAAGTCGTTCCAACACCAGGTCATTCTTGGGGCAGTGTCTCCTTTATCTTTGACGACGAGCAGGCTGTTTTTTCAGGAGATGCTCTTTTTCGAGAAACGATTGGCCGCACTGACCTGCCAACCGGCAATTTTGATGAACTTATTAATAGTATCAAAGAAAACCTTTTTACCCTGCCCAATCATTTTAGCGTTTTCCCTGGACATGGCTTTGATACAACAATTGGACATGAAAAAAATTTCAATCCCTTCTTTTAGCTGATGAGCTTTGCATGAAGCCTGTTGTAATTAGCTAAGGCACCATTGAACTGCTGTTCTTTTATTATCGAACTGGAACAAAAGGGGTCAGCCCCAAAACCGTGATCTTATCAGAAATCGGTTTTGGGGCTGACCCCTTTAACTTTATATTATATGATTTGTCCTCAGGCTGCTTCGCAGTCTTTTTCTTATATCTTCAAGAAGCGTCTCATTGACAGAACAGAACCGAGGGAACCGATAATAATACCGATGACAAACATTGCTCCAATGAGATAAAAGACAAATGGATTGGGTTCATAAAGAGACAGATTTTGAGTGGCCAGATTTGGGTTAAACTGCTCAAAAACAAACTGATACAGGTAACCGACAATCAGTGACGGAACAATAGCCCCGATAAGACCGACCCAGGCTCCTTCAAAGAAGAAAGGCATTCTGATATAGCCGTTTTTAGCACCAACCAAACGCATGATTTGAATTTCATTGCGGCGGGAAAGAATGGTAATCCGAATCGTATTCGAAATCAAGAAGATGGCAACCAGAACTAAAAGGCCGGTTCCGACCAGTCCCCAGGTACGGACAAAGTTAGCCAGACCAAAGATGCGGTCGGTGTCAGTACCGCCGTAAGCCACTGAATCAACGCCTGATATTTTGTCAATCGCCTTGGCTACCGACTTAACCTTGCGAGGTGAAGTTGTCTGCACGATATAGACATCGTACAGAGGATTGGAATCCCCGTCAAACAGGGTCCAGTCGTCACCCATTGTTTTCTTCAGCTTTTCTAATTGCTCATCCTTACTTGAAAAGGTAATCTTTTTAACGTTTTTGATCTTTTTGATCTGATCATAAACCTTGTGATAGTCGGGGTTGTTAATTTTTTTGTTTGAATCGTTAGGGTCAACGTAAGACTTCACATTATCTTTAGAATCAACCTGCAAATAAGTATTGATCTGGACATTTTTTTCAATACCGGAGGCCAATTTTTCGGTATTCAGGAGAAAAGCTGCAAAGATACCAACCAAGGTCAGGGTAATCGCTACAGACGTGATAGCTGCAATAGACATCCAGCCATTGCGTTTGATATTTTTAATGGACTGCCATAAGTGACGGAAAAATCTTCTAATCATTGTATCCGTAATCTCCTTCCTCTTCGTCGCGGACAATGCGGCCGTCTTCAATGGCAACCACACGGTGGCGAAGTGTATCTACAATCTGGCGGTTATGGGTTGCCATCAAAACAGTAGTCCCTTGAAGATTGATACGCTCCAGCAACTGCATAATTTCCCATGAAATTTCCGGGTCCAGGTTTCCTGTCGGTTCATCGGCAATCAGAACTTTCGGGTTATTGACAATAGCTCTGGCAATTGCAACCCGCTGCTGTTCCCCGCCTGAGAGCTGATCGGGAAAAGAACGCATTTTATGCTTGAGCCCGACCAAATCAAGGACTTCTGCTACACGTTTTTTAATCACACGCGGCTTTTCACCGATAACTTCCATCGCAAAAGCAATGTTTTCAAACACTGTTTTATTGGGCAGGAGTTTATAGTCCTGAAAGACAACACCGATGCCGCGGCGAAGAATGGGAATTTCTCGCTTTTTCATTTTAGACAGGTTAAATTTGCCAACCTTAAGCAACCCCTTAGTCGTTCTTTCTTCACGGTAAAGCAGTCTGATAAGGGTTGACTTCCCTGCGCCTGATGGTCCTACCAGATAGACAAATTCACCTTGATCGACAGAAATTGTTATGTTTCTCAAGGCAGTCGTACTGCGGTGATACTTTTTGGTAACACCCTTCATTTGAATTAATGCCATGTCTTGCGTTTCCTTTTCTTTAATAATATCTTTGGAGAATAGCTCTCCTTTGTAAAAACCAGTCTTCTACTCCATGCGCCATTTGAGAAAGGCATCAATGAAGCCGTCCAAATCACCGTCCATAACCTTATCAACCTGCGCAACTTCATAGCCTGTGCGATGGTCTTTTACCATTGTGTAGGGGGTGAAAACATAAGAGCGAATCTGACTGCCCCAAGTGATTTCTTTTTTATCGCCTTTAAGGGCATCTACTTCCTGGGCTTTCTTTTCCTGCTCCAGCTGATAGAGCTTTGCCTGCAGCATTTTCATAGCCCGGTCGCGGTTGCCGTATTGCGTACGGTCAACTGTTGAAGCTACTACGATACCGGTTGGTATATGGGTCAGACGGACACCTGTCGAGACTTTGTTGACATTTTGGCCGCCGGCTCCGCCAGAGCGAAAGGTATCCATCTTGATGTCCTCATCCCGGATGTCCACTTCAATCGTGTCATCAAGTTCCGGCATGACTTCGACTGAGGCAAAGGACGTATGACGGCGTTTAGCCGAATCAAAGGGTGAAATTCTCACCAAGCGATGAACGCCCATCTCTGATTTCAAAAGACCGTAAGCATTGGGACCTTCAAAGGACAGCGTTACCGACTTGATCCCTGCTTCATCGCCCGCTTGATAATCCAGCACTTCTACCTTGAAGTTTTTGCTGTTGCCAAAACGAGTGTACATGCGCAGCAGCATGTCTCCCCAGTCCTGAGCTTCCGTACCGCCGGAACCTGGGTGAATTTCTAAAATCGCATTATTGGCATCGTAAGGCTCTGACAAAAGAAGCGTCATTTCATAGCTGGACATCATCTTGTCCAGTTTTTCCAGACTTTCTTCCAAGTCAGCCTGCATTGAAGGCTCTTCTTCTGCCAATTCATACAAAATCTCAGCCTCATCGGATAGATTTTCCATGTTATGGAAAGTATCGTACTTCAGTTTTAAGTCATTTAACTCCTGTGACGTCTTTTGAGCGGCAATATTGTCATCCCAAAAGTCAGGTTCCGTCATCCGATTTTCTAAGAGCGCGATCTCTTCTTCCAAGCGATCTAAGTCAAAGAGACCTCCGAAAGCCATTCAGCTTTTCTTTGTTTTCTGCTAATTTTTGGCGCATTTCTGCCATATCCATAGTTCATACCTCATTTTTTCAGTATCTGTTTTATTCTAACATAGTTCATTTAAAATTGCCATCTATTAATCACAGCATCTCGTTCTTTTATGATAGCTTCATTATCTGAATCAATGCTTAAAATAAAATCCCGCAACTCTTCTGTTGGTTTTTTGACAATTTCACCTAAGGCCCAGATAGCCGTTGCAGCGTGAATGGGATTTTGGCTGCTGTCAATGATTTCCAGCAGTTTGACAACTGCGCTTTTGTCATGGGCATTGGCCAGAGCGATGATAGCGTTGCGCTGCAAAATATTTTTTCCCCGCCAGGAACCGGCAATCATACCAAATCTTTTCTTAAACTGACTGTTAGACAAATTTAAAAAAGGAATCAGCTCTGGTTCTGCCAGTTCAGGATCAATGGTGCTGCCCAAGGGATTAGTGAGCCCTTTATTGTAGGGACAGCAGATTTGGCAAATATCGCAGCCATAAATGACAGTCTTGATTTTCTTTCGGAATTCAAGATCCATCATGCCCTTATCCTGTGTCTGAAAAGACAGGCAGCGCTTGGCATTCATTGTTCCGTCGCCAAGCAAGCAGGATGTCGGACAGGCATCCAAACAGCGGCGGCAGTCGCCGCAGTCGTAATCAACCGGACTGTCGGGCTCAATTTCCAGATTAGTAATCAATTCTCCCAGATACATATAAGAGCCGAATTCCTTGGAAATGACCAAACCGTTTTTCCCAATAAAGCCTATCCCAGCCCGTCTGGCAACAGCTGTATCAACCAAGGCTCCTGTGTCAACCATGCCCTTATACTCAAAATTTTCAGTCAGCTTTTCAATTCCATCGGCCAACTGCTTGAGCTTGTCCTGGAGCACATAATGATAATCCAGACCCCAGCTGTTAGGAGTGATTTTACCGCGCCGATACTGCGTTTTGGGCGGTTTAACAGGCAGTTTGTTGGGATAGGCCACAGCAACAGAGATGATCGTTTTGGCACTTGCCAAAGAGAGCTTGGGTTTAATCCGCTCCTCAATATTTTTATGTTCAAAACCCGAAGAACGCCCTTCTTCAACAGAAGCGCGCAGCGATTTTTCCAAATAAGCAAAATCATCGGCAGTCGTAAAACCAATTTTTGAAATCCCGATTTCTCGAGCCAGCTTTTGGATTTCTTCCTTAATATTCATAAGTCTATCTTAAAGGATTTTTAAAAAGAGAGCAAGTCACAAAATGAAAATAAATGCAACTAAAATATGAATAAAAAATCAACACGGCTTTTTAAACTTGAGACAAGATTGCAACAAAACACATAGGCAAAAATAAAGACTGGAAACCTTAAGTTCATTCCAGTCCCAGGTTGCAGACAAACTCTATAGTTAGCATTTCACAAGCACACACATCTTAGGATAGTATCAACTCACAATCTATAAGAAAAATAGACGAATGAAACGAGCCTGGCCCAGATACTTTCCGCTGCAGCAAAAAACGAGAGTGGGACAAAAATCAGTAAATCGTGGCAAAATCACGATTTTGATTTTGTTGTCCCACCTCCGCACAGTTGATTAGGGATTGACATGAACTAACGTTCATAGAATTGGATATCCTCCAACAGTTCCCCAAACTGTTGGAGCTATCACTTGCCTAGCAAGGGATAAGGACCTCCAATCAGCAGTGGTTCATTGGTGCTAAAGCACCTAATGAACTGTGCAGGGGTAAGACTAAGTTGACCTAGCCAACAAGTCTTACTCCCAACCACTGCGTCAAACTGCTATATCTTAAATAGTTAAAGGAGGAAAGACTTTTGTCCCAGCCTCGTTCGGAGATTTTGAGACTTGGGCTCAAAATCTAAGTATGAAATTCCAAAGGAAGTTGCTGCGACGATTGCCGTTAGAAATCGATACTATTTCTAACGGCAATCTAATGCAAAACCTAGTCAAAAGCTATAGCGTTGGCGTTTGGTTTTGCCGTCCGTGCTGCCTAAGGAAAGTATCATAACACAATAATTCTTTTGATAAAAATTGACTTTTTCTTCAGTCTGAGACTGGAAACCTTAAGTTCATTCCAGTCTTATACTTTTAATTGTTCCAACAGTTAGTTGGTTGCTGCTGGGATTTAATAATTATCAAAATGCCGATAAAGATACTCTAAATGCTTAATTTCATCGCAAATACGATGGCCGATATTGGTATCCTTGACTAAAATACGGCGGCTGGACTCCTCAACCAGACGTCTGGTTGAAAGAATATCATAATTGCCCATTAACACATCCTGGCTATTGGTAAAGGGCTGATGTGCCACCAGCAGCATGCCATAGCTGTTAAAAACCAGGGTGTAGCCTGCCAGTCCTGTCTTTTTTTGGTAAGCCTTGGCAAAACCGCCATCGATGACCAGCATTTTACCGCCTGCCTTGACAGGATTCTCCCCGTCTTTTTCCTTTACAGGCGTGTGACCGTTGATAATATGCCCCTCCTCGCTCAGATTAAATTCTTTTAGGATGTCCCGGCAGACACTTTCCTTATTTCGCAGCCGGTAATAAGGATTTTTGATTTCTTCATGAGTGGCCTTATCCTTAATAAAATAACGCTCAAAGGTTGTCATGGCTTTTTTCCCGAAAAGGGAGGAATTTTCACCTACCCAGAGGTACCAAAACAGATCCGTCGAGAAATCCTCGTGCTTATCAGGGTGCCGATAAGATTGGCGGATTTCTTTCTCATAAAAATCCAACAGTTCCTTGCCAGAGTAGCTTCTGTCCTTGATTTTCAAGGATTTAAAATCGCCGTTTTCATGCAGGGGAATACAGCCGTGAAACAGCAGATTGCCATTGTATTGCAAATACATGGAGCCTTTTTCAAACAAAAAATCAACATGGCGCTTTAAGCACTCTGATGTCTGAAAAGCGTGCATCAGCTGTTTGAGAAGTTTTTCTTCTTCACCATCCAGCGCACAGGGGTTTTCAGCTACAATACGGCTGCTGTTAAAATCCGACAAGGCATAATCCTTGCCTTTTAGGCAAATCGTTTTTTGCCCATAATCAATCATTTCCAGAACCTGACGGTGCTCCAGCTGAAAGTCCGGCCGACGGTGAATTAAACGGCTCTCCAGTTTAAACTGCAAAATAGCGGTTGCCTGCTGCACAACATTCAGCAAGTTGTTTTCCTCCTGAGACAGCTCGCCTTCGTCCAAAATAGGATCAAAAGCCGGTACAGGCTGATAATACTTGCGGCTGTAATCCACAAGCTTTCTCAGATTAATCCCGTAGCGATCCTCAATCAAGGTTAAATTATTGTATCTGGCAGCAATGCGAATGACATTAATCATACAGGCATAGGAGCCCGAAACGGCTCCCATCCAGGTAATATCGTGATTGCCCCATTGAATATCAACATTAGGCAGCTTTTCCAAACGGTTTAAAATAATATCAGGGTATTTACCGCGGTCATAAATATCACCGACAACATGCAAAACATCCACAGCCAAACGCTGAATAACATAGGACAGAGCAATGACGAGCTCTTCCAGCTGATTGAGTTCTGTAATCTTATCAATAATTGCATCAAAGTAACCTTCTTTATCAGGGTTCCTTTCGATTTCTGCCAAGAGTTCCTCAATAATATAAGCAAAGTTGGCAGGCAGACTTTTGCGAACCTTGGAGCGCGTGTATTTATTGCCGAGGTATTTAAGAACTTGAATCTGAATAGGTACCAAAGCAATCAGTTTTTCCTGCAGGGCATTGTGCGAGAGATCCTGCTTATCAAAAGCTATCTTTTGTTCAGGATAGTAGACAAACAAGCAGAATTCTTGGCTGTCCATGGCAGACAGCTGATACAAGTCAAAGCATTCCTGAATTTTAGACTTAACCGAACCTGAACAAGTCCTCAGAATATAATCAAAGGCACGATATTCACCGTGCAGGTCGCTGACAAAATGCTCAGTCCCTTTAGGCAGATGACAAATGGCTTCCAGATTGATAATTTCTGTCAGAATATCTGCTCTGGTAGGAAATTTTTCCTTAAGTAGTTGATAAAAGGCCTTCATTTGATCTCCTTTAGCTGTGCAATCCCTCAAAAGGAAGCTGGTGACAATCATTAAAAACTGCTGCAGCAAACAGCCGCTGCATAACGATTATAAAGCTTTTTGACAGCGCTGTCAATCATTAACAGACCGCATTGGCAGCCCTTTCAAATACCGTCAAAAATGCAAGAAAAGCCCTGCTGAATTCTGCTAAGTATCCTAAATATTAGCAATAGAAAGGTCCGAGGTAACCGCTGAAATCATATCTTGTCTCTTGAAGTATTAATAAAGAGGAGAGTGGGACAGCAAAATCAAATTCTTCGAATGACTGATTTTCTGTCCCATTCTCCTTTGTCTAGTTTATAGGCGTCGCCAGATCTTCAACTAGTTTGCCCAGCTCAGTAATATTTGACCGGCCTATTGTTTGGAGCCAGTCGGCAGCCTTATCGCTTCCGGCTTCTTTATAGATTTTTGCAGCACCTGCCCATGTTGCACGCCCGCAGAGAACACCATTAAAAGTCGATCCACTCTCTTTGGCAAAGCGAAGAGTATCGCGAAACATCTGAGCACTAACTCCGGCACTTAAGAAAATAAAAGGAAGATTAGTCGCCTCAGCTTGTTGTCTATAAAATGCTGCTGCCTCTTTTCTGCTGTAAACTGCATCAGCTCCAAAGCCCTCAACAAAATTCATATCCACTGGTACTTCGACCTTTAGAACAGCTACATTGAAGCGCGGATCGGCATAGGCTTTCATAGCTTCAATCACTTTATGAGGCTTAATTTTAGCGTATTCCCTCTTATCAGAAATATTGGCATCATAGCTGACAATTTCAAGAAAAAGCGGCAGCCCTTCTGCAGCACATTCCGAACCGACACGTTCAACAAAAGCCTTTTTCTGATCATTAATAGATGCAGCTTCATCAATATCTACGTAAACTAAAAGCTTGATGGCATCGGCTCCTTTTTCTTTAAGCCGCTTAACGCTCTCATTGTCAATCAAATCAGGCAAGCGCCCCGGTGTTTCTGCATCATAACCAGTCTTTTCATAGGCCATAAGAAGTCCGCACTTACTGTCTCTCTTAGTAGCAGCAGGCAAGCCAAACTCAGGATCAAGCAAGATAGAGCTAGCATAAGGTGTCAGATTTTCTGATACTAAGATTTTAAAATTTTCTAATTCCTTTTGAGAGGTGTCCTTACCGAGCATCCGGCGAAGAGCTCCCCGTTGGTCAATAGCTAGAGCTGAAATGACACCGCTTGGAGTTGTTAACTTTTCTAAATGGTTCATCATTCTTCTCCTCTTACTGTAATAAAAATTTTCCCATCAATTTTATGTTCACGATAATCTGCAAAGATTGTCGGAAAGCTTTCCAAACTGACTTCTGCTGCAATTAAAGGATCAATCGCAATAGCTCCCTTTTGAAAGAGCTCTACAGCCTCAGTCCACTCTTTACCGGGCCACGGTGCCGAATAGTTCATCCACGAACCATATGCCGTTAATTCTTTCCGATTAATTAATTCAAAAGTTTGAAAATCAATAGTCAGATCCTTATGCGGCGTTCCGATATAAAGAATAGTTCCTTTTTTCGCGGCTAATTTATTGACAATGTAGTAACTTTGATTAGCTCCGGACGTTTCAACAACAAAGTCAAACTGATTATAAGCTGCTGCCAGTTCTTCCTTATTTCGAGTGTTGACAGCTGCTTTAGCACCGAGCTGCTGTGATAAAGCCAATTTATCATCACTAATGTCAAAGGCCGTCACATCATAGCCGTAACTGACCAGAACTTGAAGGGCTAAAAGTCCGATACTGCCCATCCCAATGAGAGCTGCTTTTTTAACAGCTAAATCTTTAAGGCCAGCGACTTTGAAACCATGGAGACTGACGGTTAACGGTTCTATAAAAGCTGCCGTACGAAGGTCAATATTCTCCGGAATATGAACAAGGTTTTCTTCAGGAATAATGACATATTCTTGAAGACCGCCGTTTTCACGAGAGCCAATAAAACCATACTGTTCACTCAGTGAATAATTGCCCTTTTTGCTTTGTTCATCCTCAAAATCCGGTTTCAAAGGAATGATAGCTACTTTGTCACCTGAATTATAGTTATCAGAATTGCTTGCTTCAACAATACCTGAAAATTCATGGGTCAAAATAATGGGATAAAACTTTGCCTGATTTTCAAAGAAACGAACGTAGTCTGAGCCGCAAATACCCGCATAGGCAACTCTTATTAAGACGTCTCCATCGTTTTTAAGGACTGGTTTATCAAGGTCTTGTATTTCAAGCTTATTGTTTTCTACTAGGACTGCTGCCTTCATCATCAATCATCTTCTTTCAATTCATAATATATATTTTACTGACCCTCTCTGGCCTTTTGTAATTTTTTAAAGCGGGCCCAGGTCATATACAGTCCAATTGCATAAATCACTGCAATAACCGCAAGTCCCAAAGCATTTGTCATATGAAAAAGCTGCGTAAAGATATAGGTAATCGGTGATCCACCTTGGTCAAGCGCAGCAACTTTACCGCTGGTATCAGATAAAGTACCTGTCGTTTGTGCCAGCTTAGTTGTCAGGCCGACAGATTGATTGGCAATCCAAACCGTAATATACATAATAACGGAACCTGAAATTAAGGTTCTAAACAAATTACCATTATGCACTGCAACTCCCATGGCAATAAAGAAGCCGATAGTCGCCAGATCACCAAACGGTAAAACTTGATTGCCCGGTACAATAAGAGCGATGACAATACTGAGTGGGATAAAAATCAAACCTGCAGAGACAACGGTTGGGTCGCCAAGTAAGATTGCCGGATCCAAACCGATAAGAAATTCACTGCCCTTGAAGCGTTTCGAAAGTCTTTCTTTAACCACTTCTGAAATAGGCATCAAACCTTCCATAATTGGCTTGATAACCTTAGGCATCAAGGAAATAACGGCAGCAACTTTAATAGCTAACTGAAGAATTGCCTTAACATCGTAACCAGCTAAAATCCCAATAATAATACCTAAGAAGAAGGCGACAATAACAGGCTGACCAAAGATTCCCAGACGCTTTTCGATTTTGTCGCTGTCAATAGTAATCTTATTTAGACCTGGAATCTTACTGATTAAAGCGTCCACCATAACCGCAAAGGGAGCCATATAAGCTGATGTTCCGTGAGGAACCGCAATACCTTCCAGCCCAAAATACTCCTCAGTATCGTAGCGGAACCAATCACCAAACTTATAAGCAAGAACAGCATGGACAATGACACCAAGAATCCCTATCCAGTAGTTGCCAGTTGCTGCATAGGCTATTGCTCCGGTGAAAGTCATATGCCATACATTCCAAATATCAACATTAACCACACGGGTCATTTTCAAAAGCAGCATGACAATATTAACTAAAATAGCAATGGGAATAGCAATCAAGGCAATTTTGCTGGCCCAAGTAATCGGTGACATGCCTGGCCAGCCGACATCAACGACCTTGAGATTTAAGCCAAAATTTTCAGCCATTGCTTTTGCGGCAGGACCGATGCTGGCCTGCATAAAATCAACAATGATACCAATGCCGACAAAACCTATCCCAATGGAAATGGCGGAATAGAAAGCTTTCCCGACCTTAATGCCAAAACAAACGGCAATGATAAAAATAACCAGCGGCAGCATTACAGATGCCCCTAAATCAATAATGTATTGTAAAAATGCCATGAGTTGAACCTCTTTCTTTTAAAACGCTTACATTTTATTGTAAATAGCCTAAAATATCTTCTTCCAGCTTTTCTTCATTAATGCCAGAAATAAAGCCCATAACCGTTAAAACCGGGATATCCCCATAAGTTTTTTTGACCCGCATGGTGGTGCAAATTAAATCCGTACCTGACAAATGCGATTCAATCTCACTGATGCGGCACTGCACCAAATCAAGATCAATACCATTCTTGTCACAGAGTTCCTTAATTCTGTTTGCTGCCACTGTTGAGGTTGCGACCGCTCCGCCGCAGGCTACAATAACTTTTTTCATGATTCTTCTCCTTTATTTAAGATACAAAGGGCGTTAAGAAAGCGAGAAGAAAATAGGAGCCTAACGCCATGCACTTTAACGCATAAGGCAGGCTATCTTTTTCTCGACGCTTTTAGCCCGTGTTCAATTATCATTGTTTTTTGACAAATTGCTGCAGGGTTTTAACAATGTTGGTTTTGTCTGTTTCAGTTAAAAGATAGTTAAGCAGCTCTTCACTCTGAAACAATTTCATCAGTTTGGTCAAAAAGATGACCTGATTTTTAGGATTTTTGACCACAATATTGAAAATCAGCCGCGTGGCAACTTCCTCGTCAGGATCGACCATGTGCTGAAAGGTTACTTCATTTTTTAAGCGTATAAAGACCACCCCTTCTTTCTCAGCATATTTTGTTTCCGTGTGCGGCATAGCAATATGGATACCCGCATGCGTCATTAAACCCGTTGCAAATTCTTTTTCTCTGTTCAAAATAGAAGCAAGATAACCTTCCTTAACATAGCCTAGTCGCCTTAATTGATTGAAACTAAAGGTCAGCACTTCTGTACTTGTTCTTAATTCCTCATCCAGAAAGATAAGATCTTCTGTAAACATATACTACTACCTCCTTAACTCCAGCAGTCTTTCCCTTTCATAAATCAGATTATGGATTTCCTGTGCTGTTTGACAGGAATCCATCTTCTCTCTGAAATCCTTATCCTTTAAAAGATTAAAAAGGTTGAAGATTGCTCTGAGATGCTTACGTCTGTCTGTAATAGACAGCATACAGACATACTTGACCGGCATAGTAGCAATATCCTGAGGATTGTCATGTTCTTCATCATCAAAGTAAATCATATTTTTAAGTCTTATCAAACTCATTGAAGTTTTCCTGTTATAATCTCCAAATGGCGCATGAGGAAAAGCAAAGCCTTGAGAGATGACCACATAAGGACCGTTCTCTTTGATATTGCTAATCACCACTTTTAGATAATCTTCAGTAATGTCTCCTTTTGCTATTAATTTTTCACCAACCTTGTAAATGGAATCCTGCCAATCATTCGCTTCAACCTCCAGCTCAATACGGTCAGATGTTAAAAATTCATAAAGCGCTGTGTCAGCCTCGGTTTCCGTGTGGCTGATATGTGTAAAAATTTTAGTTTTGATCCGTCTTTTTAACTCTTGTTTATCTTTAAAAGCATTATCAACTTCTTCAGCCACCATTTGATAGATTCTTAAAGCTGTTTCTTTATCAAAGCTAAGCTGACTGAGTTCTCTGGCCTGCACAATACGGTTAATATGATTGGCAATCAAAAGATAATCCTCATCAGAAATATAGGAAGAAATTTGAATATAGGCCTTGTTAGGAACCGATGTTGTTGTTAGGATAAGATCATAGTCTCCTCGGATAGTGTCATCAATAGAATAAATGTCCAAACTAAATGAAAACTGACTTAAAAGTTTGCTTTCAATAAAGAAGGCCTCTGTTGCCTTTTGCTCGGTAAGAACAGCAACTCTTAAATTACTGCCAAGCCGTTTTTTACGTTCAATAGCTGCATAGACATAGATGATAATATAATCAACTTCAGCCGGGGAAGCTTTACGTCCAACATTTTTTTCAATGATATAAAGATTATCCAAAATGACCTGTTTGATTCTGGGATTGCTTTTAACAACATCACTGATGTCTAAGGAAGCATCATCAAGTATTTCCCTACGCATCATTCGCAGCAGGTGGGCTGAAAAATTTTCATAAAAAATATAGTCGTCTTTAAAATCAATCTGTGAATCCTTGGATATTTTTTCAATAAAGGCCATAGCAATCACTTGAATTCTGAGGGTTTCCTTATTGATTTCTGCATCAAGTACTTGATGATGCGTTCCTTCTAAAATCTGATTGAAAATAAAAGCAATATCTCTCCCATCCAAATAAGGGTAGCCATACTCTAAGATAAGATTTTGAAAAGCCTCAAGAAGATTAGCCGGACAAGGAAAGTCTGCTGTCAGAGTAAATCCTTTATAATGACGGTAACTGCAAATCATGGCATAGGTTAACAGACTGTTAAGATTTTTTTCGGACAGTTTCAGCCGTTCACGGCTGGCTGCCACAATCTTTTGTAAGAGAGGAAGATCTATCTGCTGTTGATAGCCTTCTTCAAAAATGACAGACTCTAAAGCTGCTAAATTATTTTGACTGATAACACTGTAGATAAACGAACGGCTGTCTTCCTCCTTGGCTTCCGCTTTGTATCCTTTATTGGCCTTTGAAATAATTTCTAAATGATGGTTAGAGGCTAACTTTCGCATAGACTTGACATCATTGACTATCGTCGAGCGGCTGGCAAGCAGCTTTTCAGACAGCTGGCTCAGCGTCACATAGCCATGACTGCCTAACAAAATCAGTAAACAAATCAAACTTCTTTCATTGCTGCTGAATTTATAGGCATAAACATCAAATTTATTCATATCATCGCAGATAAGTTTTTTGCTGACGTCAAGATGCAGCTTTATTTGTTTATTTTTAACAGTGATTTTCCCGAATGCTAAATGCTGCAGGTAGTCATTCAGAGCTGCAATATCGTTTCTGATGGTTCGCTCTGAAACGTCATGGATTTCTGATAACTCTTTCAGCGAACTGTGATTTTTATCAATGAGAAAGTGTAAAATTTCCTTGCTTCTTTGATTCATCCTGTAAGCGCCTCCTTTCTTTATATTCTATTGTAGAACGCCTCCCGCAAAAACAAAATAGCAAAGTCTTTCATCTCTTGGGAAATTTTTTGTATCAAACAATTTTTTGCAGGAACTTCTGTAATCGTGAACATTTTTGTTCGAATCGGTCAGTATTGTCACTGTAATCTTAGTGATAAGCAACCGCCACAATCTTTCTGTCTCTTCTTTTCTGGAAAATCGTGGTACAATACTCTTATGACAAAACTTGCTATTATGAGCGATCTCCATATTGACCTCAATCATTTTGGGGCCTTTGAAATAAAAACCCTTAAGCAATTGCTGCAGACACAGCAGATTGACCATCTTCACCTGGCGGGGGATATTTCCAATCATTTTTACAGCCACACCCTTCCTTTTATTGATGACTTGCAGAAGGATTTGACGGTCACCTACAATCTGGGCAATCATGACATGCTGGACTTAGATGAACATCATATTCAGGCCTTTGATTTTCAGACACATCAAGTGGGCGAGGCTTCCTTGCTGGCTCTTCACGCTTGGTATGATTATTCCTTTTCCAGCCAAGACCCTGCTAAAATTGAGCGTCTGAAAAAAACGTTTTGGTTTGATCGGCGCCTGCAGCGATTGAAAGATGACCCTGCCATTGCCAAAGAATCCTTGGCAAAACTGAATCAAACCTTAACTTCTTTAGAAGATCAAAAACTGATTGTTGCCATGCACTTTGTTCCTCATCAGCAGTTTATTATGACGCATCCGCGGTTTGCACCTTTCAATGCCTTTTTGGGCAGCCAGAAATTCCACGACCTTTTTGTCCGGCACAATATCAAAGACGTTGCCTTTGGCCACGCTCACAGAAGTTTCAGCGATGTCGCCCTTGACGGTGTCACTTATCACTCCAGGCCTCTTGGCTATATCCGAGAATGGGATTTGACCATTGATTTTGTCAATCAGCACCCCGAATATAATCCTAGCGGCAGCTGGAATCTCAGTAAACGCTACAATGCAGTCAAGCACCTGGCAGCTTTTCAGGACTATAAAAACAAACATTTGGCAACAGAATTTCTTAACTCCATGACCATCTTTGACCTTTGAAGCCGCTGCCAGCTAAATTCTTAATCAAACACGGAAACAGCCATCAAAAAGGACTGACAAATTATTTTTGTCAGTCCTTTTTGATACTTCTTGCTGGAGAACTCCTGCACATGAGCAATTCTAACAGGCTTGAAAAACCGGCTCTATAATTTCTGTAGTGGGTAAAACCACTCTGGAGATTATAGGGCTTTTTGACTACCAAAAAAGTCCCATAAGACTTATAATGAAAAGCGCTAACCATCTCATTAGAAAGTATCTTATGGAAC
>NZ_MOWR01000008.1 GCF_001937065.1 Streptococcus sp. 'caviae'
GTTCCATAAGATACTTTCTAATGAGATGGTTAGCGCTTTTCATTATAAGTCTTATGGGACTTTTTTGGTAGTCAAAAAGCCCTATAATCTCCAGAGTGGTTTTACCCACTACAGAAATTATAGAGCCAAAATAAGACTTGTTGGCTTAGCCAACTCAGTCTTACTCCTGCACCGTTCATCAGGTGCTTCCGTACCAATGAACACTGCTTATTGGAATACTGCTTATAGAGTGCTGACAGCACAGGCAAAAAACATTTTTCTTGGCATTTGAGGATTTTCCTGTTAAACTAGTTATAATTCGTAGACAGAAAGGCAGAGAACTTATGGGATTGATTTGGTCGTTGATTGTTGGGGCTATTATTGGAGCTATTGCCGGTGCTCTGACAAACAGAGGAAAAACGATGGGCTGTTTTGCTAATATTTTTGCTGGTCTGGTTGGCTCTTGGGCGGGGCAGGCTCTGTTTGGCAGCTGGGGTCCCAGTCTGGCCGGTATGGCTTTGGTGCCCTCTATCTTAGGAGCCGTTATTGTCGTGGCTGTAGTGTCCTTCTTTTTTGGTGAAAATTAAGCGCATAAGGCCTATTGTAACGATAATCAGAGAGTGATAAAAAGGCGTTTGACTGCAAATCACGATTTTTAAATTGCTCTCTTTTTTTATTGTCTGAAACATGCTATAATAAAGAGCAATAACTTAAGGAGAGTTCAATGGTTAAACGTGACTTTATCAGAAATATTCTTCTGGCCGTACTGGCAGTTTGTATCCTGCTTTTATTGCGGATTTTTGTTTTTTCAACCTATCGGGTAAGACAAGATGATGTTAACAGTTATTTGAAGGCGGGTGATCTCATTACCATTTCAAAAAAAGAAAAGCCGGATTATAAAGATTTTGTTGTTTATCAGGCTGACGGTAAGTCCTATATCGGACGCATCATTGGCGAACCTGAGGATCGTATAACATACATGGATGATATCTTTTATCTCAATAATAAAGTAGAGGGGCAGTCCTATATTGAGAAGCTGAAAAGCAGCTATCATGCCAAAAACGGAGACAATCCTTTTACAGCTGATTTTACCATCGCCACTGTTACTAAAGGAAAATATCAGGAAATTCCTAAAGGGAGATATCTGATTTTAAATGATAACCGCACAAATACAAAAGACAGCCGAACCTTTGGCCTCATCAAAAAATCACAGATCAAGGGTGTTGTGACCTTTAGAATTTTGCCTTTAAAAACGTTTGGATTTGTCAAAAAGGAGTAGCATAAGCTGCTCTTTTTTTGCGGCTCCTTGTCAACTGCAGTGGGTGATGGAAAGCTATACCTTAGAGAGAACCCGATTGGCTCTCTCCTTTTTGAGCTTTGTGCATCAAATAAGACTAGACCAATTTTGTTGTTGACTTTAGAGAAATAAAGTTATATACTGGTTTTGTTGATTTTTGGAGGCCTTATTAGGCTATACCAATTATAATAATTTAAGGAGGAAGCAGCAAGGAAAGGCTGCTGTAAGAAAACTATGTGTGGTATTGTAGGTGTTGTAGGAAATCGTAATGCAACAGATATTTTGATGCAAGGATTAGAAAAATTAGAGTATCGCGGATATGATTCTGCCGGAATTTATGTCATCGATAAGCCTGAAAGCGGACGCTTGATTAAGTCTGTGGGCCGTATTGCCGATTTGCGGGCTAAAATCGGTATTGATGTGACTGGATCGACAGGTATCGGTCATACACGCTGGGCCACTCACGGTCAGGCAACAGAAGCCAATGCTCACCCGCATACGTCAGCGACTGGCCGTTTTGTTTTGGTTCACAACGGTGTTATTGAAAATTACTTGCAAATTAAAGAAGAGTATCTGGCTGGTCATAGCTTAAAAGGTGAAACTGATACCGAAATTGCCGTTCATTTAATCGGCCAGTTTGTTGAAGACGGTCTGTCTGTGCTCGAAGCCTTCAAAAAAGCTCTGCATATCATTGAAGGTTCTTATGCCTTTGCTTTGGTTGATTCGCAAAATCCAGATACCATTTATGTTGCTAAAAACAAATCACCGCTTTTAATCGGTCTTGGCGAAGGTTACAATATGGTCTGCTCTGATGCCATGGCCATGATTCGCGAAACCAATCAATTCATGGAAATTCACGATAAAGAATTGGTTGTCTTAACCAAGGATAATGTTGAGGTGACAGATTACGACGGCAATCCTGTTGAGCGCGAAGCCTACACAGCTGAGCTTGATTTATCCGATATTGGTAAGGGAACTTATCCTTACTACATGCTCAAAGAAATTGACGAGCAACCAACCGTTATGCGCAAACTCATTTCAACCTATGCGGATGAAAATGGTAAATTAACTGTTGATTCTGCTATTGTCAAATCTGTTCAAGAGGCTGACCGGATTTATATCCTGGCTGCCGGAACATCCTACAATGCTGGCTTTGCTTCAAAATCAATGATCGAAACATTGACTGACACCCCGGTTGAATTGGGAATTGCTTCTGAATGGGGCTACAATATGCCGCTGCTCAGCAAAAAGCCGATGTTTATCTTGCTGAGTCAGTCTGGAGAAACAGCCGACAGCCGTCAGGTTTTGGTCAAGGCCAATGCTATGGGAATCCCTAGCTTGACCATTACTAATGTGCCTGGATCGACTCTGTCACGTGAGGCGACCTATACCATGCTGCTTCATGCCGGTCCGGAAATTGCAGTAGCGTCTACCAAGGCTTATACGGCTCAGATAGCAGCCCTTGCCTTCCTCTCAAAAGCCGTCGGTGAAGCCAACGGCAAGAAAGAAGCCTTGGAATTTGACTTAGTGCACGAACTGTCAATCGTTGCTCAGTCTATTGAAGCCAGCCTGTCAGAGCGAGAAGTAATTGAGAAAAAAGTTGCCAATTTATTAGCAACCTCCCGCAATGCCTTTTATATCGGCCGCGGCAACGATTACTACGTGGCTATGGAAGCTTCTTTAAAACTTAAAGAAATTTCTTATATTCAGTGTGAAGGCTTTGCTGCCGGGGAATTAAAACATGGAACGATTTCGCTTATTGAAGACGGAACACCTGTTCTTGCCTTGATTTCATCAAGTGAGACTGTTGCGGCTCATACCCGCGGCAATATTCAGGAAGTTGCAGCACGCGGTGCTAACGTCCTGACAGTGGTTGAAGAAGGACTGGATAAGGAAGGTGATGATATTGTCGTTAACCAAGTACATCCTTATTTAGCAAGTATTTCAATGGTTATTCCAACACAGCTGATTGCTTACTATGCTTCACTTCAGCGCGGTCTTGATGTTGATAAACCTCGTAATTTGGCTAAGGCCGTTACAGTTGAATAATATGGGAGGTCCGAAACGTTGTTTCGGGCTTTTTATAATCTTTTTTAAGATGTCAGAAAAAGTCGTAAATGGCAAAAAAATTTTGCCAAAGTTTGAGTTTCATTGGTAAAAGGATGGTGATATAGTAATATCAGAATAAAAAGGAGGCGTTCTGATGGAACAAAAATCGTCATTAAAGGTTCGGATACAAAAACTCGGAACCTCATTATCAAACATGGTTATGCCTAATATTGGCGCCTTTATTGCTTGGGGGGTTGCGGCTTCGCTCTTCATCGCAACGGGTTATCTGCCCAATAAGGATTTGGATGCCAATGTTGTCGGGCCAATGCTGAAGTATGTGCTGCCTCTCCTAATTGGTTATACTGGAGGCTATAATGTTCACAAGCAGCGCGGCGGTGTTATCGGTGCCATTGCTTCGTTCGGTGCCATTGCAGGGTCTACCGTAACCATGTTCATCGGTGCTATGGTTATGGGGCCGCTGTCAGCCTGGTTACTGAAAAAATTCGATGAAAAAGTTCAACCAAAAATCAGGACTGGTTTTGAAATGCTGGTCAATAACTTTTCACTCGGTTTGATTGGCTTTGCCTTGATGGTGCTTGCCTTCTTTATCATCGGACCAGTTGTCGCCCAATTAACAGAATGGGTAGGTATAGGAGTTGAAGCTATTGTCAAAGTTCATCTCTTGCCTCTGGCTAACTTGATTATTGAACCGGCTAAAATTCTCTTCCTGAACAATGCGCTTAACCACGGTATCTTTACTCCGCTTGGAACTGAACAAGTGGCTAAGGTTGGTAAATCCGTTCTCTTCTTGCTGGAAGCAAATCCAGGACCAGGTCTTGGTGTACTGATTGCCTATGCTATGTTTGGCAAGGGCTCTGCTAAGTCCTCTTCTTGGGGAGCTATGATTATCCATTTCTTTGGCGGTATTCATGAAATCTACTTCCCATACGTTATGATGAAACCAGCTATGTTCTTAGCTGTTATTGCCGGCGGTCTGACTGGTACCTTTACTTTCCAAACACTGGGAGCTGGTTTGACAGCGCCTGCTTCGCCGGGATCAATCATTGCCATCATGGGAATGGCACCTAAAGGCTGGGGACCTCATTTGGTCGTTCTGGCCGGCGTCTTTGCCGCAGCCATTGTATCTTTCTTAGTAGGTTCGGTAATCCTGAAAGCTGATAAGTCTGATGATGATTCTCTCGAAGCTGCACAGGAAGCTACTCAGGCGGCAAAAGCTGAATCTAAAGGACAGACCGTCCAAAGCGAACCGCTTAGCACAGACATTACAACAGACAATATTCATCAAATCATTTTTGCCTGTGACGCTGGTATGGGCAGCTCAGCTATGGGAGCATCTATTCTTCGCGATAAGGTGAAAAAAGCAGGTCTTGATATTCCTGTAACCAATCAGGCCATTTCTAATCTGCAAGATACAGCCAATACATTGATTGTAACGCAGGAAGAGCTGGCTGACCGTGCAGGACAAAAAACACCGCGTGCGGTGCATGTTGCTGTGGATAATTTCCTGGCTACTCCAAAGTATGATGAAATTGTTGCAACCTTGACCAACAGCAGTGCTGCTCCTGAAGCCAGTGAGGGTTCGGCAGAAGAAGGAGCTGGTACAGAAATTGATTTAAATCACGTGGACGCTGTCGTTTTTGCTCATGGCAAGGCTAAAGGTTCAGCAACTATGGGACAGGAAACACTCCGCGCAATCTTTAAAAATAACGAGGTCAAAATTCCAGTTTCAACGGCAGCTTATCCAGACTTAAAAGATTACAATGCTAAAAATATTTTAGTGGTCACAACGATTGCACATCAGGGAGAAGTACAGCAGTCGGCTCCTCATGCTCAGCTGCTGGTCGTTGACAGTCTGGTGACAACACCGGAATATGATAAGCTTGTTGCCAGAATGCATAAGTAAAATAAACTGGAATATTGTATAATAAGTTTATGCTACTAACAAAAAGAGAAGAACAACTGCTGAAAGCTTTCCAAGATTATGGGAAGCTTTCAATAAAGCAGATAGCAGACTTGCTGAAGGTATCTCAGCGAACCGTTTATCGGGTTATTTCTGACCTAACAAAGAGTCTTAATGCTATTAATATCAGTATTATCAAAGAAGACCAGTACTATTTTTTAGTGGGAGAATTAGAAAATTTAGCTGATTTTCATTATTTGGATAATTATGAGCAGTATGAGCGTTTGAATTTGATTACCTACAAGCTCCTGCTGGCTTCTGACAGCATTACAAACGAAGAGCTGCAGGCTGATTTTAAGGTATCAAATGTGACCATTATTCAGGATATTGCAGAAATAGAAAAGCGTTTGGCTGATTTTGATGTATATCTGGAGCGCAAAAAAGGCTATCAGCTGCTGGGCGCCAGAAATGTTCTGCGGCGCTTGCTGGCTGTTCTCTTAACAAATAATATTTCTGTTTCTGATTTTTGGACTGGGAAATACGGACGTTTTAGAGATGTTGGCAGCGATAAGCTGGAGATAGCCAAGCAAGTTTTTCAGGCCTCACAGACAGACCTGCCTGATTTGGATGCTAAGATGACGGAGTTTTTCATCATTCTCTTAGCCTTGTCCGGCTGGCAGGACAGTGAGCCGGTTGGTCCGAATATCAGTAAGGCAGCGCTCGATTTCTCACAGAAGATCTACGCAGACTTTTCACAGCAGACCAATCAGTTTTACACGATTCAGGAAATTCTTTACTATGCCAGTGTGCTGGATGAATTGGTCATCAAAAGGCAGGAAACACCCCTCTTTCATGAAAAGTTTGACAGTGCCTTTTACTATAATATTTCCAATCTTATTGATAAGGTGTCGCAGTATACTAAGATTAATTTTGCAAAAGATAAAACACTGTTTCATTTTCTCTTTAACCATATTCGTCTGAATTTGGCTGTTCCGCAGATTTTTGAGGATAAATCAAAGGTCAGCATTGCGCATGATGCGGCAGCCGGCAATGACTACCTTCACCGGGTTGTCAGTCTCTTGGTTCAGGATATTTTTCCCAAATACCTGCAAAAAGCGTCTGAATACGAACTGATTACCCTGCATTTTGCTTCCAGCCTGAGGCGGAGCCCGGATATCTATCCGATTAAGATTTTACTGTTAACAGATGAGCGGCCTCTGGCGAGAGAACTTTTGATCACTCGCATCAAGACGATAGCCCCCTTTGTTGAGAAGGTTGATGTTAAAGCTTTGAATCAGTACGAAGCAGCAGATCAGGATTATTATAACTGTGTATTGGCTACGAAACCCTTGCCGGATGAAGAGGTTAAGCATGTCCCTATTTACCCTGATGCTAAGGAAATTTTACGGCTTCAGGAGTATCTTCAGGATACACAGGCACATCAAAAGATCATTATCCGTGATGAGCCCAAAAAATCAGCCGGCTATGATTTGCAGACTTATTTTGCAGCTGCCCAGCAGCTGTTACAGGAATTTTCCTATCAAACGATTGACAACCCTGATCAATTTGAGACCAGTGTTCCTAAGATTATTGACACCTTGGATATCGTGTCAGACAAAACATACCTATCTGATAAATTGCTGAGACGTTTTGCAGTCAGTCCGCTGGCTATTCCCGAAACCAATTTGGCCCTTCTGCACACACAGTCCAGCAAGGTAGAGAGGTCTTGTTTTAAAATCTATGATTTAAAAAGACCCGTCAAAGCACTTTCCATGAATTATCAGGAAGAAACTGTCAGCAGAATTTTGGTCATGCTGACCCGGATGGACGAATCGAGCGAAATCAGAGATCTGATGACAGCTATCAGTCAGTCAATTATTGAAAATCACCTCTATACAGAAATTTATAAAACCGGTAATAAAGATATTATTTATCAGTTGTTGAATCAAATATTTACAGAAAAAATAAAGAAATTGGAGACCTAAGATGGAATTTCAAAAAGAGTTAATCAAACTGAATCAGCAGTTTGCAGATAAAGAAGCAGCCATCCGCTTTTGCGGTCAGCTCCTGCTTGACGGCGGCTATGTAGAGCCTGCTTATGTTGATGCCATGGTGCAGCGTGATAAAGAATTGTCTGTTTACATGGGCAATTTTATCGCCATTCCGCATGGAACGGACGATGCCAAGAAAAATGTCCTTAAGTCCGGTATCACAGTTGTTCAGGTACCTGATGGCGTTAATTTTGGAACACCGGATAATCCTCAGGTTGCCACAGTTCTCTTTGGGATTGCCGGTATTGGTGATGAGCACCTGCAAATTATTCAGAATATCTCAATTTTCTGCGCAGATGTTGACAATGTTGTTAAACTGGCAGATGCACAGACAGAAGATGAAATTATTAAACTGTTAAGCAATGTAAAATGATAAATTAAACATGAGTTCACTATGATGATTGGCGTTTGTTATCAAGTGCGAAGCACTTAGATAACAATCCTCTGCCGTATCTTATGAACTGAACACGGCTACGACACTGTGCAAAAAGAGAAAGACTTCCTAGATGCTGGGCATCTTCGTCAGCTTTCCTATTTTGCTGTGTGTCGCTTACGCCTTTGTATCTTAGTAATTGAACACGGGCTAAAATCCTAGTAAAAAAGATAAACTTCCTTGTGTCTTGAGGACACAGCGTCAGTTTCCTATTTTTATACGGATTTCTTCACGCCCTTTGCGACACTTTGTTTGGTTAGTCGATTTTACTAAGCAAACAAAGTTAGCGGGAGAGGTAGCCAATGCACTATGATGATTGGCGTTTGTTATCAAGTGCGAAGCACTTAGATAACAAGCCTATACCGTATCTTATGAACTGAACACGGCTACGACACTGGGCAAAAAGAGAAAGACTTCCTAGATGCTGGGCATCTTCGTCAGCTTTCCTATTTTGCTGTGTGTCGCTTACGCCTTTGTATCTTAAGTAAAGGAGAAAACATGAAAAAAGCAGTACACTTTGGTGCCGGCAATATCGGGCGCGGTTTTATCGGGCAAATTTTATTTGAAAACGGCTTTGCTATTGATTTTGTCGATGTCAATGACAAGATTATCAGTGCCCTTAATGAGCGGCACGCTTATGAGATTGAAATTGCTGAGGACGGCAAACGCCATATTGCCGTATCAAATGTTTCAGGCATTAACAATAAGGAGAATCCCCAGGCTGTTGTAGAAGCTGTAGCAAATGCTGATCTGGTCACAACAGCTATCGGCCCTAATATTTTGCCTTTTATTGCAGAATTGATTGCCCAGGGGATTGAAAAGCGCCGTGAAAGTGACAATAAACAGCCTCTTGATGTTATTGCCTGTGAAAATATGATTGGAGGTTCTGCCTTCCTTTGGGAAGAAGTGCAAAAGTATCTCAGTTCTGATGGCCTTGCTTTCGCCAAAGACTATATCGGCTTTCCAAATGCAGCAGTTGACCGCATCGTTCCTGCTCAGGCCCACGAAGATCCGCTCTTTGTTGTGGTTGAACCTTTCTCGGAGTGGGTTGTTGAAACAGCAGCCATGAAAAATCCTGATTTGAAGCTGTCAGCGGTTCACTATGAAGACAATCTGGAACCGTTTATCGAAAGAAAGCTGTTCTCAGTTAATTCAGGCCATGCGACAACAGCCTACACAGGCGCTTATTTTGGAGCTAAAACAGTCTTAGAAGCGCTTCAAAATCAGCAAGTCAAAGAGCAGGTCAAAGCTGTTCTGGGAGAAATTCGTCAGCTCTTGATCGCTAAATGGGAATTCAAAGAAGAAGAGCTGAAAGCTTATCACGACATTATCATCAGCCGTTTTGAAAATCCTTATATCGTTGATGATGTGGCGCGGGTTGCCCGTACACCAATTCGAAAGCTGGGCTATGATGAGCGCTTCATTCGCCCTATCCGTGAATTGAGAGAACGTCAATTATCTTATGACAATCTTTTAAAGACCGTTGCTTATGTTTTCCAATATCAGGATGAGACAGATGAACAAAGTGTTCAGCTGCAAAAACTCCTGCAGGAAAAACCTTTGGAGGAGGTCATCAAAGAAGTAACGGGATTAACAGACGAAACCTTGGTACAAGAAATTGTAGTCAGTATTCAATCCTTAAAATAATAGCCAGAAGCAGCTGAAACAATGATGTTCGGCTGCTTTTTTAGGAGCGGTTTAGCTTGTCTGCAAATTGAGAATTTAGGACTTGCCAAGCAGTGAAAACTCAGGTAAACTTAGATAGTAATAAAATAATAAGGAGTTTATATGTCTTTACCCAATTGTCCCAAGTGTCACTCAGAGTACGTTTATGAAGATGGTATTCTCTTAGTCTGCCCAGAATGCGCTTATGAATGGAATCCGGCAGATACTGAAGAAGATGAAGGAGTCCTTGCTGTTGATGCCAATGGCAACAAACTAGCTGACGGCGATACTGTCAGTCTGATTAAAGACCTCAAAGTCAAAGGAGCACCCAAAGACCTCAAACAAGGAACGCGTGTGAAAAATATCCGCATCGTTGAAGGCGATCACAACATTGACTGTAAGATAGACGGCTTTGGTGCCATGAAATTAAAATCGGAGTTCGTTAAAAAGCTGTAGATTGAGGCTAAATGCCTTTTGAATTAAAGGGGAAAGAGCAGGGAAATTTTCGATAAAAAGTATCGAAAGCGACCTTGCTCTTATTTGCTTGCCTATACTGATGAAATATCCAGCTGCTCTTAGAATAGCTTGGCTGATAAAAGACGCTTAAAGATTTAAATCTATCTATCAAATTTTCTGAAAATTTGATATAATAATAACGATTATCTTTACAGGAGCGGTTATGTCTTATATATCGGAAGTTTTACCCAGTCTTTTAGATGGGGCGCTTATTACATTACAGGTCTTTTTTATTGTTATTATCTTATCTATTCCTTTAGGGGCTGTTCTGGCTTTTCTGATGCAGATTAAGTTCAAGCCTTTGCGCTGGCTGTTAAATCTTTATGTCTGGGTCATGCGTGGGACGCCGCTCCTTTTGCAGCTGATTTTCATTTATTATGTACTGCCCAGTGCAGGGGTTACCTTTGACCGAATGCCGGCAGCCATCTTAGCTTTTACGCTGAATTATGCAGCCTATTTTGCAGAAATCTTCCGCGGCGGTATCGAGGCCATTCCTAAGGGCCAATATGAAGCTGCCAAGGTCTTAAAGCTGAGTCAGCTGCAAACTATCCGCTATATTATCTTGCCTCAGGTGGTTAAGATTGTTCTGCCAAGTGTTTTTAATGAAATTATTAACCTGGTCAAGGATTCCTCGCTGGTTTATGTTCTGGGTGTGGGCGACTTGCTTTTGGCCAGCAAAACAGCAGCCAACCGCGATGCAACCTTAGCACCGATGTTTATTGCCGGCGGTATCTATTTGATTTTAATTGGTATCGTTACTCTCTTATCTAAGTATGTTGAGAAGAAATTTAGCTATTACAAGTAAGGGTGAATCATGTTAGAATTAAAAAATATATCCAAGCGATTCGGACAGAAAGTGATTTTTGATCAATTTAATTTAAGTATTCCGGAAGGCAAGATTTTATCCTTGGTGGGTCCATCCGGCGGCGGGAAGACAACCCTTCTTAGAATGCTGGCAGGGCTTGAAAAAATTGATTCCGGTCAGGTCATCTATAATGGCGAAGAAGTTCCTATAAATCATTTGGAAAATCGCAACTTGCTGGGCTTTGTCTTTCAGGATTTTCAGCTGTTTCCGCATCTGACAGTTTTAGACAATTTGATTTTATCGCCGACAAAAACGATGCATGAATCAAAAGAAGAAGCCAAGCAAAAAGCCAGAGAGCTTTTGAAACGGCTGGGACTGCAGGAGCATGAAAATGCCTACCCTTATTCCTTATCAGGCGGACAAAAGCAGCGGGTAGCTTTGGCGCGTGCCATGATGGTTAATCCTAAAATTATCGGCTATGATGAACCGACCAGTGCTCTTGACCCGGAGCTGCGTCAGGAAGTAGAAAAGCTGATTTTACAAAATCAGGATATGGGAATTACGCAGATTGTTGTCACGCATGATATGCAGTTTGCTCAAAACATCTCTGATGAGATTATCAAAATCAATCCAAAATAAAAAGAAAGTTTAGGTAGTAACATGACATTTAAAAAAGCAGCAGTAGTTTTTCTAGCTTTTCTGGCAGCAGTAACCTTGATTGCCTGCGGGAAAAAAGATACTAATGCTAAGGATAACTGGAAGAAGTTCGAATCGAAGAAGACCATTACCATTGGTTTTGACAATACCTTTGTTCCTATGGGCTTCAAGGATAAAAACGGTGAAAATGTTGGTTTTGATGTTGATTTAGCCAATGCAGTATTTGCTGAGTATGGCATCAAGGTCAAATGGCAGCCCATCAACTGGGATTTAAAAGAAACCGAGTTAAAAAACGGTAAGATTGATCTCATTTGGAACGGCTATTCAAAAACCAAAGAACGTGCCCGCAAGGTCAGTTTTACAGAACCTTACATGAAAAATGATCAGGTTCTTGTAGCTAAAAAATCTTCCGGCATTGCCAGTTTTGCTGACATGAAGGGCAAGGCTTTAGGAGCGCAGTCAGGTTCATCAGGCTACGATGCTTTTACAGCCAATCCAAAGGTTTTAAAGGATATTGTCAAGGATAATGATGCAACCCAGTATGAAACATTTACACAAGCCTTTATCGATTTAAAAAATGACCGCATCGACGGCCTTCTGATTGACCGCGTCTATGCCAACTACTATCTCAAACAGGAACAAGAACTGGATAACTATAATATTATTAAAGGAAAATATGCCAGCGAAGATTTCTCAGTCGGCGCCCGCAAATCTGATAAGACGCTAGTCAAAAAGATCAATCAAGCCTTCAAGAAACTGTATAAAGACGGCAAATTCCAAGAAATTTCTCAAAAATGGTTTGGCGAAGACGTCGCAACCAAAACTATAAAAAAATAAGTCCGATCGGGCTTATTTTTTTATGGGTGTAATCTGATGGTAAATGAGCAGCCATTTTTCATGTCTGCGCCAAAGACTGCTGTGGCGGCAGCCGTCAAGTTCATAGGTAATGAGCTTGGTTTTCTGGCTGATGGTAATCATTTTAAAGTAAGTGAAATTGCTGGCTCTGCTTTGTTGTGATTGAAGGAATTTCTTTTTGGTAGTAATATGGCCGTTTTCGTCGATCAGGGCAAAATGTTCCGCTATTAATTTTTCATAATCGGGAATCTTAGATAAGATGATTTTTTCGTATTTGTGAAGTTTATGATAAACATTTTCAAAGATTTCATCTTCAGGAATAGCAGCCGGTTCGACATGTATGTCGATATCATAGACATTGAACCGTTCCTGCAGCAGGTTCTCTACCCTTTCTGTGATATCATGGCTCTCATAAACCGATAAATCTGGGTTCATTTCTAAGACCAAGTCGAGGTAAACATTGCTGCCGTAGGTACGTCCGCGCTGGGATTTTACTGCTGAAATTTTAGGAATTTCTAAAATAGCTTTTTCGTACTCTTGCAGCTGTTTGTCATCAAAACCGTCTGAAAGGCTGAAGGCGCTGGTCATAAAAATATCGTAAGCCGTTTTCAAGATTAAAAAGGTAATAATAATTGCAGCAATCTTATCAATAATAGGCAGGCTAAAGCTGCTGGCTGTAATAGCAATAGTCGTTCCCAGGGAAGTCAAGGCATCAGAAAGATTATCCTTGGCTGCTGCTCTGAGTGCTCCGGATTTAAGCCGTTTAGCCAAACGGATATTGTAACTGTAAACCAAAAGCATAAGAGCAGCCGATATGAGACCGACAAAAGCTGCCACGGGATCAACTCTGACTTGATCATTGCGGAGCAACTTATTGATGGTCTCAAGAAGTACCTGAAAACCGACGGTAAACATGATGAAAGATGTCACCAGACTGGCTAAATCTTCTATTTTCCAGTGGCCAAATTTATGGTCACTGTCTGCAGGCCTGCTTGCCAAGTGCAGACCAATCAAAATAGTCGCATTTCCGACAATGTCAGATGCATTGTTGAAACCGTCAGCCGTCAGGGATGCCGAATGCAAAAAGTGGCCGGCGAGAAGTTTAAAGACAGTCAATAATAAATAAACAATAATACTGACAACAGGACCGCGCTGTGCCAGTTTGAGATTATCTGCCGGTGTCGCCATGATGTTCTCCCAAAAAGTATTAATAGTCCTTATTATAACACGTTTAAGGCAAAACAAAAACCATTAAAAAATGGTTTCAGACTGAAGAAAAAGTCAATTTTTATCAAAAGAACTATTGTGTTATGATACTTTCCTTAGGTAGCGCGGACGGTAGCAACTTCCTTTGGAATTTCATACCTAGATTTTGAGCCCAAGTCTCAAAATCTCCGAACGCCAGAAATGAGTGATTTCTGGCGTTTTTGCTACAGCGGAAAGTATCTGGGCCAGGCTCGTTCAATTCGCCTATTTTTCTTATAGATTGTGAGTTGATATTATCCTAAGATGTGTGTGCTTGTGAAATGCTAACTATAGAGTTTGTCTACAACCTGAAACCATTAAAAAATGGTTTTTGCACTTTAATGTTTACTGTTGAAGTAGGTCTTTGTCTCTTTAATAATAATTGGTGAGAGCATCAGCAGGGCAATCAAATTTGGCAGGGCCATAAGTCCGTTGACAATGTCTGCGATAATCCAGATAAGTTCTAGTTTGAGAAAACCGCCCAGACTAACCATGACAACAAAAATAGTTCGATAGACAGCAATGTATTTTGTTCCAAAGAGAAATTCGAAACAGCGCTCACCATAATAAGACCAGCCAAGAATAGTTGTAAAGGCAAAGAGAACCAAGCAAAGCGTCAAAGCAGTAGCTCCCGGTGTGCCAAAGACAGATGAAAACGCCGCCTGAGTCAGGGGAGCTCCCTCCAAACCTGCAACCGTCCACTTGCCAGTGACTAGGATAGAAATTCCTGTTAAAGTACAGATAATCAAGGTATCAATAAAAGTTCCTGTCATTGAGATGAGGCCCTGTTCGACAGGCTGCTCAGTCTTAGCAGCGGCAGCGGCAATCGGTGCTGATCCGAGACCTGATTCGTTAGAGAAAACACCGCGGGCAATCCCTTTTTGGATGGCTTCTTTAACAACAGCTCCTGCAAAACCGCCGACAGCGGCAGTGCCGGTAAAGGCTCCGGTGAAAACTGCCTTAAAGGCCGGAATAATCTGATCGGCATTGACAAAAATAACGGTCAAGGTTGCAATGATGTAGATAATGGCCATGAAAGGAACAATTTTTTCAGAAACTTTGGAAATAGACTGAATACCGCCGAAGATAATAACAGCAACGATAAGAGCGATGATAATACTGACAATTTTTGGTGAGAAATGAAAACTATTTTCGAGCGATGACGTAATAGAGTTTACTTGAGAAAAAGTCCCGATTCCTAAGAAGGCAACAAGGATGCCGGCGACCGCAAAGAAAACAGCTAAAGGCTTCCATTGTTTGCCCATTCCATTAGTGATATAGTACATAGGACCGCCTGAGATTTCACCGTTAGCATCTTTTGAGCGGTATTTGATAGCAAGTAGACCTTCTGAATACTTGGTTGCCATACCGAAGAAAGCTGCGACCCACATCCAAAAAAGAGCGCCAGGTCCGCCAGCCTTGATAGCTGTAGCCACCCCAACGATATTTCCGGTACCGACAGTTGCCGCAAGAGCTGTTGCCAGTGCCGCAAAACTGGAGATGTCTCCTTCTCCCTTGTCATCGGTAAAGATGAGTTTAAAGGCTTTGGGAAGTTTTAAAATCTGCAAAAGTCTCAGACGTACACTAAGATAGATACCAGTACCTACCAAGAGAATCAGTAGGGGTGCGCCCCAAACGATATTGTCCAGAGCTGTAAAAAAGTCCAACATGAAAAAATATCTCCTTTGGCGATTGCGTTTTTCACAGAAAAAAGAAGCTGCCTGACGACAACTTCCGTGAGCGGGTGATAAGCAGCATTAGAAAAACACTAAAAATCTGCCTATCTTCTGTCCTTTTGCCTGAGAGATTGAGCATCTGCCTTGCCCCTTCGGCGCCTAAAAAGGTCTCTCCAGAAGTCCGTCAGTTTATCAGTCCTGTCATAAGACACCTGAAAGTATCACTCCTTCGGTGAAAGACGCTGAGCATCTTTTCTCTCCTGAAAACGTCAATCGGTTTTTATATAGTAAAAATATAATATAACAAAAGTCGAATGATGTCAAGGCAGTCTTCCGGCCTTTCTGGTTAAAAACCGAACGATTAGTAAAAATACTGATTTATTTTTACCAGCTTGTTGTTTAATGTTTGATTCCGTAGCGGATTTCTGACAAAGGCTCTGCAAGCTGGTAGAATGGCATTATCGGATAAAGAGGGAGAAAAAGATGAAAACATATGATTTATTGGTTATTGGTTTTGGCAAGGCTGGAAAAACCCTGGCCGCTAAGATGAGCAGCTTGGGCAAAAAGGTTGCTCTGGTAGAAAAGGATGCGCAGATGTATGGCGGAACCTGTATCAATGTTGCCTGCATTCCGACAAAGACCTTGATTCATGCGGCCGAGGAAAACCTATCTTTCGCTCAGGCCATGGCGCTGAAAGATACAGTTACAGCACGCCTGCGCCAAAAAAATCAAGCTGCGCTGACAGGTTCGGGAGTAGATCTCTATACAGCCAAGGCTAAATTTCTTTCAAATAAGGTGGTGGAACTCTCGGCCGGTGATGATCGTGAGCAGCTGAGCGCTGACGTCATTGTCATCAATACAGGAGCCGTTTCCAACCGGCTGCCTATTGAAGGTTTGGCCCAAAGCCGCAATGTCTATGACAGCACAGGCATTCAGCAGTTAGAGAGCCGGCCTCAGCGCCTGGGAATTATTGGCGGCGGCAATATTGGTTTAGAATTTGCCAGTCTCTATGCCAATTTAGGCAGTCAGGTGACTGTCTTTGAAAATTCATCGATGATTCTGGGACGTGCTGATGAAGCAGTGGCACAGCTGGCGAAATCCTATTTGGAAGAAGACGGGGTCCGTTTTGTTTTAGCCGCTCAAGTGAAAAAAGTGAGCAACCAAGGTGATGCGGTGCTTGTTAAGGCAAATGGCGAAACTTATGAATTTGATGCCCTCCTTTATGCGACAGGACGAAAACCTAATATAGAAGATTTAGGACTTGAAAATACTGACATCCAATTAACTGAGCGCGGAGCTGTGCAGGTGGATGATTTCTGTGAGACGAGCGTCGAAAATGTTTATGCCGTAGGCGATGTTCACGGGGGCCTTCAATTTACCTACACCTCGCTGGATGATTTTCGGATTGTTTTTGGCAAACTGACCGGCAAGGGTCATTACAGCTTAAAAGAGCGCCGCAATGTTCCCAACACCATCTTTATTGAGCCGCCTTTGTCTCAGGTTGGTTTGACTGAAAAAGAAGCTCAGGCTGCAGGCCTGCCTTATCAGAGCAAGGAGCTGCCAGTTGCCAATATGCCGCGCGCCCATGTCAACAATGACCTGCGCGGTCTCTATAAGGTGGTTGTTCATTCAGAAACTAAGGAAATTCTCGGAGCGACTCTTTTTGGCCAAGCTTCTCAGGAAAATATTAATCTGATCAAGATGGCCATGGACAATAAGATTCCATATACCTACCTTAAAAATCAAATTTTCACTCATCCGACAATGGCTGAAAACCTAAATGATGTCTTTAATTTTTAGAAAGAGGGGCAACTCTCTTTTTCTTTTTAGCTTTAAAAATGGTACAATAGACAGGCATAATTATAGTAAAGAAAGGAATGGACAACAAAAGTCAGAACTTGCTGCTTGTGAAAAAAGGCGTATGACCTTGCAGGGTACTGTGTCTGCGGGAAAGCTCAAAAACTGACTCTTGGTTAAATGTGATGAATCCTTTATTAGATGGAATGAATGATAAGCAGGCAGAGGCCGTTAAAACAACAGAAGGACCGCTGCTGATTATGGCAGGAGCCGGTTCTGGTAAGACCCGTGTCTTGACCCACCGGATTGCCTACTTGATTGATGAGAAATTTGTTAATCCTTGGAATATTTTAGCTATTACCTTTACCAATAAAGCAGCGCGTGAGATGAGAGAACGGGCGATGCTGCTGAATCCGGCGACCAGCGACACTTTGATTGCGACCTTCCACTCCATGTGTGTGCGGATTTTGCGCCGTGATGCAGATCATATCGGCTATAACCGCAATTTCACCATTGTAGATCCAGGCGAGCAGCGCACCCTCATGAAACGTATTATTAAGAATCTTAATCTGGATTCTAAAAAATGGAATGAGCGGGCAATTTTAGGAACCATTTCCAATGCTAAGAACGATCTGATTGATGAAGTGGCTTATGAAAATCAAGCAGGCGATATGTACACCCAAATTGTGGCCAAGTGTTATAAAGCTTATCAGGAAGAGCTGCGCCGCAGTGAAGCCATGGATTTTGATGATTTAATCATGCTGACCCTGCGGCTCTTCGATAAAAATCCTGATGTATTGGCCTACTATCAGCAGCGCTACCAGTACATTCATGTGGATGAGTATCAGGATACCAACCATGCTCAGTATCAGCTGGTCAAGCTCTTAGCGTCACGCTTTAAAAGTATCTGCGTGGTCGGTGATGCGGATCAGTCTATCTATGGCTGGCGCGGTGCTGATATGCAAAATATCCTTGATTTTGAGAAGGATTATCCTCAGGCTAAAGTCGTTCTTCTTGAAGAAAATTACCGCTCAACGAAAAAAATTCTGCAGGCTGCAAACGAAGTGATCAAAAACAATCGCAACCGCCGTCCTAAAAAGCTCTGGACGCAGAATGCTGATGGTGAGAAAATTGTCTATTACCGGGCTGATGATGAACGTGACGAGGCTGTTTTTGTCGCTTCAACTATTGATAATATTGTTCGTGAAAGGGGTAAGAGCTTCAAAGATTTTGCCGTCCTTTACCGTACCAATGCCCAGTCCCGTACCATTGAAGAAGCTCTGCTCAAATCTAATATTCCATATACCATGGTTGGGGGCACTAAGTTCTACAGCCGCAAGGAAATTCGCGATGTCATTGCTTATCTTAATGTCATTGCTAACACGGCTGATAATATCTCTTTTGAACGTATTGTCAATGAACCTAAGCGCGGCGTCGGACCTGGTACTTTGGAAAAAATCCGATCCTTTGCTGCTGCTCAAAATATGAGTCTGCTGGAAGCGTCTGAGCAAATTATGCTCTCAACCATCAAAGGGAAAGCAGCTCAGGCCGTCTGGGATCTGGCTAATACGCTGCTTGGCCTGCGGGCTGACTTGGATCAGTACAGCATCAGCGAACTGGTTGAAAATATCTTGGAAAAGACCGGCTATATGGAAGCTCTGCAGCTGCAAAATACGCTGGAGAGTCAGGCGCGCATTGAAAATATTGAGGAATTCCTATCTGTTACGAAGAACTTTGATGAAAATAGCGAAGAGGCTCCCGAAGATGAAAGAGGTCTTGATAAACTCAGCCGCTTCCTCAACGATTTGGCCCTGATTGCTGATACTGATGAAGGCGATGCTGAAGCAGCAGAGGTAACTTTGATGACCCTGCATGCAGCCAAGGGCTTGGAATTTCCAGTTGTCTTTATTATCGGCCTTGAAGAAGGCGTCTTTCCTCTGTCGCGCTCCATTGAAGAAGCAGATGAACTAGAAGAAGAGCGCCGTCTGGCCTATGTTGGGATTACCCGGGCAGAAGAGCTCTTATTCATCACCAATGCCAATGCTCGTACTCTTTTTGGCCGGACTGATTACAACCGTGAAAGCCGTTTTATTAAGGAAATTTCAGAAGATTTATTGACTTATCAAGGTTTGGCACGCCCTGCAGCAAGCTCCTTTAAAGCCAGTTATGCTGATGACAGGCCTGTCAAATTTGGCCAAGGTATGAGTCTGGCTCAGGCTCTGCAGGCTCGAAAAACTGCGGCGCAGCCAACAAAGACCAAGCTGCCTCTGGCAAATGCTGCCGCACAGGCCGATGATACACCCGCTATTGATTGGAAGATTGGCGATATTGCCTGCCACCGCAAATGGGGGGACGGTACAGTTCTTGAAGTGACCGGCAGCGGCAAGACCCAAGAACTTAAAATTAAGTTTCCGGATGTTGGCCTCAAAAAGGTTCTGGCCAGCGTTGCACCTATCGAAAAGAAATAAGACACTTTGAAGGTCAAAAAAAGTTCCTTGCCGCTTTACGGCAGCCTGCATTTTAGCCGGGGTCTGTTTCACTTTCTTTCCCAGCTTCTGTAGTTGGCTGTTCAAAGACGTCTATGTGTGATTGTCTTTGAGTAGCTGCTTGACAGGGGGAGGGTATTTCTATGCTGCAGGAATAAGTGCATTAGATATAGCTTTCGGCTATACCCCTTTTAGTCAGATAACTATTAGCCAGTAAGGGATTTTAGGTGTACAATAACTCTAGTTATGTTTTTGGAGGAAAGATTATGACGAAAGACTATTCATTTGAAACCTTGCAGCTGCATGCAGGTCAGACTGTTGATCCAACGACTAAATCTCGGGCTCTGCCCATTTATCAAACCACATCTTATGTCTTTAACGATTCGCAGGACGCTGAGGATTCTTTTGCTCTGCGTACAGAAGGCAATATTTATACCCGGATTACCAATCCAACGACTGCCGTTTTTGAAGAGCGGATGGCTGCTCTTGAAGGCGGTGTTGGGGCGCTGGCAACAGCTTCAGGTATGGCAGCCATAACTTATACTGCTTTAGCACTGGCCCATGCAGGAGATCATATTGTGTCAGCAACAACTGTTTATGGCGGAACCTTTAACCTGCTCAAAGAAACCCTGCCGCGCTATGGGATTACAACCAGCTTTGTAGATGTAGCCGATTTTGAAGCCATTGAAGCAGCTATCAAAGACAATACTAAATTCATCATTGCTGAAACCTTGGGCAATCCCCTTGGGAATGTTGCCGACCTTGAAAAGTTGGCTGAAATTGCCCACCGCCATGCTATTCCTTTGGTTGTTGACAATACCTTTGGCACCCCTTATCTGATCAATGTCTTTTCTTACGGCGTTGATATTGCTGTGCATTCGGCGACCAAATTTATCGGCGGTCACGGTACGTCTATTGGCGGTGTCATTGTTGATTCGGGTCAATTTGACTGGGAAAAATCCGGTAAGTTCCCGCAGTTTGTAGATGAAGATCCTTCTTATCACAATCTCAGCTACACCCGTGATATTGGAGCAGCAGCCTTTATTACCGCTGTACGGACACAGTTGCTGCGCGATACTGGTGCCTGCCTCTCGCCTTTTAATGCCTTTCTTTTAACACAGGGATTGGAGACGCTGTCTCTGCGGGTGGAGCGCCATGTAGAAAATGCTAAAAAGATCGCAGAATATCTGGAAAATCACCCCAAAGTAACCAAGGTCAACTACGCCAGTCTGCCATCGAGTCCTTATTATGAACTGGCACAAAAATACCTGCCTAAGGGAGCCAGCTCTATCTTTACTTTCAATGTAGCCGGAGGAGCAGAGGCTGCCCGCAAGGTTATCGACAGCTTGGAAATCTTTTCAGACCTTGCCAACGTAGCAGATGCCAAGTCTCTCGTCGTGCATCCGGCGACAACAACCCACGGTCAGATGAGTCCTGAGGATCTCCTTGCCTGCGGCATTGAACCCAATCAGATCCGTGTCTCCATCGGACTGGAGAATGTTGATGATTTGATTGAAGATTTACGCTCAGCGCTAGACAATAGCTGATTAATAAGATATAGGATTGAGAACGATTTGTATTGCCCCCTGAATTAGGCATAAAACGGATTTTGTGGGGGACAAGTTCAATAGTTCTCAGTCTTTTTTATTAAAGCTGAAAAAATATTTACACAAAGACAAAGGGAGAAGCTAATGCAGTTTGTATTTGATATAGATGGGACGATTTGCTTTGATCGTTTTCGCATAGATGATCGGATCAAGACAGTGTTAAGAAATGCCGAAACTTACGGGCACCAAATTGCTTTTGCTTCCGCCCGTTCTTACCGTGACTGTATAGACGTTTTGGGCCATGAACTGAGTCAAAAGGTTGTTATTGGTTTAAATGGCGGCCTTGCTTATAAGGAAGGCGAGTTGATTTTGGAAAAGCCGATGAGCCGTCAAGCCTTTGATTTAGCGCTTGATTACTGTCATCAGCACCAGCTTCCCTATTTTGTTGATGATGACTTTAACTATGCTCATCATTTAGGAAAATTCATGCCCTTTATTAAGAGCGTGGATCCATTGAATCTGGCTAAAAGAGTAGACCCGCAAGAATTAAAACACCCGATCAAGATGGTTATTTTCTTTGGCAGTCAGCCGGATAAAGCGGTCAAGATAAGCCATTCCTTAGCTAAACTGAATCAGCTGGATATTTCTTTTCATGAGGATGAAGCCTGTCTTTATCTCAATCCCAGAGAAGTCACCAAATCTTCAACGATTCAGGAACTGTTTGACCACGATTTTGTTGCCTTTGGCAATGATAAAAATGACATTGCCATGTTTCAGGCAGCAGCTTACAGTGTACAGGTGGGCGATTTTGCAGCCTTGGCTCCTTTTGCAGATACGCAAGTAAAACTGGAAAAAGATTATCATGGACAAGTGGCAGATAAGATAACAGAGACTTTTGTGAAATTCAGATCTAACGCTTGATTTGCTCCTGCTTTGAAACTGTAATGATTCCTTAAAATACTCTTAAAATTGGAAAATCCTTTTTTGATATAATAAATAAAAAGATTTAAAATGGCTGACAAAGGAATGAGATGAATCTTCAACATATTACTATTTTAACGCTCTTTATCGAGGGGCTGCTATCCTTTTTCTCCCCCTGTGTCTTGCCTATTTTACCGGTTTATATTGGTCTTTTGGCCGGTCAGGGAGAAAAAGGACAGACAGGCGAACTGATTTGGGACAGGCGAAAAGTTTTTAGCAATACACTCTTATTTACTTCAGGCATAGCAGCGACCTTTTTCATTTTAGCCTTTGCCAGCAGTCTCATCAGTCAGTTTCTCCAGAGCCATATTGACTTTCTTCAGAATTTGGGCGGTATTTTAATCCTAATGATGGGGTTGATCCAGATAGGACTTATTAAATTTCGTTTTTTGACGAGAGAATTTTCAGCTAAAAACCAAGTCTATCAGGCAGGCCGGAAAGTAACACCAATTATCGCATTCTTAATGGGTTTTACCTTTAGCTTTTCATGGACGCCTTGTATTGGTCCGATTTTAGCCAGTGTTTTCTTGTATGCCAGCACTCATCAAGGGATTTACAGCATTTTACTGATTTCAGTTTATTGTTTAGGATTTATTATTCCTTTCGTTTTGATTGCTGTCTTTTCACAGAAAGTCATGACTATCTTTAAAAAACAGCAGCGATTTTTAAAATATAGCAAGCTTGTTTCAGGAATTCTTCTCATTATTATTGGAATTTCTATTTTGACAGGTTCGTTTGCTAAAATAGCACATTTATTGAATTAAAAGGAGAAGGTTATGAAAAAGTTTATGCTCCCGCTAGCCCTCACTGTCACCTTATTAGGTATTGGATTAGCAAATCAGACGACATCTTCTGCTCAGGGCAAGTCATCCCCTAAAGTCGTTCAAACGGCTAAAAATCCAGCGCCTGCATTCAAATTAAAAAATAAAAAGGGCAAAACGATCAGTCTGTCTGACTATAAAGGGAAAAAAGTTTATATCAATGTCTGGGCCACTTGGTGCAAGCCGTGCATGCGGGAAATTCCTGGTCTGAAAAAAGTTTATAAGGCTTATAAGGGCAAGAAAAATTTTGTCTTTATATCCGTCGCATCACCCAGCGATCTGAAATATCAAAACAATAATCCTATTGACAAAGAGAGAAGTACCATCTTAGCAAAAGCCAAGGAACAAAAGATTACTTATCCGATTCTTTACGACTATAAAGATAATTTTGCACAGGCTTACAGCATCCGCTCTATTCCAACCCATATTTTTATCAACAGTGATGGCAGTCTTTCACAAAAGATTGCAGGGGGTCTTGATGAAAGTTCCCTTAAATACTACCTCAATAAATTGAAATAAAACCTATCCCCCGCCTGACAGACGGGGGATGTTTATATGAAGGAAATATTACTATTTTCGGTGCCGGCTGTTCCCATGCTGGGGCTTTTTTTTATTTTTTGTTATAATATAGCTAGAAATTTTATAGGGGTATACTCATGAATACTATTAAATGTCCTCATTGCGGAACTAGTTTTACCATTAATGAAACGGAATACAGTCTGCTTTTGGCGCAGGTGCGCAGCAGTGAATTTGATAAGGAGCTGCAGGAACGTTTGGCGCGTGAAAGTCAGCTTTTAGAAGAAAAATCTAAAAATAATCTGCAGCAGGAGTTGGGCAAGAAAGATGCTGAGATTGCTGAATTAAAAGCAGAGATTGACAAGCTGTCTTCTGTCAATGCACTTGAGATGGCCAAGGCTCTGTCTGAAAAGGAAAAAGAAGTGACCGATCTGCAGAATCAGCTGGATAAGGCTGCTCTGGAAAAAGAGGCAGAGCTTGCTCAGGCAGTGACGGCTGTCGAGAAAGAGCGTGATGAGGTTAAAAATCAGCTGACGCTGCAGGAGAAGGAAAGCGAGCTGCAGCTTTCTTCGGTGCGCAGCGACTATGAAAGTCAGCTTAAGGCTGCTAATGAGCAAGTTGAATTTTACAAAAATTTCAAGGCGCAGCAATCCACCAAGGCTATTGGTGAGAGTTTGGAAATTTATGCTGAAACAGAGTTCAATAAGGTGCGCAGCTATGCCTTCCCTAATGCTTATTTTGGTAAGGATAATGAGCTTTCCAGCCGCGGCTCTAAAGGTGACTTTATTTTTCGCGAAGCCGATGAAAACGGTGTTGAATTTTTGTCTATCATGTTTGAGATGAAAAATGAAGCTGACACCACGAAAACCAAGCATAAAAATGCTGATTTCTTTAAGGAGCTTGATAAAGACCGCCGGGAGAAAAACTGTGAATATGCTGTTTTAGTCACCATGCTGGAAGCTGAAAATGACTACTATAATACAGGTATCGTTGATGTCAGCCATGAATATGAGAAAATGTATGTGGTGCGGCCGCAGTTCTTTATTCAGCTGATTGGTCTTTTGCGCAATGCTGCGCTCAACAGCTTGCAGTATAAACAAGAGCTGGCCTTGGTACGTGAGCAAAATATTGATATTACGCATTTTGAAGATGACTTGGAAACCTTCAAAAATGCCTTTGCCAAGAATTATAACTCAGCCAGTAAGAATTTCCAAAAAGCCATTGACGAAATCGATAAGGCCATTAAGCGTATGGAAGCTGTTAAGGCTGCTTTGACGACCAGTGAAAATCAACTGCGTCTGGCCAACAATAAACTGGATGATGTCTCCGTCAAAAAACTGACTCGCAAAAACCCAACCATGCGTGCCAAATTTGAAGCGTTAAAAGAAGAATAGGACCTTTCAATGTGGTGTTGTTTCTTTTCCTAAAATGTGTGAGGACTGAAAATGATTATTAGACCTGCTCAACTATTAGATATTGAAAAGTTATCCCCTCTTTATGCTGAACTTGGCTATCCTGTCAAGGAAGCTGAATTGGTTAGACGATTAAAAACAGTTCTTTCTCATCCTGATTACCATCTTTTAGTCGCAGTTGATGACAATGAAATTATTGGGATGATTGGTTATGCTAAAATGTTATTTTTTGAAAATGAAGGTGCCTACTATCGTATTCTTATTCTGGCAGTATTACAAAACTATCGCCGTAAGGGTGTTGCGACAGCCTTGGTAGATGCTGTCAAAAATCGTGCACTATCTGAAAATATTCACGCTTTAGCGCTAAATAGTGGGGATACTTTAGAACGACAAATAGCTCATCGTTTTTATGAAAATTATGGTTTCAAGCAAGCTAGTCGTGGTTATTCTCTCTATCTAAAATAATGTTAATTGTTAATAGTTTCAAAATCATTGTCACTTTTCTGATGTGTTATAATAAAGCTATCAAATATTGAGGTAATTATTATGAACAATATTATAGATTTATCAAAACCAGTCGCTGAGACGATTAAGGAACACCCAGAAGTGAAGGAGATTTTGGTGGATTTGGGGTTTAAGCCATTGTCAAAACCTGCCATGCTAAACACAGTTGGGAAAGTAACGTCTCTAAAAGCTGGTGCAAAGTTAGCTAATATTTCACTTGAAAAAGTTCAACGAACACTTGAATTTAATGGTTATGAAGTGATTGGAGATAAATAATGGCTGATGAAAGAATTGACATTTTAAAAAACATTTTGCTGGATCTCCATCACGGTGCCAGTGCCGAGTCTGTCCAGGAGCAGTTTAATCAGCATTTCAAAGGGGTTTCTGCCATTGAAATATCCATGATGGAGCACGAGCTCATGAATTCGGATACAGGTATTACCTTTGAAGATGTTATGAGTTTGTGCAATGTCCATGCTAACCTTTTTAAGGGAGCTATTTCGGATGTTGACCTACCTGACAGTGAGCAGGAAGGCCATCCGGTCAAGGTTTTCAAGGATGAAAATCTGGCCCTGCGCGCAGCTCTTATGCGTATCCGCCGAATTATTGACAATTATGCCAAGCCCGAAAATGCGGCCTTTCGTCAGGAGATTCTAAAAGGGCTTAGGCATCAGTTTGCTTTGCTGGGACAGTTTCATAATCACTATGCTCGCAAGGAAAAGCTCTTTTTCCCTATTATGGAGCGCTACGGGCACGATGCGCCGCCCAAAGTCATGTGGGGAGTGGATGATACGATCCGTGATTTGTTCAAAGAGGCCCAGTCGGCTCTTAACCGTCTGCCGGAGGGTTCTGCTGAGGAGCTGGCTGAAAAATTTGAGCGTTTTGCCGCGGAATTTGAAGAGATGATTTTCAAAGAAGAGGCTATTTTGCTAATGATTCTGCTGGAGAGCTTCACCCAGGATGATTGGCTGCAGATAGCCAGCGAGAGCGACGCCTACGGCTACGCTATCATCAAGCCTCTGGAGAAATGGGTGCCTCATCGTGAGACTTTTGGGCCATCTGCTGGCGCAGCAGCTTCTGATGACAAGCTGGCTGACGCTCTTAACCCTATCTCGGCAGGCAGTTCGGCTGAAATGACCAATACAAAAGTCATTGATACGCCAGACGGCCAGTTCACCATTACCTTTACGCCAAAAGAAAAGAAAGAAGTGGCAGACCGCACAGTACAGCAGCCTTTTGGAAATGGTTATTTATCCGTTGAAGAGGCCAATCTGATTCTCAATCATCTGCCGCTGGAAATCACCTTTGTCAATAAGGATGACATTTTTCAATATTACAACGACAGTGTTCCGGCTGAAGAGATGGTCTTTAAACGTACGCCCAGCCAAGTGGGACGCAATGTTGATCTCTGCCATCCGCCCAAAGTATTGGACAAGGTCAAGAAAATTTTTGAGCTTTTGCGCAGCGGTCAGCGTGATAAGGTAGACATGTGGTTTCAGTCTGAGCGTCTGGGCAAATTTGTCTACGTCACCTATGCCGCGGTTCGTGATAAACAAGGCAGTTTCCAAGGTGTTTTGGAATACGTCCAAGATATTAAACCTTTCTTTGAGTTGGACAGCGACAGCCATCGTGATATATAGCTAAAAAAGACTGAGGAAACAATATAAAAAAACGAATAACCAACTGTGGATTTCCAAACGGTTATTCGTTTTTTATTGGTTAAGACAAAGTGAAAGCCGCTGACATATTTTTGAGGCTTGTTCGGGTGTCACAATGATTGATGTGCTTTTTTCAGATAGGCCAGCAAAAATTTTTCGGCTAAACTGCCGTCTTTAATTTCTTTTTTGGCGCTCTTAACATCAAACCAAGCCCAGTCGTCAATTTCGCTGTTGGGTGCCATCTTCCCTGAGACAGTGACAGCAAAATTGAGCATGAGTGTATTGGATTTTTCAAAGTATTGACTCTGATTAAAGCAGAGTGATGTGACATCAAGGCCAGTCTCCTCTTTAATTTCACGTTTGACCGCCGCTTCGGCGCTTTCACCCTGAGAGATGTAGCCGGCAACTAAAATATAATCCGGCCTGCTGTACTGCTTGATGAGCAGTAATTTAGTTTGAGCCTCGTTTTGAACAATCATGCTGCAGGCCGTATTAAAGACAGGAAAACGAAAAGCCTGACAGCTGTCACAGTATGGAATGAAACCTTCGTTCGCTAAAAATTTAGGCTGCAGCTGTCTTCCGCATTCCGCACAAAATTTCTGAATAGAATTAGTCATACAAGCTCCTTTGCCCTTATTTTAACAGAAAAAACAGCTCTCGTAAATTGTCCTCAGTTGTGATATTCCCAGTCTAAAGTCTGCTAAGATTAATCATGTTAAAGCAGCTTTGGGTCTAAATCTGGGCAGCGGAGAGTTTTCAATTAACCAGCTGCCAGCAATCTATGCTATAATATAAATTATGATTTCAGGAATTATTAATCTCAAAAAAGAAGCGGGAATGACCTCACACGATGCCGTTTTTAAGCTCCGAAAGATTTTAGGGGAAAAAAAGATTGGCCATGGGGGAACACTGGATCCTGACGTCGTTGGAGTGCTGCCTATTGCTCTGGGCAAGGCAACCCGTGTGCTGGAATATATGACAGAGTCTGGCAAGGTTTATGAAGGACAGGTGACTCTTGGTTTTTCGACCGTGACAGAAGATGCCGGCGGCGATATTGTTGAGAGAACACCGGTTGACAAGCATTTGACGGCAGAAGCAGTCGATGCTGCTATGGCAGCTTTTGTCGGCCGGATCAATCAGATTCCTCCCATGTATTCAGCGGTTAAGGTCAACGGCCGTAAACTTTATGAATACGCGCGTGCCGGAGAAACGGTTGAACGTCCTCAGCGTCAGGTGACGGTCTATGATTTTAAACGTACGGGAGATTTGATTTTTAAAGACGGCCTGTGTTCTTTTGCTTTCAGAGTTGTTTGCAGCAAGGGAACCTATGTTAGAACCTTAGCAGTCGATTTAGGTGCCAGGCTCGGCTATGCCAGTCACATGTCTTTCCTCGAAAGGACTGCTGCGGCCGGTTTACAATTGAAAGACGCTTTGAGCTTAAATGAGATTGCAGAAAAGACAGCAGCGGGTGATTTTTCCTTTATCTTGCCGATTGAATACGGGGTTCTGTCCCTGCCGCGGGCAGAACTGACTAAAGAACAGGTCAACGAGATTTCCTTTGGCCGGCAAATTACCCTGCCTCAAAAAGATGCGCTGCTGGCCGCTTTTGATGGAAGGCAGCTTGTTGCTGTTTTGGAAAAACGAGGGGCTTTGTATCAGCCCAAAAAAGTTTTTCTGTAAAAATGTGCTTTAGAAAGATGATATAAGATGAATATTTTTAGAATTCGCAGCCATGAGGACATCCGCCCAAAAGAACCGTCAGTTCTGGTTCTAGGCTATTTTGATGCTCTTCATAAGGGACACAGAAAGCTTTTTGAGGAAGCCAAAGTACTGGCGGAGAAGGAAAATTTGAAAATCGCTGTGCTGACTTTTCCTGAATCTCCTCAGTTAGCTTTTTCACGCTTCAGTCCGGAGCTGCTTAATCATATCAATTACCCTGAAAAACGTTACGCCAAATTTGCAGAGTATGGCGTTGACGATCTCTATCTGACGGATTTCACCTCAGCTTTTGCCAAAACCAGTTCTGATGATTTTATCAATGACTATATTCAAGCTCTGAAAGCAAAAGCTGTCGTTGTCGGCTTTGACTATAAATTTGGCCACAATAAAACAGATTCTGACTACCTTAAACGCAATTTTTCCGGGCAGGTGGTTACGGTGCCTGAGGTACAGTATCAGCAGGAAAAAATCAGCTCAACCCGTGTCCGTCAGCTGATCGGTCAGGGTGATGTTGCTCAAGTCAACCAGCTTTTAGGCTACGAATTTTCAACAAGGGGAATTGTTGTTCACGGTGATGCCAGAGGCCGGACGATAGGCTTTCCAACGGCTAATCTGGCGCCTATTGATCGGACCTATTTGCCGGCAGACGGTGTTTATGTGTCTGATGTCTTGGTGGGTGAGAAACGCTATCGTTCGATGACCAGTATTGGCAAAAATGTCACCTTTGGCGGGACGGAGCTGCGCTTAGAAGCCAATATTTTTGACTTTGACGGAGACATTTACGGTGAAACAATTGAAATTTTATGGCTGGATAAAATTCGCGAAATGATTAAATTTAATGGCATTGATGATTTAGTTAAACAGCTTGAAACAGATAAAGAATTTGCCTTAAATTGGGGAAAAGCATAGCCAAGTTACTTAAAATCCTGTATAATAAAAGGCAAGTATGAATAAAGGGGTAGGATATGATTACCTTATTTTTATCGCCTAGCTGTACAAGCTGCCGTAAGGCAAGAGCTTGGTTAAATAAACATGATGTTGCCTTTCGAGAGCATAATATTATCACGAGTCCTCTGAGCCGCGATGATTTACTGAAGATTCTCTCTTATACCGAAAATGGAACTGAAGACATCATTTCAACACGTTCAAAAGTTTTTCAAAAATTAGATATTGATGTGGATGAATTGTCTGTCTCTGAGCTGATTAACCTTATTTCTAAAAATCCCAGCCTGCTTCGCCGTCCGATTATTATGGATGATAAGCGTATGCAGATTGGCTTTAATGAAGATGAGATTCGGGCTTTTTTACCACGAGATTACCGCAAGCAAGAACTGCGTCAGGCAACGATTAAAGCAGAAACTGAGGAAGAAGATGAGTAAAAACTATTCTTATCCTTTAGATTTATCGTGGAGCACTGAAGAAATAGCCTCAGTGCTTTCTTTTTTAAACCTAGTAGAAAAGGCTTACGAAAGCAAGGTTGAGGCAGCCCGCCTGCTGGAAGGCTACAGAAAATACAAGGATGTTGTCAGCAGTAAATCACAGGAAAAGCAAATCGACCGTGAGTTTGAAAAAGTCAGCGGCTATTCTGTCTACCGTGCTGTCCAGGCGGCAAAGGCTAAAGAGAAAGGATTTATCTCCCTTGGAAACTAAATTTCAATTTGCAAAAGAACTGATTTATGAAGCAGGGCGCTATATTCGTGATAATATGGCACATGATCTGGTGATTGAAGAAAAGTCAGGCTTTGATGATCTGGTTACCGATTTAGATAAGGCTGTTCAGGAATTAATGGTTAAACAAATTCACAGCGCTTATCCGGAAGACCATTTCTTTGCAGAAGAGGATGGCCTTGTATCAGATATCAACGATGGCTCTGTCTGGGTTTTGGATCCAATTGACGGAACAGTCAATTTTATTGTTCAGGGCTGCGATTTTGCTGTGATGATCGCTTATTATGAAAACGGTGTCGGTCAGTTTGGCCTCATTTATGATGTCATGAACGATGTTCTTTACAGCGGCGGCGGCCAATTTGATGTCACTGCAAACGGAAAACCTCTGCCTTTTTTTCAAGACAGACCTTTTAAGCGTTCTTTAATCGGCGGCAACAGTGCCATGTGTGCTCAAAATGTTATGGGCCTAGCTGATTTAGGACGCCGCACCTTGGGAATTCGCGGGATTGGCAGTGCCGGACTCAGTATTTGCCGCGTCTTGGAAGGACGTTTTATTGCTTACTTTTCTAATATTGCTCCTTGGGACTATGCCGCAGGCAGTATCATGGGAGAAAAGCTGGGCTATACTGTTCTTGATCTCTACGGTCACAAACCCGACTATAAAAGCCGGCAGATGGTCATGTTTGTCCCGCAGGCTAAATTAAAAGAAATTCAAAAATATATTAAGTAATATGAACAAGATAGATTGTTAATATGTCATTACCTGAAAAATTTGTAGAAAAATATCACACTATTTTGGGAAGCGAGGCTGAAGCCTTTTTCGCAAGTTTCAAGGAAGAAGCCGTGGCTGCTTTTCGAGTAAACCCTTTGAAAGGCACCCAGATTTCATTTGAAAATCCGATTCCCAACACAGACTGGGGGCATTATGGCAAGGTTTCCGGCAGGTCTGCTGAGCATGTCTCGGGTTTAGTTTATTCTCAAGAGCCGGCTGCTCAGATGGTTGCTCAGGCAGCAGCACCTGCAAAGGGAATGAAGGTGCTTGATTTAGCAGCCGCTCCGGGAGGGAAAACCACTCACCTGCTTTCTTATTTGGACAATACAGGAATTTTGGTAAGCAATGAGATTTCTAAAAAACGCAGCAAGGTTCTTGTGGAAAACGTAGAGCGCTTTGGTGCCAGAAATGTCATTGTTACCAATGAGAGTCCCAAAAATCTTGCTCAGACCTTTGCACATTATTTTGATCTTATTGTTTTAGATGCGCCGTGTTCGGGCGAAGGAATGTTCCGAAAAGATCCGGCTGCCATGCAATATTGGCACGAAGATTATCCGGCAGAATGTGCTGATCTTCAAAAAGAGATATTGCAAGAAGCTGTAAAAATGCTGGCTTTTGGCGGCAGTTTAGTCTATTCAACCTGCACATGGGCTCCGGAAGAAAATGAAGACATCATCCGCTGGCTCCTCTCACACTATGATTATTTGGAGCTGGAAGATGTTCCCAAGATTAATGGGATGACCGAAGGCATTGATATGCCCGAAGCTGCACGGATGTATCCCCATCGTTTTAAAGGGGAAGGACAGTTTGTAGCCAAACTCCGGGATAAGCGGCGGGCTCAGCCGTCTCTTCTATCCAAAAATGCTAAATCTTATTTGAAAAAAGATCAGGAAGAACTTTGGCAGATTTTTGCTGATAAATATCTTAAGGTTAAATTAGAAGGTCTCTATCAAACCTTTGGCAATCAGCTTTATTTAGTTCCGCAGGGACTGCCGAATCTCTCCACGCTGAAAATCGCCAGAAACGGCCTGCATTTAGGAACCTTCAAGAAGAACCGGTTTGAACCGTCTTTTGCCCTGGGACTGGCTTTAAAAAAGGGTGAAGTAGTACAGTCTGTTGAAATTGATGTAGAACAGTTCAAAACTTATGTTTCTGGAAATGTTCTGCCTCTCTCTAAAGATTATGAAAACGGCTGGTATCAAATTCTGATAAATGGGAATGGCTTAGGTTTCGCCAAGGTCACAGGCAATACGTTAAAGAATTATTTCCCTAAGGGGCTTCGTTTTCAAGTGTAAATGTTATAGAATACATTTTAAAAAAATTTTACAATTGCAAACCGTTTCATTTATTTTATTGTTATAATTGATTAGGAAAGGAAAGCAAGTAAATGAGAAAGAAAAAAATAGTTTTATCCTTAATGCTGGCTGTTGTCAGCTTAGGTTTGACGGCCTGTTCCAGCTGGATTGATAAGGGGCAGTCAATCACCAGTGTCGGCTCAACAGCCCTGCAGCCATTGGTAGAGGCTTCTTCAGACGAGTTTGCTCAGTCTCATTTAGGTAAAACTATCAATGTTCAAGGCGGCGGTTCTGGTACAGGGCTTTCGCAAGTACAGTCAGGCGCTGTTCAGATTGGCAACAGTGACCTTTTTGCCGAAGAAAAAGACGGTATCAATGCCAAAGAACTGGTTGACCATCAGGTTGCGGTTGCCGGACTTGCTGTTATCGCAAACAAAAAGGTGAAAGTGTCTAATTTAACTGTTGAACAGCTGCAAAAAATTTTTACCGGTGAGTACACCAACTGGAAACAGGTGGGCGGTCAGGATTTAGAAATCTCTATCATTAACCGGGCTGCCAGCTCTGGCTCTCGGGCGACCTTTGACAGTGTCATCATGGATGGAAAAGATGCCAAACAAAGTCAGGAGCAGGATTCCAACGGTATGGTGAAATCAATTGTTTCACAGACGCCGGGTGCGATTTCTTATCTGGCCTTTGCCTATGTCGATAACTCAGTCAAATCTCTAAAATTGAATGGTTTTAAACCAACCGTAAAAAATGTAACCACTAACGACTGGCCGCTTTGGTCTTATGAGCACATGTACACCAAAGGGAAAGCCAAAGGTTTAACCAAAGAATTTTTGGTCTTCATGATGAGTGACAAGGTGCAAAAGAGCATCGTTCCTCGAATGGGTTATATTTCTGTTAATGATATGAAAGTTGTTAAGGGTGCAGACGGCACTGTAACGGCTAAATAATGATATACAAGTGAAAGGGATAAAAGCTACTTAGCTGACTGGTTCAGCTGCTTTTATTGCTTTTCGAAGTTCTTATCTTGATATATGGAGGAATCATGAAAAATCAAGAACTGATTAAAAAGCTGACCTCACCTTCTAAAAATTCTCGTTTAGAAAAATTTGGCAAGACAATTACCTTTTGCTGTTTGGCTTTAATTGTGCTTATCGTTGCAATGATTCTTATTTTTGTTGCTCAAAAGGGTCTGTCAACCTTCTTTGTGGATAAAATCAGTCCTTTCAAATTTCTGTTTGGAAAAGAGTGGCAGCCTAATGTTAAAGGACCGGACGGCAAACCCTTGCTGGGAGCTCTGCCGATGATAATGGGGTCTTTCATTGTTACTATTTTATCAGCTTTGATTGCGACACCTTTTGCCATTGGCGCAGCAGTATTTATGACTGAAATTTCACCGAAGTATGGTGCTAAAATTCTTCAGCCTGTTGTCGAGCTGCTTGTCGGGATTCCATCGGTTGTTTATGGATTTATTGGTCTGCAGATTGTTGTGCCTTTTGTCCGAACCTTATTTGGCGGTACAGGATTCGGGATTTTATCCGGAGTCTTTGTCCTGTTCGTTATGATTTTGCCGACTGTAACCTTTATGACTGTTGACAGTTTAAAAGCTGTTCCCAGACACTATAAGGAAGCCAGTCTTGCTATGGGGGCAACCCGCTGGCAAACCATTTGGCGTGTTATTTTAAATGCGGCAAAACCAGGTATCTTTACTGCAGTTGTTTTCGGTATGGCTCGTGCTTTTGGTGAAGCCCTGGCAATTCAGATGGTTGTCGGAAATTCAGCAGTCATTCCGACTTCTCTGACAACACCTGCAGCAACTCTGACTTCTGTCTTGACAATGGGAATTGGAAATACAGTCATGGGAACCGTCCAAAATAATGTTCTTTGGTCACTGGCCTTAGTCCTTCTGATTATGAGTTTGGCCTTTAATATGCTGATGAAATTTATTACAAGGGAAGGTAAGAAAAATTATGCACGCTAAAAAACTGGATAAATTAGTTACTGGTATTTTGTATACCATTGCCGGTATTATTATTGCCATTTTGGCATTTCTCTTACTTTTTATTCTTGTCCGGGGAATTCCCAGCATTGATTGGCACTTCCTGACAGGCGTCTCCTCTTCCTATGAAGCTGGCGGCGGCATTGGTATTCAGCTTTATAATTCCTTCTTTCTTTTAGTCGTAACACTGATTATCTCTATCCCTTTGTCTATGGGAGCCGGCATTTATTTGTCTGAGTATGCTAGAAAGGGCCGCCTGACAGATTTTATCCGTACCTGTATTGAAATTCTGTCTTCTCTGCCATCTGTGGTTGTTGGTCTTTTTGGTTATCTCATCTTTGTTGTTCAGTTTCAATACGGCTTTTCTATTATTTCAGGTGCCTTGGCGCTGACTGTTTTCAATTTGCCGCAGATGACGCGTAATATTGAAGACAGCTTGCGAAATGTCCATCATACGCAGCGCGAAGCCGGGCTTGCTTTGGGTATTTCACGCTGGGAAACCGTGGTTCATGTGGTTATTCCGGAAGCACTTCCGGGAATTGTAACCGGTATTGTGCTTGCTTCCGGCCGTATTTTCGGGGAAGCAGCAGCGCTGATTTATACAGCAGGTCAATCTGCACCGGCTCTGGATTGGGGAAATTGGAATCCGCTTAGTACAACGAGTCCGATTTCCATTTTCCGTCAGGCTGAAACCTTGGCTGTTCATATTTGGAAGGTTAACAGTGAAGGAACCATTCCGGATGCTACTAAAGTGTCTCAGGGCAGTGCAGCAGTTTTACTTGTTTTTATCCTTATCTTTAACTTGTCAGCACGCTACATTGGTAAGAAACTGCATGCTAAGCTGACATCAGCAGCCTAAAGGAGGACAAATGGCAGATTATAATTGGAACGAAAGGCATATTATTACTTTTCCGGAAGGAAACCTCGCTTTATCAACCAAGGATTTACACGTCTATTACGGTGAAAACGAGGCTATCAACGGGATTGATATGCAGTTTGAAAAGAACAAAATTACCGCTTTAATCGGTCCGTCAGGCTGTGGGAAATCAACTTTCCTCCGCAGTTTAAATCGCATGAATGACACTATCGATATTGCCAAGGTAACCGGAGAAATCATGTATGAGGGTATTGATGTCAATGCTCCCAATATCAATGTTTATGAAATGCGCAAGCACATTGGCATGGTTTTCCAAAGGCCGAATCCTTTTGCTAAATCAATCTATAAAAATATAACCTTTGCTTACGAGCGTGCCGGCATCAAAGATAAGAAAGTCTTAGATGAAATTGTTGAGACCTCTCTTAAACAGGCAGCGCTTTGGGAGCAAGTTAAGGATGATTTGCATAAGTCTGCCTTTACTCTTTCCGGAGGCCAGCAGCAGCGCCTGTGCATCGCTCGGGCCATTGCGGTGAAACCTGATATTCTTTTAATGGACGAACCGGCATCGGCTCTTGATCCTGTGGCAACAATGCAGTTGGAAGAAACCATGTTTGAGTTAAAGAAAAATTATACGATTATCATTGTTACGCACAACATGCAGCAGGCAGCCCGTGCCAGTGATTATACAGCCTTTTTCTATTTGGGAGATTTGATTGAGTATGATACGACCAATAATATTTTCCAAAATGCTAAGTTGAAATCAACCAGCGATTATGTGTCTGGACACTTTGGATAGAAAGGAAAGCAATGACAGAACCTATTTTAAAAGTAAATGATTTGTCTGTTTATTATGGTAAAAAGAAAGCACTTAATAATGTATCCATTGATTTCTATCCTAATGAAATCACCGCTTTGATTGGGCCGTCAGGCTCTGGTAAATCGACCTTGCTGCGCGCCATCAACCGAATGGGTGATATTAATCCGGAAGTAACGGTCACGGGTTCTATCATGTACAATGGGCATAATATCTACAGTCCGCGGACAGACACAGTGGAGCTGCGCAAGGAAATCGGCATGGTCTTCCAGCAGCCCAATCCTTTTCCGATGACCATCTATGAAAATGTTGTTTATGGCTTGCGTTTAAAGGGGATTAAGGATAAGAAGGTTCTTGATGAGGCTGTTGAAAAGTCTCTAAATGGCGCTTCCATTTGGAATGAAGTAAAAGACCGTCTGCACGATTCGGCCATCGGTCTATCCGGAGGCCAGCAGCAGCGTGTCTGCATCGCCAGAGTTCTGGCAACCAGTCCGCAGATTATTCTGCTGGATGAACCGACTTCGGCCTTGGATCCTATTTCAGCGGGAAAAATCGAAGATACGCTGTATGATTTGAAAGAAAAATATACGATGATTGTCGTTACGCGTTCCATGCAGCAGGCTTCGCGTATTTCTGACCGGACGGGCTTCTTCCTTGCTGGGGATTTGATTGAGTACGGCAATACTAAAGAAATGTTCCTGAATCCGCAGAAAAAAGAAACTGAAGATTATATTACAGGTAAGTTTGGATAAAAATAATAATAGAAAAGAGATGAGAACATGTTAAGATCGCAATTTGAAGAAGAATTAGATAAATTACACAATCAATTTTACGCGATGGGTACAGAAGTGCTGGCACAGATCAATAAGACTGTGCGTGCTTTTGTCAGTCACGACCGCGACTTGGCCAAAGAAGTTATCGCTGATGATGATGTGGTAAACGAGTATGAAACGAAACTAGAAAAAAAATCTCTCGAAATTATCGCTCTGCAGCAGCCTGTCTCTAATGATTTGAGAACAGTTATTACAGTCCTCAAAGCTTCAAGTGATATTGAACGAATGGGAGACCATGCTTCCTCAATCGCTAAGGCGACAATTCGTATGAAGGGTGAGGAGCGCCTTCTGGTAGTTGAAGAAAAGATTAGCGAGATGGGCAAGGCTGTCAAGCGCATGGTTGAAGATGCTTTGAATGCTTACATCAATGGCGATGATAAAAAAGCTTATGAAATTGCAGCCAGCGATGAAATAATTGATAACTATTTCAAGGATATTCAAAATCTGGCAGTTGAAGAAATTAAGAAAACTCCGGATGCTGCTTTTGCAGGCAAGGAATACTTCCAGGTACTGATGTATCTTGAACGGATCGGTGATTATGCTCGAAATATCTGTGAATGGATTGTCTATCTTAAAACTGGAAAAATCATTGAATTGTGATATAATAATGATTTAGAAATTTTGAAATAATAAGGGAGATACATGGAATCTGTAGAACACTTTATTGAAAAGTTTGTGCCTGAAAATTATAATATTTTTCTAGACATTAACCGTCAGCAAAGAACTTTCTCCGGCAATGTAGCTATCAACGGAGAAGCACTTGACAATGTGATTTCGCTGCATCAGAAAAATTTGACTATCAGCTCAGTTCTTTTGGATAATACTGAGTTGGTTTACCAACTGGACAATGATCATGAGGCTGTTCATATTGAACTCCCTGAAACCGGCAGCATGACTCTGGTATTGGAATTTGCAGGTAAGATTACAGATAATATGACGGGTATTTATCCTTCCTATTACACTGTCAACGGGGTAAAAAAGGAGATTATTTCAACGCAGTTTGAAAGCCACTTTGCCCGTGAAGCATTTCCAAGTATTGATGAACCAGAAGCAAAAGCTACCTTTGATTTAGCGCTGAAATTTGACCAAGAAGAGGGCGATATCGCCCTCTCTAATATGCCCGAAATTAATATCAGCCGCCGTGAGGAGACTGGTGTCTGGACCTTTGATACAACCCCTAGAATGTCTTCGTATCTTTTGGCCTTTGCCTTTGGCAGTCTTCATGGGAAAAAAGCTTACACAAAGAATGGAACAGAAGTAGGTGTTTTTGCGACTGAGGCCCAAAACAGTGATTCGCTTGCTTTTGCCCTGGATATCGCTGTTCGTGTTATTGATTTTTATGAAGGATATTTTGGTGTTAAGTATCCAATTCCGCAGTCCTACCATCTGGCTCTTCCGGATTTTTCTGCCGGTGCCATGGAAAACTGGGGAATGATTACCTATCGGGAGGTCTATCTCTTAGTTGATGAAAATTCAACAGCAAGCAGCCGTCAGCAGGTAGCACTTGTTATTGCACATGAACTGGCTCACCAATGGTTCGGCAACTTAGTCACTATGAAATGGTGGGATGACCTCTGGCTCAATGAAAGTTTTGCCAATATGATGGAATATGTAGCTGTTGATGCGATAGAACCTGACTGGAATATTTTTGAAGATTTCCAGACAAGCGGTGTTCCGCATGCTCTCAAACGCGATGCAACAGATGGTGTTCAGTCTGTACATGTCACTGTTAATCATCCGGATGAGATTAACACCATTTTTGATGCGGCTATTGTTTATGCTAAGGGCAGCCGTTTGATGCACATGCTTCGCCGCTGGCTGGGAGATGAGGCTTTTGCCGCTGGCTTGAAGACCTATTTTGAAAAATATCAATATGCCAACACTGTCGGACGCGACCTCTGGAACGCTCTGTCAGCTGCTTCCGGCAAAGATGTTGCCAGCTTTATGGACGCTTGGCTGGAACAGCCGGGCTATCCTTTAGTAACGCTGGCTGTCAAAGATGACATACTTCGTATTTCGCAAAAACAATTCTTTATTGGCGATTATGAAGAGGCTGGACGTCTCTGGCAAATTCCGCTCAACAGCAACTGGTCTGGTCTGCCTGACACCTTAGAAGAAGCGTCCATTGAAATCCCTAACTTTAGTCAGTTGCTGGCTGACAATAAGGATAAGGGGCCGCTGCGTTTAAATACCGGCAACACTGCGCACTACATCAGCAATTATGATGGTCAGCTTTTAGAGGCTGTTTTAGCAGACTTTGACCGTCTGGATAATACTTCCAAACTGCAAATCATTCAAGAGCGCCGTTTGTTGGCAGAAAGCGGTCAGATTTCTTATGCTGAATTAGTACTGCTTTTGTCAAACCTGTCAGCTGAAACGTCTTATATGGTCATGTCGGCAAGCCATCAGTTGGTGGCCGGTATAGAGAGATTCTTAGAAGAAGGCAGCCAAATCGAATCAGATTTTAAATCCCTAGTTCGTGATGTTTATCAGGCGAATTATCAGCGTCTTGGTTTTGAAAAATCGGATCAGGAAAGCGACGAGGATGAGATGGTTCGTCAGATTGTTTTGGCTAATATGATTTACGCTGATGATCCTGATGCCAATGAAAAAGCGCAGGCAATTTTTGAAAGGCACAAAGGCAATATCGAATCCATTCCAGCTGCTGTTCGGCTCGCCGTTTTGACCAATCAAATCAAACATGCTGAAACGGATGAGTTGGTAACACTTTACTTGGATACTTATGTGCTGACCAATGACGGTAATTTCCGCAGGCAGCTGGCCGGTGCTCTGGCGCAAACCAAATCGCAAACAACGCTTGAGAGAATTTTGAGTCAGCTGAAAAACAAGGACGTTATTAAGCCTCAGGATCTATCGCTCTGGTATAGGCTTTTCCTGAGTGAACCTTTCACCCAGGAAGCCTTCTGGAGATGGGCACGTGACAATTGGGAATGGATTAAAGACACGCTTGGCGGTGACATGAGTTTTGACAGCTTTGTTATTATTCCGGCTAGTATCTTTAAAACCGCTCAGCGGCTAGGAGAATACAAGGCTTTCTTTGAACCGCAGCTGGATAATCTGGCTATCAGCCGCAATATTACTATGGGAATCAAAGACATAGCGGCCAGAACGGCTCTGATTGAAAGAGAGAAAGCAGCTGTTTGGCAGGCGGTTACAGGCCATTTTTAATGGCAGTCCCAGAGACTGCGGAGTTTAAAAAGTAAGGTTAGATAAAAAATGTTAAACTGTAAAAGCTCATTGTCAACTGTAGTGAGTGATTGATCTTAACACATGGAGAAGACCAAGTTGGTTTTCTCTTTTTTGATGATCAGGGTGATGAAAATTTTAGTTTTAGAATCCTTGAAATTACGAAAGCAAAAGGCTTAACTCTTGACATTCTTGATGAAATTGTTGATTGCCTCCAGTTTAGCTTCAGAACAAGACTGTTACGAATAGTAACTAATTTACTTTCGGTAGCTGAGAAGGCCTTTAAGGTTACCTTCAGTGAAATCAAAGAATGGAACTTTTCAAAAAGCGTACTGGGAATAAATTATATGTTTGATAAAAAATAGACATTATGATAGAGTGAGGCAAAAGGGGGAGATATAAAAAGTGATATTAGACATGAAACCATTATTAAGGTCTTGGAAGGCAGATACGACTTTTAAAAGAAACCGCTCATAAAAAGTCTTTATTGTATCCCCCCGGTTGTACTACTGTGACATTATTCTTTTATAGGAGGTGGATATGAGTAAAATCAGGCTATTTACATCTATATTTGTTTTATTAATTGATATATTTTTATTAATTTGGGGATTAAAAAATAGGAATACTATATTAGTAATTGCTGGAATAGCAGGTCTAGGGATTTTTATTTCTTATTTTAGGAAGGAGTAGCGATATGAAAATGAAACGAAATATCTTCGGTTTTGTTGTCGTCTTATTATACAGTATGATTTGCCTTATCATTGCAAATACCACATATGCGGATACATATAATGTTGATGGCTATACAGTATCACAAAATAATAACATTATTTCTGTTACTGATAGTCAAACAGGTTTATCAGCTTATTTAGATATTATAGAGTCAAAAGATTTGGTTCTGCATCGTTCAGGACTAAGTCTTTTTATTTTTTGAATGACAATATTCAGTGTCAATCTTTCTGCTAAGATATTTTTTACTTTCTCTGTAATGCACTATATCTGCTGTTGCAATATAACTATTCGTAAATCCTCATTGAGTTTTTTCAAACAGTCGTATTTTTTACTATTATTTTTCATTAAGCCTCTTTTAAGACTGATAGGTTAGACTGAGTTTATGCTGAAAGAAAGAAGAGGTCTATCTATGAAAAAAGTATTCACCAACCCCATTTTTCTCTCGCTGGCAGCAAAATCTGCCTTAACTGCCTTGATTGCGGCTCTTGCTAACGGCTGACTTAAAGGAATTTCCTCTCCTGTAAATAATTAGTCGAAAACTTCTAAGTCATGCTATAATAGAAAGTAAGAAAAGGAGCGGAACATGATAAAGATATTATTAGTAGAAGATGATTTAAGCCTGTCAAATTCCATCTTTGACTTTCTGGATGATTTTGCTGATGTTATGCAGGTTTTTGATGGAGAAGAGGGCCTTTATGAGGCTGAAAGCGGCGTCTATGATTTGATTTTATTGGACTTGATGCTGCCCGAGAAGAGCGGTTTTCAGGTTTTGAAGGAATTGCGCGAGAAGGGGATTACAACACCTGTCTTAATTATGACCGCTAAAGAAGGCTTAGATGATAAGGGACACGGCTTTGAACTGGGCGCCGATGATTATCTGACAAAACCTTTTTATTTAGAAGAGCTGAAAATGCGTATTCAAGCTCTTCTTAAGCGCTCAGGGAAGTATACCGATAAAAGTCTTGTTTACGGTGATTTAACGGTAGATACATCGACCAATACGACCAAAGTAAACGGTAAGGAAGTTGAGCTGCTGGGCAAGGAGTTCGATTTGCTGGTTTATTTTCTGCAGAATCAGAATGTTATTTTGCCTAAATCACAGATTTTTGACCGAATTTGGGGATTTGACAGTGACACAACAATTTCTGTCGTCGAGGTCTATGTGTCTAAAATCAGAAAAAAACTCAAAGATACTCAGTTTGGAAAGAACTTGCAGACATTGCGCAGCGTAGGATATATTTTGAAGGATGCTAATTAAACTAAGACAAAAAAACAAGTACGGAGAAAATGCCTCCTTTTTCTCCCATTTCTTTGGTGTATTTACGGGCATATTCTTTGTGATGACGGTGATCATCATACAAGTCATGCGCTTTGGTATCTATTCTTCGGTTGATGCCAGTCTCAAAAAAGCAACTAAAAATATTGACGATTATGTCAATATGGCTATGGTCAGAAATACCATGATTGATGATGCTATTAGCGACAACAACGCAGAATCTCCCTTTAAAATCAAACCAGATGGACAAATGGCTGCCAATACGGATACGATTCTTTATAACAAAAAACGTCAGGTCGTCAATAATATCAATGCTTTTTCACCCTTATACCGCATTCATCCTAAGCTGAATAATCTAGGTGCTATTACCGAGCAAAAGGCCAAGAATATTTATGGCCAAACAGAAAAATATAGGACTGTCACGGTTAAAGTGACTAATGATTTTTACCCGCAGGTAAAATTTGCAACGATTGTTATTAACACGACTCAGCTAGAGGAAGCTAACAGACGTTATGTGACGATTATTATCAGCGTTATGATTGTTTTTTGGCTGATTTCAGTTATTGCCAGTGTCTATTTAGCTAAATGGAGCCGCAAGCCTATTTTAGAGAATTACGAAAAGCAGAAATCTTTCGTGGAAAATGCCAGTCACGAACTGCGGACACCGCTGGCGGTCTTGCAAAATCGCTTGGAAAGCCTTTTTAGAAAGCCTGAGGCTACTATTTTAGAATCCTCAGAATCCATCGCCTCCAGTTTGGAAGAAGTCAGAAATATGAGGATGCTGACAACCAATCTCCTTAATCTGGCGCGCCGTGATGACGGTATTGAACCTGAAATAACGGAGGTTAACCCTAGCTTTTTTGATGATACCTTTAAAAATTATGCCATGATCGCACAGGAAAACGGTAAAAGGCTGCACATTACAAATAAGGTCGGCCGTCAGATTAAAACAGACAAAACCCTGCTCAAGCAATTAATGACCATTCTTTTTGATAATGCGGTCAAATACACGGATCAGGAGGGGGAAATTTGGATAGATGTTAAAACAACCGACCGCAGCTTGATTTTCTCGGTAGCTGACAGCGGTCAGGGAATTTCAGATGCAGACAAAAAGAGAATTTTTGATCGCTTTTACCGTGTTGATAAGGCCAGGACCCGGCAAAAAGGCGGTTTTGGTCTCGGCTTGTCTCTGGCTAAACAAATTACTGATAGCTTAAAGGGCAGTATCATCGTTAAAGATAAGAAGCCGCAGGGAGCTATTTTTGAAGTTCGTCTGCCTGCCAGTAAATAAAACCCGTGAGTTTTCACTAACCCCAATAAACAGGATAAAAAACACCTCTGAAGAATTCCAGTAAATTGGAGCTCCCCAGAGGTGTTTTTACAATGCTGTGATATATAATCAAGCTGGTTTGGCGGAAACTAAAAGAGCCGGAAGATATTCCAGCTTTCTTAGTTAGCTAATTGACGTGCAAGGCGTGCTTTATCGCGGCTTGCTTTGTTTTTATGAATCAGCCCTTTTGATTTAGCTTTATCGATGCTGGAAGAAGCAGCACGGAAAAGTTCTTCAGTTGGGTTTGCTTCAAAAGCTTTAATAGCAGAACGCATAGCTGATTTTTGAGCTGAATTGCGGTTATTTTGTTTAACGTTGAGTTCAGCACGCTTAATCGCAGATTTAATATTTGCCAATGTCTTTACCTCCAAATAATGATAACTATATCATTATATAGAAATTCTGAGCATTTGACAAGCCTTTATCACTTTTTCAGGTAAATTTCATCTATTTTGTGGTCATCCGCCTTATGGAGGATCAGCTCAGCACGATTTCGCGTAGGTTCAATATATTTTTCCAGATTGACGAGGTTGATGTTTTTCCAGATTTCTCTGGCAAAATCTAAAGCTCCTTTTTTTCCCATCTTTAAGAAACGATGGTAGTAGTTTTCTTCATCATTCTCAGCCAGATCCAGCAGGGTTGAAAAGCGTTCAAGGTACCAATTTTCAATATGTTTGCTGTCAGCATCAATATAGATCGAAAAATCAAAGTAATCACTCATATAAAGCCGATTGTTTACGGGGTTTTGAAAAACGTTGATACCTTCCACAATCAAAAAATCAGGTGCTGCAAGAGTCTGTCTTTGACCCGGTACAATATCGTAAATTTCATGTGAGTAGACCGGTATCTCTGCAGTCTGTCCGTTTTTCATGCTGTCGAGAAAGTTGAGCAGAAGTTCCATATCGTAACTTTCAGGAAAGCCTTTGCGATTCAGCATGTTTTTGGCAGAAAGAACAGCATTGGGATACAAAAAACCATCGGTGGTAACCATTTCAACACTGGAATTTTTAAAGGTTCTTGCCAGCAAAAGCTGCAAAAGGCGGCTGGTAGTGGATTTGCCTACGGCAACAGAACCTGAAACTCCGATAATAAAGGGACGGTTGTTGAGGTCTTTTTGCAGAAAAATACTTTTAGAAAAGCTGAGGTTTTCCTGAGCTTTTTTGTAAATCTTAACCAGACTGACCAAGGGCAGGTAAATGTCGGTGACATCCTGAATACTGATTTGGTCATTGAGACTCTTGATGGAATTTAATTCTGCCTCGTTTAAAGGCGGCTGTGATTTTTGATGCAGGTGCTGCCAGGTATGACGGGAAATTTTTTCAAAATTAATAAACTCGTTTGCCATGAAATACTCCTTTGAAGAACATTATACCACATTGAATTGAAAACCGTTTCAAAGTGTGCTAAAATTGATTAGCGTAAAACAGGAGTCAAAACACGATGAACAACATGTACTATACAGAAAATCCTGACAGCAAGCATGAACTAAAAGAAATAGATGTCCATTTGCTGGGAGAAACCTTCCGCTTTTTAACCGATTCAGGTGTCTTCAGCAAAAAAATGGTTGATTACGGCAGTCAGGTTCTCTTAAACAATTTTGATTTTAAAAAGGAAAAAACCTTGCTTGATGTGGGCTGCGGTTATGGCCCTCTAGGGATTTCTCTGGCTAAGGTTTATGGCCTTGAAGTGACCATGGTTGATATTAATAGGCGGGCGCTTGATTTAGCCGAAATAAATGCTGAAAAAAATGGGGTCAATGCCACTATTTTTCAGTCAAATACCTACGAAAATGTTTCAGGGTGTTTTGATGCTGTCATCAGCAACCCTCCTATCAGAGCCGGCAAAGAGGTTGTTCATGCTATTATTGAAGGCAGCATGGAGCATCTCAATACAGGCGGCAGCTTAACCATTGTCATTCAGAAAAAACAAGGAGCTCCCAGCGCTAAGGCGAAGATGGAGCAGGTTTTTGGCAATGCTGCTGTTTTAAAAAGAGACAAGGGCTATTACGTCCTTAGAAGTGAGAAAGAAGGAGAATAAGAACGAACAAAAAGGTTGACTGTAGTAATAAAAGTCAGTCTCTTTTCATTGCGTTCTTGGTGGTTAGATGATAAGAGCAGTTGATTTAATTCAGAAAAAACGAGACGGTCATGAATTGACGACACAGGAAATAAATTGGCTTATTGCAGCCTATACTGACGGCCGCGTGCCTGATTATCAGATGTCAGCCTTTGCGATGGCTGTTTATTTTAAAGGAATGACAACCAGAGAAACACATGATTTGACTATGGCCATGGTTAATTCGGGTGAGCAAATTGACCTGTCAGCTATTTCTGGTGTCAAAGTGGATAAGCATTCAACCGGCGGTGTCGGTGATAAGGTTACTTTGATACTGGTGCCGCTGGTTGCGAGCTTTGGCGTGCCGGTTGCTAAAATGAGCGGCCGCGGTCTGGGTCACACTGGCGGAACTCTTGATAAGCTGGAGTCAATTAAGGGTTATCGCATTGAGCTTTCACAGGCAGACTTTATCAAGCAAGTTCAGGAGATTGGCTTAGCGGTCATCGGGCAGTCCGACAATCTGGTCAAGGCAGACAAGATGCTCTATGCCCTGCGTGATGTGACAGCGACTGTTGACATTATTCCATTGATTGCAAGCTCCATCATGAGCAAAAAAATTGCTGCGGGGGCCGACCGCATTTTGCTTGATGTCACTGTCGGTGACGGTGCCTTTATGAAGACGCTGGAAGAAGCAGAGACCTTATCCAAGACCATGGTTGCTCTGGGCAAGGAAATGGGACGGCAAACAATCGCTGTCATAACGGATATGAGCCAGCCTCTGGGTCAGGCAATTGGGAATCGCTTAGAAGTTCTAGAGGCTCTGCAGATCATGCAGGGACAGGGACGTCAAGATCTTACCGATTTTATCTGTGAGCTGGCCCAGCTGATGTTAGAATTGGCCGGAAAGCAAAAGAGTCTGACAGCTATTCGCGAGCATTTAACGAACGGTCAAGCTCTTAAAAAACTGGAAGAGATGGTTGTCTGTCAGGGAGGCGACTTAGCAGATTTGTACCGTCCGTCATCAGCACCTGTTATCACTGAAATTGCTGCAGACAAAGAAGGCTATATCAAAGAGCTGCCGGCTTTGGCATTTGGGCTTTTTGCAATGCGTCTGGGAGCCGGCCGAGCAGTTAAAACAGATAAACTGGACTATGAAACAGGCATTGTTTTTGAGAAAAAAGTTGGGGATTCCGTTCAAAAAGGAGATCTGATTGCCAGGGTTTACTCCAATGAAAAATTATCTGAAAACATGCTTACAGAATTCAAAAAAAATGTTAAAATAGATAAGGAAGAATTGAGAGTAAATGAGATTTTAAGAATCATTACTTAATTGTTAAGAAAGGGTAACATGGAAATCAATCGCTATATTGACCATACTTTATTAAAACCAGAAAGCACTCAGGCCCAAATTGACCAGCTCATTCAAGAGGCTAAGCACTATCATTTTGCCAGTGTCTGTGTCAATCCTGCCTGGGTTTCTTATGCAGCTGCTTCTCTCAAAGAAAGTGATGTCAAGGTTTGTACCGTTATCGGTTTTCCTCTGGGAGCGACGACCAGTGCGGTCAAAGCCTTTGAAACAAAGGATGCCATTAAAAACGGAGCCGACGAAATTGATATGGTCATCAATATCGGGCAGGCAAAATCCGGGAACTTTGATGCTGTCGAAGAAGATATCCGAGCAGTTGTTGAAGCCAGCGGAGACAAGCTGGTTAAAGTTATTATTGAGGCCTGTCTTTTGACTGATGAGGAAAAGGTTAGGGCCTGTCAGGCGGCTAAGGCAGCAGGAGCAGATTTTGTTAAGACATCAACCGGCTTTTCTACGGGAGGCGCCACAGTTGAAGATGTTCGGCTCATGCGTCAGACAGTGGGACCTGAATTCGGTGTTAAGGCGGCTGGCGGAGCACGTACCTTAAAAGATGCTCAGGCCTTCATCGAAGCGGGGGCAACCCGAATCGGGACATCTGCCGGAATTGCCATTGTTGAAGGGAGAGAAGCAAAAGGTGGCTACTGATTTAGTATCTCTTGCTAAAAAAGCCAGCCAAAATGCCTATGTGCCCTATTCTCATTTCCCTATTGGGGCCGCGGTCAAAACCAAGTCCGGTGATGTTTATCTGGGCTGTAATATTGAAAATGCCAGTTTCGGTCTTACCAACTGCGGTGAGCGGACAGCTATTTTTAAGGCTGTTTCTGAAGGCCACCGTGACTTCGAAGAGATAGCTGTCTATGGCGAAACTGAGGAGCCGATTTCTCCGTGCGGTGCCTGCCGGCAGGTGATGGCTGAATTTTTTGAGCCAACCGCTCAGGTTACCTTGATTGCTAAGGATGGTAAGACGGTCGTGATGACGGTCGATGAGTTATTGCCTTATTCGTTTACAGAATTAAGGTAAAGCTGTTTTTATTGGTCTGTTAAGCCTTTAGGTTTAATGTTAATTTTTTGGCAACATTTGTTGTATATAAAACTTAGGAGGGTTCATCTTTATGAACAAGAAAATTGTTGGTTTAGGTTTAACTGCTGCAGCAGTATTAGGACTTGCAGCCTGCGGCAATCGCGCGGCTAAAAACAATAGCAAGGCCAAAACAGATTTAAAAGTTGCTATTGTAACTGATACTGGTGGTGTTGATGACAAGTCATTTAACCAATCAGCATGGGAAGGTTTACAGGCTTGGGGCAAAGACAAGGGTCTCAGCAAGGGAAATGGTTTTGATTATTTCCAATCAGCTAATGAATCTGATTACGCTACCAACCTTGATACTGCTTCATCAAGCGGCTATAAATTAATCTTTGGTATTGGCTATGCGCTGCATGATGCCATCGAAAAAACAGCGGCTGACAATGAAGACGTTAATTATGTTATCATTGATGATGTCATCGAAAACAAAGACAATGTTGCCAGCGTTACGTTTGCTGATAATGAAGCAGCCTACCTTGCAGGAATTGCGGCTGCTAAAACAACAAAAACCAAAAAAGTTGGTTTTGTAGGCGGTGTTAAATCAGAAGTTATCACTCGTTTTGAAAAAGGTTTTGAAGCCGGTGTTAAATCTGTCGATAAATCTATCCAAATTCAAGTGGACTATGCAGGATCATTTGGCGATGCGGCTAAAGGTAAAACAATCGCCGCTGCTCAGTATGCCGGCGGTGCTGACGTTGTTTACCAGGCAGCAGGCGGTACAGGTGCAGGTGTCTTCAGCGAAGCCAAAGCTTTGAATGAAAAGAAAAATGAATCTAAAAAAGTTTGGGTTATCGGGGTTGACCGCGACCAAGCTGCTGAAGGGAAATACACTTCTAAAGACGGTAAGAAATCTAACTTTGTCCTTGCATCTTCATTAAAGGAAGTCGGTAAAGCTGTTCAGCTGATTTCAAACAACACTGCGGATAAGAAGTTCCCAGGCGGTAAAGTAACAACTTACGGACTTAAGGATAAAGGTGTTGACCTTGCGCCAACCAATTTATCTGATGATGCTAAAAAAGCTGTAAATGACGCTAAGAAACAAATTGTATCAGGCGACATTAAAGTTCCAGAAAAATAAGGGTTTAAGGGCGACCTCAGCCGGTCGCCTTTTTAACACTGAGATCTTTGTATCTCAGTAGAGGTCAGGATAGAGTCACCGCACGATCACATCCTGCTCTCTACTGAAGTATAAAATTTCTGAAAGGAAAGTACTATGACGCAACATGTCATTGAAATGAGAGAAATTACCAAAAAATTTGGCGATTTCGTCGCTAATGATCATATCAATCTCAATCTTAGAAAAGGTGAGATTCATGCTCTGCTTGGTGAAAACGGAGCTGGCAAATCAACCTTGATGAACATGCTTGCCGGTTTGCTTGAGCCGACCAGCGGTGAGATTGCGATTAATGGTAAGACTGTTACGATTGATTCTCCGTCTAAATCAGCCCAGTTGGGCATCGGAATGGTGCACCAGCATTTTATGCTGGTTGAGGCATTTACAGTGACTGAAAATATTATTTTAGGAAATGAGATTCTTAAAAATGGTATTTTAGATTTAAAAAAAGCCGGTCAGGAAATTAAAGAACTGTCTGAAAAGTACGGCTTAGCTGTTGACCCTGATGCCAAGATTGCCGATATTTCTGTCGGAGCTCAGCAACGGGTCGAAATTTTAAAAACCCTTTACCGCGGTGCCGATATCCTGATCTTTGATGAGCCGACTGCCGTTTTGACGCCTTCTGAAATTCAGGAATTGATGAGCATTATGAAAGGTCTTGTCAAAGAAGGTAAATCCATTATTTTGATTACGCACAAGCTTGATGAGATTCGATCAGTGGCTGACCGTGTGACTGTTATCAGACGCGGTAAAAGTATTGAAACGGTGGATGTAGCAGGAGCGACATCTCAAGACTTGGCTGAAATGATGGTTGGCCGTTCGGTCTCCTTTACGACTGAAAAAGCTGCTGCCAATCCTAAGGAAGTAACCTTAGCCATTAAAGATCTGGAAGTCAATGAAAATCGCGGCATTCCTGCAGTCAAGGGGCTTTCCTTGGATGTCAGAGCCGGCGAGATTGTCGGTATTGCCGGCATTGACGGCAATGGTCAAAGTGAATTAATTCAAGCCATTACAGGTCTGCGTAAGATTAAATCAGGAACCATTACCATTAAAGGGCAGGATGTGACGAAACTTTCAGCCCGCAAGATTACAGAATTAAGCGTAGGGCATGTTCCTGAGGACAGACACCGTGACGGTTTGATCCTCGAGCTGACGCTGGCTGAAAATATGGCTCTGCAGACCTATTACAAACAGCCGCTGAGTAAAAACGGCGTTTTGAATTATCATAAGATTAATGAACACGGGCGTCAGCTGATGGAAGAATTTGATGTCCGCGGTGCCAGCGAACTTGTTCCGGCTAAGGGACTGTCAGGCGGTAATCAGCAAAAAGCTATTATTGCCCGTGAAGTTGACCGCGATCCGGATTTGCTGATTGTCAGCCAGCCAACACGCGGCTTGGACGTCGGCGCTATTGAATATATTCATAAACGCCTGATGGAAGAGCGTGATAAAGGGAAAGCTGTGTTGCTGGTTAGTTTCGAATTGGACGAAATACTTAATCTATCTGATCGTATTGCCGTTATTCACGACGGTAAAATTCAAGGCATTGTAAGGCCGGAAACCACTAATAAACAAGAACTGGGAATTTTGATGGCCGGCGGAAGTATTGAAAAGGAGGAAGCAAATGTCTAAAAAAACACAACAACTTGTCGTTCCTCTGATTTCGGTTGTCTTAGGAATTATACTGGGTGCCATTATCATGCTTATTTTTGGCTATGATCCGGTATGGGCTTATGAAGGTCTCTTTCAAAAGGCTTTCGGCAGTTTAAAAGATGTCGGCGAAATCTTTCGTGCAATGAGCCCGCTAATTTTGATTGCACTTGGTTTTGCCGTTGCCAGCCGTGCTGGTTTCTTCAATATCGGTTTGTCAGGTCAGGCCTATGCCGGCTGGATAGCGGCTGGCTGGTTTGCTCTGGCTAACCCCAGCTTACCGCGTCCTGTTATGCTTATCATGACAGTCCTTATCGGGGCAGCAGCAGGCGGTGTTATCGGGGCTATTCCCGGATTTTTACGAGCCTATCTCGGCACCAGCGAAGTTATCGTCACCATTATGATGAACTACATTGTGCTCTACATCGGCAATGCTATTATTCAGGATGGCTTTTCTAAAAAGATCATGCGCAATTCTGACTCCAGTATTTATGTCGGCAAGAATGCCAGCTATCAGACAGACTGGCTGCGGGCACTGACAGATAATTCTCGGATGAATGTTGGCTTTTTCTTAGCCCTTATTGCTATCTTAGTTGTTTGGTACTTGCTGAATAAGACAACGCTTGGTTTTGAGATTCGTTCAGTCGGTCTTAACCCGCACGCCAGTGAATATGCAGGCATGTCAGCCAGAAGAACCATTGTTTTATCCATGGTTATCTCAGGAGCTCTGGCCGGGCTTGGCGGTGTTGTTGAAGGACTTGGAACCTTCGGCAATGTCTATGTACAAACCAGCTCTCTGGCAATCGGATTTGACGGAATGGCGGTCAGTCTTCTGGCCTCCAATTCACCGATAGGCATCTTGCTGTCTGCTTTCTTGTTTGGGGCACTCAGCGTTGGAGCACCGGGTATGAGTATCAGCGATGCAACTCATGTCGGAACGCCGCCTGAATTGATTAAAGTAGTGACTGCCTTGATTATTTTCTTTGTTGGTGCCCACTATATTATCGAACGTTATATTAAACCCAAAAAACAAGTGAAAGGCGGTCAGTAAAATGAGTTTAGAAAGTATTTTAGCTCTTTTAGTATCATCCATGCTGGTTTATGCGACGCCTCTCATTTTTACCAGTATAGGCGGTGTCTTTTCTGAAAGATCCGGTGTTGTTAATGTAGGACTTGAAGGCATTATGGTTATGGGTGCCTTCGCCGGAATCGTCTTTAATTTAGAGTTTGCTGAGTCTTTCGGCAAAGCAACGCCCTGGCTTGCAGCATTGGTCGGCGGAGCGGTCGGTCTGCTGTTTTCTTTGATTCACGCTGCGGCTACCATCAATTTTCGGGCAGATCATATTGTTTCTGGTACCGTTCTCAATCTTTTAGCACCTTCTTTAGCGGTTTTCTTTGTTAAATCCATGTATAACAAGGGACAGACTGATAATATCCATCAATCTTTTGGCAAGTTTGATTTTCCAATTTTATCGGATATTCCTTTTATCGGACCGATTTTCTTTGAAGGAACCAGCTTAGTTGCCTACATTGCCATTCTCTTTTCAGTTTTTGCCTGGTTTATCCTGACCAAGACAAGATTTGGCCTGCGCCTGCGTTCAGTGGGTGAACATCCTCAGGCTGCTGATACTTTGGGAATCAATGTTTACCTGATGCGCTATTGGGGCGTTATGATTTCAGGATTCTTAGGAGGAATAGGGGGAGCCATTTACGCTCAGTCTATTTCGGTTAACTTTGCAGGAACAACTATTTTAGGACCAGGTTTCATTGCGCTGGCAGCCATGATTTTTGGCAAGTGGAATCCGATAGGAGCTATGCTGTCAAGTCTGTTTTTCGGCCTCTCTCAAAGTTTGGCAGTTATTGGCAATCAATTGCCTTTCCTATCAAAGATTCCAACGGTCTATCTGCAAATTGCACCTTATGTATTAACTATTTTGGTATTGGCTCTTTTCTTTGGACAGGCAGTTGCTCCTAAGGCGGATGGTGTCAATTACATTAAGTCAAAATAACAAGCTTAAATCACTCATGCAGATGGGTGATTTTTTAGTGAAGAAGTGAGCATATTCTTTGTAAGCGTTTCAATATCATGTTATACTGGTAGGGTAATTAAATTAGATTATAGTGAAAAGAGGATTTACTTATGAGTAAAATCGTTGTTGTTGGTGCAAACCATGCAGGTACATCCAGTGTTAATACCATTTTGGATAATTACGGCAGTGAAAACGAAGTTGTTGTTTTCGACCAAAATTCTAATATTTCCTTCTTAGGATGCGGAATGGCTCTTTGGATTGGTAAGCAAATTTCAGGGCCTCAGGGGCTTTTCTATGCCGATAAAGAAATGCTGGAATCAAAAGGTGCAAAAGTCTACATGGAATCACCGGTAACAGCTATAGATTACGATGCTAAGACTGTTACTGCCTTGGTCAATGGTCAGGAGCATGTGGAAAACTATGATAAACTCATCTTAGCAACAGGCTCAACCCCCATTTTACCGCCTATTGAAGGAGCAGCGATTAAAGAAGGCAGCCGCGAATTTGAAGCTACGCTTGAAAATCTGCAATTTGTTAAACTCTATCAAAATGCTGAAGACGTCATTAATAAACTGCAGGACAAGAGTAAAAATCTCAACCGTGTTGCTGTTGTCGGTGCCGGCTATATTGGTGTAGAACTGGCTGAAGCTTTCAAGCGTCTTGGTAAAGAAGTGACTTTAATTGACGTTGTTGATACCTGTCTGGCTGGTTATTATGACCGTGACCTTTCAGATATGATGCGTCAGAACTTAGAAGACCACGGCATCCAATTGGCTTTTGGAGAAACGGTAAAAGCGATTGAAGGCGATGGCAAGGTTGAACGTATTGTGACAGATAAGGCGAGCCGCGATGTCGATATGGTTATCTTAGCTGTAGGCTTCCGTCCGAACACTGCACTTGGAGCTGGCAAGCTGGAAACTTTCCGCAATGGGGCTTTCCTTGTTAATAAAAAGCAAGAAACAAGCCTGCCGGATGTTTACGCTGTTGGGGACTGTGCCACTGTTTACGATAATGCTATTAATGATACCAACTATATCGCTTTGGCATCAAATGCTCTGCGTTCAGGTATTGTAGCTGGTCATAATGCAGCCGGTCATGAGTTGGAATCTCTTGGCGTACAAGGTTCAAATGGTATTTCGATTTTTGGACTTAACATGGTATCAACTGGTTTGACAGCTGAAAAGGCTAAACGGTTTGGCTACAATCCAGAAGTAACGGAATTTACAGATTCTCAAAAAGCAAGCTTTATTGAGCGCGATAACTATCCGGTTACTCTTAAGATTGTCTATGACAAGGACAGCCGCCTTATTCTCGGTGCACAAATGGCATCTAAGGAGGATATGTCAATGGGAATCCACATGTTTTCACTGGCCATTCAGGAGAAGGTTACTATTGATCGGTTGGCTCTCTTAGATTTCTTCTTCCTTCCTCATTTCAATCAGCCTTATAACTACATCACAAAGGCAGCACTCAATGCTAAATGAGCGTAAGGTTCATCCTATTTGCTAACAATCAATTTTGCGGTTTCGCCTTCGCGCAGCTGATTAGAGTTGCTGTCAGCTGTTTGGCCTTATTTGCCAGTACAAACAGATTTTCTATCTGTGAAGGAGTGAGGTGTGACCACAGTTAATCTTACTCACACTGGCATCGCAATACTCATTTTAGAGCTGGAACACTTTGTTCCAAGCTCTTTTTTGCTGGCTTTGATAAAGAAAGGCAAAATGATAGCAGGCGTCCCTTTTATCTGCCGGAAACTTTTCTATTGCAGACATTGTCGCCTAAGAGCGAATAGTATATAATAAAAGGTGCAAAAGGAGGCTTTTGATATGGCTGGACAGCAACGAAAAGACGGCAAATCGCAAGCAAGAAATAAGCAGACGCAGGAAGAAGCTCTCAAAACTAAAATTGCTCGGCTTAAGACTGCTTTAGAACAGGAAAATGATCTAAAGCTGAGGAAGGAAATTCTTCTTTTGCTGCAGGAATATGAAACTTCTTATAAAACTTTGATTCAGAAAAAACGCTTTTTAAATTATCTCTTGGCAGCAGCTGCTGCTATAGGTGTTATCATCATGGTTTTATTCTTGATGTTTTTGAAGGACAGCTCGACGTCTACTGCTATCTCTTCGCAAGGAAGCCATCATTCCGCTGCCAGTTCAGAAGCCAAGAAAAACAAAAGTTCAAAAACAAGTACAACTAAATCCAGCAGAGAAGACCTTAATGAAAAAGATACGGCTGTTTTTCCTCGGTCTTTACTTGACACTTGGTCGGGTTACATCAGCTACATGCAAAGTGACGTGACAATGATCTTTACAGAGGATGGAACTGTTAAAACACTAATAGATTCAAACACTTATACTAGTCAGATTAGCAGTCTTGAGAAGGTCGGAAACAACACCTATCTCTATCATCTGGTTCAAGGTTCAGAAGCAACGGCCTTAGTCCCAGGCGCTCAGCTTGGAGGAGCAGGTGTCAAATATGCTTATGGCATTTATATTGGAGAGGATTATATTGTACCTCTCGTCTGGCAGACGCACAGAAATGCAGAATTTGATTATTCTAAACCCTTAAAAACTAATTCTGATTATCGGCTGACAAAGGGAGCCTCTTCACAGCAAAGGTCTGAGTCTCATAAGAAAGAAGATCCTCAAGTAGATACCAAAAACCTGACAACACAGCAAGTTGAAAACTGGGTTATTGCCCATTATCTGGACAGCCTCAATGATAATCGTTTCACAAAAGATGATTATACCATCGAAAGCTGGAAAGCAGAGACTGATGGCTTAGTTTATGCGATTGTCAGAGAAAACCATGATACGGATGCCATGAAAGAAGCAGGAGCAGATCCTAATGTCAGTCCGGCTGTTGCCCGTTATCGCATCAATGCAGAAGGCGAATTAGAAAAATCATCAGACGGCGCCGGCAATGGCTGGACGGTTGTCAGCAAAACTTACTACAGTCAATAGTATATTGGAAAAAAGCCTTTATACTGTTTAAAGTAAAAGGGCTGCAGGCTTAGTGTTTTCTTTTTCAGAGCTTATCACTGTTGCAGCTGACAGCGCAGCAGCAATAATGCTGCTGACAGAATTGGAAACACTAAGTTTTTTCTTTAGCCAAGGCGTGAAAGAACAGCAAGACTGATTTTATGCATAATATAATCCTTTTTCGGGTGATAGCGGAGCAGCTATGTCTGCCTGTCCCATAAAAAAGGAAGCTGATGTTCAGCTTCCTTTTTATAGTTATAACAGAATGTTTAGTTGCGGGCTGCAGCTGCAAATTCTTCGTTTGAGAAGGCTTCATCAATGATTGCTTTCAGCTGTTTAGCAGAGGCCTGCATTTTTTGCAATTCAGCATCATTTAACGGAATGTTTACCGGACGAACGATACCGTGTGCACCAACGATGGCAGGCTGTCCGATGAAGACATCTTCAACACCTTCGTATTGGCCTGATTGGAAGACTGAAAGCGGAAGAACAGCGTTTTCGTCATCCAAGATTGCTTTAGTGATACGAGCCAGGGCTACAGCGATACCATAGAAAGTAGCACCTTTCTTGTTGATGATTGAATAAGCAGCATCACGAACGGATACAAACAGTTTTACGAGACCTTCAGCATCAACATCACGGTTGTCTTGCAGCCATTGTTCCAATTTAACACCGGCTACATTGGCATGAGACCAAACGGCAAATTCTGAGTCGCCGTGTTCACCCATAATGTAGGCGTGGACTGAACGAGCATCAACCCCGATTTTTTCGGCAAGAGCCTGACGGAAACGAGCAGTATCAAGAGATGTACCAGAACCGATAACGCGTTCTTTAGGGAAACCTGAGAATTTCCATGTTGAATACGTCAAGATGTCAACTGGGTTGGCAGCAACCAAGAAGATTCCTTTAAAGCCTGATTCAACCACTTGTGTAACGATCGATTTGTTGATCGCAAGGTTTTTACCGACGAGGTCAAGACGAGTTTCACCCGGTTTTTGAGGTGCACCTGCAGTAATGACAACAAGGTCAGCATCCGCACAGTCTTCGTATTTAGCCGCGTAAATTTTCTTTGGTGAAGTGAAGGCAAGTGCGTGGCTAAGGTCAAGAGCGTCTCCGACAGCTTTTTCAAACAGCTGAGGAATTTCAATAATTCCGAGTTCTTGAGCGATTCCTTGGTTAACAAGGGCGAAGGCGTAAGATGAACCTACAGCACCGTCACCGACAAGGATGACTTTTTTATGTTGTTTAGTTGCAGTCATGTTCTAAACATCTCCTTATAATTTATTAAGTATATATTTTATACGAATTTATTCTAACACTTTTTGTTAAAAAAGTCACTAGTATTTTCCTTTGTTAACGGAAAACTATAGTAGAATAGCTGAAAAAGAGCATTTTTTGTGGTATAATATAAAGGAGTTTTAGACTAGAAATGGAGCATTTTTTAATGCAAGATAGAAATTTAGTAGATGTTAATTTAACAAGTGAAATGAAAACGAGTTTTATTGACTATGCTATGAGTGTTATTGTTTCTCGTGCTCTGCCTGATGTCCGCGACGGTTTGAAACCAGTTCACCGCCGCATTTTATACGGAATGAACGAACTAGGTGTTACGCCGGACAAGCCGCATAAAAAATCAGCGCGTATTACTGGTGATGTCATGGGTAAGTACCACCCGCATGGGGACTCATCGATTTATGAAGCCATGGTTCGGATGGCTCAGTGGTGGTCTTACCGCCACATGCTGGTTGACGGTCACGGAAACTTTGGCTCTATGGACGGAGATGGTGCTGCAGCTCAGCGTTATACAGAAGCGCGGATGAGCAAAATTGCGCTTGAAATGCTGCGTGACATCAATAAAAATACTGTCGATTTTGCAGATAACTATGATGGCAGTGAGCGCGAACCCTTGGTTCTGCCGTCGCGTTTCCCAAATCTCTTGGTAAATGGGGCGACCGGTATTGCGGTTGGTATGGCTACCAACATTCCACCTCACAATTTGGGAGAGACCATTGATGCTGTGAAATTGGTCATGGACAAGCCTGATGTTACGACACGCGAACTGATGGAAGTTTTGCCCGGTCCGGATTTTCCGACAGGAGCGCTTGTCATGGGCAAGTCAGGCATTCATCGTGCTTATGATACCGGTAAGGGTACGATTGTCCTTAGGGCCCGCACTGAAATTGAAGAGACCAAATCTGGCCGGGAACGTATTGTTGTGACGGAATTCCCTTATATGGTCAATAAGACTAAGGTTCATGAACATATCGTCCGTCTGGCGCAGGAAAAGCGTGTCGAAGGCATTACCGCTGTTCGTGACGAATCGAGCCGCGAAGGTGTCCGTTTCATTATTGAAGTCCGTCGGGATGCCAGCGCCAGCGTTATTTTGAACAATCTGTTTAAGCTGACAAGCTTGCAGACAAACTTTAGTTTTAACATGCTGGCCATTGAAAATGGTGTGCCAAAAATCCTGTCTTTGAGACAAATTTTAGATAATTATATTGCCCACCAAAAAGAAGTCATTGTCAGACGGACAGAATTTGATAAGGCTAAGGCTGAGAGCCGCGCGCATATTTTAGAAGGTCTGCTCATTGCGCTTGACCATCTGGATGAAGTTATCCAAATCATCCGCAGCAGCGAGACTGATACCATTGCGCAGGCAGAATTGATGAGCCGCTTTGATTTATCAGAACGGCAAAGTCAGGCTATTCTTGATATGCGTCTGCGCCGCCTGACTGGCTTGGAAAGAGACAAAATTCAGTCTGAATACAATGAACTACTGGCTCTGATTGCTGATTTGGCAGATATTTTGGCAAAACCAGAACGTGTCATCGCCATTATCAAGGAAGAGCTGGAAGAGATCAAACGGAAGTTTGCTGATGACCGCCGGACAGAACTCATGGTTGGTGAAGTCCTGTCACTGGAAGACGAAGATTTGATCGAAGAAGAAGATGTCTTGATTACCTTATCTAACAAGGGTTACATCAAGCGTCTGGGACAAGACGAGTTCCGTGCCCAAAAACGCGGCGGCCGCGGTGTTCAGGGAACAGGCGTCAATGATGATGATTTTGTCCTTGACCTGGTTTCGACCAGCACCCACGATTCTATGCTCTTCTTTACTAATCAAGGCAGGGTTTACCGCCTGAAAGGCTATGAAATTCCTGAATACGGACGTACCGCTAAAGGGCTGCCGGTTGTGAATCTATTGAAGCTGGATGAGGGAGAGACGATTCAGACGATTATCAATGTCAAAGCCGATGATTTCCATGATAAGTACCTCTTTTTCACAACCAGACAGGGACTTGTCAAGCGCACCAGCGTTTCTGCCTTTGGCAATATCCGCCAAAACGGACTCAAGGCTCTTAATCTGCGTGATGGCGATGAGCTCATCAATGTCTTGTTGACAGATGGATCAAACGATATTATTATCGGAACACGCCAAGGCTATTCCGTTCGTTTCAATGAGACAGCTGTTCGCAATATGGGACGTTCAGCTACTGGTGTTAAAGGAGTTAATCTGCGTGAGCAGGATATGGTTATCGGCGCTGCCCACATCACTGACAATCAGGATGTCTTAACCATTACTGAGAAAGGATATGGTAAGCAAACCCCTGCAGATCAGTATCCGACCAAGGGCCGCGGCGGCAAGGGGATCAAAACGGCCAATATCACTTCTAAAAACGGTCCTCTTGCGGGCTTAGTGACGGTTAACGGCGATGAGGATATCATGGTTATTACGGATACCGGTGTGATTATCCGTACAAGTGTCGCCAATATTTCTCAAACAGGCCGCTCGGCCATGGGAGTTAAGGTCATGCGCCTGGATAAGCAGGCAAAAATTGTTACCTTTGCACTTGTAAAACCAGAAGCAGCAGAAGAAACGGCTTCTGATGGTGATGAAAATGAGTAGAAAGTCAATGAATAACAAGAGAAAACCCAGAAAAAAGCGGCATTTCCTTCGCACTTTTTTCTTCCTTCTCCTGCTTTTGATTGGTTTGGCATTAATTTTTAATACCCCAATCAGAAACAGCCTGATTGCATGGAATACCAATAAATATCAGGTCAGCAAGGTCAGTAAGGAAGATATCAAAAAAAATAAAAATGCCGACTCTTCCTTTGATTTTAACAAAGTTGAATCAATCAGCACCGAGTCAGTTTTAGCAGCGCAGATGGCGGCGCAGAAACTGCCGGTCATCGGCGGTATTGCGATTCCGGATTTGAAAATCAATCTGCCGATTTTTAAAGGGCTAGATAATGTCGGACTGACCTATGGTGCCGGTACGATGAAAGAGAATCAGGCTATGGGGCAAAATAATTATGCTCTGGCCAGCCACCATGTTTTTGGGATGACAGGATCTTCTCAGATGCTCTTTTCACCGTTGGAACGTGCCCAAAATGGAATGAAGATTTACCTTACTGACAAAACTAAAATTTACACTTACGTCATCAGTGAAGTAAAAACAGTTACACCCGAGCATGTCGAGGTTATAAATGATACCCCTGGTCAGACAGAAATTACTCTGGTGACCTGTACAGATGCCGGAGCAACAGCCAGAACGATTGTTCATGGCAGTTACGAAGGAGAAGTTGATTTTAAAAAAGCACCTAAGAAAGTCAAAAAAGCCTTTCGTCAGTCTTATAATCAAATATCACTCTAATTGCCAATTAATATTGAATCATGGTCATCCGTTAGACGGGTGGCCATGATTCATTTAGATGGCAGCGTTGAACTTTTCTGAAAATCCTCTTGACAGCTTTAGAATCGGTGTTATAATAATTGTATATCAGATTCTGAAAAATCTGACAATTATAAATAAATAAGGAGAACATTTATGGTAGAAAACACTGAGGAACAGTCAACAACCTGGCGAGAAAAATTCCGAGCATTTGGTCCGGGAGTACTGATGGCCGCAGCAGCAGTCGGAGGGTCACATATTGTCTCTTCAACACAGGCAGGAGCTATTTACGGCTGGCAGCTGGCAATTATTATTCTTTTGGTTAATTTATTTAAATACCCGTTTTTTAGATTCGGTTCACAGTACACCCTGCAAAATAATAAAAGTCTGATTGAAGGCTATAAGGAAAAAGGGTCTTTCTACCTCTGGGTATTCTTTATTATGAATATTTTTTCAGCTGTTGTTAATACTGCTGCGGTAGGTATTTTAGCGGCTGCTATCTTATATAATATTTTTCCGCATGGATTTGGTCTGAGTATTTCACAGCTGACAACAATTTTGATTGTTGTCACTTGGGCTATGCTTTTGATTGGCGGTTATAAGTTTCTTGACAGCCTGTCTAAGTTTGTCATGATCTCTTTGACTTTGGCAACGACTTTGGCCGTCATTATTGCTGTTTTCAAACACAGAGAGCTGGCGCCTGATTTTCAGGCACCGTCGCCATGGCGGTTAAGCGCCCTGCCGTTCATCGTTTCCTTGATGGGCTGGATGCCTGCACCTATTGAAATATCAGCGATTAATTCCATGTGGTCTGTTGAAAAACGCCGGACGACTAAGGTCACCTACAAAGACGGTTTGCTTGACTTTAACGTCGGTTACATCGGCACAGCCATCCTTGCCTTCATCTTCTTGGCTTTGGGAGCTTTGATTCAGTTTGGTTCTGGCGAACCTGTCAAAGGTGCCAGCGCAGCTTACATTGCGCAATTTATCAGCATGTATGCCTATGCTATCGGAAATTGGTCTCGGCTCTTGATTGCCTTTATTGCCTTTTTGTGTATTTTTGGTACGACCATTACCGTTATTGATGGCTATTCCCGCGCCAACAATGAAAGTCTTCGTCTTCTTCTCAATAAAAAAGAGTCCAGTCAAAAACAGTTAAACATTTGGATAACACTGACTTCTGTTGTCGGAATTATTATTGTTATCCTGTTTGCCGGTAATGTTGCTACCTTAATGCGTTTTGCCATGATTGCTTCTTTCCTGACAACACCAATTTATGCTTATTTGAACTTCTCCTTGGTTAACAGCAAGGAACATAAATTGTCACCGTGGCTGTCCGGACTGTCTGTTGCCGGGATTATTTACCTGTCTGGCTTTGCCCTCTTCTTTCTTGCCTATATTACAGGTCTTATCGGCTGATTGAGCCTGCTGCTTAAAAAAGAAAAACCGGAATGAACATACAATCTGCACCCTAGAAGTTAGACGAAGAGTCTAATAATTGGGGTGCTTTGTTTTGCATCACGAGTAGAGATGAGCAGCAGATAGCTGACAAAAAACTTGAATTTTCACCATCTTTAGGGATATAATAAAGGAAACTGTGAGTGAGGGAAGATACGCTTATGACAGAACTTTGGGATGCCTATGATGAAAATCGGCAGCTGATTCCGGGAAAAACGATTGTGCGTGAGACGTTTTCAACAGCAGATGACTTTCACTTGGTCGTTGAGGTTTTGCTTTTACATGAGGACAATGCGGTGCTTTTTATGCATCGTTCTTCCGAAAAGGAAATTTTCCCGGGCTATTATGAGGCGACAGCCGGCGGTTCAGTTTTACAGGGGGAAGATTCAGAAACAGCTGTCCGGCGGGAATTAAAAGAGGAGACAGGCTTGGAGGCTGGGCGCCTCCAGCTTCTTTTCCAGTACAGCGATCCTCAGTACCACTCCCATTTTGATCATTATTTGGCTAGGACCGGAGCTGATAAAGACCAGGTTCGTTATCAAAAAGGGGAGACAGACGGTCATATTTGGGTAGCTCCGGAAGACTTGGCAGATTTTCTGGAGAAGGAGGATGTTCTGCCTGCCAATGTGACAGAGCTGAAAATACTGTTTGATTTAAAATAGCAGCACAGGTAGCTGCTGTTTCATGAAATGCATTATTAAGGAGTCGAAATGACAGTAAAAGTAATCGCAACTGATATGGATGGTACTTTTTTGAATTCACAGGGGAAATACGACCGTGAGCGTTTTCAAAGGCTGTTAAAGCAGCTGCAGGAAAGGGACATTCGCTTTGTTGTGGCGAGCGGCAATCAGTATCGGCAGCTGAGAGATCAGTTTCCCGATTGCCATGAGCAGCTGACCTTTGTTGGTGAAAATGGTGCTAATATTGTTTATAAGGACGAACCTCTGATTGAAGTTTTTCAAAAAAGAGAAGACATCGCCCTTTTGATAGATTTTGTTGAGAAAAAGTACCCTGAAGCTGTCATTTCTTTGGCGGGGGAGGAGAAAGCTTATCTGCGCAGAGATGTTCCCCATGATATCATCGAATGGCTGCTGCCTTTTCTGCCTAACTTAGAACTTGTTGAGGCCTTGCTTCCGCTTCCTCAGGAGCGTTTCTTCAAATTAACCCTGAAAGTTGAAGAAGAAGCTGTGACGCAGGTGATGCGGGCTATTGATACCTTTAAAACCAGCGATCGTTTAGTAAGCACCAGCAGCGGTTTTGGCTGCATTGATGTCATCACAAAGGGTCTGCATAAAGGCTGGGCCCTTGAGCAACTGCTAAAGCGCTGGAATTATACGAGAGATAATCTGATGGTATTTGGAGACAGCGGCAATGATGTCGAAATGCTGAAGCTTGCCAAGTATTCCTATGCCATGGCTGACGCTGCAAAGGAAGCTAGAGCAGCCGCCCGCTATCAGGCAGGGTCAAATGATGCCTCTGGTGTACTGGAGACGATTGAAAATTATTTGGAAAATGTATAAGACAAAGCACAGTGACAGGTTTTAGAGCTAATTTCACTAGCTGTCGCGTACAAGGAGACTAAGGAGGTATAACATGTTAGACGGGCAGGAAACTCCCGCTCAGCGTTCCAAGGAAAAGGGCAGCGCTAAATTAGATAGCTATCAGATGGAGCGGCTGCGTTCTTTCCAACAAGCTAATCCGCAGGAATCAGCAGAGGGGATTGTTTTTGCTGGTGATTCAATCACCGAATTTTTCCCTTTGAAAAAATATCTGGGCCGTGAGAAGCCGCTGATCAACAGAGGAATTGCCGGCACCGATTCTGTCTGGCTTTTGGAGCATCTGCAAGAGCAGGTGCTGGACTTAAATCCGGCCAAAGTCTTTTTAATGATTGGTATCAATGATATCGGCAGGGGCTATGCCTTGTCAGCTATTGCCGGCAGAATTGCCGATATGATAGCACAGATTCGCAGCCAGAATATTTTTACTAAGATTTACCTCTTGTCTGTTTTGCCAGTCAATGAGGGAGATCAGTATGCTGCAAAGGTGAAGATCAGAAACAACGCTGCTGTGCAGCAGTTAAATCAGGCTTTGCAGGTTCTGGCAGGTGCTGAATATATTGATTTATATCCTTTGCTCTTGGATGATAGCGGAAATTTAGCAGAGCCTAATACCATTGACGGACTGCATTTAAGTCAGGAAGGCTATGCTAAAATAGCAGCTGTTTTAAAGGGGGAGCTGTAAAAACAAACTGTTCAAAAGATAGCATTAAAACTGCAGAAATGTAAACCTTCTGCAGTTTTTTCTTGCTTGCCTTTAACAATTAAATGTTTAAAATCCCTCGAAAAATTCGGAAAAATCCCCATATTTTTCACAAAAAGTAGTAAGATAAAAGTATAACAAAATAAGCTGCCTCTTGCTGCAGCTCTATCATTCAAGGAGGACTTATGATGGATGAATTGAAAAAAATTTTATTGGCTGGTATCGGTTTTACTTCGATGACCTATGAAAAGGCAAACAGCTTCGTTAAGGAATTGGTTGAAAAAGGCCGCATTACGGTTGATGAAGGCAAGGAATTACAGTCTGAATTAAAGCGCAAGAGCCAGGCAGAAGCACAGGAAGTTTTGGATAAGGTCAATGCTAAGACGCAAAATGTGCAGTACGCAACCAAGGAAGACGTTTCCCGTTTGGAAGCAAAACTGGATGCTCTTTTGCAGCAATCATCTGACGAATAGTTTCAGACAAGGGAAGTTTTATGTCAACTAAGCGTTTAAGAGAAATAGTTGCCGTCTTTAGCTCTGTCGGCCTGACAGCACTAAAGGATAAAAGAAAACCGCTCGATGACCGAACAGCACCGCAAAAACTGCGCCAAGCCTTTGAAAAACTGGGTTCGAGTTTTGTCAAAATTGGTCAGATTTTATCGACCCGAAGTGATTTGCTGCCGGAAGCTTACATTAAAGAACTGAGTAAGCTGCAAAGCGATGTGCCGCCCCTGTCCAAAGACATTGTCATGTCTGCTATTCAAGCAGAGCTTGAAGAACCGATTGATAAGGTTTTTCAATGGATTTCGGATGAGCCTTTGGCCAGCGGTTCCGTTGCTCAGACGCATCTGGCCAAGCTTTATTCCGGTCAGGAAGTTGTGATTAAAATCCAAAGGCCTCATTTGGCAGACATTATAGAAGAAGATATCAGTCTCTTGATTCGCTTATCCCGCCGAATTCCGTCTGCCTTTATTCCTATGGTTAATGTGACAGAGGTCCTATACCAGTTAAAGGACAGTCTGATTCTGGAAATTGATTTTCGCAATGAAGCACAGGCCATGCTGGATTTTGCTGAACTCAACCAGGGGGTTAAGTGTGTTGCTGTACCGGCAGTCTTTTCGGATTACACAACCCGGCATATGATTGTCGAAGAATATATCTCCGGAATTCCTATCAATCATTATGAAGACTTGCTCAAGGCCGGCTATGATTTAGAGGATATCGGCCGAAAACTGATGCTCTCTTTTATCAAACAAGTCTTCAAGGACGGGTGTTTTCATGGAGATCCCCATCCGGGAAACCTGTTGATTCATGAAGGACAGATTTACTTTATTGACTTTGGGATTACCGGACGCTTAGAAGATGCTATGCGGTCTTCTCTAAATGATATCCTCTATGGCTTTACAGCCCAAGACGTGGATGGCATGACTAAGGCTGTCCTTGATATTACCAGTTTTGATACCTCTATCAATAAGATGGAGCTGAGTCAGGATGTTGAACGCATGCTGGCCAAATATTCCAGTCTTGATTTGGGCGATTTATCCATTACGGATCTCTTGCAGGATCTAGTTGATATTTTCCTTAAAAATCACCTGAAATCGCCATCGCAAATCGTTATTTTGGAAAAGGCTGCGCTGCAGATTGAAGGGATTTTCCGGGATTTGGCGCCTAATATTGATTTGATGACCTTAGCCAAGAATTATTTCCTTGAAAATATGGGGCCCGATCTGCTGAAACAGGCTCTGAACAAAGAGGCCTTGCTGATTGAACTGTTTTATCTTTTGAAAAATGGCAAAAATGTTCCCAGGCGGATAAATCAGCTGCTGGAACAGGTGCTCAACGGCCGTATTTTAATCAATCACGACTTTTATGACTACGCTAACCGCGTCAAAACAGTCAACAGTATTGCCAATCGCCTAGTATTCAGTCTGATTTTTCTGGCCTTAATGCTCTCTGCCGGCTTATTTAGCCTCAATGCAGCAATGCAGTCTCTGTCAGTTTTCTTGCTGGTTCTTGCAATGCTTGTTTTGATTTTGGAAGTGATTTGGATAGTTAAAAGCCGCCGTTAGCATTAAATAAAGACTTGGGAGAGTTAGTATGAGGATAGAACATGTGGCAATCTATGTCGATGATTTAGAAGCTGCAAGAAGTTTTTTTGAGAAATATTTTGGGGCTCGATCAAATGAACTTTACCATAATCCAAAGAAAGGTTTTAAATCCTACTTTTTATCTTTTGATGACGGGGCACGCTTAGAAATTATGACCAAGGAAGGTATGGCTAAGACAAACCTGCCGCAGGAACGTCTGGGACTGATTCATTTTGCAGTCAGTACAGGCAGCAAAGAAAAAGTCGATGAACTGACGAGGCGCCTGCAAAGCGATGGTTATCCTGTTTTGAGCGGACCGCGGACAACGGGTGACGGTTATTATGAATCCTCTATTTTGGGAATTGAAAACTGTCAGATCGAAATCACTGTGTAAATCTCCAATCGTAGGATAGTATCAGTATATCTGAGGATTATAGAGGAAAAGCGGTTTCCTAGCTGTTATAATAACAATGATTATCATAACAGGAGGTACTTGCTATGACCAAACAATTTCCGGAAGGTTTTTTGTGGGGCGGTGCGACAGCTGCCAATCAGTTTGAAGGGGCTTGGAATGTTGCCGGCCGCGGGCCGGCAACATCTGATACCTCTCGCGCTGTAGCTCCGGAAGAACGCAAGACGATGGGAAGCGAATTTAGCACACCCATGAACCGGGAACGTTTAGATTTTGCTCTTAAGGATAAGGAAGGTCTTTATCCCAAGCGCTGGGGGTCTGACTTTTATCATCGCTATAAGGAAGATATTGCACTTTATGCTGAAATGGGTTTTAAGACTTTCCGCCTGTCTATTGCCTGGCCGCGGATTTTTCCAAAGGGTGATGAAAAAGAGCCCAACGAAGCAGGGCTTGCATTTTACGATAAGGTTTTTGACGAGCTCAATAAATACGGCATCGAACCCTTGGTGACGCTGTCGCACTATGAGTTTCCGATTCATCTGGTGACAGCATACGGCGGTTGGAAAAACCGCCAGGTTATTGATTTCTTTGTGCATTATGCAGAAACGGTCTTCAAACGCTACAAGGATAAGGTTAAATACTGGCTGACCTTTAATGAAATCAATATTATTGGTATGACAGGCTATCTGTCAGGAGGTCTCCTTTTTGAAGACGGCCAATTAAATCTGCAGGAAATGTATCAGGCAGCCCATCATCAATTTGTAGCGTCAGCCTTAGCTACCAAGGTCGGTCATGAAATTAATCCTGATTTTAAAATCGGCTGTATGCTGGCGCGCATGCAGGCTTATCCGGCGACCTGCAATCCGGATGATGTCATGGAAGAAGTCCGAAAGGATCATGAAAATCTTTTCTTTTCCGATGTTCAGGTGCGCGGCAAATACCCGTCTTATGCCAAACGGTTTTTCAAAGAAAATGGGATTGAGCTGGCTATCGCCGATGGTGATTTGGAAATTCTGGAGAACTATCCCGTTGACTTTATGTCTTTTTCTTACTATATGAGCTCCCTTGCTCGTAAGAAGAAGGCTGATGAAGAAACGGCAGGAAATCTTATTCTCAGCGAACCAAATCCTTATCTTCAGGCTTCGGATTGGGGCTGGCAGATTGATCCCGTAGGACTTCGGATCACTCTTAACAAGCTTTATGACCGCTATCAGATTCCTCTCATGGTTGTTGAAAACGGTCTGGGAGCTCTTGATAAGGTTGAAGAAGATGGTTCTGTGCACGACCAATACCGCATTGATTACCTCAAATCCCATGTGGAACAGATGTACGAAGCCATTGAAGATGGTGTCGATCTGATGGGCTATACGTGGTGGGGCTGTACCGACCTTGTCTCCGCATCAACCTCAGAAATGTCCAAACGCTATGGCTTTGTTTATGTGGATGCAGATGATAAAGGACGGGGAACGTTTAACCGTTCACGCAAGGATTCTTTCTTTTATTATAAGGAATTGATTGCAAGCAACGGTGCTAATTTATTGAACAAAGAAGATTAAAAGGAGTGTAAGAATGGCTCAGACGCTTTATCTCATGCGCCACGGAGAAACCTTATTTAACCAACAAAAACGCGTTCAGGGGTGGTGTGATTCTCCCCTGACTGAAACGGGGATTGAACAGGCGAAGCAAGCAAGAGACTATTTTCAAAGGCAGGGAATTTTATTTGACAGGGCCTATTCGTCAACACAGGAACGAGCAACAGATACCTTGAAACTCATTACTGACCTTCCCTATCGGCAGCTAAAGGGGCTAAAAGAAATGAATTTCGGTATCTTTGAGGCCCAGCCTGAATTACTGCTGCCTAAATTCAGACCGGGCGGCAGCTCTTTTGAGGATTTACTGGTTCCCTATGGTGGCGAGGATATTTATCAAGTCGGCAAGCGTGTTCATGACACTATTGTAGAAATACTTGCCAAGGAGCGGGCACAGACAAATCTGATGGTTAGCCACGGAGCGGCTCTTTACGGCCTTATTTTAAAGCTTGAACAGGAGCTGCCGCAGGGCTTTCGTTTCGGGAATTGTGCCATCTGTCAATTTGATTATTCCGGCAGCGAGCTGAACTTAGTCAGCCTCATCAATCCGCTGACTGATCAAAAAATTGACTTATAAAGGAGATTCTATTTCAGTGCGAACATTTTATTTAATGCGGCATGGGCAGACACGCTTCAATGTGCAGCAGCGTATTCAGGGCGCCAGTGATTCGCCGCTGACCGAGCTGGGAATTGAACAGGCCAAAGCTGCTAGGCATTATTTTGATCAAAAGGGTATTGTCTTTGATAGTATCTATACCTCCACGCAGGAACGAGCCTGTGATACGGCTGAATTGGCCAGCGGGCGGACTGATTATGTACGGCTGAAAGGCTTGAAAGAACAAGATTTTGGAGCTTTCGAGGGTCAGCAGGAGTATCTTAATCCTCCCTTGCAGGGTGATATCGGCTATGGTGATTATTTTGTAACTTACGGCGGTGAATCGTATTTAGATGTTCGTTACCGCATGGAGAAAACGATTCGGCAGCTGTTGGAAGCTGAAAAAGAATCCTCAACCCTTCTTATAGTCAGCCATGGAGCAGCTATAGCTCAATTTTACCGCCAAGTTATCGCCGATTATCCGCGCATTCGCATGACCAACTGTGCTATTTTAAAATTTACCTATGAAAAGAGCCGCTTTGACCTGCTGTCTGTTACCGATCCAGTTGAAGGTAAAAGAGTATATAGCAAGGAAGAAGCGCGTTGATGGATGAATAAGAAATTCAAAATAACTAATAAAAGGGGACGTAAATGACAACTTTAAAACCATTTCCAGACGGATTTTTATGGGGCGGCGCAACAGCTGCCAACCAATGCGAAGGGGCGTACGATGCTGACGGCCGCGGTTTAGCCAATGTTGACGTGGTGCCGATTGGCGAAGATCGTTTTCCAATCATCGCCGGTAAAAAGAAGATGTTCGACTTTGAAGAAGGGTATTTCTATCCGGCCAAAGAATCCATTGACATGTACCACCATTTCAAGGAAGATATTGCGCTTTTTGGAGAAATGGGCTTTAAAACCTACCGCCTCTCTATTGCTTGGACGCGCATTTTTCCGCAAGGAGATGAATTGGAGCCCAATGAAGCCGGCTTGCAGTTCTATGAAGATTTATTTAAGGAATGCCATAAGTACGGTATTGAACCGCTGGTAACCATTACTCATTTTGACTGTCCTATGCATTTGATTAAAGAGTACGGCGGCTGGCGCAATCGTAAGATGTTAGAGTTTTACGAACGTCTCTGCCGCACCCTTTTCACTCGTTACAAAGGTCTGGTAAAATATTGGCTAACCTTCAATGAAATCAATATGATTCTTCACGCGCCGTTTATGGGAGCGGGCCTCTATTTTGAAGAAGGCGAAAATGAAGAAGAAGTGAAGTATCAGTCTGCTCACCATGAATTAGTGGCATCAGCCATTGCCACTAAACTGGCTCATGAAATCGACCCTAATAACAAGGTTGGCTGTATGCTGGCTGCCGGTCAGTATTATCCAAACACCTGCAATCCTAATGACTATTGGAAGGCTATGCAGGAAGACCGGTCTAACTATTTCTTTATTGATGTACAAGCACGTGGCGAATACCCCAACTATGCCAAGAAGCAATTTGAACGCGATGGGCTTAACATTGTCATGACAGATGAAGACTTGCAGCTGCTTCGTGAAAATACGGTTGATTTTGTTTCCTTCTCTTATTATTCCAGCCGGGTGGCTTCTGCCGATCCAAAAGCCAATGATAAGACACAGGGCAATATCTTTGCTTCTATTAAAAATCCTTATCTGGCATCATCTGAATGGGGCTGGCAAATTGATCCGCTCGGTCTTCGGATTACCCTTAATACCATCTGGGACCGTTATCAAAAACCCATGTTCATTGTTGAAAATGGTCTTGGTGCAGTAGATGTTCCGGATGAAAAGGGCTATGTTGAGGACGATTACCGGATTGATTACCTGCGTGAGCACATTAAAGCCATGAATGCCGCTATCAATGAAGACGGTGTTGAGCTTTGGGGCTACACAACTTGGGGCTGTATTGACCTTGTGTCAGCAGGTACAGGTGAAATGAAGAAACGCTACGGTTTCATTTATGTTGACCGCGATAATGCTGGCAAGGGTACTCTCAAACGTTCTAAGAAGAAATCATTTGACTGGTACAAGCAAGTTATTGCTTCAAACGGAACAGACATTGATTAATAACATAGGGAGTGGGGTTGGACTTTTTGCCCAACCCCTTTTTAAGGTTTGAAGGTTCTGTGTAGGCATGAAGAGCTGATGAAATAGAAAGACTGAGTGATTAGTTTATTTGCTGTAAGATTTTAGAAAGTTTGGTGAAACGTTGGGCTCAAAGAAAATAGGACTAAAGCAGGTGCTGGTTTATTTGCTGGGAAATATCATTTTGGCAGCGGGAGTCTGTCTGAATACTAAAACGCACTTGGGAGTATCACCCGTTATTTCAGTGGCCTATAATGGGGCACAAATCTTTAAACTCTCAATTGGAATAGCCACCTTTGTTTATTACTGTTTTTTGATTTTCTTGCAATTCTGCCTTTTGAGAAAGAATTTTGAAGCTGTGCAGCTATTACAGGTTATCGCCAGTTTTTTAAGCAGTTTTTTTATCCAACTTTATGACACTATTTTCCCCGTTCCGGAAAGTCTCCTGTCCAAATGGCTCTTGCTCTTTATAGCTATTATTTTAACTGGGATCGGCGCTTCTTTAACTATTGCTATGCAGATTATTCCTAATCCTGCAGACGGTTTGGCAAACACTCTGGGGTTTGTCTGCCGCAGAAATTTTGGTTTTGGCAAAAATCTTTTGGATGCCATTTGTATTCTCATTGCCTTATTTTTAGGCTGGTTTTTCAGGCGAAGCTTTTTAGGTATTGGCTTTGGAACAGTAGTGGCTATGCTGATGACAGGACGCGTTATTGCCTTTTGCCATCCCTACTCAGAAAAGCTGTTTGCAAAATTATAAAATCACACCGTAAAAGTTTAGCCACTGATAAATCGCTTATTTTTAGGCAATAAGAATTCCCTTAAAGAAATTTTAGTGTATAATAACAGTTATGAAAATAAAAAAATCTTATATTGCTTATCCTGTTTTCGTTTTTCTGATTTGCTATGCCCTTGTAGCAAACTGGTCAGCAGGAGCTAAATTATTAAATACCCTTTTGGGTGCTCTTTCGCCCTTTTTAACAGGAGCAGCTATCGGCTATATTGTGAATATTGTCATGAGTGCTTATGAAAAACTATATGACAAGCTCATAAAGCCTCCTCGCCTGCAAAAGGCCAAGCGGCCTTTAAGCATGATCTTGGCTTATGCCACCTTCGTGCTTGTTGTAACCTTGATTTTCACCATCGTGCTGCCGGATTTGATTGCCAGCATTCAGGCGCTCTTGGCTATTGATCCTAAAGATGTTCAGGAGCTGATCAAAGATGTTCAGCACAATAAATGGGTTTCAAAACTCTTGACTGCTTTTGGGTCAGATACCCAGCTCAGCAGTTTAATTTCAAACTACAGCCGCCAGATTTTAAGTCAGTTTTTAGGAGTGCTGACCAATGTCTTGGCTTCGGTGACTTCTGTTGCCTCGGCTTTAATTTCCATCTTTGTCAGCATCATTTTCTCCATGTATGTTTTGGCTAGTAAGGAAAAGCTGGGCCATCAGTTTAATCTTCTGGTGGATACCTATCTTGGCAGGAATGCTGAGAAGGTGCATTATCTTCGCGCTATTTTACATGAGCGCTTCCATGGCTTTTTCGTTGGACAAACTTTAGAGGCTATGATTTTGGGCAGTCTGACCGCACTGGGAATGCTGCTGCTCGGTTTGCCCTATGCAGCAACTATCGGTATTTTAATTGCTTTTACAGCCTTAATACCGGTTGTAGGGGCCTATATCGGGGTGACTGTCGGTGTCATTCTCATTATGACCCAGTCATTTTCACAGGCCGTTATTTTCCTAGTCTTTATCGTTCTGTTGCAGCAGTTTGAAGGCAATGTTATTTACCCCAGAGTGGTTGGCGGATCAATCGGCCTGCCATCAATGTGGGTGCTTCTAGCTATTACTGTCGGCGGCGCCTTGGCAGGGATTATCGGTATGCTGGTAGCCGTTCCGATTTTAGCCAGTCTCTATCAAATCATCAAAGATCATGTTTATAAAAAGCAAGCTCAAAACCAACACCAAGGAAATTAAAAACCTTGGTGTTTTGCTATTCTTTTAAGATAGTAGGATAGTACCAGATATTAAGAGAATGACACTATCTTTTTACAAACAGCATCATTTATAATAAAACTAGAAAAATATTGGGAGTAGATACATGAACAGGAAGATTATTTTTTTAGATGTGGACGGAACTCTGGTGGATTACAACAACCGTATCCCGCAGTCAGCAATAAGAGCCATCCGCAAGGCGCGCCAAAACGGACATCTGGTATTTGTCTCAACGGGACGCAGCCGGGCAGAAATGCAGCCGGAACTTTGGGATATCGGCCTCGATGGTATGATTGGCGGCAACGGTTCTTATGTAGAATATGACAATCAGGTTCTTATGCATCAGCTGATTTCTCCAGCACAAGCCAAAGCGGCCGTTGATTGGCTGCACCAACGCGGTCTGGAATTCTATTTAGAAAGCAACAATGGACTTTTTGCTAGCAGAAACTTTAAGGAGCGTGCGCGGGAAACCCTAAAAATTTATGCCGTGCGCAAGGGGAAAACATCGGCTGAAGTTGAAAATCAGGAAGTCGAAGATGCCATACACGGTCTTATTTTCGGCGGCAATCTTCACCGTGACGATCTCAATAAAATCAGCTTCGTCCTTGATTCTTATCAAGATTACCTGGATGCGCAAAAGGCCTTTCCGGATTTAAAGGTAGGAACCTGGGGCGGACGCGGAGAAACTGCGCTCTTCGGTGATCTGGGTGTCAAAAATATCACCAAGGCTCATGCTATTGATGTGCTCTTACAGCATTTAAAAGCTGATAAAAAAGATACCATTGCCTTTGGCGATGCCAAAGTTGATATTCCGATGCTGGACTACTGTGAGATAGGGGTCTCTATGGGCAATGGCGGGCCTGAAATCTTAGCTATGGCTGATATGGTGACAGACGATGTGGAAGAGGACGGACTTTACAAAGCTTTTGAAAAATTAGGTCTGCTTGCCCCTTAACAAACACAGAGTTTCTTAAGACAATTGAAAGGAAGCAGTAATCAAAGAGTAATGCCAGTAGTTTAAACTATCTAAAATAGTTTATATCGTTATAGAAAATTACAGTGAAGACGGGACAAGGAATTTAGCGGAAAAATCTTTATAAATTCGGTCCTGTCTTTTTTTCTATATAGAAATAATTGATTTTTTGAAACCGAGGTTGTATAATTTAAATAGTTCTATTTAGAAATAATTGTAAAAGGAGGTCACATGACTGAATTAGCAAGAGGCGGTTATTTAATCAGTCACATCAATCTCCTGAATGGGCGCCTGTTCAACAAGCTGCTGGCTGAGGAAGAAGGAGCTGTCTATTCAGGAGAGCAGGGCAAAATTCTGAGCTGTCTTTGGTTTAAAGAGCCCTTAACAGCAACGGATATAGCCATAAAGACCGGACTGGCTAATAATACGCTGACTAAAATGCTGCAGCGTCTGGAAACTCAAGGTTTAATTGTTTCGCGGCCCCATCCTAAAGACAAACGCAAACGCTGTTATTATTTAACAGAGCTGGGGAAATCACAGGAGGCTGTCGGCGAGAAAGTCAGTCAGGCTTTAGGAGAAATTTTTTACAAAGATTTTTCGCCAAAAGAAATTCAGCAGTTTGAAAAAATGCTGACCAAGGTTAGGCAAAATTTGGAAGCTGCCAGTCCCAGATGGAAGGAGAAACTATGATTCGTTTTGAAAATGTCAGCAAGTCTTATGGACAGGAAAAGGTGCTGGATAATCTCAATTTTGAAGTTGCTAAAGGGGAATTCTTTGTTCTTATCGGCCCCAGCGGCAGCGGTAAAACAACAACGCTAAAGATGATTAACCGTTTAATTGAGCCCAGCCAAGGGAAAATCTTTTTGGATCAGCAAGCCATTACCGATCTTTCTTTGCGGGAGCTGCGCTTGTCAACAGGCTATGTTTTGCAGCAGATTGCACTGTTTCCAAATTTGACTGTCAGGGAAAATATTGAATTGATTCCTGAAATGAAGGGATGGTCAAAGGCGGAGCGTTTGGAAAAAACCAGGGATTTGCTCAACAAAGTTGGGCTTGATGCGGATAAGTATCTGGAGCGCTATCCTAGAGACTTGTCAGGCGGCGAGCAGCAGCGGGTCGGGATTTTACGGGCTATCATCGCTAACCCGTCCATTCTTTTGATGGACGAGCCCTTTTCAGCTTTGGATCCTATTTCTCGAAAACAGCTGCAGGACCTGACGCTTTCTCTTCAAAAAGAACTGGGGATAACGGTCGTTTTTGTGACCCACGATATTGATGAAGCTAAGAAATTGGCGGATCGGGTGGCTGTTTTTCAAAAGGGAAAAATTGTGCAGCTGGCCAGTCCCAAGGAAGTTGAGGAGTCCCCTGCCAATGCATTTGTGGCAGACTTATTTGGAGGTGACAGACAATGACAGATTTAATCACGACCTTCCAAGAACGCTTTGGAGATTGGACGCAGTCCTTGCTGGAACATTTGCAAATTTCTCTGCTGTCACTCTTACTTGCCATTATTCTTGCGATTCCTTTGGCCATTATCATTAGCCACCGTAAGCGCCTGTCGGAGATTATCCTGCAGATTTCAGGAATCTTTCAAACCATTCCTTCTCTAGCTCTTTTAGGACTGTTCATTCCTTTTATGGGGATTGGAACAGTGCCGGCTGTTGCTGCTCTGGTTATTTACGCGCTTTTCCCGATTTTGCAGAATACGATCACAGGTTTAACAACTATCGATCCCAGTCTGGTTGAAGCCGGTCAGGCCTTTGGCATGACCAAGTGGGAACGGCTGAAAAAATTTGAGCTGCCCTTAGCGATGCCGGTTATGATTTCCGGTGTCAGAACAGCAGCTGTAATGATTATCGGGACGGCAACTTTGGCGGCACTGATAGGTGCCGGCGGCCTTGGTTCTTTTATTCTTCTTGGGATTGACCGCAATAACAGCTCCTTGATTTTAATTGGTGCCATTTCATCAGCGCTTTTGGCTATTGTCTTTAATCTTGCTATTAAATTTTTGGAAAAAGCTTCGCTGAGAAAAATTATGCTTGCTTTTGTGGCCATGCTGGCAGGTTTGCTTATTTCTTACCTTCCCAATATCATTAAAGCCAGCCAGAGTCAAGAGGAGATTGTCATCGCCGGGAAAATGGGACCTGAACCTGAAATCCTGATTAATATGTACAAGAAATTAATTGAGCAAGACAGCAGTCTGTCGGTAACTGTCAAACCTAACTTTGGAAAGACGAGCTTTCTTTACGAAGCCCTTAAAAAAGGAGATATTGATATTTATCCAGAGTTTACCGGGACAGTTACAGCCAGTCTTCTGAAAAATCCGCCCAAACCATCCAATAACCCTCAAAAGGTTTACAAGGAAGCGCATGACGGTATTTTGAAGCAGGACAATCTCGTCTATCTGAAACCGATGAAGTATCAAAATACTTACGCTGTAGCCGTTAAGAAATCATTTGCCAAGGAAAATGGCTTAAAAACTATTTCTGATTTGAAAAGGGTTGAAAACACAGCAAAGGCAGGCTTTACTCTGGAATTTAACGACCGAGAAGACGGGAATAAAGGTTTGAAAAGTCTTTACGGTCTGAATTTACAGGTAAGCACCATGGAACCTGCTTTGCGTTATCAAGCTATTGAGAGCGGAGATATTGATATTACGGATGCTTACTCCACAGATTCAGAAATAAGAGAATATGACCTGGTTACCCTCAAAGATGATAAGGCTCTTTTCCCGCCCTATCAGGGAGCACCTTTGCTTAAAAAGAAATTATTGCAGAAACATCCGGAGTTAAAGAGGATTTTGAACCGTCTGGCTGGAAAGATAACAGAAAGTCAAATGAGCGACATGAATTATCAGGTTAAGGTAAAGGGAAGATCGGCTGAAACAGTAGCCCACAATTATCTGAAAAAAGCGGGTCTGCTGAAATAAGAACCGATTCTCTGCTAAGCTAAAAAATGACAAACGATTTCCTTTAGGAAATGCAGCACAGCTTTGGACTTTTCCTTGCTTAACTGCCTGTAAATGTTAAAATAAAGCTAAGAGCTGTTTTCATTAAAGAAGCACGAAGCCTATTTAAGAATTGAGGTGACTGAGATGGCCATGTCGGAATTGGAAAAATTAGAAGCCGGCTTACCTTACGACTTCACTGATGAAGAAGTCGACAAACGAAAATTGAGAGCTGTAGAAGGCTGTCAAAAACTTAACAATGTGAGTGTTTTAGAGACTGCTAAACGTCAGGCCATGGTAAAAGAACTCTTTGGCTCTGTCGGAGACAACCCGACTGTTTTGCCGGTTTTTAATTGTGATTATGGGAAGAATATCCATGTTGGTGATGACTTTCTTATCAATTACAATGGCATTATTTTAGATATTGCCCCTGTAGAAATCGGAAACCATGTTATGATTGGACCAAATACTTTGATTACAACCGTCGGCCATCCCCTGTCTCCGCAGGGACGAAGACAGCATTTGGGCAAGGCGCAGCCTGTAAAAATCGGCAATGATGTCTGGATTGGCGGAAACTGTACCATTTTGCCAGGAGTCACGATTGGCGATAATGCGGTTATTGCTGCTGGAGCAGTAGTGACTAAGGACGTAGCGGCCAACAGTCTTGTAGGCGGTGTACCAGCCAAGCTTATTAGAACGATTGAAAATGATCTTGAAGCCGAAGTATAGGAGAAAATTATGTTAAATGCTGCTTTTATCGGAAATGGCAAAAGTACCAACCGTTACCACCTGCCCTTCCTGCTTAAAACGAACAAATTCCGCGTTAAAACCATCTATGCCCGCACCATAAAAGATGACTGGGCTAAATTAGCCGGTGTTCATTATACCACTAATATTGATGATGTCTGGCAGGATGATGATTTGGATTTGGTCATCATCACGACGCCTAATCAATGGCATTATCACTATGCTAAGCTGGCCTTGGAGCACGGTCACAATGTTCTGCTGGAAAAGCCTTTTACCGAGAAACCAGAAGAAGCCAGGGAGCTGTTCCAGCTGGCTAAGGAAAAGGGACTGATGATTCAAGGCTATCAAAACCGCCGTTTTGATTCAGATTTTCTAACCGTTCAAAAGGTAATTGAATCCGGCCGCCTAGGACAACTGCTAGAAGTTGAGATGCACTACGATTACTACAGACCGGAAGTTCCTGAAGCTGTTCACCAGTACTCAAGAACAAGCAGCTACCTCTTTAACCATGCCTGCCATACTGTTGATCAGGTACTTTCTTATTGGGGCCAGCCCGAGCGCATTCATTACGATGTCCGCCAGCTGTTGGGAAAAAATAGGATGAATGATTATTTTGATATTGATCTCTATTATGAACATCCTTTGAAAATTTCTGTAAAATCCAGTTATTTTAGGCTGAAAGAACGTCCCAGCTTTGTTCTCTACGGAACTAAGGGAGTCTTTGTCAAAGAAAAGAAGGACCGTCAGGAATATGACCTGAAACACTTTTATCTGCCTGACCATGAAGACTTTGGTCTTGACAGACCCGAAGACTACGGCCTTTTGACTTATCTGGATGAGAAGAATACCTATCATGAAGAAAAGGTCATCTCTGAAATCGGTGACTACAGCCTTTTTTACCAGGCTTTATACGAAACCTTAGCTGAAGGCAGGCAAAAATTGGTTCGGGATGAAGAGACCATCAGCCTGATTGACATTTTGGATCAGGGAGTTCAGGAAATTGAAAGAGCCGATTCCCTGTAAAAAAATTCTAACAAATTGAGTATTAGATGATAAAAACCAGTCCGAAATTTTTTACGGACTGGTTTTTATGTTAAAGCAAAGTAAACTGTTTTTGCCCTAACTCAAAGATGATGTCTGAGCTGTCAGCAACCTCACGTTCATGAGTGACAATAATAACAATTTTATTTTGCTCATGGGCAATATTTTTAAAGATAGCAACAATATCCTTGGTTGTTTCTTCGTCTAGATTGCCGGTAGGTTCATCAGCAATAATAATATTATGCTTAACAGCGAGTGCCCTGACAATGGCAACCCTTTGCTGCTGACCGCCGGAAAGCTGCAAAACGGGCTTATCTATCAGCTCTTTGGAAATGCCTACACAGTGAAAGAGTTCTGTCACTGTGTCATCTGACTGCTCAATGCCTGAAATATCCAGAGCTGTCTCAACATTTTGGCGGGCTGTCATATAGGGCAGCAAATTGTAAGACTGAAAGATTGTAGAGACGGCATTTCTTCGGTAATGAGTTAAACCCCGCTGGTTGATATTTTGATTATCAAGAAGAATTTCCCCTTCTTTAGGACAGTCAAGCCCTGCTAAGAGAGATAAAAAAGTGGTCTTTCCGCTTCCTGACTGCCCAAGGATAGCGTAAACCTTGCCCTCTTCAAATTCAAGATTCACTTTTCTGAAAAGGCAGTCATCCGGATTATTACTGTACCAGTAGCCAAGATTATTCGTTTTTAATGTCATTGAAAACCTGCTTTCTAATTTGAAGATAAGATATCTTTAGGCTTCATTCTGATAAGTCCAATACTTGCCAGAATGGTTGAGATAAAAGTGATAAGAAGAGCAATCAGCCCAAGCTTAGCGATGCTTTGGGGAGTTTGCTTGACATTTAATTTATTAATTTGATTAACAGCCGTCCTGTTCATTAGAGCACCGGGACCGCCAGCCAAAGGAGCTGGGTTTTGACCGGACTGCTTAGAATTATTTGCTTGGGAACCGCCGGCACCCATCTGTCTGTTTTGCTGACTGGAAGACGTCTGCTGTGAAAGAAGCTGGTTGCCGACAGCATTGCCAACGAAATTGCCGGCAATCGCTGCGATGGCTAAAGAAACTAATGTGACCAAGAACAGCTCTGTGAAAAACTGACCGATTATTTTTAGGCGATTTTCTCCCAGGCTCATCAGAACGCCAATTTCATACCGACGTTCGCGAATGTTAAGAATGATAATAAGAGTCAGGATAACAGCACCGGCTGCGGCAACTAGGATAACAATATTTCTGGAGAAACTGGAAACATTGTTAAGAGGTGTCAGCATTTGCTGATAAAGCTGGTCGTTGCTTTCGACTGTAAATTTTTCGGTATCAATCTTGCTTTTAGCTTCTTTAACAAAGGATTTCATGCTGGCAGGATTTGATAAGGTATAGCTGGCAGCGTCAACGGTATTTTTCTGCCCCTTCATTGTATTTGCTGTCTGCAGGCTGACATAAAGCTTATTGGAAGGATTGGAAGCATTGTTTTGAAGCTGAGAAGAAGTAACGCTGGTATTTGATTTATAAATACCAATGACCTTAAGCGTATAAGTCTTTTCACTGCCGCTGTCGCTGGATATTTTTACTGTAAAATGATCACCAACCGATAGCTTATTTGTTTTTGCTAAATCAGATTCAATAACCGCTTCATTATTGGACGTCTGCTGAGTGATACCTTTTCCCTTGGTTATTTTAGTTGTGCCGCTTGAAAATTCTGAAACACTGTCAGTTGTATTGACCCCGGTAATCGTAAAGTCTCCAGAGGTCATTTTAGCATTTTGGCCGCTGGCTCCTCCCATACTGAATGGACTGTTGGAGCTAGAAGAATCTGACGATGTTGATTGAGTTGATATAGGGGTGATGTTGCCAGCTGCAGCAGTTGTTGTTGATGTATAGAGATATGATTTTACTCCGGTCATCTTAGCTATGGTTTGAGCTGTTGACAGAGAAATAGGTGTCATCTCAAATTTTGGCGGCTGATTGCTGTTTGTGTCACTAGATGATGCCTGCTGGGCTTTTTCCATCATATAATCACGGCTAATTTGAAGATTGACCGTTGCTCCAGTTTCCTTCTTAGCATTGTCGACGGCCTTATCTGCCGCTGATTTTATAGTGAGACCAGCCAATACAAAGATGAGAATACTGCTGGTAACCAGAGTTAAAAGGGCTGTACGGCCCTTTTTTGCTTTGATTAGCAGCCAAGCACGTTTTATAAAATTCATTAAACCACCTCCGCAATCGTGATAAGATGAGTTTATGACGGCTGACTTAAATAAGCCTGAAAGAAAACTAAAAGGAGGCTTAAAGAGCTTCCTGGTTTGTATTTTATGAAAAAGAAAAAAGCCGGCTCTTTTAAAAGAGCCAGCTGAGAATATTTAGAATAATGATCAGTGTTCAGAAGCACCAGAAGTAGCATCAGCAGCTTCTGCGCTGTTCCCGCTATCTGAAGCACCGGAAGTAGCATCAGCACTGCTGTCAGAAGCACCAGAGGTTGCGTCGGAACTGCCGGCACCGCCGACCAGTCTTTGGCCAGTTGTTTGCAGATACCAGTCTAACCAAGGTCTGAAGTTGAAGACGATTTCGTTAATACCCGCAAAGGAGCCGTCCGGATAGTACATAGCCTGATAGTTATGAGTATTAATCACGGTCGGATTTGGATTGGGAACAAGTGTGCGGACATATTCCTGATTGCCGTTGCGAAGGCTTCCGATTACCCATTCAACATTTTTCATCCGTCCAGGCGGAAGACTGTTGTGAACCGTTGACAAACGGCTGCCCGATTGGGACGGTACCCGTTTAGCAAACATAGTATCAGGATCCTGATGAGCATTGTTGTAGTATAAGAATTGGTTGTTGTCATCAGAATAGGTTAGTTCAAACGGCATAGCTTTTAAGAACATATTGATTTGATCAACTGTCAAAATACCGTGATCCAGTTTAACATAGGTATCACCTGAAACAGCGCCTGTAACCTCGGCAACTTTTTCAACCCATTCGGGATCGTCGGGATCAACTTCCGTAACGGATGTTGCAATAGGATGATTGCAGTCTAAATCTTCTGGTTCAATTGGTTTTGGTTTTTGCAATTTTGACACCACTCCTACATAACTTACAAAATTATCTAAACAGGTTTCCAAGAATTCAACCGTTCCTTTGTTAATAATATTGCCATCATCGTCAAAGGCTTCTTTCGCTTTGCCAAGCAGGAATTCATTTCCCGGAAGGGTGTAGGCATTGACTCCCGGTGCATCCAGGATTTTTCTCAGATGAACCTGAGCGCGTGAGGTTCCTTGATCATAATAGGAAGCCCCAACAATCATAACCGGTTTGTTTTCGAAAGGATGCACCTCACAGGACAGCCATTCTAAAACGCTTTTTAAGGCAGCAGTAATCGTGTGATTATGTTCGGGAGTTGCGATAATAACACCGTCTGCGCGTGTGATTTTATTGTACAGAAGTCTTAACTGAAAGCTTTCTTTCCAGTCCTGATCCTGATTGAACATTGGAACGTCATCAATTTCTAATACTTCCAATTCAAATTTTAATTTAAATTGTTTTCTGATGTATTCTAACAATTTGCGATTGTATGATTGCTCCGCATTAGAACCTACAAGTCCTACAAATTTCATATTGAATTCTCCTTTAATGTAAGATACGGTAGAGGTTTGTTATCTAAGTGCTTTGCACTTGATAACAAACGCCAATCACTATAGTGAATTGGCTATCTCTCCCGCTAACTTCGTTTGATTAGTAAGATCGACTAACCAAACGAAGGATCGCAAAGGGCGTTAAGAAAGTGAGAAGAAAATAGGAGACTGACGCCATGCGCTTTAGCGCATAAGGCAGGCTGTCTTTTTCTCGACGCTTTTAGCCCGTGTTCAATTCACTTTATAAACTTTCCCAATCAAAATTTTCGGCTTCTTTATGCAGAAGTTCTTGAGCACTTGATAGTTTTTCAGTGATTTTAACGAAAATACGGAAATCATCAAAGATAGCGTCAAGTTTTTGGAAAGTCTCTAAATCAGCAAGATTGCCGTCTTTGTCAAATGCCTGCAGAGAGTGAGAAAGTAAAAATTCATCCGGCAGGACATTGGCCTTGATTTCGGGAGCATTAAGTATCTGCCGCAGCTGCAGTTGTGCACGCGATGATCCCAGTGTTCCGTAAGAAGCTCCTGTAATCATGACTGGCTTATTTAGAAGCGGATAAATACCGTAAGACAGCCAAGCTAAGGCGCTCATCAAAGCAGCAGGGATAGAATGGTCATATTCTGGTGTGCCGATAATAACTCCGTCTGCAGCTTCAATTTTTTCAGCTATTTCAATAACGCCCTCAGGGAGTTTTTTGTCAGCCGGTTTATTGAACATAGGAAGATCTTTGATCTCAACCAATTCAATGTCAGCCTTGTCAGCAAAGTGTTTTTGCATATATTGCAGCAATTGGCGGTTGGTCGATTTTTTTGAATTTGTCCCAACTAATCCAATAAGTTTCATCATGTTCTACCTCTTTCTTTAGGTTTAGTAAAGGGGAATAAAAGTATCTTTTAAGCCGTCTGAGACGGCGAGGCGATTATCTCTGGTAACGATAATGCCTTCGATATGTTCCGTTTGATTGATTGTCTTCATAGCCAGCGGAATCGGCAGGCCAAACAGCCGTGTGGTCCAAATCTCACCGTCAAGCGAAAGTTTTGAGATAATACTGAGGCTTGCCATCTGTGTTTCAATCGGATAGCCTGTATTTTTATCAAAAATATGATGGTAATCTTTCCCATTGACTTGCAGATGGCGTTCGTAAATACCGGATGTGACAACAGATTGATTGCAGATTTTAACAATTCCGATATTTTGATTTCTAGGTCTTTTAGGGTCTTGAATACCAATGTTCCAGAATCCGCCGGGGCGCTTTGGATTGGGTCCGAAGACCAAAAGATTGCCGCCCAGATTAATCATAGCAGAAGCAGCACCTTGATTTTTTAAATAGGCTATAATTTTATCGGCAATATAGCCCTTGGCCAGGGCACCAAGATCTATCTTCATTCCTTTTTGAGATAGGAAGACCGTCTGCTTGTGTGCATTCAAAATGATATTGTGCGGATCGATGAGTTGTAATTTGTCATCGATCTGTTCCTGATTTGGAATCTGAGCATCCTCAAAGCCGATGCGCCAAGTCTGCACCAGAGGTCCGATAGCAATGTTAAGATTGCTGGGATTCGCCAAACTGTGCTCTTTTCCAATCTGAATCAAGTCAAACAAATCGGGATGAACCGCAACAGCTTTCCGTCCGGCCTGATGATTGACAGCCATTAGTTCTGAATCATCACGGTTAGCGCTGAAGCGCTGTTCATAGATGTTTAAAAGTTGGCAAGCACTCTCGGCAAGTTCTTTGGCATTGCTGGCTTCAACCACGATATCAATCGTTGTTCCCATCAGGTGCAAAGTTTGCTGTGCCTGCAATTCGTTCACCTCCTCGAAGAATTCTTTATATATATGATAGCGTTTTCTGAAAGTAAAATCAAGTCAAAATAAAAGAATTAAGCATCAGCTTAACCCTTTTTCTTCATCTCACCGTGCGGGTAATAGGTTCCCTCTGGCATGTCGTTTATAAAGACGTGGATAGCTTCTTTGGGAGCTTTTGCAACACGGGAAACGACCTCAGTCACCTCGCGGGCAAGTTCAATTTTCTGTTCCTCAGTTCGGCCTTCAAACAAATCAATTTTAACAAATGGCATACATTTTCTCCTTTAATATAAGATACGGTAGAGGATTGTTATCTAAGTGCTTTGCACTTGATAACAAACGAAGCTGGACAAAAACTTGTCCAATATCCTGTTTTGGAATAAGCTCTTGACGCAGTGGTTGGCTGGCTTTCCTTTTGCCACAAGGCCAAAGCGGAAAACCTAGCCAACTGTGCGGGGGTGGGAATACGAACCAAAATTTTCAATTTTTGGGTTCTTTCCCACTCCCTGCCTCTCCCGCTAACTTCGTTTGCTTAGTAAGATCGACTAACCAAACGAAGGATTTTAGCCCGTATTCGATTTACAGTTAATACCTTTATTTTATCATATTTTCAAAGGATGTGCTCCCCTTAAACTGTCTTTTTATTGTGAAAACTCAGTGCGCCTTTTTAGCTTTTATGGTAAAATAGATGAGATATTAGTATGAGATGAGGTTGAAAGTCTTGGCGCAGTTGTATTATAAATACGGGACCATGAATTCAGGAAAAACGATTGAAATTTTAAAAGTTGCCCATAATTATGAAGAGCAGGGCAAGCCCGTTGTTATAATGACCAGCAGTCTCGATACGCGGGATGAATTCGGTGTCATTTCAAGCAGAATCGGTATGCGGCGCAAAGCCATTCCCATAACAGATGATATGGATATTTTTGCTTACATTGCCAATTTGAAAGATAAACCTTACTGTGTCTTGATTGATGAGTGCCAGTTTCTGAGCAAGAAAAATGTCTATGATTTAGCTAGAATTGTTGATGAGCTGGATGTTCCGGTAATGGCTTTCGGCCTGAAAAATGATTTTCAAAACCATCTCTTTGAAGGGTCGCGTGAACTGCTGCTTATGGCAGATAAGATTGAAGAAATTAAGACAATCTGTCAATTTTGTTCCAAAAAGGCAACTATGGTGCTGAGAACTCGGGATGGCAAGCCTGTTTATGAGGGCGAGCAGATTCAAATCGGCGGCAATGAAACCTATATTCCCGTTTGCAGGAAGCATTATTTTCACCCGGTTATAGGTGATGGCTGCTAAAGCAGCTCAGCACCTAAGGCCAATCTGTTGTCAGGGTGCTGATTTTGATGAGTTTCGTTATTTTGTGATGTTGAGAAGGAGAACTGTTTAAGAAAATGAATATTTATGACCAATTACAGGCTGTTGAAGATCGCTACGAGGAGCTGGGTGAATTGCTCAGTGATCCGGATGTTGTCAGTGATACCAAACGTTTTATGGAACTCTCGCGAGAAGAGGCATCTACTCGCGAAACGGTAACAGTCTATCGCGAATACAAGCAAATTATCCAAAATATTGCTGATGCAGAAGAGATGATCAAGGAGGCGGGCGGCGATCCTGAGCTTGAAGAAATGGCTAAGGAGGAGCTGAAAGAGTCTAAGGCTGCTAAAGAAGACTATGAAGAAAAACTTAAAATTCTCCTTTTGCCTAAGGATCCCAATGATGATAAAAACATTATTCTGGAAATCCGCGGTGCTGCCGGCGGTGATGAGGCAGCCCTTTTTGCGGGAGACCTGCTGAATATGTATCAAAAATATGCAGAAAGCCAGGGCTGGAAATTTGAAATCATGGAGGCTTCGATGAACGGTGTCGGCGGCATCAAAGAAGTTGTGGCTATGGTTTCGGGACAGTCTGTCTATTCTAAGCTCAAATACGAATCCGGTGCCCACCGGGTTCAGCGGGTTCCTGTCACAGAAAGTCAAGGGCGTGTCCATACCTCAACAGCGACAGTTTTGGTAATGCCTGAAGTTGAAGAAGTAGAGTACGAGATTGATCCCAAGGATCTGCGTGTGGACATTTACCACGCTTCCGGTGCCGGCGGTCAAAATGTCAATAAGGTTGCAACAGCTGTTCGGATTATCCACCTGCCAACCAATATTAAGGTTGAGATGCAGGAGGAGCGGACGCAGCAAAAAAACCGTGACAAGGCCATGAAAATTATCCGCGCTCGTGTGGCAGACCATTTTGCACAGATTGCTCAGGATGAACAGGATGCCGAACGTAAGTCCACGATTGGTACTGGGGACCGCTCTGAGCGCATAAGAACTTATAATTTCCCGCAAAATCGTGTAACCGACCATCGCATCGGACTGACCCTGCAAAAGTTAGATACTATTTTAGCTGGGAAATTAGATGAGGTTATTGACGCCTTAGTCCTTTATGACCAAACACAAAAGCTGGAAGAGCTGGGTAACTAATGAATTACGCTCAAGCTTTTGCTCAGTATGAAGCGGATTTGGCTGCCAATGGTGAGGAAAAAGAAGCCTTGGCCTACGTTTTTAATGATTGGAAGAATTGGAACCGGCTTGATTTTATCCTTCATCAGTCCCATGAAATACCAGAAGCTGATCTTAGGCAATTAGACAGAATCACAAAGCTGTTAAAGCAGCACATGCCTGCTCAGTACCTTACAGGCAAGGCTTATTTTGCAGATTTGACTTTGGCTGTTGATGAACGTGTCCTTATCCCGCGTCCTGAGACTGAGGAGCTGGTGAATCTGATCTTGGAGGAAAATCCAGATGAATCATTGACCGTTTTGGATATCGGAACAGGGAGCGGTGCCATTGCTGTCGCACTGGCTAAGGCGAGAACAAGCTGGCAAATCAGCGCCAGCGATATTTCTGAGGAAGCTTTACTGCTGGCTCAGGATAATGCCAAGGCTAATCAGGCAGCGGTCAATTTCCTGCATTCGGATGTTTTCAGCCAGATTTCAGATAAATATGATATTATTGTTTCCAATCCCCCTTACATAGCGTTTGAGGACAGGAATGAAGTCGGTCAAAATGTGCTGCTGCACGAGCCGCACCTAGCACTGTTTGCTGAAAATGACGGCTTGGCTGTTTATCAAAAGATAGCTGAGGGTGCTGCTGAACATTTGAATGCGAAAGGAAAGATTTATTTGGAAATTGGCTATAAACAGGGAATTCCTGTTTCTGAGCTTTTCCGAAATTATTTTCCTGATAAACGGACTCGCCTTTTGCAGGATAGCTTTGGCAAGGATAGAATGGTTGTGATTGATGATGGATAAGATTGAAGAGGCTTTACTGGCTGGACAGGCGGTTATTCTACCCACAGAAACGGTTTACGGTCTTTTTGCCAGAGCCTTGGATGCCGAGGCCGTTGCAAATGTCTATGCTCTCAAAAAACGCCCGCCGGAAAAGGCCATGAATTTAAATGTTGCCTCTTTAGCAGATATTTTAGCTTTTTCCAAAGAAGTGCCGGCTTATTTGCCAGAACTCTATCAGGCTTTTTTACCGGGGCCTCTGACCATTATTTTAAAAGCTAATGAAAAAGTGCCGGTCTGGGTGAATTCCGGTCTGCCGACTGTTGGCTTTAGAGTTCCCAGCCACCCGCTGACGTTAGCCTATATTAAGAAAACCGGACCGCTGATTGGTCCGTCTGCCAATCTGTCCGGGCAAACCAGTGGCTTAGACTATGCCAGTGTTCAGGCAAGCTTTGACCATCAGCTGTTAGGCATTCAAGATGATGAAGCAATTGGAAAAGTGGACTCGACCATTTTGGATATTTCCGGCCCGACCGCTAAAATTTTACGTCAGGGAGACATCACACAGGCTGATATTGAAGCCCGTGTAAGTGCTGTTAAATTTTAAGGAGAAATTATGATTTTTGATAAAGATAATTACGAAGTGTATGATGAAGAGGTATGGGAAGCCATTCATGCAGAAGAAGAGCGTCAGCAACACAATATTGAATTAATTGCCTCTGAAAATGTGGTTTCCAAGGCTGTCATGAAAGCACAGGGATCCATTTTAACCAATAAATACGCCGAAGGCTATCCGGGCCGCCGTTACTATGGAGGTACAGAATGCGTTGATGTGGTTGAAAGTTTGGCTATCGAACGTGCTAAAAAGCTTTTCGGTGCTCAATTTGCTAATGTTCAGCCGCATTCCGGCAGCCAGGCCAACGCTGCAGCCTACATGGCGCTTATCAAACCCGGTGACACTGTTATGGGACTTGATTTAGCTGCCGGCGGACACTTGACACATGGATCACCTGTCAGTTTTTCAGGGCAAACCTATAACTTTGTTGCCTATAATGTCGATCCTGAAACAGAATTATTGGATTATGACCAAATTTTAGAGCAGGCCAAAGAAGTTCAGCCCAAGCTGATTGTTGCAGGTGCTTCTGCCTATTCTCGCATTATTGATTTTGCTAAATTCCGTGACATTGCAGACCAAGTCGGCGCTAAACTCATGGTTGATATGGCTCATATTGCGGGTCTTGTGGCAGCGGGTCTGCATCCAAGTCCTGTACCTTATGCTCATATTACGACAAGTACGACCCACAAAACCCTGCGCGGTCCGCGCGGCGGTCTTGTCCTGACCAATGATGAAGACCTTGCTAAAAAGATTAATTCTGCCATTTTCCCAGGTTTGCAAGGCGGTCCTTTAGAGCATATCGTTGCTGCTAAGGCCATTACGTTCAAGGAAAATATGGATCCGGACTTTAAAGTCTATGCCCAGAATATTCTGGACAACTGTCAGGCCATGGTTGAGGTCTTCAATGCTCATGATAAGTTCCGTGTTGTTTCAGGTGCCAGTGAAAATCATCTTTTCCTCGTTGATGTGACACAAGTGATTGAAAATGGGAAAATAGCGCAAAATATTTTGGATGATGTTCATATTACCTTAAATAAGAATTCTATTCCATTTGAAACACTGTCCCCATTTAAGACCTCCGGTATCCGCATCGGAACAGCAGCAGTAACAGCGCGCGGCTTTGGTCCTAAAGAATGCCGCAAGGTTGCTGAGCTTATTGTCAAAACCCTTGAAAATACTGATAACGAGGCTGTTTTAGAAGAAGTCCGCCAAGAAGTGCAAGTGCTGACTGATGCTTTCCCGCTTTATGAGAGTCTCGCATGATGGATTTATATCTTAAGAAAATTGTCATTCACCAATTCACGCCAGATGATACCGAACTGATTTTTTCGGATAAACTTTTAAGCATCACACCCAAATTAGACGAGTACTTTCGAAAGAAATTGAGCAGGGTCTTTTCAGACGAAGCTAAGCGGGGAAAATTTGCTGATGATAATGTTTTTCTCAGCTACCTCAGTGAGGACTTCTTGGAAAGCTCCAAGAAAGTCGCCCAGCTGTGGAAGGAAGAATTTGTCATCAGTGACAATCAAAAAACCAATGATTTGATTTTTGTGCAGTTTGACAAGGAAGGGATTGAGCATTTTGCCTTTTTGCGCATAGCTCTAAAGGAAAGTTTGGCGCACATTACAGACGGCAGCGACAGCCCTATTCGCCTGACTCAGAACAACCTGCCCAGTGCTGCTCAGACGCCGGATGAAGCCCTGATCATCAATCGGCAGAACAGGCAGTACTATCTGATTGAAAAACGAATCAAGCACAACGGTTCCTTTGCCAACTATTTTTCTGAAAACCTGCTTCAGGTTCAGCCTGAAGAGTCTGTTAAAAAATCCATTAAACTGATGGAAAAAACGGCTCAAAAGGTAGCTGACAATTTCAATCAGGATGATTTTGCCTTCCAGTCTAAAATGAAATCAGCTATTTATAAAAATTTGGAGGAAGATCAAGAACTGTCTCCGGAAAAATTGGCGGATCAGCTGTTTGATGCTAATTTGACAGCACGGCTCACCTTTGTTGATGAACTGAAAGAGACGATTCCAGAACCGATTAAGGTGGCTGATATTGACCATTCCCGCCAAATCAAAAAATTAGAAAGCCAAAAGCTGTCACTCTCGAACGGCATTGAGCTTTTGGTCCCCAACAATGTTTATCAGGATGCTGAATCAGTTGAATTTATTCAAAATCAAAACGGAACCTATTCTATTTTGATCAAAAATATTGAAGATATACAAAGTAAATAATATGAAAAAAAAGCTAGTGAAAGTCATTCTTTTAGGCCTCTTGTTCTTTATTGGCTACCAGTTTTTTACAACCTATCAGAATGTCAAAAATGTTCTTGCCTACCGTCCTATGGTGCGGGAAATTTTGGATGAAAATGACACAAGAACCAATGAAAATCTGGTACTGGCCATGATTTATACAGAAACCAAGGGGCAAGAAGACGATCTGATGCAGTCCAGCGAAAGCTCAAGCGGCATTGCTAACACCATCACAGACAGCCGCGAAAGTGTTCGGCAGGGGGTGATGGTCTTGTCAGAAAATCTGGAAGAAGCAAAAAAGAAAAATACAGATGCCTGGACAGCTGTTCAAGCCTATAATTTTGGTAAAAACTACATCGCCTATATTTCTAAAAACGGCGGCAAAAGTACCATAAAACTGGCTAAACGCTACTCGAAGGATGTCGTTGCCCCGAGCTTGGGCAATAATAGCGCAGAAACCTATCGTTACTATAACCTTGTCGCCCTCTTTTACGGCGGCGGTGAGCTCTATAAAGACGGCGGCAATATTTATTATGCCAAGCAGGTCAAACTCAATCTTGCTTTGATTAAGTTTGTCAGTGCCCTTTAAAAGAAAGTGAGCTGAGGATGAAACACTTGTTTATTTACTTTAGAGGCTATCTCAAAGAAACCATTCTGGGGCCTCTTTTTAAGCTTTTAGAGGCTTCTTTTGAGCTTTTGGTCCCCTTGGTTATTGCCAGAATGGTCGATCTTTACATCCCTCATAATGATAAAAATCATCTCTATTTGATGATTTTCTTTCTTGTTTTGCTGGCCTTTTCCAATATCATTGTCGCTATTATTGCCCAATTTTATTCTGCCAAGGCAGCTGTGGGTTATTCTAAACAGCTCAGCCGCAGCTTGTTTGAAAAAATCATGCGTCTGCCCAAGGAAAGCCGAGATGAACTGACGACATCAAGCTTAGTAACACGGCTGGTCAGTGATACCTTTCAGATTCAGACAGGGATCAATCAATTCTTGCGTCTTTTTCTGAGAGCACCGATTATTGTCTTCGGCTCTGTTCTAATGGCCTTTTTCATCAGCCCGAGCATTACCCTTTGGTTTTTGCTCATGGTTGTTGTGCTTTTTGCCTTGGTTTATCTGATGTCTGTTGTTGTAAATCCGCTCTATGACAAGATTCGGCGTTTAACAGATAAAATAGTCAGTCTGACACGCGAACAGTTGGAAGGAAGCCGCGTTATCCGTGCCTTTGGCCAGATAGAAGCAGAAGAGCAGCATTTCCAAGCAACCAATCAGGCCTATACAGATTGGCAGATTAAAACAGGTTATATTGCAACTTTAATAACTCCTCTAACCTATCTGGCAGTCAATGGGACCCTTATTGTTGTAATTTGGCAGGGGCAGATAGCTATTGCGGATAATCGTTTAAGCCAAGGGATGCTCATTGCCTTAGTTAATTATCTCCTGCAAATTTTGGTTGAACTTTTGAAGCTGACTATGCTGGTTTCTTCTTTAAACCAAAGCTTTATCAGTGCTCGAAGGATTGTTCAGGTCTTTGAACAAGAAGATGAGGATATAACAGCTTCCTTACCTCTTGATTCAGCAGCTGATGATACCCTTGTCAAAGTCAGCGACATGAGTTTTTCTTACCCTCAGGCAGCTAAAGCAGCCTTAACAGATATTTCGTTTACCATTCACAAACAGGAATTTTTCGGCATTATCGGCGGAACGGGGTCGGGCAAATCCAGTCTCATTCAGCTCTTGCTGCGCCTTTATTCGCCTCAGCAGGGACAGGTAACTGTCTTTAATGGCGGCAGAAGTGCCGCTACAATCAAGGAATGGCGAAATTGGATCAGTCTTGTTCCGCAAAAAGCTGAGCTTTTTAAAGGGAGCATTCGCTCCAATCTGACTCTTGGTCTGGATAAAACAGTAGGAGATGAAGAACTTTGGCAGGCGCTTGATATGGCGCAAGCCAGCGATTTTGTCCGCCAAAAATCCGGACAGCTGGATGCTCAGGTAGAAGCCTTCGGCCGCAATTTTTCAGGCGGTCAGAGGCAGCGGCTGACCATTGCCCGGGCTTTACTGCATGACAGACCCCTGCTTATTTTGGATGATGCTACCTCAGCGCTGGATTATCTGACAGAAGCAAGGCTTCTGGCTGCTATTAGAAAAAATTTACAAAAAACAACCCTTATTATGGTTTCTCAAAGGACCAACAGCCTTGCAAAAGCAGATCGGATTTTGGTCTTAGATCAAGGTAAGCAAATTGCTCTTGCCAGCCACAAAAAGTTACTGGAAACCAGTCCGCTTTATCAGGAAATTCACTATTCACAGCATGCAAAAGAGGAGGGGATTCAATGAAAGCACGAAACAACAGAGATACCCTCAAACGTTTGACAGCCGGCATGCTGCAGCAAAAATTGCTGGTTGGTGCTGCCTTGCTTGGTACCTTTATCCAAGTAGGCTTAACCGTTTATCTGCCGGTATTAATCGGTCAGGCAGTCGATGCTGTCCTTGCTAAAAATGTTGAGGAGCTCCTGCCAACGATTCTGGGGAAAATGATTTTGGTCGTTGCCTTTAACACCTTGATTCAGTGGATTAATCCTCTTATTTACAATCGGCTGGTTTTTGCCTACAGTCAAAAATTGCGTCAAGAACTGATTGAAAAACTCTACCGTCTGCCTTTGTCCTATCTGGACAGTCATTCTGCCGGTGATTTGGTCAGCCGCATGACCACGGATGTCGAACAGCTTTCAAATGGTCTGCTCATGGTTTTTAACCAGTTCTTTGTAGGGCTTTTGACGATTTTGTTCACCATTTTGACCATGGCTGAGCTGGATCTTTTCATGATGGTTCTGGTATTGGCGCTGACGCCGCTTTCTTTATTCGTTGCCCGTTTTATCGCTCAAAAGAGCTATCGTCTTTATCAAAGCCAAACAAAGGCCAGAGGCGCTTTTACGCAGCATATTGAGGAAAGCCTGAGACAGGAAAGTCTCGTTCAAACCTTTAATGCGCAAGAACAGTTCATTGATACCTTTGTCCATCTCAATGATACATATGCCAAATACTCACAGGGGGCCATCTTTTATTCGTCAACAGTCAATCCGGCTACTCGTTTTATTAATGCCTTGATTTATGCATTGTTAGCCGGTATCGGAGCTCTGCGGATTATCAGCGGGAGTTTTACCGTCGGACAGTTAACGACCTTTTTAAATTATGTCACCCAGTACACCAAACCCTTTAATGATATTTCATCTGTCCTGTCAGAATTGCAAAGCGCGCTAGCCTGTGCCGAACGTCTGTACATGATACTGGACGAAGAAGAAGCTAGGGATGAAGGACGACAGGAATTAGACAGTCAATCGGTCAAAGGAGCCATTACTTTTGATGATATCAGTTTTGGTTACAATAGCAGGCAGACCCTGATTAAAAATTTGTCTGTTACTATTCCTCCGGGTTCCAAAGTGGCAATCGTTGGTCCGACAGGAGCCGGCAAATCAACCTTGATTAACTTGCTGATGCGTTTTTATGATTTGCAAAGCGGTCAGATTCTTTTGGATGGAGTACCGATAACAGCCTACAGCAAAGCCTCTTACCGCCAGCAGATTGGTATGGTTTTGCAGGAAACTTGGCTGAAGACGGCTACTGTCCTTGAAAATATTGCTTTTGGCTGGCCCGAGGCCAGCCGTGAACAGGTTATTGCAGCAGCAAAAGCGGCCAATGCTGACTTCTTTATCAGGCAGCTCCCCCAAGGCTATGATACCTATCTGGCGGATGCCGGGGAATCACTGTCACAGGGACAGCGGCAGCTTTTAACCATAGCACGGATTTTTGTGCATATTCCTAAAATCCTGATTTTAGATGAAGCAACCTCATCTATTGACACGCGGACAGAAATTTTAGTCCAGGAAGCCTTTGAAAAACTGATGAAAAACCGAACCAGCTTTATCATTGCTCACCGTCTGTCTACTATCCAAAGTGCAGATCTTATCTTGGTGATGGTAGAGGGCGATATTGTTGAGCAGGGCAGTCACGAAGAATTGATGAAGCAGCACGATGTCTATTATCAGATGCAGACAGCTCAAGAGCATTTCAATGATTAAAAAAAGAGCCTGAGATTTAAACTCAGGTTCTTTCTTTCATCGGATTCAGCCGGTCATTAGCCGACAAAGTCATTGATTTCTTTTTCAATAGCAGCGATTTTACTTTCAGCATCTGACAGGGAACTGCCGACTGTTGCAATGTAGAATTTAATTTTTGGTTCTGTTCCTGACGGACGCACAGCAATCCAAGAATCATCTATCAGAGTATACTTAAGCACATTGCTTGGAGGTGTTGTCAGTTTTTCAACGCCGGCAGCAGTAGTCGCTGTTTGCGCTTGGAAATCTTCAGTTTTGGCGATAGCCGTCGCATTGAACTGACTAGGGCCATTGTCGCGGAATTTATCCATAATCTTCTTGATTTCAGCGGCTCCGTCAACACCTGATAAAGTAACGGAAATAGTCTTTTCAGCAAAGTAGCCGTATTCTTTGTAGATTTCTTCAATGCCATCAGCCAGAGTCAGGCCGCGAGAACGATAGTAAGCAGCAATTTCTGCAACAATAAGTACAGCCTGAATAGCGTCTTTGTCACGTACAAATGGTTTGATGAGGTAGCCGAAACTTTCTTCAAAACCAAACATATAAGTGTGATTGTGATGATCTTCAAATTCCTGAATCTTTTCAGCGATAAACTTAAAGCCGGTCAGGACATTGAACATGGTCGCACCGTAGCTTTCAGCAATCTTGGTTACCAGCTCAGTTGATACGATAGATTTGCAGAGCGCTGCATTGGCAGGCAAAGTACCGGCTGTTTTATGTGCTTCGAGGATGTATTTGGCAATAATAGCACCGATTTGATTGCCTGAAAGATTCTTGTAAGAGCCATCTGCCTGACGGATTTCAACCCCCAGACGGTCAGCATCCGGATCAGTTGCAACCAGAACATCGGCATCCACTTGACGGCCCAGCTCTTCAGCCAGCGAGAAGGCTTCCTGATTTTCTGGGTTTGGTGATTTAACAGTTGAGAAGTCGGCATCTGGAACAGCCTGTGCTTCCACGACTTGAACTGACTCAAAACCGGCCTGAGCCAGCGCACGGCGAGCCAGCATTTCACCTGTACCGTGAAGCGGCGTGTAGACAATTTTCATATCTTTGCCGTAGTCATCAATCAGTTTCTGGTTGATATTAACATCCTTAACTTCTTTGAGGTACTCAGCATCAACGGCTTCCCCAATAACCTCAATAAGTCCAGAAGCTTTGCTTGCTTCCAAATCCGCTAATTCAATAGTAAAGGGATCGTCAATAGCACGGATAAAATCGGTCAGAGCATCAGCATCAGCAGGCGGCATTTGACCGCCGTCTTCACCATAAACCTTATAGCCGTTAAATGGTGCAGGATTATGACTGGCTGTCACCATGATACCTGCAAATGTACCTAAATGGCGCACAGCAAAGGATAGTTCTGGTGTAGGGCGCAGCGATTCAAAAACATAAGCTTTGATGCCGTGCTGAGCCAAAACCTGTGCTGATTCAAAAGCGAATTCCGGAGAGAAGTGGCGGGAATCATAGGCAATAGCGACACCGCGTTTTTTTACGGCTTCGCCCTTGGTTTCGATTAATTTTGCCAATCCTTCAGTTGCTTGGCGGACAACATAAATATTAATGCGGTTAGTACCAGCACCAATATAACCGCGCATACCTGCTGTACCAAATTCAAGATTTGTATAGAAAGCATCTTCTTTAGTCTTTTCATCCATTGCGGACAGTTCTTCGCGAAGATAGGCAGGCAGTTCGGCGTAATCGAGCCATTTTTGATAAGTTTCTTGATAAGCCATAATAATGCAAAGCTCCTTTTTGAAAATTTCCGTTAAATTATTTAACCGCTTTCATTATATCACTTTCAGTAAAAAAAATCACGCTTTCACGTGATTATTTTTTCACTTTTATCAATCGGGGAACAGTGATTGCAGTTAGGGCTGCTGAGATGATTAATTCTGCGATAGAATTTGCAGAAATAATACCAGCCAGCATGGCCTGAATATTGCCGCCGTACACCGAAGCAAAGAAAACAAAAATGCCAGTCAGAACAAAAACGGTGTTTGTCACTGACCCTACAGCACCAGCTAAAACAAGCCCCAAGCGGTTTTGCATCAGCTTATAAACAAAATAGGGAAAAATCCCAATGAGAATTCTGGGAACCAGAGCCACAATCAACGATTTAAAATTGCCGTTTTCTACAAAGGGTGAAAAAAGATAGCTGGTCGGCAGTAAAATAATACTGTTGTTGACAACACTGATAACTCCCATTAAACCGCCTAAAATTGCTCCGATGCGGGGGCCGTAAACGATAGAAGCAATAATAACGGGGATGTGAACAATCGTTGGTTTAATCGGAACCGGCCACAGGTTAAAAACAAAACTGGAAAGCAAGTGAATAATCAGCATAACCGCAAAAAAGATAGCAATAACAGCGATATCAGATGATTTTCTTTTTTTGTTCATGAGTTCTCCTTAAAATGATAGATATTTTAAGTATACAAATTTACGGTCAATCTAGCAAGCTTTTCTGCAAAGTTCTACAAGGAGTCCTCTACTTTTTGAATAATGGTATCCAGATCTGCCAGAGCTCCGCGGCCGACATCACCGCAGGCCAGAAGGCTTGAGCGAGGCTCTATTTCCTCATAGCCGAATTGTTTAAGCATGTCCATATTGTACTGGGTGGCGGGATTGTCATACATCTTGGTATTCATGGCAGGAGCAAATAGTTTTGGAACTTCCGGCGGCAGGGCTAAAGCGACACTGCTTACCATATTATCAGCAAAGCCATGAGCTAAATGAGCGATAGTATTAGCAGATGCCGGCGCCAGTAAGAATAAATCAGCCTTTTTGGCCAGTTCAATATGATTAACAGCCTGAGGATCGTCTTCTTTCATCACATCAATATGGACGGGGTTTTTTGACAGGACCTGCAAGGTTAAGGGTGTGATAAACTGCGCCGCCGCTTCGGTCATTAAGACAGTAACATTGTAGCCTAATTTAGTCAGCTGATGGCTTAGATCAGCAGCTTTATAGGCTGAGATGCTGCCAGAGACAGCTAAGAGTATATTTTTAGTCATGATCAGTTACCTTCTCAAAAATTAAATCAGCAATTTCAGCCTTTGTCTGTGCTTTATAGGCATTAGTTTCATCCAGCAGATAAGCCAGATGCTGTTCAGCTGAAATGTGGGTCAAATCATTAGCCAGAACATAATCCATTTGATTAGTGTTCAGACTGCTGCGTGCCACCTGAAAGAGCTCTTTTTTATCAACATCGACCAAAAGTTTAAAACCGATTAACTTTATAGCTGGATTCCACTGTTTGACCATGCTGATAACTTTCGGCGTCTTTTTTAGAAAAAGCACTTGATAATCTGCCTGAGATGAGATTTTAGTCTGTGTATTTTCTTTGGTCAAAAACTGAGCCAGATTGTCAGCCTTCTCAACTTCTTCGAAATCTGTCATGTAAACAGGCGTATAATCAGATACCGCCATGCTGTGAATTAAGACATCGTGCCTTTTGACCAGGGGTTCTAAAGTTTCAATCAAATCAGCAACCGTTGAGATCTCTACAATAGACAGACCTTCTTGTTTAGGAGGTTTTACAGCAGAAGGAGCAGTAACTAAGGTTACCTGGTGCTTTGCTGCCAGAAAGCGCTCTGCTATTTGTTTGCCCAAACGGCCTGTTGAGTGGTTGGTAATACCCCTTACTCGATCAATTTTTTCGGTAGTCCCGCCGGACGTAATCAAAATTTTCATAGTGTTATTTTACTGTAAATTTAAGATTTAGTAAATTAAAAAAATTGTTAGAAAAATTCTGCTTAAAACCGATTAACAGTTAGAATAATTATTAGATTCAACATAAAAACCGAACGTTATGAATTATCCATCTAAATAAAGTGCGTTTTTTATTATTCTTTGTTATAATAAAGAAAAAATATGGATGGGAGCCATCATGAAAACGGATATTGAAATCGCACAAAGCACAGAACTGCAGCCAATTGCAGATGTTGTCAAAAATTTGGGAATTGATTTTGATGACCTTGAACTTTACGGTAAATATAAGGCCAAACTGACTTTTGATAAAATTAAAGCAGTTGAAAAAAATGAACCCGGGAAACTGATTCTGGTGACTGCCATCAATCCAACTCCGGCAGGTGAAGGAAAATCAACTGTCACCATTGGATTGGCCGACGCTCTCACTAAAATCGGCAAAAAAGCGATGATTGCTATTCGGGAACCTTCTCTAGGACCCGTTATGGGAATCAAAGGCGGTGCGGCCGGCGGCGGTTATGCTCAGGTGCTGCCCATGGAAGATATCAATCTGCACTTTACAGGTGATATGCATGCCATCACCACTGCCAATAATGCCCTAGCAGCGCTTATTGATAACCATCTGCACCAGGGCAATGAATTAGGAATTGATCAGCGCCGCATCATCTGGAAGCGTGTGGTGGATTTAAACGACCGTGCTCTTCGTCATGTGACGGTGGGCTTGGGCAGTCCTGTCAACGGAATTCCGCGTGAGGATGGTTTTGATATCACTGTTGCTTCTGAAATCATGGCTATCCTTTGTCTGGCAACAGACCTTGAAGATCTTAAAAAGCGTCTGTCCGATATCGTTATTGGTTACCGTTATGACCGCACTCCGGTTTATGTCCGCGACTTGAAAGTTCAAGGAGCGCTGGCCCTGATTCTGAAAGATGCCATTAAGCCTAATTTGGTACAAACGATTTACGGCACACCGGCCTTTGTTCACGGCGGGCCATTTGCCAATATCGCTCATGGCTGTAACTCTGTCCTTGCAACCTCAACAGCCCTTCGTCTGGCTGATTATACGGTAACAGAAGCTGGTTTCGGAGCTGACCTTGGTGCTGAGAAATTCCTTGATATCAAAACACCAAATCTGCCAGCAAATCCTGATGCCGTTGTTATCGTCGCAACTATTCGTGCGCTTAAAATGAACGGCGGTGTGGCTAAGGATGCCCTCGGTCAGGAAAATACAGAAGCTGTCAAAGCAGGTTTTGCCAATCTGGCACGTCACGTTGAGAATATGCGCAAATACGGCGTGCCAGTAGTAGTAGCCATCAATGAATTTGTCACAGATACGGCGGAAGAAATTGCTGTTTTACGCGAACTGTGCGCCGAAATCGACGTTCCTGTTGAGTTAGCCAGTGTTTGGGCTGACGGAGCCAGCGGCGGAATTGATTTGGCGGAAACGATTGTCAAAACAATCGATGAGAAGCCAGCCAACTATAGGCGCTTGTATGACAATAATTTATCCGTTGAAGAAAAAATTACTAAGATTGCCCGTGAAATCTACCGTGCTGATAAGGTTGTTTTTGAAAAGAAGGCTAAGACACAAATTGCCCAGATTGTTAAAAATGGCTGGGATAAATTACCGATTTGTATGGCTAAGACTCAGTACAGCTTTTCTGATGACCCGACTCTTTTGGGTGCACCAACTGGCTTTGAACTTACCATCCGTGAATTGGTTCCCAAATTAGGAGCCGGCTTTATCGTCGCTTTGACAGGTGATGTCATGACCATGCCGGGACTCCCTAAAAAACCGGCAGCGCTGAACATGGACGTTGCAGCTGACGGAACGGCCCTTGGCCTATTCTAAGAGAACAATGAAGAACATTTAAATTAGGAGAGTGACCACATCACTCTCTTTTTCCCTTTAAAGAAGATAAGGGCGTGCGATTAACCCGTTTTTGTGATTTTAAAGGATTTGAAACATCATTTTGCCCAATTTTTCTGAAAAATATGATAAAATAACGACTTAAATTAATAAAGAAAGCAGTAGAATGAAAAAGAAACAGTTACTTATCGGCTTAATGGCAGCTCTCGCAGGGATTTTGGCTCTTTTTGCCTATCAAAGTCTAGCCCATCCTCTCAATAAAGCTGATTATATTCAGTCCAGAACACCGACCATTTTCTTTCATGGTTATGGAAGCAGTGCCCGTGCAGAAACACATATGGTGAATGCCGCTAAAAATGCCGGTGTCACAAAAACGGTTATTCGCGCCAATGTTGACCGCAAAGGACAGGTTGCTTTGGTTGGGAAGATTCCTGAAAATGCCATTAATCCGATTGTCAAGGTCAATTTTGCGGACAACCGCAACACAGATTATGCAGCTGACGGCCGCTATACTAAGGCCGTTGTCAGCAAGCTGCAGGCTGTCTACCACTTCAAAAAGATGAATATGGTGGGGCATTCCATGGGGAATATGGCGATTCATTTTTACCTGCTGGCCAATGCTCAAAATGCAAAGCTTCCTCAGCTGCAAAAGCAGGTAGATATTGCCGGACATTTTAATGGCATCAAAGGTTATGAGCTGCCTGAGGGACTGACAGTAGACAGCAAAACCGGACGTCCCAATAAGATGACCGCAGCTTATAAACGTTTGCTGAAACTGCGAAACTGTTATCCTAAAAATCAGGTAGATGTTTTAAATCTGTACGGAGACATAGGAGATGGTTCTGATGGATTAGTTACCAATGAATCTTCTCGCACGCTGAAATACTTGATTGTCGACAGAGCAAAATCGTATAAAGAGCATCGCTTTAGCGGCAAATTAGCCAGTCACAGTAAACTTCACGAGAACCCTCAGCTCGATAAAGTGCTTATCCGGTTTCTCTGGGGGAAATAATCATGACCGCCCGTCTAACGGGTGGTTTATTTGTCTCGCTTCGAAGACATGACAAAAAGGCAGAACATTTTGTCCTGCCTTTATAACTATAAACTGAAAAACAGTATCTTATTCCCACTCAACCGTTGCCGGCGGTTTGCTGGTGATATCGTAGACAATGCGGTTGACGTGGTCGACTTCATTGACGATGCGAACGGAAATTTTTTGAAGGACATCCCAAGGAATACGGGCGAAATCGGCTGTCATACCATCGATAGAAGTGATGGCGCGAATAGCAATAGTGTAGTCATAAGTTCGTCCGTCACCCATGACACCGACCGAGCGGACGCCGGTATTGACTGTGAAATACTGCCAGATATCTCTGTTTAAACCTGCTGCAGCGATTTCTTCACGAAGAATCGCGTCGGATTCGCGGACGGTTTCTAATTTTTCTGCGGTAATTTCTCCCATGACACGGATAGCAAGACCCGGTCCCGGGAAAGGCTGACGCCAGACAATTTCATCAGGCATACCGAGGGCAGTGCCCAGCGCTCTTACTTCATCTTTAAAGAGTGTGTTCAAGGGTTCGATTAATTCAAACTGCATATCTTCAGGCAAACCGCCGACATTATGGTGTGATTTGATGGTTTGAGCTGTTTCAGTACCCGATTCGATAACGTCTGTGTAAAGTGTTCCCTGAGCAAGGAAATCAACGCCTTTGAGCTTGCTGGCTTCGTCATCAAAGACATAGACAAATTCATTGCCGATAATTTTTCGTTTCTTTTCGGGGTCTTCAACACCGGCTAAAAGCTCCAAAAAGCGTTCTGAAGCGTCAACACGGATGATATTGAGTCCGAATTTGCCGCCGAGCATTTCCATAACCTGATCGCCCTCACCTTTACGAAGCAAACCGTGGTCAACAAAAATACAAGTCAGCTGGTCACCAATAGCACGCTGCAAAAGAACACCGACGACAGATGAATCAACTCCGCCTGAGAGCCCTAAAAGAACCTTGCGGCTGCCTACCTGCTCGCGGATTTTTTGGATTTCCATATCGATGAAATTATCCATGGACCAATCTCCCTTGCCGCCGCAGATATCAAGGGCGAAATTACGCAGGATATCATTGCCGTAAACAGAATGGCGGACTTCAGGGTGAAATTGGATGCCAAAAATTTTCTTATCGGTATTTTCAATAGCAGCATAGGGGCAGTCTGTAGAGTCCCCTATCAACTGGAAACCCTGAGGAATTTCGGTAACCGCATCGCCGTGGCTCATTAAAACAGTCTGCTCTGCAGGAGTTCCTTTAAAAAGCTCTGAATCAGCCGCTAAACGAAGAAGGGACTGACCGTATTCGCTGTTGCCGGTCTGACCAGCTGGAACCACTTTGCCGCCAAGTTTATCTGTCAGCAGCTGCATTCCGTAGCAGATTCCAAGAATGGGAATGCCAAGTTCAAAAATACCCTCATCAATTCCAAAAGCATTATCAGCATAAACAGAATTTGGCCCCCCGGATAGGATAATACCGATGGGATTGATAGCCCGAACTTCATCGGCTGTAATCTTGTGACTTCTCAGTTCTGAGAAGACACCAAATTCACGAATGCGCCGGGCAATAAGTTGATTGTACTGACTGCCGTAGTCAAGCACAATGATTTTTTGAATGTCTTTAATGTCAGTCATTGTCTCCCTTTCTTTTACTGTTTTGCTAGGCCGGCTAGCAAAGACATAATCACTTTATTTTAGCATAATTTGCAGGATTTGACAGCCAATTTTCAGAAAAAACCTTGCCAAATCAGCTCGCTCAGCATTCGAGAGCTTTTGCAAAAGGCCTGTAAATTTGGTAACATTAGTACAAAACCGTTTTATGTGGACAAGGAGAGAGCATGCTACCAGCTTATATTCGGATTCATGATCAAATCAAAAAAGAAATCGATGAGGGACTGTGGAAAATTGGTACCCGTCTTCCCAGTGAACGCGATCTGGCAGACCGTTTTGAAGTCAGCCGGATGACGCTCAGGCAGGCTGTAACGCTGCTTGTTGAGGAGGGGATTTTAAAGCGCCGTGTAGGAAGCGGCACCTATGTCGCCAGCAGCCGCGTTCAGGAAAAGATGCGGGGAACGACCAGTTTTACTGAGATTGTCAAATCGCAAGGAAAAATACCCTCAACTAAAGTCGTTTCATATAAGCGGGTACACCCGAGCGAGCAGGAAATTAAATTTTTGGATGTGAAGCCAAATGCCTATGTAATTCGAATGGAGCGGGTACGCTATGCCGATGACATCCCTGTCGTCTTTGAAGTAGCAGCTATCCCTGAAAAAATTATCAAGAATTTCAAAAAAGAAGAAATTACCAAGCACTTCTTTCAGACTCTGACAGATAACGGCTTTGTCATCGGTAAGAGCCAGCAGACTATTTCGGCCAGCAATGCCAGTGAAACAACTGCTGATTATCTGGCGATTCCGCGCGGTCATGCGGTTTTAAGCCTGACACAGATTTCTTTTTTTGAGGATGGCACTCCCTTTGAATATGTTCGCAGCCAATATGTTGGCGATCGTTTTGAATTTTATTTAGAAAATAAGTAGAGCAGGTGCAATGGCAGCAAAAGAAAAAATGGTCAGCAATCCCCGCTATCAAAAAGTAGCTCTTGGGATTGCTCAACGAATTGTTGATGGTAAATTTCCTCTGGGTCAAAAATTAAAATCCCGTTCGACCCTCTCCAGTTATTTCAATGTTTCTCCAGAAACTGCCCGAAAGGCGATTAATGTGCTGGCTGATTTAGACATCGTTTCAGTCAGGCAGGGAAGCGGAGTTATTGTTGTTTCAAGAGACAAAGCCATCGAATTTCTGGAGCAGTTTGAGGCTACTTCGGGTTTACGGGAGATTAAGCAGAATATTCAAGTTAGTTTAAAAAAACAAAAAGAAGAACTGGAAGCGATGAATAAGATGGTTGAGGTCTTTTTATCACAGGCCAGTCTGATTCGCAAGAAATTTCCCTTCGAACCTTTTGAATTAGTTCTTAACAGTGACAGTGCTAATCTGGGCAAAAGTTTAGCAGATTTAAATTTATGGCATCAAACGGGAGCAACAGTCGTAGCTCTGAAAAGCCAAGAAGAGCTGCTTTTGTCGCCGGGTCCCTATGCCACCGTCAGAAAGGGCGACACCCTCTACTTTGTCGGCGATGACCGGTCTTTTTCCCGCATGAAAAATCTTTTTGACATCTTATGACACAATAATTTAATAAACATTGCAGGCTTCTGCCTGCCTTTCTCTTTGACATACTGACCATATAACTATATAATAGTGTGGTCAGTTGATTTTTGGAAATAGATTAGAAATGAGGGATATACTTGAACAAACTTGAAGTCAAGCATCTCACCAAAATTTTTGGTAAAAAGCAAAAAGCAGCGCTTGAGATGATCAAACAGCAAAAAAGCAAGACAGAGATTTTAGAACAAACAGGCGCTACAGTGGGGGTCTATGATGTCAGCTTTGATGTCAAAGAAGGTGAAGTTTTTGTCATCATGGGACTTTCTGGATCAGGTAAGTCAACCTTAATCCGACTGTTAAACCGCCTTATTGAACCTTCTTCAGGAGATATCTATATCAACGGCAGCGATATTTCCAAGATGAATGCCGAAGAGCTCCGTGAGGTTAGACGGCATGCACTGAATATGGTTTTCCAAAACTTTGGTCTCTTTCCTCACAAAACGATTTTAGAAAATACAGAGTTTGGCTTGGAGCTAAGAGGTGTTCCTAAGGAAGAGCGGGTTGAACTAGCTGAACGTGCTCTTGATAATTCCAACCTGCTGGCTTTTAAGGACCAATATCCTAATCAGCTCTCCGGCGGTATGCAGCAGCGGGTTGGATTGGCGCGTGCTCTGGCCAACGATCCGGAAATTCTTTTGATGGACGAAGCTTTCTCAGCTTTGGATCCCTTGATTCGTAAGGAAATGCAGGATGAACTTTTGGACTTACAAGAGAAGGTTCAAAAGACAATCATCTTCATTACTCACGATTTAAATGAAGCTCTGAGAATCGGCGATCGTATTGCCTTGATGAAGGATGGGCAAATCATGCAGATTGGTACCGGGGAAGAAATTTTAACCAAGCCTGCTAATGATTTTGTCCGTGAATTCGTTGAAGATGTTGACCGTTCTAAAGTGTTAACAGCTCAGAATATCATGATCAAGCCGCTGACAACTCTTATTGGAGTTGACGGTCCTCAGGTGGCCCTGACCAGAATGCACAATGAAGAAGTCAGCATGCTGATGGCTACTGACCGACGCCGTCAATTGGTAGGCTCGGTTACCGCAGAAGCTGCTATCGAAGCAAGACGCAAAGGAGTTCCTTTGGCAGATGTCGTTGACCGCGATGTGCGGACAGTTTCTAAAGATACTGTTATTACGGATATTATGCCTCTGATTTATGATTCAGCTGCACCAATCGCAGTTACGGACGATAATAATCGGCTTTTAGGTGTCATTATCAAGGGCCGCGTTATTGAAGCTCTGGCTAACACAAAAGAGGATGCAGAAGAAGGAGGGGAAGAATAGTTTTGAATGCACTTTTAATAGGAAAATTACCTGTTGCTCAATGGATTGAAGCTTTTACCAACTGGCTGACGCATACTTTTTCTGGATTATTTAGCTTTATCCAGTTCGTTGGTAACTTTATCATGGACGGGATTACAAATACCCTGTCATTTATTAATCCTTTGCTCTTGATTGCTTTGGTGACAGTTGCCGCCTTTTTCTTAGCCGGAAAAAAATGGACGCTGCCGTCATTTACCCTGATCGGCCTGCTCTTTATCTATAATCAGGGCCTCTGGGGAGATCTGATTAATACTTTCACATTGGTTTTGGTATCTAGTTTTGTTTCCATTGTTATCGGGATTCCTTTAGGAATTTGGATGGCAAAGAACAATACCGTTAAGCAGGTGATTAATCCTGTTTTGGACTTCATGCAGACCATGCCGGCCTTTGTTTACCTGATACCAGCCGTAGCTTTCTTTGGCATTGGTATTGTTCCGGGGGTATTTGCTTCTGTTATCTTTGCTTTGCCTCCAACCGTTCGCTTTACCAATCTTGCCATTCGTGAAATTCCGACAGAGCTGATTGAAGCAGCAGACGCTTTCGGCAGCACCCCCAGACAAAAATTGTTCAAGGTTGAGCTGCCTTTAGCCAAAAATACAATTATGGCTGGTGTCAATCAAACGATTATGCTGGCACTTTCCATGGTTGTCACAGGTTCCATGATCGGAGCTCCCGGTCTTGGCCGCGGTGTTTTATCTGCCCTGCAGCACGCTGATATCGGATCGGGCTTTGTCAATGGTCTTGCTTTGGTTATCTTAGCTATTATTATTGACCGCTTCAGCCAGATGGCCAATAAAAAAGTAACAGATGCCAAGCAGAAATCTTCAAAAGCCAACACATACGTTGCTGTCGCAGCTCTTGCCTTATTTGTATTTGCCGCTCTGGCACGCCTATTTGTGCAAGGAGACTCAGCAGGTGCCGGACAGACCGTCAAATTGACCTATGTTGAATGGGACTCAGAAGTCGCTTCTACTAATGTATTAGCCCAAGTTTTGAAAAAACAGGGCTACAAAGTAGAGATGACCCCGCTTGACAATGCTATTATGTGGCAGTCAATCGCCAAAGGTGAAACCGATGCCGCAGTTAGTGCCTGGCTGCCCAATACACATGCAGACCAGTACAAAAAGTATAAGCAAGATATTGTTGATTTAGGAGCAAATCTAAAAGGTGTCAGACTTGGACTTGCTGTACCAACTTATATGAAAGATGTCAACAGCATCGAAGATTTGAGCGATCAGGCTGATAAAAAAATTACGGGTATCGAACCAGGTGCCGGTATTATGAAAGCCGCCCAAAAAGCTCAGAAATCCTATAGCAACCTGTCTGGCTGGGAGTTGGTTTCTTCTTCGACAGGAGCGATGACAACCAGTCTGGATCAAGCTTATAAAAATAAAAAAGAAATCGTTGTAACTGCTTGGTCTCCTCACTGGATATTTGCCAAGTATAAGCTGAAATACTTAAAGGATCCTAAAAAAGACTTTGGCAGCGAGGAAAATATCCACTCAATTACTCGGAAGAATCTGAAAAAAGATATGCCTAAAGTCAACAAGATTATTGACCGTTTCAATTGGACACAGGACGATATGGAATCTGTCATGCTTGATATTAATAAGGGGATGTCACCTGAGAAGGCAGCTAAAAAATGGGTGAAAAACCATCCTAAAAAAGTTGCTTCTTGGACAGACAGTAAATAAGTTCAGCTGTTATGAATAATAACAATAAAATGAGATTAGGAAGTGTTCTAATCTCATTTTATTTTCCTCGCCAGATGATTTTAGGGCTCAAATATGATAAAATAAAGCTTATGGAAATTGAAAAAACCAATCGTATGAATGCCCTTTTTGAGTTCTATGCAGCGCTGCTGACAGATAAGCAGATGAACTACATTGAGCTCTATTACGCTGACGATTACAGTCTTGCTGAAATCGCTGAGGAATTTAAGGTCAGCCGCCAGGCAGTCTACGATAATATCAAACGGACGGAAAAAATCTTAGAAGATTATGAAATGAAACTGCACATGTATTCTGACTATATTGTTCGCAGTGAGATTTTTGACGATCTGCTGGACAAGTATCCTGAAGATGCTTATCTACAGGAAAAGATTTCTGTTCTTATCAGTATTGACAATCGAGATTAATATTTCCAACAATAAGGAGAAAATGAAATGGCTTTTGAAAGTTTAACCGAACGCCTGCAGGGTGTTTTTAAAAATTTGCGCGGCAAGAGAAAACTCTCAGAAAAAGATGTTCAGGAAGTGACTAAGGAAATCCGTCTGGCTCTTCTTGAAGCAGACGTGGCTCTTCCGGTTGTAAAAGATTTCATCAAGCGTGTGCGTGAGCGCGCTATCGGGCATGAAGTTATTGATACTCTTGATCCATCACAGCAAATCATTAAAATCGTTGATGAAGAGCTGACAGCGATTCTGGGATCTGAAACATCTGAACTGGAAAAGTCTCCTAAGATTCCGACAATCATTATGATGGCCGGACTCCAAGGAGCTGGTAAGACAACCTTTGCCGGAAAACTGGCCAATAAACTGGTCAAGGAAGAAAATGCCCGGCCGCTGATGATCGCTGCAGATATTTACCGGCCGGCTGCCATTGACCAATTGAAAACTCTCGGTCAGCAAATCAATGTCCCTGTTTTTGAAATGGGAACAGAGCATACAGCCGTTGAGATTGTAAGAGCAGGTTTGGCTCAGGCCAAAGAAAATCGAAATGACTATGTCTTAATCGATACAGCAGGACGCCTGCAAATTGACGAAAAGCTCATGGCTGAGCTGAGAGATGTCAAAGCGCTGGCTCAGCCCAATGAAATTCTCTTGGTTGTTGACAGCATGATCGGTCAGGAAGCTGCCAATGTAGCTCGGGAATTCAACAATCAGCTGGAAATAACCGGTCTGGTTCTGACCAAGATTGACGGCGACACACGCGGCGGTGCGGCTCTTTCTATCCGTCAAATCACTGGCAAACCGATCAAATTTACGGGTACTGGTGAAAAGATCACCGACATTGAAACCTTCCATCCGGATCGGATGTCTTCGCGTATCTTGGGCATGGGTGACCTTTTGACCTTGATTGAAAAGGCCAGTCAGGACTATGATGAGCAAAAATCGGCAGAGCTTGCTGAAAAAATGCGCGAAAACACCTTTGACTTTAATGATTTCATTGATCAGTTAGATCAGGTGCAAAATATGGGCCCCATGGAAGATATTCTCAAAATGATTCCGGGAATGGCCAATAATCCGGCACTTGCTAATGTTAAGGTTGATGAGCGCGATATCGCCAGAAAACGTGCCATAGTATCGTCAATGACACCTGCTGAACGTGAAAACCCAGATCTTTTGACACCGAGCCGCCGCCGCCGTATTGCAGCAGGTTCTGGCAATACTTTTGTTAACGTCAATAAATTCATCAAGGACTTCAATCAGGCTAAAAAAATGATGCAGGGCGTCTTGTCTGGTGATATGAACAAAATGATGAAACAAATGGGACTTAATCCTAATAATATGCCTAAAAATATGGATACATCAGCTCTCGATGGAATGATGGGACAAAGCGGAATGCCCGATATGTCAGCTCTTGGCGGCAATATGGATATGAGTCAGATGTTTGGCGGCGGCTTCAAAGGCAAGGTCGGAGAATTTGCCATGAAACAATCCATGAAAAAAATGGCTAAGAAAATGAAAAAGGCTAAGAAAAGAAGAAAATAAGGGCTCAAATGCTTCTTGAAACCGGCAGTACCTCTGGCGGAATTTTCCCTGAAACAGCTATTTCTTAAAATTTCCGTTATAACAGACATTTTTAATAATTTCCGTTATAATAGACATTATAAGGAGGGACTATGATTCATATAGCGATCATCGGAGATATTATTGCTTCACGAGAAATAAAAGATCGGTCCGAAAGCCAAGAGAAGCTTCAAGATATTTTAGATCGGGTCAATTCTCGCTATAAAGCTGTACTGGAATCTCCATTTACCATAACAACGGGTGATGAATTTCAGGCCTTACTGCGTCCCAATAGACATGTTTTTCAGATTGTTGATGATATTGCCATGGGATTTCGGCCCTATCAAATTAGATTTGGCATTGGAGCAGGCAGTATGCTGACGGCAGTCAATCCCAAACAAAGCATCGGGTCAGATGGCCCGGCTTACTGGCATGCCAGAGCTGCCATTGATTACATCCATGACAATAATGATTACGGCAGCAACCATTTATCGGTAGCTTTAGATGATAAAAAAGCAGCCCGGCAAATCAATGCTGTTTTGGCTGCCTGTGAATTTATTAAATCAAAATGGACAGCTACTCAGGCAGAACTGCTTGAGGCACTGCTGCACCAAGGAATTTATGAAGAAAAGTTTTCTAATAAAGAGATGGCCAAGGTGCTTCATTTAAGCCCCAGCAGCTTTAACAAGCGTCTCAAATCCAGTGGTTTAAAAATTTACCTGAGAAATAAAAAGGCAGCTGCAGATTTATTGCTGGGTGCTATTGAAAGTGAAGGAGAGGCGGCGAATGATTAATTTAAATCTTGTATCACATTTTCTGTCGCATAACCCTATGCTGACCTTGCTCTTCCTTGCTCATTTTTTAGCTGATTTTCAATGGCAGAGTCAAAAAATGGCAGATTTAAAATCTCGTGATTGGCGGTATTTGGCCAAACATCTTTGCATTGTTGCCCTGCCTTTGATTTTGATTAGTCTGTGTATTCCCCAATCCTTTGGTTTGGCTCTGTTGGTCTTTGCCAGCCATGTCGTTATTGATAGTGCTAAGTTCCTGCTCTACCCTTTTTACCATAAGCGGCAATTAGATAAGGCTATTTTTCTTCTTGATCAAGCTCTGCATCTTTTAATGATAACTGCGCTCTATCTTTTTAGCGAACAAATCACAGTAGGATGGCTAAACGATATTCGGTACGGCCTTAAGTTAATTTTGTTTGTGGTTCTTATTACCAAACCGGTCAATATCATCTTTAAGCTATTTTTCAGCAAATATCAGGTCAAAACTGTCAATGACGATGAAACCATTACAGGCGCAGGAGCAACCATTGGTTTGCTGGAACGCTTGATCATGGGAATATTTCTTCTATTTGGCCAGTTTGCTTCTATCGGTTTGGTTTTTACGGCCAAGTCGATTGCGCGTTATGATAAAATTTCTAAAAATCAGGCTTTTGCAGAATACTACCTCATAGGTTCTCTATTCAGTATTATCAGTGTTTTGGCAGCATATGCCCTTTGCTTAATATAATCAAAAAGATTTCTATTTCCGCACAATAGAAATCTTTTTAATTATGTTTGGAAAACGCATGGATGAATACGAATAATAGTAGTGGAGGTATCCATATGTATAGTATTGAATTCACAAAAGAAGCTCTGCTGCCGCGGGAACGTCTGCTGACCTACGGTCCTGAAAGCCTCAGCAATCAGGAGCTGTTGGCTATTATCCTGAGGACTGGTACCAGGAAAGAGCATGTTTTAAATTTATCCAATAATATTTTAGAGCGTTTAGACAGTATCGCGGACTTTCATACCCTATCAATCGAAGAACTGCAGACTATTGCTGGAATCAGCCAGTTAAAATCAATAGAAATCAAGGCCATTCTGGAATTCTCCAAAAGAATCAATCAGTCAGAATATAGTTTTAAAGAGCGCATTTTAAGCAGCGAACGCTTAGCCAAAGTAATGATGGCTGAGCTGGGTGACAAGAGACAGGAGCATCTGGTGGCCATTTATCTTGATACGCAGAACCGTATTATTAAAAAGAAAATTATCTTTATCGGCAGTGTCAGGCGCTCCGTTGCCGAGCCCAGAGAAATTCTGCACTATGCTTGCAAAAGCATGGCAACTTCGCTGATTGTCGTTCATAACCATCCCTCAGGCTCAACCTATCCCAGTGAAAATGATCTGGTATTTACAGAAAAAATAAAACGATCCTGTGATGATCTGGGAATCGTTTTTTTGGATCATATTATAGTTGGAAAAAAGGAATACTACAGCTTTCGTGAGGAAACAGATCTGATCTAAAGTTCTTTAACAACATATTTAAAAAGTTTTCGATCTTCCTCGCGCGATTCAAGCAAGAGTTCGGGATGCCACTGAACGCCCAAAAACGTTATGTCGGGATTGGTGGACATCACCGCCTCAATAGTATCATCAGCAGGATCATAGGCAATAACTTCCAAGTCGTCAGCCAGCTGCCTGATACTCTGATGATGAAAAGAGTTGATAGAAGTAGAAGTCCCGTAAATTTTTTCCAGATCAGTCCCGGTCTTTACCAGCATGTTTTGGCTGAGATAATCACTGGGTTTATCCTGCCAGTGGTGCTCAATGTCTTGATTAAGGGTTCCGCCCAAAGCGATATTCATCAGCTGTGTTCCCCTGCAGACAGAAAAAATTGGCTTTCCCTGTTTAATGGCTTCTTCAACAAGAGCAAATTCGAACAAATCACGCGCTAGATAAAAATCATCGTCACTGGCGTCTTTTTCTTCCCCGTAAAAAACAGGGTCAACATTTTGACCGCCTGTTAAAATGAGCTTATCAACCATGGAAACATAAGCTGCAGCAAAATCCGGCTCACTTATAGGAATAACAAGCGGAAGGCCGCCAGCCTCCTGTACTCCCTTGACGTAGCCGGATGGTGTATAGGACCACAGTATATCAGGAAATTTCGCATGAGATCTTTCATTGCCCGATATACCGATAATTGGTCTGGGTTTGGTCATAGACCCTCCTTACTTTGTCAGTTCTTAGCATTTTTTTCTTGATTCATAAAATATAATAGCGTCTGTAATTCGCTGGTCAAATCAACATACTGAGCGACGACTCCTTTTGGAAGCGACAGATGAACAGGGGAAAAACATAGAATACCTTTGATACCGGCTTCAACTAAAGTATCGGCAACTTCCTGAGCCTTGCTGCTGGGAACCGTTAAAATAGCCGTCTTAACGTCTGTTCCGACCAGCTTATCCTTGATGCTGGAAATACCATAAATAGGAATACCGTCATCTGTCCGCTTGCCGACCTGCTCATTATCATCAGTATCAAAAGCCATGGCAATTTTCATCTTATTGCGCTCGTGGAAACGATAGTGGAGAAGAGCACGGCCGATATTACCGACGCCGACAAGCAGTACATTAGTCGTAGAGGTGTCGTTGAGAATATCTGCAAAAAAATTCATTAATTTTTTGACATCATAGCCAAAACCGCGACGTCCCAGCTCACCAAAATAAGAAAAATCCCGGCGGACTGTTGCTGAATCGATACCAATTGCTTCAGCAATCTGCTTAGAACTTGCCTTTTCAATATTTTCTGAATGGAATCGTTTAAAAATACGATAATAAAGTGATAGGCGTTTAGCTGTCGCTTTAGGAATAGATTTGTCAAAAGTAACCATACATGTCTCCTTTGCTATGTAATACTATTTTAAAAAAAGATTGTGAAAATTGCAACATCTTTTCTTTAAACTGGATATAAGTTTTTCTTATAAATGGGTTTCAATTTTACTTATAT
>NZ_MOWR01000009.1 GCF_001937065.1 Streptococcus sp. 'caviae'
TCACAGACTATATTTTTTATTACAATCACAAACGCATTAAGACAAAATTAAAAGGATTTAGCCCTGTTCAATACAGAACCAAATCCTTTCAATAATAGTTCTTGTCCAACTTTTTGGGGTCAGTACATATATGGGTGGGGTTTTTGTGTGCTTTTTGCTATAATAGATGGGAATGAATAAATGATATATGGTTGAAAGGAAATGAATTCGGGCAGGAAAACCGGAGAATGATTGGAGCTGCTTGGCGAAGGAAAAAGTCGGGCAGGCAGTCTAATTTTCACTTGTTTTTTGCCGCGGCAGCTGCCGCTTGAAGTAGTCCCTTAAGCTATTTTAACGATTCAGGTATCTTAATTTATGAAGCGTTCTATCTATGCTGGCCGTGTTCGCAGTGAACACATCGGAAGTGAACTGACTTTGAAAGGATGGGTTGGTCGCCGACGTGATTTGGGGGGCCTTATTTTTATTGACCTGCGCGACCGTGAAGGCATTATGCAGCTGGTTATCAATCCGGCAGAAGTATCTGCGGATGTCATGGCAACTGCTGAAAGTCTTCGTAATGAATTTGTCATTGAGGCGACGGGGAAGGTATCTGCGCGTGAGCAAGTCAATGACAAACTGCCAACTGGAGCTGTGGAGCTGAAAGTGAGCCAGCTGACAGTCCTCAACACTGCCAAAACAACTCCCTTTGAAATCAAAGACGGTGTAGAAGCTGCAGATGAAACGCGCCTGCGTTACCGTTATCTTGATCTGCGGCGCCCTGAGATGTTAGAAAACTTTAAATTGCGTGCCAAAGTCACCCACTCAATTCGCAATTATCTGGATGAGCAGGAGTTTATAGACGTTGAAACACCTATGCTTGCTAAGTCCACGCCGGAAGGGGCGCGTGATTATCTGGTGCCGAGCCGTATCAGCCGCGGACACTTTTATGCCCTTCCTCAAAGTCCGCAGATTACTAAGCAGCTGTTAATGAATGCTGGTTTTGACCGCTATTATCAGATTGTTAAATGTTTCCGTGACGAAGACTTGCGGGGCGACCGTCAGCCTGAATTCACACAGGTGGACTTGGAGACTTCTTTTTTGACAGACCAGGAGATTCAAGACATTACAGAAGGCATGATTGCCCAAGTCATGAAAGATACGAAAGGTCTTGATATCAGCCTTCCTTTCCCGCGGATGACCTATGATGATGCCATGAATCAATATGGCTCGGACAAGCCGGATACTCGTTTTGACATGCTTTTACAAGACTTGACAGATCTTGTCAAGGGAATTGACTTTAAAGTCTTTGCAGAAGCTCCTGCTGTCAAGGCTATTGTCGCTAAAAATGCTGCTGATCAGTATTCTCGCAAGGCTATTGATAAGTTGACAGACTTTGTCAAGCAATTTGGTGCTAAGGGTCTGGCCTGGGTTAAATACAGCAATGGGGACTTGACAGGCCCCGTCGCGAAGTTTCTCCTGCCGCTTGCTGATAGGTTGACAGAAAGTTTACAGCTGGAAGAAAATGATTTAGTCCTTTTTGTAGCAGACAGTTTGGATGTGGCCAATAATGCTTTGGGAGCGCTGCGCAGTCACTTGGGCAAAGAGCTGGGACTCATTGATCTGTCCAAGTTTAACTTTCTCTGGGTAGTTGACTGGCCTATGTTTGAATGGTCAGAAGAGGAGAACCGCTATACCAGTGCCCACCATCCTTTCACACTGCCGCAGGCAGATACAGCTCAGGAACTGGAGGGAGATCTAAGCAAGGTTCGGGCTGTCGCCTATGATATTGTGCTTAACGGCTATGAACTTGGCGGCGGAAGCCTGCGTATTAATCAAAGAGAGCTGCAGGAGCGCATGTTCCAAGCTCTCGGCTTTACAAAAGACAGTGCTCAGGAGCAATTTGGCTTTTTACTGGAAGCCATGGATTATGGTTTTCCTCCTCACGGCGGCCTGGCGATTGGGCTTGACCGTTTTGTCATGCTGCTGGCTGGTAAGGACAATATTCGTGAAGTTATTGCCTTTCCAAAAAACAACAAGGCTTCTGATCCAATGACCCAGGCTCCAAGCCCCGTGTCTGATCAGCAGCTTGATGAACTTTCTTTAAATGTATTAGACCCTTCTAAAAATAATGACTAAAAATAAATTTGCTATCATTTTTAAACACCGCCTCAAACGCTGGGCCAAGCGTTATCAGCTCATCCATGTGCTCTCGTCGATTTCGCGGGAGAAATATGGTGAGCGGATTTCAGGCTCTATTATATATGCCTTGCTGTCTTCTATTGCGGTGAATTTCTTCTTTCAGCCGGGGAAGGTTTATGCCAGCGGTGCTACCGGTCTGGCGCAGATTGTGTCGGCCTTGTCAGCTGAGTACACGAGCATCACTGTTCCTGTTTCGGTGACCTTTTACGCTGTTAATATACCGCTGTTGGTTATGGCTTGGTACACTATCGGTCATAAGTTTACCGTTTTTACCTTTATTACAGTCACTTTGAGTTCACTCTTCATTCAGTTCATTCCCCAGATGACGCTGACGCCTGACCCGATGATGAATGCCATTTTCGGTGGTCTGGTTATGGGTGTGGGAATCGGCTTTGCGCTTCGCAACAACGTCTCAAGCGGCGGAACGGATATTGTCAGCCTTTTAGTCCGTAAAAAAACAGGACGTAAGGTCGGAACAGTTTCTTTGGTAGTCAATGTTTTGATTATGGCAGTTGCGGGCATGACTTTCGGCTGGCAGTATGCGCTGTATTCGATGGTTACCATCTTTGTATCCAGCAGAATGACGGATGCTGTTTTCGTTAAGCAAAAGAAGATGCAGGCCATGATTATCACCGGTAAACCCAGCCGTGTCATTCGCATGATTCATAAGAGGCTTAACCGCGGTGTGACTATTATCAATGATGCTGAAGGGACCTACAATCATGAACACAAGGCTGTTCTTATCACGATCATCACGCGCGCAGAATTTAATGATTTTAAGGACATTATGAAAAAAACAGACAAGGATGCCTTTGTCTCTGTTGCGGATAATGTCAATATTATCGGCCGTTTTGTGGAAGACGATTAACGGTTATTTTGTGATTTAAGGAGCTTCAATGAAAATAGATTATACGCTGCATTTGAGGAATTTTATTTTTATTGCCTTAGGAGCCGCGGTTTATGCCTTTGGTTTTGTCAATTTTAACATGGCCAATCATATTGCTGAAGGCGGCATTACTGGTTTAACGCTTGTTTTTCATGCTCTCTTAAAGATTGATCCAACCTACACCGGCTATCTGATGAATTTGCCTTTGCTGCTGCTCGGTGTTCATGTTTTTGGGCGCAGGGCGATGTTTTATACGATTTATGGCACCAGCGTGATGTACTTGTTTGTCTATGCTTTTCAGAGAATGCCGCTCTACATTGATTTACAGCATGACAATTTAGTTGTTGCACTGGTAGCCGGTATCTGTTCAGGTATTGGCAGCGGTATTGTTTTTCGCTATGGAGGGACGACTGGCGGCTCTGATATTATCGCCCGTATCATAGAAGATAAATACGGGATTCAGCTGGGTCAGGCCTTGCTGGGATTCGATATCTTTGTGATGCTGCTGTCTTTGACCTATGTGTCGATTCCTCAGATGATGTACGCACTGATCGCCAGTTTCATGTTCAGTCAGGTTGTTATTTTAGTTCAAAACGGCGGTTACTCTGTCCGCGGTGTTTTGATTATTACAGATAAACACGAGGAAGCGGCGGAGGTCATTCTTAGGGATCTTAACCGCGGGGTTACTTATTTAAAGGGACAAGGTGCCTATTCCGGCAAGGAGAAAAATGTTCTATATGTTGCCTTGAATCCTTCAGATGTCAGAGTTCTTAAGGAAATCATGGAAGAATTGGATCCGAATGCTTTTATCTCCATTTTAAATGTGGAAGAAGTTATCAGCCCGGATTTCGTTATCAGTAGGCGTGAGCGCAGAAGTGCGTATAGGTAGCCTTTTTTCCAATTGTTTGAGAGGAAGAATGAGTAAAAGGTCTGAGATTTTTGTTAATCTCAGACCTTTTATTTTTTACATTTCATCCGGAGCTTCTACACCGAGCAGACGCAGAGCTTCTTTGAGAACAGTTGACGTTGCATAGCTGAGTGCTAGACGGCTGCTGCGTTCTGGACTGTCATCGAGAATGCGTGTATGTGCATAGAATTTATTGAAACTTTGTGCTAGGTTAATGGCGAATTTAGCTATAACAGACGGTTCAAAATTGTCCGCTGCTTTGCTAATGATGTCTGGGAATGCTTGGATAAGCTTAATAATCTCCCAGCTTTCGGCATCATGTAAACTGTAAACAGAGCTTTCATCAGGCTGGAAGTCAGCTTTTCTGAGAATAGACTGAATGCGGGCATGGGCATATTGGACGTAAGGCCCGGTTTCTCCTTCAAAGGAAACCATGGCTTCAAGATCGAAATCATAACCGTTGTTGCGGTCTGTTTTCAGATCGTAAAATTTAATGGCTCCGACACCGACAGCGTGAGCAACCTCCTCCTTGTTTGCCAAATCAGGATTCTTAGCGTCAATTTGCGCCAAGGAGCGTTTGACAGCTTCAGCAATAGTTGGCTCCAGCAGGATAACATTGCCCTTACGGGTGGATAATTTTTTCCCGTTTTTAGTCACCAGACCAAAGGAGACATGTTTAATATCTTCTCCCCAAGAATATCCCATCTCTGTCAGAACAGCCTTTAACTGTTTAAAGTGGGCTGATTGTTCCTGCCCGACAACATAGACAGACTTGGCAAAGTCATACTCGCGCTTGCGGTAGAGAGCGGCAGCCAAATCACGGGTAATATAAAGCGTAGCTCCGTCCGATTTCTTGATTAGGGCAGGATGTTCAATGCCGTATTTTTCAAGATTGACAACCTGAGCCCCGTCAGACTCTTCTAAGAGCCCTTTTTCGGTCAGCAGCTCAACGACTTCATCCATCTTATCATTGTAAAAGGCTTCTCCATTGTAGCTGTCAAAATGAACATCCAGCTCCTTGTACAGACGGTTGAATTCAACGAGGCTTTCATCGCGGAACCATTGCCAGAGCGACAGGGCTTCTTCATCGCCGTTTTCTAATTTGCGGAACCACTCGCGGGCTTCCTCATCAATTTCCGGATGCTTTTCAGCTTCAGCATTGATGCGGACATAAAGTTTTAAAAGCTCGTCAATAGGATGGGCTTGGACAGCTGCTTCGTCACCCCATTTTTTATAGGCGACAATCAGCATGCCGAATTGCTTGCCCCAGTCGCCCAGGTGGTTGATTTTAATGGTTTTGTAGCCCAGTTTTTGAAAGATATTGGACAGGGCGTCCCCGATAACCGTTGAGCGCAGGTGGCCGATAGAAAAAGGTTTTGCAATATTAGGGCTGGAGAGGTCTATGGTAATTGAGCGGCCCTGCCCGATTGTTTTTTGAGCGTAGCCGCTGCCTTTTGCAATCACTTCTTTTAGAACTTGGGCTGAAATCTCGGCTTTATTGAGAAAGAAGTTGATATAAGGGCCTACAGCTTCAACTTTTTCAAAACGGCCGGCATCAATCTGTTCAGCCAGCTCGCTGGCAATTATCTGCGGTGCTTTGCGCATGGTCTTAGCCAAGCTGAATGCTGGGAAAGCCAAATCTCCCATGTCGGATTTTTTAGGCTTTTCCAGAAGCTCTAAAATGCTGTCAGTATCTAAATCACTAATAACTTTAGCCAGTTCTTCTGCAACGAATTGTTTGTTATCCATTTCTGTCTCCTCAAAAGTAATCATTTTATTTTAACATAAATTACCGTGCTTTTGCTGAAAATGACAAAAAATCTATCATCTTTCCTGCTGCTGTTTTTAAATAATGAAAGGATGAAAAAAGCCCTGATTTTTGATATAATTTTAGAGATAATCAGATAATTGAGGAAACTAATGAATAAAAAAGACCGTCAGCAGCAGATAAAGCGTATCATTCAAGCCAATCATATCGGCACTCAGGAAGACATCAAGGCCCACCTGCAAAAAGAAGGCATTTCGGTAACACAGGCAACCCTTTCGCGGGATCTGCGGGAGATTGGTTTGTTAAAATTGCGGGATGAGTCAGGCCGGCTTCACTACAGCCTTTCAGAAGGAGAATCGACCTACTTTGATCCCCTTATTTTGAGCTATGTTTTAAGTGTTGCCCGTGCTGGTTTTATGTTGGTGCTGCATACTAATTTGGGTGAGGCAGATGTTTTGGCCAATCTGATTGATGGCAGCAAAAAGTCCGAGATTCTGGGAACTATTGCCGGTGCGGACACTCTTTTAGTCATCTGTAAAGACGAAGAGACTGCCAGCCGGCTGGAAAACGATATTCTGTCAAGTCTATGAGTTCATTTGAAGAAGCCCTTGAAGCCCTGGTGGCACTGTTGCGAGAACACGACAGTGTCATCGCTTATCAAGCTGTTGAAAAAAAGATTAAGTCCCTGCCTGAGCTAAGCCATTTAGCTCATAAAATGAAAGCCTATCAGCAGGATGCCGTGCTTTTTCAAAAAATTGAAAAGACAAAGGCCCAAAAAGAAGCCGATCAGCGGGCGGAGAAACTGGGAAAAGATTTAGACGGTCTTCCAATTGTCCAAGATTATCGAGCCAAGATGCAGGATGCCAGCGATCTTTTGCAGTATGTCACAAAGACGCTGGAAGACAGGATAAATGAGGAGTTAGGAAATGACTAAGGAAAAGCTCTCTCCGGGAATGAAACAGTATTTGGATATCAAAGAAGATTATCCAGATGCTTTTTTGCTTTTCCGCATGGGAGATTTTTACGAACTGTTTTATGATGATGCTATCAAGGCTGCCAGAATTTTAGAGATCAGTCTGACCAGCCGCAACAAAAATGCGGACAATCCCATTCCTATGGCGGGGGTGCCATACCACTCAGCTCAGCAGTATATTGATATTTTAGTTGAGCTTGGTTATAAGGTTGCTATTGCTGAGCAGATGGAGGATCCTAAGACAGCTGTCGGCGTTGTTAAGCGTGAAGTTGTTCAGGTCATCACACCGGGAACACTGGTGGATTCGTCTAAACCGGACAGTGCCAACAATTTTTTAGTTGCTCTGGATACAGATGGCAGCCATTTTGGTTTGTCTTACATGGACTTATCAACTGGGGAATTTTATGCGACGACCTTAGCAGATCTAACAGCGGTCAGAAGTGAGGTGCTTAACCTCAAGGCGCGTGAGCTGGTTCTTGGTTTTGATCTTGATGAAGAAGCAGAAAACATTTTCCGCAAGCAGATGAACCTTTTACTGTCTGTTGAAGAAACAGTTTATGAGGACCTTCATCTGCTGGACAGCCAGCTGACCGACTTGGAGCTTGCCGCAGCTGGTAAGCTTTTGCAGTATGTGCACACAACCCAAAAACGAGAACTCAGTCATTTGCAAAAGCTTGTACACTATGAAATTAAAGACTATCTGCAAATGACCTACACCACCAAATCCAGCTTGGACCTATTAGAAAATGCCCGCAGCGGCAAAAAGCACGGCAGTCTTTACTGGCTTTTAGATGAGACAAAGACAGCCATGGGAACACGGCTCTTACGGACTTGGATTGACCGTCCTTTGGTTAGCCGCGAGCTTATCAGCAAGCGTCAGGATATTATTCAGGTCTTTTTGGATCAGTTTTTTGAGCGCAGTGATCTAAGCGACAGTTTAAAAGGAGTCTACGATATTGAACGCTTGGCCAGCCGGGTCTCTTTTGGCAAAGCCAATCCTAAAGATCTCTTGCAGCTGGGTCAGACCTTGGCGCAGGTGCCGGTTATTAAGGCAGTTTTAGAAAGTTTTGCCAGCCCTGCTTTGGAGGATTTGGTCGGTCAAATTGATCCCCTGCCAGAGTTAGAAGAGCTGATTCGCTCAGCTATTGACCCTAACGCGCCGATGACGATTACAGAAGGCAGTATTATCCGCGAAGGTTTTGATGAGACCTTGGATAAATACCGCAAGGTCATGCGTGAGGGAACAGGCTGGATTGCTGATATCGAGGCCAAAGAACGAGCAGCCAGCGGCATCTCCACTTTGAAAATCGATTATAATAAAAAAGACGGCTACTATTTCCATGTCACCAATTCCAACCTTCCTTTGGTACCTGAGCATTTCTTCAGAAAGGCAACCCTGAAAAATTCTGAGCGCTTTGGTACTGCAGAGCTGGCTAAAATTGAAGGTGAGATGCTGGAAGCGCGAGAAGAATCGGCTAATTTAGAGTATGATATTTTCATGCGGATCAGAGCACAGGTCGAAACTTATATTGAACGCCTGCAAAGACTGGCTAAATACCTGGCAACTGTTGATGTGCTGCAAAGTCTCGCAGTGGTCGCAGAAAACAACCACTATGTCCGGCCGGTGTTTAATGATGATAAGGTCATCAGCATTGAAAACGGCCGCCATGCCGTGATTGAAAAAGTCATGGGTTCTCAGGAGTATATTCCTAATACGATTCATCTTGATCAAAACACCAGTATCCAGCTGATTACGGGTCCCAATATGAGCGGTAAGTCAACCTACATGCGCCAGCTTGCTCTGACTGTAATCATGGCACAACTGGGTTCTTTTGTTGCAGCGGATTTGGCTGATCTGCCTGTTTTTGATGCTATTTTCACTCGTATCGGTGCAGCAGATGACTTGATTTCCGGACAGTCCACCTTTATGGTCGAAATGATGGAGGCCAATCATGCCATCAAGGCTGCCAACGAAAACTCTCTGATTCTGTTTGATGAACTGGGACGCGGAACAGCTACCTATGATGGGATGGCTCTGGCACAGGCAATTATTGAATACATTCATGATAAAATCAATGCTAAAACCATGTTTGCTACTCACTATCATGAGTTGACAGACCTGTCAACTAGCTTGACAAACCTTGTCAACGTCCATGTTGCGACTCTGGAAAAAAATGGCGAAGTGACTTTCCTGCACAAAATCACAGATGGTCCGGCCGATAAATCTTATGGAATCCACGTGGCAAAAATTGCCGGTCTGCCTGGAGGTTTATTGAACCGTGCCGACCATATCTTAGCAGACTTGGAAAAGACCAGTGCTGCCGTTTCAGTTAATCTGAAAAATGATAAAACCTCTGAACAGCCTGTTCAAGAACAGCTGTCGCTCTTTAACATTGATGACGATTATAAAGAGCTGTTGGAAACATTGAGGCAGCTGGATGTTGCCAGTCTAACCCCAAGAGAGGCCATGAATGTTCTCTTTGATTTAAAAGATATGCTATAGCAAGGGAGCTGTCTCAAATGAGATTGCTCCTTTGTTTTATGTTATAATAGACACATTCCAGTGAGGTAACATATGTCAAAAATTATTGAATTGCCAGAAATATTAGCCAATCAGATTGCTGCCGGTGAAGTCATCGAAAGACCGGCCAGTGTCGTTAAAGAATTAGTTGAAAATGCCATTGACGCGGGCAGCAGCCAGATTACAGTAGACATTGAGGAATCGGGTCTTAAACAGATTCAGGTAATAGACAACGGTCAAGGAATGGAGCAGGCTGATGTAGCGATGAGCCTGCACCGTCATGCGACCAGTAAAATCAAGAGTCAGGCTGATCTTTTTAGAATTCGTACGCTTGGTTTTCGCGGGGAGGCTCTGCCTTCCATTGCTTCGGTCAGCCGTTTAAGCATCAAAACTGCCAGTGAGACAGAAAATCACGGGACTTTTCTTCTTGCTAATGGGGGCAAGGTTGAAAAAGAAGAAGCTGTCAGTACGCCGGTCGGAACAAAAATAACGGTCGAAGATCTGTTTTTTAATACTCCGGCTCGGCTTAAGTATATAAAAAGTCTGCAGGCTGAGCTAGCCCATATTATTGATGTGATCAACCGTCTCAGTCTGGCCCATCCTGAGATTGCTTTTACTTTAATTAATGATGGCCGTGAGCTAATAAGAACTTCAGGCAGCGGTGATTTACGCCAAGCTATTGCAGGCATTTACGGCCTGAATACGGCTAAAAAGATGATTGAAATTTCCAATGCTGATCTCGATTTTGAAGTATCCGGCTATATCAGCCTGCCGGAGCTGACGCGGGCCAACCGCAACTACATCACCATTCTCATCAATGGACGCTATATTAAGAATTTTCTGCTGAACCGGGCAATTTTAGACGGTTACGGTTCTAAGCTGATGGTGGGGCGTTTTCCGATTGCGGTTATTGATATTCAGATTGACCCTTACTTGGCGGATGTCAATGTCCATCCAACCAAGCAGGAAGTCCGCATTTCTAAGGAAAAGGAGCTGATGCAGCTTATCAGCTCTGCTATTGCTGACAGTCTCAGGGAACAAGACTTAATTCCTGATGCTCTGGAAAATCTGGCTAAAGCCAGCACCCGTCACAATCAAAAAGCAGAACAAACTTCTCTGCCTTTAAAGCAGTCCAGTATTTATTATGATAAGGACAGGAACGACTTTTTCCTTAAAGAAACAAAAGGAACAACTGTCGCAGAAGAATCAGCCAAGTTTACACAAGTTGACAGCTCTGTAAAGGAGCCTGTTGACAGCCCGGCAGCCAGTACCGTTAAATATGCCGAACGTAGTGTTTACAGCCAAGATGACAAAGATCATCCTGATCTTGTTTTAAAGGATAAAAGTCAGAAGAGACAGCTCAGCAAACTTGTTAAAGATTTGGAAAATGAAGAAGTTTCATCTTTCCCCGAGCTGGATTATTTTGGCCAGATGCACGGCACCTATCTCTTTGCTCAAGGGCAAGGCGGCCTTTATATTATTGATCAGCATGCTGCACAGGAACGTGTAAAGTATGAGTATTACCGTGAAAAAATCGGAGAAGTTGACAGCAGTTTACAGCAGCTCTTGGTACCTTATTTGTTTGAGTTTCCGGCTAATGATTTTATGACCCTGCAGGAAAAAATGCCGATTCTCAACGAAGTCGGCATCTATCTGGAAGCTTATGGAGAAAATACCTTCATTCTAAGAGAGCACCCTATCTGGCTGCAGGAAAAAGAAATTGAATCTGCCATTTATGAAATGTGCGACATGCTGCTTTTGACCAATGAAGTATCCATAAAAAATTATCGGGCAGAGCTGGCTATTATGATGTCCTGCAAGCGCAGTATCAAGGCCAACCATGCCTTAGACGATTATTCTGCCAGGAATCTTTTGAATCAGCTGTCCCAGTGTAAAAATCCTTACAATTGTCCGCACGGCCGGCCGGTTTTAGTCAATTTCACCAAGTCTGACATGGAAAAGATGTTCCGCCGGATTCAGGAAAACCATACCAGCCTGCGAGAGTTAGGAAAGTACTGATAACCTAACTAGGAAAAAGAAGTGTGACTCGTTGACATCTCGGTAAATCAGCTTTCAGGGATTATCGATGCCATTTTGCTTGTTCTCCCTTTCTTAAACCTCATTAAAAGCGCATGATATTTTTAGCCGACAGTTTTTCGAAAAGTCGTAAATTATGCTATACTGATAGGGATTAAAGAGAGGTAAGAAAAAACATGTTTGATTACATCAAAGGAAAATTGACAAAAATCACAGCCAAATACATTGTTGTTGAAGCGCATGGCTTGGGCTATATCATCAATGTTGCCAACCCTTATAGTTTTTCAGAGCAGATGAATCAGGAGCTGAAAATTTACCTGCATCAGGTGGTGCGTGAAGATGCCCAGCTTCTTTACGGCTTTCATACAGAAGACGAAAAGTCAGTCTTTCTTAATCTCATTTCAGTCTCAGGGATTGGGCCGACTTCTGCACTTGCCATTATCGCGGCCGATGATAATGACGGTTTGGTAGCCGCTATTGATAACAGCGATGTTACCTATTTAATGAAATTTCCGAAAATCGGCAAGAAAACAGCCCAGCAAATGGTTTTAGATCTGGCTGGCAAATTTGCAGCTGCTGCACAGCCGGCAGTCGGAAAAAGGAGCCAGCCTTCGGTTCAAGAAAATAAGGATCTGGAAGAAGCTATGGAAGCTCTTTTGGCACTGGGATATAAGGCTAAAGAACTGAAAAAAATCCGTTCCTTCTTTGAAGGAACTAAAGACACAGCTGAAAATTACATCAAGGCAGCCTTAAAAATGCTTATTAAGTAACAATCAGGGCTTGACTGTTTTTACTACAGGAGGTTATTATGCAGCGTTGCGGCTGGGTTAAGGACAACAACCCTTTGTATATCGCTTATCATGATGAAGAGTGGGGCCAACCGCTTCATGATGATCAAAAACTATTTGAATTACTGTGCTTAGAAACCTATCAGGCGGGACTGTCCTGGGAGACCGTCCTCAATAAACGCACCGCTTTTAAAAAAGCTTTTCATAACTATGATGCCCAAAAAGTAGCCCGCATGTCAGATCAGGATTTAGATCGGCTGCTGGAGAACCCTGAGATTATTCGCAATAAACTCAAAATTTATGCTACCCGAGCTAATGCCCAGGCCTTTTTAAAACTTCAAAAAGACTATTCCAGTTTTGATGCCTATCTCTGGTCTTTTGTGAATGGCAGGAGCATTAATAATAACATAGAAAACTACCGAGAAGCACCAAGCAAGACAGATTTATCTGAAAAGATCTCGAAAGATTTAAAAAAGAAAGGTTTTAAATTTGTCGGGCCTGTCTGTATTTATTCTTATCTGCAGGCAGCTGGTTTAATCAATGACCATGAAATCAACTGTGATTTCAACCCCAGCAAGTAAGATAGAAATTTGTATTGACAATGGGCTTGACAGACCTGTAAACGTCAGTTGAAGCAAGTGAATAATGATAAAAAGCAGGGACAGCAGTCCTTGTCTTTTTTATCATCAGAGAAAGGCTTTTTCTGATTTAGGGTGGTAAAAACGGGCTCTGCTGCTGTATTGTTTGGCTGTTGATCGGTCTAAAATGATTTTTAGAAAAAATGAGAAATTCAGTTTATTTTGTGATAAAATAAAACGAAATTACGAATAGGTAAGTAGGTAACAATATGAAAGCTGAAATTATTGCTGTAGGGACAGAGATTTTGCTGGGGCAGATTGTCAATACAAATGCGCAGTTTTTGTCAGAAAAGCTGGCACAGCTGGGCATTGATGTTTATTTTCAGACGGCAGTAGGCGATAATGAGGAGCGCCTTTTGTCTGTTTTGGAGATTGCTAAGAGCCGCAGCGATTTAGTGATACTTTGCGGCGGCTTAGGGCCGACAGAAGATGATTTAACCAAGCAGACTCTGGCAAAATTTTTAGGAAGAGATTTGGTTTTTGACCAGGCTGCTCAGGCTCGTTTGGATGAATTTTTTGCTTCCCGTCCGGCCTCAGCCCGCACTCCCAATAATGAACGTCAGGCACAGATTGTAGCAGGAAGCAGCCCGCTCCCTAATGCGACCGGTTTAGCTGTCGGCGGTATTTTAGAGGCTGATGGAGTGACTTATATTGTACTGCCGGGACCGCCGAGCGAATTGAAACCTATGGTCAATCAGGAGCTCCTGCCTTATTTGTCTGAGACGTCCGAGCAGCTCTATTCGCGCGTGCTGCGCTTTTTCGGTATTGGCGAGAGCCGTTTGGTGACCTTGCTGCACGATTTGATTGACGGGCAGACAGATCCCACTATTGCTCCTTATGCCAAAACAGGAGAAGTAACGATTCGGCTGTCAACGAAAGCTTATAATCAGGAAGGAGCAGACGCCAAACTGGATCAAGTGGAAAAAGAAATTTTAGCCGTTGACCATTTGTCTGACTATCTTTACGGCTACGGGGAGGACAATTCATTGGCTCAGGTGGTCTTTGACCTGCTCAAAGAGAAGGGAAAAACAATTACGGCAGCTGAAAGTTTAACGGCAGGTTTATTTCAAGCAAGGCTGGCAGATTTTGCAGGAGCTTCGGATATTTTTAAGGGCGGTTTTGTCACTTATAGTATAGAAGAAAAAGCTAAAATGCTGAATATTCCGCTTGATGAGCTGAAAAAGCACGGTGTTGTCAGTGATTTTACCGCTAAAAAAATGGCAGAGCAGTCACGGCTTCTGACAGGAGCAGATCTGGGCGTTTCCCTGACTGGAGTTGCCGGTCCCGATCAGCTGGAAGATCAGCCGGCAGGGACGGTCTTTATCGGGCTGGCAAGCGCTCAGGGCACTCTGTCGCGCAAGGTCTTGATTGGGGGCCGCAGCCGTTCGGATGTACGGTATATTGCTGTTTTGCATGCTTTTAATTTAGTGCGTCAAACTTTATTATCTGATAAAAATTTAGTATAATAAAAAGACGGTCTTGGAACTTAAAAAATAGGAGAAAAAAGATTGGCAAAAAAAACAAAAAAGACAGAAGAAATTACCAAAAAATTTGGAGATGAGCGTAAAAAAGCGCTTGATACTGCTTTAAAGAATATCGAGAAAGACTTTGGGAAAGGTGCCGTTATGCGCCTTGGCGAACGAGCTGAACAAAAGGTTCAAGTCATGAGCTCAGGCAGTCTGGCTCTTGACATTGCTCTAGGTGCCGGCGGCTATCCTAAAGGGCGTATTGTTGAAATCTACGGTCCCGAATCATCAGGTAAAACAACGGTTGCTCTTCATGCCGTGGCACAGGCTCAAAAAGATGGCGGAATTGCTGCTTTTATTGATGCCGAGCATGCCTTGGATCCAGCCTATGCTGCAGCCTTGGGAGTTAATATTGATGAACTGCTGCTGTCGCAGCCGGATTCAGGAGAGCAAGGGCTGGAAATTGCCGGTCAGCTGATTGACTCAGGAGCTGTTGATTTGGTAGTTGTTGACTCAGTTGCGGCTCTTGTACCGCGTGCAGAAATTGACGGGGACATCGGTGACAGCCATGTCGGTCTTCAGGCACGGATGATGAGTCAGGCTATGCGTAAGCTGTCTGCATCTATCAATAAGACAAAAACTATCGCCATTTTTATCAACCAACTGCGTGAAAAAGTCGGAGTGATGTTTGGCAATCCTGAAACAACGCCTGGCGGACGTGCGCTGAAGTTTTATGCTTCTGTGCGTCTGGATGTTCGCGGCAATACTCAAATTAAGGGAACCGGCGATCAAAAAGACAGCAATATTGGTAAGGAAACCAAAATCAAGGTTGTCAAAAATAAGGTTGCTCCGCCATTTAAGGAAGCCTTTGTCGAAATCATGTATGGAGAAGGGATTTCTCGTACGGGCGAACTGGTCAAAATTGCCAGCGATTTAGGAATCATTCAAAAGGCCGGTGCCTGGTATTCTTATAATGGTGAAAAGATTGGTCAAGGTTCAGAAAATGCCAAGAAGTTCTTGGCAGATAATCCTGAAATTTTTGATGAAATTGACCATAAAGTACGTGTTCAGTACGGTCTGATTGAAGACAGTGAACCTGGTCAAAAACAGGTCTCTGCAGAAGAAAATACGGATCAGTCCGATCAAGATCTCGTTCTCGAACTGGATGATGCTATTGAATTGGAAGATTAAATAAAAATAGGTCCAGAGACCGACTATTTATTTAATGAATTGTGCTAAGATAGTATTATCCTGTAAGGAAAGAGAGATTGAAACATGATTAAAATTTATACAATTTCAAGCTGTACAAGCTGTAAGAAAGCAAAAACATGGCTTAATGCTCACAAACTCCCTTATAAAGAACAAAACTTAGCAAAAGATATACTGACCAAGGAAGAAATTCTCAATATCCTTTCAAAAACAGAAAATGGGATTGAAAGTATTGTATCTTCAAAAAACCGTTATGCGAAGGCTCTCAACTGTAATATTGACGATTTGAGTGTCAATGAGGTCATCGATTTGATTCAGGAAAATCCACGAATTCTGAAAAGTCCTATTCTGATTGATGATAAACGCCTTCAGGTCGGCTACAAAGAAGATGATATTCGCGCTTTCTTGCCGCGGGCTATCCGCAATGTTGAAAATACAGAAGCTCGTCTGCGTGCGGCTTTGTAAAAAGTAAAAGAAGTGGGACGGAAATCAGTCATTCCAAGATGTGATTTCCGTTCTGCTTTTTTATGTTGAGGAGTTTCGCTCCCACTTTCACACAGTTGGTTAGTAATGGACATGAACGGATATTCATGGGGCTGGAACAAAGATTAAGAACATCCAACCAACCGCTGCGTTAGGGATAATGACGATGAAAAAACGAGAGATGAGGTGCTTTTTATAGGTCATCTTTCTAGCTTGCACCGTTTTGCGGGAGATTGCGAAGAATTATGGCTTTCTCTCTTTTTGCTGCTGCCAATAATGAAGTCTGTTTTCAGCCTAAAAGGATGGCAGGATGGCTACAGCAAAAACGGAGGTCTGGGCTGAAGTAACATAAATGGGATCGGAAGGTTATCAGACTGTTTCAGAAGTTGCTAAAGATAAAAATGATGAGATGCCGCCTTAATTTTTTCAGTATTCCTGCTGTTTTTCCCTTAAATTATGCTATACTGGAATTGAGGAGACGAATTATGAGAAGAAGTAACAAGAAACAAAAAGAGTTAGCTCCGTTCTGGCTGTATTATAAAATCGGCCTTGGTCTGGTTTTTATTGCCTCATTGGCTGCGCTTTACTTTTACCAGTCTCAGTGGCTGATTATTCTTCCTTTTGCTTATTTATCGGGAATTCTGTTGTTACTGTCCAGAACTAAATTAAGCGGCTGGCCTTTGGTTGTGCTGAGTTTCATTCGCTATGCGGTTATCTTTTTTACGCTGACTTACGGTGCCTTTGTCGCTTTAGATATTAAGCAGGGAGCAGCCATAAAAGAAGCTTTAATAGCACCGTATCGGCTCTTTGCTCTTGTTTTTGAGCCGACCATGCCTTTTTCAGGAATACTGTTAGGGGTTATCGTGCTCCTGCTCTTCCTTTTTGCTTATAGAAAAAGAACTTAGCTTTAGCTGGCGATGCAAGGAAGATTGACTAGCGACAAAAATACTTACCCAGCAATAAGAGAGCGGAACAGATGGCAGTATGGCTGTCTGTCCCGCTCTCTTTTTCTTTTAATAAAGACGCAGAAAACTGCCTAAAAATGCTCCATAATTTTGCTGTTTAGAGCTGCTTAAGGCGCCTATTGATTTTTTCAATGTCTTTTTTATGCATTAAATAGAGGAAGAGGTAAATGAAGCAGTAAATGACAGAAACAAAGAGTAAGAATGGAACAAAACTTGACCAGGCTATTGCAAACCAATGCAGGTAAATACCAGACAGCATAAGGGGAATGAGGATTAGAAAATAATGCATTGCAGTTGCGGCTAACAAACTTAATCTTTCGTTTTTAAACAGCTTGTTGGCAGCTCCTTGGAGTATGCCAAGCGCAGCGAAAATCAAAAGCTGGACAGCGCTGGCTTGGGAATTTGATGAGAACATCTGAGTGAAGCTTGGTATTCCCAGAGAGTTGCTGTTTTGGAAAAAGAAGATGGTGATGAGACAGCTGACCAAGGAGCCGATTCCCATTCCGATAAAGGCATTACGGATAATATACTTAAGTGTTTTCATGCTGCTTTCTCTCCTTACAGTTTTAATTTTTCTTTAAAGCGCTTTAAACTGCGTCTGGATACAAAACTGACAAAGCCGTTTTTTAAAGTGACTTCAATGCTGCCTTTAATGGTCAGATCCAGTTGTTTTATGTACTTGATGTTAATAATTTCTCCTTGAGAAATACGAATAAAATGTGTCCCCAATTCTTGCTCGAAAAAGTAGAGCCTTTGTTTAGCCAAATAGGTATCTGTCGGTGTTTGAATTAAGACTTGCTTGTTTTCAGTGAAAATCCGAATGATATTTTCAGGTTTGATAAATTCCAGCCGCTTGTTTTTGTAGCCATAGATAAAATAAGGTTTTTTCTCAATAAAATCAATAATTTCCTGAGTTTGTAAATCAATCTGCGCTGTATAAATTTTAATCAAGGTTTCTTTTAGCTGAGCATCCTTAATAACTTCTAGTTTCATATAGCTTTCCTTCCTTTGTCTTTAGTATATAGATTTTTTGAAAAGGAGACCAGCGTTTGCGGCTATGTGGCTTCTAATTTGAGATATGTGGCTCTTATCCTTGTGAAAATGCTGAAAATAAGATATAATGTAACATGATATTCCCTATGAGAAAGAAGGTGTTATTGTGGGATTTACAGATGAAACAGTTCGTTTTAACCTTGACGATGGAAATAAAAAAGAAATCAGCGAAACGTTGACGCATGTTTATCGTTCACTCGAAGAAAAAGGTTATAATCCAATCAATCAGATTGTCGGTTATGTTTTGAGCGGTGACCCTGCCTACGTGCCTCGTTATAATGATGCCCGCAATCAAATCCGTAAGTACGAACGCGATGAAATTGTTGAAGAATTGGTGCGTTACTATTTGCAAGGAAACGGGATTGATTTAGGATGAGAATAATGGGGCTGGATGTCGGTTCAAAAACAGTTGGTGTTGCTGTTAGCGACCCTCTTGGTTTTACAGCACAGGGGCTTGAAATTATTGCTATTGATGAAGCCAACGAAGAATTCGGCTTTGAGCGCCTGGCTGCTCTGGTTAAAGAATACAAGGTCGAAAAATTTGTTGTAGGCCTGCCTAAAAACATGAACAATACAAGCGGTCCGCGCGTTGAAGCCAGCAGAGCCTATGGAGAAAAAATCAAGAAGCTTTTTGAGCTGCCTGTTGATTATCAGGATGAACGCCTAACCACTGTTCAGGCAGAACGAATGCTGGTTGAGCAGGCCGATGTCAGCCGCGGTAAACGTAAAAAAGTTATTGATAAGCTGGCTGCTCAGCTGATTTTGCAAAATTATTTAGATCGACTGTTTTAAGCAGATTATTTAGCTGCTTTCTGCACAGGAAAGAAAGCTGATTTATAAAAGATAATAGGAGGCGATTATGTCACATCATCATGATCATGAGCAAGAACATGACCTTATCACCCTGGTTGATGAGCAGGGAAATGAGACTTTGTTTGAAATTCTCTTAACGATTGACGGAAAAGAAGAATTTGGGAAAAATTATGTTCTTTTAGTACCAGCCGGAGCTGAAGAAGATGCTGATGGCCAGATTGAAATTCAAGCCTATTCATTTACTGAAAATGAAGACGGTACAGAAGGCGATTTGCAGCCGATTCCGGAAGACGCTGATGCTGAATGGGATATGATTGAAGAAGTTTTCAACAGTTTCTTGGATGAAGACGAGAACTAATCTAGAAATGTCTGAGACAATCAGGCTTTTTCTTTTTGCCTTTTACGAATAGTTTAAAAGGGGTGTATAATGGACAAGAAGAAGGAGCTGACTCGGGAGGAAGAATTATTTTTGAAAGCCTATAAAGAAAAGCCCTGCCATCGTTTCAGAGATATTTTAATCTATGCTTCTATCTTAGATAAATTGACTAATAAGTAGATTTTGTTATACTTTTAATAGGAAAATTCAAGGAGAACGAGTTTGGATAAACGACAAGATAAATACAGCAAAGAAACCTTGGCAGACCAAAGTGTCCGCACAGACTCTGACAAGAACAAAGGTCCTGCAGAAGTTGATTCGCTGCATAGGCTCTATATTATTATATTCAGCGCTTTTGTCAGCTTTTTTAGTGTGGCTATGCCTGTGTTCACTGATTTTGGTAACGCTGTGCAGTCTCAGAATCTCTATACGGGCTTTATGATGGCACAAAACCATTTGCCTTACAGTGATATCTTTTCGACGGGCGGCTTTGTCTATTATGGGCTGATTTCCTTGAGTTATTTGCTGGGAAGCAGTTTCTGGCTGATTTTTGTCCAGTTTGCGGCCTTTTACTTTTCGGGAATCTTCCTTTATAAGATTGTTTACCACATGACTGATAAAGAGGAAGTGGCCATTAATACCATACTGCTTTTTTATCTGGGCAATTTTGCCCTAGGTTTTGGCGGTCTTTATCCCGTTCAGTTTGCCATGCCATTTGTCTTGCTGTCGCTGTGGTTCTTGACCAAATATTTTGCAGGACTGACCAGGGATGAAGGCTTTATTGTTTACGGCCTGACCGGAGCCTTTGCTTACCTGATTGAGCCTAGGACTTTATTTTTCTGGCTGGTTTCCTTGGCTGTCATCTGTGTCTATAACATTAAAAATCATCGTTATGCCCACGGTTTTTACCAGTTTCTCTGCCTGCTGTTTGGCGGTCTTCTGGTCTTTTATACTTTCGGCTATTTTGTCTTGAACATGCAGATTCTGTCATCCTATGTATCGCAGGCCGGGACTTATTATTTTACCTATTTTGCTCTGGGCAGCGAGGATATCCTGCTGACAATTTTCTTCCAGCTCTTTGTGCTCTTTGCTTCGGGCTTGTTAATGGGAGCCCTAACCTTCTTTAATCATATTAAGCGTGAGACGGACCGAGATGACCTGGTTAAGTCAATTGTCTTTTTAAGCTTTGTTTTCAGCCTGATTTTCATTTTACTGTCACAAAGTTTTGCTACCTATCAGTTTTTACTGCTTCTGCCTTTTGGTTTGGTTTTGACGGGGCTTTATCTTGATGATAAGTATAAGGAGTCCAAGAGGCGCAGGTCGCGCCGCCGTAAGCAGCACAGGCGGCTGTCGCGCAGGGTCTTTGAATTGTTTTTACTGGGGCATTTTTACCTGCCCTGCCTGCTCTTTGTCTACGGTTTGGCTCAGCCGGTTATTCATTACATTTCTTCCTACAGTTTAAATCAGGAACGAGCACAGGCAGCTGATTATATTAGAGCAAATACTGAGAAAACATCAACGATTTATGTCTGGGATTCCAGTGCAAAGATTTATTTGGACGCCAACCGTCTTTCCAGTTCACAGTTTCCTCTGCCGACAATCAATACAGTTAAAGCGTCTAATAAAAAAGCGCTGGAAGATGAACTTTTGCAAAATGAAGCTTCCTATGTTCTGGTTAATAAAAAGGCAGAACGTCTTCCGGCTGTCTTAAAAAATAATTTTAATAAAAATTATAAAGCGATTTCCCTGAAGACAAGCCCGAACTTCACTGTTTACAAGCGAAAATAGGCTAAAAATCAATATATTGTGTCTAATTACTTTTTTTGGCACAACATATTGATTTTTTTCTTTCTTGTGTTATAATATCTCTTGTAAGGAGAGAGACATATGATTGCACTCGAAAAAGAAAATATTTTTGTTAAACCTGCTATGATCGTAATTAAACGGGATGGCCGCCAAGTTGCTTTTGACAAAGACAAAATTTATCAGGCTATCGTCAGGGCAAGTAATCAGGTAACACAGATGACACCTTTTATTGAGGCCAAACTGTCGGATATTGCTGATCGGGTTGTCGCTGAAATCTATGAGCGTTTTAACGAAAATATTAAAATTTATGAAATTCAAAATATTGTAGAGCATGAACTTCTGGAGGCTGGTGAGTATGCCATTGCTCAGGAGTACATCAATTATCGTGCAAAACGTGATTTTGAGCGCTCTCAGGCAACTGATATCAATTTTACGATTGATAAATTGATTAATAAGGATCAGACCGTTGTCAATGAAAATGCCAATAAGGACAGCGATGTTTTCAATACGCAGCGGGATTTAACGGCTGGTATTGTTGGCAAATCTATCGGTCTTAAGATGCTGCCTGAACATGTTGCCAATGCCCATCTGAAGGGTGATATTCATTATCATGACTTGGATTACAGCCCTTATACCCCAATGACCAACTGCTGTTTGATTGATTTTAAGGGCATGCTGGGGTCTGGCTTTAAGATCGGCAATGCCGAGGTCGAAAGTCCTAAGTCTATCCAGACAGCGACAGCTCAAATTTCACAAATCATTGCCAATGTTGCTTCAAGTCAGTACGGCGGCTGCTCGGCTGACCGCATTGATGAAACGCTGGCTCCTTATGCAGAACTCAACTATCGCAAGCATTTAAAAGATGCTCAAAAATGGGTGGCTGAGGACAAGCAGGAAGAGTATGCGCGTGAAAAGACCAAAAAAGACATCTACGATGCCATGCAAAGTCTGGAGTATGAAATCAATACTCTCTTCACATCTAATGGTCAAACACCGTTTACATCGCTAGGTTTTGGTTTGGGTAAGGATTGGTTTGAACGCGAAATTCAAAAGGCTATTCTTAACATCCGCATTAAGGGGCTGGGCAGTGAGCACCGCACAGCTATTTTCCCTAAGCTCATCTTCACAGTCAAACGCGGTTTGAATTTGGAGCCGGGAACACCGAACTATGACATCAAGAAGTTAGCTCTTGAATGTGCGACTAAGCGGATGTACCCTGACATGCTGTCTTACGAAAAAATTATCGAACTGACAGGTTCTTTCAAGGTGCCTATGGGCTGCCGCTCCTTCCTTCAAGGCTGGAAGGATGAAAATGGCGTTGAAGTTAATTCCGGCCGTATGAATCTCGGTGTGGTCACGGTTAATTTGCCGCGTATTGCCCTTGAATCCAACGGAAATATTGAAAAATTCTGGGATATTTTCAGCGAGAAAATGGCTATTGCCAAAGATGCCCTTGTTTATCGCGTCAACCGTGTTAAAGAAGCAACTCCTGCCAATGCTCCTATCTTGTATCAGTACGGTGCTTTTGGCAAACGTCTTGGCAAGGAAGATTCAGTAGATGAACTGTTCAAGGACCGTCGGGCGACAGTTTCCCTTGGTTACATCGGTCTTTACGAAGTAGCGACGGTCTTTTACGGCGGTGAATGGGAGTCCAATCCGGCTGCCAAGGATTTTACTATTGATATTGTCCGTCAGATGAAGGATCTCTGCGGCAAATGGTCCAATGAGTATAATTACCACTTCTCCGTGTATTCAACCCCATCTGAAAGCTTGACAGACCGCTTCTGCCGCTTAGATACTGAAAAGTTTGGTGTGATTAAAGATATTACGGACAAAGAATATTATACAAATTCCTTCCACTATGATGTGCGTAAAAATCCAACACCGTTTGAAAAATTAGACTTCGAAAAAGACTATCCGGAAGCAGGAGCTACAGGCGGCTTCATTCACTACTGTGAATACCCTGTTCTGCAGCAAAATCCTAAAGCGCTTGAAGCTGTTTGGGATTACGCCTATGACCGCGTCGGCTATCTGGGAACCAACACGCCGATTGACCGCTGCTATGACTGTGGTTTTGAGGGTGATTTTACACCGACAGAACGTGGCTTTATGTGCCCGAACTGCGGCAATACAGACCCTAAGACTGCTGATGTGGTAAAGAGAACCTGCGGCTATCTTGGCAATCCGCAAGCCCGTCCTATGGTCAATGGCCGTCACAAGGAGATTTCATCTCGTGTCAAACACATGAACGGCTCAACCATCAAGAATCCGGGACATAAAAACTAGGCTTGTTTCGCATGCTGTCAGGCTTTTGTCAGATGATTGTTCGAGAGCAAGGAAGCAGATTGCCTGGGTGCACTGACGGTACGTATTGCTTAATTTCTGGCTGTGGCAGAACATCAAAGATTTAGATTTGAGCTGTCAGCTGGCCAAATGGTGAGAGGGATTGGGAAATTGCTGTTTCCCGTCCCTTTTTTACGCTGCTGCTTCAGGGGAATAAGCAGGGAGAGGCTGCAGAGCGGCCTCGTATTTAGATATTGACAGAAAGAAGGAGAAAATGGGGAAGTACCAGTTAGACGATAAAGGGAAAGCACAGGTTCAGCGCTTCCATGAAAAACACTCACAAGGCATGAATGCTCAAACTAAAAAAGCCCGCGTTCAGGCCCTGCGTGAAACATTTTTAAGAAAAGAGACGGCTGCCCATGGAGTTAAGAAGACCAAGTCCTAAAGATAAACAAGCCATTCTTGAGATGATGAAAGAGTTCACTGACAGCCATTCCGCCCACGACGGCGGCTTTTGGAAGGAAGATTTTAACTATGATGACTGGCTGCAGACCAACTTAGCCTATGAAATGGGGATTGGTATTCCTGAGGAGTTCGTTCCTGCCATTCAGCTGGTCTCTTTTGACAATGAGGGGCGTGCCTTGGGTTTTCTGCATATCCGTCTGCGCCTCAATGACTTTTTGTTAAATCAAGGAGGGCACATTGGCTATTCCATTCGGCCGTCTGCACGCGGCAGAGGTTATGCCAAGGAAATGCTGCGTCTGGGCCTGCTGGAAGCGAAGGCGAAAAATATTAACAAGGTTCTTCTGACCTGCCGTGATGACAATCCAGCCAGCCGGGCAGTTATTGTGGCTAACGGCGGTATATTAGAAGATAGCAGAGACCATATAGAGCGCTATTGGATAGATTTGGAGGAGAAATATGACATGGAACACACCCAAACCCGGAGAATGGAAGAGTGAGGAGCTGAGTCGGGGGCGTATTATCGATTACAAGGCCTTTAACTTTGTTGATGGAGAAGGCGTGCGTAATTCGCTCTATGTATCCGGCTGCATGTTCCACTGCGAAGGCTGCTATAATGTGGCAACCTGGTCTTTTAAGGCCGGCATTCCCTATACACAGGAGCTGGAAGAGCAGATTATGGAAGATCTGGCTCAGCCCTATGTACAGGGACTGACGCTCTTAGGCGGCGAGCCCTTTTTAAATACAGGAATTCTCATCCCCTTGCTCAAACGCATTCGTAAAGAGCTGCCTGAAAAGGACATCTGGTCCTGGACAGGCTATACTTGGGAAGAGCTGATGCTGGAGACACCGGATAAGCTGGAGATGCTTGGTCTGATTGACATTCTGGTGGACGGCCGTTTTGATAAATCGAAAAAGAATCTCATGCTGCAGTTTCGCGGCTCTTCAAATCAGCGGATCATCGATGTTCCTAAGTCACTGGCTGCGGGCGAGGTCGTTATTTGGGATAAGCTCAATGATGGCAAGCAAAGTTATGAACAGGTTGACAGGACGGATTTGATTTAAACCTAAGCGGTCTGTCTAATCCAATAAGTCTGTCGCTTCTTCATGAAACCGAAATAAAACAACAATAAAAACGAAGCAGGTTTTCTGCCTCGTTTTTTGTTATCTAAATTGAAGAAGCCTCAGTCATTTCGCTCTTTGACAAAGACAAGTTCTTTAGCGCTTGAGAGGCTTGCCTGATAGTGAAAGCCGTCAAAAGAAAGAGTCTGCAGGTCTTCAATGCTTTGGCATTGCTTTTGGATGACCTGTGTCAGGAAGGCCCCTCTGGCCTTTTTTGAAATGGTGGAATGAGATTTTAAGCGGCCGTCTTTGGCTTCTAAAAATTTAAGGGCTGTCAGCTGGCTGCGGACTTTGGGAGAAAAGACGTCCATAAATTCACTGGATAAGAGTGAGATGACCGGATCATTTTCTAAGACAAAGCGATCGTAATCCTTGCGCCAGTAATTTTTGAGAGAGCTTCCTCCAATGCTGATCTTAGTATTAAAGTCGAGGCGGTGAGGAGCGATTCTCTCAAAGGCGGGGATAATGCCGTAGAGAGCAGATGTTATGAAGAGATGCTCTTTCAGAAAGTTCTGTTCATTAGGCGATAAACCATCGCGCTTAATGTGGCGATACATGAGACCATTAAAGAGCTGGAGTGCCGGATAGGTTTGTGCCTGCCCCTTTTGAATGGCCTGCAGACGCTCATACTCGGTCTCAGCAGCCTGAGGCTTAATCTTATAGACTTCGGCAAGCTCGTCCAAAGACAAGGCTGCCAGCTGCCTCATAATAGGCTGGGCTTTAAGAGGCAGGTCTTGCGGGGAAGAAGCACCGCTTTCTTTCATTTCCTTAGCTGTTGGGATTAAAAATTTCATCGTTTTCCTTACAAGTTGGTCTTAAATAAAAAGCAAAAGGCTGATAGCCATGACAATCATGCCGGAGATTAAACCATAAATGGCCAAGTGGTGTTTGCCGTACTCTTCAGCGGCCGGCAGCAGTTCATCCAGAGAAATAAAGATCATAATACCGGCCACTCCCGAAAAGATAGCGCCGTAGACCATGTCGTTCATAATAGGCATCAGCAAAAACCAGCCGATAAGAGCGCCTAAAGGCTCGGCCAGACCAGACAGGAAAGAATAGGTGAAGGCTTTTTTCTTAGAGCCTGTTGCCTGATAAATGGGTACCGAAACCGCAATGCCTTCGGGGATGTTGTGAATGGCAATGGCAACAACGATAGGGATAGCAACGCTTGCGTCCTGCAGACCGGAGATAAAGGTGGCTAAGCCTTCCGGAAAGTTATGGATAGCGATGGCGATAGCTGTCATCAGCCCCATGCGCATGAGCTTGCCGGGTTTTTGTTCCTCTTCTTCAACCGTTTTAATTTCATGGGGATTTTCCTCGGAAGGAATCAACTTATCAATAATGGCAATTAAAAACATGCCGCCGAAAAAAGCCAGGACAGTCAGCCAGGACCCGCTTCTTTTATCCAGTGCTTTCACCAGAATATCCTGGGCAGTTGGAAAAATTTCAATCATGGAAACATAAATCATGACGCCGGCAGAAAATCCCAAGCTGACAGATAAGAAGGTTTTATTGGTATGCTTGGCAACAAAGGCAATGAGACTGCCGATTCCGGTGGAGAGCCCCGCAATGGCAGTGAGTACAAAGGCAGTAAGTAAATTTTGAGACATGGTAAATTCTTTCTCTGGGATATGTTGGTATGCTCTCATTATAATATGAATTGCTGTTTTCATCAAATCGGAAAATGAGAAAAATGAGAAGTTTAAAGTTACAAAATGATTACAAAAACTAATTTAAAGTTAAAGCTATTGACATAATGTTTTTTTTTTTTTGTAAAGTTATAAAAAGTAATGCGTTTTTTAGAATTCTTAAATTTTTAATTTAATGTGAAAGGAATTGGTTATGAAAAAGAAAGGGCTTACTCAGATAATTGTACTTCTTTCCCTGTCTTTTGCCTTTGTTTTCGCTATTTTTGCAGCCAAAAACATCAAAACTCAGGCAGAAGCGCGGGATAATGTGATTACTTCTGTAAGCATTACAGATGAGAAAGGCAATCCTTTGGATGGCAGTCTTGATAAGTGGGAAAACTTCCGTCTCAATGCCAATTTCAGTCTGCCCAATAAGACTGTAAAATCAGGAGACACGACGACCATCAGCCTGCCGGAAAAGCTGCGCTTCAATCGCTCAGAAGAGTTTGACATTAAAGACAAGGACGGCAATACTGTGGCCACGGCCAAGGTTGATGCCGCAACCAAGACAGCTACGCTGACTTATACAGACTATGCCGAAACGCACTCTGATGTTTCAGGCAGTTTCTATTTCAATGTTCTTGTGGATCACACAGTAGTGACACAAAAAGAAACAATCCCTGTCACTATCGAAGTTGAAGGCAAGGTCATCAATGCCGGCAATGTTGACTTTACAGGTGTCGGAGAAGCAAGAGTTACTGATATGACCAAATCCGGCTGGATAGACAGCCAAGGAGTTATCCATTATCAGATCCCGGTTAACCGTTCCGGTAAAAACTTCCCTGCTGCCGTTATTACGGATCTCTTAAGATCACCAGGGGTTACCTATATTCAAAACAGTTTTAAGATTGAAAAAGGGACTTGGACAACCAAGGGAAGTGAATGGGATTTCCAAAATAATGTTGATGTTACCCAGCAGTTTACTGTTAATTTCCAAGGCGATACCGGCTTTGAGATTAACTTAGGCGATATCAGTGAGACAGACGGCTATCGTATTACCTACGATGCTAAGGTTGATTATCAATTAAGTGACGGTGAAGTGCTGAAAAATACGGCTTCACTGACATCCAATGGTGAAAAAATAACAGATGTTACCTATGGACAAACCTACAGGGAGTCCGGAGGAACGGCCGAAGGTTATGTGTATTCTATTAAACTTCATAAGAAAAACGAAGATAATGATGCATTGGCAGGTGCTGTCTTTGTTGTCACTCGTGATGCCAACGGACAGGTCGTCGGAGAATTTACGACAGATGCTGCAGGAAATATTACCATCACCGGTCTGCTGAAAGATTCTTACACCATCACAGAAAAAACGGCTCCGGATGGCTACCAGCTGTCAGGCGAAAGCATCAAAATTTCAGAAGATGACTTTGGCAGCGACAAGTCTGTGACAAAAGATGTTGTTAATAAAAAGATTCCAGAGACAACAACGACAACAACTGAAAGCACAACGACGACAGAGGAGCCGACAACAACGGAAGCTCCGACGACTACGACCGAAGAGCCAACGACTACCGAAACGCCAACCACGACGACTGAAGAGGCAACCACAACAGAAGAGCCAACAACCACAGAGGCACCGACCACGACAGCTGAAAGTACAACAGCATCGGAAGAGCCGACAACAACAGAAGCTCCAGCCACTACGACTGAAGGCCCAACAACCACGAGCGACGCTGCTGAGACAACCACACAGAGTGAGTCAACTACAGAAGGGCTGACGACTACTGAAAGCTCAGCAACGACATCGGAAATTCCGACAACGACTGAAAGTCCAAGCACTACTGAAAATCTAACGACCACCGAAAGCTCAGCAACAACGACAGCAGTGCCGGCTACGACAAGTCAGGAAACGACGACAACAGAGTCTGGAACCACTCAGGCGCCGGCAGTAACTACATCGTCAGCTGGCACAACTTCAAGTCAGTCATCTGCTGGGAAGAAAGCTGTTAAACACGGACTTCCAAGTACCGGATCAGAAAGTGGCTTTGCTTTATCACTTCTGGGGCTTGTGAGTGTTTCTGCGGTAGGTATAGTTTATTATCGAAAGCATCTTAGTTAAGTTTTAGTTCAAAAGCTGGCTCTGCTCTTTCTTAGTCCTTTCGAGTTAGGGCCAGCCTTTTGTTAAAATAAAAATTAAATGTTAAAATAAAAGAGTAACTAATTCTTTTAAGAAGGAGATAAAGCGAAAATGAAAAGATTTTTAAAATGTTTGCTGGCTGTTGCCGCTCTCCTCGGTCTAGTCATAGCATTCAGCAAGGGAACAAGGGCAGAGGCTAAAACAGTAGACATTACTGTGACAAACTCAAGCCTGTCTCAAACCGAGATTAAAGGTTCAAACACAACAACGATGTCTCTGGACTTTGCCGTTCCAAATGAAGCAGCCGCAGGAGATACAACGACCATCACACTGCCAAATGAACTGGCCTTTAGCAGAAACCAAACTTTCAATGTCACTGATGCAAATGGTGCAACTGTTGCAACAGCTGTCATTGATGCTGCTTCCAAAACCTTGACCATGACCTATGGCGACTATGTTAACACACACGATAACGTGACAGGAACTTTAAGCTTTCAAGTAAAAGCTGACACGACTGTTGTGACAGGCGATACAACTATACCTGCAAAAGTTCAGGTTGGGGGTACTGAGATTACAGTCGGCAGCGGCGGCATTGACTACGGTGTCGGTACCGGCGATGCAGACCTTGATTTCTATAAGTACGGTCATATTAATTACGAAAAAAATGAAATCACCTATGTGATTAACGTCAACACCAGCAACGCTTCTGCGTCAAATGTTGTCATCACAGATGAGATGAAGTCAGAAGGTTTGTCTTATATTGATGGTAGTTTTTCTGTTCGTACAGGAAACTGGTATAAAAATGCTTCCAATCAATGGGCTTTAAGCAATTCATCAGATGTAACGGCTAACTACCCTGCTAGTGTATCTGGTAATTCTTTCACAGTTAATCTGGGAAACATCACACAGGGCTTTACCATTTCTTATAAAGTTTCAATCGACCGTCCAGTTGTTAATGGTGAAAAGCTGATTAACACTGCCACAGCTACGTCAACTGAAAACGGCAGCGTCAGCTCAAATAATGGGGTTGTTTACCAAACAGCCAGCGGTACGGCCAGCGGTTACAACTACAGCCTGACAATTGCTAAGAAAGATAAAGATGGCAATGTTTTGGCAGGGGCTGAGTTTACCGTTACCCGCAAGTCAACAGGAGAAGTAGTCGGTACTGTTACAACAGATGCAACCGGCTCAGCCACAATCAGCGGCCTGCTGAGTGATGAGTACATCATTACGGAAACAAAAGCGCCGGACGGCTATAAACTGGCAGATCCTGTTACGGCTAAGGCGGATAATTCGACTGTAACCATTGTTGACGAAAAAGAATCTCCAACAACGACTACAGAAGAGACGACAACAACAGAAACAACAACCAAAGCAACGACGACCGAGGAGCCGACAACAACCGAAGAGACGACCTCTACGACCGAAGCGCCAACGACTACAGAAGCAACCACTGAAGGTTCAAGTACGACCGAAAGTGAAACGACAACAGAAGTGTCTAATGCTACTACCGAAGGTACTACGACAGCAAAAGATCCAACGACAACTCAGGCAGCGGCTGCAACAACTTCAAGTCAGTCATCTGCTGGAAAGAAAGCTGTCAAGCACGGACTTCCAAGTACCGGCTCAGAAAATAGTGCCGTCTTAATGGTTCTGGGACTTGTTCTTGTTTCAGGAGCAGGAGTGTTCTACTACCGCAAACAGCGCTAAGCAAAACGAAATAATATTTAGAAAAGAAGATTGGAAAAGATCTTCTTTTTTATTTGTTTTTCAGAAAGTTTTGACGACTGTCTTTGTAGAGGATTCGCTTGCTATAAAATATGCTAATAATTTCGGCTCTATAATTTCTGTAGTGGGTAAAACCACTTTGGAGGTTATAGGGCTTTTTCTCTCAGATGATTGCTTTTATAATTTCTCTGCGTTTTTGAATCCTTTAACCATCCCTTTTGCCATTGTATGAGCATCGGCTGTCATATGATAAAATTTTACTGAAGCAGTTAATGATGCTGGGTCAAGTGCTTTGCTTCATCACTTGGACGGGAGTTTTGACTTTTACCTCGTCAATCGTTTTGAATTATGATAAAATAGAAATAGTAATTGCGAGGAATGGATATGTCAGAAATGTTTAAAAAACTGATGGATCAGATTGAAATGCCGCTTGAAATGAAAACTTCAAGGGCTTTTTCGTCTGCCGATATTGTGGAAGTGAAGGTTTGGCCTGAGAGCCGGGTTTGGGATTTTCACTTTTCTTTTGACGCTATCTTGCCGATTGATCTCTATCAGGAATTATCGAGCCGTCTTGTTTCGAGCTTTGAAAAGGCTGATATTAAGGCTGTTTTTGACATTGAGGTGAAAAATCCTGACTTTTCTGATGAGCTTTTGCAGGCTTATTATCGGGAGGCTTTCGAGCATCCTTCTTGCAGCAGTGCCAGCTTTAAGAGCTCTTTTTCCCATTTAGAGGTCTCTTATGATGGGGATAAGGTGCTTATTGCTGCACCGCAATTTGTCAATAATAACCATTTTCGCCAAAATCATCTGCCTAAACTTGAACAACAATTTGAGCGCTTCGGCTTTGGGCAGCTGACTTTTGATATTGTTTCTGATCAGGCAATGACTCAGGACCTCAAGACGCATTTTGAGGCTTCCCGTGAGCAGCAGATTCAAAAGGCCAGCCAAGAAGCTCTACAGGTTCAGAAATCTTTGGAAGCGTCGATGCCGCCTGCTGAAGAGGCTCCTAAACCTGCTTATGATTTTAAAGAACGTATCAAAGAGCGGCAAAGGGCCTTTGACAAGGCGGATATTACGCCCATGGTTGAAATTGAAACAGAAGAAAATCGCATTACCTTTGAAGGCGTAGTTTTTGATGTTGAGCGTAAGACAACAAGGACTGGCCGTCACATTATCAATTTTAAAATGACCGATTATACTTCCAGTTTTCCTATGCAAAAATGGGTGAAAGATGATGAAGAACTTAAAAAATATGACATGATTACCAAGGGGTCTTGGCTGCGGGTACGGGGGAATATTGAAAATAACCCCTTTACAAAGGCGCTGACTATGAATGTGCAGAATGTTAAGACCATTGTCCACCAAGAGCGAAAAGACTTGATGCCTGAAGGGGAAAAGCGTGTTGAGTTTCACGCTCACACGAACATGTCAACCATGGATGCGCTGCCGACCGTTGAGCAGCTGGTGGCTAAGGCCGCTCAGTTTGGTCATAAGGCGGTGGCTATCACGGACCATGCTAATGTGCAGAGCTTTCCCCATGGCTATCACGCAGGCAAAAAGAATGGGATCAAGGTTTTGTTTGGCCTAGAGGCAAATCTTGTCGAAGACCGTGTGCCGATTGCTTATAATGAAATTGATCTGGACATGAACGAGGCGACCTATGTTGTTTTTGACGTGGAAACAACAGGGCTTTCAGCTGTCAATAATGATTTGATCCAAATTGCTGCATCTAAGATGTACAAGGGAAATATTGTTGAACAGTTTGATGAATTTATTGATCCGGGATACCCTCTCAGTCAATTCACAACTGACTTGACTGGGATTACTGACCAGCACGTTAAGGGAGCAAAGCCGCTTCTGCAAGTATTGCAGGAATTTCAGGACTTTTGCCGGGACACGGTTTTGGTGGCCCACAATGCAACCTTTGACGTTGGCTTTATGAATGCTAATTATGAGCGCAACGGTCTGCCGACGATTACCCAGCCCGTTATTGATACCTTAGAGCTTGCCCGCAATCTTTATCCTGAATACAAGCGCCATGGTTTAGGACCTTTAACGAAACGTTTTCAAATATCTTTGGAACATCATCACATGGCCAATTATGATGCGGAAGCAACCGGCCGCCTGCTGTTTATTTTTCTTCGGGAGGCCAGAGAAAAACACGGTGTTACCAATCTTTTGGATCTGAATACCAAAATTGTTGATGATGACTCTTATAAGAAAGCCCGCGTTAAGCATGCTACTATTTATGTGCTCAATCAAACGGGCCTGAAAAATCTTTTTAAACTGGTCAGTCTGTCCCATGTAACTTATTTTGCCGGTGTGGCCAGAATACCAAGGACAGTGCTTGATGAGTATCGTGAAGGTCTGCTGTTGGGAACAGCCTGCTCAGATGGTGAAGTCTTTGATGCGGTCTTATCAAATGGAATTGATGCTGCTGTTGAAGTGGCTAAATACTATGATTTTATTGAAGTTATGCCGCCTGCCCTTTATGAGCCCCTTTTGGCTCGTGAACTGATTAAAGATGAAGCGGGACTTGAGCAGATTATCAAAGACCTGATAGAAGTTGGACGGTGCTTGGATAAACCGGTTCTGGCGACAGGTGATGTTCATTATTTGGAACCGGAAGACAGCATTTACCGTGAGATCATTGTCAGAAGTCTGGGACAGGGGGCTATGATCAACCGTCCGATTGGCCGCGGCGAAAATGCCCAGCCGGCTCCTTTGCCCAAGGCACATTTTCGAACAACCAATGAAATGCTGGATGACTTTGCCTTTTTGGGTGAGGAGCTGGCGCGCGAGATTGTCATAAAAAATCCTAATGCCATGGCAGAGCGCTTTGAAGATGTTGAGGTCGTTAAGGGGGATCTCTATACTCCGTTTATTGAAAATGCTGAGGAAAAGGTTGCTGAGATGACCTATGAAAAAGCCTTTGAAATCTACGGCGATCCTCTGCCTGACATTATTGATCTGCGTATTGAAAAGGAACTGACTTCGATTTTGGGGAACGGTTTTGCGGTGATCTATCTGGCTTCGCAGATGCTGGTAGAACGCTCTAATCAGCGCGGGTATCTGGTTGGCTCGCGGGGGTCTGTCGGCTCAAGTTTTGTGGCAACCATGATTGGGATTACAGAGGTTAACCCTATGCCGCCTCATTATGTCTGCCCCAACTGCAAGAACTCAGAATTTATTACGGACGGCTCTGTTGGCTCTGGCTATGACTTGCCGAATAAGAACTGTCCTGAGTGCGGTCATAAATATCAAAAAGACGGTCAGGATATCCCATTTGAGACCTTCCTAGGCTTTGATGGGGATAAGGTTCCCGATATTGATTTGAACTTCTCCGGTGATGATCAGCCAAGTGCTCACTTGGACGTCCGTGATATTTTTGGTGAAGAATACGCCTTTCGTGCGGGTACTGTAGGTACTGTTGCCGACAGAACAGCCTATGGTTTTGTTAAGGGCTATGAGCGGGATTACGGAAAATTTTACCGCGATGCCGAAGTGGACAGATTGGCCCAGGGTTCAGCCGGTGTGAAACGGACCACTGGTCAGCACCCGGGAGGAATCGTTGTTATCCCAAATTATATGGATGTTTATGACTTTACACCCGTGCAGTATCCTGCTGATGATTTGGCGGCTGAATGGCAGACAACCCACTTTAACTTCCACGATATTGATGAGAATGTTCTTAAACTTGATGTACTGGGACATGATGACCCGACCATGATTCGGAAGTTACAGGATTTGTCCGGTATTGACCCGAAACAAATTCCCGCCGATGATCCGGATGTGATGAAACTCTTTTCAGGAACAGAGGTTTTAGGGGTTACGGAAGAACAGATTGGAACACCGACAGGTATGCTGGGGATTCCTGAGTTTGGAACCAACTTTGTCCGCGGCATGGTTGATGAAACCCACCCTACAACCTTTGCGGAGCTTCTGCAGCTCTCAGGCCTCTCCCACGGGACAGATGTTTGGCTGGGAAATGCTCAGGATCTGATTAAGCAGGGGATTGCTACCTTGTCAACGGTTATCGGCTGTCGTGATGATATCATGGTTTACCTCATGCACGCAGGTTTGGAGCCTAAGATGGCCTTTACTATTATGGAGCGCGTGCGTAAGGGCGCTTGGCTGAAAATTTCTGAGGAGGAGCGCAACGGCTATATAGCAGCCATGCGTGAAAACAATGTGCCAGACTGGTACATTGAGTCCTGCGGAAAAATCAAGTACATGTTCCCCAAGGCCCATGCAGCAGCTTATGTATTGATGGCTCTGCGTGTTGCTTATTTCAAGGTTCATCATCCTATCTACTATTACTGCGCTTACTTCTCAATCCGTGCCAAAGCTTTTGAACTCAAAACCATGAGTGCCGGTCTGGATGCTGTTAAGGCGCGCATGGCTGACATTAGCCAAAAAAGGCGCAACAATGAAGCTTCCAATGTTGAAATTGACCTTTTCACCACTCTGGAAATCGTCAATGAAATGCTGGAGCGCGGCTTTAAATTTGGCCAGCTGGATTTGTACCGCAGCGAAGCGACGGAATTTCTTATTGACGGTGACACTTTAATACCGCCTTTTGTAGCCTTGGAAGGCTTGGGGGAAAACGTTGCCAGACAGATTGTCAAGGCGCGCAGTGAAGGAGAATTCCTTTCCAAAACTGAACTGCGCAAACGCGGCGGCCTGTCTTCTACCTTGGTTGAGAAGATGAGTGAGATGGGCATACTTGGCAATATGCCGGAGGACAATCAACTATCACTGTTTGACGATATTTTTTAAACTTTTTGTAAAACCGGAATATATTTGTTCCGGTTTTTTGCTGATGCTGGTTTTTACGAGCAAGGGGGTTCTGGCAGGCTGTACAGTGCTCAAAAAACCGGATATTTTTCTTGCAAATAACACTAATTAGTAGTAAAATAAAAAGTGATATTTTTCATAGGAGGAGTTGTATGGGTGATTTAGATAAGAATCCTGCAGTCAAGGCTATGGTTGTTTTTCGCAAAGCGATGCGAACAATCGATGCCCAAGTTGCTCCGAGCTATAAGGATAACGGTCTGACACCGACACAGTTTGCTGTTTTGGATGTTTTGCATGCTAAGGGAGAGATGACAATCGGCCGCTTGATTTCTTCTATATTGGCAACATCCGGCAATATGACGGTCGTTATTAAAAATATGGAGCGCAATGGCTGGATCTACCGCAAGCCCGATCCAAAAGACAAGCGTGCCTGGGTTGTTGGCCTGACTGAAGATGGCAGACAGCTGATTCAAAAGGCCTTGCCTGAACATATTGCTCTGGTAGAAAAATCCTTTTCGGTCATGACCAAAGAAGAGCAGCTGATTTTGATTGACCTGCTGAAAAAATTTAAAAATCTTTAAGAACAAGCAGTCACTGTAGGAAACAAAGATGGCTTATTACTGCTATCTAGTGATAAATTAAATTTTTAAGGAGACCTTATGTCAAAGAGAATTCTATTCATTGTTGGTTCATTTAGTACGAGTTCGTTTAACCGGCAGTTAGCGAAGAAAACAGAAGAAATAATAGGGGACAAAGCCCATGTTTCCTATTTAGATTACGAGCGTGTTCCCCTGTTTAATCAGGATTTAGAGGTGCCTGTGCACCCTGAAGTTGCTCACGCCCGCGAAGAAATCCAAGAAGCAGATGCTATCTGGATTTTTTCACCGGTTTATAACTACGCCATTCCGGGGGTAATGAAAAATTTACTTGATTGGCTGTCGCGCGCTCTTGATTTGTCAGACCCGACAGGTCCTTCAGCTCTTCAGGATAAAACAGTAACCGTTTCATCTGTAGCGAATGGTGTATCACCGGAAGAGGTTTTTAAAGATTACCGCTCCTTGCTGCCCTTTATCCGAATGAATTTGGTTGATCAGCTGACAGGCGTGCCGATTAATCCCGAGGCTTGGGAAACGGGAATTCTTGAAGTTTCAGAAGAAAAATTAGCAGAGCTGTCCGACCAAGCTGATGCCTTACTGTCTGCCTGTGAGAATTAAGATAGCTTGCTTAAGTAAGTGAATTTTTAGGAAAGAGGCTGAGACCTTGCGATGTTCCTGCAAATAAAGGAGCTCGCCGATGTCTCAGCTTTTTTAGTTATCAGCAGAGATAGCTGTTTCTTGAGGCAATCCCAAAAATGCTGGATGCCGTGTCTGGGAAGGTTTAGAAAAAGTTTGTGAAAAAAATAATTAAGAACACAGAAAAACCCTTATTTTAGGCCTAGAAAGCGGTTAAAATTCTTGCGGTTTGTGAAATTTTAGTCTATGATAGAAGAGTAAGAAAGAATTTTGGAGGTTGTTATGGTATCTTTATCTAAAGAACAATATTTGGATATGTTTGTGAAAATGCAGCGTATCCGCGATGTTGATATGAAACTTAATAAACTTGTACGCCGCGGTTTTGTACAAGGGATGACTCACTTTTCAGTGGGAGAAGAAGCGGCTTCTGTCGGTGCGATTGCCGGACTGACGGATCAGGATATTATCTTTTCTAACCACCGCGGGCATGGTCAGACGATTGCTAAAGGGATCGATATTCCCGCGCTTTTTGCGGAGCTGGCTGGTAAGGCAACAGGTTCTTCTAAAGGCCGCGGAGGTTCCATGCACTTGGCCAATCTTGAAAAAGGCAACTACGGAACTAACGGAATTGTTGGCGGCGGCTATGCTCTGGCAGCTGGTGCTGCTTTGACCCAGCAGTATGAAGAGACAGGCAATATTGTTATTGCTTTTTCGGGCGATTCTGCGACAAATGAAGGCTCATTTCATGAATCTGTTAATCTGGCTGCAGTCTGGAATCTGCCGGTTATTTTCTTTATTATCAACAACCGTTACGGAATCTCGACGGATATTAATTATTCAACTAAGATTCCTCACCTTTACCTGCGTGCAGATGCTTATGGTATTCCGGGATATTATGTTGAAGACGGCAACGATGTTATTGCTGTTTACGAAAAAATGCAGGAAGTAATTGATTATGTGCGAGCAGGCAACGGTCCGGCTATCATTGAAGTTGAGTCTTACCGCTGGTTTGGACATTCAACTGCTGACGCCGGTGCTTACCGTACCAAGGAAGAAGTAGACGCCTGGAAGGCTAAGGATCCTCTGAAGAAATACCGTACTTATTTGACAGACAATAAAATTGCCAGCGATGAGGAACTCGACGCTATTGAGGCAGAGGTTGCCAAGGAAATTGAAGAAGCTGTCAAGTTTGCTCAGGACAGTCCAGAGCCAGAACTTTCAGTGGCCTTTGAAGATGTCTGGGTCGATTAAGCTATCTTGTCAAAAACAGTCTGAGAACTGTAAGAGTTATACTCAATAAAAATCAAAAATAGACTGGGCAACAACCTATAGTTTTGATTTTTGAAGAGTATTAATAGGCAGGGCAGCATTTTGCCCGTGCTCTGTGCTTAGAAAAAAGAGCAGTTTACTTTTTGATAGAGGAGAGAATTTAAATGACTGAAACAAAAGTAGTAGCTTTGCGCGAAGCAATCAATCTTGCCATGAGCGAAGAGATGCGCAAAGATGATAAAGTTTTCCTGATGGGAGAAGATGTCGGTGTTTACGGCGGGGACTTCGGGACTTCTGTTGGTATGCTGGCTGAGTTTGGCGAAAAACGTGTTAAAGACACCCCGATTTCAGAAGCTGCTATTGCAGGTTCTGCTGTCGGTGCTGCTCAGACAGGTCTTCGTCCGATTGTGGATTTGACCTTTATGGATTTTATTACAATTGCTATGGACGCTATTGTCAATCAAGGAGCCAAGGCTAATTACATGTTTGGCGGCGGCCTGAAAACACCGGTAACCTTCCGCGTGGCATCAGGTTCGGGAATTGGCTCGGCTGCCCAGCACTCGCAGTCTTTGGAAGCTTGGCTGACACATATTCCGGGGATTAAGGTTGTTGCACCGGGAACGGTTAATGACAGCAAGGCTCTGTTAAAATCTTCCATCCGCGATAATAATATTGTTATTTTTATGGAACCTAAGGCTCTTTACGGTAAGAAAGAGGAAGTCAATTTAGATCCTGATTTCTACATTCCGCTCGGCAAGGGGGAAATCAAGCGTGAAGGAAGCGATGTGACCATTGTATCCTACGGCCGTATGCTTGAGCGCGTGCTTCAGGCAGCCGATGAGGTTGCAGCTGAGGGAATCAGTGTCGAAGTAGTGGATCCTAGAACTCTCATTCCGCTTGATAAAGATTTGATTATCAACTCTGTCAAGAAAACCGGCAAGGTTATTTTAGTCAACGATGCCTACAAGACAGGCGGCTTTATTGGTGAGATTGCAACTGTGATTACTGAAAGCGAAGCCTTTGACTATCTGGATGCACCAATTGTTCGTCTTGCTTCAGAAGATGTGCCGGTTCCATATTCCAATGTTCTGGAGAATGCAATTTTACCGAATGTGGAAAAAATTAAAACAGCTATTTACAAGCAGGTTCGTAAAGGCAAAGGCTAATCGAAAAATGAATTGAGCAGAAGAATAAGAGCAAATGACTGCCTTATTCCTGCCCAAAATCTGTTTGACTGCCGGGGTGATTCAGTTATCACACTGGCTATAGCTAAAAGGCTGCAGCAATTTATTGGGATAGAACAGTATAAGCTTTGGGAATTGCGCAGTCTCGATATGTAACAACAATAAAATAAGAATTAGAACACTTTGTTCTAATCTCGATTTTATAAAGGAAGGGAAAGAAATGGCAGTTGAAATCATTATGCCAAAGCTCGGTGTAGACATGCAGGAAGGTGAAATCATCGAGTGGAAAAAACAAGAAGGCGATGAGGTCAAGGAGGGAGATATCCTGCTTGAAATCATGTCTGATAAGACCAATATGGAAATAGAAGCCGAAGATTCAGGAGTTCTGCTGAAGATTGTCAAAGGGAACGGCGAAGTTGTTCCGGTAACAGAAGTGATTGGCTATATCGGTGCAGCCGGTGAAGTGGTTGATGTTAAGGAAGCAGCAGCTCAGCCATCGCCAGCTCAAGCAGCAGAACAGGCAGCAGCCCAGCCAGTTGTAAGCCGGCAGTCTGCTTCTCAAAAAAGCGAAAAAGTGCGGGCAACGCCTGCAGCCCGCAGAACGGCACGTGAGCTCAATGTAGATCTCAGTCAGGTTCCGGGTACAGGTGCCAACGGCCGCATTCATCAAGATGATGTTGAAGATTTTAAAGCAGCTCAGCCTAAGGCAACGCCGCTGGCTCGTAAAATAGCTGAAGACAAGGGAATAGATCTTGCCGATATAACAGCTACCGGCTTTGGTGGAAAGATTGTCAAAGAAGACGTTCTGGCAGTTCTTGCAGCCAGCCAGCCGGCCGAAGAGAAAACCAGCGCTCCTGAAGCAGCTCCTGCGGCAGCTGAATTGCCGGAAGGTGTTGAGATTATTAAGATGTCAGCTATGCGCAAGGCAGTTGCTAAAAGTATGGTTAACTCTTATCTGACAGCACCAACCTTCACCCTCAATTATGACATTGACATGACAGAAATGATCGCTCTGCGGAAGAAACTGATTGAGCCGATCATGGAAAAAACAGGTCTGAAAGTCAGCTTCACTGATCTTATTGGTATGGCGGTTGTCAAAACCTTGCTGAAGCCTGAACATCAGTACCTCAATGCTTCTTTGATTAACGATGCGACAGAAATTGAACTGCATAAGTTTGTCAATCTAGGTGTTGCCGTGGGTCTTGATGAAGGCCTTCTTGTGCCGGTTGTCCACGGAGCCGATCAGATGAGTCTGTCAGAGTTTGTTGTGGCATCAAAGGATATCATCAAAAAAGCTCAGACAGGCAAGCTGAAAGCGGCTGAAATGTCCGGTTCAACATTCTCAATCACTAACTTAGGAATGTTTGGCACCAAGACCTTCAATCCGATTATCAATCAGCCAAATTCAGCTATTCTGGGTGTAGGCGCGACCATTCCGACGCCGACAGTTGTTGATGGTGAAATTGCTGTGCGGCCGATTATGGCTTTGTGTCTGACCATTGACCACCGCATCGTCGATGGAATGAACGGAGCCAAGTTTATGGTTGACTTGAAAAAATTAATGGAAAATCCATTTGAGCTTCTAATCTAATAGTTGTAAAATGGTGAGTATAAACAGGTAAATGACATTATTATTCTAGAGTTTAAAGGAGAAAAAAATGGCAGCTGAAATCATTATGCCAAAGCTCGGTGTAGACATGCAGGAAGGTGAAATCATCGAGTGGAAAAAACAAGAAGGCGATGAGGTCAAGGAGGGAGATATCCTGCTTGAAATCATGTCTGATAAGACCAATATGGAAATAGAAGCCGAAGATTCAGGAGTTCTGCTGAAGATTGTCAAAGGGAACGGCGAAGTTGTTCCGGTAACAGAAGTGATTGGCTATATCGGTGTAGCCGGTGAAGCGGTTGAAACGGACGTAGCTCCAGCAGCTTCTGCTGATGATCTCAAGGCAGCTGGTCTTGAAGTCCCTGACGCACCGGCAGACCAGGCAGTTGCTCAACGGGCACCGCTGGCTGATGATGAGTATGATATTATTGTTGTTGGCGGCGGCCCTGCCGGTTATTACGCTGCTATTCGCGGTGCCCAGCTGGGCGGCAAGGTAGCAATCATCGAAAAATCAGAACTCGGCGGCGTCTGCCTGAACAAAGGCTGTATCCCAACTAAGACTTATCTGAAAAATGCTGAAATTCTTGACGGTATTAAGATTGCAGCCGGCCGCGGGATCAACCTTGCTTCAACCAACTATACTATTGATATGGACAAAACGGTTGACTTTAAAAACTCAGTTGTTAAAACATTAACAGGCGGGGTTCAAGGTCTGTTAAAAGCTAACAAAGTGACTATCTTCAACGGTCTTGGACAGGTTAATCCTGATAAAACAGTAACCATTGGTTCGGAAACAATCAAAGGTCGCAACATTATTTTAGCGACCGGATCCACAGTGTCACGCATTAACATTCCAGGTATTGATTCATCGCTTGTTCTGACTTCAGATGATATTCTTGATCTGCGTGAAATTCCTAAGTCTCTGGCTGTTATCGGCGGCGGTGTTGTTGGTATTGAGCTGGGACTTGTCTGGGCATCATACGGTGTTGAAGTTACCGTTATTGAAATGGCTGACCGCATTATTCCTGCAATGGATAAGGAAGTCTCTCTTGAGCTGCAAAAGATTTTGTCCAAGAAGGGCATGACGATTAAAACATCTGTCGGCTTGGAAGAAATTGTTGAAGCCAATAACCAGCTGACTTTGAAGCTAAATAATGGCGAAGAAGTTGTGGCTGAAAAAGCTCTGCTTTCCATCGGACGTGTACCGCAGATGAAGGGGCTTGAAAAACTTGACCTTGAAATGGAACGCGGCCGCATTAAAGTGGATGATTACCAAGAAACCTCTATTTCTGGAATCTATGCTCCCGGTGATGTCAACGGTCTTAAGATGCTGGCTCATGCCGCTTACCGTATGGGAGAAGTGGCTGCCGAAAATGCTCTGAAAGGGAACACTCGCAAGGCCCATCTTGCCTATACGCCAGCAGCAGTTTACACACATCCTGAAGTGGCGATGTGCGGAATTACTGAAGAAGATGCACGGGCTAAATATGGCAATGTGCTGATTGGAAAATCCAGCTTTACAGGCAACGGACGTGCCATTGCTTCAAATGAAGCTCAAGGATTTGTTAAGGTCATTGCCGATGCTAAGTACCATGAAATTCTCGGAGTTCACATCATTGGTCCGGCTGCGGCAGAATTGATTAACGAAGCTTCAACTATCATGGAAAATGAATTGACGGTTGATGAAGTAGTTCAATCCATCCACGGACATCCAACCTTCTCAGAAAACATGTATGAAGCCTTTGCCGATGTTTTGGGTGAAGCCGTTCACAATCCGCCAAAACGCCGCTGATAAATGAGAAATTTAGATTGTATCTGATGGGGGCTGGACGAATAAGTGTCTGTCTTATGCAGCTGTCCCCCTTTAAATAATTTTTGGGAGAAAAAATGAAGTATATTGTCAGTCATTCGAACAACCCGGCTTTTAATATTGCTTTAGAGGCTTACGCTTTTAGGGAAATGCTGGACGAAGATGAAATTTTTATTCTCTGGATTAATGAGCCGACTATTGTTATCGGCAAGCACCAGAATGCTATTGAAGAGATTAACAAGGAATACACCGACGCTCACGGTATTCATGTTGTCCGCCGTTTATCAGGCGGCGGAGCTGTCTACCATGATCTGAACAATCTCAATTATACGATTATTTCAAATAAAGCAGATGAAGGAGCCTTTGATTTCAAGACTTTTTCAAAACCTGTTATTGATACTCTGGCCAAATTGGGAGTCAAAGCTGAATTTACCGGCCGCAATGACCTCGAAATTGACGGGAAAAAATTCTGCGGCAATGCTCAGGCTTACTACAAGGGGCGGATGATGCACCATGGCTGCCTCATGTTTGATGTGGACACATCTGTTTTAGCAGATGCACTTAAAGTAAGCAAGGATAAGATTGAATCTAAAGGGATAAAATCTGTCCGAGCTCGGGTGACGAATATTAATGATGAGCTGCCCCAGAAAATGGATGTACTGGCCTTCCGCGATGCTCTTCTTGAACAAGTCAAAGAAGAAAATCCCGATATGACAGAATATGAATTTTCAGAAGCTGAGCTGGAGCGTATCAGACAGTCTGAAAAAGAGCAGTTCGGCAACTGGAATTGGATTTACGGGGCAGCACCGGAATACACTATTAAACGCAGTGTCCGTTATCCTGCCGGTAAGATTACCACCTATGCTAATGTCGAAAAATCCGTTATTAAATCGATCAAAATCTACGGTGACTTCTTTGGTATCGGTGATGTATCAGATATAGAACAGCTCCTTGTTGGCAGCCGTTATGAGTATAAGGATATTTTGGAAAAACTCAAAACGGTTGATACAACTCACTATTTCAGCCGCATGACAACAGAAGAAGTGGCTAAAGCGATTGTGGCTTAAATAAACAGAGGCATTGTCTTTCTATGCTTAGTTTTCAAGCATGCTAAACAGCCTTGACAACAATAAAAAGAGCGGAACATGTATTCCGCTCTTTTTATTGTACTGCTTCATTCAATCAGCAGCAGATTTTCCTTAACTTCAAAAGGATTTTTTTCGTTGATACGGTCGTAAAACATGATGCCGTTAGTGTGGTCAATTTCATGCTGTACAACGATTGAGTTAAATCCTTTGAGTTTAATTTTCTTTTTGTTGCCATCCTTGTCATAATATTCGATAGTCACGCGGGAATGGCGGATGACATAGCCTTCTACGACACGGTCAACTGACAGGCAGCCTTCACCGTCAGCAAGTGCTGCGTCCTGAACAGAGTGGGCGATAATCCGAGGATTGTACATAACTTCTTCCAAGGCGTAGGCCTCTTTGGGAGGATTGCCATCCTCGTCTTCAGGATTGGGAACGAGAACTGCGATAATGCGTTTTGAAATATCCAGTTGGGGCGCAGCCAGACCGACACCGCCGCGCAGCCCCATTTTTTCAGCAGTTGTAGGATCCTGTGAATTTTTCAGAAACTGCAGCATTTTTTCACCCAGAATAATATCCTCATCGGTCAAAGGAAAAGTAACATCTTGGGCAACGGCGCGAAGAGTCGGATTGCCTTCGCGGATAATATCATCCATATCAATCAAATGACTGGCTCGAGTAAGTTTTTCTATAATAGACATTCTTTTCTCCTTGTTCTTACACTAAATTAAATATAGCACAAAATAAGGGATAAATAAAGTTAGAAGAATCCCTTTATTCCTTGATCTGCCATCGGCTCAGCTGCTTGGAATCAACAATGTGATAATAGGGTTTTTGCTTGCGGATCAACCCTAAGGCAATGAACTCCCCAATGACACGCAGCAAGTGGCGGTAGCTGACACCGAATGAATCTGCCAGCGTGCTCAGCTCCAAATGAAATCTGCCATCTTTTTGGACAGCTAAAATATGGCTGGCCAGACGCTCCTTAACGGTATAGGAAAGGTTGGTTGAGGCGCGGATATTCTGCTGGTAGAGAGCCTGAGCCAGTCCCTGTCCTAATTTGAGCAGAAACAGCGGATCTTTCAGCAGCATATTTTTATTATTTTCAAGCGGCAGCTGGATGACCCAAGACTTTTCAAGAGCGATCACAGAAGATACCGTCTGCTGATCTGTTAAAAATTCAATATCGCCGATAATCGTAGGCTTATCCTGAATATCCAGAATATGCTCTTTGCCGTTAAAGAGGCGGCGGACAATTTTGATTTTTCCTTGGACAAAATAAGACAGTGCCTGTAAGTCTTGGCCCTGCTGGCAGATGCTTTCTCCGGCTGAGAAAGATTTGACCTGCAGCTTTTCAAAATAATGGGCAGGAAAAATATTTTCCAGCTGAAATTCTTGAATCCAATCGGTTAGGGTTTTCACGGCTTCGCCTCCTGTTTATGACATATGTCATATTTTTCTTAGCCAAGTTTGATTATACTCTATTTACAAGAAAAAACAAGTTTTATACTCTTAGAAAATCAAAATGATAGATTGCTGTGCGGCTGATGCCCGTTTCGCTGCTCAAGTCTCCTAGTTCCATACTGTCTATGGCCAGTTGTGACAGGAAAAAGCGCAATTGACGCCATTTCACTGCTAAGTCAGTAAGTAGTAGACAGACCGCTGCTAGCGGCTGTCGCCGGTCAATGAAGCGCTTGGATTCATTAACTTTGCCGCCTTTCCCAGTCTGATTTTGATGTTCGCTGAGTATTGCTTTCGAGGAGTTTTTATGAAACAGTTGATGGAGAAAATCAGTCTTCTATCATTATCTTTAATGCTGGTATCGACTTTCGCGGTCGCCCCTGCCCTGCCTAAAATGGTGGCCTTTTATCAAGAACAAGGTTACAGCAGTGCTCAGGTCGAATTGCTTTTATCCCTGTCTTCCTTTGCTATTTTAGCGGCTCTGCTGCTCAACCCTTGGCTGAATACCCTGCTCTCAGAGCGTTTGAGTGTTATTTTGGGGCTGTCGCTTCTTTCTCTTGGAGGCATGGTGCCGCTTGCTGTTCAGGTTTATGAGTTCGTTTTTTTGTCCCGCCTGCTTTTGGGATTTGGGATTGGCTTAATCAACGCTCGTGCTATCAATATCATCAGTGAACGGTTTTCGGGGAAAACCCGCGTGCAAATGCTGGGACTTAGAGGCTCCATGGAAGTTTTGGGATCGGCGGTTTTGACCTTTTTAGCCGGTCAGCTGCTGGATTATTCTTGGTCAGCTGCTTTTTTGGTTTATGGCTTTGGGCTGCCTATTTTGGTTTTGTATCTGCTGTTTGTTCCGCAGAGGGAGGAAAAGAAAGAGCAGACAGTCAGCGGGAAAGACCGCCGGGAAAGCTTTACACCACGTCAGCTGCTCTATATTTTAGGAATGGCTCTGTATGCCAGCTTTGTTATTTTGGTGAATTCTGCCAATACCCTGCGCATTCCAATCTTAGTTGATAGGCTGCATCTGGGGACAGCCGGTCAAGCCAGTCTGATTTTAAGCTTGATGATGCTGATGGGCATTCTGGCAGGAACACTGTTTAGTGTTTTGCTTAGCTGGCTGAAAGATTATTTGATGCCTCTGGTTCTGTTAGTTTTAGGAATGGGACTCTTGCTGCTTTGGCAGGCTCAGCAGTTATGGCTGTTGGGGCTGGGAGCCTTGATCACCGGTTTTGTATACAGTTTAGGCGTGACCTTGGTTTTTCATAAAATTTCAGAGCGCATTCCTCGCCATCAGCTGACTACAGCAACAACACTGGTGCTGATTGGCTGTAATCTTGGCGGCGGCTGTGCTTCTCTTGTCCTCCAGCTGTTAACGAAAATCAGTCCGCATTTGAATGCTGCTTTTTTAATATTTGCTCTTACAAGTTTTATTTTGGGCTTCATTCTGCTGATCCGTACAAAAGCTTGGTCTAAAAGCTCCAAATAGCAATTTTGGGGCTTTTTGGTTAGAGGGAAAATAGCAAAATAAAAAATTTGAGAAAAAATTCACAAAAACACTTGACCTTTTTAAAAAATAAGTTTATTATAATTGGTGAAGAATATCACAAACAGCATAAGGGATTAAACCAGCTTAGTGCTCGGCTGATTATCTTGCTTAGAGGCTGCTTGTTTGGCCAATCTCGATTGGGAGAAGCTTTCCTTTAAATGAAAGCGCTAAACTGCAAGCCTGACCAGCATAGCGATCAGCTGAAGCTTAAAAATGATTTGATCTACTGCAATTCTTCTGGAAACAACTTTGTAAAGTACTTATGTAGGAGGATTTTTTAATGGCTAAAGCAACTAAAACTGCAGAACTCAGTGCTGAAGAATTGGCGCAGCAGTACACGGGTGAACTTGTAGACAAGGCACTGGAAGCTGAACGTCTTTACGCAACTTATTCCCAAGAACAAGTTGATAAAATCGTAGCTGCCATGGCACTTGCTGGTTCTGAAGCATCCTTGGAATTGGCTAAAGAAGCCCACGAAGAAACTGGCCGCGGAGTTGTCGAAGATAAAGATACCAAGAACCACTTTGCGACAGAGTATGTTTACGAACGCATCAAAAATGAAAAAACAGTAGGTATCATCGGAGAAGACAAAGTTGCCGGCAGTATCCAAATCGCAGCACCGCTCGGTGTTTTAGCTGGTATCGTGCCAACAACCAATCCAACATCAACAACCATGTTTAAAATCTTGGTTGCTTTGAAAACACGTAACGCTATCGTGTTCGCCTTCCACCCAGCAGCGCAAAAATGTTCTGCCCATGCCGCTCAAATCCTCTACGATGCAGCGGTTAAAGCCGGTGCTCCTGAAAATATTGTTCAATGGATTGAAACACCATCTCTTGAAAATACAAGCGCTTTGATCTCAAATAAAAAGATTGCTTCTATCCTTGCAACCGGCGGACCTGGTATGGTTAATGCAGCCCTTAAATCTGGTAACCCATCAATGGGTGTTGGTGCTGGTAACGGTGCGGTTTATGTGGACGCGACTGCCCACCTTGACCGTGCAGTTGAGGACCTCCTTCTTTCTAAGCGTTTTGACAATGGTATGATTTGTGCGACTGAAAACTCAGCCATTGTTGAAGCACCAATCTATAAGGAATGGCTTGCCAAAATGCAGGAAAAAGGGGCTTATCTCGTTCCTAAAAAAGACTACAAGAAATTAGAAGACTTCGTCTTCAATGATCACCACGGTGTCAACGGACCGGTTGCTGGTATGTCTGCACAGTGGATCTGCGAGCAGGCTGGTGTGAAACTGCCAGAAGGCAAAGATGTCCTCTTGTTTGAACTGGATAAGAAAAACATTGGTGAAAAGCTGTCTTCTGAAAAACTTTCTCCGCTCCTTTCTGTTTACAAGGCCAAAGACCGCAAAGACGGTATCGAAATTGTGGCTGCATTGCTTGATTACCAAGGAGCTGGTCACAACTGTGCCATCCAAATCGGCTCTCAAGCTGACCCATTTGTAGCTGAATATGGCGATGCGCTTAATTCATCTCGTATCTTGGTTAACCAGCCAGACTCAGTCGGCGGTATCGGTGATGTTTATACGGATGCATTGCAAGCCAGCTTAACTCTTGGAACAGGATCATGGGGGAAAAATTCATTGTCACACAATCTATCTACTGGCGACCTCTTGAACGTGAAAACTGTTGCGAAACGCCGTAACCGTCCTCAATGGGTTCGTTTGCCAGAAAAAACTTACTACGAAAAAAATGCGATTTCTTATTTGCAAGATGAATACGAACCAATGAAACGTGCACTCATTGTTGCCGACCCGGGTATGGTTCAATTTGGCTTCGTTGACACTGTTTACGCGGAATTGGCACTTCGTGATGAAAAAGTTGTGACATCACTTTACGGTACCATCAAACCTGACCCAACGCTTGGTCAAACCATTGAAATCGCTAAACAAATGCGCGATTTCAAACCAGATACAGTCATCGCTATCGGTGGTGGTTCTGCCATTGATGCATCTAAGATTGCTCGTTTGATTTATGAAGTTTCTCTTGATAAAGAAGACGCTTGGCTTGATTCTTACGAAAACGTCAGCGAATTCTTCCTTGAATTGCAGCAAAAATTCATCGATATCCGCAAACGTATTGTGAAATTCAAACACCAAACCGTCACACGTCTCTTCTGTATTCCAACAACATCTGGTACGGGTGCCGAAGTAACACCGTTTGCCGTTATCACAGATGACTTCACACACGTAAAATACCCTCTTGCTGACTATGAATTGGTGCCACAAGTCGCTATCGTTGACCCAGAATTTGTTATGACGGTACCAAAACGTACAGCTGCTTGGTCAGGTCTTGACGCTTTGTCACACGCTCTTGAATCTTACGTATCAGTGATGGCATCTGACTTCACACGTCCATGGTCACTTGAAGCGATTAAATTGATCATTGAAAACTTGGAAGATGCTTATAACTACGATCCTAAGAACCCAACTCTTCGCGGGGAACAAGCTAAAGAAAACATGCACTACGCATCAACTATTGCAGGTATGGCCTTCGGTAATGCCTTCCTTGGTATCAACCACTCACTGGCTCACAAAACAGGTGGTGAATTCGGACTTCCGCATGGTCTGGCTATCTCAATCGCTATGCAGCATGTCATCCGCTACAACGGGGTTTCTGGCAATGTGAAACGTTCTGTTTATCCGCGTTACGAAGAATACCGTGCACAGCGTGACTATGCAGATATCGCTCGCTATCTCGGCCTTAAAGGCAAGGACGATGCTGAATTGGTTGAAGCACTCTGCGCACGCATTGACAAATTGATGCACGCTGTCGGTGTCGAACCAAAACTGTCAGCTAATGGGGTTACTAAGAAAGCCTTTGACGCAGCAGTTGACCGTTTGGCAAGCTTGGCTTACGATGACCAATGTACGCCGGCTAATCCGCGTCAGCCATACATTGAAGAATTGAAACAGCTTTTGATTGATATGTTCTAAGCTCTATTAATATAGTTTGCAGTCAGGGTCCGCTTCGGCGGGCCTTTTTCAATTAGTATAAAAATACTTCTCATACTGTCAGCTAAAGCTTGCATTTTGCTCAGCAAAGAAAATCAGTTGACGTTGGGGGGCTAATTTGCTAAAATAAGAACTGTCTTAAAGACAAGTAACCTTTTCTTGGTTCTGGGATTCGCCAAAACCCAGCACTCGGATTAGGGATTCAGAAGGAGAAAATATTATGGCAATCTCAAAAGAGAAAAAAAATGAAATCATCGCACAATATGCCCGCCACGAAGGCGACACGGGTTCAGTAGAAGTACAGGTTGCTGTCCTGACTTGGGAAATCAACCACCTCAACGAACACATCAAACAGCATAAAAAAGACCATGCAACTTACCGTGGCTTGATGAAAAAAATCGGTCATCGCCGTAACCTCTTGGCTTATCTTCGCCGCACAGATGTTAACCGTTACCGTGATCTTATCAGTTCACTCGGACTTCGCCGTTAATTTGAAGGCATCCGAAAAAAATGCAATGCAGCCTGTTGGAGAATAATTTCCAGCGGGCTGCTTTTGGTTTATCTGCTAAATACAGTTTCTAGGGTAAACGAGAGAAAAGTCATCTCCTGCCTTTTTCTTTTCCTCGAAAATATGTTAAAATAGACGGGATACGTGGTTTTGTGCAAAGTTGAAGAAGTAAGTTCGGCCTGATTTCAAGACTAATCATAAGATGCTGCTGAATGGTTCACAAAGCAAACTCATCAGCCGTCGAAATAAGCCTGCTGGCTTACCATTTTTGGACTTACTCCCTCAATTTTGTGGAAAACACGTAGAACAATTTTTCAGGAGAAAATAATGTCGAAACAAGTGTTTGAAACAGTCTTTGCTGGTAAAAAGTTAGTTGTGGAAATTGGTCAGGTTGCAAAACAGGCTAATGGAGCCGCTGTCGTTCGTTACGGAAATTCAACCGTTCTTACGGCTGCTGTTATGTCTAAGAAAATGTCAACAGGTGACTTTTTCCCGCTGCAGGTCAATTATGAGGAAAAAATGTATGCGGCTGGGAAAATCCCCGGCGGTTTTAACAAGCGAGAAGGACGTCCGTCAACCGATGCAACCTTAACAGCCCGTCTTATCGACCGTCCTATCCGTCCGATGTTTGCTGAAGGCTTCCGCAATGAAGTTCAGGTTATCAACACCGTCCTTTCCTATGATGCAGATGCCAGTGCTCCGATGGCAGCCATGTTTGGCAGTTCGCTGGCTCTGTCTATTTCAGATATTCCTTTTAATGGCCCCATTGCAGGGGTTCAGGTAGCCTATATTGATGGCGAATTTATCATCAATCCAACCGCAGTACAAAAAGAAGCTTCGCTGCTAGAATTGACCGTGGCAGGAACCAAGGATGCCATCAACATGGTTGAGTCCGGTGCCAAAGAATTGCCAGAAGAGGTCATGCTGGAAGCTCTTCTTAAGGGACATGAGGCTGTGCGTGAGCTGATTGCTTTCCAAGAAGAAATCACAGCAGCAGTTGGCAAGGAAAAAGCTGAGGTCAAATTGCTGCAGGTAGACAGCGATTTACAGGCTGAAATTATTGCAAACTACAACACGGAGCTGGCCCAAGCGGTTCAAGTCGAAGAGAAGAAAGCGCGTGAAGCAGCAACGGAAGCTGTTAAGGAGCGTGTGATTGCTGAATATGATGAGCGCTATGCTGATGATGAAGAGTACGACCGCATCATGCGTGATGTGGCAGAGATTCTCGAGCAGATGGAGCATGCGGAGGTGCGCCGTCTTATCACTGAGGATAAAATTCGTCCTGACGGCCGCCGTGTTGATGAAATCCGTCCGCTCGATGCCGAAATTGATTTTCTGCCGCAGGTGCATGGTTCAGGTCTCTTCACACGCGGCCAGACTCAGGCTCTGTCCGTTCTGACACTGGCTCCGATGGGAGAAACACAAATTGTTGACGGTCTTGATCCGGAATATAAGAAGCGCTTCATGCACCACTATAATTTCCCGCAGTATTCTGTCGGTGAAACCGGCCGCTACGGTGCTCCTGGCCGCCGCGAAATTGGTCACGGTGCTCTTGGAGAGCGTGCCCTTGCTCAGGTGCTTCCAAGCCTGGAGGAATTCCCTTATGCTATTCGTTTAGTAGCCGAAGTTTTAGAGTCAAACGGTTCTTCTTCACAGGCTTCTATCTGTGCGGGTACTCTTGCCCTGATGGCTGGCGGGGTGCCCATTAAGGCACCGGTTGCCGGAATTGCTATGGGACTTATTTCAGACGGAACAAATTACACTGTGCTGACAGATATTCAAGGACTTGAAGATCACTTCGGCGACATGGACTTTAAGGTTGCCGGAACCCGTGAAGGAATTACCGCTCTGCAGATGGACATTAAGATTGCCGGAATTACCCCGCAGATTTTGCAGGAAGCTCTCGCTCAGGCGAAAAAAGCCCGCTTTGAAATTCTTGATTTAATTGAAGCAACCATTCCTGAGCCCCGTCCGGAATTGGCTCCGACAGCACCAAAAATTGATACCATTAAGATTGATATTGATAAGATTAAGGTTGTTATCGGTAAGGGCGGCGAAACGATTGATAAAATCATTGAAGAAACCGGCGTTAAAATTGACATCGATGACGAAGGCAATGTTGCCATTTATTCCAGCGATCAAGATGCGATCAACCGTGCTAAGGAAATTATCAAAAACTTGGTGCGTGAAGCAAAGGTCGGTGAGGTTTATGAAGCGAAGGTTGTCCGCATTGAAAAATTTGGAGCCTTTGTCAATCTGTTTGACCAGACAGATGCTCTCGTTCACATTTCTGAGATTGCCTGGAGCCGAACCAGTAAAGTCGAAGATGTGCTGGCGATAGGGGATACGGTCACCGTTAAGGTCATCAAAATAGATGACAAGGGACGTGTTGATGCTTCTATGAAGGCTCTTCTTCCGCGGCCGCCGAAAGCGGAAAAAATCTTCGGCCATCATAAGTCTGAAAAACATCATCGTCCTGGAAAAGAACATAAGGATAGAGAAGAAAAACATGATGCATAAATTTAACAAAGAACTTGACATGGCTCTGCGGAGCTTTATCAAGGAACCGGATAATTTTTTAAACAGTTTAACCCTTGTTAACAGCCTTCATTCTTTCCCTGTCTTAGCAAGCGATCAGCCCTATGCCATTTCGCTTGAAGGGCAAAAGGTGACGCCTGTCTTTACAGATATGGAAGATTTGAAGCTGTTCAGGGCGCAGCAAACCAGTGCCAGAAAGCAAAACTGGGTGGAGCGCCCGAGTCTTGAAGTTTTGGAAGAAGTCATTGTCAACGGTTTAAACGGCATTGTTTATAACATTAAGCGTACAGGAGATTTTGGCAACTCTACCATTTTCAAAAGCAATGAAATGGTACAGTTTATCAACAACTACACTGCTATCCTGAATACCGTCTTCAGTGAAGAAAACCAAGCGGCAGATATTTTGGATAAATATTATCTGGTGCCGGCCTTTATTCACCCTAAAGAAAACGACGATTTTGACAAGGGCTTTCCGACCATGTCCAATCCGGACGGGGAAAGCTATGTGCCGATTTTTTCTAACCTGCCGAGCTTTGTCAAATGGTACCATGACAAGGAGTTCGGGCTACCATTTAGAGAAGCTCAGGGTGTTATCATGACCTGGAAAATAGCAGATATTCAAGATCCAAAAACCAAAGAAGCAGCTCTGGGAGTGGTTATCAATCCGTTTGATGACAAACAAATTGTTGTCGAATGGTCTGGTATGGATTAAAAGCAAAAGGAGACGAACATGGGTTGGTGGAAGGAAACCATTGATATTGTCAAAGAAAAAGATCCGGCAGCAAGGACAACGCTTGAGGTTCTTTTGACCTACCCGGGCGTCAAGGCCTTAGCCGCTCATCGGATTTCTCATTTTCTGTGGAAACATCATTTAAAATTATTGGCGCGGATGCACAGCCAGTTCTGGCGTTTTTGGACGCAGATTGAAATCCATCCTGGAGCTAAAATTGCTGAAGGCGTTTTTATCGACCACGGTTCAGGTTTGGTCATTGGTGAAACAACGGTTATTGAAAAAGGTGTCATGCTGTATCACGGCGTGACACTTGGCGGTACCGGCAAGGATGTTGGCAAACGCCATCCCACAGTCCGTGAAGGAGCTCTGGTATCTGCCCATGCTCAAGTTATCGGACCGGTTGAAATCGGCAAGAATGCCAAAGTAGGCGCCGCTGCTGTGGTTGTTTCTGATGTGCCATCAGATGTAACAGTCGTCGGTGTTCCGGCCAAGGTTGTCCGCGTACATGGTAAAAAGGATGAGCTGGCCATTCATCAAATTGAAGAAGAACGTGAGTATTACCTCAAAAAATTAGAAGAGGCCAAGGAAGCCAGCTTGCATTCGTCAGGGCTGTAAATTCTAGGTGATTATAAGGACAAGAGACAAAAAGACTTGAAAGCTAAGGGTGTTAGACGCTCTTTATTTAATGAAATTAAAAGAAAATATAACACGGTGACATTCATAAAGGAAGTTTGGCTTTATTAGTCTGGCTTGGCTAAGGGTGCTTGTTCTTGTTACTGGAGAAACAAAGGCTCCTAAAAAATGATTGGAGAGTTGATAGATGATTAAAATTTACGATACCATGACGCGCAGTCTGCGTGAATTTGTGCCTATTCATAAGAATACAGTTAACATGTATGTCTGCGGTCCGACAGTTTATAATTACATTCATATCGGCAATGCCAGAAGTGCAGTAGCTTTTGACACTGTGCGCCGCTATTTTGAATATCGCGGCTACAGGGTTAATTATGTTTCTAACTTCACAGATGTTGACGACAAAATCATCAAGGCAGCTGCTGAAGCTGGAATGACAACCAAAGAGCTGTCTGATAAGTTCATTGCCGCTTTCAAAGAGGATGTTGCTGCCCTTGGTGTAAAGCCGGCAACTGCCAATCCGCGTGTTATTGATTACATGCAGGAAATTATTGAATTTGTGCAGGTTTTGGTGGACAAAGATTTTGCCTACGAAGCAGCAGGGGATGTTTATTTTAGGGTTCGTAAATCAGATCATTATGCCGCTCTTGCCAATAAGACTTTGGAAGAACTAGAAATCGGAGCCAGCGGCCGGGTGGATGCCGAAAGTGAGCTCAAAGAAGACCCGCTTGATTTTGCTCTTTGGAAATCAGCCAAAGCGGGGGAAATTTCCTGGGACAGTCCTTGGGGCAAGGGCCGTCCGGGCTGGCATATTGAATGTTCGGTTATGGCAACGACGATTTTAGGCGATACCATTGATATTCACGGCGGCGGTGCTGACCTTGAATTTCCCCACCACACCAATGAAATTGCTCAGTCGGAAGCTAAAACAGGGCAGCCTTTTGCCAACTACTGGATGCATAATGGTTTTGTCAATGTGAATGATGAAAAAATGTCCAAATCCCTTGGAAACTTCGTGACCGTTCATGATCTTTTACAGACTGTAGACGGTCAGGTTTTGCGTTTCTTTCTGGCAACGCAGCACTACCGCAAACCGATCAATTTTACTGACAAAGCTATTCACGATGCCGAAATTAATTTGAAATATCTGAAGAATACCTATACGCTTCCTGTCGGAGAAAGGGCTGATCAGGCTGCTTTAGAGCGGTTTATGGCAGATTTTGAACTTGCTATGGATGATGATTTCAATGCGGCCAACGGTATTACGGTGATTTTTGAGATGTCCAAATGGATCAATTCCGGAAACTACACAGAAACAGTCAAGGAAGCCTTTGCAAAAATGCTTGCTGTCTTTGGCATTGTCTTTGAGGAAGAAGTTCTTGACAGTGATATTGAAGCCTTGATTGAAGAACGTCAGGCAGCGCGTGCAGCTCGGGATTTTGCAAAAGCCGATGCCATTCGTGACCAGTTGGCATCCCAAGGCATCAAGCTTCTGGATACCAAAGACGGTGTGAGGTGGACACGTGACTAGGGCTGTTGATGTCAATCTGATCAATGGGATTGCTCTTGCCTTTGAGGGGGATGCTGTTTATTCCACTTACATTCGCAAGCACCTGATTTTTCAGGGGCTGACCAAGCCCGGTCAGCTGCACCGCAAAGCTACGCATTATGTATCTGCTAAGGCGCAAGCCATGTTGATCACTAAGATGCTGGAAGCGCAGCTATTGACCGAAAAAGAAGAAGAAATCTACCGCCGCGGACGCAATGCCAATGCCAACACCAAAGCTAAGAATACCGACATTGTGACTTACAAGATGTCTACGGGTTTTGAGGCTGTTATGGGCTACCTGCACATGACTGAGCAAACCCGTCGGTTGGAAGAGCTGGTGGACTGGTGTATTGAGACGGTAGAAAGTTAAATGATTATCGGAATTCATTGTCCTGCAGTGTTTTGATCTGAGAGCGATAGTGCGCAGTTTTGTCCTCCAGTTTCTCAATATATGTTTGGTATTGGGAGAGCTTTTCCTGCAAGAATAGGCGATGGTTTTCAAGTATTTTCAAGTGTTCTGGAGCCGTTTCCTCCCCTTGATAACGGAGATCTGCGTACTTTTTGAATTGCTTTGCACATCTATATCAGGTTCACTGGAGACCAAAGCAGTTTGGCCCATCATCATTTTGAAAGCATAAAAAAACCGATTTGTTCTGAAAATCGGTCTTTTTAATGGTGTTAGCCCTTCTTAATTGGATGCCGTAGCACCGTTTTCAATTTTTCCGGTGCTGTTTTTCTAACGTCGGAGAGATAAATTTCGTGGTGCCTGCGCTCATTGGTGATGTCAAGAGTGCAGCCTTCCTGTATCATGAAATCATGCATCGCTTCAACGGTTTTGGGCTCGTCCTTGTAGGGGCCCATATGCATGCATTGGACACACAGCCCTTCATCGTAGGTGAAAAATTCTACCTTGGAAAAATCTCGTTTCTTCTTTTTAGCTGCTTCACTTATCGCCCAATCAAAATCAGCCTTGGTTACAAAGTCAGGCAGGCGAATGACAGAAATAAAGGAAAAGTTTTCCTTATGCTCATAATCAATGCCTTTTAGTCCATCCTGCCACCAAAAGCCTTCAAGGGGTGGCACGACATAATCAAAAAATCCATCTATTTTATAGTCGGTTTTGTGACTCATTTTTAGAGTATAGGCGACGCCATAAAGCAGCTCAATAGAGTCTTTATAGGCGCTGTTTTCTTGGTTAGGATCGCCAGTGCCGCGCACTGCCAGATAATTCATCTTAGGGATGGTGACAATACTCGGTTTTGTCTTAGGCTGGTAGAATTCTTTGAATTCTTTTTTAAAATCAAAAGCCATTTTTAGCCCTCCAATTTCTTTACTTCCTGTTTGAGCCAGTCGAGTTCAGCCTTTAAAAGTGTCTCACCGAGGCTGAAAAGCTGTTGAGCGATAGGAGTTTCGTGCTGCCCATTTTCTTTTTTATTTTGCATATCTGCAAGTTCTGTTTCCAGTTTTTCTTTTCGTTTGGAAAATGCTGCGCGCAGCTCATTGCCATCCAAAAGATAAGCAGTCGCGAGCCCCGTCATCAAGTGAGCGTTTGCTGGTTTACACTCACTGATGAGTTCTTGGGTAGTTCTTTTTAGGATTTCCAGCCCTTCTTTAGTGATTTGATATTCTTTTTTCTCCTTGCCCTTGCTGGAAGTAGCAGCTGCCAATCCTTTTTTCTCCAACTTGTCAAGAACATAATAAATGGATGAAAAACCAACATCTGTCCACTTGCGCATGCCGCGTTCCTTAATGATTTGCTCAATGTGATAACCATGCTGCGGTCCTTCAAGCAAAATACCAAGAATGAGCTGTTCAGTCAGTGAAATAGCCATAGATACCTCCTTTTATTCTAGTGGTAGAATAACTATATTCTAACACTAGAATATACTTGTGTCAAATGAAATTCTTGCGTTACGAGATTTTATTTTCATGCTATAATAGGGGCATGAAAGAAAAAACTGACAATATAGATATTGTTTACGGTGTTCATGCTGTAACTGAGGCACTCCAAGCCAATACCGGCAATAAACTGTACATTCAGGATGACCTGTGCGGTAAAAATGTTGATAAGATTAAGACGCTGGCCGCCGAGAAAAAGGTAGCTATTTCCTGGACGTCCAAAAAGACCCTGTCTGACATGACAGACGGCGCTGTTCATCAAGGCTTTGTCCTGCGTGTTTCCGAGTTCGCCTATACTGAGCTGGCTGCTCTTTTGGCAAAGGCAGAGCAGGAAGATAATCCTCTTATCCTTATCTTGGACGGACTGACAGATCCGCATAATTTCGGCTCTATTCTGCGTACGGCTGATGCAACCAATGTCTGCGGGGTGATTATTCCCAAACACCGTGCGGTTGGTGTGACACCAGTTGTTGCCAAGACTTCAACTGGTGCGGTGGAGCATGTGCCTATTGCCCGTGTGACCAATCTCAGCCAAACTCTTGATAAACTAAAGGAACACGGTTTCTGGATTTTTGGGACAGACATGAACGGCACCCCGTCGTATAAGTGGAATACGGCAGGGAAGCTGGCCTTGATTATTGGCAATGAAGGCAAGGGGATCTCTGCCAACATCAAAAAACAAGTGGATGAGATGATTACCATTCCTATGGATGGCCATGTGCAGAGCCTCAATGCCAGTGTTGCGGCTGCCCTTCTTATGTATGAAGTTTTTAGAAATCGTTTGTAGGTTTTGAGCAGTTCAGCTGCGTTCTCGCTTGCAGCGAATTCTTTTGCTATAATAACTGGTAATGATTTTAAAATTAATTTTTACGATGGAATGATAGATTTTAGGAGGTTAAGCATGAGCTTTACAATTATCACAGATTCTACCGCTGATTTACCGGAAAGCTGGGCTCAGGAAAATAATGTTCAGCTTCTGGGCTTGACTGTTCAACTGGACGATGTCACTTATGAAACGGTAGGACCTAACCGCCTGACCAGTGAAGTGCTGCTGGAAAAAATGACTGCGGGCAGCAAACCCACAACAAGCCAGATCAATGCAGGTCAGTTTGAATCGGTCTTTCGTCAGGCAGCTGAAAACGGAGATGAAGTGCTTTATGTTGCCTTTTCATCGGTGTTATCCGGAACCTATCAGTCAGCTTTGATAGCGCGTGATGTTGTTTTGGAAGAATACCCCGATGCTATGATCGAAGTGGTTGACACCTTGGCAGCAGCCGGTGGCGAAGGCTATTTGGCTATGCTGGCCGCTCAGGCGCGAGATCAAGGACGCTCGCTTCAAGAGGTTAAAAAGCTCGTGCTTGATACAGCTCCGCTGCTGCACACCTTCTTTTTAGTTGACGATCTTTACCATCTAATGCGTGGCGGCCGACTGTCTAAGGCTTCTGCTCTTGTCGGCAGTCTTGTCAATATCAAGCCTTTACTATGGCTGGATCCGAGCGGGAAATTAGTACCGCTGGCAAAACTGCGCGGCCGTAAAAAGGGCATGAGAGAAATGATTAAACGAGCAACAGCCGACCTTGGCCATGATACCGCAGTCGTCGCCTATTCCAATGATAGTGAAGGTGCAGAAAGTTTGAAAGCCCAGCTGTTAGAAAACGAAGAAATAAAAAAAGTTTTGATACTGCCCTTAGGCCCTGTTATTTCAGCCCATGTCGGCCCTAATACCTTAGCTGTCTTTACCATTGGTAAAAATCCACGATAACATTAATCTTAGGCAAGCAAATTCGTTTTGCTTGTCTTTTTTGACTATTATTTCAGATAAAATGTAAAATATAATTGACAAAAAGAAAATTAAAGACTACAATATAGGTGTAAAAAGAAAAGGAGGACAGACTCATGATTATCTCAATAAAATTCGTTTTGTTCGCCGCGGTTATTGCTGTTTTAGCTGTCGGTTATAAACGTTCCAAAAAAACGCAAGAATATGATGAACGGCAAGAGCTTCTTCAAAACAGAGCTTATCGCTATGCAGCACACGATATGATATTTACGAGCGCCGCTGCTGTCATTTGGAGCGAGGAACTCATGAAAGTCCTCAATGGGGAACTGCTGGCTTTACTGATTATGCTGGTTGGTATCGTGATTTATGTTTCTTATGCCGTTTTGCACGATGCTTACTTTCCTATTAATAAGACCATTGGAATGGCCTCAATTGGGCTGTTTGGCACGATGTCGATTCTTGAGTTAATCGTGATCATCAAAAATCTTCTTAACCATACATTTTCTCCCGAAAATGGCGGGATGTCTCTGCTGCTGCTTATCGCCTTTGCCATTATTATAAGTGTCATGCTTTATAAGAAGCATTTGGATAAAAAGGAGGCGGATTCATGAAAAATTTACGTCTGAAGGCTGCGCGTGCCAGGAAGGATCTGTCTCAGCAAGCATTGGCTGACCTAGTCGGTGTATCGCGTCAAACAGTTTCAGCTATTGAAAAAGGAGACTACAACCCCACCATCAATCTCTGTCTTAAAATTTGCAAGGTATTGGGAAAAACACTGGATGAGCTTTTTTGGGAAGAATAGCAGTTTGCAAGGATCTGTCAGGAGTGATCGGTAACCCTTTTGCCGGCTAAAGAACTGGAATGACTGCTTGCTGTCATTCCAGCAGCAATGCTTGAACAGCTTTAGCGGATAGGGAAACTGGATCGCTCTGACAGAGGCCGTTTTTGCAGATAAAAAACTTGTGATTTACAAGAAAAACCTCTTGACTTTGAGGTTGATTTTTTGATATTATATAAGACGGTATTGTTTACCCCATTTGAAAGGCCCCGGAACCCTTCAAATAACCAGTGGACCGGAACATCCACTACTTGTAAACATAAGATTCGTATAGGAGAAATCATGAACAAAACAACATTTATGGCTAAACCAGGCCAAGTTGAACGTAAATGGTACGTTGTTGATGCCACTGATGTGCCTCTTGGACGTCTTTCAGCAGTCGTTGCCAGCGTTCTTCGCGGAAAAAATAAACCAACTTTCACACCGCACACTGACACAGGTGACTTTGTTATCGTTATTAATGCTGAAAAAGTGAAATTAACAGGTAAGAAAGCAACTGATAAAATCTACTACACTCACTCAATGTATCCAGGTGGATTGAAGCAAATCTCAGCAGGTGAACTGCGTTCTAAAAATGCTGTTCGTTTGATTGAAAAATCAGTTAAAGGAATGCTTCCGCACAATACTCTTGGACGCGCACAAGGCATGAAATTGAAAGTTTTCGTTGGTCCTGAGCATACACATGCTGCACAACAGCCAGAAGTACTTGATATTACAGGTCTTATCTAAGAGGAAAGGAGCGTAAAATATAATGGCACAAGCACAATATACAGGTACTGGACGCCGTAAAAACGCTGTTGCACGCGTTCGCTTGGTTCCAGGCACTGGAAAAATTACAGTAAACAAAAAAGATGTTGAAGAATACATTCCGCATGCTGACCTTCGTCTCGTTATCAACCAGCCTTTTGCAGTAACTTCTACTGAAGGTTCATACGACGTCTTCGTTAATGTTATCGGCGGCGGCTATGCTGGTCAATCAGGCGCAATCCGCCACGGAATCGCACGCGCACTTCTTGAAGTTGACCCAGACTTCCGCGATTCATTGAAACGCGCTGGCCTCCTTACACGTGACGCACGTATGGTTGAACGTAAAAAACCAGGTCTTAAGAAAGCGCGTAAAGCTTCACAATTCTCAAAACGTTAATTATTAGCGATATATCAACGTTTACAGACACTTCATGGTTCACACCATGGGGTGTTTTTTGATGGTTTTTTAGCAAAATTCACACCACTTTTCACACCAAATTCACACCATTATTTATTTTAGGTTTCGGTAGGCAATTTCCCCAACAGCCATTGGTACAATATTTGAAGTATTAACGTAAGTTTTGGTAGTGAGGGTGTCACTATGTGTCAGCGCCTCAGAAATAGCTTCTAGTGATGTCCCTGCTTGTTTGGCGAGAGTTGCGCCAGTATGGCGTAACTTGTGAGGTGTGAGTTAATTTTGGATGGTGTTTTTTCTAAATGCTTCATTTGATAGTTTAGATAATCAATGTGGATTACTTTATTAATATTATTTTCCTATCATTGTGAGTGAATACAAATTGATTGTTGGTTTGCTTAATTCCAAAAGGTCTCAGTTCTTGCTTTTGGTTGTCCTTCCATTTCTTAAGAAAATTCATTAGCTCTAGTGGAGCATTCATTAAAGACTCTTCTCTTGCCACCTTTAGTGGTTTTAACATTATCAAATCTGTCCAAGGTATTTTCAATCAAAATTTCATTGTTTTTAAAATTAATATACTTCCATTGAAATGCATAACTCTCAGATTCTCTATTAGACAGGAAGAAAGTGGCATAGAAAAGAACATAGTCTTTAAATTCAATGAGACCATTCTCTGAATCATCGTCAAATGCTTTTAACCAAAGACGTAGCTCCTTTTCATCTAAAGCTAAATCTTTTTCACGGTTGCTTTCTTTTAGGAACTGTTTTTTAAGTTGTTTTAATTCGGCTAATGGTTTTGTTTAGACAGTTTATGTGGATGTATTCAAGTTCTTCTACCCAGTCGAAGACTGAGTTGATGTAATTACGGAGTGTCCTAAAATTCGCGTAATTATTTACCTTAGTTACCAACAATGACAAGATTAATTGTTGGTTTTCATTGAGATGGCTTATTGAATATTTATTGAGAAGAGGAAGAATATACAACCGAAATAAATTTTCGGTTTGAAAAACTGACCTTGCGTGGTCAGTTTTATGTAGAGTATTTAAGGGAAATGTTTGTGATTAGAAAGGGCAAGAATAAAGAGAGTTGTTTAGGGTCAGTTAAGAAACTAAATTTAAAAGAAATTACCATAAAAGCAAGTGATAGATACTACTTGTTTCAAGTCGAGGATGTTTTAGAAATTAGCATAATAGAGGGAACTAGACGATGAGTAGAAGAAAATTCTATGAGGGAGTTATGAGGGAGTAAAATAGCGTCCACTTTGTAATGACGCCATTTTCTTATCTTTTAAAAAAGTTTAATTTCATGATTCTTCGATGATGAAGTGTCTTCTTCACCGGTAGGAATCTCGATTTTTGAGCTAGGGATTTCAAGTCCCCAGTTATCCCAACCATTGAAATTAATTCGAGCAAATAGCTCGATTTTTTCTTGATTAGGGAACATTTTGGTAATTCTATCGATTACTTGGAGTGGTTTCACACTGTGTTTGCCTCTGGGATATTGTAGAAATTGTCTAATATTTCTAGCACCTCTAGGTTTTGGAATTCTTCCTCTTTTAAATACAAGACAAAATTCTGTTTGAGATAAAGTATATTGACCTGGATTATGAACCATTTTGTCCCATACGAAAGCGACAGTCTTATATTTAAAGCCCCAGGCCTCTCCTAGAGAAATAGAATTAGCCATTTGTGGGCCAGTTGTCCACATGAAAAGTAAGCAGTCATCCTTAGCAATGCTATTGACATCTAGTTTTTTAAGTTCTTTAAGCTTAACCGTGGGGTATTTAAACGAAGCGGAACTAATAAAGATATTTTTCTCGAAACCAACGTTAATATCTTTATTACTTGACTTATCATATTGCATTTTACCACCGTAATCCCAAGGTGGATCTGCATAAATAACATCGTATTTTTTAGAGGGTAATTTTGGGTATAATTCATTTAAAGGATTTAACTTGGTCCGTTTCTGGGCTTCAATATTATATATTGAATAACCAGAGACTTTTTTTTCAGTCATAAATGTTTCCTTTCGTTAAAGTCTAAAAACATTGTATCATATTTTTTAAAACTTCGGGAGTGTTACTTATAGTATGTGGAAAAATTATTTTATTTTGATACTATTTCCAGTAAGGAGCAAATATGTTAATTACTATCGTTTCTCATAACATAAGATATTTTCGAACTCAAAGGAATCTATCCCAAGAAAAATTGGCAGAACTATCTCAATTACATAGGACTTATATAAGCGATTTAGAAATGGGAAATAGAAATCCAAGTATAAAAACACTCGAGAAAATAGCAAGTGCACTAAAAATTGCGCCCTATAAATTATTAAAAGAGATTGGAGATTCCGATGGCTAGTAATGAATTAAGAGGAAGGGCTAACTGGCAAACAATAAGCGGTGGAAAAGCATTGAAAACTGAAGAAATCTTTGCAAAAGCCCTTCAAATAGCTCTTGATGGTGCTTATCCAGGAGTTTTTAAAGTTGACCAACATCCAAAAGAATTTGGAGATATATATTCTAAACACCAACTTCCGCAACAAACTTTAGATGCTATTTATAATGTTAGCATTACTAAATCAAATGGAAAAGATTATCAGTGGGGGATTAGTATGGATTTTGCTATCCGTAATCTTCAATCTGGTAAAACATTATTTGGGGAAATCAAACGTCAAGATGGCTGGATTGAAGGAGGTAATATGCAAGATGGACGAGGGAACGCCCATGAGAGAAGCAATAAATATTTTACGCCTGGCTTATTAAAAGTAATACGTGAAAAAAGTGGTATTAGTGATGAAATTCTCCCTTTTTGGGTAGTTTTTGTTGGAGATATAACAAGGGATCCAAGAAGAAATAGAGAAATTGACTTTTGGTACCAAGGGTTTGAAAGAAATTATTTCATGTGGAGAGATACAACTGATATTGATTCTTTGCTTCAATTCTTTGAAGAAAATCTATTAGACTATCTGCTTTAATCTCTTGTGCTAGTTAATCGGGCGTAAGCCATCGAATATTTCAAATTTATTCTGAACTTATCGTGACTGTCTTTAAATATTAAGGAATAGACAAGTAATATTGCCTCTACTCTAATTTAAGCGCTTGAAGACCTCGGTAACGTAACTGCTCCATTCCAAACAACCCTAAAACCGAAATTACTATTTCGATAGGTTTCCTCAAACGACTAATCCTGTAGTTTTCAAACAATTAAAAGACTACCATGTTTTTGCTTAGTTTGGAAATGGACCTACCCCCATAATGTGTTAGCTCTGCTTTGACCTTCGTATCAACATAGCCCTTATCACCATAAATGAGGGACATAGGACTATTTTCAAGGAGTTCGAAAGCCACATCTTGGTCATAAACGGAGGCAGGTGTCACGACATAATCAATAGGAATTCATTAACTATTAACTAACTAAGATGCTAAGAAAAAAGGCCTCAGGGGGTATTGCTGCCTGAGGCCTTTTGGTGTTCTTGATAATATTTAAATGCCTTCAATCGGAGGAAGCGGAGAGTTTTCAGCACGGTACCACTCTATTAAATCGTCCGGCCAATTGAGCTCTTCTAAGTTTTCGACCTTTGTCAGAATGGTATCTGTCTTGCCGTCTTTGATTTTCTGAGTGAATGCTGGCTCAACCAATGCTGCCCGGCCAATGGCAACTAAATCAGCCTCATTTAAGGCATCTAATGCATCATCGGCTGTAGATACACCGCTAACAATGATTAACTTGGCGCGTCCCTTAATAACTTTATTGGCTAAAGCTGCGTAACTGTCATCGTGCCCATCAGGTTTAGCATCATAGTGAGTAAATAGAGAAATATGGATATAATCCAATTTATTTTGTTTTAGCAGCGCATCAACTAATTGCATGCTGTCATCCACAGTATATCCAATGGTTTCTTCGTGAATTTCATCTGGAGAGATGCGATATCCTACAATAAAACCTTCTGGTGCATATTCATCGACAACACGGCAGACTTCCTTGGCCACAGCCAGAGGGAAATTCATTCGATTCGCTAATGAGCCGCCCCATTTATCGGTGCGATGATTTGAATAAGAAGAGAAAAATTGCTGAAGGAGATAGTGATTTGCTCCGTGGATTTCAACGCCGTCAAAGCCTGCATCGATGGCGCGTTTGGCAGCTCTGCCAAAGTCCTTAATGGTTTCTTCGATTTCACTGGCAGATAATTCCCGAGGACGATGATTTAAAAATGGGAATTCCATTTCAGTTGGGGCAGCAGCAACGCCGCCATTCTGCGTAATATCTGCCTCACGGCCTGCATGGTAGAGCTGTGCAATGGCTTTACTGCCATCTTTTTTGATGGTTTGTGCCAGTTCTTTAAGACCTGGAATGAATTTATCATCAAAAATGCCGATCTGTCCTTTAAAACCACGTCCGATCATGTTAACATTCATGGCCCCGGTGATAATCAAGCCGGCAACTTTGGTCCGAATACTGAAGTAATCTAAATCGGCCTGACTGACGCTGCCATCAAGATTGGCACCTTTTGCTTCCATTGGAGCCATAACAATAGCTGAAGGAGATTTTCCGCCATTTGGGAAGTTAATTTCCTCGAGAAGTTTTTGATAAGTCATGTTTAGACCCCCTTTTATATCCTCATTGTGATATAATTATCATAGCATAATGAAACCGTTTTCAAGGCGACAAAATGTTACTTTTGTTGTGACAAAACAGAGAAAGTGTAAGAGCATCTGCAATGACAGTACCAACTAAAAAGATCATTTCTAATTCCATTATCCACTTACTTGAAAAAACCAGTTATGAAAGTCTCACTGTCTCAATGATTATGAAAGAGGCCGGTATGTCCAGGCAAACGTTTTATCATTATTTTCAGGATATTCCTTCGGCCATGTTTTCGATTTTTTCCGAGGATTTAGAAAAAAGTTTTGCCTTATTTAAACAGGGAAAAAGCTACCGGGACAGCACGGAGTATCTGCTAAATAATTTAAAAGAAAAAAAGAATTTTTTGCGTGTGCTGGTTACTGAATTCGATAATAAGTTTTTTGTTGAAAATTATTATGATTTATTAATGGATGTCTCGTATGATTATATTGGTTTAGCACAAATTGATGATGAAATTGAATTCTTATTGAGTTTGTACTGGTTTGGTGTGATCTATAAAATGATTGGCTGGATTAAGTCAGGCATGTCATTGGAGGTTGAAAGATTAGTTGAACTATTGTATGCGGGGATGCCAAACAGGCTGCAGGCTTATATGTCATTTTAGTTCAGCCAATAATTGTTTTCGATTATAGTTCAATTTTATGAGACTAGGACGAAAAGCAAAGGATTGAAGCCGCTTGATATAACAGCGTTTAATAATCCAGTACAGTTAGGAAAAAGCTAGTTTTCAAAAATGTTAATTAGTATGATTATATACATACTTCAAGCCAGCTAAGAATTTACCCTTTAGCTGGCTTTTGAATAAAATTTCCTTAAGCCTTATTGGAAAATTTTTAGTTCATTAAGTAAAATAATTTATATACAATTTTCTTCTCAAATTTTAATTTTATGATAGTTAACTTTGTTTTTACTCCATTTAGCATTGATTATAAGTTTTGCTGCCTATTTATTTTGATAAGAAATGTGTTTATACCCAGAATTTAATTGTTTATATTTTCATTATCAAAAATTTTGAGCTGAATAAGTTTCTTAAAGTTATTTGAAGCATAGTAGGATTTTTTTGTGCTTAAGTACTTCTTAAGTAGTTCCTTTTATTATATCTATACTTACTCTAATGTCTGTGTGATGACTGTTTACGATAAATGTAACTTGTTAGATTATCTAAATTATTTTAAAATAATTAAAAATAGCTTGACAAAGTTAAATTGAAAGCGTATTATTACAAGTGTAAATACGTTATATAACGTATTATAAGAAAGGAATGGTATGCCAGTTACAAATAGCCAAGTGCCACTTTATATTCAAATTAAAAGTAGTTTGAAGGACAAGATAAGAAATAACACTTATCTTGTCGGTCAAAAAATTCCAACAGAGACTGAGCTTGAAGAATTATATGGAGTCAGTCGTGTCACGGTCAGGAAGGCAATCAAAGAGCTTGTCTCGGAAGGCTATCTTATCAAAAAGCAGGGTAAAGGGACCTTTGTCAATCATAAAAGAGTCAATCGCAAACTGTCGTATGTTATGGGCTTCTCACAAAGCTGTTTAAAGAACGGTTTACAGCCATCAAGTGAAGTATTAGAAAAACGCATAATGTTACCAACACCTGAAATTGCTGAAAAGCTGCAAATTGATTTAGACGATGAAGTTCTTTATATTCAGCGTAAACGTTTTGCTGATGGTATGCCTATTTTTCTAGAAAATAATTATTTTTCTCTTAAAGATTTTTCCTTTTTAATGGAGGAGAATCTCGAAGGTTCTCTCTACAACATTTTAGAAAAGCGAGGAATAAAAGCTGAAAACTCTGATGCTAAAACACTGGAAATTGTTTTAGCAGATGATAAGTTGGCGACCTTAATGTCTTTGCCTGTTGGAACAGCATTTTTCTATCTGAATGTCAGGATTTCTGATCAGAACAATAAACCTATTCACGTTGGTCACCAGTATTATCTTGGTGAGTATTATAAATTCGATATGTAAAAACATATTGAATTTAATTTTGGCTAAAGATAATACGTTATAATACGTTATAAAAGGAGAGGAAAATGATAATCTTAGCAAGTCACGGAAAACTGTCGGAAGGAATGAAGCATACAGTGGAAATGATTACAGGCTCCCAACCTAATCTCTTTGCATTTTCAGCTTATTGTAATGGAATTGAATCGATTAAGGATTCAGTGAAAGAAAAAATTAAAGGAGTAACTGATGAAAGAATTATTATTTTAACAGATATTTTGGGAGGTAGTGTTAATACGGAGATGACCGAACTACTATTAGATTTTCCAAAGGTTCAATTAATTACTGGTATGAATTTGCCTTTAATCTTGACTTTATTAACACTTAGCGAAGAGGCAGACATTACAGATGCCATTAATGAAGGAAAAAATAGTCTCATATCAATAAATCAGTTGATAGAAGATTCAAATTTGGAGGATGATGACCTATGATTAAATTGGTTAGAATTGATTACCGTCTCTTGCATGGTCAAGTTGTCTTTGCTTGGAGTAAAACATTAGGTATTGAGAGAATAATTGTCATAGATGATGAAACTGCTGAAGATGAATTTAAAAAAATGTCTTTAAGTCTGTCAAAACCTTCAGGAGTGAAGCTGAATATTTTTACTCTTGAAACTGCACTAAGTAAAATGCCTAAAGTAGAAACTTTAAATGAGAATATCATGATTATTTTAGGTAATACTGCAGCAGCACGTGCATTTTGCGAGGGATATCCAAAAATTTCTGAAATCAACTATGGTGTTCTTCCTAAAAAAGAAAACGCTACGCAATACAGTCAAGCCATTTATCTTAATAAAGAGGAAGTGGAGGATTCACGTGTTCTAAAAAATATGGGAATTAATCTCTTTATGCAACAGGTTCCGACTTCAAAAAAAGAAAGTCTGTCAGATAAACTTTAAAACTATATAAGGAGGGCAAACAATGTTTGTAAAAGCTGTTTTACTAGGATTAGTTGGTGTTTTCTGTGTCCTCGACTCTCGTTTGTTGGGACGTTTGAATTTTGAAAGACCGCTGATTGTCAGTACCTTGGTAGGTATTGTTTTAGGAGATGTTACTCAAGGATTAACGATTGGAGCATCTTTGGAATTAATGGCTTTGGGTCTTGTTAATATTGGGGCTGCTGCACCGCCGGATATGAATATGGCAGCCATTATTGCTACAGCATTTTCTATTCTATCTCATGCAAATACCGAAACGGCCTTGACCATTGCAGTTCCAATCTCTGTTTTAGGACAATTATTAGGCGTATTAATGAGGACGATCCTGTCTAATTTAACACATGTCGCTGATGACATGATTTCGAGAGCTAATTTTACCGGTGCACTCCACATGCATATTATTTGGGGAACAGTTTTATATTCTTTGATGTATTTTGTTCCGATTTTCTTAGCAATTTATTTTGGTACTGACTTAGTAAGAGATATTGTAACTATGGTACCTAAATGGTTAACAACGGGATTAGGAGTAGCTGCTAAAATTCTTCCGGCCTTTGGTTTTGCTTTACTGTTACAAACAATGCTGACGAAAAAAATGCTCCCGTTTTTACTGTTAGGTTTTCTAATCACTGCTTACTCTGGCTTAGGAGTGACTGGAGTGGCTCTCTTTGCATGTTTGGTAGCCTTCTTTATGGCTGATGTAAAATTTTCTACAGCTGCGGTTTCTGCAGGTAATGAAGCAGATCCTCTGGATGATGACTTATAGGAGATAGATAAATGGCAAAAACAACAAATGAAGACAAGAAAAGATTTAGACAATTTTTCTGGCGCTCATGGACAATTCAGGCTTCCTGGAATTATGAACGTCAAATGAATATGGGATTTTTGTACGGTATTGCTCCAACCTTAGATCGTCTCTATCCTGATGTCAAAGATCTTCCTCGAAAAAAGGAAGCTTATGAGCGTCACATGGCCTATTATAATTGTACTCCTCAAACAAGTGCTTTTGTTTTAGGTTTGTCGGCGTCAATGGAAGAACAGTATGCTAAAAATCCTACAGATTTTAACCCGGATGTTATTAACGCGATGAAGACGAGTTTGATGGGACCTCTATCTGGGGTTGGTGATTCATTTTTCCAAGGTACGATTCGCATTTTGGCTTTTGGTTTGGGAATTACTCTGGCACGGCAAGGAAGCATTTTGGGACCAATTCTTGCAATGTTCATATCTTTTGTCCCTTCTTATTTAGTAACTTATTATGGTGGGAAATTAGGTTATCAAGTCGGTCAAAAATATCTTACTCGACTTTATTCTGAAGGATTGATGGATAAGGTAATGTATGTTTGTTCAATTGTCGGTCTAATGGTTATTGGTTCAATGATTGCTAGTATGATAGGCATTACGACACCACTTACTACCGGCAAGAGCTTTATCCTTCAAGATGTTTTGGATGATATCATGCCGCAGATGCTGCCTTTGTCTCTGACCTTCTTGATGTACTGGTTATTGCAAAAGAAGGTCAGTGTTACTTGGATGCTGGTTATTTCGATTGTGGGGGGTATTATTTTAAGTGCTCTGGGCGTATTGGCATAAATTTATAATTTGTAAATAAAAGGAGGAATTTATATGAATTCAAAAGACATTATTTCAGAAATTGTTGGTTCTAACGACATTACATCTGTTATGTTTGTTGGCTGCGGTGCGTCAAAAGGTGAACTTTATCCGGCAAAATATTTTTTAGACCACAATGCCAAAAGCTTGCAAGTTAGCCATTATACTGCTAATGAATTTAATTTTGCAACACCTGCAAATCTTGGTTCTTCAACAATTGTTATTTCTGCTTCATTAGGGGGAACTACGCCGGAAACGGTTGAGTCCAACAGTATTGCAAAAGAACATGGTGCCCATGTTATTGCTTTAACCAGATCTGAAGGCTCACCTTTGACAGTTGATGCCGATTATACCATTGTTCATAGATTTGCAGAGAGCTACTCTGCTAAATTGGAAAAAATGGGTTATGCCCTTGAGTTAGCTGTGGAAATTTTGAATCAAGTAGAAGGTTATGAGTATTATCCTGATATGATTGATGGATTGAATCGTATTTATGATTTTTGTGATGAGGCTGTAAAAACAGTAGAAAAAGATGCGAAACATTTTGCAGAGCAATATAAAGATGTGCCTGGCATCTATGTGATGAGCAGTGGAGCAACCGCTGAGGTTGCTTACTCTTCCTCGGTTTGTCTGATGATGGAAATGCAGTGGATCAACTCAGGGAATTTCCACTCTGGTGAATTTTTTCATGGACCATTTGAAATTGTGGAAAAGGATGTTCCTTTTATCCTCTTTATGAATGAAGGAAGCACTCGTCCAATTGATGCTCGTGCCTTAACTTTCCTACAGCGCTTCGATGCCAAAGTCACAACCTTGGATGCACTTGATTTTGGTTTGTCGTCAGCTGTTAAGAAAACAGTTGTAGATTACTTTAATCCATTTGTGATTACAGCAGTTTTCAGAGTTTACGCTGAACAACTTGCTATTGCAAGGCAGCATCCGTTGACCAAACGTCGCTACATGTGGAAACTAGAATACTAATATGTGTATTAATGGCTGGGGAAACTCAGCCTTTTGAATTTGGAGAGATTAGGATATGTTTGATGGTGTTATTTTTGACATGGATGGTGTTTTAATTGATAGTGAACGTTTTTATTTTAAGCGTCGCTTAGATTTTTGTTCAGAAAATGCAATTGTTCCAAAAACTAAGACGATTGAGACTTTTATTGGAGAAACTAATGAAAAAATATGGGAAATGCTAATCCCTGATGATATTTCTAATAAAGAGGACTTAAAAAGGAGATATAAGGTTTATATGGAAGAGCACTCGCTTGATTTTAAAAAAGCGATGAGACCAGAAGTTTTAAAGCTTTTTCAGGAAATTACAAAAAGGAAGAAGAAACTTGCTATTGCGTCATCTTCCCCCTACAGGGAAATTAAAAAGATGCTAGTAGAGACAGATTTAGAAAAATATGTCAATTTTGTGATCAGTGGAGAGGAGCTTAGAGAGAGTAAACCTCATCCAGAAATTTATCAACGTGCACAAAGTGCTCTTGGTCAAGGGAAATACTTAGCTGTAGAAGATTCTGAACTTGGTATCCAATCTGCTAAAGCTGCTTGTCTTTATACACTCGCTTTAAGTCAAGATTATTGTATCAACCAGAAAAAGGCTGATAAAATTATTTCAAATCTCAAAGAAGTTCTAAATTATTTATAATATTAAGCTCTTTACAGTCATAATGTTTCCTAGAAAAGCTAAACTTTCCTGTTAAATCATCAACTGTTTTTTTGATAGCGTAAATAGTATTAAGATTCATAAAAGTTTGACTCCGCCCCTTTATCAATCTTATATGTATTGCTTAACATTAAAAGGTAAGAATAAACGATAAGGCAGTTGGATATAAAAATCTGAGCAGTTCTCAAAAACGCTAATAATTCAGGTATATCAACAGTTATCAACACTTCATGGTTCAGCTATGGAGTGTTTTTGCTATACTGTTTAAATTTTTGCAGGTCTGCTGAGAGCGATTGAATAGCAATGAAAAGGCTGTTTGAATAGATTTTCAAAGCAAAGCTGCCTGCCCCTTTATATAGGAATGCTGCTGGGACAAACTAACCCACCGGAACATTTTACAAAAACTTTACACAACCAAGGTAAAAGATTTGATGTTTGGTGCGTATAATAAGGACTGTAAGATTAATACTGTCTTTAGATGAGGAGTCTATCATGAAAAAATTGAAATTCATATCGGCGCTTGCGCTGACTGGTTTGGCTGGTTTAGCTTTGTTGAGTGCCTGCGGCAATTCAAACTCAAAGTCGTCTTCACAGACGATAAATGTTGTTTCCCGTGAAGACGGATCGGGAACGCGAGGGGCTTTTGTTGAGCTCTTTGGCATTGAAGAGGAAAAGAGCAACGGCGAAAAGGTTGATTTGACAACCGATAAAGCTGCTGTTACAAACTCTACAGCGGTGATGCTGACAACAGTTGCCGGTGATGAAAATGCTATTGGTTATGTTTCCATGGGCTCTTTAGACGACAAGGTCAAGGTTGTATCGATTGACGGTACTAAGGCGACGATTGCGCATGTCAAGGACGGCAGCTATAAAATTTCCCGTCCGTTTAACATCGTGACACACGATAAGATCAGTGATGTGGCTCAGGATTTCATCAGCTACATTATGAGCAGCGACGGTCAAAAGGTTGTTGAAAATAACGGCTATATTGCAGTTGACGGAAAAGAAAAATATAAATCCAGTGTTGATTCCGGGAAATTGGTTATCTCAGGCTCAAGCTCAGTAACGCCGGTTATGGAAAAACTAAAGGAAGCTTACCTGAAAGTCAATTCTAAGGTAACGATTGAAATTCAGCAGAGCGACTCATCAACTGGCATTACCAATACCATTGACAAAACCTGTGATATTGGAATGGCTTCAAGAGAACTTGAAAAATCGGAAACCTCAAAAGGTGTGAAATCGCAGAAAATTGCTCTGGACGGGATTGCGATTATTGTCAATAAAGGCAACAGCGTCAAGGAGCTGACCAGCAAACAGGTCAAAGCTATCTTTAAGGGCGATACGACAAAATGGGATGATGTTCTCTCAAAATAAGGAGCTGTGAATGAATCATTCTAAAGAAAAAATAATGCAAGCGGTATTCTTTCTTACCGCCTGTATTTCTATTATATCGGTTATTTTAATCTGTGTTTTCCTTTTTTCAAGCGGTATCCCTGCCATTCAAAAAATCGGTCTTAAGAACTTTCTCCTAGGTACTGTTTGGCAGCCTGCTAATAATGTATATGGCATTTTTCCTATGATTGTGGGATCCGTTTATGTCACTTTGGGGGCCCTTGTGATAGGGGTTCCTATTGGTGTGCTGACAGCAGTTTTTATGGCCAGATTTTGTCCGGAAAAAATTTACAGGCCCCTGCGCAGCGCTATCAATCTCATGGCAGGCATTCCGTCTGTTGTTTACGGTTTCTTTGGTCTCGTGGTTTTAGTGCCTTTTGTCAGGGAACATATCGGCGGATTTGGTATGGGTGTTCTTACGGCATCAGTTTTGCTGGGATTGATGATTTTACCAACCATTATCAGCGTTTCTGAATCGGCCATCCGAGCAGTGCCCAACAGTTATTATGAAGGCGGGCTTGCCTTGGGAGCCTCGCATGAACGCAGCGTCTTTTTTGCCGTTTTACCAGCAGCCAAACGTGGGATTCTGGCAGCTGTGATTTTAGGTATTGGCCGAGCAATTGGTGAAACCATGGCAGTTATCATGGTTGCCGGCAACCAAGCTGTTTTGCCTGATTCTCTGACATCCGGCATTCGAACCCTGACCACCAATATTGTTATGGAAATGGGTTACTCAAGCGGCCTGCATAGAGAAGCTTTAATCGGGACAGCGGTTATTCTGTTTATTTTTGTCCTTATTATCAATATCAGTTTCTCCCTGCTTCATAAAGAGGATTAGTCATGGAAAAGGAAAATATAAATCAACGAAATTTTCAGCAGAAATTAAAGTCCTACAAGCAGGATCCGGTCTCTCTTTTTTTGTTCCTGCTGGTATATGGTGCAGCTGTGCTTACTTTTGTAGCTATTGTCTTTATTGTGGGCTACATCTTAATCAAGGGGATTCCCAATCTCAGCCCTAAACTGTTTGAAGTTAACTATACCAGTGAGAATGTCTCCCTGCTGCCGGCCCTTGTCAACACGGTCTTTATCACGGTCTTGTCCTTAATTTTGGCAGTTCCTATCGGTATCGGGGCCTCTATTTATTTGACAGAATATGCCAAACGGGAAAATCCTTTTGTTTCTGTCATCCGTATTGCAACAGAGACACTTTCTGGGATTCCGTCCATCATTTACGGTCTCTTCGGAGCGCTGTTCTTTGTGAAATATGCGCATTTTGGTCTGTCGCTCCTGTCTGGAGCAGTGACCCTAAGCATCATGATTTTACCTTTGATCATGCGTACGACAGAAGAAGCCCTCTTATCTGTGCCTGACAGTTACCGTGAAGGCAGTTTTGCTCTGGGTGCCGGAAAGCTCCGCACTATTTTTCACATCGTGCTGCCCAGTGCGATGCCAGGTATTTTTTCGGGTGTTATTCTGGCTATCGGGAGAATTGTCGGTGAATCAGCTGCCCTTATCTTTACGGCGGGAACAGTAGCAGAAGTCGCCAAGAGCCTCTTTCGGTCTTCCAGAACCTTGGCAGTGCACATGTATGCCATTTCGGGAGAAGGGCTGTATATTAACCAAACCTACGCGACAGCAGTTGTCTTGCTGGTGCTGGTGATTATCATTAACCTCCTTTCGGAGACAATTGCGAGAAAATTAGGAAGTGAGACAGGCAATGAGTAAATTAGCCATCAATCATTTGGATTTATATTACGGGGATTTTCATGCCTTAAAAGATGTCAATCTGGCTATTGAAGAGCATGAGATAACGGCCTTTATCGGACCGTCAGGCTGCGGGAAGTCAACCCTTTTAAAGAGCCTCAACCGCATGAATGATCTTGTCAAAAATTGTAGAATCACTGGCGATGTGCTGCTTGATAAGCAAGATGTTTACCGCGATATTGACATTAATGTTTTACGCAAAAAAGTCGGTATGGTTTTTCAAAAGCCCAATCCTTTTCCAATGAGTATCTATGACAATATTGCTTTTGGTCCGAGGACACACGGCATTCATGCTAAAGCGCAGCTGGATGAAATTGTTGAGCGCTCTTTAAAGAATGCGGCCATTTGGGATGAGGTGAAGGATCGTTTGAACAAGTCAGCACTTGGCATGTCCGGCGGTCAGCAGCAGCGTCTCTGTATCGCCAGAGCTCTGGCGATTGAACCCGATGTGCTGTTAATGGATGAGCCAACCAGTGCCCTAGACCCGATTTCTACTGCTAAAATCGAAGATCTGGTAACAGAACTGAAGAAAAAATACACCATTGTCATGGTCACTCACAACATGCAGCAGGCGGTCCGTATTTCTGATAAAACAGCCTTTTTCCTCCTGGGAGAAGTGATTGAATACAATAAGACCAGCCAGCTCTTTTCACTGCCGCAGGATAAACGGACGGAAGAATACATTACAGGGAGGTTTGGTTGATGCGTTCAAAATTCGAAAATCAGCTTAATGAACTGAATAAAGATTTAATTTTAATGGGGGCCCTTTGCGAAGAGGCCATTTCCAAATCTCTTGATATTTTAGAAGACGATGAATTTTATCTGGTTAACAATGTCAGTGAAATTGCCAGTCAGACTGATCAGCTGGAAAGAGATATTGAGTCACAGTGCTTGAAGCTCCTGCTTCGCCAGCAGCCGGTAGCTAAGGATTTACGGCGGATATCAGCTGCTCTTAAAATGATTTATGACATGAAGCGCATTGGCTCTCAGTCGGCTGAGATTGCTAGTATTATCGCCTTAAAGCATATTAAATCCGGGCAGAAAGAGGTTCAGCTTCTCCAAGAAATGGCACGTTTTGTCGTTCAGATGGTAACAGACAGTATTGATGCTTTTGTTCGTGATGATGAAGCTCTGGCCCAAGAAGTTATTATTAAAGACAGCCATGTTGACCAACAATTTGATACAATAAAAGCAGGACTGATTACATATTTTACCGAGGCAGATGCCGACGGAGAATATGCCATTGATGTCCTGATGGTTTCAAAATATATCGAGCGAATCGGAGACCATGCAGTTAATATTGCCAAGTGGGTACTTTTTTCAATCACAGGGCAGTTAGATGGAGAAGCAACATGATATTTTGCATTGAAGATGACGATGATATCCGTGAGCTGATGCTATATACCCTGCGCACTGCAGGTTTTGAAGCTCAGGGCTTTCCTGACAGTCAGTCTTTTTGGCAGGCTCTCAATAAAGAGCAGCCCCAACTCATTCTTTTAGATATTATGCTGCCTGAGGAAGATGGGCTCAGCATTCTAAAAAAGCTGCGCTCAGATAAGGCCGGCTCCCATATTCCTGTTATCATGGCGACAGCTAAGGGAACTGAATATGACAAGGTCAAAGGGTTGGATCTGGGAGCAGATGATTACTTGGTCAAGCCTTTTGGCATGATGGAGATGGTATCTCGTATTAAGGCAGTGCTGCGCCGCAGCGGCAGCGGGCAAAAAGATGAAGAGCTTGTCTTTGGTCAGCTGAGGCTCAATCCGAGCAATTACACAGTGACACGAAACGGTGCACGGATTGATCTGACACTCAAGGAATTTGAATTGCTGTCTACACTCATGCGCCATCCCAGCCGTGTTTTTACCCGTCAGGAACTGTTGGAAAAAGTGTGGAGCGATAATTTCCTGATTGAAACGCGGACGGTGGATGTTCATATTGGCACTCTGCGGACAAAGCTGGGGCCTTGCGGAGAATACATCCATACCGTGCGCGGAGTCGGTTATCGAATGGAGGAGCCGCATGACTAAAAAACTATTTCGGTCGATTTTATTAGCCAATATTGGTGTCTTTCTGTCGTCTTTGATTTTAATAATGGGGGTGCTCTATCGCTATTTTACAGAAGTTGAGACGGAACAGCTGCAGACGCAGACTGCATTGGCAGCTCAAGGAATTTCTCTGGACGGACAAGATTATTTTGACAGTCTGAAAACGTCCAATGTTCGTATCACCTGGGTAGATAACACGGGGAAGGTTCTCCATGATACCAAGTCGAATCCGGCTAAAATGAGCAACCATGGCAACCGCGAAGAAATTAAAGAAGCGCTGAAAGACGGTTATGGCGAAAGTACGCGCTATTCGTCAACGCTGACCCAGCGTTCGCTCTATGTTGCTCAAAGATTGGATAATGGAACGATTGTCCGCTTGTCAATCACTCAGCGCAGCATTCTTCTCTTACTGCTGGGCATGCTGCAGCCGCTGATTTTGATTGTAGTCCTGGCGGTACTGCTCTCAATTCTTGTGGCCAGATACACCGCCAAAAAACTGGTCTTACCTCTCAATCGCTTGAATTTGGAGGAGCCGCTGGCCAATGATGTTTACGAAGAGCTGTCACCGCTTCTAAGACGCATTGATCGGCACCAAAAAGAACTGCAAAAGCAAGATGACCTGCTGACAAGAAGAAAACAAGAATTTGACACCATTATCTCTAAAATCAGAGAAGGCATGATTCTGCTAGACGAAAAACGCTCTATTATCAGTATTAACGCAGCAGCCATGCAGCTTTTTCAGACAGATAAGAGCTGTCTGGGCAAGGATATTTTAGAAATAACCCGCGATATTGCACTCAACCAGCTTTTGGAAGAAGGTTTGACAGGCAAGAAAAAAGAAGGCCTGATTGCTTTTGGCAAGGATAGCTACCGTATGCTGATACGGCCGATTACCGCAGACAGCAAGGTGACCGGTGTCATGATTTTGCTGTTTGATGTTACGGAACAGCTGCAGGCAGAAAATATGCGACGGGAATTTACAGCAAACGTCTCCCACGAGCTAAAAACACCTTTGCACCTGATTGCCGGTTATTCTGAAATGATGACTAATGATTTGGTCTCCAGTCAGGATGTACAGCAGTTTTCGGAAAAAATCTACATTGAGTCACAGCGCATGATTCAGCTGGTTGAAGACATTATTAATCTATCGCATTTAGATGAGTCTTCCCAAGTAAAGATGGAAACCGTTGATCTGTATCAGGTGGCAAAAAATGTACTGGACACCCTCTCATCCAGAGCGACCCAAAAGAAAGTATCTTTGAACTTATCGGGGCAGACGGCTTTAGTAACAGGCAATCCGGCCCTGCTTCATTCGGTTATTTACAATCTTTGCGACAATGCCATTAAGTACAATCGGGAGCATGGCGAAGTCTTTGTCAGTGTGAAGCCGCAGCAGGATACAGTTATCTTGGAGGCCAAAGATACAGGCATTGGAATTGATGACACTGAACAAGAGCGTATTTTTGAGCGCTTTTACAGAGTGGATAAGAGCCGTTCGAAAAAAGTCGGCGGCACCGGCCTGGGACTTTCCATCGTCAAGCATGCCCTGCAAATCCACGATGCTGCCATCACCGTCCAAAGCGTCCAAGGCCAAGGAACAACCATGACAGTTACCTTTAAAGGGGAGTCAGGAGAACTCTAAAACGAATCTAACATTTTCTTACTGTCAATCTGATACTGCTTTGATAGATGCAAAACGAGGCTGGGTTTTTAGCTCAGCCTCGTTTTTGAGTTTTTATCAATGCAGTGAGTGATTGATATTAACAGTGCCCCTTTTGAGTTGATTTAGAGTTGATAAAGGCAATAGCGGGGAGTAAGAAAGACTGATTGACCCTGCCGGTTTGAGCTTAGATAGCCTTCCAGACGACAAATATCAGCACAGCGGCTTCAGTCCTAACTAATTGTGCAGAAGGAAAGCTGACTTCAACAGCTCCTTGGCAGCTTTATTTCAATCATCCTAGCTTCTCATGAATTAAATTGAGAAGGATTTCCACAAAAATAATAGCTACAGACTGGATATCGACAATGGACTGCTGGCTGAAGACGCTTCCGGGAAGAACGATGGTGTGCCCGAAATATTTAGCGGATGTGGCTTTTTCATTGAGAGTAATCAAGTAGGAATTCTTGGGCATATTGTTCTGCAGAGCCGACAGGGCTTTTTTATAATTGGAAATGCTGCCTACCACAGAAAACATAACCAGTGTGTCCTCTTCGCTGATGATGTTGGTTAGATGGGAGCCGCTGTTTAAATCGCCTGCAAAATGGCTGGCAATACCGATGTTTTGCAGGCCCATATGCAGGTATCTAGCCGGCAGAGAGGATAAATAAATACCAAAAATATGCAGTTTTTCAGGTGTCAAAATTGCCTGAGTCAGACGATTAATATCATCTCGGTTGAGATTGCGTATCTGATTGATAAGACTGGTGTAATTATCGGTCATCTGATCCAAAATATCGGCAGAGTCCCGCTTGTAGTAATGATGAAGGTAATCAATAGCCGCATAGCGGAAATCTTTAAAGCCTTTGTAGCCCAAGGTCTGACAGAATCTCAGGACAGCAGAGGTCGAAGTGTGTGACAGTTCAGCAATTTTAGTAATTGTAAAGGTCTCTAACGTTTCAATGTTTTTGATGACGTACTGATAGACTTTCCATTCGGTCTTGGAATAATCTGTTTTATGCAGTTCAATGTTTTCTAAAAAATTCATAGCTTTCCACCTAATATAATATTGTAATTGAAAACGGCAAAATTGTCAAAATATAATAAAAAAATTACCAAAAAGATATTGACACCGCTTTCAAAAGGTCGTATAATTTGTAAAAAATAACAATTTTTTTTGATAATTTTATCAAAAGGAGGGAGCTATGGATTATAAGAAACTAGCCCAAGATATCGTTTTAGACGTCGGCGGCGCAGCCAATGTTGAGATACTGTCACACTGCATGACACGTCTGAGATTTAACCTCAAAGATGCTACGAAAGCAGACAAAAAAGCTCTAGAAGCGCTGGATGGCGTTATCGGAGTGGTCTACGCCGGTGGTCAGTATATGGTCATTTTAGGAGAAAATCTTCTTCCTGTCTATGATGCTATTCTTCATGACTTTGACATTAAGACTGGCGGAGTGATTGATGAAAATTTAGATGGTGATTTAAAACAAAAGGAGCCCTTGACTTGGGGAAATGTTCTGAACAAAATAATCGGCTTTATTTCCAGCACAGTAACGCCGATGATTCCGGGTCTGATCGCTGGCGGTATGCTGAAAGTAGCACTCTTACTGGTGGTTACCTTCATCAGTGCGGATTATGCGAATACCTCCAGCTATCAGCTGCTTTCGGCTATTGCAGATGCGCCCTTTTATTTTATGCCTATTTTTGTAGCTTACGGGGCAGCAACTAAACTTGGCGGAACTCAGATTTACGCTATGGCTGCAGCAGCATCCTTGCTGCATGGGAATTTTACAGCTTTGGTAACAGCCGCAAAGCCCGTTAGTTTGTTTGGTTTGCCAGTCAATCTGCTCTCTTATGGAACAACCTTGCTGCCTGCTGTACTGATTGCAATCGTAGCCTATTATGCAGAAAAGCTGCTGAATAAAATTATTCCGACTATTTTTAAGGCTGTTTTTGTCGGGATGGGAACCATTTTTATTGCCGGCAGTTTAGGTTTTCTCATTTTAGGGCCTTTGGGAAATTATATTGGCCGAGGAATTGCCGCCCTCTTTATGTGGTTGGATGGAACGGTCGGTGCTTTGGCAGTCGGCTTATTGGCAGCGGCGCTTCCATGGATGGTTATGGCTGGAATGCATACTGCCATCACACCTTTTATGCCTCAGCTGATTTCTGATCCGGGTTATGATTCTATGCTGCGGCCAGCCTTCTTGATGCACAATATGGCTGAAGGCGGAGCTGTTTTGGGCGTGACAGCGCGGACCAAAGATAAAGTGAAACGCAGTGAGTACCTGTCTATTGCCATCGGCTGTATTGTTGCCGGTGTTACAGAACCGGCTATTTACGGGGTTAATCTGAAATACAAAAAACCAATGTACGCCGTTATGGCCGGCGGTTTTGCTGGCAGTCTTGTTGCCAGTCTCCTCGGTGTTCGGGCCTATGTCATGGGCTATTCGAATATTTTGTCTCTGCCGATTTTTAAGGAAACAGCCATGGCTGCAGCGGTCGGCATCTTAGTATCCATTGCTGTCGCGGCAGTTGTTGCCTTTGTTTTAGGTGTTGACAGCAAAGACTTTGAAGAACCGACAGAGCCTGTTAAGGTTGAAGTGGCAGATGATGCTATTGTAGCTGTTGCTGATGGTCAGCTGCTGGCGCTTGAAGCCGTTGCTGATGAAGTCTTTTCATCAAAAATGATGGGAGACGGTGTGGCTGTCAGTCCGGAAAGTGACTTTATCGTTGCCCCTGCAAACGGAAAATTGACAACCGTTTTTCCAACCGGCCATGCTTTTGGGCTGACACGACCAGACGGCGTGGAAATTCTTGTCCATATTGGGATCAATACGGTTGAGTTAAAGGGTCAAGGATTTGATGTTCTTGCTAAACAAGGGGATTTAGTCAGGGCCGGACAGCCCATTGTGAAAATTGACCGTGAGGCCTTAGTGCAAAAAGGCTATGACATAACCACAATAATGGTTGTTACGGACAGCAAGGGCAAACACATTTCCCTCAGACATGAAGGAAAAATAAAATCAGGAACAGTACTTTAGGAGAAGATTTATGACTTATCAATTACCAGAAGGGTTCTTATGGGGCGGTGCTACGGCGGACTTTCAGTTTGAAGGCGGTTTTGGTGAGGGCGGCCGCGGGCTCTTGTCTCACGATTATGAAACAGATGGCTCAGCAGAGCGTCCCCGCCATCATACTATGGAAATGCCTGACGGCTCTATCATTAGGCCCAGAAGTTCTTTCTTCTATGCCGATCCGGTGCCTCCCAAAGCCAGACCGGTTTTCTTGGATGATGAATACTATCCCAGTCACAAGGCTGTCGATTTTTACCATCATTACAAGGAAGACATTGCCTTAATGGCTGGCATGGGCTTCAATGTCTTTCGGTTTTCTATTTGCTGGAGCCGCATTTTTCCTACCGGAGAAGAAGAATTTCCCAATGAGGAAGGCCTGCAGTTTTATGACCGCGTTATTGATGAAATGGCCAAGTACCAGATGGAACCTCTGATTACGATTTGCCACGATGAGATGCCTGTGAATTTAGCTTTAAAATATGACGGCTGGTCTTCCCGATACTTAATCGATGCTTATATCAAATACTGCCGAGTGCTGTTTGAGCGTTACGGGAATCGCTGCCGTTATTGGCTGACCTTTAATGAAATCAATGCCGTTCGAGGCTTTGGCCCCTGCGGCACCAGAAATTCAACCGGCCAGGATCGCTACCAGGCAGCGCACCATATGTTTGTAGCCAGTGCCAAGGCTGTTAAGCTAGGGCATGAAATGATGCCAGACAGCCAATTCGGTGCCATGTACGCCATGAGTGAGCTCTACGCTGCTACCTGCAAGCCAGAGGATGTCTTTCAGCGTCTGCAGGAACGGCGTGAAAATTGGTATTTCATTGATACCATGGGGCGCGGTTATTATCCTTCCTATGCTAAGGATATTTGGCGAAGACATGGTGTCAAAGCTATTCAGATGGCTAAAGGAGACGAGGAGCTTTTACGGGAAGGACAGCTGGATTTTATTTCCTTTAGCTACTATCGTTCCAACACGACTCAGGCAGGTGATGACTGGTTCAATGTCGGAGGCTCAGCGAATCCCTATTTGGAGGAAACGCCATGGGGCTGGGCGGTTGATCCTTTGGGGCTTCGCCATGTCATGAATGAGATTTATGACCGCATTCAAAAGCCGCTCTTTATCGTTGAAAATGGGCTGGGAGCTGTTGATCAGGCGGACGAAAATGGCTATGTAGAAGATGATTATCGGATTGACTATCTGCGAGACCATCTGCGTGCCATGGCAGATGCCATCAATATTGACGGTGTGGCTTGTCTAGGCTATACGATGTGGGGCCCGATTGACCTTGTTTCTCTTTCAACAGGTGAGATGAAAAAACGTTATGGCTTTATCTATGTTGATATGGACGACAAAGGCCTGGGCAGTCTCAAGCGCAGTCCTAAAAAGTCTTATCAGTGGATGAAAAAAGTCATTGCAAGTAATGGCGGTGATCTAGACTTTTAAAAAAGGCTCTCTCTTTTATCAAGCTGCAGCTCAGCAGCTATAAAGAGGGAGTTTTATACTCTTCAAAAATCCAAACTATACACGTCGTTGCCTTCACTTTGCCGTGTTCTAGTGCAGTCTTCAGCTCGTCGCCCAGTCTATTTTTGATTTTTATTGAATATTAGGTGCAAAAAAATAATTATTGTGCTAAACCTTAAGAAAAAATATCTTTTAAATCTGGGAGTCTTAAGAAAAGTGATATAATAAGAATATGATTAACCCTCAATTAAAAGAAAAAAGAAACATTATCATTGAAAAAAAGATTGCCCTAGGGAAAGCCTCCGGGAAAATTATTTTAATGGGAGAGCATGCGGTTGTTTACGGGGAACCGGCAATTGCCCTGCCTTTTTCGGCTGTGGAAACGATAGCGGAAGTCAAAGCAGAAGGCGAGGCGCTGACGGTCACCTGTGATTTCTATGACGGCCTGGTACATAAGATGCCTGAAATCCTCGAAAGCCTTAAGCATGCCATTCGTTTTTCCCTCTACCGCATCGGAGCACCGCAGGATCCGCCCATCCATATAGAGATTCGCTCTACTATTCCTGCGGAGCGCGGCATGGGTTCAAGTGCTGCAGTGGCAGTTGCCATTGCCAGAAGTCTTTTTAATTTTTATGGAAAGGATCTGAGTGACAAGGAACTTTGGGAGATTGTTCAGTCCTCAGAAAAAATTGCGCACGGCAATCCCTCTGGAATTGACACGGTCACGACCAGCGGCACAGTCCCTGTTTTTTTTGTCAAGGATCAGCCGATTGAACAGCTGACGATTGACATGGATGCTTATTTGGTCGTTGCTGATACGGGCCAGACGGGTCAGACTTTGAAGGCCATCCAGTCGGTTAAGGAACTTTTAAAACAAGAAAAAAATCGGTTTAATGCTCAACTGTCAATCAAAGAATTAGGGGAACTGTCCAGATTAGCCAAGGAGGCTCTTTTGAACAATCAGGCGCAAGAACTGGGAGAAATTATGAATGAGGCCCATCAGCTGTTAGCTTCTCTGACAGTTTCCAATGCTGCTTTGGACCGATTGAGTCAGGTGGCACGGCAGGCTGGCGCCTTAGGAGCGAAATTAACCGGCGGCGGCCGCGGCGGCTGTCTGATTGCCTTAGCAGACAGTAAAAAAAGTGCTGAAACGATTGCCGTCAGTCTTTTGGAAAATGGAGCCAGACAAACCTGGTGCCAATATTTAGGCAGTGTGTCGCGCAGACAACAGGGGGATAAAGCTTAAGACAGTCTTTCTGCTGAGACTTTTAAAGAAAACCTTAAAACAAACACAATAGGCACAGCTGTCAGCAGCTTAGCCTGATAGCGTTTAGTAAAAACAAGATAGTAAAAGTGGTTAGGAAATCACTTTGCTGTCTTGTTTTTTTATTTTCAAATAGGAACAGGCTGGTCAGCTGCTATCGGCAACTAAAAAAGCACCTTTAATATAAAAATTAACTTGACTTAATTTTTATATTAAGTTATATTATCTATAAAAGGAGGAGAAGATGCTAAAAATAGAAAATTTAAGTGTCGCTTATCAAAATCGGCTTGTTTTAGATCATGTTTCCTTAGAAATCACCCCTTCTGCAATTACTGGCATTATCGGACCTAATGGTGCTGGAAAGTCAACCCTTTTTAAAGGGATTTTGGGGATGGTGGATCATCAAGGAGACAGCTTTATTGATGGGAAAAGGCTGAACCAGATGCTTGAAAAAGTGTCTTATGTCGAACAAAAGGCTGACATTGATCCGAATTTTCCAATCCGAGTAAAAGACTGCGTAGCTCTGGGGCTGTTTGATCGCCTTGCTTTCTTTTCACGGTTAAAAAAGCAGGATTGGAGGAAAGTTGAGGAAGCACTGACTCAGGTTAATTTGGCGGATTATGCTGAGCGGCCCATCAATCAGCTTTCCGGCGGCCAGTTTCAGCGCATGCTCATAGCTCGCTGCTTGGTTCAAGAGGCGGATTATATTTTTTTGGATGAGCCTTTTGCCGGCATTGATACCGTCAGCGAAGAGACGATCATGAAGATTCTGCAGGAGCTTAAGGCCAAAGGAAAAACGATTTTAGTCATTCACCATGATCTGAGCAAGGTCGAGGCTTATTTTGACCAAGTGCTGCTTTTAAATCAAAAAGTCCTTGCATTTGGCCCTGCAAAGGATGTCTTTACGCCCGCGAATTTAAGCAGAACCTACGGATCTTCATTTTTAGTGGGAGGAGGTGTCTAGGTGATTATAGACTTTTTAACAGGTTTAAAGCAGTTTCATTTTTTGCAAAATGCTTTAATCACGGCTGTTGTTATCGGTATTGTCGCAGGAGCCATCGGCTGTTTTATTATTCTTCGCGGAATGTCTCTTATGGGAGATGCTATATCTCATGCTGTTCTGCCGGGAGTCGCCCTATCTTATATTTTAGGAATCAACTTTTTTATAGGAGCTATTGTTTTTGGTCTTCTGGCTTCGCTTATGATTACCTTTATTAAGGAAAACAGCATTATAAAGGGAGATACAGCTATCGGCATAACTTTCAGTTCCTTTTTGGCTTTAGGAGTTATTTTGATTAGCCTGGCTAACAGTTCGACCGACCTGTTTCATATTTTGTTTGGAAATATCTTGGCGGTACAAGACACAGACAAATGGATTACCTTAGGAATCTCGCTGGCAGTTTTGGTAGTCATCGCCCTGTTTTTCAGACCGCTTTTGCTGACATCTTTTGACCCTACCTTGGCAAAATCGATGGGGGTGTCTGTCAATCGTTATCATTACCTGCTGATGATTTTACTGACTTTAGTATCCGTGACAGCTATGCAAAGCGTGGGGACCATCTTGATTGTTGCCTTGCTGATTACACCTGCAGCAACAGCCTATCTCTATGCCAACAGTTTGAAATCTATGATTTTTTTGTCATCGTTCCTAGGAGCTGTGTCATCTGTTTTAGGGCTGTTTATCGGTTATAGTTTTAATATTGCTGCCGGTTCCAGTATTGTTTTGACCTCAGCGCTGATTTTCCTGCTTTCCTTTGTCTTTGCGCCTAAGCAAAGGTTCCTAAAAAGAAATAGTGAAAAGCGCTCTGTTTGACGATAATATAAAGGAGGATTGATATGAAAAAATTTGGTTTAGTACTGCTTGCCTGTTTATCCCTAGTGATTTTACCCGCCTGTTCCGGACAAAAGACGGCTGCTAAAAAGCTGAATGTGGTAGTTACAAATTCAATTATTGCGGACATTACTAAAAATATCGCTGGCGATAAAATTAATCTGCACAGCATCGTTCCTGTCGGCCGTGACCCGCACGAATATGAACCTTTGGCAGAAGATGTCAAAAAAACCTCTCAGGCTGATGTGATTTTTTACAACGGCATTAATCTTGAAAATGGCGGTCAGGCTTGGTTTACAAAACTTGTCAAAAATGCCGGCAAAAAGTCCGGCAAAGATTACTTTGCAGTCAGTGACGGTGTTAAAATCATTTACCTTAAAGGCGGCAAAAGAAAAGGCAGGGAAGACCCTCATGCCTGGCTTAATCTCCAAAATGGCATTATTTATGCTAAGAATATTATGAAACATCTTTCGGAAAAAGATCCTAAAAACAAGCGCTATTATCAGAAAAATTTTCAGGCATACAGCGCCAAGCTTGAAAAGCTGCACCAAACAGCTAAAGAAAAAATCAGCCGTATTCCAGCTGAAAAGAAAATGATTGTCACCAGCGAAGGCTGCTTTAAGTATTTTTCGCAGGCCTACGATATTCCATCGGCCTACATTTGGGAAATCAATACGGAAGAAGAAGGCACACCAGATCAAATCCGACAGTTGGTTGAAACTCTGCGTAAAAAACAAGTTCCGGCACTTTTTGTGGAAAGCAGCGTTGATGAACGTCCAATGAAGACTGTCTCTAAGGATACGGGCATTCCTATCACGGCTAAGATTTTTACAGATTCAATCGCTAAAAAAGGACAGGTCGGGGACAGCTACTATGCCATGATGAAATGGAATTTAGATAAAATTACTGCAGGCTTATCGCAATAGGCTGTATCCATGCAGTTGATCTTTTTATCTGGATAGACCTGTTCACTTAAGGTGACCCTGTAAAACGGCTGATAATAAAAACTTTTATCCCCTTTTTGTTAACATTTTGATATAATGAGTTTGACAAAGAAGAGGATAAACTATGACACCTAACAAAGAAGACTATCTTAAAATTATCTATGAACTCGGTGAGCACGGCGAAAAAATCAGCAACAAGCAGATTGCAGCCAAAATGTCAGTCTCTGCTCCGGCCGTTTCAGAAATGGTCAAAAAGCTTCTGCAGGAAGGCCTGATTCTTAAGGATAAGCAGGCAGGCTATCTTTTAACCAAAGAAGGGATGGCTTTAACATCAGCCCTCTACCGCAAGCATCGCTTAATTGAAGTTTTCTTGATGAATCATCTGGGCTATACAGCAGACGAAATTCATGAAGAAGCCGAGGTGCTGGAGCATACGGTGTCCGATATTTTTATTGAACGTTTGGACAAACTGCTCAATTATCCAAAAGTCTGTCCGCATGGCGGTACTATTCCTCAGCACGGGGAGCCTCTGGTTGAAAAATACCATACGACCTTGAAGGGAACAGACAAGAAGGGGTCTTACATCTTAAAACGTGTTCAGGATAATTTTCAGCTGCTCAAATATATGGAGCAGCGTTCTTTAAAGATTGGTGATGAACTAAGGCTTTTGGAGTATGATGATTTTGCCGGAGCCTATACAGTTGAAAAGGATGGCAGGCAGCTGCTGATTACGTCAGCTGTCGCTGCCCAGATCTATGTGGAAAAGAAGGCATAAGCTAGCTGTTAGGGTATTTGACATAAGTAAAAAAGCAGGATAAATCGATAATCTTAAAAGAATCGGTTTGTCCTGCTCTTTGATTTTAAAGATACTGTATCGTGATTTCACCCTGTCCGCATTGTAGGGCGAGCGTTAAAACTGTCTTTAGTTCTTAGCAGGCATCCTAAGCTTCAAGAGGCATAAAATTGCCGACGATCAGCCCGATAATTCGCGGATTGTCCTCATAAGGTGCGAACTTATCGGCGTATTTTTTATTGAGAGAGACTAAGCGCAGCCCCTTTTCCTCACGGTAGACTTTCTTGATATAGGTTTGACCGTTCCAATCGACTGCATAAATGGCACCGTCATAATCAAATCCGGTCTGCTTAATAAGAGCCACCTCACCGTTTAGAAAAGTCGGCTCCATAGAATCTCCGAAAATCCAAGCAGCAAAATCGTGGTCCAGTTCTTCATCATAGAAGACGGTATCAAAATTGCCGTCTCCAAAGTAAGAGTAGCCGGTACCTGCGGACAGCTTTTCGTAAACTTTGTAGCTATAGAGTGTGTTTTCCATTGGTTGCACCGCCTTGTTTTGCTGATTCAGTAAATTTTGTGAGTAGTTGAGTGTTTTTTCCTTATTGTCCCTGTTTAGCTGACTGTAAATCCGGACAATATCATACTGGGCAGAGAAATAAGCAGGCTCCACTTTTAGCAGCCGAGCCAGCTTAGCTAAATTTTTTTGATTGGGCTGGGTTTTATCCGCTTCCCAATTAAAATAAGACGGGCGGGAAATTCCCAGCTGATCGGCCATCTGCGCCTGTGAAAGCCCAAGCTCTTCTCTTCTTTTTTTCAGTCTCTTGCCTGCAAACATAAGCTTCTCCTTGTTAGTTTATAAACTAATTATAGTTTATCATCTTTGGCGGTGAAAAGCAAGGAAAAGCTACTGTGGCTATTTCTTACAGCTAACGTTTAGAAATGTAATAGCTGCTGCACATTTTTTCAGTTAGACAAGGGTAAAATAGAGGAAAAACCGAACATTAATGATCTTTTGAATATAGAATTTTCATCTTTTTTATGCTAAAATAAATAAAATATCATACATTTGGAGGCTTTTATGAAAGCGATTATTACAGTAGTTGGAAAAGACAGGACTGGAATTGTAGCAGGTGTAGCAACGAAAATTGCGGAGCTGGGGCTTAATATCGATGATATTACACAGACTGTTTTAGAGGGGTATTTTACTATGATGGCCGTCGTTTCTGCTGATGAGAAAAAAGATTTTGCTCAGCTTAGAAAAGAATTTGAGACTTTTGGCGATACTTTGAATGTCAAAATCAATATCCAAAGTTCGGCTATTTTTGATGCCATGCATAACTTATAAGACGGGGGCTTGAGCAAATGGATATTAAACAGGTTACTGAAACAATCGCTATGATTGAAGAGCAGAACTTTGACGTCCGTACCATTACTATGGGGATTTCACTGCTTGACTGTATCGATTCGGACATCAATAAGGCTGCGGATAAAATCTACAGTAAGGTTGTAGAAAAAGCCGGCAAGCTGGTCGAAGTTGGCGATGATATCTCGGCAGAACTGGGCATTCCCATCGTTAATAAACGTATCTCCGTAACCCCGATTTCTATCATTGGTGCTGCCACAGATGCCAGTGACTATGTGCCTTTGGCTAAGGCGCTTGACCGTGCAGCCAAAGACATTGGCGTGAACTTTATCGGCGGCTTTTCGGCCTTAGTGCAAAAGGGTTATCAAAAAGGCGATGAAATTCTCATCAACTCCATTCCGCAGGCTCTGGCGGAGACTGACTTTGTCTGCTCGTCTGTCAATATCGGCTCAACCAAGTCGGGGATCAATATGACAGCTGTCCGTGATATGGGCCGGATTATCAAGGAAACGTCTGCCGCTTCTGAAATGGGACCTGCTAAATTGGTCGTCTTTGCTAACGCTGTTGAGGACAATCCTTTTATGGCAGGTGCCTTTCACGGCGTAGGTGAAGCTGATACTGTTATCAATGTCGGAGTATCAGGCCCCGGAGTTGTTAAGCGTGCTCTGGAGAAAGTCCGCGGCCAAAGTTTTGATGTTGTTGCTGAAACGGTTAAAAAGACAGCCTTTAAAATTACCCGTATCGGTCAGTTAGTGGGGACACTGGCCAGTGAACGTCTCGGTGTCAAATTCGGCATTGTTGATCTGTCGCTGGCTCCGACTCCGGCAGTTGGAGATTCAGTTGCCCGCGTTCTTGAAGAAATGGGGCTGGAGACGGTCGGAACTCATGGGACAACGGCAGCGCTGGCTCTTCTTAATGACCAAGTCAAAAAGGGCGGTGTCATGGCCTGCAATCAGGTTGGCGGTCTGTCAGGAGCCTTTATTCCGGTTTCTGAAGACGAAGGCATGATTGCCGCTGTGCAAAACGGTTCGCTCAACCTTGAAAAATTAGAAGCTATGACAGCTATCTGTTCGGTCGGCCTTGATATGATCGCCATTCCGGCTGATACACCGGATACAACGATTGCAGCTATGATTGCCGATGAGGCGGCTATAGGTGTTATTAATCAAAAAACAACAGCTGTCCGGATTATTCCTAAAGGAAAAGAAGGCGATATGATCGAATTTGGCGGGCTGCTGGGGGCTGCCCCGGTCATGTCAGTTAATAAAAAGTCATCTGCAGATTTTATTGGCCGCGGCGGTCAGATTCCTGCGCCAATACACAGTTTTAAGAATTAGGAGAGCACTTGCAAGTTTTTTGCAAGTGTTTTCATTTCATGATATAATATAGGCTAGATTAGGAGGGTAAAAATGGCAAAAACAAAACTCTATATAGCTAGACATGGGAAAACAATGTTTAATACAATTGGACGTGCCCAAGGTTGGAGTGATACCCCTCTGACAAAATTCGGTGAAGAAGGAATACGAGAGCTGGGTATTGGTCTGAGAGAGGCTAAGATACCTTTTAAAGCAGCTTTCTCCAGTGACAGCGGCAGAACCATGCAGACCATGGAAATTATCCTTCGCGAGACGGGCAATGAAAGTCTGCCTTACACACGTGATAAGCGCATCCGAGAATGGTGTTTTGGCAGTCTTGACGGCGGTTATGACGGGGATCTGTTTCAGGGAGTTCTGCCACGGACAGCAGCTTTTCATACGGGTAAGACTCTTACAGAAGTTACTTACCCTGAGCTGGCAGCCAGTCTTGTTGAAGTAGATACAGCTAATTGGGCTGAACCCTGGGAAGTGATTGAGAATCGTATTTACGGCGGCTTTGAAGCCATTGCCCAGTCCATTGAAAAATCAGGCGGTGGCAATGCTATCGTTGTCAGTCACGGCCTGACCATAGGAACATTTGTATGGCTGGTTGATCATGCACAAGAGAAAACTGCTATTGATAATGGCAGTGTGACGGTTGTTTCTTATGAAAATCAGAAGTTTTCTATTGAAACGATTGCAGACATGGCTTACCGCCACCAAGGAAGACAAATTTTGAAAGAAGCTAATGAGAAAGAAAACTAATTTACTGACTGTTTTAGTGCAAATCGGGGTTGTTCTGCTCTTTATTTTTGGAATCTACCTTTTCCTGAATAAGGGCCAGCAGGGCACTCATCAGGAAGCTGCCAAAAGCAAAACAGCACACACAGCTCAAAAAAAGACCTCCTCTTCTCAGACGGCGAATCTGCCGGATGCATCGCCAGATGACTGGGAACTGGTTTTAGTCAACCGAGACCATAAAAAAGCTGAGATGAATCCTGATCTAACCGAGATTAACGGTATTTCAGTAGATTCTCGTATTGCAGAGAACACCCGCGGTTTTTTGGCAGCGGCTCAAAAAATTGATGCCAGTGAGCACTTGATATCAGGCTACCGCAGTGTTGCCTATCAAGAAGAACTTTATAATAACTACGTAACTCAGGAAAAGGCAAACAATTCCGGTCTCAGTCAGGAAGAAGCCGAAAAGCAGGTGCAGACCTATTCGCAGCCTCCGGGAGCCAGCGAGCATCAAACGGGCTTGGCTGTTGATATGAGTACTGTTGACAGTCTCAATCAAAGCGATCCGGATGTTGTTGCCAAGGTTGCTGAGCTTGCGCCTAAGTATGGTTTTGTGCTGCGCTTTCCTAAGGATAAAAAGAGTGCGACAGGCATTGACTATGAGGACTGGCATTATCGCTACGTTGGCGTAAAATCTGCCAAATACATGACCAAGCATAATCTGACCTTAGAAGAATATTTAAAAAAGTTAAAGGAGAAATAGGCGGTGAGAGCACGACTCAAATTTAAGTTTTTTGTGGTAATCATTTCGCTTCTTTTTCTGGCTGTCTTCCTTCCGATTTTAGGCAGCGGAGGATTGGCGAGTGCTCAAAAGGAGACTGCCAGTGCCTACAGCCATAAAGAATTTATCAGAGAAATTGCTCCGACAGCGCAAAAATTGTCTAAAACATACGGGGTGAGAAGCTCAGTAATCATCGGACAGGCAGCCTTGGACAGCAATTTTGGCCGGACTTTGCTGGCGAGTAAATACCACAATCTCTTCAGTATTAAAGCCAGACCCGGTCAGGGAGGAGTTCGTTTGAAAAGCCGTGAGTATAAAAACGGCCGTTGGCATCAGGTTACCAACCGCTATCTTGTTTATAAATCTTGGGAAGATTCCTTGTATGACTATCTGGCACTCCTGCGTCAGGACAAGGTATGGGATAAGGCGCTCTATACAACAATGACAACTTCCAGCGGCTACAAAACAGTTGCCAGAGCTCTGCAGGCTGCAGGTTTTAACAGCGATCCCAACTATGCTGATAAATTAATTACTACAATAGAAGAAAACAACTTGACAAATTATGATCGATAAGACTGGGATTAGTCCAAGTATGTGCACGATGCTCATGCGGGACATCCTGGTTTTTTGGTGTGCTGAATAATATACCTGCTGAGCTTTGAAGACCTGTAAGCTAAGGCTTCTTAAGGCTATTTCAAAAACAAACTAGGTCTTAAGATGTATTTTTAGCACTCAGATAAAAAGAGTGCTAAAAAATGATGTTTTTTCCTTGACAGAAATTATGAATGGGGTATAATGGAATCATGAAGTTAGCAGTCAGTTGTTAAGAGTGCTAATTTTATTGAGCAGAGATTGGAGGTCAGCTTAGATGATTACCCAACGTCAAAAAGATATTCTCAATTTGATTGTTGAGATTTTTACTAAGACGCATGAGCCCATCGGTTCTAAAACGCTCCAAAATTCGATTGCTTCAAGCAGTGCAACTATCAGAAATGATATGGCGGCTTTGGAGAAGCTGGGGCTTTTGGAAAAAGCGCACACCTCCAGCGGCCGTCTGCCCAGCCAAGAAGGCTTTCGCTACTTTGTGGAACACTCTTTAAATCCAGATAATCTGGATGAACAGGATACCTACCAAGTGATTAAGGCTTTTGATTTTGAGGTCTTTCGTTTAGATGACCTTTTGCAAAAAGCCAGCGATGTTCTGGCAGAGCTGACAGGCTATACATCATTGATTATGGATGTGGAGCCAAAGAGGCAGTGCTTGACCACCTTTGATATTGTTAAGCTCAGCAATCACGATGCCTTGGCAGTTTTAACCTTAGATGAGGCCAGTCCTATAACGGTGCAGTTTGCCATCCCTAAGAATTTTTTGGACAGCGATTTGTTGACTGTTGTTAAAATTGTTCGGGAACGTCTCTTGAATCAGACGGTGCTGGATATCCATTACCGTTTGCGAACAGAACTTCCGCAGATTATTCAAAAGTATTTTCCGCGGACAGATAATGTTTTGGATTTATTTGATCATATTTTCAAACAAATTTTTCAAGAGAAGGTCTTCATCTCCGGTAAAATTAAAACACTGGAATTTGCAGGACTTGAAACCTATCAATTTCTGGATAATCCGCAGTCCGCTGCTTTGGAGATTCGCGAGACACTCCCGGAAGATGAAACTTATCGGGTGCAAATTGCTGAAAGCCGCGAGAAAAGTTTAGCAGAGCTGACGGTCATCAGTCAGAAATTTCTGATTCCTTACAGAGGATTTGGCATTTTGACAGTGATTGGTCCGGTGGACTTGGATTATCGGCGGACGGTCAGTCTGATTACTATTATCAGCCGTATTTTAGCTATTAAGCTTGGGGACTTTTACCGTTATCTCAACAGTAATCATTATGAAGTTCATTAAGCAAAGAAAACAGTTGATTTTATTGTTAAAAACAAAAAGGAAAGAGGTGTAACCTTGTCGGAAAAAGAGACTAAAGAAGAGCTCAAGGAAGAAGCAAAAGCAGCTGAAACAACTGAATCTGCAGCTGAAGAAGTCACAGAAGAGGCTATTGAAGAAACTCCTGAAAATAAGGAGCTGCAGGAAGCACTTGACCGAGCAGAAGATTTTGAAAACAAGTATCTGCGTGCCCATGCTGAAATGCAAAATGTTCAGCGCCGTGCCAATGAAGAGCGTCAGAGCTTACAAAAGTATCGCTCGCAGGACTTGGCAAAGAAAATTCTCCCCAGTCTTGATAATCTGGAAAGAGCTTTGGCTGTGGAAGGTCTAACAGACGATGTCAAGAAAGGGCTCGAAATGGTGCAGGAAAGTCTAATTCAGGCTCTCAAAGAAGAGGGAGTTGAAGAAGTGGAACTGGAAAACTTTGATCCCAATCTTCACATGGCAGTACAAACTCTTGAAGCAGATGAAGAACACCCTGCAGATTCGATTGCACAGGTCTTGCAAAAGGGCTACAAACTCCATGAACGTTTGCTAAGACCGGCCATGGTGGTGGTGTATAACTAGTCAATAATGATGGGCATTAAAATGCCTCATCATTATACGGCAACCGCTATGGCGGATTGCCTAGACTCCTTACTAGCCAATGATGTTGGCTAATCAATAAAATAAAGATAATCACGTCCGAAACGACGGTAAACTAGGTGGTAAGTCAGAAATCTTTGATTTCGCTGACGCATCCCTGTAAGACTGACTAGTATTTTCATCGTCTGAAGGGCGTAGAAAGTGCAGCCAGCTACTGCTAATGAAACAAATAAAGTGCAAGCCGCAGGCTAGCACAGATCCCTCACTGATTCGCGCATCAAAAGGCGAACGAAGTGAGCTACACGATATTTTCCGCCGTGGTGATAGTCAGATAACAAGAATTGTTATCTGACAGGGAAATTTTGAAACCTTGGGTTCAAAATTTAGGCATGGAACTCCGAAGGAGGTCGCTGCCGTCCCCACCACTTAAGGAAAATATCAAAAAGAATTTATAAAAAAGAGGAAAAACATAATGAGCAAAATTATCGGTATTGACTTAGGTACAACTAACTCAGCAGTCGCAGTTCTCGAAGGAACTGAAAGCAAAATTATCGCAAATCCAGAAGGTAACCGTACGACACCTTCAGTTGTTTCATTCAAGAATGGTGAAATTGTTGTTGGTGATGCTGCTAAACGTCAGGCAGTAACCAATCCAGAAACAATTCTTTCCATTAAATCAAAAATGGGAACTTCTGAAAAAGTTGCGGCTAATGGCAAAGAATACACACCTCAAGAAATCTCAGCAATGATTCTTCAATACCTTAAAGGTTATGCAGAAGATTATCTGGGTGAAAAAGTCACTAAAGCTGTTATCACTGTTCCAGCTTACTTCAACGATGCACAGCGTCAAGCAACAAAAGACGCTGGTAAAATTGCCGGACTTGAAGTAGAACGTATCGTCAACGAACCAACTGCGGCAGCTCTTGCTTACGGTCTTGATAAACAAGATAAAGATGAAAAAATCTTAGTCTTTGACCTTGGCGGCGGTACCTTTGACGTTTCTATCCTTGAATTGGGTGACGGGGTCTTCGACGTATTGGCAACTGCCGGTGACAACAAACTCGGTGGTGATAACTTTGACCAAAAAGTCATTGACTGGCTGGTTGAAGAATTCAAGAAAGAAAACGGTATCGACTTATCAACAGATAAGATGGCCCTGCAACGTTTGAAGGATGCTGCTGAAAAAGCCAAAAAAGATCTGTCAGGTGTGACTTCAACTCAAATCAGCTTGCCGTTCATTACTGCCGGTGAGGCTGGACCGCTTCACTTGGAAACAAGTCTGTCCCGTGCGAAATTTGATGATTTAACGCGTGACCTGGTAGAACGCACGAAGACTCCAGTTCGCCAAGCTCTTTCTGATGCAGGTTTGAGCTTGTCAGAAATTGACGAAGTTATTCTGGTCGGCGGTTCAACTCGTATTCCTGCCGTTGTTGAAGCTGTTAAGGCTGAAACTGGCAAAGAACCAAATAAATCAGTAAACCCAGACGAAGTTGTTGCTATGGGTGCTGCCATCCAAGGCGGTGTCATCACTGGTGATGTTAAAGACGTCGTTCTGCTTGACGTAACACCATTGTCACTCGGTATCGAAACAATGGGCGGTGTCTTCACAAAACTCATCGACCGCAACACAACTATCCCAACTTCTAAATCACAAGTCTTCTCAACTGCAGCAGATAATCAGCCAGCCGTTGACATCCACGTGCTTCAAGGTGAACGTCCAATGGCCGCAGACAACAAGACTCTCGGACGTTTCCAATTAACCGATATTCCAGCTGCTCCTCGCGGTATTCCGCAAATCGAAGTAACCTTTGACATCGATAAAAACGGTATTGTTTCTGTTAAAGCTAAGGATCTTGGCACTCAAAAAGAACAAACTATTGTTATCAAGTCTAACGATGGACTCAGCGAAGAAGAAATTGACCGCATGATGAAAGATGCTGAAGCCAATGCCGAAGCTGATGCAAAACGCAAAGAAGAAGTTGACCTTAAAAATGAAGTTGACCAAGCTATCTTTGCTACTGAAAAGACCATCAAGGAAACCGAAGGCAAAGGTTTTGATACTGAACGTGATGCGGCTCAGGCAGCTCTTGATGAATTGAAGAAAGCTCAAGAATCAGATAATATTGACGATATGAAGGCTAAGCTTGAAGCGCTTAATGAAAAAGCGCAAGCCTTGGCTATGAAACTCTATGAACAAGCAGCCGCTCAGCAGCAAGCACAAGCCGGCCAAGAAGGAGCCCAATCCGCAGATTCATCAGACAAGGGCGGCGATGATGTCGTAGACGGCGAGTTTACTGAGAAGTAAAGGAAGAGAAATGGTATGTATGGATTATTAGCTCTATTTTTGTTATTTATTGTTGCCTTTGGGGCCCTAATAGTAGTTGCATATCCTAAAGATGAGGGCGGAAATGAGACTTTATTTGGAAGAAAACCGATTTATTTATTGCAGAAATTATTGGAGTTAATCATTCTACCGGTTGTGTTAGGATTGGTGTTGATACTACTGTCGTAACTATATTTATCACAGAGGTTGAACCCCAGCCTCTGTTTTTGGGTAATAGCGTCAGCAATAAAAGCGGTCAAAGACCGCACAGCCGATAATTTTTGCCGTGGTGAGAGTAACAGTAGCTTTAGCTACTGTTACGAGGGGATTTTTGAAACCTTTGGGTTCAAAAATAAGCAATGGAACGACATAGTCGGTCGCTTGCGTCCCCACCACCTAAGAAAATTATCAAAAAAATAACAAAAGGTATTTAAGATGAATAATACAGAATATTATGATCGTCTGGGGGTGTCAAAGGACGCCAGCCAGGACGAAATTAAAAAAGCTTATCGGAAGATGTCAAAAAAATACCATCCCGATATTAATAAGGATCCTGGAGCCGAAGAAAAATACAAAGAGATTCAAGAAGCCTATGAAACACTGGGAGATGAGCAAAAACGTGCCGCTTATGATCAATACGGTCCGGCAGGAGCCAATGGCGGTTTCGGCGGCAACGGTGGTTTTGGCGGTTTTGACAGCTCAGGTTTCGGCGGTTTTGAGGATATTTTTTCAAGTTTCTTCGGCGGCGGAGCTTCCAGAAATCCGAATGCCCCCCGTCAGGGTGATGATCTTCAGTATCGTGTCAATCTTCAGTTTGAAGAGGCTGTTTTTGGTACAGAAAAAGAGGTTCACTACAACCGCGAAGCAACTTGTCACACCTGTGACGGTTCAGGAGCCAAACCCGGCACAAGTCCTGTTACCTGCGGTAAGTGCCATGGTTCAGGTGTTATCAATGTGGATACTCAGACGCCGCTTGGCATGATGCGCCGTCAGGTGACCTGTGATGTCTGTCATGGCAGCGGTAAGGAAATCAAGGAGCCTTGTCAAACCTGTCGTGGAACAGGCCATGAAAAACAAAGCCATAAGGTCTCTGTTAAAATCCCTGCCGGTGTTGAAACCGGTCAGCAAATCCGTTTGGCAGGTCAGGGAGAAGCCGGCTTTAACGGCGGTCCTTATGGGGATCTCTTTGTTATCATCAATGTTCTTAAGAGCGACAAATTTGAACGCGATGGATCGACCATCTACTATAGCTTGAACATTAACTTTGTTCAGGCGGCTCTTGGAGATACCGTTGAGGTACCGACTGTTCACGGCAATGTTGAACTGGCCATCCCTGCCGGAACCCAGACAGGCAAAACTTTCCGTCTTAAGGGTAAAGGAGCACCGCGTTTGCGCGGCAATGGACAGGGGGATCAGCATGTGACCGTCAAGGTTGTTACACCGACAAAACTAAACGATGCCCAAAAAGAGGCTCTGCAGGCTTTTGCTAAGGCCAGCGGCCTCGATCCCGTTCATCCTAAGAAAAAAGGCTTCTTTAACAAGGTAAAAGATGCTTTTGATGAGATGTAAAACAGCTAAAAGAGCCTGAGATATTTTATCTCAGGTTTTTTTCGTAGCCGTAAACTTTTGTTCTTCAGTTTTTAAATGCTTGAGGTCTCTTTAACAGCGGGGATCAAGGATGACTTTATCTGTAATTGCAGTTATGGGTCGGCTGGAATGTCTGATGATTTTTAGCGTTTAAACTGTCCCCGTACAGATGAAAGGTTCTTGTCTTGTCCCTCAGCTTTTAGCATGCTATAATGCATTTATGGTACGATATAAAGCAATTATTTCTTATGATGGAACAGATTTTTCCGGCTTTCAGCGGCAGAAAAATGCAAGAACGGTTCAGGAAGAAATTGAGAAGACGCTTTTGAGATTGAACAGCGGCACATTTGTTAAGATTCACGGTGCAGGCCGAACAGATGCAGGCGTTCATGCTTACGGTCAGGTTATTCATTTTGACCTGGATGAGGAGCGTGATTTGGAAAGACTGCGCTTTGGTTTGGATACGCAGACACCGGACGATATTGATGTTATCAGGGTTGATAAGGTTTCTGAAAATTTTCATGCACGGTATTGCAAGCATAGTAAAACCTACGAATTTCTAGTTGATCTGGGTCGGCCTAAAAATCCTCTCATGCGCCATTATGCGACGCATTTTCCCTATGCGGTTGATGTCACTGCCATTGAAGCGGCAATCAAAAAACTGCGGGGAAGGCATGATTTCACAGGATTTACAGCTTCCGGGACAAGTGTTGATAATAAAGTTAGGACAATCAGCCGTGCAGACGTTGCTTTTGATGGGGAGAACCACTTGCTGATTTTCACCTTTACGGGAAACGGTTTTTTGTATAAGCAGGTTCGAAATATGGTCGGAACCCTGCTGAAAATTGGCAATGGCCGCATGCCGGTTGAACAGATTGACAGTATTTTGGAGTTAAAAGACCGCCATTTAGCCGGTCCGACAGCTGCAGGCAATGGGCTTTATCTTAAGGAGATTATTTATGATGACTAAATATATTTTAGCGATTTCAGGAAATGATATTTTTAGCGGCGGCGGTTTATCTGCCGATCTGGCAACCTATACAGTTAATGGACTTAAGGGGTTTGTAGCAGTGAGCTGCCTTACTGCTGTAACAGAAAAAGGATTTGAAGTCTTCCCCGTGGACGGCGATATTTTTGGCCAGCAGTTAGACAGTTTGGCAGATATTGATTTTTCTGCCATAAAACTGGGACTTCTCCCCAATGTGGAAGTAGCTGAAAAAGCCTTAACCTTCATTAAAGAGCAAAAAGGGATTCCTGTGGTTTTAGATCCGGTCCTTGTTTGCAAGGAAAATCACGATCTGGAAGTCAGTGCACTGCGAGATGAACTGATTCGGTTTTTCCCCTATGTCACTATTATTACACCCAATCTGACCGAAGCGCAGCTATTGACCCAAAAAACCATAGAAAGTTTAGAGGATATGAAGGAAGCCGCTCAGATGCTGCATAGCATGGGCGCTCAAAATGTGGTTGTCAAGGGCGGCAATCGTTTTCGCAAGGATCGAGCTCTGGACGTCTTTTATGACGGGCAGCATTTTCAAGTGCTGGACTGCCCTGTCTTAGACAAAAATAATACGGGGGCGGGCTGTACTTTTGCGTCAAGCATTGCCAGTCAGTTAGTACTTGGCAAGACTGTTCAAGAAGCTGTCAGCGAAGCTAAGGCCTTTGTCTATCAGGCGATTGAACACTCAGATGATTATGGGGTAAAACAAAATTATGAAAGATGACAAGGTGCAGCGTCTAAGCCTGCTTGCAGTTTTAACGGCTTTAAGTGTTGTTTTTGGCTTATTTCTAAAGATTCCGACACCGACAGGCTTTTTAACTTTTTTAGATGCTGGTATTTACTTCACGGCCTTTTATTTAGGGAGCAAAGAAGGAGCTGCTGTTGGCGGTCTGTCCGCATTTTTGCTGGATCTGACTGCTGGCTATCCCAATTGGATGCTCATCAGTCTTTTGGCGCACGGTGGACAGGGCTATTTTGCCGGATGGACCGGTAGAAAGCATTGTTTAGGGCTCGTCTTAGCCTCTTTGACCATGGTTGGGCTTTACTTTTTGTTTTCTATTCCTTTTTACGGTCTGGGAGCTTCGCTGGCCGGTATTTGGGGCAATGTCCTGCAAAACTTTTTTGGCATGCTGATTGGCTACCTTACCTGTCTAAACTTTAAACGTTTGGAAAGGAGATAAGATGGATTTACAAGAAATACAAAGACAAACGCACAGCATTGTTGCTGATATCATTGAGCGTTCGGCTATTAAAAACGGTCAGATTTTTGTTCTCGGCCTATCCAGCAGTGAAGTTGCCGGCGGTGTGATTGGGCAGAATTCCAGTCTTGAGATTGGCGAAACGATTGTTAAGACAATCTTGTCTTATCTCAATGACAGGGGTATTTATCTGGCAGTTCAGGGCTGTGAGCATCTCAATCGTGCTCTGGTGGTTGAGCGTAAATTGGCTGAGAAAAAAGATTTAGAAATCGTCAATGTTCTGCCGACTCTTCATGCCGGCGGTAGCGGCCAGCTGGCAGCCTTTAAATACATGAACGATCCTGTGGAAGTTGAAGAAATCACAGCCCATGCGGGTCTTGATATCGGCGATACGGCTATTGGTATGCATATCAAGCGCGTGCAGGTTCCCTTGCGTCCCCTTGTGCGAGAACTCGGCGGAGCCCATGTCACAGCCTTGGCCAGCCGTCCCAAACTTATCGGCGGCAGTCGGGCAACTTATCAGCCGGATCCTATTCGTAAATTTTAAAAACCAGCCTCTTAACAGACTAACTCTGACAAGGGGCTGGTTTTGTTTATTTTTGAAACTGGGGCCTAGTCATACTATTAGCTGTAGGCAAAGCAATTCCAGCCGCTGTAAGCGCTTCTTGATAGAGGCGGTAAAACGTATAGTAGATATGGTTTTGTCTGCCGTTTTGGACAAAGATGTCTACCCGAAAGACCATCTGTCCTGTTGCTGCAGATGGTGTTGCGCCTAAGATACTGGGGACACCAACAATTTCAGGATAATTGGGAACATTTTCTTCATTGACTTGGTTGATAACAGCAGTCACTGTTTCAAGGCTTGTATCAGCGTAAATGGGAATATCAATCTGCGCCCGCATATCACCGCGGGACAGATTGCTGACAATGGTAATACTGCGGTTGGGAATGAAATGCAGGGTCCCGTCAAAATCGCGGATTTGTGTGGTTCGGATGCCGACGCTGACAACCGTTCCAGCAATAGTTCCAGTTACCGTATTTAACTTGACGGAATCACCAACATCAAACTGACGCTCAAGCAAAATGAAAAAGCCGTTAACCAAATCAGAAAGGAATCCTTGGGCGCCGAGCCCTATAGCGACACCTGCAATTCCTGCACCGGCTAAAAGACTTGAAACCGGAAGTCCGATAATTGCCAACATCCAGTAAATCAGCAGAAAATAGAGGCTGTAGTCCATCAGGTTGTGAAAGAGTTTTACCAAGGTTTTTTGCCGAGCTTGGCTGTATTTAGCCAGAGACATAGACTTGGCAACGGTTTTTTTAAAAAGGTAGTTGATGACCTTTTTGGCGATTGCAAAAACGACAAGTAACAGGAAGATGGACAGGAGCTTGGAAGAGAAGTCAAACACCATCTTCTCCAGATCAAAATTGCCCAGATAGGAAGTTATAAATTTCATGATTTTAGTGTATCAAAAAAACCAAAAATTAAAAAGAGGCTGACAGAAAGTGCCATCCAATTAGAACACAAAACTATCAACGGACCAATTCCTTTTGCCTGCAGGGATGAAACCAAAAGAAAAAAGCGGAGCAAAATCAGCACTTGCAAGGCCTGACTTTGTGTCGCTTTTAATTGTTATTTATTGTTCCTTATGAGGGGTCTGCGTTTGGTTGAGCCAAGCGTAGGCTAAGCCGATGAAAACACCGCCGCCGATCCAGTTGCCAAAGAACACGACAATCCACTGGCGCAGAACATTGATGAGCTCAAGGCCTTTGATATGTTCGACAGAACTGAAAGCAGCCAGCATGAAAGAAGCAAAATTGGCAATCAAGTGTTCGTTGATTAAAAAGACAAACATGAAAATGGCTGAGAGGGCAATGGTGATTTTGGCGCTTTCTTCTTTGAGAAGCATATAGCCCAGAATAGCGATATTGACGAACATGTTGGCTGTAATACCTTCAAAGAAATTTTGCCAATCACTCTTAGCCAGCTTTGTCTGCACGGCATTGACTAAAAAACTTTTGTCGGTCAGCTGATCAAAGGAGAATGACTGGTTGAAAAGCCAGGCCAAAATAATGGCGCCGATGAGATTGAAAAAGGTACAGGTCACTAAAATGACTGTGGCTTTTTTGAAGGAAATGTGCTTGTAGTAAGCTCCTGAAGACAGAAACATCATATTTGATGTCGCCAGCTCCCCATTAAAAAGCAAGACATAAACCAAACCAAAACTAAAAATAAAGGCGAAAGCGAAACGTCCAAAGGCAGGAGAAAACTGGGAGATGACATCGGCAGCGATGGCACCGACGGCAGTACTCATTGTTAAATAGGCTCCTGCAAACATGGAACGCAAGGCGTAGCGCCCGAGGCTTTCATCAAAAAGAGCCTCTTTTTTACGGCAGGCTGCAGCTATTTTTTCCTGAAAAGGACTGGGTGTAGCAGTTGTGGTATGAACCATAAGAGCACCTTTCTAAAAAATTTATTTTGAAAAATTTAATCATTTTCCTTTACATTATACCTTTTTTTAAGAAAAATGAAAAGGGTTTCAGAAAAGGAGTGGGTTTTCCCAAGCGAAAATACATTTTGTTGCTTTCTCCGAAATTTAGCCGCCGTTAAATAGAAGAAAAAACTTCCAAATTGACAATAAATGTGATAAACTGGAAAGTGCAAATAAATTTTAAGGAGAAATGACTTCATGTCTACATCATTTGAAAACAAAGCTACAAATCGTGGGGTTGTTACGTTCACGATTGGCCAAGACAAGATTCAGCCGGCTCTTGACCAAGCCTTCAATAAAGTGAAGAAAGATATTTCAGTTCCGGGATTCCGCAAGGGACATATTACACGTACTGTTTTTAATCAAAAATTCGGTGAAGAAGCTCTTTATGAAGAGGCTTTGAACAGTATTTTGCCAGCAGCATACGAAGGAGCGGTTGCTGAACTGGAACTGGACGTTGTAGCTCAGCCAAAAATTGATGTTAAATCAATGGAAAAAGGCCAAGACTGGGAAATTACTGCAGAAGTGGTAACGAAACCGGAAGTAAAACTTGGTGACTATAAAAACCTTGAAGTATCAGTGGAAGAATCTAAAGAAGTTACTGATGCAGAAGTGGACGAAAAAATTGAACGCGAACGCAGCAACTTAGCTGAGCTCGTTCTGAAAGAAGACGCAGCAGCTGAAGGTGATACTGTCGTTATCGACTTTGTTGGTTCAGTTGACGGTGTTGAATTTGACGGCGGCAAAGGTGACAACTTCTCCCTTGAATTGGGCAGCGGCCAGTTTATTCCTGGCTTTGAAGACCAATTGATTGGCAAAAAAGCTGGCGAAACAGTTGACGTTAACGTTACCTTCCCAGAAGATTACCAAGCAGCAGACCTTGCTGGCAAGGACGCTAAATTTGTAACAACTATCCATGAAGTCAAAGCTAAAGAAGTTCCAGAATTGGACGACGAATTGGCTAAAGATATTGACGAAGAAGTAGAAACTTTGGATGAATTAAAGGCTAAGTACCGTAAGGAACTTGAAGCTGCTAAGGAAACTGCCTATGATGATGCAGTTGAAAGCGCAGCGATTGACTTGGCTGTTGCTAATGCGGAAATTGTTGAATTGCCGGAAGAAATGGTTCATGATGAAGTTCATCGTGCTATGCAGGAATTTATGGGCAATATGCAGCGCCAAGGTATCTCATCAGAAATGTACTTCCAATTGACCGGTACAACTGAAGAAGACCTTCACAAACAATACGAAGCAGACGCTGACAAGCGTGTGAAAACAAACCTCGTTATTGAGGCGATTGCTAAGGCAGAAGGCTTCGAAGCTTCAGACGAAGAAATCGAAAAAGAAATCACTGATCTTGCAGCTGAATACAGCATGGATGCGGAACAAGTACGTTCACTTCTGTCGCCTGATATGCTCAAGCATGACATTGCCATGAAAAAAGCTGTTGATACTATTACAAGCACAGCAAGCGTTAAATAAGCCTGCTTCACTGCTTTTCTTAAATAGGACTTGGGGAATTTGCTCCAGGTCCTTAATTTTTTCAGGTATTTACAGAACAGGCAAGGTTAAGGGTCTGTAATGGCAGAAAAATCAAAGAAACAGAGAGCCCTGTCACGGATTTCTTCATCTTTTTCTAGCAAGGTGTTTAACAGCCTGTTATAATAAGGTAGAAGGAAACGCAATTATATCTAGTCTTTAATGCAAATGAGGAGTTGCCTATGATAAAACTGATTGTTTTTGATATGGATGGTGTCATCGTTGATACTGAGTATCTGGATTTTCAATTGCAGCAGGAGTACATCAAAACGATTGCCCAAAATCCAGCTGCTTTGACTCATGAAGACTTTTCCAGCCTTGTCGGCCGATCCGGCAAAGATTTGTTAACGAGAATTAAAAAACTCAGTCAGCTGGACCTTGCTGATGAAACGATTGAACAGGGGCTGCAAAGGGTTGAAGCGCAAAAATATCGCAAGGAAAGCTATCTGCCGCTGTTTCGCAAAGATATCTTTGCGGTTTTGGAGTATGCTAAGGCTAATCACATTGCCTTGGGAGTTGCTTCGTCAACGCAAAAGAAGTACATTCTAGAAATTCTGACTAATTGCGGGATTAAGGATTATTTTGATGTCATTGTCAGCGGTGAAGATTTTGAAGCCAGTAAGCCTGATCCGGCCATTTATCTGTCGGTTCTCAAACGCTTAGGTGTTCCCAGTGAACAGGCGCTTGCTGTTGAAGACTCACCTTCAGGAATTGCATCAGCTAAGGGAGCAGGCATGCGGACGGTCGCCTATGAAGAAAAACGCATGACCATTGATCAGTCACAGGCTGATTATGTGGCTAAAGACATGTTAGATATTTTGGACTATATCAAGTCTGTTTAGCTGAGGGCAGGGCCTGCTGTATAAAGGTCAGATAAGGAAGGGATCCTGCAAGATCTCTTTTGACTTACTGCTAAAAATATCGTAAAATATAAGTTAACGACAAAATAAGGAGAATCACCTTGGAATTAGAAGTATTTGCTGGACAAGAAAAAAGCGAACTCTCAATGATTGAAGTTGCCCGTGCCATTTTAGAAGAACGCGGCCGGGACAATGAGATGTATTTTAGTGATCTTGTTAATGCTATTCAAGTTTATTTGGAAAAATCGGATTCAGATATTCGTCATGCGCTGCCTTACTTCTATTCAGATTTGAATACTGACGGCAGCTTTATTCCGCTTGGTGACAATAAATGGGGTCTGCGCTCCTGGTATGGCATCGATGAAATTGATGAAGAAATTGTCACTCTGGAAGACGATGAAGACGGTGCGCCAAAACGCAAGAGAAAACGTGTCAACGCCTTTATGGACGGCGATGAGGACGCTATCGACTACAGTGATGACGATCCTGAAGATGAAAGCTTCGATACACCTGAAGAAGACACTGACTACGATGATGACAACCCAGATGATGAAAAGTCTGAAGTGGAGTCTTATGATTCTGAAATCAATGAAATTATTCCGGATGAAGATCTGGACGAAAATGTTGATTTAGATGAAGAAGATGATGACTACTCTGACGATGACGAAGAGGAAGATGACGACGAAGAGTAAGTTTTCGTATTTGTTTCTGCATTGACAAATGAAGTCAGATAGTTTATATTATTTACTGGGCACCTCTTTTGAGGTCGGTATAAGCTCCCTAATCTTAGGGAGCATTTTTCTTTTTTCTTCCCAAATTAACTAAAGGAGCATTTAATGACAAAGTATATTTTTGTAACCGGCGGTGTTGTTTCTTCAATTGGCAAAGGGATTGTGGCTGCAAGTCTCGGCCGTCTTTTGAAAAATCGCGGTCTTAAGGTGACCATTCAAAAATTTGACCCCTATATCAATATTGACCCGGGAACGATGAGCCCTTATCAGCACGGTGAAGTCTATGTGACCGATGACGGCGCTGAGACGGACCTTGACCTTGGGCACTACGAACGTTTTATTGATATTAATCTCAATAAATATTCGAACGTAACAACAGGAAAAATATACAGTGAAGTCCTCCGTAAAGAGCGCAAAGGAGAATATCTGGGAGCTACTGTTCAGGTTATTCCTCACATTACCGATGCTCTGAAAGAAAAGATTAAACGCGCTGCTACCACTACTGATTCGGATGTTATTATCACTGAGGTCGGGGGAACTGTCGGTGATATTGAAAGCCTTCCTTTCCTGGAAGCTCTGCGCCAGATGAAAGCTGACGTGGGTTCTGATAATGTTATGTACATTCATACCACCCTTCTTCCTTACCTCAAGGCAGCCGGTGAGATGAAAACCAAACCAACTCAGCACTCGGTTAAGGAACTGCGCGGTCTGGGAATTCAGCCAAATATGCTTGTTATTCGGACGGAAAAGCCTGCCGAACAAGGCATTAAGAATAAACTGGCCCAATTCTGCGATGTGGCGCCAGAAGCCGTCATTGAATCGCTTGATGTTGACCACCTCTATCAAATTCCGCTGAATCTGCAGGCGCAAAACATGGATCAAATCGTTTGCGATCATTTAAAACTGAATGTGCCGGCTGCCGATATGACAGAGTGGTCTGCCATGGTTGATAAGGTGATGAACCTTAAGAAAACGACTAAGATTGCCCTTGTCGGGAAATACGTAGAGCTTCCGGATGCTTATCTGTCTGTAGTTGAAGCTCTGAAACATTCAGGCTATGTTAACGATACGGCTATTGATTTTGATTGGATCAATGCCAATGATGTGACCGCTGAAAATGTTGCTGAATTGCTGGAAAGTGCAGACGGCATCATTGTGCCGGGCGGTTTTGGGCAACGCGGTACCGAAGGTAAAATTGAAGCCATTCGCTATGCGCGTGAAAATGATGTTCCCATGCTTGGTATCTGCCTTGGTATGCAGCTGACCTGTGTGGAGTATGCCCGTCATGTCCTCAATCTTGAAGGGGCTAATTCTGCTGAACTGGATCCAAATACAAAATATCCCGTTATCGATATTATGCGTGATCAGATTGATATCGAAGATATGGGCGGTACCCTGCGTCTGGGACTTTACCCATGTAAATTAAAGCCGGGCAGCAAGGCAGCGGCAGCTTATGACAATCAAGATGTGGTTCAGCGCCGCCACCGCCATCGCTATGAATTTAACAATGCCTACCGTCAGCAGTTTGAAGACGCCGGCTTTGTCTTCTCAGGCGTATCTCCTGACAATCGCCTGGTAGAAGTTGTAGAACTTTCAGACAAGAAATTTTTTGTGGCTGCTCAGTATCATCCAGAACTGCAGTCACGCCCTAACCGTCCTGAGGAGCTCTATACAGCTTTCGTAACAGCGGCAGTTGAAAACAGTCACTAATAATAAGAACAGATTAAAAAATAAGCTCTGTAATCTCTGCAGCAGGTAATGGCTTTAGAGATACAGAGCTTTTGCTATCTATCAAAAAAGCCCCATATAACTATAATAAACAGCAAGAGCCATTATCGTAAGTCATATGGGACGACTTTAAGTATCATAGCATTAATTGAATAGAGTGCCGACTAACAAAATAGTATTTAATTCAAAAATGAAAAAAACATATTAGCTATCACTAAGATGCATTCCAGCATAAAAATTCCAAAACAGATAAGCTTGACAGTACCATTTTGACTCCGCTTAGAAATTAAGACTAATACTGCAAAACTTAATAATATTAACGAGTAAATAACATATATCATATATCTAACTCAACCCCTTTATAATGGTGTATTATAACCAACTCCAGCGCCGAGCACAGCACCAGCAATGGCACTGGTAGCAACAACCCCGGCTTCAGTAGCCCAACCAAATCCAGGAACACACATAACTGGAAGTGCAGCAGCTCCACCAGCTTTGGCTCCGGCAAGAACTCCAGTGACCCCACCAGCAATGGCACCAACCCAGCCTTGACCTTGAATTTGAGCAAGATTATCAGCATCCAAAGATTCGAACGCCTCGAAAGCTAAAGTATTCATACTGAATCTCCTTTAAATAAATGTGATTTTTATACTCATTGTGCTAAAGAAAATTGATTAACAAAACGAATACGCCCATAGTCTAGGTCTTTTGACAGAAAAATTCAAGGGGATTTTCAGTATTGTTATTAATTACTCATTTTGGAGAAATCTTTTGATTATTTTTCTGGATTTTTTAACTTACTTCTCATCGACATATAAAGACCTTGTTTTCAGTGCCTCTCTAATGTGTATAATGTCGGCTGCAGTGATGACAGGATCTCTCTGCGTCACCTTTTCAACTATCCAGCCGGCTAACTTCATGTTAGAACTTTTAAGAAAAAGACAATTTGAGGATTTTTATAAAAATATGGGAAATATCCTTGACAGCAATATAGGAAGTTGATATAATTTATTTTGTTGCTGCGGGGATGGCGGAATTGGCAGACGCGCAAGACTAAGGATCTTGTGACCGCTTTTGGTCGTGAGGGTTCAAGTCCCTCTCTCCGCATAGCATATTAGCTGGCTTGAGCCGGCTTTTTTTGTTTTGGTGAGTTTTCAAGAAAAGGCTGGAAATTTTACTGTAAAAGTGATAAAATAAACAATGTAATGGGGTTGCCCCAAAAAATATTTAGGAGGCCTTTAAAAATGGCAATCGTTTCAGCAGAAAAATTTATCCAAGCAGCTCGTGACAACGGTTATGCAGTTGGTGGATTTAACACAAACAACCTTGAGTGGACACAAGCTATCCTGCGTGCAGCAGAAGCTAAACAAGCTCCAGTTCTTATCCAAACGTCAATGGGTGCTGCTAAATACATGGGCGGTTACAAACTTTGTAAAGTGTTGATTGAAACTCTTGTAGAATCAATGGGCATTACTGTACCAGTTGCAATTCATCTTGACCACGGTCACTATGAAGATGCACTTGAATGTATCGAAGTTGGTTATACTTCAATCATGTTTGACGGTTCACATCTTCCAGTTGAAGAAAACCTTGAAAAAGCTAAAGAAGTTGTTGCAAAAGCACATGCTAAAGGTATTTCAGTTGAAGCTGAAGTTGGTACTATCGGCGGTGAAGAAGATGGTATCATCGGCCGCGGTGAATTGGCACCAATCGAAGATGCGAAAGCAATGGTTGAAACAGGCATTGACTTCTTGGCAGCAGGTATCGGAAACATCCACGGTCCATATCCAGAAAACTGGGAAGGCCTTGACCTTGATCACTTGAAGAAATTGACAGAAGCTGTTCCAGGTTTCCCAATCGTGCTTCACGGCGGATCAGGTATTCCTGATGATCAAATCCGTGCAGCTATCAAACTTGGTGTCGCTAAAGTTAACGTTAATACTGAGTGTCAAATTGCGTTCTCTAATGCAACTCGTGCCTTTGCGCGTGCTTATGATGCAAATGAAGCTGAATACGATAAGAAAAAACTCTTTGACCCGCGTAAATTCTTGGCAGATGGCGTTAAAGCTATCCAAGCAGCTGTTGAAGAACGTATTGATGTCTTTGGTTCAGAAGGTAAAGCTTAATTGTGCTGAACCTATCAATCAAGAAAATCCCGTCCATCCAGACGGGATTTTTTGTTATAATAAACTAAATAAAATTGCTAAAAGAGAGCCTTGATACAGGGAGTATATGTTAGAAGAGATTGTCGAAATTATTTTTCATGTTTTGTTTGAAGTTCCTAAAGATAAAAGGCTGGGTTCTTTAATAGCCTGGCTGACTTTTTATCTTGTATTAGTCTTTGTGATTAGTTTAATGACAGGTCTTTATGTACTTATTATGATTCTTTGGGCATTGTTCAAGCCTCTGGCCATTTTCCTGATTCTTTTGCTGTTAGCTGCAATTATTAGTCTTGCTATGGTACTGACAAGGCTGTATCAGCTATGGAAGCAAAAAAGAAGGAAGTAAGCGATCAGCCAAACCTTTGCCGTTTTCAGAAAAAGCTTAGTGACCATTGTGAATCATTCCCGTAGTTAGTTATCCCATACCCCGCATAGCTTTTCAAACACCCAAAAAGAAAAATCGCCACGATAAGTAGCGATTTTTCCCTTTTGTGAGCCTCAATGAAACGTCAAAGCGTTATA